>NZ_JADNQO010000058.1:0-509 GCF_047608665.1 Amycolatopsis sp. cmx-11-51 | reverse complement strand
CAATATCGACTCTTCCTATCATTATAAAACAAAATTCACCAAATATTAAATTATTCACCCACCAATAAAAAACGTAAACTAAATTTAAACCGTCGTAAAACAAATTAATTTTACCCTACTAATAACCGTACCGCGATAATAATTCAACCTAATACGAAAAAAACCGTTAATTCACACAATTAATCATCGCGCTTAATTAAAAAACCAATAACGCGAAACTACCGTATATCGAATTATAACTAAACGCCTCTAAATCAAAATCCAAACTAACAACCGACGCCTATACCCGCCGCTCGCCCCGACCCACATTAAAACATTCGCGCCCCAAAAACCCATACCATTAACTCAACCTACCCGACCGATAAACCGTAACAAACCGCCTCGAAACTCCCTTCCTCTCGAACAACAAACTAAATCCTTTACAAACGACTTAAATACGCGACGAAACATTATAAATAACAAAATAACCTTACTACCACGATCCACTAAAATCCAACCCCACGTCGCAC
>NZ_JADNQO010000057.1:0-538 GCF_047608665.1 Amycolatopsis sp. cmx-11-51 | reverse complement strand
TCGAACGGTGCTTGTCCGTTGAAGACCTGGTTGGCTCGTTCGCGGTCGAATTCGTTGGTCCAGTTTCCGACGAGGATGGTGGCGACGGCGTTGCCGGCGAAGTTGGTCAGGGCGCGGGCTTCGGACATGAAGCGGTCGATGCCGAGGATGAAGCCGACGCCGTCGACCAGTTCCGGCCGGTGTGATTGGAGGCCGCCGGCGAGGGTGGCGATGCCGGCGCCGCTGACGCCGGCGGCGCCTTTGGAGGCGATGATCATGAAGAGGAGCAGGGAGATTTGTTCGCTGAGTGCGAGTGGCTGGTCTTGTGCGGTGGCGATGAACAGTGTCGCCATGGTGAGGTAGATGGCGGTGCCGTCGAGGTTGAACGAGTAGCCGGTGGGGACGGTGATGCCGACGACGGGTTTGGAGACCCCGAGGTGTTCCATTTTCGCGATCAGGCGTGGCAGGGCCGATTCGGACGATGAGGTGGAGAGGATGAGCAGGAATTCGCGGCCGAGGTAGCGCAGCAGGGTGAAGATGTTGATTCGTGCGCCGAGCC
>NZ_JADNQO010000056.1:0-545 GCF_047608665.1 Amycolatopsis sp. cmx-11-51 | reverse complement strand
GTGTCGTCACGCGTTTTCTCAGCGGTGGTTCCCGCAACGCGACCGTGCGGGCGCCGCGCCGGGGAGCCGTCCTCGGTGACCGGGACGCGGGGGCCCGGCAGGGTGTCGAGTCGGCGTCCGTCAGATCACCGCTCCACCTGGTCGGGCGTGATCTTCACGTCTCCGTGGGCTCCTGATCGTTGCGTTCTTGCTCCCGCGCCCAGGTGGTCGCCCATTCGTCGAGCGGACGGAGGGCATCACGGAGCGCTGTCCCCAGCCGGGTCAGCTCGTAGCCATCGGCCGAGGGGGCGATGATCCCGCTCGATGCGAGTTCGCGGAGCCGCTGGTAGAGGACGCTGGATGACAGCCCTTCGCACCGTGCCAGCAGCGCGCGGGCGCCGAGCGGACCCGCACGCAGTTCCCAGAGAATTCGCAGCGCCCACCGACGGCCGAACAGGTCCATCGCGGCCATGAGGGGACGGCCGGTAGTCGATCCACGAACCGGTGTTCCTGGGCGCGGTGTCGGCATGACCCTCCTTGCGTTTCGTTATTCGAAACATTAGCAT
>NZ_JADNQO010000055.1:0-559 GCF_047608665.1 Amycolatopsis sp. cmx-11-51 | reverse complement strand
CGGCAGCGCCATACGGCGGCGTTCACCGTCGCCTCGGCCGGACCGTAACTGTTGAACATCACCCGATCAACGGCCCATTGCGAGACCAGCTCACCCGGCAGCGCTTCACCACCCACGTCCAGCACAAAGCCCGCCGGAAGGCTGTTCACCGGCAAAGTCGACACCGCCGCGGGAGGCAACGTCGCGTGTGTCACCCCGTACTCGGTCAAGAACCCCGCCAACTCGACACCCAGACGCCGCTCAGCCGGAACGATCACCAAAGCCGCCCCGGAAAGGAAAGCCAGCAACCACTCCTCACAAAACATATCGAAACCCGACGACGCGAACTGCGCCACCCGAGACCCCGACCCCACCCCGAACCGACCATGACTCACCGACAAATTCACCAAACCACGATGAGAAACAACCACACCCTTCGGCTTCCCAGTCGAACCCGACGTATAAACCACATACGCCGCATTCCCCGGCAACAACCCCGAAACCCGATCAACATCCAACACCGGACCAGCATCGAACCCGGCAACCCCAGTCACGAACCCCGGCGAATCCACCACCAAAA
>NZ_JADNQO010000054.1:0-564 GCF_047608665.1 Amycolatopsis sp. cmx-11-51 | reverse complement strand
GACCGGCATTCCGTCACCGGCGCAGACGAGGTAGAGCTTCAGCCCCCAGTACAACCGGGAATGCGACGCACAGTAACCGTAACCGGCGTGTCCGGCCAGGTCCGAGCGCTTCACCGTTTCCCGCGACATCCCGCACGGTACCGGGGTGGCATCGGTGATCCACAAGTCGTCGAACCACGACGGACAGCACGCGGCCACGGTGAGGATTGCCTTGCGCAGCAACGGTTGCGCGGCCTTCAGCCGCTTGTGATACCCGGACTGGCCCAGCATCGCCGGGAACATCGCACGCCACCCGGGATCGGCGTGGATATGCCGGATCCAGCGTCGCTCACTGCCGTAACGCTGCAACACCTGCGCCACAGCCATCGTGATCAGCTCACTGTCCGTCAACACCGGCCGCCGCCCACGCCCAGTTCGGGGTGGCACGACATGGTCATCGACCAGCACGTACAGTGCGGTCAGGAGGGTGTCCAACTCATTCGTCACAGTTTGATCTTGGACACCCTCCTCCCATGCCCGCACAGCGGCCCCTTCACATGACCTTCACGGAATCACTCATCTAGG
>NZ_JADNQO010000053.1:0-637 GCF_047608665.1 Amycolatopsis sp. cmx-11-51 | reverse complement strand
GGATGGGGCCGGAGTTCACCGAGCTTAAGGGCCTGGTCAGGCGTGAGGGTCTTCACACTGTGTGTGAGGAGGCTGGTTGTCCCAATATTTATGAGTGTTGGGAGGACCGGGAGGCCACGTTCTTGATTGGTGGTGATCAGTGCACGCGGCGTTGTGACTTTTGTCAGATCGACACTGGTAAGCCTGCTGCGTTGGATATGACTGAGCCGCGCAAGGTGGCGGAGTCGGTGCAGGCGATGGGGTTGCGCTATTCGACGGTGACCGGTGTGGCGCGTGACGACCTGGATGATGGTGGTGCGTGGTTGTATGCGGAGACGGTGCGTCAGATTCATGCGCTGAACCCCGGGACCGGCGTCGAACTCCTGATTCCGGATTTCAATGCGGATCCGGGTCAGTTGGCGGAGGTGTTCGGTTCGCGGCCGGAGGTGTTGGCGCACAATGTGGAGACGGTGCCGCGGATTTTCAAGCGGATTCGTCCGGGTTTTCGGTATGCGCGGTCGTTGGAGGTCATTTCGCGGGCTCGTGCGGCTGGTTTGGTGACGAAGTCGAACTTGATCTTGGGTATGGGTGAGACTCCGGAGGAGGTGGCGCCGGCGATGCGGGATCTGGTGGAGGCGGGGTGTGAGATTTTGACGAT
>NZ_JADNQO010000052.1:0-659 GCF_047608665.1 Amycolatopsis sp. cmx-11-51 | reverse complement strand
TATGTCGTGGCCGTGCCGAGCAATCAGACTATCCCCGCCACCGCGGGCACCTCCCGCGCCGGCACGCTGGTCACCCACGCGCCGGAGGCCGCATGGAAACGCCGTAGTTGCGGTGATGGCGCCAAAGAGCCCCGTCTGTTCGACTGGGCCGTGGCCGAATTGCCGGCCTACCCCGACACCACCCCGCCGGGCTGGGGACGATGGTTGCTGGCCCGGCGATCACTGACCCGAAACAGTAAAGGCGAATATGAAATCGCCTACTACTTGTGTTGCGCCCCAACGGGAACGACCGATGATGACCTGATTCGGGTAGCCGGCGCGCGGTGGGCGATCGAGGACTGCTTTCAGACCGCCAAGACCGAGGTCGGCCTAGACCACTACCAGGTCCGCCGCTACGACGCCTGGTACCGCCACATCACGCTCGCGATGCTCGCCCATACCTACCTCGCCGTCACCGCCGCGATCGCCCCACAAGCCCTGGCAGCGGCCTCATTCCAGTCACGCTGGGAGAGGTCAAGCGTCTCCTGGCACACCTGATCACCACCGCGCCCGACCGCGCCGTGACCTGGACATGGTCACACTGGCGCCGACGCCACCAACACCGAGCCCGACAAGCCCACTACCAGCGAAGACAAGCCATCAATCACAAAGTGCGGCTG
>NZ_JADNQO010000051.1:0-680 GCF_047608665.1 Amycolatopsis sp. cmx-11-51 | reverse complement strand
CTTTGGCGCCATCACCGCAACTACGGCGTTTCCATGCGGCCTCCGGCGCGTGGGTGACCAGCGTGCCGGCGCGGGAGGTGCCCGCGGTGGCGGGGATAGTCTGATTGCTCGGCACGGCCACGACATAGCCGATCCGTCGATTCTCCAGCCAGCGGCGGAACTTGGAGTCTCCACCGTAGGCTTCGTCGGCTGTGACCCACGTGGCGGGGACACCTGCATCCAGGGCACGGGCGAGCATCGCCTGGGCGAGTACTGGCTTGGTCGCGAACTCGACCTCGTCGGGCACAGCCGCGTCCCGGCAACGTTCCCGATCGGCGGTCCAGGACTTCGGCAGATACAGCTCTCGATCTATCAACGTGCGGCCTTTGCTTGTGGCATAAGCACAAAACACCCCCAGCTGACAGTTCTCGATGCGCCCAGCGGTGCCGGAGTACTGCCGTTGCACCCCGGCAGATCTGGTGCCCTTCTTCAGGAATCCGGTCTCGTCCACGATCAGCACACCGTCACGCTCACCCAGATGCGTGACCGCGTAAGCACGCACGTCGTCACGTGCGCCATCGGCGTCCCACGCGGCGGCGTTAAGCAGCCGTTGCATCCCGTCCGGGGCCAGATCACCAGCAGCCTCAGCCAGCGTCCACCCGTTCTTGCCAGCCAACGGAGCAAGTAAGCCACGCACGTAG
>NZ_JADNQO010000050.1:0-689 GCF_047608665.1 Amycolatopsis sp. cmx-11-51 | reverse complement strand
TGCTCCGTGATGCACGAGGCCCTGCACAACCACTACACCCAGAAGAGCATCTCCAGGAGCCCCGGCAAGAGGGGGAGGAAGCGCCGGTCCGGCAGCGGAGCCACCAACTTCAGCCTGCTGAAGGAGGCCGGCGACGTGGAGGAGAACCCAGGACCAATGGTGCTGCAGACCCAGGTGTTCATCTCCCTGCTGCTGTGGATCAGCGGAGCCTACGGAGCCATCCAGATGACCCAGTCCCCCAGCTCCCTGTCCGCCAGCGTGGGCGACAGGGTGACCATCACCTGCAGGGCCAGCCAGGGCATCAGGAACGACCTGGGCTGGTACCAGCAGAAGCCCGGCAAGGCCCCCAAGCTGCTGATCTACTCCGCCAGCACCCTGCAGTCCGGAGTGCCCAGCCGGTTCTCCGGCAGCGGCTCCGGAACCGACTTCACCCTGACCATCAGCTCCCTGCAGCCCGAGGACTTCGCCACCTACTACTGCCTGCAGGACTACAACTACCCCTGGACCTTCGGCCAGGGCACCAAGGTGGAGATCAAGAGGCAGCCAGCCGTGACCCCATCCGTGATCCTGTTCCCTCCCTCCTCCGAGGAGCTGAAGGACAACAAGGCCACCCTGGTGTGCCTGATCTCCGACTTCTACCCCCGCACCGTGAAGGTGAACTGGAAGGCCGACAGAAACAGCGTGACCCA
>NZ_JADNQO010000049.1:0-751 GCF_047608665.1 Amycolatopsis sp. cmx-11-51 | reverse complement strand
GGAGGCAAAGGTGCCTACACCGCCCGATGCGGCGCCGCGTCGCCGAGACAAGATGCATTACCTGTACCTGGCCGTGATCGCGGCGGTGGTCCTCGGCGTCATCGTCGGGTTCGCCGCGCCGGGTCTCGCCAAGGAACTCAAACCCCTCGGCACCGGATTCGTCAACCTGATCAAGATGATGATCTCCCCCATCATCTTCTGCACCATCGTGCTCGGCATCGGATCGGTGGCCAAGGCCGCGAAAGTCGGCAAGGTCGGACTACTCTCGCTCGGCTACTTCCTGACGATGTCGACCTTCGCACTCGCGATCGGTCTCGTCGTCGGCAACCTCCTGCACCCAGGCGAAGGCCTGCACCTCGACCCCGCCGCCGCCGCGAAAGCCCACACCCAAGCCGAAGGCGGCGAAGGCTCCGTCGACTTCCTGCTCGGCATCATCCCCACCAGCTTCGGCTCCGCCCTCACCGAAGGCCAAGTCCTGCAGACACTGCTGATCGCCCTGCTCACCGGATTCGCCGTCCAAAAACTCGGCACCACAGGCGAACCCATCCGCCGCGGCATCGAACACATCCAGCGACTCGTGTTCCGCATCCTCGCCATGATCATGTGGGCCGCCCCCATCGGCGCGTTCGGCGCGATCGCCGCCGTCGTCGGCGAAACCGGCTGGGGAGCACTGCGCAGCCTCGCCGTCATCATGATCGGCTTCTACCTCACCTGCCTGGTGTTCGTATTCGGCGTACTCGGAACCGTGCTG
>NZ_JADNQO010000048.1:0-929 GCF_047608665.1 Amycolatopsis sp. cmx-11-51 | reverse complement strand
TCGGTCAGCGCAATGCATGAGACGGCCGGTGGCCCGGTGACGCGCGGTGCCGGAACGGCTACCATGCCGGGTGTTCCTGACGATCGGCGAGGAGAGCCACTTCCGATGTCCTCCCACAGTGCAGCACAGCCTGGGTCCGACCTCCTCATTCTCGACGACGGAGTCCCCACTGCGGCGCGCGTCTATGACGTGATGCTGAATGGTAAGGACAACTACGCGATTGACCGGCAGATCGCCAAGGCGAGTCTCGATGTGATGCCGGAGCTCAAAGAGATCGCGCTGCACAACAGAGCGATGCTGCATCGAGTGGTGCGGCGGCTCGCCGCGGACGAGGGCATCACACAGTTCCTGGACCTGGGCTCCGGGCTGCCAACCGTGCGCAACACACATGAGGTGGTGCAGGAGGTGAATCCGGACGCGCAGGTCGTCTACGTCGACATCGACCCGATCGTGCTCGCGCACGGCAGGGCGTTGCTGCAGGATAACGCGAACACGAAGGTCGTCACCGCCGACGTTCGCAAGCCGGACGAGGTCATCGCACACCCCGACGTGCAGGAGATGATCGACTTCAGCAAGCCGGTGTGCGTGATGCTGTGCGGCATCCTGCACCACATCCTCGACGAGGAGGACCCGAACGGTATCGTCGCGAAGCTTCGCGACGCCGTTCCGTCCGGTTCGTACTTCTTCATCACGAACTTCACACGATTGAGCGATTCTTCGGAGAGTGAGGAGCTGGAGCGCGTGCTGCTGTCCCAGCTCGGCACTGGCCGGGTCCGGACGCCAGCGGAGCTGGCGGCCTTCTTCGACGGGCTGGAGATCCTGCCGCCCGGCATTGTGCCGCTGGCACTCTGGCGGCCCGACGAGGTCGTCACCGACGCGACCACCATCGGGGTGCGCTTCATGACCGGAGGCGTCGCGATCAAGCGCTA
>NZ_JADNQO010000047.1:0-939 GCF_047608665.1 Amycolatopsis sp. cmx-11-51 | reverse complement strand
TAGGGCGTGTTTCAGATGTTAGAGCCATTCGTTGATCGCGGCGATGGTGACGGTGGCTTCGTAGCGGACGGCGAGTTTGTCGTATCGGGTGGCGACGGCTCGGTAGCGTTTGAGCCGGTTGATGCCGCATTCGACGGCGTGACGCTGTTTGTAGATGTCCTTGTCGAACACGGGTCGGCGACCACCGCGGCGGCCTAGTTTCCTGCGGTGGCGAACCTGGTCTGTTTTCTCCGGGATGGTGCAACGGATGCCCCGTTTCCGCAGATAGGCACGGTTGGCGCGGGAACCGTATGCCTTGTCCGCCAGCACCCGGTCCGGACGGGTGCGAGCACGCCCCCGCCCGGACCGGGGCACGCTGATCCGCTCCAGCACCGCCGTGAACTGCGGCGAGTCATTCCGCTGCCCGGCAGTGACCACGACCGAGAGGGGTTTCTGCCCCTGCTCACACGACAGATGCAGCTTGGTGGTCAGCCCGCCCCGCGATCGGCCGATCCCGTGATCGTCCGGCTCAAGGTCGACCCCGCCCGGCGGTTCACGCTGCTCAGCCCCTTTTTTCGCGCACCAGCAGCGTGCTGATGCGCGCGAGCCACCGTGGAATCAACACTCACATCCCACGTGATCAGCCCGTCCGCGTCCGCCTCGGCCTGCAACTGGGCCAGAATCCGTTTCCAGGTCCCGTCCCGCTGCCACCGCCGGAACAACCCATACACCGTCTGCCACGGCCCATACCGCGCCGGCAAATCCCGCCACTGCACCCCCGTACGCACCCGAAACCGGATCCCGTCGATCAACCGCCGCCGCGGATGCACCGGCGGACGACCCGGCTTCTTCCCCACAGGCAGCAACGGTTCCAGCCTCGCCCACTGCTCATTCGTCAGGTCACCACGCCCCATACAAAGATCATCCCAAAACAAGACCCACTTCTGAAACAGGCCCTAG
>NZ_JADNQO010000046.1:0-1138 GCF_047608665.1 Amycolatopsis sp. cmx-11-51 | reverse complement strand
TGGGCTGCGAGGACGTCGGGGTGCCGGGCGTTGGCGTTGCGCCAACGTAGGTAGTCGTGCAGGGCGCGGGTCGCGACAGTGTGGTTCGGGTGGTTCGATCCGGCGACGACGAAGGTTTTCAGCGGCCCGAAATGTGCTTCGATCGGATTGGCCCAGGAACAGTAGGTCGGGGTGAAACACAGCTCGACGTTGCTGCGGGCCGCCCATGCCCGGATCGTGGCGCCTTTGTGGGCGGAGAGGTTGTCCAAAATTATGTAGATCGGTGCGCCGTCCGGGCGCGCGGCGCGGATGGTTTTCAACGCTGCCAGGGTGTTCACGGCGGACTTTCGTTCCCGGACCATGCCCCAGAGGGTGTCGTCTCCCATCGAGTAGCAGCCGTGGAATTGCCGGACGCCACACAGTTTGTGGTAGTTGGCGGGCAGCCTGTCGGGGTGGTTCTTCTTCACCCAGCCGGCGCCGAGGTGAGGTCGGATGGTCAGCGGGCCGAACTCGTCGAACGCGAACACCCGGTCCGGGACGTTGCTGGACAAGTGCTCGATGCGGGCGAGTTTGGCGTCGCGGTCGGGGTCGTTGGATTCCTTCCAGGTTTTGGTGCGCTGGAAGGTGATGTCATGTTTACGCAACAACTGCCGCAACCGTTCCCGCCCGACCGTCACCCGGCGGGTCCCGCGGTTGCGTGCCAGATATGCGGAGAGTTTCCGCAGGCTCCAGCGGGTGAAGGGCTGCTCAAGTGTCTCCGGTCGCGTGGTGGCCGTCGCGATGATGAAGACTTCGTCCTCAGGACTGATCAGGCGGGGACGGCCACCCGCCCACCGAGGGTCCAGGCAGGCCAGGCCCATCTCGTTGAACCGGTGGATCACTCCCCGGATCGCATCCTCGTCGCCCTGGACCAGGCGCGCGATGGCCGGGACGGTGTTTCCACTGGCCGAGGCCATGATCACCATCGCCCGCCGCAGCCGGATCGACGACCCAGTACCTCTCCGCACGATCTTCTGCAGCCGCTGACCCTCCTGATCGGTCAAACGACGCGCCCGAACTGGTTTTGCCATCCACCCAGACTGACGCCCCGACGATCACCCGCCACGAACGCCGACCGGCGTGTCGCCAACCCGGCCAACGTTCATGGACACAGCACTAG
>NZ_JADNQO010000045.1:0-1139 GCF_047608665.1 Amycolatopsis sp. cmx-11-51 | reverse complement strand
ACGACGGACACAAACGCCGATTACTAACTTAAATTCTGACTTAAAAACGTTCAATCATAATCCGACACACGATAACTTCGCGCCACTGACTTTTCAACCAAACGCGATAACCAATTATATAAATCAACGATTCCTCTCGTACTAAATTAAATTACTATCGCGACACGATCATCAGTAAAATAAAACTAACCTGTCTCACGACGATCTAACCCAACTCACATTCCCTATTAATAAATAAACAATCCAACACTTAATAAATTCTACTTCACAATAATAAAAAAAACCGACATCGAAAAATCAAAAAACAACGTCGCTATAAACGCTTAACTACCACAAACCAATTATCCCTATAATAACTTTTCTGACACCTCTAACTTCAAACTCCGAAAATCTAAAAAATCGATAAACCACGCTTTCACGATTCGTATTCGTACTAAAAATCAAAATCAAACGAACTTTTACCCTTTTATTCCACACGAAATTTCTATTCTCGTTAAACTCATCTTAAAACACCTACGTTATCTTTTAACAAATATACCGCCCCAACCAAACTCCCCACCTAACAATATCTTCCGCCCGAATCGACCCAGCAAAACTAAACCTTAAAACCAAAAAAAAAAACAATACCCCGCTTCCGACTCACGAAATAAATAAAATAACGTTAAAAATAATAATATTTCACTTACGCCCGAAAACTCCCACTTATCCTACACCTCTCAAATCATTTCACAAAATCAAACTAAAATCAAACTCAACAAAATCTTCTTTCCCCGCTAATTCCGCCAAACCCGTTCCCTTAACTATAATTTCGCTAAATAATAAACAAAAACAGTAAAAATCTCGTTAATCCATTCATACGCGTCACTAATTAAATAACGAAACATTTAACTACCTTAAAAAAATCATAATTACTCCCGCCGTTTACCCGCGCTTAATTAAATTTCTTCACTTTAACATTCAAAACACTGAACAAAAATCACATTACGTCAGCATCCGCAAAAACCATCGCAATACTTTATTTTAATTAAACAATCGAATTCCCCTTATCCGTACCAATTCTAAATCAATTATTCAACGCCCAAAAAAAACCCCCAAAAAAACCATTCCCGATCCATCCCCCGACCAACACACGATAACCC
>NZ_JADNQO010000044.1:0-1229 GCF_047608665.1 Amycolatopsis sp. cmx-11-51 | reverse complement strand
GGCGCGCGAAGCGCTCAGGATGCTCCGCGTAGGCCTGGTTGAGCGTGATCTGCCGCTGGGCCCGGATCTGCTCGGCGGTGCCGAAGTGCACCGACGCGGGGGTGTGCATCCCGATCCCCGAATGCCGGTGCTCATGGTTGTAAGCCATGAAAAAGCTGTCACAGAACGCGCGTGCGTCTTCCAGAGATCCGAATCGTTCAGGGAAGTCAGGCATATACTTCAAGGTTTTGAACTGAGCCTCCGAATACGGGTTATCATTCGAGGTGCGGGGCCGGGAATGAGACCGGATGACACCGAGATCGACGAGAAGTTCCGACACTGGTTTCGATACCATCGCGCCACCACGATCAGCGTGGACGGTGTGCGGCTGACTGCCATTACGGTTCATGGCGTCGTCGAGGAAATCCTTCGCCACGACCGCGTCCTCCGTGGCGGCGACAAGCCAACCGGTGACATAGCGAGAGTAGATGTCGAGGACGACATAGCATTTGTACCAAATCCCTTTCGAAGGTCCTTTCAGCGCGGTGATATCCCATGACCACACCTCACTCGGTCCACGGGCGACCAACTCAGGCCGAACCCGGGCGGGATGGGTGGCGAGACGGCGGCGTTCCCGGACCTGACCTGCCGTGCGAGCGATCCGGTACATCGTGGACACCGAACACCAGTACCTGCCCTCGTCGAGTTCTCTGGCCCAGACCTGTGAAATCGCGAGGTCCCGGTAGGCTGGGCTGGTCGGCAACGCCAGCACCAGATCCCGTTCGGAGGTGTCGAGGGCCTGCGGCGGCGGCGTGCGGGGCAGCCACGGACCGTGCATCGGACCTTTCGGGTTGACGTGCCGATAGTGCGTCGCCCGCGATATCCCGGTCAGCACACACGATCTCGTCACGGAAACGTCCGCCGCGCGTAATTCGGTGAACGTGGCCGTCAAGATGTCTTCGGCGGCTCGTCGTTGCCCGTGCTCTCGGACAGTTCTTCCAAGAGCGCGTGTGCTTTTCCCATGATGTCGAGCGCCATCCGGGTTTTCGTCAAGTCGGAGGTCAGTTTCTGGTTCTGTCGGCGGAGTTTCTCCAGCTCTATCTGCTCGGCCGACTTCTTCACGCGTTTCGCCGGCACCTCCGACTCGGTCAGTTCACCGTCCAAACGTCCCGCGTCACGCGCTCGTGTCCATTCGATGATGTGAGACGAGTAGAGACCTTCCCTGCGCAGGATCGCGCCTTTCTCCCCAT
>NZ_JADNQO010000043.1:0-1248 GCF_047608665.1 Amycolatopsis sp. cmx-11-51 | reverse complement strand
TGTTCTTGTCGGCGACGATCTGGCGTTTGGGGTTGCGTTCGGGCTGCGGTCGGCGGCGGTGGTGAACGGGTGGTTGCGTGAGTTGTCGTCGAGCGGTTGCCCGGTACCGTCCTCGTGGGGGTCGTACGTGTGGGTCCCGCGGTCGTGGATGGAGTTCATCGTCGACTTCGACGTGAATCTGTGCGACGCGCGGCGCTCGCTCAGGGACGCGTTGAGTGCTTACGCGGTGCATCGGGTGTGCGGCCCGATTGAGGCCCAGTTCGGGGTGACGACCTGGGATCGGCACGTCAGTGTCTTGTCCTCGTTCTGCCGGTGGGCGGTCGCCGAAGGCCGCGTCCAGGCTGTGCCGTTCACCTACGCGCAGGCCGGGGCCCTCGATGGCGATCAGGTCGGGGACCGCCAGATCAACCTGGCGGTCCGTCGCCGCCTCAGGGCACACGTGACGATCTAGTACCTGGAGCGGTCAGTCGAGGCTTTCGATGATGCGGAAGTCGCGCTCGAAGCGGTCGGGGAGTGCGGCCAGTGCCTTCTGGTAGGCCGCACTCTCGTATGCGGCGACCGCCTGTTCGAAGCTGTCGAACTCGATCAGGACGACGCGCTCGGTGATTCCGGCTTCGTGTGCGACGACCCGGCTGCCGATGCTGGCGAGCACTCGCCCGCGCGCGGCCTGGACGGCCACGCCGGCCAGTTTGTTGTAGACATCAAGCCTCTCGGGGTCCTCGATGGTGGGGTAGACGCTGACCCAGTAGCCCTTGGGCATGGAACCTCCGGTGTTGGAATGAGTGCGGCTGACGTACGGGTTGGTCTCGGGTGAGCGTCGGCGGGCGAGGGCGAGGCTTGTCGGCGTCGTGATCGGGGAAGAGGTGGCCGGGGCCGGTGCCCGCGGCGAGGATCGGGCCGCCGATGGCGCTGCCGGAGGGAGTACCCGGGGAGTATCCGACGCTGCGGACGACGTAGTTGACGCTCATGGCGCTCGACGTCTCGCTCGTGGGGGTGACGGTCAGGACGACGCCGGGCATCGCGGCCGAGAAGCCGCCGACGCCCAGCACCGAGAACGGGAGGAGGACCAGCCCGGCGATGCAGGACGACCTCCGTCCGGAGACGTCAGCAGCCCGTTCGGCGGGGCGTCCCCGGGCATCATGCGCGCGAGCAGTGCGCCGGCCTGGTCGGTGCACGGCGGTTGCGGCAGGGCTATCTGCGACATCGGCTCTCCCGTCGAGCTCGTTTCGAAATCAGAAACGCTGGGTG
>NZ_JADNQO010000042.1:0-1414 GCF_047608665.1 Amycolatopsis sp. cmx-11-51 | reverse complement strand
GAGCCTGTCACGTTTTTTGTGTAAGCCAGAGGTGATTGCTTACGTTTGTAGGTTATCAGAAAAGTATGCGTCCGGGAAAGATGTTGATCAGTGTGTTGAGTGCCACTTTCCAGCCGTGTGTTCCGGTCCCGGAATCGCCTCCTCGTTGACTGGATATGTTGCGGAGTCCGAGATAGAGCAGTTTCATGGCGGCGTCTTTGTCGGGGAAGTGTCCACGGTTCTTCGTGATTTTACGGAGTTGGAAGTTGATGGACTCGATGGCGTTGGTGGTGTAGACGATTTTGCGGAGTTCCGGTGGGTAGTCGAGGAACGGAATGAACTCGTCCCACGCGTTTCGCCATACGCCGATCGCGCCCGGGTATTGCGTGCCGAATTGCCTGTCGAATTCCGCCAGGCCGAGTTCCGCGGCTTCGAGGGTGGGCGCGGTGTAGATTTCTTTCATCGCCCTGACGATTTTCTTGCGGTCGCCGTAGGACACGAACCGCATCGCGTTGCGGATGACGTGCACGACGCAGGTCTGCACGACGGTGTCCGGGAAGATCGCGTGAATCGCGTCAGGCAGGCCGGTCAGGCCGTCGCAGCAGGCGATGAGGATGTCCTTGACACCTCGGTTACGCAGATCGGACAGGATCTTCTGCCAGAACTTCGCGCCCTCGGTGTCGGAGATCCAGCAGCCCAGGGCGTGCTTGCGGCCGTCCACGTCGACACCGATGGCCAGGTAGGCGACCTTGGTGGTGACGACCCCGTTGTCCTTCACCCGGATCCGGATACCGTCGACATACAGGATCGGATACACCTCGTCCAGCGGACGTGATTGCCACGCCTTGATCTCATCGACCACCACCTCGGTCACATTCGAGATCAATTCCCGGGACGCGTTCACCCCATATACTTCACGCAGGTGTGCCTCGATATCACGGGTCGTCATTCCCCGCGAATACAGCGACAGGATCATGTCATCGATATTGCCGATCCGTCGTGCTCGTTTGGGGACGATCGCCGGTTCGAACGAACCGTTCCGGTCACGTGGCACCTCGATATCGACCGGGCCGTTCGTGGTCGACACGGTCTTCCGGGACTTCCCGTTACGGGAATTGCCGGACCCATGACCAGCGGGATCGCCCGCGTCATAACCCAGATGGTCAGTCAGTTCGGCCTGCAAAGCGCGTTCCAGCACAGCCTTGGTCATCTGATTCAGCAGGCCGTCCACACCATCGATCGGCGTGCCGGCCGACTTCGCGTCCTTCAGCAACGCGTCAATAGTGGACGGCGAGAACGCGTCCGCGAGCCGCCGCGATGCCGCCTCATCACCCCGACGAGACGATATGTCCTGTGTCACTCAGTGTCCCTTCCGACCGCTAAACCAGCAAGTCGATCTTGGTACACCTCTGGCTTACACGGTTACCGTGACACG
>NZ_JADNQO010000041.1:0-1453 GCF_047608665.1 Amycolatopsis sp. cmx-11-51 | reverse complement strand
CCCCCGTTACCTTCTTCGTGGCTCTTGATCAAGGAGCTGCGGTCGCCAGGCCCGGCATGACTTAGTCCCCCAGTCGAACCCATGATCCGGGGGGTGGTGTCACCGGGTTTGGTGGCATCGAGGGACCGCTGATAGGGACACGGCCGCCGCAAGGTAGGTCTCGTCGTAACGTGGCTGCCGGCCGTCGATGCTTGACTGGTGACCGGCACGCGACGATACGAAAGAGGCTGCGGGTGCACCACAGCTACTCCGTCTATCTCGGGCTCGACGTCGGCAAGGGCGAGCACCACGCCGTCGGCCTGGACATCAACGGGAAGCGGCTGCACGACGCGCCGCTGCCGAACACTGAGCCGAAGCTGCGGGCGATGTTCGACAAACTCGCCGTTCATGGACCGGTCCTGGTCGTGGTGGACCAGCCCGCCACGATCGGTGCCCTGCCCGTGGCGGTGGCCCGTGCCTGCGGCCATGACGTGGCCTACCTGCCCGGACTGGCGATGCGCCGCATCGCCGACCTCTACCCGGGCAACGCCAAAACCGACGCCCGTGACGCCTATGTCATCGCTGACGCCGCCCGGACCCTGCCGCACACGCTGCGCCAGCTCAATGTCGGCGACGAGGCCCTGGCCGAGCTGGACGTGCTCGTCGGGTTCGACGACGACCTCGCCGCAGAGGCCACCCGGATCAGCAACCGCATCCGCGGTCTGCTCACCGGCCTCCACCCCGCGCTCGAACGCGTCCTCGGCCCCAAAGTCGCCCATCTCGCGGTGCTGGAAATCCTGTCCCGCTGCGGCGGGCCGATCGGAATCCGCAAGGCCGGGCGCCGCAAACTCGCCTCGATCGCGACCAAGCATGCCCCGCGCATGGGCACGAAACTGGTCGAGGACATTCTCATCGCGCTGGACGAGCAGACTGTCACCGTCGCGGGCACTGCCGCCGCGGACAAGATCCTGCCCAGACTCGCCGAGAGCCTGAAAGCCGTTCTCCAGCAACGGAAAACCGTCGCCAGCGAAGTCGAGGAGATACTCGATGCGCACCCTCTCGCCCAGGTCCTGACCTCGATGCCCGGCATCGGAGTCAGGACCGCAGCCCGCATCCTCCTCGAGATCGGCGACGCGTCCGGCTTCAAGTCCTCCGGCCATCTCGCCGCCTACGCCGGGATCGCCCCGGTCACCCACCGCTCCGGGACCTCCATCAAGGGCGAACACCCCGCCAGAACCGGCAACCGCCGGCTCAAACGCGCGTTCTTCCTCGCCGCCTTCGCAGCCTTGTCCGATCCCACCAGTCGCGCCTACTACCAGCGCAAACGCGACGAAGGCAAGAAACACAACGCCGCCCTCATCTGCCTCGCCCGACGACGCTGCGACGTCCTCTACGCCATGCTCCGCAACCAGACCTACTACCAACACCCCACGGCATCAGCCGCTTGACAACTTCCATAGGGACACCCCCCCGG
>NZ_JADNQO010000040.1:0-1604 GCF_047608665.1 Amycolatopsis sp. cmx-11-51 | reverse complement strand
TCGCGCGCCGGAGACCGCGCGGGAAGAAGTGCTGTGCCAGGCGTTCGCCGAGGTGCTCGGCCTGGAACGAGTCGGTGTGGATGACGACTTTTTCGTGCTGGGCGGGCATTCGCTGCTCGTGGTGTCGCTGGTGGAGTGGCTGCGGCAGCGCGGGGTGTCGGTCTCGGTGCGGGCGTTGTTCTCGATGCCGACTCCGGCCGGACTGGCCTCGGTGGCGGGCCCGGAATCCGTGGTGGTGCCGCCGAACCTGATTCCGGACGACACCGCCGAACTGACCCCGGAAATGCTGCCACTGGTGGACCTGACCGAAGCGGAGATCGCCAGGGTGGTCGAGGCGGTGCCGGGTGGGGTGGCCAACGTGCAGGACGTGTATCCGCTGGCGCCGTTGCAGGAAGGCATCTTCTTTCACCATGTGATGATCGAACAGGACGGAACCGACGTCTACGTCACGCCCTCGGTGCTGCGGTTCGACTCTCGAGGCCGTCTTGACGCTTTCCTCGCCGCGTTACAGCAGGTCGTGGATCGCAACGACGTGTACCGCACGGCCATCGTGTGGGAGCGAATGCGGGAGCCGGTGCAGGTGGTGGTGCGACACGCTGAACTGCCGGTCGTCGAAGATATCGCGGTCCGGGTACTCGCGGCGGACGGCGGGCGGCTGGACCTCGGCCGCGCTCCGCTGATGGACGTGCGCGTCGCGGCGGAAGAAGACACCGGACAGTGGCTGGCGCTGGTGCGCGTCCACCACCTCGTGCAGGACCATACGGCGTCGGACGTGCTGCTCGACGAGGTGCGGGCGTTCATGGCCGGGCAATCCGGTCGGCTGCCCGCACCGGTCCCGTTCCGCCAGTTCGTCGCGCAGGCACGGTTGGGAGTGCCGCGTGGGGAGCACGAGCGGTACTTCGCCGACCTGCTCGGCGATGTCACCGAGACGACCGCGCCGTACGGCCTGACGGACGTGCTCGGCGACGGCAGCACGGCCGCGGAAGGCAGGCTGACCGTGGACGCCGACCTGGCGGCCCGCGTGTGGGAGGTGGCGCGGAACCTCGGCGTCAGCCCGGCGACGGTGTTCCACCTGGCGTGGGCTCGCGTGCTCGGGGCGGTGTCCGGCCGGAGCGACGTCGTGTTCGGCACCGTCCTGTTCGGACGGATGAACGCCGGCGCCGCCGCGGATCGGGTGTCGGGCCTGTTCATCAACACCCTCCCGGTCCGGGTGGACCTCGCTGGCCAAGACGCCGGCCAGGCGCTGATCGGGATGCGTGACCAGCTCGCTGACCTGATGGTGCACGAGCACGCGCCGTTGACCCTGGCGCAGGCGGCCAGCGGGCTGTCCGGGGGCGGGCCCTTGTTCACCTCGATCTTCAACTACCGCCACGTTCAGGATGCCGATTCTGACGAGTCCGGACTGGACGGTTTCCAGGTGCTTTCCGTGCGGGAACACACCAATTACCCGCTCGACGTCTCGGTGGACCAGGGCTCTACCGGTTTCGACTTGGTCGTGGAGGCCGTGGCGCCAGTGGATCCGGTGCAGGTGTGCGAGCTGCTGCACACCTGTGTCGAGAATCTTGTCACCGCCCTTGTGGACGCCCCGGATCGCAGGCTCGCGA
>NZ_JADNQO010000039.1:0-1648 GCF_047608665.1 Amycolatopsis sp. cmx-11-51 | reverse complement strand
CCTCGATCTTGCACATGGGACTGTGGAGTAGGGCGAGTTTGTTGCGGTGGCGGGGTTTGGTCGAAATTCGTTGTGTGGGCAGGGTTGTTGGCCGACTGTCGTGTCGGCGGGCGGGTTCCGAGGGTTCCTGGTTGTCGGGGCGGGGGGTTCGCGCTAGCTGGGCCAGGGTGCGGTGCGCAGCCGGGTGAAGGCGTTCGCGAGGTGGTGTGCCCAGGGCCAGTCGCGGTCCAGGTGCAGGGTGGGGATGCGGGCGGTGCGGGTGAGTTTCGCGGCGATGGCGCAGATTTTGTAGCGGAAGGTGGCGGGTTCGCAGCGGGCGAGGTCGCCGGTGAAGCAGAGTGCTTGGGTCCAGGTGAGCAGGTCGGCGGCGGTGAGGGCGAGTTCGAGCCAGGTTTTGTTCGCGGTGTAACCGCGGCAGGGGAGGTTGCGCAGTCCGGTGTTTTTGCCGCAGCGGATACGGTCTTCGACCCTGGCGTGGGAGCGGTGGTGGACTTCGAGGTCGGCGAGTTGCCCGCCTTGGGTGTCGGTGATGAACGCGGTGAACCGGTGCCCGTCGGTGTCGGTGAACCGCAGCTGCGCACCGGGGTGCGGTCGTTCACGACGGATGATGACCCGTGATCCGTCCGGCCACTTCGTCAGATCGAGCATCCCGGTGATCTCGGCGATCCACGCGCCCTTTCGGGGGCGGCCGTCGAGGTCGTAGGCCGGGACCCACGCGTCCTCGGGAATCGCCAGGACAGCGGCCTGCACCTCGGAGGCGATGGAGAACCCCAGCGAGAAACCGCATCCCGCGCCACGCACCGCGGCCGCGAAAGCATGCGTGGCACCGGCGGCATCGGTGCGCACCATGACCTGCGGCGCGTCAGGATCCTCGGGGGCGGGCCGGGCGCGGGTGGGTAGCGCGGCCAGCGCCATGGTGAGGATCTCGATGTGGTCGGCGGCGGTGTTCGACCCGGCTTTACCGGGTCGCAGGATCCCGGCCAGTGCTTCCCCGCCAGCGACGTCCGGCCGGTCGAGGTAGGCCAGCAGCGGATGAAACCCGAACGTTTTCTTCCACGTTTTCGCCGCGTTCTCCTTCTCACTGTGCGCGATCGTGATCGTCGCATCAATGTCGATCACCAGCCCGCCAGCGAGGTCGGGTCCTGCTCCGGCGGCCCAGGCCCGTTCCCGCGCCGCCGCGCGGACCGATTGCAGCCGAGCCAAACGCTCGCCGTCGACCCGGTCCAGGACCCGCCAGGCGGTGGCGTCACTGGCCACCGACCCGAACAGTTTGTCCTGGTCCCGCAGCGCCGCCAGATGCGCCAGCGCGTCACCACCATCAGCGATCATCACCGCCAGATCAGCCAACACTCGCCCCGGCAGGTGGATCGGTATCCCGTCGTAGGTGTCGAGAAGTGCTTCTGACCAGCCAGTTCCGAGCCCGGTGCTGACGGTGAGTTCGCGTAACAAGGCCACTCCGGCGCGGGAGACGAGCCCGGTGCCGTCCGCGGTGACCTGGACTTGCGGCAGCTTGCTATCGTGCACCAAGGGAGTGCCTTCCTATCGAGTGAATCTTGGACCGTCGCAAGCCCAATTTTCCCTTACAGGACAGGCACTTCCTCCATTTTCAGGCCAGTTCTACATCACATTGCGCGAAAGACCCAGGTTA
>NZ_JADNQO010000038.1:0-2594 GCF_047608665.1 Amycolatopsis sp. cmx-11-51 | reverse complement strand
ACCGGAACACACGGCTGGAAAGTGGCACTCAACACACTGATCAACATCTTTCCCGGACGCATACTTTTCTGATAACCTACAAACGTAAGCAATCACCTCTGGCTTACACAAAAAACGTGACAGGCTCGCCATCTCGCCCTCGACCCCGAACACGGCGGCGACCTGGGCGAACATGTCGTCATAGGTGCCATCCAACGACCACCGATGATGCCGCTTCCACACCGTCCGCCACGGCCTGAAATCGGTGGGCAGGTCCCGCCACGGACAGCCCGTGCGGAACCACCACGCGATTTCCTCCAACATCAACCGGTGATCACTGAACCTGTTGCCCCGCCTGCCCTCATCCGAGGGCATCACCGGTTCGACAGCGGCCCAGAACTCATCAGAAATCACACCCACCCGCGTCACCCACCGATACTCGCTGATCAGGACGCGGATATTTGGGAGACACGCCCTAGTCCTTGCGTCCGGTGAATGCGAGCGACGTCCCGAGCCCGATCATCACCAGCCCGCTGGTCCCGCCCACCAACTGTAACCGCTTCGGCGACCGGGCGAACCAGGTGCGCGCCGTTCCGGCGGCGAGCGCCCACAGAGTGTCGGAAATCAGGGCGATCAGTGGCAGGCAGATCCCGAGCACGAGCATCTGGACGGGAACTGCCCCGGCCGAAGCGTCCACGAACTGCGGCAGGATCGCGGCGAGGAAGACGATCGACTTCGGGTTTGCGAAACCGACGACGAGGCCGTCGCGCAGGACTGAGAGCGTGCGGCCCGGTGTCGTTCGTACCTCGGAAGAGAAGGCGTCGGAGAGCTTGCGGCGATGCCGGATCGCCTGCGCGCCCAGGTAGACCAGGTATAGTGCGCCCGCCAGTTTGATCACGGTGAACGCCGTGGCGGAGCCGGTGACGATGGCGCCGAGCCCGAACGCGACAGCCAATACCTGCAGGTAGACGCCTACGGCGTTCCCAGCGACGGTGAGCAACGCGTCGCGCCTGCCGACGGTCAGCGCGCGGCTGATGGTGAACAGCACACTCGGGCCTGGCACGACAATCATCAGGAAGGTGAGGGCGGCGAAGGCCGCGAACTGCCCGGTGGTGACCATGGCCCGAGCCTAGTACTGCAACGGCAGTCAGGTGAGTGGGTAATCGCGTCGTTTGTAGTGGCTGAGGCGGGCTTGGTGTTGTCGTCGGCGACGGAAGCATGACCAGGCTCAGACGTGCTCGGCGGCGTCGGTGACACGCAGGACGAGTGTGGTGAGCAGGCGGCGGATCTCCGGTAGCGTGATCCGATCATGCCCGGCTCGCCGACACCGATTCCCCTTTTACGGCCAGGGATCGGGAGACGGCGAGCGAGGCGTGGGCCAGCATCGACAGGGTGATGTGGGCGTACCACGCTCGCCAGGATCGGACCTGGTAGTGGTCGAGTCCGGCTTCGTTCTTGGCCTGCTGGAAGCATTCCTCGACCCGCCGGGACCCGCCGGCGGGTCCCGGCGATCCAGGCCAGGTCCAGCAACGTCGAGCGGCGGGGTCCGTAGCAGACGTAGTAGGCGATCTCGGTCGGGTCTGAGAGTGAGCGGCGGGCGAGCAGCCAGTGCCCGCGCCCGGCCCGCCGGCCGATCCCGATCGGGATCCGCGCCCAGTCGTACTCGCGTGGGCCGTGCGCACCGGCACCGACCGACAATCGCCGCCACGACCGTGCGGGCAACTGCTCGATCAGCTCGTCCGCCCGGGCCTCGGCGCCGCCAGTGGTGCTCAGCAGGTCGTTGACCTTGGTGGCCAGCACATACGCGGCTTCGTGCTCCTCCAGCCACGCCCGCAGGTACTTGACCTGCCCGTAAGCCTCATCGGCAGTGATCCACGCGAACGGCACCTTCGCCTCGAACGCCCGCGCCAGCATCCCCATTGCCTGCCGCGGCTTCGTCTCGAACTCGGTCCCGTCCGGGATCCCGGCCCCCCGGCAACGATCGGGGTCGGCGATCCACGGCTCGGGCAGATACAGCGCCCGATCGATCAACGCATGGCCATGACCGGAGGCATAGGCCAAGAACGTGCCGATCTGACAGTTCTCGATCCGGCCCGCCGTCCCGGAGTACTGCCGCTGGACCCCCGCCGACCGCACACCCTTCTTCAGGAACCCGGTGTCGTCCACGATCAGCACACCACCCGGCTCGCCGAGATGCTCGATCACGTAGTCGCGCACGTCGTCGCGGACTCCGTCGATGTCCCAGTCCGCCCAGCGCAGGAGCCGTTGCATGCCGTCCGGGGACACTTCGCCGGCCTGCTCGGCCAGCGTCCAGCCGTTCTTCCGTTCCAGACCCGTGACCAGCCCGGACATGTACTCCCGCGCCCGGGCCCGCGGCTCCGACCGCGTGAACCGGCCCGCGATCCGCTCATGCACCCGATCCAGCTGATCCATCACCACATCGACCACCACCAGGACGATCTACCACAAGCCACCCGAGTGCCGTTGCAGTACTAGTACTCCAGCCGCACTTTGTGATTGATGGCTTGTCTTCGCTGGTAGTGGGCTTGTCGGGCTCGGTGTTGGTGGCGTCGGCGCCAGTGTGACCATGTCCAGGTCACGGCGCGGTCGGGCGC
>NZ_JADNQO010000037.1:0-4170 GCF_047608665.1 Amycolatopsis sp. cmx-11-51 | reverse complement strand
TGTTTCGGTGGTTATAGCGTCAGGGAAACGCCCGGTCCCATTCCGAACCCGGAAGCTAAGCCTGACAGCGCCGATGGTACTGCAACCGAAGGGTTGTGGGAGAGTAGGACACCGCCGGACTAACCTTGAACAAGGGTCTGGGACCTGGTTGAGAACCCAAGAGGTTCTCCCAGGTCCCAGACCCTTTTCTACGTCCCCACACCCGTGCTTGAACGGCGAACACGCGTGATTGAACGGCGAACACGCGTGACTGGACGGACAACACGATGTTCGCCGCCTAATCACGCGAGTTCTCCGCTTAATCACGCGAGTTCTCCGTCCGATCACATGAGATACCCGCCCAAGCACGCGAGATACGGGGTTGAGCACGTGAGTTACGGGGTTAGGGCGGGCAGGGTCTCGCTGAGGGGGCCGCGGACCACCGCGGCGGCCATGGAGTCGTAGGGCGTTTTGGAGCCATTGCAGATCACGACATCGGCACCGGCTCGCGAAGCGGCGCTCACCAGGCCGGCTGCGGGCTGCACCTTCAGGGACGAGCCGGCCACCAGCAGGAGGTCGCTCGCTTCGACGGCGGCGCGAGCCGCGAGAAGCAGGTTCCGGTCCAGTTGCTGGCCGAACGAGATCGTGGCGGACTTCAGAATGCCGCCGCAGACCAGGCAGAGCGGGTCGGTCTCGCCCGCCCGGACGCGGTTCAGCGTCGTGCGCATGTCCTGGTGATCGTCACAGGACAGGCAGACGGACTCGAACATCGTCCCGTGCAGCTCCAGCACTCGCTCGGGCGGGGAACCCGCCTTCTGGTGCAGCCGGTCGATGTTCTGGGTGACGACATGCGTCGGCGACAGGCGCACGAGCGCGTGATGTGCGGCGTTCGGTCGAGCCTTCCAGCCTGGGTGGACCAGCCGCGCCTGCCAAGTCCGCTCTCGGACCTCGCGACTGCCCTGATACGCCTGGAGGTTCGACATCTTCTCCGCGGTCGGATCGCGGGTCCACAGGCCCTGCGGGCCGCGGAAGTCGGGGATCCCGGAGTCCGTGGAGATTCCGGCGCCGGTCAGCGCGACGACCCGGCCGGCGCCGGCCACGAGTGAGCGGGCCTTGCTCAAGGGGGTGGTCACCCGGCCATCATCCCCCTACTTGATCGCGCTGCCCGCCTGCCAGTCCGCCCACGACTTCGACCAATCACCGTAGAGGTCCCAAACCGGCAGTTGCGGGCCACCGGAATTGGTCACCTCGACGACGTCGCCGAGCCCCATGTTCTGGTAGAACCACTGGGCGTTGGCGGCGTTCAGGTTGACGCAGCCGTGCGACACGTTCGAGCTGCCCTGCGCGCCGACACTGTTCGGGTTCTCGTGGACGAACTCACCGTCGTTGGAGATGCGCAGCGACCACTTCTCGTTGGCCTTG
This sequence comes from Amycolatopsis sp. cmx-11-51, assembly GCF_047608665.1. Lineage (NCBI taxonomy): Bacteria > Bacillati > Actinomycetota > Actinomycetes > Pseudonocardiales > Pseudonocardiaceae > Amycolatopsis > Amycolatopsis sp. cmx-11-51. The sequence continues at coordinate 2,769 of NZ_JADNQO010000037.1, read as the reverse complement.
TAGTACCCCGGCTGACCCTGGCAGACGCCGTAGGTGCACGAGTCCATCGTGTAATTCTCGTGTTTGTCCGAAATGACGTGTGCGCCCACATGGGTCGGCGTGGCGTCCTTGCCCATGGAAATGGGCATCGATTTCGCCAGCTGGCCGTTGTGGAAGATCTGCATCTGCTCGGTGTCGCCGTCGGCCTTCGCGACCCAGGAATCGTGCACCTTGTACGTTTCGGTGCGGTCGGTCGCACCGTAGACGCCATTGCCGAAATCGACCCCGTAGATCATCGCCGACGCCTTGAGCGTCGTCCCCGGCTGCCAGTACACCTTGGGGCGGTAATGGACGTTCTTGTCGTCGATCCAATACCAGGAGCCCTCCTGTTTCGGGGTGGACTCCACTGACAGCTTCTTCTCCACCTCGGCCTTGTTCTTCACCGGCTGACCGAACGCGAACACGATCGGCTGCCCGACACCGACACCGCCGGAGGCGACCGCCGAAGGCGCCGGGATCAGGTTCGGGTTCGCCTGCTGCTTCGGGCTCAAGGTGGAGACCCGGCTCTGCTGCTCGACCGGCTTTCCGTTGTTCCCCTTGGCGTGCGCCACGATCTTGTAGGTGCTGTCGTATCCGAGGGGTTCCACCGTCTTCCAGCTGAGCCCGTCGGCCGCCAGCTCACCCTTCACCTGTTTGCCCTTGTCGGCGTTGGTGACGGTGACGTCGGTCAGTTTGCCGTGCTCGGCCTTGACGACGACCGGGGTCGCCGGATTGACATTGGCTCCGCCCGCCGGATCAATGGTCACCGAAACCGGGCTTTCGTCCGATTCGGCACTGGTGCCCGTCGAATTCATAGCGCCGTTTCCGGCGTCGCCCGAGGATGAGCAGGCCGAGATCAGCAGTGCCGCGGCGAGTATTCCGGCCGTCGAAAGTAATGTCCTCTTGGGAAGCATATGGGTCTCTCTTTAAAAGTAACCAGTTACGTCGCGATCAACGGAAAGTACTCTTTCAAAAGTACGCGACGAAGAAGACGTGATCGATGCCGGCTGGTTGCTCGTCAGGCTACGACGAGACCTGGCGCACCATAAAGACCAGGGCCATCGACGCTCAATTCACCCAAATAGGTCTTCGCGGCTTCGTAGGCCTCGGCGGTCAGTGTCGTGGTGTGGCTGAAGTCCAGCGGGCTGACCCGCACCGGCTTCGGGCCCGGCACGTAGACCACCGGCACTGCGGCGGCGGCGATCGGGGCCTCCAGCACGGCCTGGTTCCGCATGCTGATCATCGCGGTGAACATCATCACCTCGGCGAAGGTCTGCGGGGTCCCGGGCATCTTGCCGGGGAAGGCACAGTCGAGGACGACGAGCGACTTCGCGCCCATCGCGAGCGCCTGGCGCATCGGCACGTTGGCGACCAGGCCGCCGTCGTAGAGCATGCGGTCCCCGAACGGCACCGGCGGATAGATCCCCGGGATCGCGCAGCTGGCCAGCAGCGGCGCCAGAACGGGCCCTGAGCGGATCAGCAGCGGCTCGGCGGTGTCGACGTCCGTCGCGACGACGCCCAGTGGCAGCGCGAGATCCTCGAAGCGGACGCCCTCGCCGATGTGCTCGTCGAGGATCGCGGCGAGACCGGTGTTGGGGAACAGGTTGGTCTTGCTGTGCCGCAGGGTCCGCACCTGGCTGAGCACTCCGCCGGGGAACGCCTCGTGCCGGGTCATCCGCGACCAGATGCGGTTCAGCCGGTCACCCGATTCGTCCCCGAGCGCGAGGACGGCGGCGTTCAGGGAACCCACCGAGGTGCCGACGACGAGGTCAGGGGCGATACCGGCTTCCGAGAGCGCCTGCAGCATCCCGACCTGCATGGCGCCGAGGCTGCCGCCACCGCCGAGGACGAAACCGATCGGCTGGGGCAGGTTCAAGGCGGCCATGCCCGGAATCTAGTCCTCCGCGCCGACCTTCGCCGGGGTGGCTTCTTCGACTGTGCCGGCGAGCGCCTTCTTTTTCTTGTAGCGCAGCAAGAAGAACACGGCGACACCGACGAGCACGCCGACGATGGCCAGGCCGCCGGTGTTCAGCACGCCTTCGACCTTCTTCGCGGCTTCACCGAGGGCGGCACCGATACCGATGTGGATGGCCGACCAGCAGGCCGCGCCCGCCGCGGCGGCGGGCAGGAACTTGCGGAAGGGCAGGCCCGACGTTCCGGACGCCGCCGGGGTCAGCGTGCGGATGACCGGGAGGAACCGCGCGAAGAACACCGCCCACGCGCCTCGCCGTTCGAGCACGCCGGTTGCCTTGTCCCAGGCTTCGAGGCCGTATTTGCGGATCAGCTTCGTCTCGCGCAGACGCGGGCCGAAGCGTTTGCCGATCGCGTAGCCGAGTGAGTCACCGAGCGCGGCGCAGACCGTCACGACCGCCCACAGCGTCAGAAAACGGGAGACCGACGTCGCCGTCGTGGCCGCGACCAGCAGCCCCGATTCGCCGGGCGCGATGAAGCCGAGTCCGATGGTGCATTCGGCGAACACCAGTCCGCCGGTCGCCGCGACCAGTCCCGGTTCCGGGAGTCCCTGCAGCCAGTTGAGAAGATCCGTTACCAACGCCACCAGGTCACATTACTGATTCGTGACCTGGTGGGTGGCGGCTTCGAGAAGAGGGTGACGGGAGTCACCGGGCCAGCAGTGAGCTGGCTTCTTGGGCGGCGGGGCCTTCGGCGGCGAGGTGGGCCAAGTTCTCCGACAATGCTTCACCGCGGTGAGCCTTCGTCTGCGCGAACAGACGCCCGGCCCGATACGACGAC
>NZ_JADNQO010000036.1:0-5040 GCF_047608665.1 Amycolatopsis sp. cmx-11-51 | reverse complement strand
GACATTGTTGGAGAGTTTGATCCTGGCTCAGGACGAACGCTGGCGGCGTGCTTAACACATGCAAGTCGAACGATGAAGCCTTCGGGTGGATTAGTGGCGAACGGGTGAGTAACACGTGGGCAATCTGCCCTGTACTTTGGGATAAGCCTGGGAAACTGGGTCTAATACCGGATATCACTGATTCTCGCATGGGGGTTGGTTGAAAGTTCTGGCGGTACAGGATGAGCCCGCGGCCTATCAGCTTGTTGGTGGGGTAATGGCCTACCAAGGCGACGACGGGTAGCCGGCCTGAGAGGGTGACCGGCCACACTGGGACTGAGACACGGCCCAGACTCCTACGGGAGGCAGCAGTGGGGAATATTGCACAATGGGCGAAAGCCTGATGCAGCGACGCCGCGTGAGGGATGACGGCCTTCGGGTTGTAAACCTCTTTCGCCAGGGACGAAGCGCAAGTGACGGTACCTGGATAAGAAGCACCGGCTAACTACGTGCCAGCAGCCGCGGTAATACGTAGGGTGCGAGCGTTGTCCGGAATTATTGGGCGTAAAGAGCTCGTAGGCGGTTTGTCGCGTCGTTCGTGAAAACTCCACGCTTAACGTGGAGCGTGCGGGCGATACGGGCAGACTTGAGTTCGGTAGGGGAGACTGGAATTCCTGGTGTAGCGGTGAAATGCGCAGATATCAGGAGGAACACCGGTGGCGAAGGCGGGTCTCTGGGCCGATACTGACGCTGAGGAGCGAAAGCGTGGGGAGCGAACAGGATTAGATACCCTGGTAGTCCACGCTGTAAACGTTGGGCGCTAGGTGTGGGCGACATCCACGTTGTCCGTGCCGTAGCTAACGCATTAAGCGCCCCGCCTGGGGAGTACGGCCGCAAGGCTAAAACTCAAAGGAATTGACGGGGGCCCGCACAAGCGGCGGAGCATGTGGATTAATTCGATGCAACGCGAAGAACCTTACCTGGGCTTGACATGCGCCAGACATCCCTAGAGATAGGGCTTCCCTTGTGGTTGGTGTACAGGTGGTGCATGGCTGTCGTCAGCTCGTGTCGTGAGATGTTGGGTTAAGTCCCGCAACGAGCGCAACCCTTATCCTACGTTGCCAGCGCGTGATGGCGGGGACTCGTGGGAGACTGCCGGGGTCAACTCGGAGGAAGGTGGGGATGACGTCAAGTCATCATGCCCCTTATGTCCAGGGCTTCACACATGCTACAATGGCTGGTACAGAGGGCTGCGATACCGCGAGGTGGAGCGAATCCCTTAAAGCCGGTCTCAGTTCGGATCGCAGTCTGCAACTCGACTGCGTGAAGTCGGAGTCGCTAGTAATCGCAGATCAGCAACGCTGCGGTGAATACGTTCCCGGGCCTTGTACACACCGCCCGTCACGTCATGAAAGTCGGTAACACCCGAAGCCCATGGCCCAACCGCGTAAGCGGGGGGAGTGGTCGAAGGTGGGACTGGCGATTGGGACGAAGTCGTAACAAGGTAGCCGTACCGGAAGGTGCGGCTGGATCACCTCCTTTCTAAGGAGCAACACATCCACCTCGCCGGGATACCCGGATCAACGGTGGTGGAGTGGCCAGGGTTTCAGCACCGAATGTGTGTTGGCGCTGGTTGCTCAAGGAATTGTGGAACTACTGGTTATGGTTTGAGGTCAGGTTGCCGGCAAGTGTGAGTACTGCCTTCTTCGGGAGGTGTGGAAAGTGTTCTGCCGGGTTTGATCGAGAATTGTTCGCTGGCATGCTGTTGGGTCCTGAGGCAACACGCCGAGGGGCTGGACACGGTCCCGGGGCGTTTGTTTCTGGTGTGGTGTTTGAGAACTGTAGAGTGGATGCGAGCATCTTTGTGGTCAAGTTGTTAAGGGCACATGGTGGATGTCTTGGCTTCAGGAGCCGATGAAGGACGTGGGAGGCTGCGATATGCCTCGGGGAGCTGTCAACCGAGCTGTGATCCGAGGATTTCCGAATGGGGAAACCCAGCACCAGTTATGTGGTGTTACCCGCATCTGAATATATAGGGTGTGTGGAGGGAACGCGGGGAAGTGAAACATCTCAGTACCCGTAGGAAGAGAAAACAACCGTGATTCCGTGAGTAGTGGCGAGCGAAAGCGGATGAGGCTAAACCATGCACATGTCAAGCTGTCAGGCGTTGTGTGTGTGGTGTTGTGGGACCCAGCGTCGAGGATCTGACAGTCCTCGGAATGATCGCGCGTGTTAGTGGAACGTCTTGGGATGGGCGACCGGAGTGGGTGAGAGTCCCGTACGCGAAAACACGTTGTGGATTGTTTGTGTGGTGTTCCCGAGTAGCAGCGAGCTCGTGGAATTTGCTGTGAATCTGCCGGGACCACCCGGTAAGCCTAAATACTTCCTGAAGACCGATAGCGGACTAGTACCGTGAGGGAAAGATGAAAAGTACCCCGGGAGGGGAGTGAAAGAGTACCTGAAACCGTGTGCCTACAAGCCGTCAGAGCCCGAGCAACATCTTTGATGTTTACGGTGATGGCGTGCCTTTTGAAGAATGAGCCTGCGAGTTAGTGCTGCGTGGCGAGGTTAACCCGTGTGGGGTAGCCGTAGCGAAAGCGAGTCTGAATAGGGCGTCTGAGTCGCGTGGTCTAGACCCGAAGCGGAGTGATCTACCCATGGCCAGGCTGAAGCGTCGGTAAGACGACGTGGAGGGCCGAACCCACTTAGGTTGAAAACTGAGGGGATGAGCTGTGGGTAGGGGTGAAAGGCCAATCAAACTCCGTGATAGCTGGTTCTCCCCGAAATGCATTTAGGTGCAGCGTCACATGTTTCACCGCGGGGGTAGAGCTACTGGATGGTCTAGGGGCCTTACCGGGTTACCGAAATCAACCAAACTCCGAATACCGTGGTGTGAGAGTGTGGCAGTGAGACGGCGGGGGATAAGCTTCGTCGTCGAGAGGGAAACAGCCCAGAACACCAGCTAAGGCCCCCAAGTGTGTGCTCAGTGGGAAAGGATGTGGGATTGCCCAGACAACCAGGAGGTTGGCTTAGAAGCAGCCACCCTTGAAAGAGTGCGTAATAGCTCACTGGTCAAGTGGTCCTGCGCCGACAATGTAGCGGGGCTTAAGCACACCGCCGAAGCTGTGTCATTCATGCAATACATCGGCTCAACTCCTTGCGGGTTGTGTCTAGTGGTGTGGATGGGTAGGGGAGCGTCCTGCATCCAGGGAAGCGGCGGCGGAAGCCAGTCGTGGAGGGTGTGGGAGTGAGAATGCAGGCATGAGTAGCGAATGCAGAGTGAGAAACTCTGCCGCCGGATGACCAAGGGTTCCTGGGCCAGGCTAATCCGCCCAGGGTAAGTCGGGACCTAAGGCGAGGCCGACAGGCGTAGTCGATGGATAACGGGTTGATATTCCCGTACCCGAGCACGTGCGCCCAGGATGAGGCGGTTGATACTAACCACCCAAAGCCAGTTACCGATGTCTTCGGACGGAGGTTTCTGTGTGGAGCGTGGGATCTGATTCCGTAGTAGTCGAGTGATGGGGTGACGCAGGAAGGTAGCTCCGCCAGTGAGTGGTAGTACTGGTGTAAGCGTGTAGGCCGAAGCATAGGTAAATCCGTGTTTCATGAAGGCTGAGACGTGATGCGTAGCCGATTGAGGTGAAGTAGAGTGATCCTATGCTGCCGAGAAAAGCCTCTAGCGAGTGCGTGCACGGCCCGTACCCCAAACCAACACAGGTGGTCAGGTAGAGAATACTAAGGCGATCGGGTGAACTGTGGTTAAGGAACTCGGCAAAATGCCCCCGTAACTTCGGGAGAAGGGGGGCCAGTGCACTTGAAGCCTCTTGCAGGCTAGGGTGTGGTGGCCGCAGAGACCAGCGGAAAGCGACTGTTTACTAAAAACACAGGTCCATGCGAAGTCGCAAGACGATGTATATGGACTGACGCCTGCCCGGTGCTGGAACGTTAAGAGGACCGGTTAACCCTTCGGGGTGAAGCTGAGAATTTAAGCGCCAGTAAACGGCGGTGGTAACTATAACCATCCTAAGGTAGCGAAATTCCTTGTCGGGTAAGTTCCGACCTGCACGAATGGCGTAACGACTTTCCGGCTGTCTCAACCACAGGCCCGGCGAAATTGCACTACGAGTAAAGATGCTCGTTACGCGCGGCAGGACGGAAAGACCCCGGGACCTTTACTATAGTTTGGTATTGGTTTTCGGTTCGGCTTGTGTAGGATAGGTGGGAGACTGTGAAGCTGGCACGCTAGTGTTGGTGGAGTCGTTGTTGAAATACCACTCTGGTCGGATTGGGAATCTGAACCTCGGACCATGATCTGGTTCAGGGACAGTGCCTGATGGGTAGTTTAACTGGGGCGGTTGCCTCCTAAAGAGTAACGGAGGCGCCCAAAGGTTCCCTCAGCCTGGTTGGCAATCAGGTGTTGAGTGCAAGTGCACAAGGGAGCTTGACTGTGAGACAGACATGTCGAGCAGGGACGAAAGTCGGGACTAGTGATCCGGCACCGCCTGGTGGAAGGGGTGTCGCTCAACGGATAAAAGGTACCCCGGGGATAACAGGCTGATCTTGCCCAAGAGTCCATATCGACGGCATGGTTTGGCACCTCGATGTCGGCTCGTCGCATCCTGGGGCCGGAGTAGGTCCCAAGGGTTGGGCTGTTCGCCCATTAAAGCGGCACGCGAGCTGGGTTTAGAACGTCGTGAGACAGTTCGGTCCCTATCCGCCGCGCGCGTAGGATACTTGAGGAAGGCTGTCCCTAGTACGAGAGGACCGGGACGGACGAACCTCTGGTATGCCAGTTGTCACGCCAGTGGCATGGCTGGTTGGCCACGTTCGGAAGGGATAACCGCTGAAGGCATCTAAGCGGGAAGCCTGTTCCAAGATGAGGTATCCCACCCCTTTGTGGGTTAAGGCCCCCAACAGACCATTGGGTTGATAGGCCAGAAATGGAAGCACAGTAATGTGTTATCGAGTTGACTGGTACTAATAGGCCGAGGACTTGCCCACAAAGATGTTACGCATCCACTCTACAGCTCTGAAACACCACACCACCACACACAGGTG
>NZ_JADNQO010000035.1:0-14061 GCF_047608665.1 Amycolatopsis sp. cmx-11-51 | reverse complement strand
TTCCGCGCCAACCGATTCGACCACACATCCAAATCCGCATAACTCAACTCGACACCCGAACCGACCAACGCTGTCGCCTCCGCGGAACACACCACCCGCTCCGCGAACAACTCCGGCACCACACCACCCGGCACCGCGACCGCCGTGTCGTTCCATTCCCGGAGTGTCCGGCGCAGTTCGTCCTGGTCGAGAATCCGAAAGGACCGGACGGTGACGGAGGGGTCGGCCGCGACGGTTTCCAGGATCTGGACCAGCCGTGCCGCGATCCGGTCGACCGTCTCGGCGTCGAAGAGATCCGCCGCGCCGATGAGGGCACCCTGCAACCCGGCCGGGTGTCCATCGGTGTCGAGTGCCTCGCGCACCACGAGATCGAGATCGAGGTCGAGGTCGCCCGCCTGCTCGCCGTCGGAGACCGAGTCGATCCGCAGGCCGGGCAACTCCATCACCTGCCCGCGGCCGCGCCCGGCGGAGACGAGGTCCGCGCTTTCCACGGCGGCCATCACCTGGAACAGCGGGTGCCTGGACAGCGATCGGGTCGGCGCCAGCTCCTCGACCAGCTTCTCGAACGGCACGTCCTGGTTTTCGTAGGCGTCCAGCGCGGCTTTCCGTACGCGCCCCACCACGTCGGTGAAGGCCGGATCGCCCGACAGGTCGGCGCGGATCACCAGGTTGTTGACGAAACAGCCGACCAGGTCGTCGAGCCCCTCGTCGGTCCGCCCCGCGACCAGGGTCCCGATCGGGAGGTCCGCACCTGCCCCCAGCCGGGACAGCAGCACCGCCAGCGCGGAGTGCACCACCATGAACAGGGTCGCCCCTTGCTCACGCGCCAGCTCGAGCAGCCGCTGATGGGTGTCCGCGCCGAGTTCCAGCTCGGCGGTGTGGCCACGGGGATCCAGCTGTGCCGGGCGCGGCCGGTCAGTCGGCAGGTTCAGTTCCTCCGGCGCCTCGGCGAGGGTTCGCCGCCAGAACGACACCTGTTCGGTCAGGGTGCTCTCCGGGTCGTCCTCCGCACCGAGAAGTTCGCGCTGCCACAGCGTGTAGTCGGCGTATTGCACCGGCAGCGGCGCCCAGTCCGGCGCGCCTCCCGCCAGCCGTGCCACGTACGCGGTGGAGAGGTCGCGCAGCAACGGGCCCATCGACCAGCCGTCGGCCGCGATGTGGTGCACCACCAGTACCAGCACGTGCTCGCGCGGGCTCACCGCGAACAGCCGGGCCCGCACCGGGATTTCGCGCGCCAGGTCGAAGGCGTACGCGCTCGCGCGCGCCACCTCGTCGTCCAGCGCCGTCGCCTCGACGACCTCGAGTTCGAAGCCCGTCTCGTCGATCCGGAGCACCTCCTGGCGGGGCTCGCCGTCCTGGGCAGGGAAAACGGTGCGCAGCACCTCGTGGCGGCCGAGCACGTCCAACAGTGCGGCGGCGAGAGCGTCGCGGTCCAGCTCACCGGTCAACCGCAGCGCGAGCGGGATGTTGAAGGTGTCGGTGGGGCCGTCCAGCTGCCAGAGGAACCACAGCCGGCGCTGCGCGAACGACAGCGGAATCATGAGATCTCCTTCTCGTGCTCACGCATGGGCCGGAGCGCCGGCCTCGATTTCTTCCCGGTACCGGCGTTCGCCACGATCCACGCGGCTACCTCGGCCGCGGTCGGGTTTTCGAACAGCACCCGGAGTGGCACCTCGGCACCCGCGGACACCCTGATCCTGCTGAGCAACCGGGTCGCCAGCAGGGAATGCCCGCCGAGGGCGAAAAAGTGGTCGTCGGGGCCGACATCGGACAACCCGAGGATCTCCGCGAACGCCTCGCAGACGAGCTCTTCCTCCCGCGTGGCGGGCGGGCGGCCCGCCCCCGCCGCGCCGTCGCCAGGCGCGGGAAGTGCTTTGCGGTCGAGCTTTCCGTTGACGGTCAAGGGCAACACGTCGAGCTCCACGAACACGACGGGCACCATGTACGCGGGCAACTTGCGCAGGACGTACTCCCGGAGCGTCTCGCCGAACCCGTCGGCCTCCGGCTCGGCGCGGACCAGGTAAGCGACCAGACGCCGATCGCCCGCCTGGTACTCCCTGGCCACGACCGCCGCGTCGGCGACCGCCGGATGCGCGGCCAGCACCTGCGCGATCTCGCCCGGTTCGATCCGGAACCCGCGGATCTTGAGCTGATCGTCGACCCGGCCCTCGAAGATCAGCCGACCGTCGGTGGTCCATCGAGCGCGGTCCCCGGTGCGGTACATCCGCCCGCCGGGCACCGTCGCAACACCGTCCACAGTGGACGTGAACGGGCAGGCCACGAACCGTTCGGCGGTCATCCCCGGCCTGCCGAGGTAGCCACGGGCCAGGCTGGCGCCTGCCACGTACAACTCCCCCCGCACTCCGGGCGGCGCCGGGGCCAAGGCGTCGTCAAGGACGTAGACGCGGCTGTCGAGGAGTGCGATCCCGATGTCGGGCGGATCGCCGGGCGACAGCGGCGCGGACATCGACGAGCAGACGGTGGTCTCGGTCGGCCCGTAGGCGTTGACGAACCGGCGTCCGGGCGCCCAGCGCGCCACGAGGTCGCCGGTGAGTGCCTCACCCGCCGACACCAGCGTGGTGACCGGCGCCAGATCCTCCGGAGCGGTCGCGGCGAGCACGGCGGGCGGCAGGGTCGCGTGGGTCACCCCGTGCCTGGCCACTACTCCGGCCAGCCCGGCGCCCGGGAGCAGATCCTCCGCCACTACCAGGCGGGCGCCGGTGCACAGCGCCATCACCAGTTCCCAAACCGACGCGTCGAACCCCGGGGAGGCGAACTGCAGCACCCGGCTCTCTTCGGTGACGGCGAGCCGTTCGACTTGCGAGGCCACGAGCGCGGCGATGCCACGGTGCGAGACCGCCACGCCCTTCGGCCGTCCCGTCGAGCCCGAGGTGTAGATGAGGTAGGCAGGCTGTGCCGGCAGCGGTGGGACGACGGGCGCGGTCCGCTCCGCCTCGGCGGCGCCGAGTACGACGACCGGTGCCTCCGTGCCTTCCGGGATCGACGACCGGTGCTCGGTGGTCGTCAGCACGCACACCGGCCGCGCGTCTCCGAGCAGGTATTCGATCCGTTCGGGCGGGAGCACCGGGTCGATCGGGAGGTAGGCGGCGCCCGCCTTGAGGACCGCGAGGAACGCGACGACCAGATCGGCCGAACGGTCCAGCACCACGGCCACCGCCGATTCGGGGCCCACGCCGTGCCCGGCGAGGACACCCGCCAGCCGATCGGAGCGCGCGTCCAGTTCCGCGTACCCGACGACCGTGTCACCGGCCTCCAGCGCGACCGCTTCCGGCCGTCGCGCGACCTGGGCGGCGAACAGGCCGGGCACCGTCGCCTCGGGCACCCCGAGGCCCGCCGGGTTCCAGTCGTCGAGCACCTGACGGCGTTCGGCCTCGGACAGGAGGTCGATCCGGCTCAGCGGATGAGCGGGTTCGGCGACGACGGATTCCAGCAGCCGCACCAGCCGCGCGACGAGTCCCTCGGCCGTCGGGCGGTCGAACAAGTCCGTGCCGAACTCCAGCGCACCCGAAATCCCGTCCGGGGCGCCTCGCTCGTCGCGTCGCTCGGCGAGGCTGAGCATGAGGTCGTACCTGGCGACGCCGTGCGCGAGTGGTTCGCCGCTCACCTCCAGTCCGGGGAGCCGCAGCTCAGCCTCGGGCGCGTTCCGCACGTCCAGCGCCACCTGGAACAGAGGCTGCCTCGACAGCGAACGCTCCGGAACGAACTCCTCCACCACCCGGTCGAACGGCAGGTCTTGATGCGCGTACGCCGCCAGGTCGGTGTCACGCACTCGCCGCAGCAGCTCCGAGAAGCTCGGGTCGCCCGAGACGTCGGTGCGCAGCACCAGCATGTTCACGAAGAACCCGACCAGTTCGTCCAGCGCGTCATCGGTGCGGCCCGCCAGCGCGGTGCCGATCGGGATGTCGCCGCCCGCGCCCAGCCTGCTCAGCAACGCCGCGAAGGCCGCCTGGAACACCATGAAGAGGGTGACCTGTTCGGTCGAAGCGAGCTCCACCACGCGCCGGTGCAGCTCAGCGGACAGCTCCACCTCGACGTCGCCGCCCTGGTGCGTCGCCACCGCGGGGCGGGGCCGGTCCACCGGAAGCGGGATCTCGTCGGGGATACCGGCGAGGTTGTCGCGCCAGAACGCCAGCTGCCGGACCAGCACACTCTCCGGATCGTCCGCGTCGCCGAGCAGATCCCGTTGCCAGAGCGCGTAATCCGCGTAGTGCACGGGCAACGGCGCCCAGTCCGGCGGCTGACCGGCCAGGCGTGCGGCGTATGCGGCCGACAGGTCCCGTGCCAGCGACGCGGTCGACCAGCCATCGGTCGCGATGTGGTGCACCGCCAGCACGAGGACGTGGTCGTCCGGCGTCACGCGGAGCAACCGCGCCCTGATCGGAATCTCCTCGGCGAAATCGATCGCGTGGCCCGCCACTCGATCGATCTCGTCCGCGACCTCCGCTGCCGCGACCTCGACCACCGGGAGCGCGAAGCCGGTCTCCTCGATCGCCAGAATCCGTTGGTACGGCTCGCCGTCCTCGGCCGGAAGCACCGTCCGCAGCACCTCGTGACGGCCGATCACGTCCCGCAGCGCCGCGGCCACCGCCGTCGGAACCAGCGCGCCGCGCAGCCGGAGGGCGGTCGTGTCGCTGTAGCTGGCGCTCGAGCCTTCGAGCTGGCCGACAAACCAGAGCCGGCGCTGCGCGAAAGAAACCGGTGGCCGCTCCGGGCGCTCCCGCGCCGTCAGCGCCAACCGGCCACCGCCTGCCTGCCCCAGCCGTTCGGCGAGGCGGCCCACGGTCAGTGTTTCGAACAGGAGCCGGATCGACACCTCGACGCCGAGCACCGAGCGCACCCGGCTCACCAACCGGGTCGCCAGCAGGGAATTCCCGCCGAGGGCGAAGAAGTCGTCGTCGAGGCCGACCCGCTCCCGGCCCAGTACCTGCGCGAACGCCTGGCACAGCAGCTCTTCGTGCGCGGTGGCCGGCGCGCGGCCCTCGCCCGGCGTACTCGCGCCGTCCGCCATCGGGACGAACACCGCCCGGCCCGCGGGTGCGGCTTCGGCCTCGTCGAGCAGCAGGCGACGGGGCCAGTCCGGCAGACTCGTGGCCGCCTCGGTGGTGGTGACCAGCGCCAGTGCTCCGGCGCCAGTGAGCACGGCGGCGACCTGCTCCGCCGGATCCGCCGGATCGACGAGCACGTACCTGCCGCCCGCCTTGCCGACGGCGGCCAGCGCCACCGTCAGGTCACCGGGCTCCCGGACCCCGATCGCGACCACCGACTCCTCGCGCACGCCGAGCGCGGTCAGCCGCCGCGCGAGCCGGTCGGAGCCGGTGTCCATACCCGGTTCGGGACGGGCCCGGCCGGTCACGTCGAGCACGTCCACCGACAGGAGCGGAAGGTCCGGGTTCTCCTCCAGCGCGGTGGTGAGCTTCGCGAGCGTGGTGTGCAGCAGCGCGGCGAACCGGTCCGCGTCCACCGGCCGCACGACATCGACGGAGATGTCGAACTCCACACCGTCGTCGTCGATCGACACGCTCAGCGGGTAGTTGTTCTGCTCCTGGGTGAACAGGGTCTCGACGTCCCCGAGCACGTCGCCTGGCTCGAGGACGACGGGCCGGGCGTGCCGGTAGTTGAACAGCGCGGCGAACAAGGGGCTGCCGTGGGGCAGGCCGCCTGCCTCCTGCGCCAGTGTCAGCGGCGCGTGCTCGTGCGCCAGCAGCTCGGCGAGCTGGTCACGCAGCTCCGTCAGTGCCGTTCCGACCGGCTGCCCGGCCAGGCCGACCCGTACCGGGAGGGTGTTCATGAACAGCCCCGGCACGCGGTCCGCGCCCACGCTCGACCGGCCGAGCAGCACCGTGCCGAACACGATGTCGTCGCGTCCCGCCACCGCCGCGAGCAGCCGCGCCCATGCCAGGTGGAAGATCGTCGCCGGGCTCATCCCGAGCGATCGCGCCAGCGCCCGCACCCGGCTCGCCACACCGCCGTCCACCGTCAACTTGCTCAGCCCGGTCGCCGTGCCATCACCGTGCACGTCCAGCAGCCCGTAGGGCGCGCCGGTCTCCGTGACATCCCCGACGAGCCCGGCGAAATACTCCCGGTGCGCCTCTTCGGGCACGCCAAGCCGGGCCTGCGCCACGAAATCCCGGAACGGCGCCGGGGTGGGCAGCGTGCCGGCCCGGCCAGCCAGTATCGCCTTGATCTCGTCGAGCACGATGTCGAGCGCCGTGTGGTCCTGGACAAGGTGATGCATCCGCACCAGCGCCAGCCATCCGGTGCCGCCGCCCGGTTCGGCCGCGATGTGCACGGTGAGCAACGGTGCCCGGCGCAGGTCCATCCACCCACCGGCGGCGGACAGCAGCTGTCCGAGCGCGTCACCGCCGCCGGAGTCGAGGGTGACCTCCGTGACCGGCAGCTCGGCGTGTCGCCACACGACCTGGACCGGCTCGGCCAGCCCGTCCGAAACGAGCGCGGTGCGGTAGACGTCGTGCCGGTCGACCACCTGTCGCAGCGCGGCCAGGAAGGCTTCCAAGCGTTGCCGCGCCCCGAAACGCAGGACGAACGGCATGGCGTAGACGTCGTCGTCGCCCTGGTCGGTCATCAGGTGGTGGAAGAAGATGCCTTCCTGTAACGGCGCCAGCGGATACACGTCCTGCACGTTGGCCGCCCCACCCGGCACCGCCTCGACCACCCTGGCGATCTCCGCTTCGGTCAGGTCCACCAGCGGCAGCATTTCGGGCGTGATCTCGCCGGTGCCCGGCGGGATCAGGTTGGGCGGTACCACCACCGGTTCCGGACCCGCCACCGCCGCCAGCGCGGCCGGTGTCGGTGTCACGAACAGCGTTCTGACCGAGACCGATACTCCGCGCTGCCGCAGCCACTCGACGAGTGACACCGCCGACAGCGAATGCCCACCGAGTGCGAAGAAATCGTCGTCGACGCCGACCACGGGCACGCCGAGGATCTCGGCGAACGCCTTGCACACCAGTTCTTCCTGGGCGGTGGCCGGGGCGCGTCCGGTGCCCGTGTCGTGCCGCGGGTCAGGGAGCGCCGCCCGGTCCACCTTTCCGTTGACCGTCAGCGGAAGGACGTCCAGCTCGACGAACGCCGAGGGCACCAGATAGCCGGGCAGGCGCTCGGTGGTGTGCGCGCGTACCGCGTCGATGATCGAGGCCCCGGTGTCCGCGGGTACCAGGTAGCCGATGAGCCGCTTGTCGCCCGGAACGTCTTCCCGGACCACGACCGCGGCGTGCGCGACCCCCGGATGCCCGGCCAGCACCACCTCGACCTCACCCGGCTCAACCCGGAACCCGCGAATCTTCACCTGCCCGTCCACCCGCCCGACAAACACCAGACGCCCCGCGGCATCCCACTTCACCCGATCACCCGTGCGATACATCCGGCCACCCGAACCAAACGGACACGCCACAAAACACTCCGCAGTCCACAAAGGACGATTCAAATAACCACGCGCCACACCCGCACCCGCCACATACAACTCACCAGCCACCCCCACCGGAACCGGCCGCAACCGCTCGTCCAGGACATACACCCGCGTGTTATCCATCGGACGCCCAATCGGCAACACACCATCAACCTCACCCACGGCACCAACCTCGTACTGAGTGGCACACAACGTCACCTCGGTCGGCCCGTACAACTGCCGCACCACCACCCCAGGATTCGACTCCAACACCCGCCGCACGGACCCGGCCGGAACCACGTCCCCACCCGTCAACACCTCACCCACACCCGCGAAACAGGACGGATCCCGATCCGCCAGCACCCGGAAAAGGCCGGCCGTCACGTGCACATGGGACAGCTCGTGTTCCGCGATCAGCCGTCGGATCGTCGTCGCCTCCACCCGCTCGTCGGGTGCCACCACCACGGTCCCGCCCGACAGCAACGGCACCCACAACTCGTACGACGACGCGTCAAAAGCATGCGGCGCGTGAAAGAGCACCCGTGGCGTCTCACCCCAGCAGCGGTCCTTCGCCAACCGCACGACGTCTCGGTGGGTGGCCACGACGCCCTTCGGGGCCCCGGTCGAACCCGACGTGTACATCACATACGCGGCACCGTCCGGGGCCACCGCGCCGGGAAGATCCACCACGGCGTCCGTCTCGGCGTCGGCGGGGATCACCGTGAGTCCGAGATCGTGCTGAGCCGTCGCCTCGTGCACCACCAGCACCGCGGCGCCCGCGTCCTCGGCCACGGCGCGCATCCGCGCGACCGGCCAGCCGGCGTCCAGCGGCAGATACGCCCCACCGGCTTTCAGCACCGCCAGCAGCGTCACCACCACGTCGGCCGACCGCTCCAGCAGCACCGCGACGACCGACTCCGGTCCCACTCCCGAGGCGACCAGCACCCGCGCCAACCGCTCGGCCCGCGCGTCCAGTTCGCCATAGCCGAGCCGGACGCCCTCGGCGACCACGGCCACCGCGTCACGATCGACCGCTACCCGGCGCGCGAACGCCTCGGGCACCGACACCTCCGGGGCGGCTACCGGCATCTCGTTCCACTCCGTCAGAATCCGCCGCCGTTCGTCCACTTCGAGCACGTCCACCAAGCCGATCGGGGTGCCCGGGTCCCGTGCCATCGTCCGCAGCACGTGGACGAACCGATCCGCCAGCCGCGCGGCGGCGTCACGGTCGAACAGGTCGGCCGAGACGATGAGAGCGCCGCTGATGCCGGTCGGCACGCCCGCCTCGTCGAAGCTCTCGCCGAGGCTCAGATCGAGATCGACCTCCAGCGACTTGACCGCCGAAGGCAGTGCGGCAACCCGCAGACCGGGCAGGATCAGCGGCGGCTCTTCGTCCCGGCCGGCGTTCTGCAGGGTCATCATCACCTGGAACAACGGATGCCGCGCGAGGGATCGAACCGGGGCCAGTTCCTCCACCAGCCGTTCGAACGGGACGTCCTGATGCGCGAACGCGGACAGCGAGGTCTCCCGGACGCGGCCGAGCACCTCGGTGAGACTGGGATCGCCGGCCAGGTCGGTGCGCATGACGAGGGTGTTGACGAAGAACCCCACCAGGTCGTCCAGGGCCTGGTCGGTCCGTCCCGCCACCGCGACGCCGATCGGGATGTCCGTGCCCGCCCCCAGCCGCGCCAAGGTGACGGCGAGCGCCGCCTGGAGCGCCATGAACACGGTCACGCCCTCAGCACGGGCCAGCTCCAGCAGCGCGCGGTGCAGGTCCGCCAGGATCTCCACTTCGGCGACGTGTCCGAGGCGCGAGGTCTCCGCGGGACGGGGCCGATCGGCGGGAAGGTCCAGCTCTTCCGGTGCGCCGTCGAGCGTGTCACGCCAGTACGCGATCTGCTGTGACATGAGGCTCTCGCCGAGCAGTTCCCGTTGCCACAACGTGTAATCGGCGTACTGGACGGGAAGCGAATTCCACGTCGGACTCCCGCCTGCCAGCCGCGCCGTGTACGCCGCGGACACGTCGCGTGCCAGCGGCTCCATCGACCAGCCGTCGCCCGCGATGTGATGCACCACCAGGACCAGGACGTGGTCCTCCGGCGTCACCGGGAACAACGTCGCCCGCAGCGGAGCTTCGTTGGCGAGATCGAAGGTGTGTCCGGCCGCCCTGGCGATCGCGTCGTCGAGATCCACGGGCGCCACCTCGACCACGTCCAGCGCGAACCCGGACTCGTCCGCCGAAAGCACCCATTGGCAGGGCTCTCCCCCGGCGGTCCGGAACACGGTGCGCAGCACCTCGTGGCGCCCGACCACATCACGCAACGCCGCCGCGAAAGCCGCTCGGTCCAAGGAGCCGGTCAGACGCAACGTCAACGGGATGTTGTAAGTGGGGCTCGGTCCCTCCAACTGACCGAGGAACCACAACCGACGCTGCGCGAACGACAACGGCATCGGTTCTGGCCGCTCCCGCGCCACCAGCGCCACCCGGCCCGGCGACGCCACCTCGGTGAGCCTGGCCGCCAGGCGCCCGGGTGTCGGGGCCTCGAACAGCGCGCGCAGTGGTAACTCGACCGACAGCGCCATCCGCACCTGACTCACCAAGCGCATCGCCAGCAGTGAATGCCCGCCCAGCGCGAAGAAGTCGTCATCGACCCCGACCGACGGCAGCGCCAGTGCCTCCGCGAAAGCCTGGCAAAGCAGCCCTTCCGTGGCGTTCGCCGGAGCACGGCCGGTAGCGGCCGAATACGCCGGCGCGGGCAACGCCGCCCGGTCCACCTTTCCGTTGACCGTCAGCGGGAATCGGTCCAGCTCCACGAACGCCGACGGGACGAGATACTCCGGCAGGCGCTCGGATACATAGCTTCGCAACGGTTCGGCGGCGGGCACTTCCCGGGGCACCACGTAACCGATGAGCCGCTTGTCGCCCGGAACGTCTTCCCGGACCACGACCGCGGCGTGCGCGACCCCCGGATGCCCGGCCAGCACCACCTCGACCTCACCCGGCTCAACCCGGAACCCGCGAATCTTCACCTGCCCGTCCACCCGCCCGACAAACACCAGACGCCCCGCGGCATCCCACTTCACCCGATCACCCGTGCGATACATCCGGCCACCCGAACCAAACGGACACGCCACAAAACACTCCGCAGTCCACAAAGGACGATTCAAATAACCACGCGCCACACCCGCACCCGCCACATACAACTCACCAGCCACCCCCACCGGAACCGGCCGCAACCGCTCGTCCAGGACATACACCCGCGTGTTATCCATCGGACGCCCAATCGGCAACACACCATCAACCTCACCCACGGCACCAACCTCGTACTGAGTGGCACACAACGTCACCTCGGTCGGCCCGTACAACTGCCGCACCACCACCCCAGGATTCGACTCCAACACCCGCCGCACGGACCCGGCCGGAACCACGTCCCCACCCGTCAACACCTCACCCACACCCGCAAAGCACCTCGGATCCTCGTCGACCAGGATCCGGAGCAAACCGGCCGTCACGTGCACGTGCGACAACGCGTGTTCGGCGATCAACCCGCGCAGCACAGCGGCTTCCATCCGCTCCGCCGGTGCCACCACGACCGTGCCGCCCGACAACAACGGCACCCACAACTCGTACGACGACGCGTCAAAAGCATGCGGCGCGTGGAACAACACCCGCGACGGCGACCCCCAGCAACGGTCCTCCGCCAAGCCCACGACATCCCGGTGGGTCGCCACCACACCCTTCGGCACGCCCGTCGACCCCGACGTGTACATCACATACGCCGCCGCTGTTTCCCGGACGACCGGAAGCGAGCCCTCGTCCACCCCGGCGTCCGCCCGCACCTCCACGACACCGAGGTCCTGGCCCGCCATCGCCTCACTCACCACGAGCAGACAGGCACCCGCGTCCGCCAGCACCGAACGTGTCCGCGCCGCCGGCCAAGTCGGGTCCAGCGGCAGGTACACCCCGCCCGCCTTCAGCACCGCGAGGGCGGCCACGACCAGCTCGGCAGAGCGTTCCATCAGCACGGCGAACACGGGCTCCCGACCGATCGCGCCACCGACCAGTACCCGCGCCAGCCGGTCCGAACGCGTGTCCAGCTCGCGGTAGGTGAGTTCCCGGTCCGCCTCCACCACGGCGATCGCGTCCGGATCCGCCGCGACGCACGCCGCGAACGCTTCGGGCACCGACTTGCCCAGCGCGGGTGTCGCGGTGTCGTTCCACTCCGCGAGGATCCGTTCCCGCTCGACCTCACCGAGCACGTCCACTGTGGACAGTGGTGTTCCGGGGGCCTGCTCCAACGCGATTGCCAGGCTCTCGACACAGGTGAGCATGAGCGCACCAGCCCAGGCCGGGTCGACCGCGGCGGCGGCCTCCACCTCCAGCTCGAAACCGGCTCCGTCGTCGTCCACCGACACGACCAGCGGGTAGTTCGAGTAGTCCCGCACCAGCACCGGGGTCACGCCGTCGAGAGCGGCCCCGGGGTTCCGCCCGGACGGCAGGTTGTGCCGGTAGTTGAACAACGCGGTGAACAAGGGACCGGTCCCGGCCATCCCGCCGGCCCGTTGCGCCGTGGCGAGCGGAGTGTGTTCGTGGACCATGAGCTCGGCGAGCTGACGGCGCACGGCCGCGAGGGCCGCGGCCACGCTCGCGTCTGCCAGACGCACCCGTACCGGAAGCGTGTTGATGAACAGCCCCGGGGTACGGCCGGAGCCCGCACCGGCGTTCATACGTCCGAAGAGGACAGTGCCGAACACGACGTCCTCGCGACCGGAAAGCGTACCGAGTACCCGCGCGAACGCCAGATGGAACAGCGTCGCCGGGCTCACTCCGAACGTCCGTGCCAGGCCGCGGAGCCGCTCGGTCAGCGCGGGGTCCACCGGCAACCGGGTCTGCGCCGAGTCGGTGCCGTCGCCGTAAACATTCGTGAGGCCGTAGGGAGCGGTGGTTTCGGTGACGCCGGCGAGCAACTCGGTGAAGTGGCGTTCGTGGTCTTCCGGAGTAGTTCCGCGCCGTGCTTGCGCGACGAAGTCGCGGAAACGGACCGGCGGCGGCGTCTGCTCCGCCTGCCCGGAGAGGAACGCGCGAAGTTCGTCGAGCAGCACATCGAACGTGGTGTGATCCTGGATCAGGTGGTGGATACGCAGCAGCACCAGCCAACCGCCGTCCGGGACCGCCAGCACCCACACCCGCAGCAAAGGCGCCCGCGTCAGGTCGATGGCGGATTCGCTCGCGGCCAGGAGCTGCTCGGCCGGGTCAGGGCCGCGCGGGTCGAGAACGACCTCCTCGACCGGTAGCCCGGCGCGGCGGGTGACCACCTGTACCGGCTCCCGAAGTCCGTCGGAGATGACCGCGGTGCGGTAGATGTCGTGCCGATCGATCAACCACCGCAACGCCGTCAGCAGATCGTCCACCCGCTGCAGGTTGTCCACGGCCAGCACGGTCGGAGTCGCGTACACATCCGTGCCACCCCGCTCGGTCATCAGGTGGTGGAAGAAGATGCCTTCCTGCAACGGTGCCAGCGGATAGACGTCCTGGATGTTCGGTGCCCCACCGGGAACCGCGGCCACCACCCGCGCGATCT
Source organism: Amycolatopsis sp. cmx-11-51 (assembly GCF_047608665.1). Taxonomy (NCBI): domain Bacteria; kingdom Bacillati; phylum Actinomycetota; class Actinomycetes; order Pseudonocardiales; family Pseudonocardiaceae; genus Amycolatopsis; species Amycolatopsis sp. cmx-11-51. The sequence goes on along the minus strand of NZ_JADNQO010000035.1, from coordinate 1,053 downwards.
CGTCCTCGGTCAGGTCGACCAGCGTCAGCATCTCCGGCGTCAACTCGGTGGCACCATCCGGAATCAAATTCGACGGCACCTCCACCCAACCGGACCCGGCGACAGCGGCCAATCCAGCCGGGGTCGGTGTCGTGAACAACGCCCGCACCGACACCGACACACCACGCTGACGCAACCACTCCACCAACGACACCGCCAACAACGAATGACCACCCAGCACGAAGAAGTCGTCATCCACACCGACTCGCCCCAGACCAAGCACCTCGGCGAACGCGGCGCAAAGCAGCTCCTCCCGCGCGTTCACCGGCGCGCGGCCGATACCCGTGAGACCGGCGAAGTCCGGCGCGGGCAGTGCCTTGCGGTCGAGTTTCGCGTTGACGGTCAAGGGGAAGGCGTCAAGTTCGACGATCGCCGAGGGCACCATGTACGAGGGCAGCCGCTCAGCCAGGAAGACCCGCAACTCCTCACCGGACACCGCGCCGGCGAGAGTCACATAGCCGGCCAGCCGAACGTCGCCCGGAACGTCTTCCCTGGCGATCACCACGGCCTGGTCGACATCGGGGTTGGTCAGCAGAACATTTTCGATCTCCCCTGGCTCCACCCGGAAGCCGCGGATCTGAACCTGATCATCGACCCGCCCCAGGAACACCAACTCGCCGTCGGCAGTCCACCGCACCCGATCCCCGGTGCGATACATCCGTTGCCCCGACTCGAACGGGCACGCCACAAAACGCTCACCGGTCAACCCCGTGCGGCCCGCATACCCCCGGGCCACACCGGCGCCGGATATGTACAACTCTCCATTCACCCCGGCCGGAACCGGCTCCAACCCATCGTCCAGCACATACACCCGGGTATTGGCGATCGGCCGACCGATCGGCACCGGCCCAGGGCCCACATCGGTCCGGCAGCGCCACACCGTGGCATCGACGGTCGCCTCACTCGGACCATAGGTGTTGAACATCGTGCGCCCGCCAGCCCAACGTTCAACCAACTCCGGCGGACACGCCTCACCCCCGACATCCAACACGAACCCCGGATCCAACACATCAC
>NZ_JADNQO010000034.1:0-14141 GCF_047608665.1 Amycolatopsis sp. cmx-11-51 | reverse complement strand
TGATCGGTCAAACGACGCGCCCGAACTGGTTTTGCCATCCACCCAGACTGACGCCCCGACGATCACCCGCCACGAACGCCGACCGGCGTGTCGCCAACCCGGCCAACGTTCATGGACACAGCACTAGAGGACTAAACGCGGGCCATCCTCACCCGGATGGGGTCACCCGGGCAGACCATCCCCGCTGCGGCGACCGCCGGAGAAGCGGAAGGTGATCTTGAAAGGAGGACGGCATCATGGGTAATCACCGACAGCAGAACGCCACCGCATCGCTCCGGATCGCCACCACCGGCCTGCGGGTGTTCGCGATCGTCGTCGCGGTCGCGGCTTGCGCCTGGCTCGCGCTTTGGCTCGCGTTCACCCTCTGAGCCCGGACGGAGCCGTGCCCGGTTGAGGTCCCGGCTCGGGGAGCGGTTCGGGAACCCCGGGGTCCGGCAGCGGCTCGGGCTTCCCCGGGTCCGGCACCGGCTCGGGAATACCGGGATCGGGCATTCCGGGATCCGGCGGCATGGGGTTCGGCGGCGCCGGAGGCGCGGTCATTCGCTCGGTCGTCATAGTGGTACCTCCTGGTCACGCAGCTACCCGTTGGATCACCGGCCGAAACGACCCGCTAGGCCGTTTGGCTGGCGATCCAGTCCGCGACGACGTCGGCGCGGGAGGTCGTCTCGACCCCGGCGTGCGGGCAATTCGGCCCGGTGGTTTCCAGCGAGACCAACGCGCCGCTCCTGCCTCCCGGGACGAAGTACGGCGCGCCCGAGTCGTAGGTGCAGGCGCTGGTCGTGATCGCCGGGGCCGCGCCGCGGACGCCCACGGTCGTCGGGGCCACCGTGGCCACCTGGACGGCGCCCTGCTGCATCCGGGTCGCCGGAGCGGGATTCGTCGCGGTCAGGCTGCCCCAGCCCGCCAGTGTCAGCTGCTGGCCGACCTTGGGGAGCACGCGGTTCACCGTCAGCGGGGTCACTGTGGTCACCGGGGTGTCCAACTTGAGGAGGGCGACGTCGTTTTCCTTCGCCTGCACCACTTCGATCGCCTTGCGGGCCACGCCCGACTCCGTCGCTTCGTCGACCAGGCCCAGCGTCACCATGGTCGGATACGGCATCTTGCCCGAAACCCGCTTGCGGTGCGCGTCGTGGAAGCAGTGCCCGGTGGTGATGACCCAGCCGGGCGAGACCAGCGCCCCCGTGCAGTAACTGCTGTAGGTCGAGCCGTCGGGGCGAGGGATCTTCGTCATCGCGATCTTCGCGACGAACCCGAACTGCCCTGGTGGGACATCGGAGCCGTGGGCTACGTCCGGCGCGGCGAGCGCGGCCGGAGCGGTGATGATGGTCAGGACAGCGGCGGCCAGCAGGGCGCGCAGACGCAATTTCTTACCCTTCGTCGATGAGGTGATCCGAGGCTAGGACCACCGCCCCGACAAGGGGAATTCCCCGACCAGGGGTCACCCGATGGCACGCCGGACGGCGACGGGCTCGCCGCGGCGGGCGAGCCAGTGGCGATAGGTGTGGCTGCTGTCGGTGTCGGAGCGGTAGGCCGCCTCGGCCGCGGCGATCAGAACGTCGCTGTTCCCGCCGAACGCCCCTTCGGTGTTCCAAGCGATCAGATACCGCATCCACAACGGATCTCCCGTGAGAGCGCGGATCGCGATTCCCGGCGTGGCGGGAAAGGTCACCTGGCACGGGGAGGTCGCCCGGCCCGCCGCGATCAGGCGTTGCAGTGGCCGGAGTTCCGTGCTCCGGTGAGCGACCTGGGGCCGGAATCCCGACCGCGCGCAGGCTTCCTCGAAACACTCCGGCCAGCCGGCGCCGTCGGACGGCCCGAGCACCCATCGTTCCCCGGCGAGGTCGGCGAGGTCGATCTCGGCGCCGCGGGCGGCCGGATGGTCCGCCGCGATCGCCACGAACACCGGTTGCGCGGCCAGCGCCCGTAGCGCCACCCCCGGCGCCGGGGGAAGGACGTGACCGGGGTAGTCGGCGACGACGGCGGCGTCGAGTTGCCCGCAGGCCACGAGATCCAGCAGCCGCAGTGGCGAGAACTCGGTGGTCACCGAAACCGCTTGCGCCCGGCCGGAATCACCGAGCCGGTCCGCCAGCTCGACGACCATCGAACCGCCGATCCCGCCCAGCGTGACCGGACGCTTCTCCCCGTCCGCCAGCCAGCGTGCCGCGTCCCGGTGCATCGTGTCCGCCGCGGCGAGGACGGTCCGCGCGCGAGCGAGCACGCATTCGCCGAACGCCGTGGGCACAACCCCTTCCCGGCTGCGGACGAACAGCGTTCCGCCGAACGCGCGCTCGATCCGTTGCACGGCGGCGGTCAACGCGGGCTGGGTGCTCCCGATGCCGATCGCCGCGCGCGTGATGCTGCCCGCGTCGGCCACGGCGCACACCACCCGCAGATGACGTAACTCGACATCCATCACGCGGACCTTATGGCCACTTGGGATGTGCCGGAAGCCGTCGAAAGTCGGGATCGTTTTTCGTACTCCTCTTCTCCCCTCCCTCCTTCCTCCCCTCCCCGCAAGGAGTACGCATGCGACGCGCATGTCTCATGTACGCGCTGACCGCAACTCTCATCGCCGGCCTCGTTCCCGCGACGGCGTCGGCGGCCCCGGCCCCCCGGTTCACGACGTCGATGGAGACCTTCGAACCAGGAGGAACCATCAGCCGGGTGGACGTCACCCGGCCGCTTTCGGACAGAACAGCGGCGCCACAGCAGATCGCGAGCGCCGCCGCGGTGACCCCGATCGAAACCAACGGCCCCAGCGAGAGCACCTTCGACCTGGTCTTCGTCGGTGACGGCTACACCTCAACGCAGCTGGGCACGTATTCGCAGCACGTCCGGTCCAGCATCGCGGCGCTGTTCGCCGTCGAGCCGTACAAGAGCTACCGCAAACAGTTCAACCTCTGGCAGGTCGACGTCGTCTCCGCCCAGTCCGGCGTCACCAACGACCCGACACAGGGAGTGCGGCGCAACACCGCGCTCGGCTCGTACTTCTGGTGCGGCGGCATCGAGCGACTGTTGTGCGTCAACGAGACCAAGGCGAACCAGTACGCCGCGGCCGCGCCGGACGTCGATCAGGTCATCATGCTGGCGAACACCACCAAGTACGGCGGTGCCGGCGGCGGCGTCGCGACTTCCTCGGGCGGCAACGTCCAGGCCAGCCAGATCGTCGCCCACGAACTCGGGCACTCCATCGGCGGACTCGCCGACGAATACGATTACGGCACCTGCGAAACCCGCGAACCCAGGGAGCCCAACGCGTCCGCCCTCACCGCCACGCAGATGCGGGACCGTCGCGCCAAGTGGTACACCTGGCTCGGCAAGCCCTCCCCCGACGGCGGGACGATCGGCGCCTTCGAGGGATCCCGTTACTGCAAGACCGGGATGTACCGCCCCAGCGTGAACTCGCTCATGCGCACGCTCGGGCAGCCCTTCAACCCGCCGAGCACCGAAGCGATGATCGCCGGGTTCCACCGGGAAGCCGCCCAGCGGATCCCTCACTAGCCCGGGCTGGCGGCGAGCCCAGCCGCCGTCTCCCGCGTGAAGCGACGGAAATACCACTGAAAGAACCACGCGCTGCCCCGGCGCGCGATACGTTCCGTGCCAGCGGATCCGTATCCCGCCGCCGGGGGTTTGGCGCAGATCGACGACGGCCTTCGCGACGGCGGGCATGCGCAGGTCCTCGGCGACGGGAACGTGCTCGAACCGCACTGCCAGCCGGAATCCTCCCAGCCGCGGTAGGGCGCTCGGAGTCGAACACCACGGCTTCGAGGCTAGACCGTGCCGAGCAGCTCCTTCACCCGCGGGACGACCTGCTCGCCGTAAAGCCGGATCGATTCCATCCGCTGCTCGTGCGGGAGCGCGCCGGCCCCGTACTTGAGCTGGAATCGCGACAGGCCGAGGGTCCGCACCGCCCAGGCGATCTTTTGCGCGACGGTCTCGGGGGAACCGACGAACAGCGCGCCGCGCGGCCCGGCCATGGCGTCGTAGTCGGCGCGGGACATCGGGCCCCAGCCCCGTTCGGCGCCGATCTTGGCGAAGGCGGCCTGATGGTGCGGGAAATGCTGGGCCACCGCCAGTTCGTCGGTCGCGGCGACGTGTCCCGGGCTGTGCATGGAGATCGGCAGCTCCGCGCGGCCCGCCTCCTTCAAGGCGCGCCGGTACAGGTCAGCCAGCGGTGTGAACCGCTCCGGCGATCCGCCGATCACCGCCATCACCAGCGGCAGGCCGTACGCGGCCGCGCGGACCACCGACTGCGGGGTGCCACCGACCCCGACCCAGGCCGGCAGACTCCCCGATTCGGTGACCGGGAAGGCCTGCGCGCCTTCCAGCGCGGGACGGACGGTCCCGGACCACTCGACCGGTTTCTCCTCCTGCAGATGCGTGAACAGGTCGAGCTTCTCGGCGAAGAGCGCTTCGTAGTCGTCCAGCGAATAGCCGAACAGGGGAAACGACTCGGTGAACGAACCACGGCCGAGCGTGACTTCGGCGCGGCCTCGGGAAACAGCGTCCAGTGTGGCGAACCGTTCGTACACCCGCACCGGGTCGTCCGAACTGAGCACCGTGACCGCCGTGCCCAGCCGGATCCGGTCGGTCCGGCCCGCGATCGCGGCCAGGACGACGTCCGGCGAGGACACCGCCATCTCCGCGCGGTGATGTTCGCCGACACCGAAGTAGTCCACGCCGACCTGGTCGGCGAGCACGCCCTCGGCCACGACCTGGCGGATGGCCTCGGCCTGGCTCACCGGCTGGTCGTCCGCGTCGTTCTCCACATCGCCGAAGGTGTCCAGGCCGAAGGACGGCGCCTGACGGGTGCCCAGGATCTCGTAACCCATTGTCCAACTCCTCAAGTAGTTGAACGCTCAAACGTCCGGGTCGCCGATCGTATTCCGACGCCGGCTGGGTGCTGGACTCGCGTCGCAGGTGTCCGGAAGGCCACAGTCCCCGACGTTCTGAAAGGTGACCTCAGGACAGCCGGACACCCTTCCGCTCACGCCCGCCCGTAATTAGTCCTCTACTTGCGGTTGGGCAGCGGCGGGGAAAGAGTGAGTGTCCCAATGTGGCATTGGGGACACTCACCAGACCCCGGAGGCCGGGTCATCCGCCGGCGATGTCCCGCGCCAGTTGCCGGGCCTCGGGCAGGGTGAACTTGCCGGAGATCTGGGTCTCCCCGCCGGTGATGGCGGACTGGATCATCGGCGCGGTCAGGACGCGGGTCTTCAGCACCATCGCGACCTGTTTGCCGACGTTCGCCGCGGTCCAGTCGGCCCACGTCTTCGCCCCTGCGGGAGTGAAGCTGAGACCGATGATCGTGCCCCCCGACCGGGAATCGAGCTGAGCGTTCGCCTTGCTGAGGTCGGCCCCGGTGAGGAACGCCGGGCCGAGGATGTACTTCGTGCCCTCCTCGCGATCACAGGTGATCAACGGGAGCGCCGGATCGTCGCCGCCGTCCAGAGGATCCGGCCCCTTCGAGCAGTCCAGCGCCGTCGCGGCAGCCTGCTGTTCGGCGGGATCCGTGGTCTGGCGGTTCGCCGCCGAGCCGGTCGCCGGGCCCGGCGGACGCGGAGGGAGCTCGGTCAGGACCGGCCGAAACCGCAGCCGGGATCCGTCTTTGACCACGAACTCGTCGCCGTCGGGCTCCGGTTTACCGGAGACATCGGACTGGCACCCGGTGACACCGAGTAGGACAAGAGCGACCACGACGCCAAGTATCCGCACGGAGCCATTCTGTCGTCCGGCGACCGATTCGTCAGGCGGAATCGGAAAGACGACGCCGCATAGTCCACCCAAGAATCCCGAGCGTTGCCTTGAGTGGCTGATTCGGGGAGGTCGACGGCGCTCCCGAGACCTCGGGGTGCCGTGACCGACCGCGTCCGGCTGCTCTGGGCGCCGGGAGGCCCGGCACCGAAGATCACCGAGGTCGTCCCGGTCAGTCCACCGCGACGGTGATGGCGGCCGTGTGCACCCGCCCGCCGTGGGAGAACTCCAGGAACAGCCGGTATTCCCCCCGATCCGAGAACAGGGAGTGGAAGGTCAGCTCACCGTTGACCAGCACCGCGCCGAGCGGCTGGACCGGATGCAGATGTGTGGCCGACAGCAGCATGCTGTGGAACCCGGTCATATGCCCGTTCGCGCCCAGATGCGGGTCGACCGTCGTGACCAGCGCGCCGTCGGGGCCTCGGATGGCGAAACGGAGAACCTGCGCCCGCGTCACCGAAATCCGGGCCGTCCCGTCCGCCCGCGCCACCCGGTAACCCGTGGCCGTCACGGTGTCGGCGGCGGGTGCGGGCACCGGCACGAAGGTGGTGTCACCGGGCACGGTGAACGGGACGCCGAGCACCACTGGATGCCGCGCGTCCAAGGTGTCGAGCGGGACGAACTCGGCGAACATCCGGTAGGCGCCGCCGTCGGTCAGCGTGAGGCTCGTCTGCCAGGTGTCCCCGTCCAACGTCGGATGCACGTGCTGGAAGACGTTCATGTCGTCCCGCACGGCGAAGAAGTGCATCTGTTTGGTCTGGTTGTCCAGGAATCGCGTGACCGGCCGCCCGTCGGGGCCGAGGATGCGGAACGTGACCGGGACCTCGGGACCCCGCCGGTCGGGCGTGGTGATCCGCTCGAACCGATAGCCGCTTTCCGCCTCCGACAACCCGTCGCTGTGCGCCGCGGGCACCAGGTCCGCCGTGACCACCGGCCGGTGGGCCGAGTGGGCTGGGCCGGGTGTCGGGCGGAGCGCCACGACCACCGCGGCGACTCCGATCACCAGTGCCAGTGCGAGGAACAGCCAATCCCTGAACCGGGGTTTGCGCACGATCGGTCCCGGTCACTTCCCGCCGAGGTTGGGCTTCACCACGACCAGGCCCTGCTCGATACCGTTGACGAGAACGATGCCGCTGGAGAAGTAGGGGTAGTTGCTCCACGCCCCGTTGAAGTTCGCCGCGTTGCCAGCCGGGTAGATGTCGAAGTAGCCGACTTCGGACAACCGCGCCGACGCGACCCCGCTGACGTCCAGGATGCGCAGGCCCGCCTGGTAGTTCGCCTGGTACGAGTAGCGGCCCTTGATGTACTGGTTGTGGTCGATCGCGGTGGCGGGTGAACTGTAGACGCCGGTGTGCACCGGAGCGGACAGCTTGGCCAGGTCCCAGACGTAGGTCTTGGTGCGCTTGTCGGTGCCGCGCTGCTCGTCCAGTTCGTCGTCCAGCAGGAAGTAGCGCTGGTCGTCGGTCAGCCAGCCCTGGTGCGAGTACTGCGCGCCGGAGTAGCCCTTGCGCGAGATCTGGACCGGCCTCGCCTTGTCGGTGACGTCGACGATGGTCAGCGTGTCCTCGTTGGCGTTGAAGCAGATTTCCTTGCCTTGGTAGGCCGCGTCCGGTCCCCGGTAGACGACGCACTGCGTGTCGTGGGTGTAGCCGTCCTGCGACACACAACCCGCTTTGGCCGGGGCCTTCGGGTTCTGGATGTTGACGATATGCGGTCCGCCGCTGCAGGTGTTGGAGCCGATCGCGTAGGCGAAACCGGTCTCCTCGTTGATCGCGATGTTGTGCGCGGGGCCGAATTCCTTGTAGAGGGCGTCGTTGGTGAAGGTCTGCGGCGTGGTGACCGTGCGCAGGCGGGTCAGGTCGAACACCTGCATGCCGTGCCCGGTGATGAAGTCGGCCACGATGAACGCGTGGTTCTTGTACACCTTCATGTCCCGCCACGAACTGCTGCCGCCGTTGGACGGCAGGTTGCCGAGGAACTTCGGGGAGGTCGGTGTGCTCACATCGACGAACGCGGTGCCGTTGGTCCGCCCGACGATGGCGTACTCCTTGCCGGACGAAGGATCGGTCCAGCCCCAGATGTCGTTGCCGTTCCCACCGCCGAGCCTGGACAGCGGAAGCACGCTGAGCAGGTCCACGTTCTTGCACGGATAGATGTCGGCCTTGCCGTCGACACACGGCACGCCAGCCGCGGTGCCGGTGACGGCGTGCCGTTCGGCCGGGACGTGGTCCGCCATGAAGGTCCGGGCCGCCGCCTGCCCCTCGGCCGTCTCGGGGTCGTGCGCGGACGCCGCCGTCATCGACAACACCAACGCGGAGGCCGTCAGCACGGCCAGGCCCATCATGCGCACGATCTTCATCAGGCGCTCCTCACAGGAGAGTCCGAACCCGGTCGGCCTCCGACGATAAGAGTGCGGATCTGCGGTGTATCCCTCCGAAGGTTTGGCGCGTTTAACCGTTTTGCCGGAGCCGGCTGACTTCCCGCACCGATGTCGTGACCGCGTCCAGCACGTCCGGGATCGGTGTGACCCCGAGACCGGGGCCCGTCGGGACGGGCAGGTTCCCGTCCCGCAGGACGAACGGTTCGGTGATGTCGGATTCGTAGTACCGGTCCGAGGCGGAGACGTCGCCGGGGTGCATTCCGCCGCACCACACCGGACCACCGGAAGCGGCGCAGACGTCGTGGATCCGGCGGGCCTGCTCGTCGACATGGGCACCTTCGCCGCCGGGGCGCTCACGCTGTTGTTCGTCCGCTTCCCGAATCTGTCGTTCCGGCGGCGCGAGGAGAACTTCCGCTCGGAGATCCGGAACGGCCGGCAGTTCATCACCCGCCGCCCCGGCCTGCGCGCCGCGCTCCGGTTCTTCGTCATCGACCACGTCTTCCACACCCTGGGTTTCGCCGTGATCACGCCGATGCTGCTGGTGGAGCAGCCCGCGTCGGTGCTGGGCTTGGCGCTGGGCACCGGCGGTGTCGGCGGGCTCACCGGCAGCGCGCTCTTCGGCGGCCTTTCGCCGTTGGTGTCGACCCTGCTGTTCCAGGCGATCGGCAGTGTGTGGCCGACGATCGGGCTGCTGATCGGCATGTGCGTGCTCAGTATCGTCTGTGTGCTGGCCGCGCCCCAACACACCGACGACGTCTAGCGGATACGGAAGCGACGCATGAGTTTCAGCCCGGAAAGCATGCCCTCGACATACTTTTCGTAGGTCTGGCCGCCGCGCGGACCCATGACCTGTTTCTTGAGCACCGCCACGTTCTTGACGTCGGTGTACTTGAGCAGGCCCTGGTCCCCGTGGCGGGCGCCGACGCCGGAACTCTTGACGCCGCCGGACGGTGTGCCCTTGGCGGCGTACGCGGTGGCCAGGATGTCGTTGATGTTGACGTTACCGGACTCGATGCGCGAGGCCACGGCACGCGCGGCGCCGACGTCACCGCCCCAGACCGACGCGTTGAGGCCGTACTCGGTGTCGTTGGCCAACGCGACGGCCTCGTCGACCGTGCGGTACTTGTGCAGTGCGACAACGGGTCCGAAGGTTTCGGTGACCCCGCAGAGCATGTCCTTCGTGACGCCTTCGAGGATCGTCGGTTCGAAGAACGCCGGGCCGAGGTCAGGCCGGGGCTTCCCTCCACAAAGGACGGTCGCCCCCTTGGCCACGGCGTCGTCGACGTGCGACTTGACCCGGCTCAGATGGTCGACGGAGACGAGCGACCCCATGTCGGGCCCGAAGTCGTAAGCGGCGCGGACATCGAGCGTCGCGGTCTTGGCCACGTACGCGTTCTTGAACTCGTCGTAGCGCGACTCAGGCAGGTAGATCCGCTCGATGTGCATGCAGATCTGCCCGGTGTTCCCGAACGCGCCGAAGATCGCGCCCTGTACGGCCTCGTCCAGATCGGCGTCGTCGAGCACGATCATCGGGTTTTTGCCGCCGAGTTCGAGGCAGCAGCCGATGAGGTTGCGGCCCGCCCGTTCGCCGATCACCCGGCCGGTGCCCGTGGAACCGGTGAACATCACGTAGTTCGCCTGGTCGATGAGCGTGGGGCCGACGTCCGGGCCTTCGCCGCACACCACCTGGAACAGGCCCTTCGGGAGCCCGGCCTTCTCCAGCAGCTCGACGCCGTAGAGCGGGGAGAGGGCCGTCTTGTTGTCGGGCTTCAGCACGACCGCGTTCCCGGCCATCAGCGCCGGGACGGCGTCGGAAATGCCGGTGGCGAACGGGAAGTTCCACGGCGCGATGATGCCGACCACGCCCTTGGGCTGCCGGAGTTCGGTCGACGTCGTCAGGAACGGAACCGGACCGCCGCGTTTGGTCGGCGCCAGCAGTTTGGCGGCCCGCGTGAGGTAATGGCTCATCACCATCGCCGGGTCGCAGGTCTCCTCGATCGCCATCCGGCGGTTCTTGCCGCTCTCGGCCTGGATGAGGTCGGTGACGATCGGCGCGTTGTCGACGAAGAGCGTGTGTGCCCGCTTGAACACCTCCAGCCGCTGTTTGAGTGGCGTCGCGGCCCATTTCTCCTGCGCGGCGCGCGCGGTGGTGAACGCCTGCTCGATGTCGTCGGGTGTCGACTGGGGCAGCTCGACGAGCACGTCGCCGGTGTAGACCTCGGTGAGTTTCCAGGTCGCGCCGGACGAGCCCGGCACCCTGGTGACGAGCCGTCGCAGGAACGCGTCGGTCACCGACGCCGGGCGGGTGAGCGCGAGCGGTGTGACGGTCATGGCCCTCTTTCCGTCAATTGTCCGAGTGGCTGTTGGCGAACCCGCGGCCGGTTCACGCGTAGGGTCAATTTCCCTGGCATGTCTCAGCTCCGCCGTCGGGCTCCGAGAGGACGAGCCGCGCGCCCAGCTCGCCGATCATGATGGCCGGCGCGTTGGTGTTGCCGCCGGTGATCGACGGCATGATCGAGGCGTCGCAGACCCGCAGGCCTTCGATGCCGCGGACCTTGAGGTCGGGACCGACGACCGCGAGTTCGTCGACGCCCATCCGGCAGGTGCCGACACCGTGGTACACCGAGGTCGCGCGATTCAGGATCGCGTCACGCAACTCCTGGCCCCGCAACCCCTTGCCCGGGTGGAGCTCTTCCTTGATCGACCCGTTGAACGCCCCCGAGGCGAAGATCTCGCGGACCATCTCCGAACCCTCGCCGAGCACCTCGAGATCGGCCGGGTCGGACAGGTACTGGAAGTCGATGAGCGGCGCCGCCGTCGGATCGGCCGAAGCGAGGCGCAGTGTGCCGCGGCTCTTCGGGTAGATCAGCGTGGTCAGCACGGTGAGCGCGGGCCGCTTGTCGACGTCGTGCCGGATCGGCGCGTCCTGGTTGGGCGTGACGTACGCCCACGGCAGGAGATGCAGCTGCAGGTCCGGGACTTCGGCGGCCTGGGAGGTCTTGAGGAAGGCGACCGCCTCGAAGACCGAGTGCGCCAGGAAGGACGTGCCGGGCCGCATCAGCTCCTTGACGAGGCCGCGCGCGAAGTACGGCGGTGTGCCTTTGTTCTTGCTCGACGACACGTGGAACGTCAGCGCGTGGAACATGTGGTCGTGCAGGTTGTCGCCGACCGGCAGGTCCGCCAGGACGTCGATGCCGTGCTCCTTCAGGTGTTCGGCGTGGCCGATCCCGGACAGCATCAGCAGTTGCGCGGATCCGACGAAACCCGCCGAGAGGATGACCTCCTTGCCTGCCCGCAGCGTGCGCCTGCTTCCGGTCGCGTCGACGACTTCGACACCGACGGCGCGGCCGTTCTCGATCAGCACTTTCTTCGCCAGCACCCCGGACTGGACCTGCAGTGTCGCGGGCGCGAGATGGTGGATGTAGCCGCGCGAGGCGCTGTAGCGCAGGCCGTCGGCGGCGTTCTGCTGCATCCGGCTGACGCCCTCTTGCGACTCGGCGTTGTAGTCGTCGAGGATCTCGCAGCCGATCGCGTCGGCGGTCGCCTGGATGAACTGGAGCGTGCCCTCCTGCGGAAGCTTGTTGCGGGTGACCCTGATCGGCCCGCCCGCGCCCCGGAACTCGCTCTCGCCGTCCTCGAAGTCCTCCATCCGCTTGTACGCGGCGTTGACGCTGTCGGCGTCCCAGCCTTTGTTGCCCTCCGCGGCCCAGGAGTCGAAGTTGGCGCGGTTGCCGCGGACGTAGACCATGCCGTTGATGGAACTGGAGCCGCCGACCACCTTGCCGCGCGGCACCGGCATCCGGCGATCGAGAACGTGTTTCTGTGGCACCGAGTAGTAGCCCCAGTCGAAGGGCTTCTTGAGCTGTGGCACCGCGTGCATCGGGCCGACCAGGCCCGGCTTCTTGACGAGCAGCTTCTCGTCGCTCTTACCCGCCTCCAACACGATCACGCTGGCACCGGACTCCGCCAGCCTGCCCGCGATCGCCGCCCCCGAGCTGCCCGATCCGACGACCACGTAATCGGCCTCGTCGCCGCGCGGCGCCCTGTTCGCCATTTCCGCTCCTCGGTCCGCCCACCGTCCCAGAACTATAACCTGTTCTAGTTCTGTCACCGTATAGCGAGACCGCCCCGTTCCGCAATGCCCGTCTCGTCAAGAAGGTTGGGTCGGCTCCGCTGTGGCCTAAGTCCTGTGGGCGCCGATGAAGTGACGGGTCACGCCTTCTTCTTCTCGGCGCGCACGAGCCCGCCACCGATGATCAAGCGCTGGATCTCGCTGGTGCCTTCGTAGAGCCGCATCAGCCGGACGTCGCGGTAGATACGTTCGACCGCGACCTCCCGCAGGTAGCCGCTGCCGCCGTGAACCTGCACCGCCAGATCCGCGGCCTTGCCCGCCATCTCGGTGCAGAAGAGCTTCGCCGCCGACGGCGCGATCCGGCGATCTTCACCCGTCACGTACAAGCGGGCCGCCTCACGCGCGAGCGCCCGTCCGGCGAGCACCCCGGTCTGCTGATCGGCGAGCATCGCCTGCACCAGCTGGAAATCCCCGATCGGCGTCCCGCCCTGGGTCGCGGTGGCGGCATAGGCGACCGACTCGTCGAGCGCTCGCTGCGCGGCCCCGACAGCCAGGCCCGCCAGATGGATCCGGCCGCGGGCCAACGAGGTCATCGCCGCCTTGTAGCCGACGTCGCCGTCTCCGCCGACCAACGCCTCCGGGCCGACACGGACCTGCGAGAACGCGACATCCGCGGTGCGAGAGCCCTCCTGCCCCATCTTCGCGTCCTTCGCGCCGACCTGAATTCCCGGCGCGTCGGCGGGGACGAGGAAGACCGCGATGCCGGTGCCGGACTCCGACGCGGGCTTCGTTCGCGCGAACACCACGAACAAACCGGCCTCGGTGGCATTGGTGATGAACTGCTTGCCGCCGTCGATGACCCAGCCGTCGCCGTCCGGCTTCGCACTGGTCCGCAGCCCCGCCGGGTTCGAGCCGGCGCCGGGCTCGGTCAGCGCGAACGACGCCACCACTTCACCGGACGCGATGCCGGGCAGCCACCGGTCCCGCTGCCCGTCGGTCCCGAATCCGACCAGTACCTGCCCCGCGATGCCGTTGTTCGTGCCGAACATCGACCGCAGTGACAACGACGTGTAGCCCAGCGCCATCGCCACCTCGACGTCCTGCACGAGGTCCAGTCCGAGCCCGCCCCACTCCTGCGGGATCGCGTACCCGAACAACCCCATCTCCGCCGCCCGCGCCCGTAAATCGGCCGGGATGGCGTCCGTATTCATGATCTCGAGTTCTCTGGGCAGCACGCGGGTGCGCACGAAGTCGTTGATCTGGCCGAGAACGTCCGCGAACACGTCGTCGGGGACGTCGGGATTGCCGCTGTACATGCCCCTCACTATCGATCACCGACCGAGATCGGTCCACCCACGATCAGGTCGAGCACCCGGCACCGGCGAGTGGACGTGGTCGTGAGACCTACCGGAGACCTCGATGTTCGCTTTACCGTCGAGGAATCCCGACTCTCCGAAGGACGCGTCCGTATGCGCACACGTAACGTTTTCCTCCGCCACCAGTGCTATCGCCCTGTGTTTCACGATTCCGGCGACGGCATCCGCCGCCGAAGGCGAATTCACCTACCGCTACTACGCCGCGAACGGGGAAGTGCAGGTCGGCACCCTGATCGATCCGCCGAGCGGCGAATGCATCGAAATTCCCGAAATAGCCGACTGGGACGTCGACGCGTTCCGTCCGCGCAACTACACCGATTCACGGGCAGCGGTGTTCAAGGACGGCGATTGCGCAGGAGAGGACTACTTTTCACTGCGCCCCAACGGTGGGCGCGGTTCGGACAGGCTTCTCCTGCGGTCGGTGATCTTCAGCTAGTGCTGTGACCACATAGGTTGGCCGGGTTGGTTTAGGCGGCGTGGGTGGCGCGTTGGCCCCAGATGTGCTGGCGTTCGCTGCGGACGCGTGCTCGTTCGCGGCGTTGGGCTGCGAGGACGTCGG
>NZ_JADNQO010000033.1:0-24136 GCF_047608665.1 Amycolatopsis sp. cmx-11-51 | reverse complement strand
ACGAGCACGGCGCCGAGGCTCGACTCGCAAGAACCGGCCCGCCACCTGGGCAAACAACTCTTCCAGCCCATCCACCCAAGCATTGAGATCTTCATCAGTCACCACAAGATCGACAACTTACACGACAAAGATCACAAAGTGCGGCTGGAGTACTAGTACTCCAGCCGCGCTTCGTGATTATGGTCGGGTAGTCTGTCGATCTTGTATTGAATGATGAGGATCTTGCTGTCTGGATCGCCGGGCTGGACGACCTGTTCGCGCGGGTCGCGGGCCATTTCACCCCGAGTTGAGCCGCAACGCAGGGCTCGTGCCTACGTGCGTGGCCTGTTGGCGCCGTTGGCGGGGAAGAATGGCTGGACCTTGGCCGAAGCCGCCGGTGACGCCACCTCTGACGGGATGCAGAGACTGCTCAACGCTGCCACCTGGGACACCGACGGAGTCCGCGACGACGTGCGGGCCTACGTCGTGGAACACCTCGGCGAACGCGATGGTGTGCTCGTGGTCGACGAGACCGGATTCCTGAAGAAAGGCACCCGCTCGGCTGGCGTGCAGCGTCAATATTCGGGTACCGCTGGGCGGATCGAGAATTGTCAGCTCGGCGTGATTCTTGCCTACGCCACAAGCAAAGGACGTACTCTGATCGACCGCGAGCTCTACCTGCCGAAGTCCTGGACGGGTGACCGGGAACGGCGCTGGGAGGGCTCGGCCTCATCGGCGAGTGGTTCGACCTGGCGGACCGGTTCGGCGTGGACGACTTCGCCGAGTCGGTGTCGCACGCCCTTGTCCGGCTCTTCGTGTACTGAGGGCGAATCCCGGGTTTGTGCGTGGCGACCAAGGGCGCCTTGGTTTTTGTCGCCTTGGGACGAACGCGTCCGGGATCTTTGGTCGATCGAGCTGTGACCTCGACCTCACTACTGGATCTACGGTCGGTCGGCAATCACCGCCGTGTGGCCCGAGGAGTCGAATCATGGGATTCAAGACCGGGGATTTCCCGCCTGTTGACCCCGTCAGGTTGTTCGAGATGACCTATCTCGAACGAATTAAAGTGTTGTCCCGGCATTGGGTCGAGTACGGCTTCGGAACGCCGAAGATGACTCACGTCATCTATCTCGCGAAGCTTCTCGTGGTCTACGTCGTGGGCGGCCTGCTGATCTCCGCGATCACTTCGGGGCTCAACCCCTTGGAGTTCTCGTCCTGGTGGACCGAGCCGATCTTCTACCAGAAGCTCATCCTGTGGACGGTGTTCCTCGAGGTCCTCGGCGCCGGTGGTTCGTGGGGGCCGCTGGCCGGCCATTTCAAGCCGTTCACGTGCGGTTGGCGCACCTATTTGAAGGTGGACACGATCCGGCAGGCGCCGTGGAAGCGCGTCCCCCTGACCGGTGGCGACCGCCGCACGGGCGTGGACGTACTGCTCTACGTCGCGGTCATCGCCGTCCTGCTCGCCGGGCTTCTGCTTCCTGGCACGGCGGACGCGGACCTCACATGGCTCGGCTTCGACGCGGGCCGGGTGATGCCTGCCGTCGCGGCCGCGCTCGCCGTGCTCATGGTGACGTTGGGATTGCGTGACAAGGTCTTCTTCCTGCAGGCCCGTGGCGAGCAGTACCTGCCCGCGATCATCTTCTTCGCGGCCTTTCCGGTCGTGGACATGATTGTCGCGCTCAAGGTGCTGATCGTGGCCGTGTGGTTCGGTGCCGGTTTTTCCAAGTTCGGCAAGCATTTCTCGATGGTGGTCCCGCCGATGGTCAGCAACACGCCGTGGCTCCCGTCCAAGGCGGTCAAGCGTATGCACTACAAGGACTTTCCGCGTGATCTGCGCCCGTCGTACCGAGGTTCGCTGCTCGCGCACGTCGGCGGCACTTTCGTCGAGGTCGTGACGCCGCTGGTGCTGTTGTTCACCGTCAACGCGACCGTGGCGCTGCTCGCCGCTGGGGTGATGGTGTGCTTCCACCTGTTCATCACCTCGACGTTCCCGCTCGCGGTGCCGCTCGAATGGAACATCCTGTTCGCCTTCGCCGCGGTCTTTCTCTTTCTCGGCCACCCGAACTGGGCGGGTTACGGCCTCGGTGACATGAACCCGGCCCTGCTGGTGCTGACCGTGGTGGGCGTTCTGTTCTTCCCGGTGCTGGGCAATCTCCGGCCCGATCTGGTGTCGTTCCTGCCTTCGATGCGGCAGTACGCCGGCAACTGGGCCTCGGCGATGTGGGCGTTCGCTCCCGGTGCCGAAGATCGTCTCGACCAGTATCTGGTGAAGCCCTCCGAGATGACCGTCAAGCAGCTGTCCGCTCTCTACGGTCCCGAAGCGGCCGAAGTCGTGATGCATCAGCTGCTGGGCTGGCGGGCCATGCACAGCCAAGGCCGCGCGCTCAACTCGATCATGATCAATCAGCTAGGCGCCGACATCGATCACTACACCTTGCGGGAAGCGGAGTTAAGCACGAACTGCATCATCGGGTTCAACTTCGGTGACGGGCACATGCACGACGCCCGGTTCATCGAGTCCCTGCAGCGCCGCTGCGGTTTCCGGCCGGGGGAGTTCGTGGTGGTGTGGATCGAGTCGCAGCCGGTGCACCGGAACCATCTCCGCTACCAGGTGATCGATGCCGCTCTGGGTGTCGTCGAGCGCGGCGTCTACCGTGCCGAGGACGCCGTCGCCGAGCAGCCCTGGCTGCCGAACGGGCCCATCGCGGTCGATGTGCAATGGCGCATGCGGGGTTACGAGCGCGTGCGGTACCCGAAGGCGGCGGCCGATCGCGAGGAGGTGCAGCGATGACCACGGCGGTCGTCGTCGGCAGCGGGCCCAACGGCCTCGCCGCCGCAGTCACACTGGCCAAGGCCGGTCTGCAGGTGACGGTCATCGAGGCCGCGCACGTCGCCGGGGGAGGCACCCGCAGCAGCGAACTCACCCTGCCGGGATTGATCCACGACGAGTGCTCGGGTTTCCACCCGCTCGCGGTCGACACGCCGTTCTCTCGCGAGGCCGACCTGCACAGCCACGGCCTGCGCTGGCTGTGGCCGGAGGTGCAGTACTCCCACCCGCTCGACGGCGGCCGTGGGGCGGCGGCGCTCCGGTCGGTCGGCGACACCGCGCTCGGGCTGGGTGACGACGCTCGCCGCTGGCGGCAGGTATTCGGACCGCTCACGGAGAACTTCGATCGGATCACCGAGGACTTCCTCCGCCCGATGCTGCACATGCCCGCTCATCCACTGGCACTCGCGCGGTTCGGGCTCCTGTCGAGCTTGCCCGCGTCGGTGCTCGCCTCCCGCTGGTCCAAGCCGGAGGCACGCGCTCTCTACGCCGGGGTCGCCGCCCACGCGATGCGGCCGTTGTCCTCGCCGATGTCCTCCGCGATCGGGGTCGCCCTCGGGACCGCCGCCCACGCCTACGGGTGGCCGGTCGCCGAAGGCGGCTCCGCGGCGATCAGCGCCGCGATGGTCGCCGCCCTGGAGAGCCATGGCGGCAAGGTCATCACCGGCACGACCGTGCATGCTCTCGATGAGCTGGGCGACCCGGACGTGGTGATGCTCGACGTCGCGCCGTCGGCGGCGGTGTCGATCGTGGGCGAACGCATGCCCAGCCGGATCCGGCGCGCCCTGAGCCGCTATCGGCACGGCCCCGGCGTTTTCAAGGTCGAGTTCGCCGTCGACGGCGAGGTGCCCTGGACACACGAGGACTCCCGCCGGGCCGGGACAGTCCACATCGGAGGGTCTGCCGAGGAGATCGCCGCCGCGGAGCGGAAAGTCGCCCGCGGCGGCATGCCCGAGCGGCCCTTCGTGCTGGTAGGCCAGCAATACCTCGCCGATCTCAGCCGGTCGAAAGACGGCAGGAACCCGCTCTACGCCTACGCGCACGTGCCCGCCGGATACACGGGCGACGCGACCGCGGCGATCGAGCGGCAGATCGAGCGGTTCGCCCCGGGGTTCAAGGATCGTATCCTCGCCCGCCATGTCCGCTCCGCCATCCAGATGGAGGAGCACAACCCGAACTACATCGGCGGCGACGTCGTGACCGGGGCGAATTCCCCGCTGCAGCTGGTGTTCCGCCCTCGGGTCACGCTCAATCCGTACGCGGTCGGCGTGCCCGGCGTCTACCTGTGCTCGGCGGCCACGCCGCCAGGCGCGGGTGCGCACGGGATGTGCGGGTACAACGCGGCCAAGGCGGCTCTCGCCGGGCTCAACTGATCAGCATGGTCCGGCCCAGCCAGTGGCAGGCGGTGACGGCAAGCTCGATCGCCTGACGGTCGTCCCGGATCGCCCGTCCGAGTACCTTTTCGGCGCCGGCGATCCGGTACTTCACCGAGTTCTTGTGCATGAGCATCGCCTCCGCCGTCGCGGTGTAGCTGCTGTCGTGGCGGAAGAAGATCAGCAACGTCTCGCGCAGGCGTTCGTACTGCTCGTCGGCGCGGGCCAGATCGCCCAGCATCTCGTGCACCCACCGCCGTGTCACGTCGAGGTCGAGCGCGAAGAGCGCGGCCACGTTGAGGCCGGGCTCGTGGAACCCGGTCACCGGATGGGTCGGATCGTCGCGGACCATGGCGACCCGCTGCGCCTGGATCGCCTCCAGATGTGTCCGGCGGAAGCCGTCGAGCCCGGAGTGCACCGCGCCGAGCGCGACCTGGGGAAGCGGTGGTCCGGCGGCGTCGTCGAGCAGGGGCCGGACGGTGGCGATGTCGGGCGTGAAGCCGTCGGCGACCGGGATCCAAGCCCACGCGCTCGCCCGGTCCCGTGGGATGACCAGCGGGCTCCGTCCAGAGCCGAGCTTCTCCGCCATCGTCGTCACCGTGCGGGTGAACCGGGACAGCTGATCCTGCTGCGCGCCCGTCTCGTGCACCCACAGGACCACGCCGAGATGGGGAACCCGCAGCCGGTAGCCGATCACCGCCTCGACCGCGTCGATATCGCTGGTCAAGCCGCTGATCAGGTCCTCGACCCGGCCGACGCGGGCGGTGTTGCGTTCGGTCAGCCACCGCTCGCGTTCGCTCTCGTAGACGGTGACGATGCGCTGCGAGATCCAGTCGATGTAGTCGAAGGTGACGGTCACGAAGCGCTGGTAGCTGGCCGCCTGCATCAGCGGGTCGGGATGCCGGTCCCGGCACTCGCGGAAGGCGGATTCGAGGAAGTTCTGCTGCGCCAGCCGGTAGGCCCGTACCAGCGCGCTGACCGGGACCCCGCGCTGGGCCAGCCGTCGCGCGTACTCGAAGGCGGCGGACGGCGGTTCGAGGTTCTCGACGCTGATCGAGTGCCGGAGCGCGTGCAGGATGTTTTCGAGGTTTCCCTCGATGCTCGACCCCAGCAGATCCAGGATCGCGGCGTCGCCGGCGAGCTCCTCGATCCGGGTGGACAACAGGTCGCGTAGGCCGGCTGTAAGAGTCGCGGTGGTGTTGTTGAGCGCCGCCGCCACCGTCTCGACTTGCTTGCGAAGCTCCTCGTCCACCACGTGAACAGTCTCCCACCTCCTGTGACGGCCGCCACTGGTCTTCGGGGACGAAGGAGCAGCCCGGGTCTTGTCCACGCGGGCCAGTGCCGGTTCCGCGAGCGGGATTTAGCGTCGTTCCCATGGACATTCCCAGCGAGCCGGCACGGATTCCGTTCCTCCGTGAGGAGCTCGATCCGCACGGCCCGTGCATCGCTGACCAGGCCGTCACGCTCGACAACACGGCCTTCGCGGATTCCGTCCGCCGCCTTGCGCACCGGTTCGAGACAATGGGCGTCGCCGCCGGGGACACCGTGGCGGTCATGCTGCCGAACTGCGCGGAGATCGCGACGACGATGTTCGCCGCGTGGTGCCGCGGGGCCGCGCTGACACCGGTCAACCCGGCGCTCACCGACGACGAGGCGCGTTACCAACTGCAGGACTCGACGGCCGCTCTCCTCGTGGGCGACGAACGCGCCCGCGCACTGGCGGAGGCGACCGGGATCGCGTGGATCGATGTGCGCTCCGTCCACGCGGCGGGCGATGTTCCCGACGTGACCCCGGTCGCGGACCGGTCCGACTTCGCGTTGATCATCTACACCAGCGGTACGACCGGCAAACCCAAGGGCGTGCTCCTCGACCACGCCAACCTCGACGCGATGAGTACGTCCCTCATCCAGCATTTCGGCCTCACCGCCGCCGACACCAGCCTCCTCGTGCTTCCGCTGTTCCACGTCAACGGCCTGGTCGCCAGTGTCCTTTCGGCACTACGCGCGGGAGGGAACGTGGTCATCGCGCCGCGCTTCTCCCCGGCGGACTTCTGGGACCAGGTCGAAACCCATCGGCCGACCTACTTCTCGGCGGTGCCGACGATGTACGCGCTCCTGGACGCCAAGACCGAACGCGAGGTGGACACGTCTTCGCTGCGGTTCGTCATCTGCGGCGCCGCACCGATGCCCGCCGAGCTCATCACCCGATTCGAGGACAGGTTCAAGGTCCCGGTCGTGGAGGGATACGGGCTCTCGGAAGGCAGCGTGGCCTCGACCATCAACCCGGTGGACGGGCCCCGCAAGGCCGGAACGGTCGGAATCACCCTGCCCGGTCAGGAAGTCGCCATCGTTTCCCCCGACGGGGAACGGCTCCCGCCGGGACAGCGCGGCGAAGTCGTCATCAGGGGAGCGAACGTGATGCGCGGCTACCTCGGCAGGCCAGAGGAGACCGCGAGAGTGGTACGCGACGGCTGGTTGCACACCGGCGACGTCGGGATCCTCGACGACGAGGGCTACTTGATCCTCGTAGACCGGATCAAGGACATGATCATCCGAGGCGGCGAGAACATCTATCCCAAGGAGATCGAGGAGTGCCTCTACAGTCACCCGGCCGTCCTCGAAGCCGCCGTCGTCGGACGGCCGGACGACGTCTACGGCGAGGTCCCGGTCGCCTTCGTCGCGACCAAACCCGGATTGACCGTGACCGCGGACGAACTCGCCGACCACTGCTCCCGCTCGCTCGCGCGTTACAAGACTCCCGCTGAGATCCACGTCAGGACCGAACTCCCCAGGAACTCCGTGGGCAAGCTCGTCAAAGGGCTTCTCCGCGAGCAGATCGACCGAAAGAAGGCGAACCCGTGAGCCGCACCATGGTGATGTCCGGCGGAAGCCGCGGGATCGGCCTTGCCACCGCTTTGGCCTTCGCACGCCGCGGCGGCAACGTGGCGCTCCTCGCCAAGACCGGTACGCCGCAACCGAATCTGCCCGGCACGATCCACACCGCCGTCGAGGCGATCCGGCGGGCCGGCGGCCGCGCGGTGGGGGTGGTCAGCGACGTCCGGTCCGAAGAGGACACCGCCAAGCTGATCGCGACCGATCCGAACGGGGAATCGGCGAACGTGCGCAACGGCTCACGGTCGAAGACGTGTTCATCCACTACCGCAACGCCAATACCACCCGACCGGTCACCCCGTACTGGATCGGCAAACGCCTCGGCACGAGCGCCCACTCCATCCGCCAGGATCGCATCCTCGACGACGCCCACGCCAGCAACGGCGACGTCCGCCTGATCTGCGACCTTTCGGACTCTCCATCACCGGCGCGTACCACTACACCGCCACCATCGACCACCCCAGCATCACCGAGTTCGTCCTCTACCGCAATCCCCACCGACAACGGCCACGAGGGCTTCCGCCGATCCGATCGAGGCCCGGGGCTGCCGATGGAAGGATCGACATCCCCTGCCCCGGTCATGTCGCCAGGAGCTTGCCCTTGACCTTCGGTATTGTCGACCGTCGCGCCTCACTCTGCGCAGAGGCGACCACGGTGTCGCGATCAAATCGTGCGTGGTCAGCCAGGTGGCGTTACTGGCCTTCCTTGTGTGCGTGGCGCTTGGTGACGATGTTCTGGACGGCGGTGTGTGACAGCAGTGCACGTGAGCCGACTTGGCGATCGGAGTCACCGAACTTCTTCACGCGCAGGATTAGCTTGTTGCGTTTGCCTTTGAGGTCCATGTGCTGTTCGGCGACGGCTTCCAGCTCGTCGCGGACTTCGTCTGTGCAGCGAAAACCCCGTGCTTGTGTGTCGCCGTGTTGCTAGATTTGGATCTTGTGCTCTCCCGTCCTTCCTTCATCAGTGACGAAGCGATCGCGCATGCCGTCGCTGCGCATTGGATGCCCGACATTGCCGATATCAGCTACCTACCGTGGGGTTTCGGCGCGCACCACTGGCGTGCTGCCGGTGGTGGCACCACTTTGTTCGTGACGTTGGATCAGTTGGAGCCTCGGCACACCGCGACGTCCCTAGAGGCTGCCTACGCTGGGGCTGCCGCACTGGCCGCTTCTGGTCTGGACGTGGTGTGTGCGCCGGTTCCCGCCCGGTCCGGGCGGTTCACCGTCGACGTCGGTGCCGGTGCGCTCAGCGTGACGCCATGGCTGGAGGGCCGGAGCCCGAGCGAGGCGGAGACCCGCGAGCCTCGGCATGTCCGCGAGGTCGTTCTCGCGCTGGCCGCGCTGCATCACGCTGCCTCACCCGATGGCCTGCGGTCCTGGATTCCGCAGGTCGGCCCCGAGTTCGCCGATGAGTTGCGAGCTCGCACCGCCAAGCCCTGGACGAGCGGCCCACTGGCGGAGCAGGCACGGGTCGCCCTTGTCGCGCACGACAAGGAGATCGAGTGCTGGACGGGCCGCTACCTGGAACTGGCGGAAACAGCATTCTCCCGCCGGGACTCATGGGTGCCGACACACGGTGAGCCGCACAACGACAACCAGGTCATGACCGCCCACGGGTTGAGGCTGGTCGATTGGGAGTCGCTGGCTCTCGCACCGCCCGAGAGGGACTACGCCGACCTGCTCGCCGTGGCGGACGACCTTTTGTTTCCCGACCCCGCGATGGTCGAGCTGTTCGCGCTGGACTGGCGGCTTTCCGAGATCGCCGAGTACGCGCGCTGGTTCGCCGCTCCGCACACCGGTACCGACGACGACCACACCGCTTTGGAAGGGTTGTATGAGGAATTGGCAGGAGGCGCGGAATAAGCCCGCGATCCCTGCGCCAACGAATGGCTACGGCCTCGAACTTCACCAACTCTGGCGCCAACCCCTACGGACGATTCCGGCTCAACAGTCCGGCATCGGAGTAGCAAGCGTCAGATCCGCAGGTCGGCGCGGATAACGGCTGGCCCGCCAGGTGGAGCACGGCCGTCGGTTGGCCGAGATCACCGCGCAGCTCGGCATGATCATCGAGTTGCTGACAGGGGAGAGGGCGCCCGTGCGCGACGAGCCGGAATCCGGGACCGAGCGCCCTGTCCAGGCGTAGCCGACAGGCGCGGGCGCTACCGGGTGCCGGAGGATGCCCCGTCGGTCAGCGGGCGTAGTGCCGCGGCCGAGAGCGCGGACAGCCAGTAGGCGGTGAGGTAATACGAAATTTCCCCAAAATCGACAGTACTCACCGAGAGGTGCTTGTGTCGATATTCGAAGTCGGCTGCTCGAATGTTCGAAGTCCCCTGCACGCTTCCTAGTGCGAGGTTGTTGAGTACCCAGATGTGCGGGAGATCCCCGGCGAGATCAAATCCTTGCTCTCGTTCGTCGACGAAGATGGCTTCTTCGACGAGGATAGTGATACTTGCAACAACTGGCCCACAGTCACGCTCGGCAGCAAGCTCGGTGGCTGGGCCTAATTCTGGCAAAGCGATCCGTGGCAACTCGACTGCCACGACTGCGGCACCCCGCTCAGACTCCTGTTGTCCTTCCACACCCACGAACACCAGGACGACCGGTGTTCCTGCGAGCAGTTCCAACGAAACCCGGTGGGATGGAGGTTCGGGCGCGATGGCGCGTTGAACATCTTCGCCTGCACACAAGACGTCACCCACGCCATCAAA
This sequence comes from Amycolatopsis sp. cmx-11-51, assembly GCF_047608665.1. Classification (NCBI taxonomy): domain Bacteria; kingdom Bacillati; phylum Actinomycetota; class Actinomycetes; order Pseudonocardiales; family Pseudonocardiaceae; genus Amycolatopsis; species Amycolatopsis sp. cmx-11-51. Next base: position 14,358 of record NZ_JADNQO010000033.1, on the reverse strand, counting down.
CCGCATATCGACTGAACCACATGGACAACGCAGGGCCGAGGCGTCAGCCCCGCCCACTTCACGACGGCGTCGAACCAACCGACCCGAACCTTGCGAACTCCGGACAACGAGTACCCCCATCACAGCTCCATCGACCCGGAGTTCGTTCCGGAATCCTGAAGAATTGCGAGGAACTTCGGGTCTGTTAGTGGATGCATCGTCGCCAATGGGCCAGGTACCTGGAATAAGCACTGTATCGCCCACCGTCGGTTCGGGAGTGCATGTCGAATCCGTGAAGGATGGCTCAGCTCGACCGCTGCACCCTATTTTCCGGCGGATATTTGCGGTGTCGACGTGAAGGTTTGGGGACTGAACTCGGAGGATACTATTTCGAGCGCAAGAAATATAACGGTGGATGCGGCAGGGGGGCGCTGGGCGTGCGATGGACGATCAACATGAAGTTCCAGCCCGGCTCGCAGCTGCGCGCGCAGACCACGTATGCAGGCAAGGTTCCCGGACCTGTATGCGTTCAGATCCGTCCATGAATTACAAATTCAACCGAGATGAAAGTTGTAAAGGCACTGGTATCGGCAGCGGTGTTCATCTTCACTGTCGCTATGTCGCTCGCCGGAAGCGCGACGATAAGCACGGCGTCAACAGGAGACTGTGCTACGCAAGCCTGTCTTTATGACTTCCATGGCAGACTCGGCGATAGCTTCGCGGCGCGCTGTGGTTGGAATGTACTGCCGCCAGCGTTCAAAGATCGAGCATCATCGATCACGACAAAAGGCGTTGCTGCCACAGTTGTAGTGCAGCCCGATGGTACCCAGAGTGGTGCAGCATTAACTATTCTGAGCGGGATGTCCGTCAACTTCACGGGACACTTCGACAACTCAGTGGACGCGATCACAGTCCACTGCTGACAACGTCCCGCCGGGGTGGGCTAGATAACGCTTAGCAGGCCACCCCTCAAGCGGACGGTTGTCACGAGGCCTGGGCCGGACACGCCCCAGCGTGCCGGTCCCGGGTCCCGGCCCGTACGCAAACGCTCAACGTTTCCAAAGGGCACCGACATAGTGACGAATTCTGGGAGCCTTGCCACCCTCTATGTCCGAAGGGCTCGACTCGCGCAATCTAGACAGGGCGGATAAGCGGAATCCTCGCATCCGAGCCCTACCCCAGAAGCCTTTCACCCTGCGGCTGCAACGGCATTTCGGCTCGCCGCAGGACATCGCGGGCCAGTGGCGAGTACCGGCAGGCCTCGGTTCAGCCGGTCGGTGATCTGCCGTGGTGACAGTGCGCGTACCCGTGCCGCGGCGAGTTCGATGGCGAGTGGTAGGCCGTCCAGCTGTCGGCACAGCAGCGCCACGTCGGCGAGTGTGTCGTCGTCGACCAGGAGAGAGGGCACCACCGCTCGTGCTCGGTCCAAGAATAACTGGACTGAGGGGAAGTCCGCGAGCGCGTCGGGCTCGGACTCAGGAGGGACGGACAGTGGCGGTATCGGCAGTACCCGCTCACCGGGGACGTCGAGGGGCTGCTTCCCGGTGGTCGGCACGACGACGCCCGGACAGGTTCTCGGCTGCTTCCGGCGCCGTCGATCTCGGCGTAGGCCTCGAGTGCGCGGGTGTTATGGTCTGACTGTGCAGTCAGAGAATCAACCGGCCGGTCAGCGGACTTTCGTGGATCAGGCTCGCCGGAATCAGCTGGTGGATTGCGCGATCGAGGCGATCGCGCAGGTCGGGCTCGCCCGCGCCTCGCTGACCGAGATCGGCAAGCGCGCCGGGCTGTCCAAGGCGGCGGTTTTCTACCACTTCTCCGGGCGCGACGAGCTGGTCGGGGAGGTGGTGGTCACCGTGCTGCGGCGTGGCGCGGAGTACATGGCCGCCCGGATGCCCGAGCGGCCGACGCCACCGGAGGAACTGAGGGCCTACATCGAGGCCAACGTCGGTTACGTCGCAGAGCACCGTGACGACGTGAAGGTGCTGGTCGCGATCGCGGTCGGGTTCACCGACGAGAACGGTGAGTCCAAGCTCCGCAGCGACGCTTCGGTCTACGAGGCGAGTTTGGCGCCGCTGCGGGACATCCTGAGCCGGGGTCAAGCGGACGGCTACTTCGGCGAGTTCGACACGCGGACGACGGCGATGACCATCCGCGCGGCGATCGACGCGATCGGCCCGCAGCTCACTGCCGTGCCCGGCCTGGACTTGGCGGCCTATGCCCGCGATCTGGTGGCCCTGTTCGAGCGGGCGACGGCGCGATGACCGCGGCGTTGGAGCTGTCCGGCTTGGTCAAGGTGTTCGGTGTGCACCGGGCGGTGGACGGGGTGGACTTGACGGTGCCCGCCGGTTCGTTCTACGGCCTGGTCGGGCCGAACGGGGCGGGCAAGACGACCTCGCTGTTGACGGCGGTCGGCCTGCTGCGGCCCGATGAGGGCACCGCTCGGGTGTTCGGCCACGATGTATGGCGTGATCCGCTGGGTGCTAAGGAACTCGTCGGTGTGCTGCCCGACGGGCTGGCGCTGCCGGAGCGCCTGACCGGCCGGGAGTTCCTGACCTACCTGGGGCTGTTGCGCGGGCTCGGTGAGGAGATGGTGGTGCGGCGGGCGGACGAGCTGCTCGCGGTGTTCGAACTCGACTCGACCAGGGCGTCGGTTCTCGAATACTCCACCGGCATGCGCAAGAAGATCAGCTTGGCCGCCGCGTTGCTGCATGCGCCGAAGCTCCTGGTGCTCGACGAGCCGTTTGAGGCCGTCGACCCGGTGTCCGCCGCGACGATCCGCACGATCCTGGAGCGGTTCGTCGCCGGTGGGGGCTCGGTGATCCTGTCCAGCCACGTGATGGTCCTGGTGGAGCAACTCTGCTCGCACGTGGGCATCATTGCCCGGGGACGCGTCGCGGCCGCGGGCACGCTGGCCGAGGTATAAACCGATGGTGGATTCCGCGAGTGCGTTGTCGTAGGCGTCGCCGACGGTGCCGATTGCCGCGTCGATATCCGCATCAATGAGACGTTGAGTGAACCGGAACGATGTGTACTCAGTCGGCAGATACCGCCAACTGGAGATAACTCCACGGAAGTCCCAAGCAGGCATCCGCGCCTGCCACAGTTCCCCGGATTGTCACCCAAATTAACGGACAACAAATACCGGGACAATTGACGTTAAATAGATCGCACTGCGGCATTCATTGATAAACCTCTAGGAATTGTTCCAGACCGATTTGGGTAAGAGAATGGTGTTGACCCTGACGCTGCTGCTTCATTAGCGTCAGGAGCGCCGCTCAATCGGCTTGAACCCCAGAAGGAGTGCGAATATGCTGAGCATGCGCAAGAGTTCCTTGATGGCAGCGACGTTGGTCGCCATGGCAGCGTCATCCGCCATGATCCCGGTCGGCCCGGCTTCCGCTGCATCTTCGGGAGTGACAGCATGGGAATGCCAAGGACTCTATGGATGCCTGTACGAGGACGCCGGCGGGCAGACGTCCAGGTACGAACTCTACGACTGTGGCACCAAGGACCTCCCCGTCGAATGGCGATACCGTGTCTCGTCGATTCAGACGAGGTCCAGGTCGGTGCGCCTTTACAAGAGTGACGGCGTGATCGGGGACTACCCCGCCAATGTGCGACGCGATCTATACCGCGGCGACAACGACCTGGCAGTCAGGTACACGGTTTTCTGCTGATTCGCTCACCTGTCCGTCTCGCTGGCACTAAGCAGCGAAGGCTAGGACAGTGGTTACGTTCGTGGTTGTGAGTGGCAAGCAGAGTCAGGTCACTGCTTGCCGCTCACGATCGCCAAGTCAGGAATGACCCGTAGTGCACGACCCGCTTTCTGCTTCCGGGTACAAGACAGGAAGCAGAGACACTACCTGCGGTCAGCGAACAACTCCGCGGAGTCACAATGTCCGGAAGTTCTGGCTCGAAGTGCAGGGGTTCGTGCTTTAGGACCTGCCCAGGCCCGGCCGCCGAGTTACCGGTCACGGCCGTGGGCGACTCCGGCTGCCCCATGGGCTTGCGGGTCTTCTTCCCGAAGCGCTCGAGCCACTTCATGTGGCCAATCATGGCCTAGTTGTCGCGGGTCAGGAGGTTGTTGACGGCGCGGATGAGTTTCTCGCCGAGGGGGGTTCGGTCACGCCTTGATCTCGAGGAAGGCCGGGATGCTGGCCACGAGGACTGTTGCCTGCCACAGGCGGAGTGCGTCCGCCTGTGCTGGAACAGCATTGAGGACGGGACCGAAGAAGGCGCGCCCTGCGCCGTTGGGTGTGGTGATGGCCAGGACGGGTGTGCCGATCTCGGCGTCGATACGGCTGATGCCGTCGTGGTGGGAGGCGCGTAGTTCGGCATCGTAGTCGGTGGACGTGCCAGCCTCGGCGAGCCCGACGGGCAGGCCGGAGCGATGCAATGCGTCGCTGATGTCGCCGACCCGGTCCCGTTCAGCGCCATCGGGTTCAGTCCAGAGTGCGTCATAGAACAGGCCGAGTGCGTCATGGCCGCGCTCGGTGAGGACGGCTGCCGCGACACGGGCGGGAATCCATAGATAGCCGTGAGGGTCGCCCTCGGGGTCATCGTCGCGATGCTCGTTGAGTACCGACAGGCTCATCACCCGCCAACGGAGCTGGAGCGGGATCTCGTCGGCGATTCCAGTGACCCAGCGGGCGGTGTGGCGAGTGAGCGGGCAGGCGGGGTCAAGCCAGAAGTCCACTGTCCAGCCGGTCTCGGCGCCAGCGGCGGTCGTCGATACTGCGGATGAGGTCACGTCGGGTCGCCGCCCTCTGCGGTGATGCCCCGTTCCAGGGTGCGCGTCACGGTCGCGGCGACGTCGAACTTGGCCAGCGCGCCTTGGGTGACCTGCTCGAAGGCGGTGTAGGTCAGCCCCCACAGGACTTGCTGTATCCACTCGGCCGAGACCTGGTCGTCGAACACGCCCTCGGCCTGGCCGCGACGGATGAGGTCGATCACCGGGTCGTGCGGGTTGGGCAGGTCGGGATCCGCCGTAGGGATGACGTCCTGCACGAGGTGGGGGTCGCCGAACGCGAACGTGACGGCATCACTCGCCGAGTTCAGCGCGGCGACGACGCGGCGCATCGCCTCCCGCGGGTGACCGGTGTCAGGCTGCGCCTCGGCGATCGCAGTGCCGATGATCTCCAGGGCGTGCTCGACGGCCGCGCGCACCAGCCCATCACGCTCGGGAAAGTAGCGGTGCAGCGTCGTGCGCCCGACCTCTGCGGCTTCGGCGATCTGAGGCAGTATCGCCGAACGATCACTCGCCCACGTCCTCACCGCAGCCGCGACGATGGCTCGTTCGGTCCGGTTCCTCGCACTCACGCCCTTAAGGTAGCAGCAACACCCGCAACGGGTGTTCTTACTTCGTTTATCGAACTGTATAGTTCTATTCTGGATGTCTTAGAGTCTGCAACATGAGTGGTGAGGACATAATCCGGGCCGAGGGGCTGCGCAAGACCTTCAAGGCGGGCAAGGAGACGATCGAGGCGGTGCGCGATGTCAGCTTCGATGTCGCGGCCGGTGAACTGGTGGCGCTGGTCGGGCCGAACGGGGCGGGCAAGTCCACCACGTTGCGGATGCTGACCACGCTGCTGCCGCCCACGTCGGGCAGCGTGCGCATCGCGGGCCACGACGCGGCCCGCGAACCGGGCCGGGTGCGTGAGGTGATCGGCTATGTGAGCCAGAAGAACGCTTCCGGTGAGAACCACCGCATTCGCGACGAACTCATCACCCAGGGCCGCTGCTACGGCTTGAAGACCCGTGACGCGCGGCGCCGGGCCGATGAGGTGCTGGAGGTCCTGGGCATCGGGGACCTGGCCTCACGCACACCTGGCACGCTCTCGGGCGGTCAGCGCCGCCGTGTGGACGTCGCCCTGGGACTGATTCACCACCCCAGCGTGCTGTTCCTCGATGAGCCCTCCACCGGCCTCGATCCCCACAGCCGGGCCCGCCTGTGGGAGCAGATACGGCTCCTGCGGCGCGAGTTACGACATCACGATCCTGCTGACCACCCATTACCTCGACGAGGCCGACCACATGGCTGAGCGCATCGTGATCGTCGACCGCGGTGAGGTGATCGCCAACGGCACCGCGGACGCGCTCAAGGCCGACCTGGCCGGCGACTGGATACACTTCACCACCGCCGACATCGACACCGCCCGCACCGCGGTGACTCTCGTGGGCCAGACGGCAGGGGTCTTCGAGGTCGCCACGGACGGCCAGCGGGTGAGTGTGCGGATCGCCGATGCCGAAGCCGCCCTGCCCGCCTTCCTGCGACTGCTGGACCACGACTCGATCACGGTCACCCGCGCGAACGTGCAACGCCCATCTCTGGACGACGTCTTCCTGGGCCTCACCGGACGCCGGCTCGAAGAATCGGGCGACGCCACCGAGGAGCCGATCGGAGTCACTCATGCCTAAGCTCATCCGCGACACCACGACGGTGTTCTGTCGCGAGATCACACCAGAGATCCGTTCTCCGGTCAGCATCATCGCCCACATGGGACAGCCCCTTCTGTTCCTCGTCCTGTTCGGTTCGATGCTCGCCGGCACCGGATCTCCCCTGGGCGCGGCAACCGGCGGTGTCTGGCCGTGGTTCGTCCCCGGCATCCTCGTGATGATGTGCCTCATGGGACCGCTCTCGGCGGGCCACAGCATGCTCAGCGAACTCGGCGGCGGGCAGATGGAATGCTTCCTCGTAACCCCCATCAGCCGCACCGTGATCATCCTCGGGCGCACCGGGAAGGAGGTCGTCATCCTGTTCGCCCAGGCGACGCTCCTCATCGTCATCGCCATCCCCCTGGGCATGCGTCTGCACCTGCCCGGCGCCCTAGCCACCATGGTGCTGCTGATCGTCATGGCCATCGGTCTCAGCGGCCTGTCCTACGTCTTGGCGATCGCCTCCCGCCCGAGTGGCAACCTATTCTGGATCGTGACCCAGATGCTGGTCTTCCCGATCATGCTGCTCTCGGGCATCCTGCTTCCCGTCGACGCCGGACCTGGCTGGCTGAGCGCCATCGCCGCGATCAACCCCCTCACCTACATCGTCGACGCCGCCCGCGCCCTGTTCACCGGCGAATTCCTCAGCATCTCCGTTCTCTACGGCACTACCGCAGCCGTGGCCATCGCCGTCGCCGGTTTGGCACTGTCCACCCGCGCAATGAAGCGCGGCATCTGAGGAGCGGGCAACGGGACATCGCGACGCTCTGTTGTCAGTGGAGAGTCGGCGCCGCCGGTGCGCCGACGCGAGAATCGCCCGATCGCTCATGTCGCCGCCGAGATGGCATCTCACGGGCTTGCGCGAGCAAGTGGGTCAACCGCTGGCGTCGCTACGGCTACGCCGAATTGCAGGATCGATCATCCACGCCGCACTACAGTCCCATCGTCACGCCGGCGCAGGTCACCGAGCAGATCGAGGCATGGCGCCGCGAACGCAAGTGGTCCGCCCAACGGATCACAGACGATTTCGCCGACTTCGGATTCTTGCTCAATCGCCGGACCGTCACACGGCAGCTGACCCGGCTTGGACTCGGCAAACGCCGGTTCATCGACCCCGGCGGTGAGAACAACCGCAAGCCCGGAAAGATCACCGCACGCTGGCCCGGACACATGGTGCACCTCGACGTCAAGAAGGTCGGACGGATCCCCGATGGCGGCGTCTGGCGGATCCACAGCCGCGACAGCGATCAAGCCAAGGCCGCCGACCGGACGAAGTCATCCGGTGCGAAACGCGGCTACACCTACCTGCACTCCGCCATCGACGGATTCTCCCGCCCTTCATACACAGAAACCACTGTCCGACGAGAAGGGTGCCGCCGCCGCAGCGTTCCTTGCTCGCGCCAACGTCTGGTTTGCAGCCCACGGCATCACCCACATCCATCGCGTCGGCACAGACAACGGTGCCTGCTGTCGATCCGGCGACTTCGCCCCGTGGCGTCGGAACGCGACCCGGCACCAGAAGACCAAGCCCTACACGCCGCGGCACAACGGGACAGTAGAGCGCTATCAGCGAATCTCGCAGAGGAGCTCCTCTGCGCGCGCGAGTTCACCAGCGAGGAAGCCCGATCATCCGCGATCGCGGTCTGGAGGGCAAACTCGCCGACGAAGCCGGCGACACGTCCCTTCAGGCCACCAAGGCGCTTAAACGCATCGACACCGGCCCGGGACACGTCAAGCCGCTCGATGTCGGAACCTACGGCGATCTCAAGAAGCGCAAAAATGCCGACGACAATCTGGAGCACGACCACATCCCGTCCTCGGCGGCGCTCAAGAAGGCCAAGGAGAAGGAACTCGGCCGCAGGCTGACCGACCAAAAAAAGCGGAGATTCATGAGTGGGGACCGCGATCGAGCTGCCGAAAGAGGTCCACGCCAAAGGTGACACCTTCCACGGTAAGAACACGGAGCATGACTTCGACGGCGCGAAGTCGACACACTTCCTCTTCAAGCTGGCTGGAACGGAATTGGTCTTCGAAGACGACGTCTTGAAAATGTTCACGGTGCGGACGCAGCCGGATGGGCGGGATGACAACTTCGGACTGTATTTGCGGCCTGCCATGCTAGTGGATGGAATTTCCTCCACCGCTACACGCGCCGAAGTTGCTGAGCTACTAGGAAATCCGGAACGTGTCGGACCGAATTTCGACCGATACGAGGTTAACGAACATTATCTGCATTTCGAGTTCGGCTCGAATGATCGATTCGCCAGGATTTCCGCGCTGCTTGAGGCGATCTGAGCGTGTGCTTGGAAACGGCAGCCTGGTGAGGGATATGCCTTGCCTGCTCCCTTCCCTGAATAGGTCAGGGAAGGGAGCTAGGGGCGTTATCAGGTAGTTCAGGACTTCTTACGAGGTGCGCGCTTGCGCTTGACGGGGGTCTCTTCGGCGACCGGTTCGGCGGGGACCGACTCGGCGTTGTCGAACGCTTCGTAGATCTCGTTGGGGATGCGGCCGCGTTCGGCGATCGCGTAGCCGTTCGCTGACGCCCAGGCGCGGACCTGCTGGTTGCGTTCGCGGTCGGTGGACTTCGCCGTGCCACCGGCCACGGTGGACTGTCCGGTCGCGACCTTCATCTTGCGTCCGCCGACTCGCCTGCTGGCGTCGATGAAGCGCTCGAGCTCGTCGCGCAGGGCGCCGGCGTTGTCATCGGAGAGGTCGATCTCGTAGGTGACGCCGTCGAGCGCGAAGGGCACGGTCTGGGTGGCTTCGCCCCCGTCGATGTCGTCGACGATCTGGACGGATACCTTTTGTGCCATCGATAGTGCCTTCCGCTAGGTCATGCCACGCCACCTCGGATTGGCGCAGTGTCAATAATTCTAGGCGTAGGAGTCGTCGCGTGATCGGCGGGAGGTCTGGACGACGCCCGCCCTGGGAGACGACTGAGCGTTAATGAGCTTGGAGTGGCCGTAGGTGCGGGAGTCGAATTCGGGGCGCTGTGTGGTGATGATGTTGCCGACAGCGGACAATGTGGCCTAGCCCTCGTGGTCAATTTCCGCCTCGACGGCGTTGCGCAGCAGGGCGAGCAGGTTCGTGTCGTCCGTGAGCTGCGTCGTCACGATGGGTGATCTCGATGGTAGCGCCGTCTCGGCCAGCGGTTCCGGGTTCTTAGCGCGGGCGAGATTCTCAACGTAGATGAATTTGTCGCAGGCCGGGACGAAGGGCTTGGGTGTCTTGCGTTCGCCGAAGCCGTAGATGGTGAGTCCGGTTTCTCGTAGCCGGGCGGCGAGCTGGGTGGAGTCGGAGTCGCTGGAGACGAGATAGAATCCGTCGAACCGACCCGATAGGGGCGGCACGACCCCAAGTGGCTGCGGACTTGTAGACGGAAGGTCGGAAGTTCGAGCCCCCTTGGCGGCTCAAGATCAACATGGCCTTCGAGTTGCCACTATGACGCGTTACATGAGTTATGTTCGCGTTTTCCTCGGTGTCATTGGGCTCCGTGTCGTCCCTGTCTTCACAGGCGTGCCTGGTGAACATGAACCATCGGCCCGCTGATGATGTAAGGCCTGGGACAGATTTGGGCCTGCGAACCCGCGAACTTGTCGACGAGGCACTGTGTGTCGCGGTCGCCGAGAGAAAGACGATCCTGCGCGTCGCCCACGATCTGACGGTCCCGGCGGCGGGTCACTGCCTGCTGGTCCGGGACGGTTTTCTCGTCGCGAAAGGCTTACCCTGGTCGATCTGGGCCCGGATCGGGTGGTGGCCGCTTGGGGAGTCCCGGTGCTCGGATAGGGCTGGCGACCCCGGCTACAGGGTCCCTTCGAACACGACGGTGCCGTTGGCGTCACGCGCCTGAATGTGGACCTCTGGTCGGAATGGGTCGCTCACCTCTTTCGGAACGAAGGCCACGAAGGTCCCGTCGACCACATCGGTCGTCGAGGTCAGTCCGGCGCCGAAGTCACAGGTCACCGTCACCGCAGTTGCCGGCAGCAGCGTCCCGGCGAACGGTGCGCGAGAGTTACCCCGGTCACCACCATCTTCCACACCGCCCAGGGTCTGCATCAAGATTCTCCGGGGCTGCTCCGGCGGGAGCTCGAAATGGTCTTGGTAGACACGCATCTTCATCCGGCCGGGATGCCGCGAGTTCGGAACGGTCGTGCACGCCAGGCTCCGGTCGCCCAAACGGCCGAGAACGACCTGATAGCCGTCCTTGTCCAGCAGCGCGCCCGGCCTATAGCCCGCCACGTCGGAGATGGCGTCCACCGCACCGGACAGGCATGCGCCCAGCGCACGTCCCGCGGACGAGGTCCGGTCGGCCGGGGCGACCGGGCGATCGACGGCCGAAAGCAGCGGCGCCGGAGCCGGCGGCAGGCTCGTGGTCGTCGCTCCGGCGGCCTCGTAGACGGACAGTTGCGTCTTGGCGGGGTCGGTCCAGGAGAACGAGACGAACTGATGTGTCAGAGGCGAAGCTTCCACGGCGTCCCCGCCGCCGGCGGAATCCTCGGCCTGGAACGCGAGACCCGCACCCCGCAAGGCCGGATCGAGCACCCCGCCGATCAGCCCGGTCGCGCTCTGCAGGAGCAGCCCGGTGCGGGTGCCCGGCACATACGTGGGGGCGGCGTTCGGGTCGGACAGGGTCACGGTGGTCAGCGTCGTCTCGCAGAACATCGGCTTGCCCGCCGCCGTCGCGGCGACGACCGAAACGCTCAGGTTGACGTCCGTGAACACGGGAACCCATTCCTCGCGCGGGGGCACTCGGTCCGTCTTGGCCGCGGCCCGCACCGCGGCCCAGCAACGGTCGAGCGAGGACGTCGCCAGCCTGACGTCCAGGTTGAGCTCGCCGGCGGCCGGCTCGGGGCGGGGGTCCGTGCCTTGCTGACGGAGCAGCTGCGTCGCGGCGGCGGCGCCGGATGCGACGAGAACGACCGCTGCGGCGGCGTACCAGATGCGTGCCGGCCGCCGCGGCTTCGCGATCCCCTCGCGGACGGCCGATCGCATCCGGGTGCGGACGTCGTCCGGCATCGCATGGCGAGGTGGGTACACGGGTTCGCCGCTCATTTCTCCTCCAGCAACGTACGCAGCCGGGCCCGTCCCCGGGAAAGATGGGCGCGGACGGTGACCTCGGCGATGCCCAGCAACTCTGCGGCGTCAGCGATGCTCACCTCGGCGGCCAGGCAGAGTTCGACGACGTCGCGCTGCGATTTCGGCAGTGACCGGACGGCTTCGGCGACTTGTCCCAGCCGGCGCTGGCCGTCGATCTTCTCGGCCACCGAATCGGCGTGGTCGGACACGGCGGGCTGAGCCGGGATCTTCCCGAGCAGCCGCAGCCGGCGACGAGCACCGCGGTGCTCGTCACGGGCGACATTGGCCGCGACCGTGTAGAGCCACGGCAGGGCGCTGTCCCGCACCAGGGTCACCTCGGCCCGCCGCCGCCACGCGATGAGGAACGTCGTGGACGCCAGGTCCTCGGCGCTGCTCCACGAACCGGTCAGGCGATACGTGTAGTTCCACAGAGCCTCGGCGTGCCGCTCGAACAGCTCGCCGAACGCCCCCTCGTCGCCGCCGGCCGCGCGGGCCCACAGTTCCCGGTCACCGGTCTGTTCCACCGGTACCCCCACCCCGCTCGCGAAACTGCTCACGCCCTGGTTGTGGCCGGCACCGGCCGAACGTTGCGCGCAACGTTCCGGGCCGGGGGAGCCACATCAAGCCATGATCATGGAACAGGTCCGGACGACGGACAACCAGACGACGTCCTGGCGGATGCCCCTGTCCGTAGCGGTGCTCTCGGCGGGAGTGTTCCTGCTCGCTCGTCCGCATTTGATCGACGACACGTTCATCACGCTCGCGTACGTGCGCAACGTCGCCTTCCACGGCCACTGGGGCCTGCTCGCCGACGCGACGTCGAACACCGCGACGTCGCCGGCGAACGTGCTCATCCTGGCGGTCCTGACCATCTTCGTCCGCGACGCCGTCTTCGCCGCCGGAGCGTTGTTCGTGCTATGCCAGGTCCTGCTCGCCCTGGCGTTGCGCAGGCTCGGCGGGGCGGCGGGGCTGCCGCCCCGGTTCCCTGCTCTGACACTCGCCGCGCTGACCGTGAACCCGCTTCTGCTCTCGTCGATCGGGCTCGAGGTCACTCTCGGTGCGGCGGTCCTGGGCTGGCTCACCGTGTTCGCCGTCGAAGAGAACCCGTTCGCCTTCGGTCTTGCAGCCGGTGTGCTCGCCCTGGTTCGGCTGGACCTGATCGTGTTCGCGGTGGTGCTCTTCGTTTTCCTCCGTCCCGGCACGGGACGCGCACTGCTCGGAGCCGGGCTGATCACGCTGCCGTGGTTCTGCTTCAGCTGGGTGGTGCTCGGCGCGGCGGTACCGGACACCGTTGTGATCAAGACGCTCCAGGGCGCGCAACATGCCTGGGGTGCCTGGAACTTCGGTAGCGGCCCGCTGTTCTACGCGCGGACTTCGCCGGTGATGGCGGCGCTGGCGTTCCTGCCCGCCGTACTCGCTGTCCTCGCCGTGGTGACACTGGCCATCCGGCTGCGCACGATCCCCGCCGGGCTGCGGCCGTTCGTTCTGCTCGCCCTCGGTGGCCTGCTGTACCACCTCGGCTACGTGTCGCTGACGGTCCCGCCCTACCACTGGTATTACGGCCCCGGCCTCACCGTGGCGACTGTTTTCGTGTGTGCCGTAGCGGTTTCCTACCGGATCATGTTTTGCGGGGTGCTCGCGTTGATCGTCGCCGGTCTGATCGCGTACGCGGCTGCCGGGCTTCCTCGCACGTACGCGCCGTTCACGTCGAACTACACGTCGAGCGCGCAGTACGCACGTATCGGAGCAGAACTGGGAACGCTCGCCGGAGGCCGGATCGTCGGCAGCGCGGGTGAAATCGGCATCCTCGCCTACACCTGCGGCTGCCCGGTCGTCGACGTCTTCTCCGACCGCGGCCTGCTGTCGGCCGCGATCGAGGCGCGCGGCAAGGAGAACCGCTGGACCCGCGCGATACTCCGCGTGAACTACGCCTTTTTCGACTTCGACGTCCGGCCACGCAGTCCCGAACTCGTGCTGCGTCGGCTGGCGGCCCCGCCACAGGACGCGCTCGCGCACTGGACGCTCGACGCGCCGACGCTCGGAAAGCAGGAGCTGTACCTGGTGCCGAACAAGGAGTGAAAGCCCTAGCCCGCCCGGAAAACTTCCCGGGACGTCGGGGTTGATCGCGAAGGCGACCAGCGCCACGCGACCCGTCGACGACGTAGGGGAGCTTCATGTCCGCGTTTCCACCGGCGCCTCAGCACCGCCTGGGATCAGCGGCCGGTGGTGTTCCAGATGCCGCTCGATATCCGCCAGCTTCCTGGTGAATCATTCTCGGGTCTCTCGTCGGCTGAGCGCTCGTTCCGCCAAGCGTTCCAGTTGACTTTCGTAGAACGCGATGTCTCTTGGGCGCTCGAGGAAGAGGCTGGCGGTGGGCGACTGAAGGTGGAGAACCGGCGGATGCTCGTCGTGCCGGTACAACGTGAACCCTGTAGGGCGAGCGCCACGCACAGCTTCTGCCCACTCCCTCGGGTGACTTGCTCGCTAGTACCCACGCGCTTCTGGACGCATGCGCACGAGTCGGCAACCGAGGGCAAGCCCTCAGCCGGGCGCGGCTGAGGACCGCTGACGGTTGATCGAGTCGGTAATGCTCGGAGGAACGTAAGCTGGTGTGATGCGAGTATGGGCGCAGGACGGTAGTTGTCAAGTCAAGTGAGACAGGTTGTGTTGGCGCGCCGGTTTGAGCTGGTCAGAGGGCTGGTTGATCCAGGCTGCTTCGGGCATTTTGGGTGGTCGCGGGGGGCGCGCGAAGCGCTCAGGATGCTCCGCGTAGGCCTGGTTGAGCGTGATCTGCCGCTGGGCCCGGATCTGCTCGGCGGTGCCGAAGTGCACCGACGCGGGGGTGTGCATCCCGATCCCCGAATGCCG
>NZ_JADNQO010000032.1:0-28138 GCF_047608665.1 Amycolatopsis sp. cmx-11-51 | reverse complement strand
CGACGTCCTCGCAGCCCAGCGCCGCGAACGAGCACGCGTCCGCAGCGAACGCCAGCACATCTGGGGCCAACGCGCCACCCACGCCGCCTAAACCAACCCGGCCAACCTATGTGGTCACAGCACTAGCTACATGAAGGGGGCCTTCACGTACTTATTGAGGGGTGGGGCACAGGTGGCAGGTTGCGAAAGCCACTTTCGCAACCTTCACCGCTGCGGAAGCCACTTTCGCAACGTCGGGGGCAGGGTGTGGTAGCGAAGAGGGGGCCTTCGCTACGCCGGTGCCGTGGCCCTCGCTGAACCCATGGTCGAGATGCGTCGCGAAAGCCACTTTCGCGACGCCTGATGTCCCGAAAGTGGCTTTCGCGACACCGTCGCCCCACAGCCGCCAGCGAATCCCCGCGACCCGACACCTTTGCGTTACCCCTCGATAGAACACGATTCGCCACTCACGACCACCGCGCGGGCGCGCTCACCGGAAGCTCACGGACAAGCCACCTTTGATCGCCTCAAATGAATGTAGGCGTATGTCCTGCTCGCCGGTAGGCGCATTCGTTGCCAGGGTGCCCTTTTGGCGCGCGGGAGGTACTCGGCACACAGCGAAAGCGAGCTGTCGCTTCGCGTCACCCCCGCGCGCCTCCAATGCGACAAGCGAATCTCATCTCATGTGGAAGCGGGAGAAAGCCGGGTTCACCTGGTGCGACCCCGAGCCCCGGTTCTCTCTCGCCGTACTTTTCCGTGTGCTGACAACGATTGCGGAGTGCCGGACGTAGTCGCCGGAGAAGGCACTGAACTGCTGGGGAAGGGCGCTGGAACACCTGCCGGCAACCGGTTCTGGGACCTCCGGCCAGTGGCCACGCAAGACAACCGCGCAGGGTTGCCGGTGATGAGAACACCGGAATATGTTTCCTGTCAACGGATCGCGCCGCTCGGCGAACCGCCGCCCGATGCAGGCACCCAATTCCGGAGGCACGCTATGCACAGCACGATGCCGGACACTCCACTGACCATTGCCCGCATCCTGCGGTACGGCGCTACGGTTCACGCTTCCTCCCACGTGTCCACCTGGAACGGAACGGGGTTCGACAGAAGGAGTTACGCGGAAGTCGCCGAGCGGGCCGCCCGGCTGGCGCGTGCGCTCCGTGACCGGCTGGGGGTGCGCCCCGGTACCCGGGCGGGGAGCGAACAGGGCGTCGTCGGCACCCTCATGTGGAACAACGCTCGTCATCTCGAACTCTTCGTCGCGGTTCCCGCGATGGGTGCCGTGCTGCACACCCTGAACTGGCGGATGCCCGCGGACCAGCTGGTCTACACCATCGGCCACGCCGGGGACGAGGTCATCATCGTGGACGCGGGGCTGACAGAATCGCTCGCCCCCGTGCTCGCGCGGTTGCCGGAAACCGTGCGGCACATCATCGTCGCCGGTCGTGGCGGCCGTGAGGCGCTGTCCGGATTCACCGGTGAAGTACATGACTACGAGGAGCTGATCAGCGACCATCCCGGCGATTATCCCTGGGAGGAGCGGTTGGACGAGCGTGCCGCCGCGACGATCTGCTACACCACCGGAACCACCGGCAAGCCCAAGGGAGTGGTCTACAGCCACCGTTCGATATTCCTGCACTGCTTCCAGGTGCTGTCGCCGAGTCATTACAACATCAGCTCGCACGACACCCTTTTCCCGATAGCGTCCATGTTCCACGTGATCGGATGGGGCATCCCGCACACAGCCTTCTTCACGGGCGCTGATCTGTTGCTGCCTGACCGGTTCACCCACGCCGAATCGCTCGCCCGCATGATCGACAAGGGGCGGCCCACCTTCAGCGCCGCCGTCCCCACCGTCTGGTCTTCTCTTTTGGAGGAACTGGACACCCGCACCTACAACACCGAAAGCCTGAGGCGGGCGTATGTAGGCGGTTCCGCTTGCCCGCCGACTTTGATGGCCGCATACCGGGACCGGCATTCCATCGAGCTTCTGCACGGCTGGGGGATGACCGAGACCATGGGGCTGGTGAGCGCGGCGGTGCCGCCCCGAGGGGCGGACTCCGACGAGGAATGGGCCTACCGTGTCAGCCAGGGGCGGTTCCCGCCGTCGGTGGAGTTCCGGCTCGTGGGCCCGGACGGCGCACTGTTGCCCTGCGATGGTGTGGCCACCGGGGAACTTCAGCTGCGCGGCCCCGACGTGACGTGTGCCTATCACGGCGGTGACGAGGCTGCGTGGGCGCGGCCGGCGGAGAACTTCACCGCGGACGGCTGGCTGAGGACCGGCGACGTCGGCGCGATCACCGCGAACGGCTATCTGAGGTTGACCGACCGGGTGAAGGACGTCATCAAGTCCGGCGGTGAGTTCATTTCCAGCGTGGGATTGGAGAACACGCTGATGGAACACTCCGCGGTGATCGAGGCGGCCGTCATAGCGGTGCCCGACGACCGATGGGGCGAACGTCCGCTGGCCACCGTGTCACTGCGCCACAACGGCATCGACCCGGCGGAACTGCGTGATTTCCTGGCCGAACGTATCGACGCGTGGATGGTGCCCGAACGCTGGGCGGTCCTGCCGGCCGTGCCCAAGACCTCGGTGGGCAAGTACGACAAGCGGGCCATCCGCGACCAGTACGTGCAGGGTCTGCTCCCCATCGTGCGGCTCGGCAGGCACCGCGGCGGCCGCCCTGCCATGAAGCAGTAGGAACTCGTCGGCAGGTGACGCCCGCGTTCCTGCCTTCACGGTGAAGCCCTCGACGGCTCGAGCACGTCCGGGTACGCGGCCCGAGAGGGATACCACGCGCTGGAGGACATCTTCCTCGACGGCGGCGGGTCTTCCGGCTGGGTCGCCGACCGCGCTCCCGCCCGGAACCATTTCGCGTTCTCGTGCCGGAACTTCGCCCGCAGCGGCGGGGTATGGCGCCACGGAAATCCAGGAGAGAGGAAGAGATGAGCCCTTCACCACATCGGCACCGCGCCTTCCGCGCCCAGGACATGGGTGCGCAGACAGCCAGCGGAATGCCCGTGCACAAGTACGCTCCTTATCAGCCGATCGGGCTGGAAGACCGCACCTGGCCCAGCCGTCACATCACCCGCGCGCCCCTGTGGGGCAGCGTGGACCTGCGTGACGGCAACCAGGCCCTGCTGGAGCCGATGGATGTCGCCCGCAAGCGCGTCATGTTCGACCTTCTGGTGTCCATGGGGTTCAAGGAGATCGAGGTCGGCTACCCCGCCTCGTCCCAGGACGACTACGACTTCGTGCGGCATCTGATCGAGACGGGCTCCATCCCTGACGACGTCATCATCCAGGTCCTCTGCTCCATGCGGACCGATGCCATAGACCGGAGTGTCGACGCGGTACGCGGAGCCCGCAAGGCGGTCCTGCAGTACATCAACCCGACTTCCGTCGCGCAGCGGCGGGTGGTCTTCCGTGCCAGTCGCGAGGAGACCGTGGCGCTGGCCCTCGAGGGCACCCGGCACGCCGTCCGGCTCCAGGAAACGTTGGCGGAGACCGAGCTCTACCTGTCCTACGTGCCGGAGTCCTGGAGCCAGACCGAACCCGACTTCGGCGTGGAGATCTGCAACGCGGTACAGGAGTACTGCGCTCCGCGGACCGACCGCACCCTCCGCATCGCCCTGCCCGCGACCGTGGAGTGTTTCCCGCCTCATGAGCTGGCGGACCGTATCGAGTACACGTGCCGGAATCTGGCGTATCGCGACCGGACCATCCTCACCCTGCACCCGCACAACGACCGCGGCAGCGCCGTCGCGGCGACCGAGCTGGCCCTCCTCGCCGGCGTCGACCGGGTGGAGGGGTGCCTGTTCGGAAACGGTGAGCGCACCGGCAATGTCTGCCTGCCCACCCTGGCGATGAACCTGTTCTCCCAGGGGATCGACCCCATGCTCGACCTGAGCGATCTGGACGGCATCCGTTCCGTGGTCGAGGAGTGCAATCAGCTCCCGGTCTCCGCTCGCCATCCCTGGGTGGGCGAATTTGTCTACACCTCCTTCGCCGGCACGCACCAGGACGCCATCGCCAAGGGGCTCAAAGCCCGGGAGGAGGCGGGGGATCCCGGTGCCGTCTGGGAAGTGCCCTACCTCGCCGTCGATCCCCGCGACATCGGGCGCAGTTATCAGGCGCTGATCCGCATCAACACCCAGTCCGGCAAGGGCGGCATCGCCCATCTGCTGCGCAGCACGCGGGGGCTGACCCTGCCCCGGCCGTTGCAGATCGACTTCGCCCATGTCATGCAGGAGTTCTGCGAGCAGCTTGGTGGCGAAGTGGGCGCGGACGAGCTTTGGGAGCTTTTCACGGAGCGGTATGTGGCACCGGGCACGGAGTCCGACGAGGGGACGACGGACGCCGTGGAGATTTCCGCCGCCGACTGGACACCCGCCGACTGGAAGATTTCGGTGTGCCAGGCGTTCTCCGCCCTGGAAACCCCCGGCGCGGTCCAAGGCGTCACCGTGGAGCGGCTCCAGGGGCGGCCTGGATACGCCGCCTTCTGCGAGACCGCCCTGAACGGGCATTCCTTGTGGGGCGTGGGCATTCACGAGGAGGAGACGGAAGCGGTCCGGAGGGCCGCGCTGGCCACTGCCCGGCGAGCCTGGGACGAGAAGCAGTCCGCACCGTATGTCACCTCGACCGCGGCCGCGACGGAGCCCGCCGTCTGAGTGCCCTGGAGTCCGCGGCCACGCGCGGACCAAGGAAGCCGGCAGCGGTCTGCCGCCGATCCGGGGCACATCGGGCCGGTTCTCGACAAGGGACCGGCCCGTTCCGGGCCCAAGAGCAAACCTCGCGAACAGCTGCCACCCGAATGAAGGAGAGAGATGCCAATGCCGACCAGTCGTAGCATTCGCCTCGCGGTGATCCCCGGTGACGGCATCGGCCCGGAAGTGGTGGCAGAGGGACTGAAGGTCCTGGCCGCCGTGCTTCCGCCGGACGTGAAACTGGAGACCAGCCCATACGATCTCGGCGCGCGGCGGTGGCACGCCGCCGGGGAGATCCTGCCGGACGCCGAACTGCAGTCGCTCAGGCACCATGACGCGATCCTGCTGGGCGCCATCGGCGATCCCACCGTCCCTTCCGGCGTTCTGGAACGTGGCCTGCTGCTCAAGCTGCGTTTCGCCTTCGACCACTACGTGAACCTGCGCCCCGGCAAACTCGATCCGAACACCGGCGACCGCCCGCCCGTCGACTTCGTCGTGGTCCGGGAAGGCACCGAGGGTCCGTACACGGGCAACGGCGGCGCGCTGCGCGTCGGCACCCCCGCCGAGGTGGCCACCGAGGTGAGCGTCAACACCGCCTACGGCGTGGAGCGGGTGATCCGGTACGCCTTCCAGCTCGCCAACGCCCGGCCGCGCCGGAGCCTGACGCTGGTGCACAAGAACAACGTGCTCGTGCACGCCGGCAACCTGTGGCAGCACACCTTCGACGCGGTCGCCGCCGAGTACCCCGGCGTCAGCACTGACTATCTGCACGTCGACGCCGCCACGATCTTCTTCGTCACCCGGCCCGAGCGGTTCGACGTGATCGTCACCGACAACCTCTTCGGTGACATCCTGACCGACCTGGCCGCGGCCGTCACCGGCGGCATCGGCCTTGCCGCCAGCGGCAACATCAACCCCACCGGCGCCCACCCCTCGATGTTCGAGCCGGTCCACGGCTCCGCCCCGGATATCGCGGGCACCGGCAAGGCCGACCCGACCGCGACCGTCCTGTCGGTCGCGCTGCTCCTGCGCCACCTGGGCTATGAACAGGAGGCACGGCGGATCGAGGCCGCCGTCACCGCCGACCTCGCCGAACGCGACACGGCCGCACCCCGCGGCACCGAGCAGATCGGCGACGCACTCGCCGCGCGCCTGGCGGGCTGATCCGCTCTGCCTGCCAATGCCCTGACCTGGCATCGGGCGCTGCTCGAGCAAAGCGGTGCCTGTTCAAGAAGTTCCTCGATGTCTCGTGAAACGAGGCATTCCGCACGAGCACAGCGTGAAATCCGGTGCCGGCCCGGCTCCGGTTCCATCCATTCGCTCGAAGGGAAGTCCATGGCCAAGACAATGGCGGAGAAGGTCTGGGACGACCATGTCGTCCGGCGCGCCGAGGGCGAACCGGATCTGCTCTACATCGATCTGCACCTGCTGCACGAGGTGACCTGCCCGCAGGCGTTCGATGGGCTCGGCAAGGCCGGACGGCGTGTGCGGCGCACCGATCTCACCATCGCGACCGAAGACCACAACACCCCCACGATCGACATCGACAAGCCGATCGCCGACCCGGTCTCCCGCGCAATGCTGGAGACGCTGCGGAAGAACTGCGCGGAGTTCGGGGTCCGCCTGCACCCGCTGGGCGACGTCGAGCAGGGCGTCGTCCACGTGGTGGGGCCGCAGCTGGGCTTGACCCAGCCTGGAATGACCATCGTCTGCGGTGACAGCCACACCTCCACCCACGGCGCATTCGGCGCCCTCGCCTTTGGCATCGGCACCAGCCAGGTCGAACACGTGCTGGCCAGCCAGACGCTGCCGATGGCGCCGTTTCGGACCATGGCCGTCACGGTCGAGGGCGAGCTGCCCCCCGGTGTCACGGCCAAGGACCTGATCCTGGCCGTGATCACCGAGATCGGCACCAGCGGCGGCCAAGGCCACGTCATCGAATACCGCGGCCCGGCCATCGAGAAACTCTCGATGGAGGCCCGGATGACCGTGTGCAACATGTCGATCGAGGCGGGTGCCCGGGCCGGCATGATCGCCCCCGATGAAACCACCTTCGCCTATCTCAAGGACCGCCCGCACGCGCCCAAGGGCACCGCCTGGGACGCCGCCGTCGCCGACTGGCGTGCCCTGCGCACCGACGAAGCCACTTTCGACCGCGAGGTCGTCATCGACGCCTCCGCACTCTCTCCCTTCGTCACGTGGGGTACCAACCCAGGACAAGGTGCTCCGCTGTCGGGCTCCGTCCCCGACCCGGCGGACTTCGCCGACCCCAGCGAGCGGCTGGCGGCCGAGAAGGCGCTGGAGTACATGGGCCTGAGGGCGGGTCAGCCACTGCGGGAGATCGCGGTGGACACCGTCTTCCTCGGCTCCTGCACCAACGGGCGGATCGAGGACTTGCGCGCCGCGGCCGCCGTGCTCCAGGGCCGCTCGGTGGCCGACGGGCTACGGATGCTGGTCGTGCCAGGGTCGGTGCGCGTCGCGCTCCAGGCCGTCGAGGAGGGGCTGGACAAGGTGTTCGTCGCCGCCGGAGCCGAGTGGCGCCACGCGGGTTGCTCCATGTGCCTGGGCATGAACCCCGACCAGCTGGCCCCCGGCGAGCGGGCCGCGTCCACGTCCAACCGCAACTTCGAGGGCAGGCAGGGCAAGGGCGGTCGCACCCACCTGGTCTCTCCGCAGGTGGCAGCCACTACCGCGGTCCTCGGACACCTGGCCTCGCCCGCTGACCTGTCCGAACGGCCCCTCACCACCGGAGTCTGAACCTCATGGAAGCATTCACCACCCACACCGGCCGGGTCGTCCCGCTGCGCCGCAGCAACATCGACACCGACCAGATCATCCCTGCCCACTGGCTGAAGAAGGTCACCCGGGACGGCTTCGAGGACGGGCTCTTCGATGCCTGGCGCAAGGACCCGCAGTTCGTGCTCAACCAGCCCGCCCGCCAGGGCGCCACCGTGCTGGTGGCCGGGCCGGACTTCGGGACCGGCTCCTCGCGCGAGCACGCCGTCTGGGCACTGCAGAACTACGGCTTCAAGGCCGTCATCTCCTCCCGCTTCGCCGACATCTTCCGCGGCAACTCCCTCAAGAACGGCCTGCTGACCGTGGTGCTGCCACAAGAGACCGTGGACCGGCTCTGGGAGCTGACCGAGGCCGACCCCGCGGCCGAGGTCACCGTGGACCTCTTCGGCCGCCAGGTTCGTGCCGAGGGAATCACGGCTGATTTCGAGCTTGACGACAACGCCCGGTGGCGTCTGCTGGAGGGGCTGGACGACATCAGCCTGACCTTGGAACACGAATCCAGCATCGCGGAGTACGAAGCGCGGCGCCCTTCGTACAAGCCTCGCACCCTTTAACAGTGACGGATGCGGAGCCGGCACCGTGTGCGGTGCGCCGGGCGGGGGCCGGAGGTCTCCCGCCCGGCCGCACCGCACACGGTCAGGTCGTCGGCCAAGGAGCGGTGAGCCCTCGCGTTCGAGTTCACAGTGGACTAACTAGGAGTCGTTCGACGACGGACGGCGGGCGGCCCGGCCTGACTGCGGAGCGCCCGGAGGATCGCGACGCGTTCGGCGCGGGTGGCGTCGTGCAGGGCGATCTCAAGTTCGCGTCGCTGACTTTCAGCGCGGATCTTGGCCAGGACGCAGCGCGCGATCGCGGTGATCCCGGTGGCGACGACAGGGCCGGCCAGTAGCCAACTCCACGTGACAGCGTTCCTCCGGCGTACTGGGTGATGGGAAGCCCTGCCGAATCGGCTGGGACTGCCCAACGTTTACGCAGGTCAGATCGCATCGTGCTGCTGCTTTACATAGGCTGACGCCGGATTAAAGAGGTTTTGACCGAATTTTCGAGGTGGGGCGGCTGGGGTGAAGCCCTCTCTCCGAGGCGGGGTTTTACAGCGGTTTATAGTGGCTGCCAGCATATTGTGAACTGGGCCACGTCAGGGAAGACGCCGTGGGGGTCTGGCGCCAACCGGAGTTGCCCGATGGGCCGTTGCGGGACCTGAATCTTGAGCTGCATCGGCTGCCTGTGTTGTCCGGTTACCGCAGCAGCTACCGGATCGCGACCTGGTATCGAGCACGGCGACGCTATCCCGACGTCCGGCCCGGCTTGGCGCGGATGCGGGAGCCCGGCTTGTGGGTGGGGGTAGCCGGGAACCAGACCGCCCGCGGCCGAGCTAATTGCGTGCGCTGGGTCTGCCGTGGACCAGGTCGCGACCTCGGGCGAGTGGGGTGTCGCCAAGCCTTCGTCCGAGTCCTTCGCCCGCGTCGCAGAGATGGTGCCCGACGGGCCAGGCGAGACGATGTACGTGGGTGACCACCGGGACAACGACGTAGCGATCGCGGCTGGACACGAGCGGGGATCGGAACCCGGCGTGGGAGCGGGTCACTCCGGCGAGGGGTCACCGGCGAGGGCCTTCAGGCCGCGAATGACCGTTTCGGCGCTGGGAGCCCGCTCGGGAGCGACGAGGTGCTGCATCATCACGCCGGCGATGAGGGCGAACTGAACGGCGCCGGCCGCGTCGGCGTCGGTGCGCGACAGGCGTTCGCCGAGGACCTTCCGGGCTTCGTCCTGCGCGTCGGCTAGTCGTTCGCGGAGGTCCGGGAAGCGGACGGCCTGGGTGGCGCTTTCGAGGACGGCGGTCCACGTGTCGCGCTGCTCGGTGAAGGAGCCGATGAGGCCTTGCCAGATGGCGGTCAGCGACGTTCCGGCCGGTTCACGCAGCCGCTCGACCGCCTCGGCCGAGAGTTCGATCATGGCCTCGTTCATGAGGGCCTCTTTGGAGCCGAAGTGGTACCCGATGGAGCCGAGGTTCGCACCTGAGGCGGCGGTGATGTCGCGCGCGGTGGTGTGCGCGTAGCCGCGTTCGACCAGGCAGCGCTTGGCTCCGTCGAGGAGGTCCTCTCGTTGTCCCATGCCCCGATCCTAGTGGGAGACTGTGACAAGCGTCTTATACGTTCGTCTTATACAAGTGTACAAGACGCTTGTATGGTCGGCGGTGCCGGAACAAGCTGGCCTCGCACAAGGGAAGACGATGAACCCCAACCGCTACATCCTTGGCAACTTCGCCCCGGTCGCCGAAGAGATCACCGCCTTCGACCTGCCCGTCACCGGGAAAATCCCGGACGACCTCGATGGCCGCTACCTGCGCATCGGCCCGAACCCGCTTGGTCTAGAAGACGCGGCGGCGCACATTTGGACCCTCGGGGAAGGCATGGTCCACGGCGTGCGCCTGCGCGACGGCCGCGCCGAGTGGTACCGCAACCGCTGGGTCCGGTCGGCTTCCGTGGCCGACCGGCTCGGAGAACCGCGCCGCGGGCAGGTCGCCGACGAGCGGATGGACTTCGCGCCGAACGTCCAGGTCGCGGGCCACGGTGGCCGTCTCTACGCGCTGATCGAAGGGGGTTTGGCCCCGTACGAGCTGACCGGTGAACTCGACACCGTCGGACCCGCCCCCCTCGGTGCCACGGCACAGGGCTTCTCGGCCAACGCGCACAGCAAGTACGACCACGCGACCGGCGAACTGCACTCACTGGCCTTTCGTTACGGTGCGGATTTCGTGCAGCACATCGTGATCGGGCCCGACGGGGAGAACCGGAGCGTCACCGACATCCCGGCGCCGACCCTGCCGTACATGCACGACTTCGCGCTCACCGAGCACTACGTGGTGCTCTACGAATCCCCGATGGTCTTCGACCCCGAGCGCCTGGCGACCGGGGTGCCGTTCCACTGGAACCGGGACCTGCCCTCACGGCTGGGTCTGCTGCCGAGAGCGGGCGGGACGGTGCGCTGGCTGGAAACCGCACCGGTCATGGTCGGCCACACCCTGAACGCCTTCGAGGAGAACGGCAAAATGGTGGTGGATGTGGTCGTGCATCCCCGGCCGCTGGACTTCGCCGACATCGGTGCCTCGAAGCCCGTGCTCGAACGCTGGACCGCCGACCTCACGCTCGGCCGGGTCACGCGAACGCTGCTGCACGACCGCCCGCAGGACTTCCCGCGCCTGAACGGCCGTTTCAGCGGCAAGCCCTACCGCTTCGGCTATTCGGCGGCGGCCGAACTCTATGCCACACCGAGCACCACCGAGCCGGACCGCCCTGACGAGGGCTTCAGCAGCGCTCTCCTCAAACACGACCTCCTGACCGGTGCCACCGAAACACACGAGTTCGGCCGTGACGCGAGCGCGGGCGAGACCGTGTTCGTCCCCGCGGGCCGGACGAGAGCGGAGGACGACGGCTACAACTTGGCCTACGTCCACAACCCCGATCGGGGCGCGGCGGACCTGGTGATCCTGGCCGCCCAAGACTTCGCGGGCGAACCCCTCGCCAGGGTCCACCTGCCCGCACGCGTCCCACTGGGGTTGCACGGCAGCTGGATTCCCGTCGCGTGATTCGGTCACCGAATGTGAGAGATATCGGTCACCAGGGGGCTCACTTTCGCCCCGTCAATGACGGTCTGTCGTCCGTGCTGTCGCTGGCTTCATACGTCAGTTCTTGTGCTCATCGTGCGGATGGGCCGCGAGGTCGCTGGTAAAGGGGGCGCTGGGCTGCTGGAGCCGCACCGGTCCGGGGCCACGGCCCTGGAGGGCGTCGTCGGGGTTGAGGAGCAGGCACGCCTTCATCGACAGGCAGCCGCAGCCGATGCAACCGGTGAGTTCGTGTTCGAGGGACTCGAGGGCGCGGCGGCGTTCCTCCAGTTGTCGCTTCCAGCGCCGGGAGACCCGCTGCCAGTCCTGGTGGGTGGGGGCGCGATCGGCGGGGAGGCCGACGAAGACCTCGGCGACGTCCGTCAGCGGAATGCGGAGGCGCTTCGCCACCAGGATCAAGGAAATCCGGCGGAGCATGTGCCGCGAGAAGATCCGCTGATTGTTGCCGGTGCGTTCGCTGAAGATCAGGCCCTTGCGTTCGTAGAAGTGCAAGGCGGAGGCGGGCACGCCGGTCCGGTGGATGACCTCACCGATCGTGAGATGGTCCTCGGGACTGGCGCGCACTTGTCCGCTCCTCGCTCGTTCGGGACGCCGGTGGTCAGGTGCGGCGACGGGACGTCGCGGCGCGGCGGTGGATCAGGACGGCCACGACGATCGACAGGACCAGGCAGAGCAGGCCGACACCGAGCTGGGTCAGCTGCCATGACCAGGTGAAGGCGTCCAGTTCCACCGCCTCGGCTCCCTCGGTGAGGCGTCCGGCGCCGACCTTGGCGGCGCGGGCCGGGTCGTCGAGCCTCGCCGTGAGGAGGCCGACGATGGAGGCACTGTAAGCGGCGATCACGAGAGCCTCGGCCGCTCCCCGCAGGGTGTTGAGGAAGCCGGCCGCCATGCCGACGGCGTCGGCCGGGACGAGAGCCATGGCCTGGCCGTCGGTGATGCCGAAGGACACACCCATGCCCACCCCGATCATCACCAGCGGCGCCGCGACGACCGCGACCGCGTCCTCGGCGTTCAACGTCACCAGCCACAGATTCCCGGCCACGACCAGCACCAGGGCGATCATGATCAGCAGCCGGGCCGGTACGCCCTTGTTCACCAGCGCCACCGCGACCATGGGCATGATCAGCACCGGGGCCGTCAGCAACAGCATCGTCACCCCCGAGACGGCAGGGGAGAGCCCGGCCGCTGCCTGCAAGTAGGTGGGCAGGAAGACCAGGACGCCAAGGAACCCGACGGACGTGGTCAGGGTCGCCAGGCTCCAGCCGAGGAAACCGCGATTGGCGACCAGTTCGGGTGCCAGTACCGGAGCGGCGCTGCGCCGCTGCACGACGCCGAAGACAACCAGCACGACCAGGCCTGCGATCCCGGTGAGCAGGATGACCGGGTGGGACCAGCCGAGCGACGGCGCCTCCAGGAGCGCGAACATCAGCAATGCCAGCGCGGCGACGAACAGGACACTGCCAACCCAATCCGCCCGGCCGGTGTCGGTCGCGCGGGACTCGCGGGCACGGGTCCCGCCCAAGGCGACCAGCAAGCCGATGACCGTGAAGACCGCAAAGCTCCCCCTCCAGCCGGTAGCACTGATCAGCAGGCCCGACAGGGTGGGGCCGATGGCGATGCCGACCCCGGCCATGGTGCCCATCAGGGCAAAGGCGCGATTGCGGGCCGCCCCTTCGTAGCTGGAGGCGAGGATGGCACCGCCGGCCGCCATGATCCCGGCACCGCCGACACCGGAGACGACGCGGGCGACGTCGGTGACGACGATCGCCGGGCTCAGCGCCGTCCCGAGAAACCCGGCCGCGAAGACCAGCGCCGAGACGACGAACACCCGTCGCCTGCCGATCCGGTCGGCCGCCGATCCCGTGATGAGCGTCATGGCCGCGAAGGCCAGGTTGTAACCGGCCACGACCCAGTTCAACGGGGAGCCGGAGGTATCAAGATCACGGCCGATGCTCGGCAGCGCCACCGCGGTCCCCGAGATGGACATCGCCACCAGGACGACGCCGACCAGGACCACCGGAAGTGTCAACGGAGACGGTCGATCCACCGAAGCCGGATGCGGAGAGGGATTTGTGGTCGTTCTGTCCGTGCTGTTCGCCATAGCTGTTCGCTTTCTTGTCCTGAGGTCGACGGCGAGCAGCCCATCAGCTCAACCTAAGTTGAGGTCAAACGCGCTGGTGAAGGCATGTCTGTACGAGGTCGTCGAGCACGTGTGGTCGGTTCGGTCGCCGACCACGGCGGTCAAGTCGTCGCGGGCCGGTGGCTGCGGCCGACAACGACGGACCGATTTCAGTCACTCGGACTATGACGCTCCGCAGGAACTCCCTGAGGTCGCCTCCATGCTGTGGGCCGAGCCACTGCGCCCGCTCCAGCAATTCCAACAGGGCCTCGATCGCGCCCACACCCCGGAAACAGAAGAGCTTCCCCCGGTTGTCCGGGCACTCACCTGAGGTGACCGTCGGTCACCAGGGAGGATGTTCTGGTGTCTGCACCACACCCGCCTGAGTTTCGTCAGCGTGCGGTCGAGGTGAGAACCATGTCGTCACGCCGGAACTGCTGGAGAAACTGGGCATGGACCGGGAGACCGCGATCGAGCGGGCTGCTGACCGCCGGACAGTTCCCGTGGCTTGGGCCCGGTCACCGAGCCCGACGTCGGCCAGCGCCTGGCGCACCTCGCCCTTGGACACCCGCACACCGGCCATCTTCAGCGGGAAGGCCACATTCTGTTCGGCGGTGAGCGAACCGTTCAGGTTGAAGCTCTGGAACACGAAGCCGATCACGCGGCGACGCATGAGGGTAAGCACGTTGTCTGGTGCGGTGGTGATGTCCTGGCCGGCCAGCAGCACGCGACCGCTGGTGACCTTGTCCAGTCCGGCGGCGCAGTGCAGCAGGGTGGACTTGCCGGAGCCGGACGGTCCCATGATCGCGGTCCAGGTTCCCGCCAGGCGGGGCGAGGTTCACGTTGTCCAACGCCGCGACGCCATTCGCTCAGGATCCGTACAGTCGGCTGACCTGCTGTAGCTCTACCGCGTGACTGTTCACGGTCGCAACCTCCCGGTGGCCAGCACCCAGGCGGCGAGCACCGCCATCGGAATCGTCGTGAACACCGTGACGGCCGTGACGTTCACATCCGCCAGCAGGAAACCGGCCAGCAGACCCAGCACCATGTTGTTCCCGGCGTGGGCGAGGCTCGCCGTCCACACACTGCCGCCGCGCACCCGCAGCCAGCTCAGCAGAACCTCCTGGCACAGGAACGACAGCGTCCACACCGCGAGGCCCACCGCGACGTTCTCGAACTCGATGTATCCGACGAACGCGAGCGGGTAGTGCCACACCGCCCAGATCAGACCGGTCGCGCACGTCGCCGCCACTGGGCGGCCTTGGTACACCCGCTGCCGGAGATAGCTGGTCCACCCGAACTCCTCACCCCAGTAGATCGGTGCGAGCAGCGGAACCACGAGCAGCAGCACCGCTATCAGCGCCCAGCCGGGCAGACCGGCCACCTGGCCGTCCAGCGGGGACAGGCGCGCACCGAACAGCACGGCCACGGCGGCGGTGGCCGCGACGAGAGCGGCCGGCCCCAGCCATGCCACGAGGTACTGCGGCCACGCCTCGCGCAGCCGCAGCCGCAGGCCCGCGTCCGCGAATCCCTCACCGGTCACCCACCGCCGCACGACGAAGGCGGCCAGCGCCGGCGCGAACGCGAACGGCAGCTGCACCAACGGGTTCACCAGTGAGAAGCCGAGCGCCCACGCGCCGATCATGCCCAGCCACGCCAGGCCGAACGCGAGGCCGAGGAACACCGCCAACCCGCTCACACGAGTCTTGAGAACCATCATGTGCCAACAAGATCACCGGGATACGGGCGCGGTCACTGACAGCAAGGGGTCACTCGGAGGTAGTGCTAGGCCTACCTCCGGACTATGGCGAAGGGGCGGGACGCGCTCCGCCGAATGGATTACGGTTGGCCGGGTGATCAAGGCGGAACCGCGAACGGTGCGCGAAGCGCTTGCCACCAGGCGTTTCCTTTTCAGCGCCTGGCCGTGGCGCGCGTACGCCCACATGCTCGGTACGCCGGCGATCGCGTTCGTCGCGCTGATGCCTTTGGCGATACCCGCGGCGCCGTGGGTGCTGGTGGCGGTGGGCCGTCCGGCGCCGATGCCGTGGACGATGGCGCTGCTGCTCGTGCTCGTCGGCGGATTGCTGCTCACCGCGGCGTTGCCGTGGGTGGCGGCTCCGATGGCCCGGCTGGAGCGACGCCGACTGCGGCTGGTGGACGGCCGACCGCTGGGGGAGCCGCCGCGCGGACCCGTCAAGTACGCCGAGTCCGCGACCTGGCGAGCTGTCGCGTACCTGGTCCTGCTGGTCACCGTCGGTGCGCTGCTGTCGGCCGCCACCTGTGGTCTGCTGCTGTTCCTTGTCTTGCTGATCGTGTCGCCGTACCTGGTGGACGGCACTTCGCAAGTGACGCTCGGGTTCACCACCGTCACCACACAGGAAGCGGCGATCCCTTACGCCGTGGCCGCCGGCGTAGCCCTCCTGCTGTCGCCGTACCCGGTGGCCCTGCTGGCGTCGGCGAACGGCGCGGTGGCCCGTGCCCTCCTCCGCGACGACAGCGGACCGCTTCGCGCCGAGCTGGTCGAGGTCGCACGATCAAGAGCCCGGCTGGTGGATCTGTTCGAGACAGAACGCCGCCGCGTCGAACGTGACCTGCACGACGGCGCGCAACAGCGACTCGTCGGCCTCACCCTCCGGCTGGGATTGGCCAAAATGGACCTCCCACCCGATTCACCCGCGTACGCGGAAGTCACGGCCGCGCACGACGAGGCCAAGGAGCTGATGACCGAGCTGCGGGAGCTGGTCCGCGGCATCCATCCCAGGGTCCTCACCGACCGCGGCATCCCGGCGGCCTTGGGAGAATTGGCCGACCGTGCGCCCATTCCGGTGAGCGTGCGCACCGACGTGCCCGACCGCCTGCCCGCCCCGGTCGAGTCGATCGGGTACTTCGTCGTGGCGGAGGCGTTGACCAACGTGGCCAAACACGGTGACGCGACCGCTGCCGGCGTCTCCGCTTCCCATCAGGCCGGGACACTCGTTCTGGAGGTCAGTGACAACGGCGTCGGCGGCGCCGACCCGGCACGCGGTACCGGGTTGACCGGACTGGCGGACCGTGCGGCCGTGGTAGGCGGGCGGATGTTGCTGTCCAGCCCGCTGGGTGGCCCGACCGTAGTGCGCGTGGAGTTGCCGTGCCAGTGATTCGAGTCGTGCTCGCGGAGGACGGCGTGCTGCTGCGGGCCGGGTTGGCCGGGCTGTTGGAACGGTTCGGATTCGAGGTGCTCGCGCAGGTCAGCGACGCGGACGCGCTGGTGGTGGCAGTCGAGCGAACTCGACCCGACCTCGTGATCACGGACATCCGGATGCCGCCGTCGTTCACCGATGAGGGCCTGCGGGCCGCCGTGGCGCTGCGCCGGGCCGAGCCGGGACTGGCTGTCGTCGCCCTGAGCCAGTACGTGGAGCGCAGCTACGCCGCTGAACTGTTGGACTCCGGCGACGGCGCGCGGGTCGGGTACCTGCTCAAGGACCGGATCGTCGATGTGGAGGACTTCGTCGCGACACTGCGCCGAGTAATGGCGGGCGGCACGGTAGTCGACCCACAAGTGGTCCGCCAGCTACTGGTCCGTCGGCGTGACCCCCTGGCCCGGCTCTCGGCCCGTGAGCACGAGGTGCTGGCCCTGGTCGCCGAGGGCTACTCGAACGCCGCGATCGCGGCCAGGCTGGTCATCACCGAAGCAGCCGTTGGCAAGCACGTAGGCAACATCCTGGCCAAGCTCGACCTGCCACCGACCGAGGACACCAACCGGCGGGTGCTCGCCGTCCTGACCTACCTCCGAGCCACGGCCTTCTGACAAAGGACGCCCACACCAGCGCGTCGGCGACACTTTCAAAGACTGACCGCTCAACATCTCGCTCTGGTATCTGCTGTTTTTATCCGCTCATGCCGATTACAGGGTGCTCGTGACGCACAGACCGAGCCTAGACCGCCGAGTACACCGGGCAGTCGGTGGAGCTGATCACCATCGACTTCGACGGGGGCCGCTGGTTCGCCGGGCCCGAGGCGATGGCCTACGGCTTGGCCGAGGAGGTGATCGGTGGTCCGGCCGGGGCCCCGGAGGGCGGTGTGCCTAGTGCGGCTTTCACGTTCGAACGGCCAACGGGCAGTGACCCGCGTTGGCCCTGCCGCCGCTCGCGCTTCTCGGAAGACCGTACGGAACGAAGCGCGGAATGTCGTACCCACGTCCTACGGTAGGCCGATGGACTGGAAGATCGAACTCATCCCCGTTCCGGTGACCGACGTCGACCGGGCCAAGGCATTTTACGAGAAGGTCGGCTTCAACGCAGACCACGACCACAAAGTGTTTGAAGGCCTGCGGTTCGTCCAGCTGACACCGCCCGGCTCGGCCTGCTCCATCGTGATCGGCGAAGGCATCACGGACAAGACGCCTGGCACGCAGGAGATCCAGGTCGTGGTCGCCCATGCGGAGGTGGCGCGCAAGCAGTTGCTCGACGCCGGTGTCGCCGCGAGCGAGGTGGACGTGCAGCCGTGGGGTAGCTTCGTCTACTTCCGCGATCCGGACGGCAACAGCTGGTCGCTACAGGCAATCGAGTCACGCCCCACCGGCTGATTCACGGTCTTCATATCCGGCTTCGCCCTACCAGCCCTGGCTATGCACTCACATGCCGGAAGGAAATCCACCCGTGACCACTTATCTGCTTGTACCCGGCGCCTGGCACGGCGGCTGGTGGTACGACCCCGTAGTCCCCGCTCTCAAGGAGGCCGGGCACACCGTCGTCGCGCTCACTCCCATGGGCCTGGATCCGGACGTGAACCCGCCACAACAGGTGATCACCCTGGACCACCACGTGCACCAGGCCATCCAGGCACTACGCGCAGTTCCCCCAGAGGTGGACGGCAAGCGCGATGCCGTCCTCGTCGGCCATAGCTACGGCGGAAGCATCATCAGCGGTGTCGCGGACGCCGAATGCGACCGAATCCGAGCACTGGTCTATCTGGACGCCCTGATCCCTGAAAACGGGGACTCCAGCTGGTCGATGACCAACGACGAGGAGCATGCCTGGTACGTCGACGGGTCGGCCCGTACCGGAGCTTTCGTTGATCCCTTGCCGTTTTTCGACAAGCGTGCACGCCCGCACCCGCTGGCCACCCTGATGCAAGCCGCAAAACTCACGGGGGCATGGCGCGACGTACCCGTCAAGCACTATGTCGAAGCGACAGGCTGGCCCGGCGAATCCCCGCTCGCGGCGATGACGGCGAAAGCACGCGCCGACGAAGAGTTCACTGTGCATACCTGGGATACCACACACAACTTCATGCACAACGCTTCAGAGCTCGTCCTGAAGCTCATCGTCGACCTCTAACCGGGGACCCTACTCGCAGGTGCCGCGACCTCGGTGCAGACCACACACGGAATGAGGTTTCGAGGACTTGCCGGGATCGGGCAACTGGCCGATCCCAGCGAGCCCGGTGCCCGCCGACCAAGTACCACCGAACGTCCTCTCGTGCCGCTTCGCGGGTGTTGTCAGTCTTTGTCGGTGATGCAGAGAACGGTGATCTCCGCGTTGGCGATGTCGGTCAGGACATAGGTGTGATCCCACGCCACGTCCTCGAACCAAGGAGTCCACACTTCGAGGCTGGTGTCCAGACAAAGTCCTCAAAGCGGTTCTGGGTCAACACCTCGGTGGCGGCACCGGAGAGTGCCATCGCGTCGCTCGACGGTCCGCGGTATCGCTCGTATGCGCCGCCGATGAGGATCACGTCGGCCAAGACGCCGTCCAGGCAGCGTGATCCGGCTTGCTGTCGCTGAAAACTGCCAACCTCGTGACGAAACGGACTCGGGATCTGAAGTTCGCTGAGTTCCTCTCGGAGCACCTTGCTGTCAGAGAGGACACGAAGAAGTTCGTGCGCCTCTGTTTGGCGGCGAGAGCGGAACCAGGCCTTCGTGTCCGAATCGCCGACCAAGCGCCAACGGCCGAACAGGGTACCCGCGGTTCACGTGGATCGCCGCCACTTGCTCCAGGTATCGATCCAACGCCGGGGCGGTCACGAGCACGGATGCCCAAGTGATGCCGTCCCGCTCGGCGATGACGTCGGGCAACTCGGGGCGCGGATCGTTCCCAGCCGCTCTCGTTCCGGTGGTTCGGCACGCGACGAGTTTGACAGCCACGTATGTTGATTCTTCTGCGGCACGTCCACCTCGTCGTTCACCGCGATTGGGCTCCGTTTCGTCTCCGTTTGCTCCAGTGTGCCGAAAGTAGGCTCCTGTTGGCCCTCGCCGGTGGCCGCACCCTGGTGGGCTCCGGTCGCGGCGCAGGGCGAGTTCCGGTTCGGGAGCGGCAGACGCACCCAGCGTAAATACACGCTGACACAAGCGCCCGCTACGTCGGCTCGTCGGTCGTCGCCGCTCAGCGCACCACTGAAAAAGCCCGCGCATGTCGTGCCGGACGAGCGCGGTGACTCATGACATGGCGATGGCGTGCTCTGCAGCTGGACCAGCTTACGCTCCAGAGCTAAAGAAGACCGGGACCGTCGCGGGCGCCGCTGCGGTGAAGAACCGAATCGTCGACGTCGGTGTCGTAGCGCGCAGGATGGCTCGCGCCGGGTCGGTGCCAGGGTGGCGCAGGTCGTCCCACCCCAGCACCGATCGTCCGACGGTCAGTCCTCCACGGGGGTCCACTGTTCGGCTGGAGACCGGCCGGGCAGCGGCTGCCCGATGAGGGCGAGCGGAACGAAGAAGTTCACCTGGCCGATGGCCATCGCCACCGTGGCCAGGGCTTTGTTGTCGTAGTGTTCGGTGGCCAGTGCGTAGAGCTTCTCGGGCACCCGTTCACCGTGCGATGCGGGCCGCAGGACGGCTTCGACCAGGGCGAGCGCGACGCGTTCGGCGTCTGTGAAATAGGGGGCATCACGCCAGGTCGCCACCGACACGATCCGCTCCTCGGATTCCCCGGTGGCGCGCAGGTTGCCCGCGTGCAGGATGGCCAGGTAGGTGCTGCCGACGAGCTGGCCGGCACGCAGCTGAATCAGCCCGATCGTCGTCCGCGGGACCGAGCCGTTTCCGGTGGCTTTGAATAATGCGGCACCGACCTCGCCGAGCTCGGGGACGAGCTGCTGGGGGTTGGGCAGACGGGAGCCGCTGCGCTGCTGGATTGTGAGGTTCGCGTTCATCGTTTTCCTTCTCTGTAGAGGTGAATCCGTCAGGGGTCGGTCTGGTCAGGCGGGCCGGGACCGGCGTCCCGCGGCGCCGAGTGCGCGCAGCGAGGCAGTGGCGGAGCTGCCCTGGGGCAGCCAGGCCCGCGCGGCGAAGGTGGCGGCGGCGAAGGACAGCGGCATGGCCCACTTGTCGGGGCCGTCGCCGACGGCCACGTGCGAGGCGGCGGCACCGCCGTAGACGAAAACCAGTCCGGCGTAGGCCCACTC
This sequence comes from Amycolatopsis sp. cmx-11-51, assembly GCF_047608665.1. Classification (NCBI taxonomy): domain Bacteria; kingdom Bacillati; phylum Actinomycetota; class Actinomycetes; order Pseudonocardiales; family Pseudonocardiaceae; genus Amycolatopsis; species Amycolatopsis sp. cmx-11-51. Next base: position 7,538 of record NZ_JADNQO010000032.1, on the reverse strand, counting down.
CTTGGTGCGAGGGTGGCCGGGCGTCAGGATCGCGGCGAGCGCGGCGGTCTTGGCCACGCCCAGGATGGTCGCGAAGTACATCGGGTAGCCGAGGCGGTCGAAGGAATCGCGGACATACGAGATCCGAGCCAGATCCCAGTAGGCTCCGACGGCGGTTTCGGCCAGCACGGCGGTCACAGGAACCCAGCGAGCGAGTTTCAGGCCGCGGGAGATCATCGACGTGGTGCGGGTGGACATAGTGTGTTGCTCCTGATGAGTTGGTCGGTAGGTAGCGGGTCAGGCGGCCGTGGTGAGCGTGGTGTCGGTCGCGGCGCGGTGTACGGCGGCGGCCAGTCGTGCGTTTTCGGGGGCGTTGAACCCGAAGGCGGCGCGACGGCGGGTGTAGCCGTAGGTCAGGCCGCTGTGCGGGTCGGCGAATCCGTCCGAGCCCGCCGAGCCGGTGTGCCCGAACGCGTGGGCACCGAGGAACGGATACAGCAGGCTCTTGGCTTCGAAACCCAGTGCGTACGGCGCCTGCGTGCCGCGCACAAGGTCCGCGCCGACGGAGTGGATCGTGGAAATGGTGGCCATGGTGTCCAGTGACAGCAGCGCAGGCCGTCCGTCGACGCCGGTGACAGCCGCCGCGTACATCCGTGCCAGACCACCCGCACTGCCGACACCGCCGGCCGAGCCCTGCCCCAGGCGGCGCAGCTTCGCGTCGTTGGGCAGCGCCATGACGTCGGCGGGAGTGAATCCCCGCGCATTGAGGTTGTAGGAAATCCCGGCTACGCCGTACGGGCTCGGAGAGTTGGCGGCGAACGCCGCTTCCATCTCCGGCGTGGCCCGCCACGGTGTGATCGGCAGGTACCGGTGATCGAGTTCCTCAGGCAGGCCCAGGTAGACATCCAAGCCGTAGGGAGCGCGCACGCGCTCCTCGAACAACTCCTGCACGGTGCTACCGGCGACCGCGCGGACCACCTCGCCGAGGATCGCGTACATGACGAACCCGCCGTAGCCGTGCACGGTGCCCGGCGTGAACCAGGGCCGCTGCGCGACCAGGCGTTCGGCGATGACCTGTTCGTCGGCCAGTTCAGCGACGGTGAAACCGCCATCGGCGCCGACGATTCCGGATCGGTGCACGAGCACGTCGCGCACGGTGATCTGGTCCTTGCCCGCCGCGGCGAAGCGGGGCCAATAGTGGGCGACCGGTCGGTCGATGTCGAGCGCGCCGTCCTGGATGAGCAGCGCCATCACCAGCCCGGCGGCGCCCTTGCTCGTCGAGTGCAGGCCGGTCAGCGTGGTGTCGGTAACCTCCGGACCCGCCCACAAGTCCACTACCTGACGGCCGCGGACGTACGCGGCCACTTGCGCACCGGACTCCCCGTTCTCTTCGGCGACGACGGCGGCGAATTCTGCACGCACCCGCTCGTATCCGTCGGCGACGGTGCCGTGTACTTCGATCGCGTTCATGGTGATGCCTCCTTTCGGATCGGCTTCTGCGGCACTGACGTATGCCACGAGCAGAACGTGACCGCATAAACGAAAGCCGCTGGCAGGAGCACTGATTCCAGTTTCGGGTACCGCGGCGGCCATGCGATACGGGTACGCACAACGGATACAGTCACGTTTGTCCGCTCCGATTCGTCATCGGTACAAGACACATCGAGGAGGACTCCGTGCACGATGAGCAGTTGCTGGCCGACTGGTTCGAGGCCCACCGCACCCACCTGCGGGCGGTCGCCTACCGGATCCTCGGGTCACTCACCGAAGCCGACGACGCGGTTCAGGAGTCGTGGCTGCGGCTGGCCCGCACCGACACCACCGATGTCGGCAATATCGGCGGCTGGCTGACCACCGTCGTCGGACGCGTCTGCCTGGATATGCTGCGCACGCGCAAAACCCGCCACGAGGAACCCCTCGAAGCCGCCCACCTGCCCGATCCAGTGATCGTCAGCGAGACCACACCCGACCCCGAACACGAGGCACTGCTTGCCGACTCGGTCGGCTTGGCGCTGTTGGTGGTGCTGGACTCACTGAGCCCGGCCGAACGGCTCGCCTTCGTCCTGCACGACATGTTCGCCATGCCCTATGACGAGATCGCCCCGATCGTGGACCGTACCCCGCAGACCGCGAAGAAACTTGCCAGCCAAGCGCGGCGACGAGTCCAGGCCGCCACCGTGCCCCCCGGCCCGGACCTACCTCGGCAACGCCGCGTCGTGGACGCCTTCCTCACCGCCGCCCGCGGCGGCGATTTCGACGACCTGCTCCGCCTGCTCGACCCCGACGTGGTGTTGCGCGCTGATGTGGGCGAGGCGATGCGCGTGATCCGGGGCGCTACCGCCGTAGCCGGTCAGGCCGAAACCTTCCGGCGCATGGCCACCGCCTGCGCCACTCACTCCGCGATCGTCAACGGCCACGCCGGGCTGGTCAACACCCTTGATGGCAACCCGTTCTCGGTCATCGACTTCATCGTCACCGGCGGCCGCATCACCGCCATTGACATCCTCTCCGACCGCGAACGCCTCGCCGACCTGGACCTGACCGCGGTCCTCGGGTAGCTGTGTCGAATGGGTCGTGAGTATCGACTCCAGCGTGGTCCGGGCGCATCGGCATTCCGCCGGGGCCCGGGAAAAGGGGGATGCAGCAGGCATCCGCTCCCGGTGGCGAGCCTCGCGCAGACAGCGCAGCCAGCGCAGACAGCGCAGACAGCGCAGACAGCGCAGACAGCGCAGACAGCGCAGGCGGCAACCGGCGGCCGATTCAGCCTCGGTTTAGGGCTTGGCTCGAAGGACTTTCACGAGCCGGTATGCGGCGTTGAGTACTCGCCGCCGATCCGACATTTGCGCGAGTACCTGACTATCTTGCGCCAGGTGTTCGCCGGTGAAGCCGTCGCCTACGTGGGCGAGACCCTTGAGCGCACCTACCTGCTGTGTCCTCTGTGGCCGGTGGTGAGAGTGTGCCGATCATGGTCGCGGCGATGGGACCACAGGCGTTGAGGGTAACCGGCGAGCTGGCGGATGGGACATTGCCGTTCTTGGCCGGTCCGCGAATATTCTCCGAGCAGATCGTCCCGGTGCTCACCAAGGCGGCTGAGGCCGCCGGTCGACCAGCGCCCAAGGTGCTGGCCGCGGTTCCGGTCATTGTCACCGACGAGCCGGAAGCCTTACGGACTATCGCCGTGGAGCAGCTGGCTTTTTACTCTCGGATTCTTTCGTACCAGAAGGTCTTGGCTGCGGAGGGAGTCGATCACCCGGCAGATCTGGCGATCATCGGTGATGATAAGACGGTCACCGACGGACTTCGGCGATACTACGATGCCGGGGCGACCGATATCTTGGCATCCAAGACGGGCCTCCGGTCTTCAAGCGACCGACTGCGGACGTGAAAGGTGCTCGGAGGACTCGGCCGGCTCGGTCGCCGGGACCGCGTCCGTGGCGGTCGCCGCAGCCTCCAGCATTAGGCGATCACACCCTCAATCCCGATCCGGTGCTTTGTCAGTGAGCCGTTGGCGTGACGGAGGCGTGTCGTTTCGCTGCATGCGGAGCGGCGAGGGCGCAGCACCGGTTCGGGGATCCGCCAGGCTGCTCAACGATGCCTTTTCTGGCCGATCGATTATGCATTCCTTATCGTTGGTCGGTAGTGATTGTCCGGCCAGGTACGGCACTGCCCAAAGTCGAACGGTCGCCGAATCCCGGTGACCGTACTGCCGGGCTTTCTAGGATATAGGCAGGTGTACGGGCCACATCTCGAGTATGTTCAGGCTGTGAATAGTGCTACCGGTGTGTCTTATGCTTCGATCCTTTGGGCTTCGGGGAGAAGCAGTGGTACCCACACCAGCAGGTACAGACTGCGGAAGGCGGCGTCTGTCCAGCCCGCTGGTGATCGCTCCCAGAATCGGCGCGGAGACGGCGAACGCCAGCGCGAAGGCGGTGACCAGCTGGCCGGCCGCGGCGATGCCGACCTCGAGATCGTCGGCGATCCGGGGAAGCAGCCCAGCGATGACAAAGCCGTCGGTGCCGACCGCGAACATGGCGATCGCCAGTGGTAGCAGCTTTCCGAACAGCCCGTTCTTCTTGTCCATTCGTACGTCTTCTCTCGTCGTGTGATCGGCTGGCCCGAACTCTGCCCCCGCTCGCTGTCCGGATGCTTTCTGTGCGCTTTCCAATGCTCAGAGGCGCTTCGCAGTACTGTGGGCTAGTGTAGTTCGGCGTGTTGGGACCACTGATCGTATAGCAGGAAGACGGGGAACCGGTGACCTTGCCGTCTGCTGATCTGCGGTCACTGCTGGCGGTGTTGCTGGTGCATGAAGGCGCACCGGTGCCTGTGGAACGCCTCGTTCGTGATCTGTGGCCCGACGCCGAACGCGACAATTCCAGCGCGCGCTGGACAACGCGGCCGAGCAGGGGCCACGGAAACCGCGTTACGGCTGGTGAACGCCCTAGCCTGGTATCTCCAGCTGCGCGGCAGCGTGCGGCAGGCGGCTCGCTGGGCAGGCCGGGCTCTCGCCATCCCAGGTGACGTATCGCCGGAACTGCGCGCGCGGGCGGGAAGCTGGGAGATCGGGATCTCGATCCTGCTCGGTGTCGAATCCAAGCCGGTCAGCCATGTCCGAAGCGCGATCGAGAGCTTCGACGGTGCTGACGACCCACTCGGACTCGCGATGGCGCAATGGTTCCTGGGATACGTCCTGCTGCACGTGGGACACCTCGATGTCAGCGAAGAACTGGCGGAACAATCTTCTACGGGCTTCCGATCGCTCGGTCATGACTGGGAAATCGCCGTCTCCGCGAGTCTGATCGCCCATCAGGCGATCCTGCGGGACAACGGGAAAACCGCCGCCACGGCCGCGGAGGAGGCGTTCGCCGGCTTTCGTGCGCTGGAGGACCGCGGCGGCGAACTCCTCACCATTTACCCTCGCGCCGTCCTCGCCGAGCACAACAAGGACATCGCGACAGCCGAGCGCCTTCATCGTGAAGGGCTCGAATTGGCCGGGCGGCTCGGCTCGGCGCGGTGGCCCGCGAACCGGCGCGGACAACGTGCCCGCTATCTTCGGTGAACTCGGCGGCATCGGTTTCCGGGGACAGGTTCGGGGGTGCTGGACGCGTCATAGAGAATCGACTGGACTGTTCGCGTGGGGGTCTCCTAACTGAAGCCGGGATGAAGTCGAGGGGCGTACACTTGGTATATGCATGCGTTTCCGCGGCACTTCCCGTACGCGGAAGCTCTGTCGTGAACGAGACGTCCTAGGGAACTTCGTGAAGAAAAATAAACTCTGCTCTTTCTGTTCAAGCTGACTGCTGCTCTCGCGGTGCTGTTCTTTCTTGTCTGCCCAGTCGTCATTGGCCTATTCTGAGATCTCTCGATCAGACGTCGAACCGCAAACCGTTGCTTGCGAAGATCGGATCGGCGTCTTCGCTTCGATTCGTGTGTGCAGGGACATGGCCGTGAACGCAGCCTTCCGTAACTGTGGAGGGTGGAGTAAGGTATACGTTGAACTGGACTACATTCATACCATCTGTCCCAGTGGCGGTATCTGGGTCCAGCTGGGAACGAAGTGCGACACGTCGCGGAGTGACTTCCTCACGGGGATCACGGCATCGGGAGAGGTGTCGTATGTGCAGGCAACCCGGTAGCCACGAAAATGAGCCCGATTGTGGCTGTCTAGCGATGTGAGTCGGGCGGCTCTGGAAAGAAAAAGTGAGCTCATTGCTCGCTCGGAGAGCCGGCAGTTTCAAGATCCGATTGTTGAGGCGCCCGCCTGAGCCTGGCGGGAGCAGAGGAGGATGATGTGAGGAAGCTATTTACGCTGGCAGGCGCGGCCGCGGTGGGTGGCACGTTACTGCTCACAGCTCCGGCGAATGCCGCGCCGGTATGCCCTGAAGGCTGGGCATGTATCCAGCTCGGCGTCGCCACCGGCGGTCCCATGGTGCGGTTCAATGCCGAGAACTGGCAGAACTTGGATAACCCGTTGTCTGAGAAGGGTTTCACGCTGGTGAACAACCAGCGTGACGGCGACGATGCGTGCGCTGCAACCGGCCCTGCCGGTACCGGAGCCGGCTTCTGTGTACTGCCTCATCGCCAGTTAACGGTGCGAGACGTCGTCGCCCGGTCCGTACGGGGATAGATTCCGATACCCGTCCCGAAAACGGTCCACCGGGCGCGTGCCTCACAGCGCGAACGCAACGCGCTAATGGTGCAAAGAGCTGGGACCGCACCAGCCTTCCTGGTCGGTGCGGTCCCAGCCATCGCATCAAGGAGCCATGCCAATCCGTCGGCACGATCGGTCGACGCGTGTCCTCGCGAACATGTTCGCCCAAGTCTGATCAGGCTTCGAAGTGGTTGACGGGCCGAGTTGCGAGCCCGGTGACCTGAATGGGACAGATGAGTGAGCTGGTCACCGCCCATCCAGCGGAGCGGACGTTGACGGTGAGCTGTCAGCTATCGGCCTTCCTTCTTCGTGGAGCCCGCTTGCGCACCGGCTTCGCGGAAGCTTCTTTCGACGATTCCGGTTCACTGACGTCGGTCTGACCGTTGACGGCCTCGGCGTTGTCGAATGCCTCGAAGATCTTGTTCGGGATGCGTCCGCGTTCGGCGATGGCGTGACCGATCGACGCTGCCCACGCACGCACCTGCTGATCGCGCTCACGGTCGGCTGTCATCTTCGCGCGATTGCCGCCCTCGGTGGTCGGCTGACCGGCGGCCACCCGAAGCTTGCGCCCGCCGGTACGTGTGCCGGCTTCGATGTAACGCTCGAGTTCGTCCCGCAGTGCTTGGGCGTTCTCGTCTGAAAGGTCGATCTCGTACTGCACGCAGTCGAGCCCGAAGGGCAGCGCGGGTCTCTGCGCCACTGCGTCGTGCAGGTCAATCCGATCTGCTCGCCGGCTGACCCGATGAGATCTACGCCGAATACGCACCGCCCGAGATCGGCCCGGCGGCGCCCTTCTTCACACACCCGCCGAACGGTGCCATCGCGTATTACGACAACGCCTGATCCGAGAGGTCGGTGATCCTGCTACCCAGCGGTGTGGCCGGTCAATTCCCGGACCACCGTTGCGAATGCGGCGACCAGGGGGTTTCTGCTCGAGATGAGGAAGGCGAACGCGATCCGCAGGGGCTCGATGTCGGTGATCGGCCGCCAGACGAGGTCTGGTCGCGCGTAATATTCGGCCATCGACGCCGGTCCGATGCAGATGGCCAAGCCGCCCGCGACCTGCTCGAGCATTTCTTCAACGTTGTTGAGCCGATCGTTCCGCCGGGCGGGCGGCCGGTGCCGGGGAGGCGCCGGTTCGATCGAACTGAACACACTCCCGTGGTGTGTCGAACACCAGGGTAGGGAGCTGGGGGTATGGAGACCAAGCAGTCGAGGCGGCGGGTCAACGCGTCGTGCCGCGACACCGATCCGGACGGTTTGTTCGTCCGGGGGGCGGAACACAACCGGGCCAAGGCGGTCTGTCTTGGCTGCCCGGTCAGGACGGAATGTCTCGCCGAAGCGCTCGATGGCCGGATCAACTTCGGCATCTGGGGAGGTATGACCGAACGGGAACGGCGGGCGCTGCTGA
>NZ_JADNQO010000031.1:0-29201 GCF_047608665.1 Amycolatopsis sp. cmx-11-51 | reverse complement strand
TCGACGGGCTGGAGATCCTGCCGCCCGGCATTGTGCCGCTGGCACTCTGGCGGCCCGACGAGGTCGTCACCGACGCGACCACCATCGGGGTGCGCTTCATGACCGGAGGCGTCGCGATCAAGCGCTAAAGGATGTCTCGTAACTGGTGTTGTGGTTGGTGGGGCTGGGTTGCGCTCAGGCATCGAAGAGGATGTTGTGCAGATTCGCGATGCCGGAACCGTGTCGGCGAGCGTGCTCGCCGACCGGCGGTAAGCGCGGATCTTGCGGTGGGTGGCGTTGAGATCTTCCTTCCAGTCCGGTAAATCGCTTGACCAAAACGCCGGGGCCCCTTTTTCGCGCGGGCACCGCACCGTCGCCGAGGGTGCGGCCGTTCCGGTCCTGCTCGCGACGCTTCCCGCGGACGGCCCGTCTGGTGTCTTCCGGGGCCCGGATTCCCTCGAGGACGTCATTCCCTGGTGAGCTAAGTCTTGATCACCAGCCGTGTCGTGCTCACCTCGGCGACCGACCAGCCAGGAGAGGGCGCGGTTGCCAGAGCGAACAGTCATGTCGTATCCTCTGTATACATTGCATACAAGGAGTTCGGTTGGACAGGGTTTACGACGACATCCACGGCCTGATCGTGCTCGGGACGTATGCGGCCGGGCAGTCGATCAGCGAGCAGGAGCTGTGCTCTCGGCTCGGTGTCAGCCGCACGCCGGTGCGGGAAGCGTTGCGGCGGCTGCAAAGCGACGGCCTGGTTCGCGCCGCCCGCCGGGGCGTGACCGTCGTCGAACTCGACACCAAGGCGTTGCGTGATGCCTACCTCGTGCGCGCCTCGCTCGAGGCGCTGACCGCGGAACAGGCCGCGCGCCGCCAGCAGGCGGGCGAACTGTCCCCGGCATCACTACGCCGCCTCACCGAGCACGCCGACCTGGCCGACGAGGCCACCCGCCTGGGTGATCTGCTCAACGGCGTGGCCCGCAACCGGGCATTTCACCGGCACGCCGCCGAGCTTGCCGACCTCCCGATGGCGCTGGACGTCCTGGACCGGATTTGGGACCAGATCATCGTTTCGACGCGCGCTTCGTTGACCGCGTCCGCGCGGCCGGCCCGCGTGGACGACGAGCATCGCCGCCTCATCTCGGCCATTGCCGAGGGCAAACCGGACGAAGCCGCCGCCCGTGCCCGCGAACACGTCATGGCCACCATGTCCACAGTGGACGAAACAGCGGAAGGAAGGTCTACATGAGCAGGGAACACGACTACCGGGTCATGGTGCGCTGGACCGGAAACAGCGGCTCCGGCACCTCCGGTTACCGCGATTACGCGCGCGACCACGACGTCGTCGCCGAGGGCAAGGAACCGCTCAAGGGCACTGCAGATCCGGCGTTCCGCGGTACGGCGGACCGCTGGAACCCCGAAGAACTGCTGGTCGCCGCACTGTCGCAATGCCACATGCTCAGCTACTTCGCGCTGTGTGCCCGCGCCGGGGTGGTCGTGACCGAGTATGTCGACTCCGCGAGCGGCGTCATGCGGGAGGAGCCTGGCGCGGGTGGCCGGTTCACCGAGGTCGTGCTGCACCCCGAGGTGACCGTCGCCGAACCTGACATGCGCGCCAAGGCGTTGGCCCTGCACGAGGACGCGCACGGGATCTGCTTCATCGCCAACTCGGTCAACTTCCCGGTACGGCACGAACCCGTGGTGCGGTAACGGACATACGGTGCGGGTGACGATCGACCCGCGCAGTCCGCTCCATGCGGCCACCGCGTCCTCGTCGGGGGACTGGCAGCCTGTCGTTTCATGCCGCTGACCGGATCGGGTCCGCTACCGGATGCGCAGGCTCCTACGGGAATTCGGGAGTGAGCGGCCGTCTACGCGGGCGTAGCCGAACGTCGTGGATGCTGGTTCTGCCCGATGTGGATCGACAGCTTCCGCCGATCCGACCGAGGCCGCCGATGGAAGGATCGACATCCCCTGCCCCAGTCAGGTCGCCAGGAGCCTGCCCTTGACCTCCGGTCCTGTCGACCATCGCGCCTGTACTCTGTGCAGAGGCGACCACGGTATCGCGATCAAATCGCGTCCTGACACCCGAAGGCTGTCGAGGGTTCAACTCGGTAGAAGTTTCCCCAACCCTATGAGTGCAGTTCGTATTTGAAGACGTAGCTGTGCTCACCGTTCGGTGCTCGAGTGATCTCCATCGTGGCCCGGAGTCCTTTCAGGCCACCGCTGGCCGAGTCCGTGACGACTTCGATGCTGGCGGATCCGCCCTCAGCGTTTCCTTGGGCAGAATGACGCAACACGAAATCGCCTTCTCGGCCATCGATCTGCGCGTGTACCCGCTCCATGCCGACATACGATGCCGAGTCATTGTTTGCCAACACCTGGAGCAGGTTCGCTTCGCTAGTGCCCTGGATTCCTCCTTCGAAGGTCTTGGTATTGCGAACGCGGAGAAGGCGAACGCCTCCTCGCTCGTCGTACACGTCTTCATTCCAGCTGTCCAGGGTGAACCGGCCGGTCACTTCGTTCATGAACTCTCATCGATTCCGTGAGTGTGGACACCACTGAGGTGGTGCGTTGTCCACCAGTGGGGAGATGGCACTACTTTGCAGTCAAGACTTCTCAGAGGACAAGGTACAGGTCATGCAATTCCAGTCGTGATCCATATCCCCACGGTTATCTGCGGAGTATCGCGCTACCCGCCGCTATGGATCAGACACGCAAATGTTCGAGCTGTGACCCTGAGTCGCGACCCGAGAGCGGGCGGGCACCGTCACCTGGCGTGGCTCCAACAGTCCACAGCGGACATCACGATCCCAGTGCCCGCTATGCCGCCGCCGTAGTTCTCTCTCACCCCAGGTGCACCGCCGCAACCGACGAAACCCGCCCCTCACCCTGTCGAAGTGCTCACAGACCTGCGATCAGCCGAAGCCGGAATGCCGTAATAGTCCAAGGCACTCTTGGCCCTGACCGTCCTCACCACTCACGACCCTGCACAAAGCGCTCAAATCGGGCGCTGAGGCCCGTTCCGAAGTTCCCTATGGTCGCCGGATCCCTGTGGCGATCGCGCCATTCAAGGCTTCCACGTCCGAGCACACTTGCCTTACCCCTCACTAGGCGGGGCACCTTGCGGCGGTGGAGAGCGCTAGCGGTGAGTTGCGCCGGGCCAGAGAGGAAGTGTCCAGTCCGCCTGGATCAACTCACCGCCGGCCTGTTCCGCACTACTCACCACGGTACGGTCTGTTCGACCGAGCAAGTGGGCCCACCGCGAAACTCTCCTGTGGGTCCGGTGTCATCGAGGAGTGCGAGTTCGACGGGAACGGCGGCTGCCTCTGCGACAGTCTGGTGTCCACGACTGAAGGGGGATTCGACATTGAGGTCGGTGGCAACGAGGCCCGGGTTGGCGGCGTTGACGTGGATTCCTTTCGCACGCAGGGCGTTGGCGTAGAGCACGGTGATCGAATTCAGCGCGGCTTTGGAGGAGCTGTAGGCGAGCAGGCCGCGGGTGGAGATGGGGTGGTGAGGGTCGCTCAGCAGGGCCATCGATCCCAGCGGGCTGGACAGGTTCACCACTCGGGCCCGGGAAGAGCGCTGCAGCAGCGGAAGACAGGCGTGAATCATGGCTATCGGGCCGAACACGTTGACTTCGTACGCTTGCCGGACTTGTGCTGCGGTGATCTGCTCGACAGGCGTTCCCCACTCGGTCACGATGCCCGCGTTGTTGACCAGGACATCGAGTTTCCCGCATTCGTTCTCGATCCGGGCGATCGCGGCGTCGACCTGTTCCGCTGCGGTGACGTCCAAGTGAAGGAAGCGTACATCGGTGTCGGCACCGCCGAGCTCGAACTCGGCGCTCTTGCCTCGTTCCGGGTCGCGAGCGCCCAGGTACACAGTCATCCCCTCGGCTGCGAGTCGCCGGGTGATCTCCAGCCCGATGCCCTTGTTCGCGCCGGTCACCAGCGCTACCTTGCCCTGGTGTCGGCTCCTCGTCATCGCGGATCCGCCTCTCGGCCGGGCTGCGTGTCGACGAGCGCTATCCAGTTGCCGTCGGGGTCGGCGACATATGCGCGTCGGTGTCCGCCGAGGTGGCGATAGGGCTCGATGAGTATCCGGGTGCCACCGGCTCGGAGCCGCGCGGTCTCGCGGTCGACGTCCTCGCAGGAGACGACCAGTTCGAAGGTGGAACCACTGGCGGGTATCAGCCCGGTCGATTTCACCGCGGCAGGGTGGGAGACAGCGAGCAAGGAAGTGCCGAGCTGAAGCACGACGTGCTCGGGAGTGTCCTGGTTCGGCCAGCAGTACGACACCGCGAACCCGAGTCGGTCACGGTAGAACTCGAGCGCGGCGAGGGGGTTCTCGGTGAAGATGTTGAGCATGCTGGACGTGGTCGTAGCGCTCGGCCGCTGTCCGTCGGAGAAGGTAGCACCGCCACCGGCGAATTCGTCGGCCGCGAAGAGGGCGACAGAGCGGGCGGGGCGGCCGGTGACGACCTCGACGTCGCCACTGATCTCGTCGTAGTCGCCGACGGCGATGACCTCATACTGTGTGGTCAAATCTCGGGCGAGCCACCGGGGGAGCCCGGCGCCGACCATCGCCTCGACGAGTGCCGCAGGGGGCACCCGGACATGGGTGATCGTCCGTCCGGCAGCTGCGCTCAGGATCGCGGCGGCCTCGTCGTAGGTGTGGGCCTGCGGACCTGTCAGGGTGTAAGTCCTGCCCTCGTGCCCGTCCTCGGTCAGCGCCACGGCCGCGACGGTGGCAATGTCGTTCGCGTCCACGAGCGCGGTCCGGCCGTCTTCGGCACAGGTATAGATCGCGTCATCGGTACCGATGCGGTGGAAGTTCTGCAAGTAACCCCCCGGCCGCAGGATTGTGTAGGCGAGTCCGGAAGTCTTCAGTTCACGCTCGGACTCCCAATGCTCCCGCACGAACCCGATCGGCGACTGCTCGTGGGCACCGTGGGCGGATAGCTTGACCACTCGGCGCACCCCGGCCGTACGTGCCGCTGTGATGACGTTGTGTTCCTGTACACGCTGACTGTCGGGTACCGCGGCGGCGGTGGTCAGCAGGAAGAGGCGGTCTGCCCCAGACAACGCGGGGGCGAGCGAGCCCGGATCGGCCAGGTCGACTGGGAAGGTTTCAACCCGGTCCCCGAAGAGGGTCTGCGCCCGGCGTCTGTCCCGGCATAGCACCCGAACCTGCTCACCGCGCTCCACGAGGAGATGCACCAGCCGACTGCCGACCGTTCCGGTCCCGCCGGTCACGACGATCATGAGTACTCATTCCTTCAGATAGATTATGGTGGTAAACCACCATAATCTATCTTCGTTAGCATCGTCCAGTGACCCCGTCGATGCCCGTCGAACCGCCCACTCCGTTGTCCTATGAGGTCATCCAGCTGCTGGTCGAAATGAGTGCACGACTGAGCCGGAATTTCGCCGCGCGAGCGGCGGAGCTGAACCTCACGGCCGCTGAGGGGAAGGTCCTGCTCGCCCTGGAGCTGAATGCCACCTTGTCCATGCGTGGACTGGCTCGAAAACTCGGCTACGACGCGTCGAATCTCACTGGCATCATCGACAAGCTCGAGGACCACGGCCTGGTCGGGAGGCATACGGACCGTGCCGACCGGCGGATCAAGAACATCATGGCCACCGACGAGGGGGCGCGCGTCCGAGACGGTCTCGCGCAGCGGCTCCGGGAGGACGCGGGCCCGGTCAGTGCGCTCACTGAACCCGAACTACACGAGCTCCGCGCCTTGCTTGTGCGCGCGATGGACAGCAACGCGCCCTGAGGTGACCGGGGGGCATCGTGCGCGGGCTCATGCTTCGCATACGGGTATCGAAGGGCGCCGCAGTCGAAGCAGAGGGGCAGTGCCGGAGGCATGAGCGCATCCAACGACCGCGCGGACGCTTCCGACCGAACTCCCCACTCGCCGCAGGAACCCCGCCGACAGTCACGGTGTCAGCCTTTCGCGCCACTGTCGAAGAGAGTGCGGCACCCGCGCCGGCACGGCTGATCCGCCGTCTTCCGGACTGGACCTCAGCACACTTGCCCGATGGTGAACCCTCTCAGGTTGGCGGCGACCGGAGCGATTCGCCGAGTTGGTGACCCCCTGTGCGGCATGACCGGCCTCACGGCCGTGCATACCGGATAGAGCTTCTCGGACTCATAAGCGCTGGCTTGGTTGGCCTCGCCCCCAAGGCCCTGTCGGCGGTACTGCCAGGTGTCAACCGTCTCGCCAATCGTTCATGGCGGGCTGCGGCTAGCTCAATACCGATTGCTGTCTCGTTCCACCCGGCTCACGGTGGCTCGTTGGGGCCTCAAGTAAGCCCATTGCCACAGAAGTTCGACCGGCCCTCGAGAGAACCACTTCAGCCAAAGCTTGCTTAAGGCCATGATCAGGGCACTCACACCCAGGTAGAGGACAATGACCTACCACGGTCGCGCGCTGACGAAAGTGCTCGACAAGCCGAATCCCCATTCGTAACAGAGTATTCCAGCAATCAGGTTCTGCAGGATGTAACTGGACAGAGCTACGCGCCCGACCGATATGAGCCCCCGTCGTAGCGGGCCTGGCTCGCCTCGCAGCCGGTGTACCAGTGTCGTTACGAGGCCAAGCAGGCCGATCGACACGAATCCTGCAGTCACATATCGGTCGGCGAAGAACCACGACGCGCCCGAGAATGTCGTGATCAGATTGAGCGGAATACCCATGCCGAGTCCGACCTGCATCAGCTTGTTACGCAGCCGCTGACCCTGCCGAGAGTCCGCCAGCACTCCCCGGCGCATCAAGCGTGAACCGAGCAAGAACAGGAACATGCCCAGGGGGATGACGAGCACGGCCTCCGCGCGATAGGTACCCGCCATGACGATCCGATCCGCGACCGCGGCCGGCCAGCTGGTGGTACTCGGCCCGTTGCCGTCGATCGTCAGCGGAACGTGCCGGTAGTGCTGCGCGAGGGTGAGCAATCCGATCACAGTGACGAAAACCAAACCTTGGAACCAAAGCCAAATGCTGATCACGCGTTCAGAGCGGCCGATTACGAACGCCACCAACGCAGACACGATGGCGTAGTACATCAGCACGTCGAATTCGAAAATCAGCGTGTAATGAACAACTCCTTCAAAGAACAGGAGGGCGGCACGCCAAAGGTGCCAACCCGGCCAGCGGGCACCACGTTTTCGCGCCGAGCGGTACTGCAGCTCCATGCCGATGCCGAACATCAGTGAAAGCAGCGCAAGGAACTTGCCATTGCTGAGAAACCGTAACAGCAGCTCAGTCACTCCGGCAACCGAATCCGGCGTCGGCAGATCGAGAAAACCGGCCGCACCACGCTGATCGGCGAAAACCCAAATGTTCGTGCCCAATGTGCCGAGAATCGCGACGCCGCGTAAGACATCCAACGCTTCTATCCGGTCTGTCTCCACCTTGCTCCCTTCGTGCTTCCATCAGGTTACGAATGGAATGCGGGGGTGTCTTCGTGTGCCAGTGGCAGATGTGAGTGGAGGCCCGGGTGCGGACAGGGTGGAAGTCATGCACAAAATCTGGGAGGGGTAGTCGAAATGTTCCGCATGACGCAACCGGGCGAGGCATCCATCATGGCACACGAGCACGGGCATCGTCGGATCGACGCGCTGGCGCCGGACGTCGAAACGACTGAAGCGCCGCTCGACGTAGTTGAGCTTCAGCTGCTCGATCCGGGTTGGGCTCGACGCATCTACCACGCGCTGATTCACGAAGCGACCCAGCAGTCCGAGCCGACGGACACGGACGCGCTCGCCACACTCGTGGTCGACACGCTGCTTCGAGGAATCGGTGCCGACGGAGGACTCCGAGGCTTGGGGGAGGGTTAACCAGCGTTCGCTCAAGAGGGGCGGTGTGTCGCCACTACTCGGGCGGCCCGATCTCGATCACGTTCCACAAAATGCCCAAATCAGCAGAAACTGGCCACCCGAACTTCTATGATCGGTGATCATCCGGTCGCGTGAGTTCGTGCGAGCACGCACTAAACCGTGTACCGGACCGTTCAGGAGGGAGTCCGGACCATTTCAGACAGCAGAGGCACTCAGGGCCGTAGGTGGATGCGAAGCAGGAGAGCTGCAGTGGTGCTGATCGCAGCGATGCTCGGGACGTCGGTCGCACATACGGCGCACGCCGAATTGGGTCCGTGGGAGCTCAGCGGTCCGTTCCCGAACGAACCGTCGTGCGCCGCGGGAATCACGTCGCTCGTCGTGGCGGGTTACCAGGTGGTGCCGCACTCCCCGCGCCCGCCCGCCCACCGGACCGTGACCAAGTCCTGCTTCCCGACCACGTGGGGTCACTACGGATACCACTTTTACCGGTAAGCAATGTGGCGGGCCCGGTCTCCCGGCCGGTTGCGCGGTCGACTCGTGGTCGGGCGGGCCGTGAGGACAGTTCCCGTTGCCTGGTCGGGTGGTCACGAGCGTGAGCCGTCGACCATCTGACCAGGTGAACCGGACGAAACGGAGGGTCGCCGTGATCGCGGATGATGGCGATCCTGGCGGGAAGGGCGCCACGTCGGCACAGTGTGGGACGTCTGCCGCGATTGCGGCACTGCCACGCGTGGGAAGTCCAGAATCCGTGAACACCGATGGCGTCACCTTCCACCGGCATCGCTGGGCCGGTCCCTGGCCCGATCGGTGAACCCGGCATCCGCGGCTATATCAAGGAAACCTGCAGCGCCAGGCGTGGGCAACAGCGGACCCGCACCCTGTGTTCCGGTCCCTTCGCAGCTCGCCGCCGCGGCAGAGCAGCAACTCGAGCGGGCCGGCGGACTGCTCGCCGCCGTCCGCGGGACCGCGCCGGCCATTGATGAGGTGCGCTGAACTGCTCCGGGGTTGTCGCCATCTCCTCGAGGTGATCCAGCCTGCTGACGGTCCCGCTCAGCTCTGACCACGGTAGCGTTCGTACTCACCAGCTGCCTCCGCGATATCACCGTCCAGGATCATGGTCAGCGCGTAAGAGATGGTCTGTACCCAATCCTCCAGCCGAGTCACCTCCGCGTCCGCGATCAAGCTGTTCCGGCGGAGCATCCCGTCCGGCATTACACCCCAGGCTCGGCCGAAATGGCAGATTCCGACCACAGCGGAAACCACCTCACGTGACACCAGGTCAGCCTGCAGTGGTTCGGCAAGAGTCAGCAACGCCGACATGACGTCGTGGAAGTTCTCCTCGCGCAATCCGGTGAACGGTCGCAGAGATCCGAGGAAACCCCGTTGCCAACGCGGATTCTCGACATCTGGATGCGTGCACGAGTGGAACAGCAGGGCTTCACGGGCATCAGCCGGGGTCACGCGAACACAGTAGCGCCAACCCTTCCGCGGCCGAAGACGGCAGTCCGCACCTGCCACGATGGTGCGTTGCCCTCGCGCGACGGCTGACATCGGAGTTGCGCCTGACAGTGCTGCTCAGCGTGGCCGGTCACCTCGTCGGTGATCGTCGACGGTGGTGGCGAGACGGCGATGGACGACCTGGCTGTTTCGACACGGCGACGGCTCGGCACGCCCGACTCCAGCACACTGCGCCAGCCGAATAGTCGGGGTACCGCGAGCATGACCATGACCGCAGCGAGCATCCGGTTGACCAGAGGTGGGCCATGCCTGAACGTGCGGGTGAGCAGCATGCCGTAGGGGTGATGCAATCTCGTCACCGACCAATGTTGTTTGATGTATTGCTCCAGCCGCTTGGCTACTTGAGTGCGCGCTCAAAAGAGACAGGATTTGCCAGGATCTACACCTTGCCAGGGCAACATATGCCCTGGTCAGGCACTGTCTTGGGCCCTTCGGTCTGATCCAGGCCCTCTCCATGCAAGGCGTATGGATCTCACTCGGTCGTGCGGCAGGCCGCTATCGCGCCGTTCAAGAGGATCGACGTGCCATGAGATGACTGGTCAAGTTCCGTCCTGGCAGTCGGATTTCCTTTATCTTGTTGCTGTGCGGTTTCTGGTGGTCGGCCCGTTGGCTGTCTCCCGTGCTGGATCGATCACAGCGAAGCTTCACGTCATGCCGTCACATCGCTGCACTGCTTTCTCGCAAGCTCCAGGAGTGATACATGTCCACGATGCTTGTAACGCATGCCGACCGCATGGTGCCGCTTGTCGTCCCGAAGGTTCGCGCGGGAGAGGGTTCTCATTCTCGTCTTGACCCTGCTTCTGTTCCCGCGCAGGAACCTCGTCATAGTGACTGTCGGGGGCGACAGCATGCGGTCGACGTACACTCCAGGTCGGCTCCTCCTGGTGCGGTGGTGCCGAACCGCGGCCGAGGGCCGGGTCGCGGTGATCGCGATGCCCAGCCCGCTGGTGCCTGGTGACCCGGCACGCTGGTGAAGCGTGTCGCTGCGGTAGGCGGGGACCCAGTGCCCCGGAAGGTGTACCGACCGCCGACGCCAAAGTGTCTCGGCATCAGCTGCTCTTACTCGGGGCCGACACCGCGCACAGTTTCGCCTCACGCCGTACTGGCTACTTTCCGGCGACGGATCTCCTGGGTGACCGCGTCTGTCCAGTCGCCACGACGGCCAAGTGAGCTGTAGCTCCTCCAAACGACAACTGGGTCCGACCAAGGGGTGTCCGCGGTACTTACCTGGTATCGACAGTCAGATTCATATGCAAAAGGTTATGAGTGCCGCGATAAGTACATGGGCGCAGTCTTGCCTCGAAGGTTTACCGAGGCCAGTCTGGGGTCACTGGGTATCGTGATCGCACTGCCTGGTGTGATCACGACAACTGGGGAATTCATATGGAGGGTTCTTCTCGAATGTTCACATTCCGATCTATCAGGCGAGCCAGAGGGTTTGCCGCAGTCGGAACGCTAGTAGCCGGAATAGGCCTAGTGACAGTCCCGATGGCGGATGCGGCTGCACCTGCCTCAATCGACACCACCGGTGGCGCGTACTTCGCTGTACTCGTTCCGAAAGCAGCGCCGCTCGACATGGCGGAGATGGCGGTGATCGCCAATGAGGGTTCGATCGTCCAGAAATGGCCGCAGATCGGTGTGGTGATCGCCCGCTCCAAGCAAGCCGATTTCGCCACGCGGGTGCGTCGGCAGGGCGGTATCGCCGGTGTGGGTGCCACGAGGAACCTGGCCGAACTGGGGACGAGGAGCCGGGAGGCGGCACCCGTACTTCGGACAGCGACCGCCGAAGACCATGGTGACATCGGATCGCGGGCATCGGCATCCGGTGAGCCGCTGGCTGCCAATCAGTGGAACATGAAGCTGATCGGTGCTGATCAAGCCAACGACATCAATCCGGGCAGCGGGAACGTGCTCGTCGGAGTCATGGACAGCGGTATCGACTCGACGCATCCTGACCTCCGTGCCAACATCGACCACGCCGCTTCGGTCAATTGCGGGGCCGACGGGGTTCCAGACAGGACAGAAGCCTCCTGGCAGGACCAGAACGGACATGGCACGCACGTCGCCGGCATCGTGGCGGCGGCCAGGAACGGAATCGGTGTCGCAGGCGTCGCGCCTGACGTGCGTATCGCCTCGATCAAGGTCGGCACCGCCGACGATTACATCTACCCCGAATCGGCCGTCTGTGGATACATTTGGGCCGCCGAACACGGCGTTGACATTGTCAACAGCTCATTTGCCATCGACCCGTGGTATCTGTGGTGCAAATCCGATCCGGACCAGGCCGCGGTCGCCGAGGCCGTACGCCGGTCCATCGCCTACGCCACATCGAGGATGGTCACGACGGTCAGTTCGCTGGGTAACAACAACTGGGACCTCGCTCACGACATCGTCGACACGTTGAGCCCGACCAATGGAACGCCCTTGACTCGGAATACCGACTCGTCGTGCGTGACCCTTCCGGCCGAGATTCCGGGAGTCGTCGGTGTATCCGCGGTAGGCGCGGCGAAGAGCCGCTATTACGCGTCGAATCACGGTACCGGTGTGGCAGATCTCACGGCGCCGGGAGGTGACTGGAGGTTCCAGACCCCGTCGACGCCGGATGCGAACGGGCGAGTGCTGTCCACGATTCCGGGCGGCCAGTACGGCTACCTCCAGGGGACTTCCATGGCAGCACCACATATCACCGGTGTGCTGGCACTTCTGAAGAGCCGCTACCCGATGCTGTCCGGGGATTCACTCAAAGCCGCTGCCGAAGCTGGCGCGGAGGTTCTGCCGTGCCCAGCCAGCGGCGTCCACGACCCAGGAGGCACTGGTCAGTTCCGCGCCGTCTGCGAAGGAGGCGTGAGCGGAGCGGGCTTCTACGGGAAGGGTTTGGTCAACGCGCTCCGAGCGGTCGGCTGACCAGCTCGAAACCACTATAACGTCAGCTGATAACAGAAAACACGCTGTTTTGGAAGTACAAGTCGGCCGATGGCGGTCCTCGCGAGTGGCGCCATCGGCCGACTTGCTTTCGCGAGCACTTCGTAATTCCACCGAGAGTGCTGGCCGCGGTCCTGGGGGCCGACCGCGAGCGCTGCGGCCAAGAGGCCGACGGTGATGCGAAGTGAACATCGCCGTTGTCGAAGTCAGAGTCACAAATGCAGGACTGGCGGTAGTAGTGTCTGCTGTGAAGTTGTGCACTGGGGGTTCGATGGAAATCGGAATACTGGGTCCTGTTTCAGTCTTGACCGATGAGGGACCGCTTACACTGGGTGGTCCGAAACCACGCACACTGCTGGCTCGTTGGCGATGTCGGCTGGCGCTGTCGTGTCAGTAGAACAGCTTATCGACGCGGTATGGGGTGCGGACGCGCTGAAACGCTCCAGAGCGTCGGTGCACACCTATGTGTCCACTCTTCGAAAGGTCATTGTCCAAGGTGGCGGCCAAGATGTGATCATGCGTGGGCCTGGTGGTCACCGGCTCGCGCCCGACGTCGCGTCGATCGACTTCGACGGCATCGTGCTTTCCGTACGGGACGGGAGGCGAGCGCTACGTGAGCATCGGTTCGCGATCGCCGCGAAGTCGCTCGGCGACGGGCTCGACCAGTGGCACGGTACCGCATTGGACGGTGCGGACGGTGACTGGATGAGCGCTGAACGGGACCGGCTTTCGGAAATGCGGCTCGCAGCAGTGGAGGACTGGTCAGCGGCCAGGCGACCTGGAAGGTCTTTCGTGTCGATTGATGATGTGCCGACCCCTGCGGCGGGTGCTTCTCCGGACGGCCCTGCGGCAGCTTTTGTCGATGCTTTCGTGCAGGGGTGGAGGGCGCCTGCCGATGCCGATGAGCTAGCCGACCACTTTGACCCCTGGCTCCATGCCGACTACCGGTTCACGCAACCGCTGATCCGGGCTCCCGGCTCCGGGCGCAGCGCGTTCCGAGAGAAGTTCGCGCGTCCGATCTTTTCGCTGTGCTCCGATGTACGTGGATCGGTGGAGTCCTGGGCTCACCGAGATGGGATGCTTTTCATCGCGTTTCGTCTCGACGTTACCGTCGGCCGTCGCAGGGTACGGTTGCGTGTCTGTGACCAGGTACTCCTTGACGATGGCCTCGTCGCTGAACGACACACCCATTTGGATGTGGTGCCGTTGCTGAGTGCCATCCTGCGCAGTCCACGCCTATGGTGGCGTGTGGCGAGGTGGCAGTGTGCCGACATGATCGCCAAGCGGAGGCAACTGAGAACACGGTGAGATGACGGCCAGCTGTTCTCCGGATATCCGGGCCGGAAATGATCGGTGATGGGATCCGTGATATTTGCAAAGGGGGCGGCTTTAGAGAACTTCTATCAACGGCTTCACGGGATCGGCGCGGTCGTGCGCGAGGAGCTTGTCGCAGATTCTGGCACTACCATCGCCAATATATTCGAAGCGCAACTATTCGGTGGCTCTGCGATGCTGGAATCGGCTTACGGTCACATGGCCATTCGAAATTCGGCAACCTTTAGCCGGGCTCGGGGCTCGCGTGCTTTGCTCGGCTCTGGCCGCCTCATCATCCGAGGAGCTGAATCTGATAGGGTCGTGCACGGTCTCGTATCGGGCTGTTGCCTGGTCGAACAGCGTCGAGCAGGGCGCTGAGGGCCAGCTCAAGTCGATAGAATGCGGCCCCGGAACTCCTGGGGGAGAGGCTGGCGACCGTTCCGAAAACAACGCAGTTCTCATTCCCTCAACTGCCGATTGGCCACTTTAGTGGAACCGGATGTCTAAGATCAAGTCTGCTCGCTCGCACGGGTAAGTGAGGAGTTCGCAATATTGCGTTACCGGTGCTCAGGGACCCTGGGGAACGAATCATGCAAAAATCCGTCGATCGATATCTTCTTGTCTATATCTGCGGCGCACGCCGGGCTTCTGTGGTCTCGTTCGTAGCGGGAATGGTGGGGATTCGGCACCGGGACAAGTCGACCGCTTGTGGTTACGGGGCAGTGAGACTACTTTAACGGGTAGTTCGGCCATTCGCGCCGTAGGTGCCGACCGGCACTCAGGCTGGAGACGTGCGCGTCGTACGGTTCGTGGCGTATCGACGGCTATCGTGACCGATCGCGCAGCTCGCCTCGACGGTCGTGCTGTGCCAGGTGTAAGCCGTTGTTCACGATGCCGTGCGGGGCGCGGCCCCGGATCGTCCGCGGTTGATCGGGTACCTCAGGGTGGTCGGGCTGGCCAGGGTCTGCTCGTCTCCAGGTTCTAGTACTCCAGTCGTAGATCGTGATGTTCACGGTTCTTCGATCGATTGTCGCTGGTAGTGGGCTTGCTGGGCGCGGTGTTGGTGGTGGCGGCGCCACCAGGACCAGTGCAGGCAGGCGGTGATGTTGTCTGTGCACTGCATGACGAGTCGGTTGAACAGGTGCCGGATTTCGTTGAGGGTTAGGGGAATCAGACCTGCGGGGGTGGGTTTGGCCCGTTCTGCGACGGTGGTGATGGCGAGGAAGAGATGCGCCAGCAGCACAAGGGTGGTCCAGCGGTACCAGGAGGTCCAGGTCCGAACCTGATGCTCGTCGAGACCGGTCTGCCCCTTGGAGGTTTGGAAAGATTCCTCGATGGTCCACCGTCGACCGGCGACCCGCACCAACGTGGCCAGTGGCACCCGGCGGGCCGAGAAGCAGCGGTAGAAGGCGAGTTCGCCGGTGCGGCGGTTGCATCGAATGAGCAGCCACCGATACCCGTCCCGGGCATCGGGTGCGGTGTCGTGGACGGTGATCCAGGCCCAGTCATAGAACCGGTGTCCTTTCGCGCCCTGGCCCGCCCAGAGCCGTTGCCAGGACTGTTTCGGCAAACGGGCGGCCAGGTGATCCGCGCGCTCGACACCGGTGCCAGTGGTGACCCGGTGATCGCAGGCCACCGCCAGCCAACATCATTATTGCGAAACCGGCCGATGTCGTTCCGGCCCTGGTTCAGACTGTCATACAAGGCGCCGTGCCCACGCCGGTGCTCCGCAGCAAGCGACAGCTCCACCAGCGATGTGACCGGCCCGTCGGTACACAACACCGCGTCGCTCAGCTCGAACAACGCGTCCGCACGGGCGGTCAGGCACTGGTAGAACTCCTGACGGAACCGGGACAGGTCCCCGAGCGCGTCGGCTGCGCCGACGTCGTGCACACTGATCATCGAAGCCCTTGGGTTGATCTTCCGTCTGTCGCAAGAAGGAATGATCACCCAAGGGCTTCATCCATGATCAGCTGGGTCCGTCCAGGCACCCACCTGGTTAAACAACAAGCTCAGAGCTGGTCTCAAAATTCAAGGGTGTGTCACTGCGTAACCTGCCGGTCCTGGTCGTCGATCGTGGGCAGTCGTGGCGAGACGACGCAGCAGCGGCGGGTCGAAGACCGGCTCTGGGAGCTGATCGAACCCCTGATCCCGTCCCGACCAGCGCCGCGCGGTCCGGGTGGGCGGCCCCGGATCGATGACCGAGCCGCGCTAGAGGGGATCTTGTTCGTGCTCGACACCGGCTGCCGCTGGCGAGACCTACCCGAGCAGCTCGGATGCGGGTCCGGGCACACCGCGTGGCGGCGGTTACGTGAGTGGCAGGACGCCGGCGTGTGGGACCGGCTGCACCAGCTCGTGCTCGACGAGCTGTCCAACATCGACGAGCTCGACTGGACCAGAGGCTGCATCGACGCGGTGTCGGTGCGGTCGAAAAGGGGGGGGCGAGCTGACCGGCCGCAGCCCCACTGACCGGGGTAAAGCCAGCTCCAAGTACCACGTTCTGTGCGACGCGAACGGGCTACCGCTGCACAGCATGTTGTCGGCGGCAAACACCCACGACAGCATGCTGTTCGAGCCGCTGCTGGACACGAACCCGACCGTGCGCGGCCACCACGGCCGGGCGGGCCGGCCACGATGCCGACCGGACAAGCTGCACGCCGACAAGGGCTACGACTACCGCCGCTGCCGCCGCTACCTGACCCGCCGCGGTATCAAGGTCCGTATCGCCCGGCGCGGGATTGAGGGCAAGTCCCGCCTCGGCCGGGTCCGCTGGGTCGTCGAACGCACCATCTCCTGGCTGCTGCGGTTCAAACGCCTCGGGCTGCGCTACGACCGGACCGGACGCACCACGCTGGCGCTACTCACGCTGGCCTGCACCGTGATCAACGTCCGCCGACTCATGAAGATCGAGCTCTGCGACCAGGTCTAACGCATCCTTTTACTCGTATGGGATACATCGGTAGCTCTGTGTCGTTGGGTGGGGGTGACTGGTGAGCTTCTGAGCGCGGAGCAGGTCCTCGGGTCGGCACGGGGCCCCCGCCGTGACCACGAGGGCAATCGATCTCCTGGAGGAGGCTGCAGCCGCGTTGCTGACGGCACCATCGACGGGGATGAACGAGCACTCTCGTCGGGAAGTGATCAGCCATCGGTGGGGCCGCCTCTTCAGAGGCGTTCGATGCGGTCGGCCTGCGGGCCCCGGTCGCTCTGACGCACCGCGTACCGGACCCGGTCACCCTTCTGCAGCGGCTCCGACCCCATGATCACGGACACGTGGGCGAAGAGATCGTCGCCGCCTGCGTCCGGGGTGATGAAGCCGAAGCCGCGGTCGCCGTCGTAGCGCGCGACGACGCCCTCGCCGCCTCGTACGGGCACGTCCCGCGCCGCCGGCCCTGCGGCCGCGGCAGGTGCCGACCGCTGCGGCGCCGTCTGCGGCTCGGTGCCCCGGACCAGGTGCACGTCGCGGGCCTGCGGGCCCTTGTCTCCACTAGCCACCTCGTAGGCGACGCGGTCGCCCTCCGCGAGCCACGTCAGCCCCTCGGCCAGGGCCCGGGCGTGAACGAAGACGTCCCCGGCGCCGGAGTCGGGGTTGATGAAGCCGAAGCCCTTGTCCTCGTCGTACCAGGCCACCGTGCCGTCGGCACCGTCGGCGATACCAGCCGCAGCGGGTGAGCCGGCCCCTGCTCCCAGCGGGATCACGTGCCCGGCCTGCGGGCCGCGCTCGCCTTCGACGATCAGGAAGGCCACCCGCTGCCCCTCGGTGACCACGCCGCCGGTCACGATGGCGGAGCTGTGCACGAAGATGTCGGCGCCGCCTCCGTCCGGCGACGCGAAGCCGTACCCCTTGCCCGGCTCGTACCAGTTGACGGTGCCGAGCAGGCCCACGGCGCTGCCGGTGGCCGCATCGGCGGTGACGCGAACACGCAGCGCCTGGGGCCCGTGGTCGTTCTCGCCGACCTCGAACACGACGGCCTGACCCTCGCGGAGCACTTTCGCGCCGCCGTCCCCGACGATCTCGGAGGCGTGCACGAACACGTCCGGCGAGCCGTCCTCGGGCGCGAGGAAGCCGAAACCCCGTTCGGCGTCGAACCAACGGACAGTCCCTTGCGGCATAAAAGGCTCCAGGTCGAGAGGGCGGGCACTGGCCCCCAGTCTCCCCGACAGACCTCCGGTCCGTCGGGCCGGGCCCACAGGCGGGCGGTGCGGAGCCAGGGGCGGGCCGTTGGTTCACCTAGCGACACGCCGAGTTTTGAGACCAGGTCTTAACAGCGGCGCACCCCTTGTCGCTCTCGTAGATTCCCACAGCCGGGCGGGTCGAACCCCTCGGGGAAGTGGTCGGATCCAGGAGACTCAGGATTTAGATCCCCGAACGGGTCGCATGGGCTCGTGCTCGTTGACGTCGGCACGCTTTGCGGATTGCAGGTGTCGCGGCGCCGGGATTTTTCGTCGAGCAGCCTGACAGCGCAGCCGTGAGGACAGCTGTCAGGACGATGAGGCCCCGAAGCTGCCTGGCGTGGTCAGGCTGGACGTCATCATCGCTGCGAGGTCGCCTGGGATGCAGAGTCGGCGACGTCCACCGTGATGTCGTGCTGGGCGGCGAGCGCCAGCAGGTCTGCCAGCCTGGCGAGTTCGGCATTCGCGTCGGCCGCTCGACCCGCCTTCCTCGCGGCGGCCGCCGCGCGCGAGGCGTCGGCAATCCGCCCCTCCAGAACTGCCGCGAACACATCCATGCCGAAAACTCTACGGAACCGGATCCCGGCGGATCGACCCGCCTTCGCCCCGACGATCATGGTCGGGTGGCCGGTGGGCGACGTTGTCCAGTTCCTGGCGGCGAGCTCGCGGGTCCGAAGGCCAGCTGAATGCAGCGATGATTCAGCCCTTCGTCAACGGGTACTGGCTCTCGGGATCGACACTGCCGTAGTAGACCATGTCGGCGTCTCTCCGGGACTCATCGTTCGACGGCCGGTGGGCAAGCCGGTGCCGGGGACCGAGACGTCCTTCCGCGAGTCAGCGGGGCTCCGCCCGCCGCCGCACTGTCTACAACTGTCAGACGGGCCGGGCACACTGTCCTCATGAGCTTCACTCTGGCCGTGTGGGAAGGGCCTCGTCCCGCCGACGAGGCGGCGGCTAAGGCGACCTTCGATGCTCTCGTCGCGGAATTCATGGGCGGTAGGAAGACGCCGCCGACCACGCTGGTCACGCGCTATGTCGGCGATCTGGTCACGCGCTGGCCGGACCTCGATCCCGACGCTGATGACGACGAAGACGATATTCCCTGGACCGACAGTCCCTTGATCAACAATGCCAGTGGGCCGTTGCTCCGCTTCGGCATGGTCTTCAGCAAGTACCGGGAGGCTGCGGACTTCGCCGCGGAGCGAGCTCGTGTGCTTGGCCTGGTCTGCTTCGATCCCCAGGATGAACGTCTCGTCACCTGACGGCGGACGACGGGTCAGAAGGTGTGCCGGCAGGTGACCGCCAGTCCGATGGCACATGGCGCTGTCGGGGAGGCTGCACGAGCGCGGCGATATCGCGGCGGGTGATCCGGTCTAAGACGAGCATGCCGGGCGAAGCGGGGCTGTCGTGAGAACTCTGGACGAGACGATTGGTGAGTTGCCCGGTTTGGTCTGGTATGCCAGCTACGGTTCGAACATGAACGCCGGGCGGTTCGGCTGTTACCTGGCCGGCGGTGTTCCGGACGGCGGCACCCGGCTCCATCCGGGCTGCCGCGATCGGCGGCCGCCGGTGGATTCCCGAGGGTGTGAACTGCCGGGCGGGATCTATTTCGCGACCATGTCGCCGGTGTGGGGCGGTGGCCGCGCGTTCTACGATCCGGCGCTGCCCGGGCGAGCGTTCGCGCGCGCCTATCTGATCGCCGCCGGGCAGTTCGCCGATGTCGTGGCTCAGGAGATGTACAGCGAGCCTGGCACGGACCTCGACCTCGCTCCGGTCCTGGCTGCCGGTGCGGCCACGCTCGGTCCTGGCCGCTACGAGACCCTGCTCCATGCCGGGGATCTCGACGGGCATCCGATCCTGACCTTCACCGCACCCTGGGCCGCCCACGAGGTCGCCCCTGTCGCACCGTCCGCGGCGTACCTGCGGATGCTCGCCACCGGACTGTGCGACACCCACGGCTGGACCCTGGGCCGAGCCGCCCGATACCTCGCTGCGCTTCCCGGAGCACGCGGCACGTGGACCCCGCGGACCCTCCTCGCCGCACTCGGCCCCCACGGTGCCCCGGCCACCACCCCGATCGACCCGTCGATCTGAGCGCCGGGCACAGGCCGACGGCACCGTCACTACCATCATCCAACGAACGGCTGAACGCGACATACCGCGGCCGGTTCTCTCAGGTCGCATTCGCCTGCTCAAACCCGTGTTCGCAGGTGGTGTCGCCAACGTCGACGGGATCGACCATGTGGTCGCGGGCCCAGCCTGCGGATCGTGGGCACATTGCGCCAAACTCGTGGCTGCACCCCGATATCGGAGCCGTATTCAGTAATTCTCCACACCGTGACCTCGCGGATTCCCTCAGCCCGATTGCCTCTCTGACCGGCGCCGACGCAAGCCGATCGCGGAATCCGCCGATGCGCGTCGTGCGGAATTGGACAGTTCTGAAGAGGGATCCCGCAATGCTGCGACAGTGAGTCGGCATTGCGCAAAGGTGATGCCGCGAAAATAGGACAGTCTGCCGGAAGGTCGGAATTGTCATGTTGTCGCATTGAATTGCGTGGTTGTAGCGCGACTTTCGTGAAAATGGTGAAGTCGGTATGATTGCGTCTGTGCAACTGAACGGCCGCCGAGTTCTGGAGACACTCGCGCGGCCGCTCAGTCGCACCGACGAGGGCTACCGGCTACCTGCGCGCCCACCTGGCGACTACCCGGAGTCCGATTGCCGCGAGCCTTGGCTGCCAGGCTCGCGCCGTCATTTAGGAGTTCCACCGAAGTGGCTCCTACCTCCAGAAACGTTGCTAGAGCCTCGCAGCTCCGCGCGTACCGCTTCTGAACCCGACGGTCCTCGTCGTCGGCACCTCGACTGCCCATCCATCACTCCCGGTTCCCGACCGGGCAGGGCCGCCCCGCCGGATGCGGAGCTGGTCACCCCGCGCACGGGAGTCGCCCGGAGCGGGTCGGCAGAGATGGTCAAGCAGATGGTGCCTGCGCGAAGAATACCGCAGAACCCCACGGGCGGACCATTCTGTCGATAAGCACGCGGAACCAGTCCGGAGCATGCCTAAGAATGCGCCACCATGCACCCTCCGCAGCGGAGATGCTAGGTGGCAGTGAAATAGTGGACCGCGACCCGGACTGTCCTGAATGGGGTATCTGTAGTTGAAATGTTTACTGCCGTGCAATCGGACACGCATTTCTCGATGTGCAGTCCACGTCGAGTTCGTGACCAGCGGTTTCGCGCGCGGCCGGGACGGGCATCGTCGCGGAGGCGCGAACGTCCGTGACGCCTGCGGGAGCGTGAGAGCGCCAAATTTGCTTTCGGGTCTTCGGCGATCAGCACCGAGATTTCCCGGATCTTCCGGTTTGTGTGCTGTGACACTTCCGTCAGCCAGCGGAACGCCTCTTCGGCGTTCAGTCCCAGACGGGCCCTCACGATGCGCTTCGCGGTGGCGATGGCGTCCCTGGTCTCCAGCGCGGCGACCGGGGTCTCCGTTTGCTTTTCGGCGGCGGCCCAGCGTGTCGCGGTCAGGATGATCGCCGAGATCGCTGAGGTGAACTTCGCGATCAGCGCCGACTCGACCGGGGCAAACGCGTCCTCGGTGTAGCTCCAGACGTTGAGCGCGCCTGCCAGCGGCTCGGTCTCGCGCCGCCGGTAGCCGTGCCCGTCGCCGGGGAGGAACGACGGGCGGCCAGCGCGGTCCGGACGCCGAGCCGCTCGGCGGCGGCCGCGAAATCGGGCCAGCGTCCGGCCGCGGTCTCCATCCGGGTCCGGACGATCGTCCCGGTCTCGGCCGCCGTCAAGCACGGGCCCTCGTCCGCGCTGTACTGGGTCTTGTCCAGGGGAAGCAGGGACTCCTCGGTGGCGGCGACGGTGCTGGGTTGGTTGTGCTCGTAGAGCGTGACGGTGGCCGCGTCCGCGTCCGCGTCGGGCAGCAGGTCGACCACCTTCTTCGCCACCCGCACCAGCAGCTCGTCGCGTGACTCGTCGAGCCGGATCGACTCGGTGAGCTCGCGCAACGCCGAGGTGGTGGCGCGGAACTGATCCATCATGTCCCTTTCCCATGGCCGGCCTGGGTACGCCGACCTTCCGGAATTACTCGGTCTGGGTTCCCGCGCGGTGGACGATTCGGACTAACCACCGGCCGGTGGCCGCCTGGCTCGGTGGTCAGCAAGCCTTCGCCACGGGACAGCCCTGGGAGTTGCCGTTCGAAATGAATGATCTGCCTGGTCGGAAGGGTGCCGGTCAGGTCTGCCCGGTTGCCGCGAAGCACTGATCCGGTGACGATCCCACCGAGCTCGATCAGCCGGGACAGCGTCACGTTCACCACATCGGCGGGCAACTCCAGTTCGGCCCGGCTGATCGGCTCCAGCACTTCCGTTCCCGCCTCCTCCAGCGCCTCCCTCACCGCGAGCGGAGCGACCTTGCGGAAGTCGGCCGCCGCGCTGACCGGGCTGAAATAACCGGTGTGGGTGACGGTCACCGCACAGTCGACGACCTCCCAGCCGGCCAGCCCGTGCCGCAGCGCCGCCTCGACCGTCTCCTCGATGGCCTTGTGGAAGGCGAGAGGGAGGGAGCCGAGTTCGACGGCGAGGCCGAAGGTCAGTCCCGACCCGGGAGGGCCGGGTTCGACGCGGAGACCGAGCGTCGCGAAGTGCGGATTCCGCGGCTCGGTGATGTCCCACAGCGAAGAGCCGGTGCCGATCGGCCGCTCGACACAGATCGTGCTGGTGGCGGCGAAACCGACGTCGAGGCCGTGTTGCCCGGCGAGCGTCTCCGCGATGATCTCCTTCTGCACCTCGCCGTAGAGCCGTACGGAGATCTGGCGTGTCTCGTCGTCCTGCCGCACGGAGATCAGCGGATCCTGTTCCGCCAGTTCCTGCAGGGCGGCGAATACGACGGGCGTCTGCTCGGGCCGGGCGGGAACGACCACGGTTTCCAAGGCGGGCGACGGGAACTGCGGCGCGACACCTTCGGCGTCGAGTACGCCGACCTGGTCGCCGATCCGGATCTCCTTGAGACCGGTCACCTTGGCGATCCGCCCGGCCCGCGCGCGGGCCTCGACGGTGTCGTCGCCGATTTCGAAGACGCGCACCGCGCTCACCTTCGCCTCCGTCGTGATCGTTCCGCCCGGGCCCCGGCGATGGAACCGGACGACGTCCCGCGCACCGAGCTGACCGGAGAACACGCGGACGTAGGCGATCTTCTCGTGTGCGCGGCCGCGTTCGATCTTGAACACCGTCGCCCGCAGCCGGTCGTCGGGCGCGGGTTTCGCCGTGCCCGCGAGGAATTCCCGGATGCCGCCGGTCAGCTCGGCGATCCCTGCACCGCTGTGCGCGGACCCGAAGAAGACGGGGAAGACGACGCCGAGCCGGGTCTGGCGGACCACTTCGGCCCGGTAGTCCTCGGCGGTCGGTGCTCCCTCGAGGTACGCGGCAAGAAAGTCGTCGCTGTGCTCGGCCAGCGTCTCGGCGAGCCCGGCCGACGGAGAGACCGGACGCGGCCGGACCTTCGCGGACGCCGTGCCGAGGTCCTCGACCTCGGACATCGGCACGCACGCGACGCCGAGGCGTTCGGTGAGGTCGGTGAAAAGTCCGTCGTAGCGGGCGCCAGTGCGGTCGATCTTGTTGGCGAAGATCACCACGGGAATCCGCAGCCGGATGAGCGCACGCATGAGCACCCGGGTCTGCGCCTGCACTCCCTCGACGGCGGAAACGATGAGGACGACGGCGTCAAGCACGCGCAGCGCGCGCTCGACCTCGGCGATGAAGTCCGGGTGGCCGGGGGTGTCGATCAGGTTGACGCGCAGATCGCCGACGCGGAGGGCGACGACGGCCGAGCGGATGGTGATGCCGCGACGGCGTTCCAATTCCATCGTGTCGGTGTGGGTGTCCCCGGCGTCGACGCGGCCGAGAGCACCGATGGCACCGGTGTGATGGAGCAGGCGCTCCGTCAGGCTCGTCTTACCGGCGTCGACATGGGCGAGAATTCCGATGTTCAGGTGCTCCATGGATTAACGGCTCCAGGGCTGTCGAAGGGTCCGTACAACTCGGGGACTCGACAGCGCACCGCACGCCGTTCTCCTTTCCGGGGGGACACCTGACGCGGCCGGAGCCTAACAGCGAGGTACCGGCCCGTCACGCGAATTACCGCCCCTTCCGGTACTTGCGCGCGCGAAGACCGCGTTTAGTCCTCGGATTGCGTCACCGTTCTTCCGGCGAAGTGGGCACCATGCTGGCTTCACGCCGGCTGCGCCGCTCCAGCAGCATCACGGTGGCGTCGTCCTGCAGGCGGTCTTTTCTGGTGTCGCAGGATCGACCGCATCAGCCGTCGCAGTGTCTCCGGCGGCGAGTAACCGTCCGCTTCGTACCGGATGACGAAATCGGCGAACCGGTCCAGCTCGAATTCCCGGTCGGCTTCGTCGCTTCGACGATCCCGTCGGTGTAGAACAGCACCCGGTCTCCCGGCTCGAACCTGGACGTCGCAGGGAATCGGCACGCCACCGAGACCGAGCTGCGCGGAGTTCCCGCCACGGTGTGCCTGATGGATGTCGAGGAGTACCAGGCGTACCTCGGCGACCAGTACGAGTACCACGGCGGCTACTGGGACAGCAGCCCCACGATCCTTGATGTGCCCTACGACGCTTACTGGTAGGCCCCGGCCGCCACCGCGCCGCGCCGGAGACGGGCGCGCACCACCTCGAGGAAGGGTTCCTGATGACCACCCGCTGGGTTCGCTACGTCGTCCCGGTCATGGTCGAAATCGACTGCGACAACGCCGCCATCGACCGCGTCGTCGCCCTGCCCGGCGAAGCCCGGGAGGACCGCGATCAGCGCGGCCAGTTCTGCATCTACGACGAGAACTTCGCCCGCCGGCGTTCCGACGGGCCGATCGAGACGCACGCGCTGTGGGTGGCCAACCCGCCCAACGGGCGGATCCTGCCCGGCCCGCCGCAGGACTGGCCGGCCCTGATGGACTGGGAAGACGGCTTCGACCTCGACGGGTTCGACGCCGACGGGCTCTGCGAGGAAGTCTGGTTCGACAACGACAACGCCCGATGCAGCGCCTTGCGCCCGGACGGGAAGAGATCGGGCAACAGCCGATCACCGAACAACCGCAGGTACAGGTCCGAGACCGCCGAAGGCCACATCTCACCACCCATCGCGACCTGCAACGCTCCGCCCCGCTGGGACGTCGTCGCGCTTCCAGACAGTTCGCCCGACTAGATCGCCGACAACGTACAGGCCGCCAAAGAGGCCCTGGACCTGGCGGACCCCTGGGACGGCCTAGTGCACTTCCTATATCGCCTGTGCGAACCCCCAGTGCACAACCGCGGCCTGAACGACGTGCAATCGATGCACTTTCCTGGTGCGACCGACATCGAGGAAATCCGGACACCGCCTACGAACTGAGCTACGAGATCATCGCGCGAGCCCAGGCCAGTGGTGACCTGCGACCGGATTTACCCCCGAGGATCATCAAGACTCTCGTTTTGCCACCTTCGCGGGCTGCACTCGATCGCGGCGTCTGCCCGGAATTCACCCGCACTTCCGGACGAACGTGGCTTGAAACCCATAGGGCGCGAGCAGGTTGTGGAAGACTGGCATAACCGCCAGGGCATCAGGGGCGACCACTCGGTAGTTTCTGGTGAGCCAGTACATCGTGAGCACCAGCTGAGTCAGTCCCAGGCGCGTTCCCAGGCAGACACGAGGCCCTGCGCCGAACGGAATGTAGGCGTACTTGTGGATCGGTTTGCCGCCGTTGAGCCATCGGTCAGGAACAGCTGTGTCCGGATCCGGCCACCATCGGCTGTCGCGGTGCATCAGGTAGGGGCTGAACATGATCTGGGTTTCCGGTGCCAGCGACCACTTCCCGAGGGCGGTGGCACGAAGGGCGGTGCGGCCCATCAACCAAGTAGGCGGCCATAGTCGAAGAGTCTCCTTGACGACGGCTTCGGTTCGCGGCAACTCGGTCAAGGCCGGCTCCTCTTCGGAGCCCCACGCCATCGCCTCGGCTTCCACCATGGCCCAGAGAGCAGGGCGAGTGGTCAGCGTCCACAACGTCCAGGCCATCGATGCGGCCGGTACGCCATACGCGGCGAGGAGAATGCCCCGGATGAGACGCTGTACCTGGATCTCGCTCAGCCCGGGCCGTATCGTCAGCAGGACGTCGAGAAGGTCACGGGGGTTCTCGGGGGCGGCAGCTGACTTCCTGGCGGCGATCTTCCCGCTTAGGACGTCCAGGGTTTTCTTGCGGGCTTGTCGGAAGCGCTTGAGGGTACGGGACGGGAACCACTCCGGTAGCACCTCGGAACTGCCGGAAAGCGGTGCGATGGCCCTTGTGTTTTCGACGACGACCTCGGCAATGCCGTTGGCGTCCGCACTCAGACAGAAGTCCGCCGCCGCGTGACCGGAATATGTCTCCATCAAGGCGAGGACGTCGACTTCGCGACCGACCGTGCCATTCAACTGTCGGTCGAACAACTGGCGAAGCCTGCCGGTATGAGCTGCTGCGGCGTCCTGGTTCAGGCCACGCCATCCTGACCGTCGCGCGGCCATCCACAACTGCGAATCGGTCGCACTGCGATCGGCGTCGAAACTGGTGGCGACGGGAGAGCTCTCGCTGGAGAAGTCCTCGTTCGTCCTGGTCAGCAAGCTGTGTACCAGATCTGGATCGCGTACGACTATCGTTCTCTTGTCGTATGCGAAGACATCACCGTACTCATCATGACACCGCATGAGAAATCCCATACGGTCGCGGTCGTACTCGAACGTGTTACCGCCCAGCCAGTGGCCCTTCGGACCAGGAGGAAGAAACCGCCTATCGGTCAACACTCTTCCTTGCGTCGGTGCGGGCCGGTCGTCGCCGACCGGCCCGCCGTCAGGTCAGTTGGAAATATCCCAGTAGAAGTAGAGACCGCCCATACGGGTTCTTCCCAGCAGTCGCGCGGTGACATGGCGAAGAAGCTTCACGTTCACTCCCGTTATATCTCGACTACGACCTTGTCGCGTTTGAATTGGACCTTGTGGTCCATGGGGTCCTGATCGGCGCTCTGGAGACACCTGTGCTCTCGGCAAGCGAAGACTTGCACCTCCGATCAGGAGTGGCAAGGCGATCTGAATGCACAATCACGATCGCTCGATAACCGGTACCGCATCGGCCGTGTCGAGGCTTGGTGGAATGTCTAGGCGGGCGCGGGTCGCGCGGCAATGCCGTACCACTGCTGCAGTGCCTGCTGGAGTCCGTCGGCGCGATCGTCGACGGCGGTGCTGAGCCAGGCTGTGTGGCCGTCTGGCCGTAGCAGGATGGCGCGGAGTTCGGGGTGGCTGGTGCATGTCGCGTCGATGATGTCGACTCGGTCGATCCATCCCTTGGCGGACCGGCGGAGATCGTCGTCCGGGGCGAGATCGAGCAGGACGCCGCGGCCGGGCGCGAGCAGGGTGGCGAGGTCGGTGTCGTCCGTGCCGGTGGACAGCGCGAGGTTGGGTGCGAGGCGGCCGAGCCAGGGGTGCGCGGTGTCAGGGACCATGTCGTAGCGGGTATCCAGGCCCGTGACGGTCTCCGCGAAGCCGCGATTTCCGGCGGGATGGCTGGCGACACGGGTGAGCAGGTCTATGAGCGGTCCAAGCCGGTCATCGGCTTCGGCGAGCAGTACTTGGGCCCGAGTGTTGGCCAGCACGCGCGCGCCGGCGGGGTGGCGTTCGGTGTGGTAGCTCTCGAGTAGGTTGCCAGGCGCGGTGCCGCGCACGGTGGCGGCGAGTTTCCAGCCGAGGTTGAACGCGTCGTCCAGGGCGATGTTCACGCCGATCGCCCCGGCCGGCGGGTGGATGTGCGCTGCGTCGCCGGCCAGGATCACCCGGCCCCGCACGTACTCGGCCGCCTGCCGGGCGGCATCGCCGAAGCGAGTCAGCCAGCGCGCGACGCGCAACTCGACATGATGACCGAGCGCCTCGTCCACAGCGGTTTGCAGTAGACCCAGGCTGACTGGCGTGTCCTGGTCCTCGGGCGGTTGCTGGTCGGCGGTGATGAGC
Source organism: Amycolatopsis sp. cmx-11-51 (assembly GCF_047608665.1). Lineage (NCBI taxonomy): Bacteria > Bacillati > Actinomycetota > Actinomycetes > Pseudonocardiales > Pseudonocardiaceae > Amycolatopsis > Amycolatopsis sp. cmx-11-51. Next base: position 1,421 of record NZ_JADNQO010000031.1, on the reverse strand, counting down.
CGGACGTAACCGGGTCGCGGGATGGTGACCACCGTTCCGCCGGGGCCAGTCGTCGCACCGAACGGCAACGCCCCGGGGTCGGCCAGTTCCACATCGCCGAGCAGGGAGAAGCGGGTCGCCGCCGTGCCGGGGAAATCGATGCCGGCCTGTTTGCGGACGGTGCTGCGGCCGCCGTCGCAGCCGACCAGGTACGCGGCCCGGATCTGGTACTCGCCGTCGCTGGTGGTGACCGTGGCGGTGACCGAGTCGGCATCCTGGCTCAGGGCAAGCAATTCGTGCCCGCGACGGAGGTCTGCCCCCAGATCGAGGGCGTGCGCCTCAAGCACCTCCTCCACCCGGGTTTGCGGGATGCCCAAGGAATAGGGGTGGTCGGTGCCCGTGCCTGGGAGGTTAAGCGTGACCGGCAGGCCGCCGAACGCGGCGTGCGGGACCTGCCAGCCCTCGCCGATGAGCCGGTCGGCTAATCCGCGCCGCGCCAACAGATCCAAGGCGCGGGCGTTGAGGTTGAAGCCCCGGCAGAAACCTGGCCGCTCGGGGCAGCGCTCGATCACGACCGAATCCACGCCGGCCAGCCGGAGTTCGCTCGCTAGGAAAAGTCCAGCCGGGCCGGCTCCGACGATCAGTACGTCATTCATTTCGTGGTTCCTTTCTGGTCTGTGGCCCAGGTCCACCCTTGCTCGGTCCGCTCGACTGTGGGCCACGGCAGGCTGCCGTCGCGGATCTCGGCGATGGTCCGCTGTGTCCATGCCAGTTCGGACTCCCCGGCGTGCAACGCGCACTCGACTTCGATCATGAACAGGCGGGGGACCGCGCCGGAGCCGACAGTGTCGGCCAGCACCGCCTTGGTCTGCTCGATCCGCCGGCTTAGATGCCCTGCCCGCTCGGCCAATGCGTCCGCCGCGCCGTCCGGGCCGAGCGCGCCGAGATAGGACACGGCGGCCATGAACTTCGGGTACTCCGCGACCGGGGTGCGGATCAGCTCGTCAATCCAGCCGACGAACTCCTGCTGGCCCAGCTCGGTATGCGCGTACACGGTCCGCTCCGGCCGCCGGCCATCGCGCCCGGTCTCCACCGGCGCGATCCAGCCATGCCGGACCAGCGCCTCTACCGTGTCGTACAGCGACCCGGAGTTGACCTTGAAACTGCTGTCCTTTCGCCGTTCCCGCAGGGTGGACGCCATCTCATACGGGTGCATCGGCTGCTCCTGGAGCAGGCCGAGCACGGCGAGCGCCAGTGTGTTGGAGATCTTCCGCTTCGTCATTTCATGTCACCGTACCCTAATAGTCGGAACCGACTACGTGCGTGGCTTACTTGCTCCGTTGGCTGGCAAGAACGGGTGGACGCTGGCTGAGGCTGCTGGTGATCTGGCCCCGGACGGGATGCAACGGCTGCTTAACGCCGCCGCGTGGGACGCCGATGGC
>NZ_JADNQO010000030.1:0-41494 GCF_047608665.1 Amycolatopsis sp. cmx-11-51 | reverse complement strand
CCTGATCACCACCGCGCCCGACCGCGCCGTGACCTGGACATGGTCACACTGGCGCCGACGCCACCAACACCGAGCCCGACAAGCCCACTACCAGCGAAGACAAGCCATCAATCACAAAGTGCGGCTGGAGTACTAGTACTCCAGTGCGGCTGGAGTACTAGGGTCCTGCTACGCGAGACCGCGCTGTTGCGAGCTGGGAGCACGGTTATTCCTGACCGGCCCTGCGTGCGCACAGGGCGTTGGCCGCCATCGGCCGCAGGACTGTTGTCCCAGCAAACAGCAGCGGCGATGCATGTTCGGCCAGCCCCAGGACGCCCCGAGCTACGGGAGGTTGAGCCAGGAGACGTTGCAGGAGAACAGTTAGCCGAGGCGGCAGCGCGAGCTTGCGGTCGGTGTTATCAGCGCGCTCCCGGAGGCAGTTATACCCACATGCTCACGGCGTAGCTGCACAATCGTGGTGACTGAGATTCCGTAGAGCAGGGTAAGAGCACCTGCGACGCGGAGTGGAAGCGGAATGCTCTCGTCATCGAGGCACCGAGGGAGCTGGATGAGCCATTCTTCGTCGTCTCGTACTGGGCGTACACACGGGCGAACATTCCCCCGGTCTCGCGGAGCTGGACAGGGGTGCCCTGCTCGACCACTCGGCCCGCGTCGAGCGCGACCACCGCGTCGGCCGTGGCCAGGGTGGCCGGACGGTGGGCGATGACGATGACCGTGCGGTCGGGGTCGGTGGTCAGATTGGCGATGGCTTCGCTGACCATGGCCTCGTTCTCCGGGTCGAGGGCCGAGCCCGCCTCGTCCAGGCGGGCGGCGCGGGCCGCGGCGTGCAGCTCGTCGTCGGTGGCGTCGGGGCGGGCCAGGCGGAGGTTGTCCTCGATGGTCGTGTCGAACAGGTAGACGTCCTGAAAGACGATGGCGATGTCGTCCAGCAGCGCGGCCGGGTCGAGGTCGCGGACATCGACGCCGCCGACGCGAACCGAGCCCTGGTCCGGGTCGAAGAAACGGGCGACGAGCCGGGTGACCGTCGTCTTGCCCGAGCCAGAAGGGCCGACCAGCGCGGTCGTCGTGCCCGGCGCGCACGGAAGGACACGTCCGACAGCGCGGGCCTGCCCTCGGGGCCGTAGGAGTAGGTGACCCCGGCGAACTCGATGCCCGCGTCACGCTTGTCCGATATCGGGTTCGCCGAGTCGGGCAGCGGCTCCTCGGCGAAGATGTCCTGCACGCGCGTAGTCGCGTTGTCCATCGCGTGCAACACGCCCATCAGCTCGGTCAGCGTGCCCAGCGGCTCCAGGAACCGAACGGCGAGCACGAGCAGGGCGACCGCGTCGGCGACCGGGAGCTGGCCGCTGAGCAGGAAATGCGTCCCCATGATCAGGACCGCGGTGAACCCGAGCATGATGACGCCGGTGTAGGAGAGGTCCGGGAACACGGTGCGGCGCAGCCCGCGGCGGTAGCTGGCGCGGTGCTCGTCCAGGGCGGCGCGCATCCGTCCGCTGCCCACTCGGCCCAGCCCGGCGGCGCGCAGCACCGGTTGCGCTTGACCCAGCTCGATCGCCCGGCCCGCGATCTCGACCGCGGCCTTCTCCAGGTCGCGGTCGACCTCGGCGACGATGCGACCGGAGCGGCGCAGCGCCAGGAAGGCCGCAGGCAGCACCAGGAGCAGCAGCAGTGCGAGCCGCCAGTCCACGAAGAACACCACTGCGACGACGGTGAGCGGGACCAGCGCGCCGCTGATGGTGGGTGGGCCGAAGGTGACGCCGAGGTGCGCCACCGCCCCGGCCGAGGTGGTGATGGTGCGCGAGAGCTTGGCCTTGGCGCTGGAGGTGAACCAGCCCAGCGGCAGCTTGGTCACGTGCGCCATCAGCCGGTTGCGCACCTGGGCGGCGATCCGCATGCTGACGGCGAAGTCGATCGGGGTGGAGACCGCCTTGAGCACCCAGTAAACGGTCACCCCAGCCGCACCCAGCAGCAGCCACGGCAGGGCTGCGTCGATGTCGGGCTCTGGCTGGAGCAGCGCACGCAGGACGGGAACGAGCAAGGCGAGGATGAGCCCTTGCAGGATCGCCATCGTGCCGTGCACGCCGATGACCTTGGCCAGGTCGGACGGGTGCGGGTGGAGCCGGTGCAGGCGGCCGATCACGAGTCGTCTCCGTTCTGCTGGGCGGCCCACATGCGGCGGTAGAGGCCGTCGTGGGCGAGCAGGGTGGGGTGGTCGCCGGTCTCCACGACGCGGCCGCCATCGAGCACGACGATCCGGTCGGCGGTGGCGACGGTGTGCAGGCGGTGGGCGATGACGACGACCGTGCGGCCCACGATCAGAGTGGCCAGCGCGTCCTGCACAGCGGCCTCGCTGTCCGGGTCGAGCGCGGCGGTGGCTTCGTCCAGCACCACGATCGGCGCGTCGGCGAGAATGGCGCGGGCGATGGTCAGCCGCTGCCGCTCGCCGCCGGAGAGGCCGCCGCCGACAGCGTCGAGGACGGTGTCGTAGCCGTGCGGCAGCCGCTCGACCACCTCGTCCACACGCGCGGCCCGAGCGGCGGCGCGCACCTGCTCGTCGGTGGCCCCGGGGCGGCCGATCTGGATGTTCTCGGTGATGGTGTCGCGCAGCAGGATGACGTCCTGGAACACCAACGCCATCGACGCCAGCAGCTGCTCCGAGGCCATGTCGCGTACGTCCACGCCGCCGATGCGCACGGAACACGACGAACTCAAGGTCGCCGCCCCCCTCGTCGTCTGACCACGGGGTGCGACACAGGGGGCCTTCGCTATGAGTTCCGTCGGGCACGCGAAGAAGCGGGGATGCCAAAACCCTGTGTCTTATTGGGCGCTACCCCGGCCTCGAATTAGTGACTTGCGTCACGCGAGCGAAATGATCGGGTTGGCCGCCGCCCTGACAATCCCAGCACATTCATGCAGTTCCGGACTTCGCCGTAAACGTCTCGGCACCATGCTCGCGCTAAATCGCGCTGCGACGGGGGAGGACGATGCCGCGCCGGGCGACCTGGTCGCTGATCCTCGCCGCACACTGGCACCGCCTGGCGCCGCTGTGAGAGCGTGACGCGCGGTGATGTCCGATAGTGCATCGTGAGTCGAGCAGATCGCATCAAAAGGACATTGCTTTTCCCGCGGTGCAGGACAAGGCTGAATCTCGCAGACGTCCTCGGATCGAGCGATCGCCCCTGCGGTGATCTTAGTGGCCACGGCCGTCAGATCGAGGGTTTCCTACCGGTGCCTCGGCAGCACACCTGAATGAAGCGCTCCGCGCGACCGGTGTCGTCGCGTCGGGGGAGTGGGTGGCTTCACCGACGTACTCGGTACTTCCGGAGGCGCTGACCTTTGTCATGCTCGCATCGATACCGCTAGGCGAGAATGGCGCAACGATCTTCGCCTGGACATGAACCGCAGAAGTCTCTGCGCTGGATCAAGGAAAGGAAAACAGATGTCGTTCTTCAAGAGAGGTCTTGGCATCGTGGTGATCGCTTTGGCCGGTGTGCTGGTCACCGTGCCGTCGGCGGACGCTGCGACGGGATATGACCGCTGTACGGCGGGGTATATGTGCCTGTTCGCGGGAGATGACGGACAAGGTGCCATGGCACTCTTTCAGGTTGGTTCACCGGACTTGTCCTTGCAGAATTTCGATGATCGTACGAGGAGTTGGAACAACAGGAATTCGAGCTCGTTCTGCATGTATGTCAACAAGAACTATGACAACAGTGCGGGTGCCGGTACCTTTCATTCAGGAACCAAGGGGAACGTTGCCGAATTCAATCGGTACAGCTCACTTCGCCGCTGCTGACGAAGGCCCGCCTCTAGATGGGCTGAACTTCGTCACCGGCGTTGCGCTTTCTCCCTGGAAATCGCGGAGCTGATGATGCGGGCGGCCGTGTCTCCGGACGAGATGTCGACTCCTGCGGAGGCGGTGGCTTTCGAGTGCGACGTCACGCCATCGTTCCCCTGCGCCGTCGGCTGGATGGATGCCGTAGGTGGTCGGACTCGCGAGTCGTGCTTGTTCGCCGGCGCTGATCCAGGACTGGAGAACGGCAGCTTCGGTGTGCTTGTGGCCCAGCTCCGGCTACACCCGCGTCTTGACTGAGGGCATTCGCGTGGTCGTAGGTCGCCGGAGATGCTGATGCGCCGGTCACGCATTGACGAGCGATGGGATGGGACCGCAGAACAGGTCGTGGTCACGTGTCGGCCGGCTGCGGATCGCGGTATCTGCTTCAAGCCCACATCGAACTTCTCTACGCTCTGGCGGTACGGCGGAAGAATCGTGTACCGAGGTGCAGGTTCGATGGTCGCCTGGGGCGGTGATCAGTCGGCGCGGTGTGTGGGGTGAGCACAGAGCGCCGGCCTCGGCCGGTTCGTGCGGTACTGCCGCCCACGCCGGCGGGAACCGGTCGTCGTGTCCGATATCGCCACCGACCGGTTCTGGAGGATTTCCAGGCTGGCTTGGCAAGCCAAGCCAGCCTGGACGCCTGCTGGCCGACGCCGACCCTGGCCCGTGACGGGGCCTGCTGGAACCTTCCCCATGTACCGTCGTGTCCAGCGCGTCCCGCAGGACTCCGCCCCCGCCCGAGTTTCGGCCGGCACCGCGGCCCTGATTATCGAACGCCACTATAACGAGCAGGCAGGGCAAAACGCGGAGGACAGGCCGCCCGGTATTCCCTCCCGGCCGTTCTGGAGCTAAGGTGGCAGACAGGAGCGCGGGTGTCTCTGAAATTCAGCTAACTGGCATGTCGCATGCGCGAGAAGTGAAAGGACGTCGCCATGAAAAGTCAGCCTGAAGCTGTCGGAACTCCGCTGATTCGCACGGATTTCTCCGATCCGGCTCGCTGGGAGGCATTGCGAACGGCGGTGGAGACACCGAACGAGGACGACTTCCTGGCGCATGTGCACTTTGTGGACGACCAAGCCTATCGCGACATGACCGCCGAGCAGCTTCTGCCGTTGATCGGTCCACATTCGCTCTTCATCGTCGCCGACAGACGGGCATTGTCTGATTTCGGCCAGCCGTTACTGTGCATATACCGAGGTGGCCAGCAAACTGAACAGCTAAGAGTTATCTCTAGAGAGTTGTGGTCAATCGAGAACAACATTTCCTTGGCGAACATGGACTGGGACGAGTTCGCCCGCGCGGCAGACGACGACGGCGTCTTCCGAGGGTTTTGAGCTGCAAATCGCGCCGGAATAGACGTGGTATCCCGCAGCAGGCCTGCTTACGTTGGACAACGATGTCAACATGAACACGATCTCGGGGAACGTCACACGATCGTTTACCGGGCGGGGCCCCGCTGACGTGACTCAATTCTGGGATCAACGCCTACAGCTCATCCGGACCCAAGCGCGGCGATAGATCTTTGCCTCGCCATCAGCACAGGGGTTGCGACGGCATCGGCACCGTCTGCGAAGTCGGAGAAAGCGTGTGGTCACCGGCCAAGGCTGCCTTGACCGGCATCCGGTCCCGCATCGGACCGATGAACCTTGACCTGACTGGTGCGACGCATGCGTCAGCACTGCTCTGGCCGAGCTCAGCTCCTGGTGAGCCCGAGGTGCTCAGTCAGGAACTCAGCCCGGTCGGCATACGCGGCCACGTCGTTGATCACGTGCCCCGAGTCGTACCATCGCTGCTGCTTGGGCTGCGGCGCCATCGCGTAGAACTCCTCGGACTCCGCCGCGGTGACACCGATGTCGAACCGCGCGAACTGGTAGAGCACTGGGACTCGCACGTCACCGATGAAATGTTCCGCGTCGTACGGCGCCATCTCGGCCAGGGTCCGCTCGAACAACTCCGGCGGCAACGACGCCCGCATCCGTGCGACCTCGGGGTGGTGGGTGTTGCGCCAGTGATGCGTCAGGCCCGCCATCGGCACTTCGAGTACGAAACACGCAAACCGCTGGTCGAGCCCGGCAATCACCGCCATCATCATCGCACCACCGCTGTGCCCGACACCCGCGATCCGATCTGTCCGGCCCAGCAGCAGATCCGCGCCCCGACGCAGGGCCAGCATCGACCGGCGGATCGCGGCCACCTGGTCGTCATCGACGTACTGGAACTGCAAGCACAATCCGATCCCGCCCGATCTGGCCAGCGCGATCGCCTCCGGCAGGAACCCCTCCGTGCCACTGGTGGTGTGCATGTACAGCACGCCCGCCCTGGGTGTGCCGTCGGGCTCGACCAAGTATCCTGTGACGCGGCCGCCCTCGGCGTTTTCGAACGAGCAACGGGAAATCGTCACACCGGGACGGACGGCAAGTAGTTCGGAAGTTTCGTGCAGCGGGGCAGACGGGTCGCAGTGCAAGTCGGGCACGAATTCAGTATATACGCGCCCGACAGCGGTTGACCCGATTTTTGCCGTCTTTAACAAGCTCAACCTGTTGCTTGCCAAACGGGTGGGGCCCTGCCGACGGCGTTTTCCAGCGGACGCTTCGATTTCGTCGTTGCACGGCGTTGCGGGCAGTCCGGGATGAACAACCGGATCGAGCTGAGCTCTTTCGGAGCAGTGAACACTGAGTCCATTTCCTGGCGATGTTCGTGGCGATGATGACGACTTTCGCCGTCTGCGGACAGCTTCAGTCCTGCTCGACAGTTCCCAGACAGCTCCACTCACATGTGGAGGCCTTCACCTGTCAGCATGACAGGCCTAACCACCCCAACCCGAATTACACCTCAAGTGCTCGCTGATGCGGAATATGGCACTTCGATACTTGTCTGTTTATCGATGCGTGAACAGTGAGGTGGCAGGGATCGGCGTCGGGGCTGAGCAGCCTATACGCGTGAATCTCGGGGCAGCAACCCTGTAGGACCGCTCGGTGGTAACACAGCGAAGACGGTCACCTCGTCGTCCTACTGCGGTTGGGCAGACGGCATCACCGTGAGCTGGGAGAGGCAGGTCCCCACCGGACGGCTCACCGCGTAAGCGATCGCGTCAGCGACGGTAGCCGGATCGAGCAGTTTCCCACTACGGACCGCCGAGGCGAGCCGATCGCGGATGCCGGTATGAGTGGTGTGTTCGAACAGTTCGGTGGCAACGCCACCGGGTTTGACGTCGGTGACTCTAAGTCCCGTGGCGGCGAGTTCCACACGTAGAGCTCGGGATAGATAGGACAGTGCGGCCTTCGTCGCGCCGTAGACGGCGAATGCGGAGACGGGGACGTCAGCGCCGGTACTGGAGACGTTGACGACGTCTGCGGCCCTCCCGGCGCTAGCTGCGGCTTGGAGACTGGGGAGCAGTGTGCGAGTCGTGTGGAGAACCGCGCTTACGTTCAGGTCGAGCATCTGCCGCCATTCTTCGTCGCGACCCTCGGTCAGTGGATTGGGGAGCATGACGGCGGCGTTGTTGACCAGGAGATCGACGGTCTTGAGGTTGACACGATCGCCGAGTGCTTCGACAGCGTGCCGATCGGTGAGATCTGCCGGTATCGCTACGGCCTGGTCGCCGATCTCGTCGGCGAGTGCCTTCAGGCGGTCGGCACGACGGGCGACGAGAACGACACGAGCACCGTCTTCGGCGAGACGACGGGCGGTAGCGGCACCGATTCCGGACGCGGCACCGGTGATCAGTGCTTGCCGCCCGGCAAGTGGTGCGGTAGGGGTTGTCGACATGGTCGGAAGTCTGACCCCGTCCCAGATGGTGTATCCAGGCCTGGTTCTGACTAGGTTGGATTGACCCATGTTACGGTCGGATCGATCGTGGATGATGGAACCATGTGTTCGGAACTAGGCAGCTTCCTCCGGTCCCGGCGTGCTCGCATCCAGCCGGCCGACGTAGGGCTCAGCCCACAGGGCCGGCGTCGGGTGCCCGGATTGCGTCGCGATGAGGTGGCCGCAGCGGCCGGGGTGAGCACCGATTACTACACCCGCGTCGAGCAGGGGAGAGCGACACCGTCGTGGCAGGTGCTGGACGCGGTGGCCGCCGTGCTGCGGCTCGACGACGTCGAACGTGAACATCTGCTTCGCCTGACCGGTCCTCGGTTGTGGCCACAGCGTTGTGAACAGCACGCGGCGGAGGGCGTGCAAGCCGGGATGCGGGAGATCTTGGTTCGGCTGGTGGATCTACCCGCCGTCGTCCTGAGTGGAACTCTGGACGTACTCGCGTGGACACCCCTCGCGGCCGAGCTTCTCGGTCTGCACCCCGACGGTGAGCGCAATATGGCGCGTAGACTCTTCCTGCAGCCGGAGAGCCGCCTTCTTTATCCTGAGTGGAACACCGTAGCAGCGGAAACAGTGAGTCATCTGCGCCGGATTTCGGTAGAACGGCCGTCAGATGTCGAGCTTGTGCACCTCGTGCGGGAACTCTCTGTCACATCCGCCGATTTCGTCCGGCTATGGCGCAGGCACGATGTGGCAGCTGGAACTAGCCGTCGTAAGGTCTTCTACCATCCTCAGGCAGGCTGCTTCGAGCTCGAACCCGAAGTACTGGCCTCTGCCCGTGACCGGCAAACGTTGTGTATCTATCGGGCGGAGACGGGAACCGTCGGCGCGGATGCGCTGGTCTCGCTCAAGACGCTCGATCTCGCGGGCTCGGACGACCGGCTGGCTGAGGCACCTCGGAATAGGCAGATTCGTGACGGCATGCGGCAAACACCCCGTCGGCAGGGTGTCCTCGCCTCAAGCGGGGCCACTCCTCGCGCCATCGGCTTGTCCGAACTCGGTGCCCGCGAGGTGAGGGTCGGGCTGGAGGGCGTCGACCGGTGAGTCCCGTTCGAACGACGGCGCAGGTCGGCGTCGCCCGCTTCGTCGAGGAGGCGAGCGAAGGTGAACCGCGTCCCGGTCCATCCACCCAGTGTCCGACGCCGGGGCCTGAGTCGCTAGTCGCCGTCCTGGCGGCTGCGCCAGGCGCCGAACGCGGATTCGGAGCAGTACCGCTAATGCCGCGGCGGTGCCGGTGGTGTGGTCCGGCGAGCCGACCCCGGCCACGTTTAGGAACGTCACCGCCGCGAGATGGACCACGATCATCCCCGGTTGTGGCCTCTCGTTTCAGTGCCAGCAGCATTGCCGAGTCAGGAACGGTATCAAGGTCGTGTCCAGCTGGAGCACGCGATCGACGCCGCCACGGCTTCGGCACCCTGAGGATGCTGAGGCACCGATACGGGCGCCCGTGCTCGTCGACGCCGGCGAGCACGGGGGCGGAACTTCGTTGCCAGTCCGCGCGCCCGCCGATGGAGATCAAGGGCATCGGGTTCCGGGGGATCAAGACCGAGGTGGTGGTCATCGTGTGGGGCGATGACATCAGCGCATCGGCGGGATTCGCGTTGCGGCAGTCCGATATTCGACACTCGCTGGCAGTTGGGTGCCGCGATCACGTTGATTCGCCGACCGCCGGAGGTTAGGCGTAGCCGCGTTTGAGCATCATGCCGGCGGCCTTGTCGAACTCGGCGTCGGTTGGGATGGCGAAGTCCAATGCGTTGGCGTAGCGGGTGACGATGTTGAACACGGCTGCGACCGCGGCCGCGTCTTCGAGCTGTTGCCGGGTGGCCCCTGCGGCCAGCGCCGTTCGGATTTGTCCGCCCTCCAGTTCGTCAGGACGCAGGGTCACGGTTTCCAGGACGGTGAGTGTGGCGCGCAGGGGGTCCGAGATCGGCGCGGTTCGGTAGTCGGTGAGGGCCGCGTCGGCCACCGTCTTGTCCATTCCGTGCACGGCGATGGCCCGGTGAGCTCCGATGCAGAACGGACACGAGTTCCACTTGGCGACCATCGCGGCCATCAGTTCCCGCTCTGCTATGGACCATTCGCTCGGCCCGCGCATCGCATCCTGCGTCCACGCGCCGAGCGCTGTGCCGACGAAGCCCTTGTGGTAGAAGGCAACGCGGGCCGCGTCCGGGAGGCGCGCTCCCAGTGCCAGGGAGATGACCCGGATCAGCGTCCTGGTGCGGAGACTGTCACCGCGTTCGACTTCAGGCAGGCGCATCGGTCGCCTCCGCGATCACTCGGGTGGCGGCGTCCCATCGGGCCAGGCCCGCCCCGACGCAGGCGGACATGACGATCTCGAACGCGGCCTTGTCGCTGCCGGCCGCCTGCCGGACGGCGTCGAGTTCGGCGTCGGTCACCCGGTAGGAGGCGTCACCGATCTGCCGGGCCAGATCGTCGTACGGTTCGGCGACAGGCGGCCCGCCCGCCGAGCGGGCCGCCACCGCGGTCCGCAGCGCCACCTCGGTGATTCCGGTGTCGCCGGCCATCGCCGAGCGCAGCGTCTCCGCGTGATAGCGGTGTGAGTCGTCGGCGCCTGTGCTCATGTGGCCTTTCCGCTGACGCTGGGATCGGGTCCGGTGTGGACGGTATCGGCTTCAGTCCCCGGCGGCATCCCGTTGTGTCGCGGCGCGGAACCGCTCGAGATACAGCGGCCAGCCCGAGCCGGCACTTAGGCTCGTGAAGCTCTCCCAGCCCTCGCCGTGCCGGTCGAGATGCCGGTGTTCGAGCGAGACCCGGGTATGTTCGGCACCGTCGGCGATGAACCGGATCTCGACCTCGCTGGTGTGGCTGGGGTCGGACTCCAGCTGCCAGCGCGGGCTGATGTCCCAGCTGAGGACCAGCCGCTCCGACGGCTCGTACGCCAGGACCCGCGCCCAGGTGCAGCGGCTGCCGTCGGAGCCCACGTCGTACACGGTGCCGCCGGCCCGAGGTTCCAGCACGGTCCGCTTGATCGGCGTCGCGAGTAGGTTGTGCTCGCGAGGCTTGATTTCGTCGAACCGTTCGGTAAACACGCCGAAGGCGTTCTTCTTGCCGACATCGACGACGACGTCGGCCTTCACGGAGGTCACGGCTTGGGAAGTGCTGCTCATGGGGGTGGGTCCTTTCGGTGAATCGTCAGTTGACGCACCAGAGGACGAATAACCACCGGGCTTCTCGACAGCTCAGTTCATCGAGTTTCCGGTTTTTTGAGAGCGCGCATGCGGCCGGCGAGGTAGCGCTGGTCGGCGGGGTTGGTGGCGAGCTCGTGTGCGCGCCGGTACGCCGCGACCGCGTCGTCGGTGCGGCCGAGACGGCGTAGGAGGTCGGCGCGGGCGGCGTGTAGCAGGTGGTAGCCGTCGAGGCCCTCGATCCGGTCGATCAACGCTAGCCCCTCGTCCGGGGTGGTGGCCATGGCAACCGCCACAGCGTGGTTGAGCGCGACCACCGGCGACGGGGTCGCCGTGAGCAGCTGCTCGTACAGCGCGGCGATCGCGGGCCAGTTCGTCTCCTCGGCCGTCGGCGCCTGGGCGTGCAGGATCGCGATGGTCGCCTGCAGGAGATATTGCCCGGGCGTCCCGAACCGCAGGGCCCGGTCGAGAAGCCGGACGGCTTCGCCGATCCCGGCGCGGTCCCAGCGGGACCGGTCCTGGTCCTTGAGCAGGACCACGTCCCCGGCCGGCGTGTACCGGGCGGCCGAGCGCGCTTGGTGGATCAGCAGTAGCGCGCTCAGGGCAAGAGGTTCCGGTTCGTCGGGCATGAGGGTGGCGACGAGCTTGGCGAGGCGGACTGCCTCCTGCTGCAACTCGCGGTACTCCGGCTCGCCGCCGCCGGCGGTGTAGCCGCGGGTGAAGATCAAGTAGATCACCGCGAGGACGCCGGAGAGCCGCTCGGGCAGAAGGTGGTCGGCGGGAACGTCGAGGCTGATGCCCGCATCGCGGATCTTGCGCTTCGCCCGCACCAGGCGCTGGGCGAGTGTGGGTTCGGCGACGAGGAAGGTGCGGGCGATCTGCCCGGCGGTCATCCCGGCCACGGCCTGCAGCGTCAGCGCGACGCGGGCTTCTTCGGCCAGGGCGGGATGGCAGCAGGTGAAGATGAGGCTGAGCCGCTCGTCGCCGACGCCGAGCAGGCTGCTCTCGCCGAGGTCCATGGTCGTCGCCTCCGGTCCCGGTCCGAGTTCGGCGAGCTTGTCCCGGCCATTGCGGGCACGCCGGAGCCGGTCGATGGCGCTGTTGCGGGCCGCGGTCAGCAGCCAGGCCACCGGATCGTCCGGCACGGCGGCGTCCCATTTGCGCAGGGCGAGCGCGCAGGCGTCCTGCAACGCGTCCTCGGCCAGCTCGAAGTCGCCGAGGACGCGGACCAGTGCCGCGAGCATGCGGGACCGGTGTTCGCGGTAGACGGCGCGCAGGACCGGCGCCGGGCTCATACTCCGGCCGAGGGCCGGTGGTCGAGGTCGGGAACTCCGGCGATTGGGCGGACTTCGATCGTGCCCACCTCGGCCAGCGGGCACAGCGCGGCCAGTTCGAGTGCTTCGTCGAGGTCGCGGCAGTCGAGGATGTAGGCGCCGCCGAGGTGTTCGTGGGTCTCGGGGAAGGGGCCGTCGGTGATCAAGGTCTTGCCGTCGCGGACGCTGACCGTGGTGGCGGTGTGCTCGCCTTGGAGCGGATGCCCGGCGACGAACACGCCGCGGCGGCGGCACTCTTCGGCGAAGGCGTTCACCCTGGCGAGCGCCTCGGGGAACGCCGGATCCGCGGGTTCGGGCCGGTCGCAGTTGTAGATCAGCAGCATGTAGTGCACGGGTCCTCCAGCTCGGGCGGTGTCGATCCGTCGAAGAGGATGACGAACGGCTTGACCGTAACTCGACAGGTCGCGTCAAGCTTCTCTGAACCCGTCAGGTCGGGGCCCCGTCCCGTGGCGGTGGCGTTCGACGATGTGCCGGGCGACGTGGGCGGCGTCGTGGCCGACGAAACCGAGCAGGGCCGAGCCGGCGGTCCGCTGCCACGGCAGGCCGAGGACGTACAGTCCGTCGACCGGGGTGTGCGCGCCGTGATGGCGGAGCCGCCCACCGGTGAGCGCGTCCGGGATGTGTACCCAAACAGGAGGTCCTGGTGGGAACGGAACAGCGAGTCCCGGTCAGTCACATTTGTTGACAGCCGGGTTACGCAGACCCCGGTTGCCGAGTACGACGTCCTAATAAGAGATAACCCGTGAGTTCTGGGGTTCCTCGTCGGGAACGCGAGGGTCCGATCCGCCCAGGACCAGGGCGTTCCCACTCCTTCGGGTGATCATCTGTCGTTCTGACTCAACTTCAGCTTCTGTGAACCGATCTCGAACAGGTCGAGGATGTGCGGACAGGACTGAAGGCGGGGCTGCGGGTTGAGTCTGGCGGTTGTGCGGGATCTCCGCGAGCGGCGGTCGCCGGCGAGTCCGGAGGAGTTGGCGCAGTTCGAGACCGACGTGCTGGCCGGGTTCGTGCTCGCCCGTGCCTCGGCCGGGCTGGCCGATGGCACAATCAGCTCCGATGTCGGCCACCTCGAACAGGTGCGGACCTGGTTCGGGAAACCCTTGTGGGACATGGAACCCGCTGACGCCGACACCTGCTTCGGCAAGGTGCTGCGGACCGCCGCGAAGGGCACTCGGCTGGCGCGGGCGCAGGCGGTGACGACGTTCTTCGCGTTCCTGGAGCTGAGGCACAAGGTCGAGATCCATGCCCTGACCGGCCGGATTGTCGAATGCCCGATCGACGAGATGAACAAGCCCCGTGGTCGCAAGCAAGCCGCGCTTCGCATTCCGCCGACCGACGCCGAGGTCACCACCCTGTTCGCCGGCTGGCGCGGAGAGCTGGTGACCTGCCGCAAGTTCGCGCCGACCGCCCGGAACTTCGTCGCCGCGAAGCTGATGTCGCAGGTCGGCCTCCGGGTCAACGAGGCTCGCAGCCTGGACCTTGCCGACGTGAAGTGGGAGCTGGGCCGGTTCGGCAAGCTGCACGTCCGGATCGGTAAGGGCGCCCGTGGCAGCGGACCGCGCGAGCGCGGCCAGCACCTGTTCGTCGGTGTCCACTGTGGTCATCGCCAGCACCGCTGGCGGTTGCGGCAGGCTGCGGATCTCCGCGGTGGCCGCGATCCCGTCCACCTGTGGCATTCGCAGGTCCATCAGCACGACGTCGGGCTGGTACCGGACCGCGGCCTCGGTGCCCGCGGCGCCGTCATAGGTCACCGCGTCCACGACGATCCGGCCGGTGTCGGACAGGATCGTGCGCAGGAACTCACCGACCATGGGCTCGTCATCGACCACGACGACATGCACGACATCATCGGCAGTCAGCTCTGCTGCGTCGGCTCGGTCCACGTACCATCCCGGAAGTCCGTACGGGCCGCCCCGTCGAGGGGCAGGATCACCTGCACAGCGTAGCCGCCGCCGGATTCGGCGGCATGCTCGCAGCTACCGCCGAGCATGCCGACCCGCCTGCGCATCGCCTCGATGCCCCGCCCAGAGCCGGTGCCGCTACCCTCGGCCGTTCCTGGTCCGTTGCGGATGGTCACCCGCACCACGTCGCCGTCGGTGGCCACGGTGACCCGGACTTCGCTGCCCGGCGCGTGTTTGCGCGCATTGGTCAGTCCTTCCTGGACGACCCTGGACACGGTGCTCGCGGTCGCCGGTGGCAGTTCCGGTTGCTCCCCCTCGCGGCGCAACTCCACCCGCTGCCCGGCTTCCACCGCCCTGGCGACAAGCGTCTCCGGCGGATCGTCGGCCGGTCGGTTGCCCAGCCGCACCGATGCCGGACCGGCTGGTGCGTCGAGCAGTGCGAGGATGTTCCGCAGTTCGTCCAGTCCCGCGTTGCCGAGTCCGCTCATCCGTTCCGCGGCCGAGCGGGTCTCGGCTTCCTTGCTGCTGACGGTCAACGCGTTGGCGTGCAACACCAGCAGGGTCAGTAAGTGACCGAGGGTGTCGTGCAGATCGGCCGCCAGCCGTTGCCGTTCGTCGGAGCACCGCTGTCCCGGCCGAGCCCGTGGTGCCGTCCAGTCCGTCGAGCACGCCGGCGAGCGTCACGTGTGCGACGGCGATCGCGGCGGAAATCTGCAGCTGCCGTGGCGTCCGTGCGCATTCGACGACCCGCACGGTCGCCCAGGCCAGTGCGACGGGCACCCACGGCACCGCCTGCTCGGCCAGGAGATGCTGCCACGGCGAGGGAGTCGCCCGCAGCAGCGACGCCACGAGCACCACGGCGCCGAGGCCGAGATCGGGGCGCGCGGGCATGCCCGCCACGAGTGCCGACGCGAGCAGTTGCCCGGCCAGTCCGATGCCCAGTGTCGCCGCGAGTCCCGGCCACGGTTCGCCGAGCACGGCCGCGGCGAACCCGGTGCCGGGCAGCGCGAGCAGCGCGGTGATGATCAGCAGGTACCGCTCACGTCGGGCGTTGCGCACCGGCCGGCCGGATTCGTCCGTCGTGGCCACCCCGCGATGGTACGCCCGCCCGGCCCGGCCGCAGTCGGGCCGGGCCGAGGTGTGGACGTTCCTCGCGCCGGACTGACTTTCGTCGCACGGATTCCGACGAACGATCCGCCAGGACTGGTCGTCCGCGAGTCGCGGCGCCGACTACACGTGACATAGCTTGCGCGGTGTTCCCGATCCCGACCGGAAGGCCGATCTCCATGCGCCGTGTGACCACCCGTCGCAGGCTCGCCACTGCCCTACTGCTTGCCGCGACCACGGTCGGATCGACGGCCTGCACGAACGAGGCGGCGGCCGATCCGACGCACATGCACACCGGTTCCGGGGAGCTGCGCGGTGTGCGGGACAACGACATCGTCCGGTTCCGAGGCGTGCCCTACGCCGAACCGCCGACCGGTTCGCAGCGCTGGGCGCCGCCGAAACCGGTGCGCCCGTGGGACGGGGTGCGCGAGGCGTCCGCCCCGGGGCCGCCGTGCGCGCAAGCGGGCAACCCGCCGGAGGGCAGCACCGCCGAGGACTGCCTGTACCTCGATATCACCGTGCCGGCGAACTCGGCTACGGTCCGGAGACCGGTGCTGGTCTGGTTGCATGGCGGCGGCTTCAGCAGCGGCGCCGGCACCGAGTACGACCCGCGCAGGCTTGCCGTCCAGGGCGATGTGGTGGTGGCGACCGTCGACTTCCGGCTGAACATCTTCGGCAACCTGGCGCTACCGGGGATGACCGACGGTGGCAGTTACGGCTTGCAGGACCAGCAGGCGGCGCTCGCCTGGCTGAGGCGCAACGCGGCGGCGTTCGGCGGCGATCCAGGCAACATCACGCTGTTCGGCCAGTCCGGTGGCGCGGTCGCAATATGCGGTCAGCTCACCTCGCCCGCCGCGAGAGGTTTGTTCAGCAAGGCGATTTTGCAGAGCGGCTCGTGCCACACCACGCTCGCGGCGAACGCGTCCGGTCCGGAGAGCCCGGCGTTCGGCGCGTTCTGGCGGCCCAAGGCGCAGGCCGAACGCAGCAGTGCGCAGGCTGCGGCCGCGCTCGGCTGCCCGCCCGGCGGCGACCAGCTCGGCTGCCTGCGCGCCCTGCCGGTGGACAAGCTGCTCACCCAGGCCGGGACGGCGACCGCGGCCACAGTGGGCGGCACGACGCTGCCGGTCGATCCGCGGGACGGGCTGAAGCAGGCGCTTGACGTGCCGGTACTGTCCGGGAACACTGCGGATGAACAGCGCACGGTCGCCGGCGTCTACGAACTGCTCGGCAAACCGATCACTGCCGCGCAGTACCCGGAACTGCTGGCCAAGGGATTCGGCGCGGCCGCGGTTCAGCAGCAGTACCCGCTGCGTGACTACCCGACGCCGGGGTTGGCCTGGGCCGCGGTCTACACCGACTCCGGATTCGCCTGCCCACAGCAGCAGACCGACACCGCGCTCGCGGCGCGCGGCCCGGTGTTCGGCTACCGCTTCGCCGACCCCACCGCGCCACCACTGATCCCGGTGCCGCCGACGTTCCAGCCCGGCGCCTCGCACGCCTCCGAACTGTTCTACCTGTTCGACGTCAAGGGAAAGCCGGTGCACCTGGACGGTTCGACGTATCCGCTGACAGCGGCCCAACAGCAACTGGCCGAGCGGATGATCGCCGCCTGGTCGACGTTCGCGCACACCGGAAACCCCGGTCACACAAGAACTGCCGACCAGTGGCCGGCGTGGGACCCGGCCGCGCCGAAGGTGCACGAGTTCACCGCCGACGCCGATCGTCCCTCCACAGTAGACCCGGCCGCCGCGCACCAGTGCGGCTTCTGGTCATCGCTGCACTAAACCCGCGACGCCGAGGAGATCCGACATGCCCGAAAGCCGTTCGAAGTCCCAGCGTGTCATCGTGCTCGCCATCGCCGTGGTGTTGATCATCGGCGGCATCACCGGGGTGAGCACCGCTCACGACGTGCCACTAGCCACGATCAGTTCAGCAGTGGCGATCCTGGTCGGCCTACTATTCCTCCGGATCGCCGCCCGCAAATCCTGACCTCACAGAAGCATCGACCTGCCGATCTGCGCTAGATCACGCTGGTGCAAGGTCCTGTCCGCAGTGACCCGAATTTTCGGGGCGTCGCTCGCGCGACCGGTTCCAGGTCAAACTCCGGACCGGCTCTCGGTCGCCGGGAGATGCCGGCGGCGTTGGCAGCGTTGGATGGGTTGGCTTGGTGGGCCCAGTGGGTCGCGGTGATCGGGCGTCCTGGAGCGCCTCCAGGGAACAGCCACGGGTGGATGTCGGCGTGGCTGTGTCGATTGTTGGCGAGCTGGTGCATGAGGTCGTCCAGCGGGCTGGGCAGTCCAGCGGTTCGGCGCCCGACACATGATCCGGGTTCCCTTGTCGTCGTGGACGATCTGGTCGCGGGTCGGGTTGGGCTACTTTGGATAGTGGCTGTCCGAACAGGAGCAGACGGGCGACTCGGTCATGGATGGTGACGGTGTCGTCATGCAGGAGGCGGCGGACCAACGCCCAGCGGTGATCGTCCTCGATGGCGGCTCGGTTGCCACGCCCGCGGAGTTCGTCGGGGATGACGATGCCGCCGGTGTGGTGGTTGTGGTGGGTCCAGAGCAGAAACGTCCGAACCTTCCGGTTGCGAGCCGGGTTCTCAGCCAGCCACCGCAGACCGGTGTTCGGCTCGTTGGCCGCCAGCGCCTGGAGCCATGCGCGCCGCTCACAGCACGCCCGACATCCGAGCCTCGCCCGGTCGATCGAGTGAGGGGTGACCTGCTAGACCCTGGTTACCGCTGGACCCGCCATGCTCTTGCGAGATCGCTGATCAAGCCTGCCTGTCAGGTGAAAGCCGCTACTATGTGGCCTGTGACCGGTGGTTGTAAACAGCGTCCGCTGCTCTTCCTTGACGTCGACGGGCCGCTCATCCCGTTCGGTCTCGCGCCGCGACAGTATCCGACCTACCGGACAACGCCAGATCCACAGCAGAACAGCTCGAACCCGCTGCTGAGCAGAATCAACCCCGAGCACGGCCCTCGCCTGGCGGCACTGCCGTGTGAACTGGCCTGGGCCACCACATGGATGCACGACGCCAATGAGTGCATCGCACCACGGATTGGGCTGCCGCGGTTGGCAGTCGTGATCTGGCCGGAGCCATCCGACGTCGATGAGCAGGACGAACGCAACGGACTGCATTGGAAGACTCGTACCCTCGTCGACTGGGCTGCGGGACGCCCCTTCGCCTGGGTCGATGATGAGATCACCGACACCGATCGGGTTTGGGTGTCCGCACACCATCACGGATCTGCTCTGCTGCATCGGATCGATCCCCGTCACGGCCTGACAGCGGCCGACTATGCCGCCCTCAAGGAGTGGCTACAGAAGACGGGGACTGGAAGTGGCTGACCTGCTGTCTGTCGACGACCTGCCCGACGGTTTCGATTACCCGCCGGAATTCGTTCGCGTTGTCGAATTGGGGCTTACCGACCTTGAGCCGTGGTGGATCGTCGAAGGCGACCTGCTCCGACGCAGCAACACGATACTGGCGAAGTCGTATCCACACCGGCGCCTGGTGATGTTCGCCAGACGGCAGGACAACGACGACTGGGCCTGCTGGGATCTCGACCGTGGTGACGTCGCGATCGTGCATGTGGGCGCGACGCGCGGCTGGGAGCAGCGCGGGCACCGGTTCTCGGACTTCAACGCCTGGCTACGACAAGCGATTGAGGACCTGATCGAGTTCGGCACCCTGTGACAACATCTCGAATGACACGCCCGACCACCCACGGACACCAGATTTCCCTCGTCGCTGTCCGTGAATGCCGAAGCCAACAGGTTGAGCGATCTGTATTCGAGATCATCCGATGAGCTTGCTTGCGGTGTGTGCAATCGCATGCAGATCCGAAGATGCTGCCCCGGCTCGATGAATTGGAGTCCGACTTGGAAGACCGGAAAGCGCGCGCCGCGTCCGAGGCTGGCTGGGTGAGATCGAGGGGATTGACCGCACCCTTCAGTGCTTGTGCGGCAAGCGTGCCGGCGGGTGCTGCGGCCCACCCGCAGCACCCGCCAGGTCGACCTCGGGATGCCTACCATCGGCACGGCTCGATATCCACGCAAGCTGGATCGCTCCGAGCGACTGAACCACGCCGGCAGCGATCCGCCCGCGAACCGCGAAACGTCCTCAACACGACGGAGGTGGATTTCGGTCCAGCGGCGAACATGGATACGCGTCCCCTCGGCTCAGCTCCCGGAAGTCTTGGGGCAAGTTGACGGCTAACGGCGTTAGCCTTAAACTCAAGCTAACACCGTTAGCCGTCAACTGGGGGTTCCATGTCTGTCGTTGTCACACCCGCCCGCCAGGTCGCGAAGCGGGTGGCATGGGCCGCTCTGGCGGCGTTCCTACTGGCTTTCATCGTGCTCGAGGTGATCAACCACGGCGGCTCGGCGCTGGTCGCCGCGCTCCTGTTACTGATCGCACCCGACCTGACGATGTTCGTCGGCGTCGGCGTTGCCGGCAAAGGCAAGTTGTCGCCGAAAGCCGTGCCCTACTACAACGTCATGCATCGACCATGGATCCCGCTGGCCGTCTTGGTCGTCTACAGCGCCGGCGGACTAGGGGATTGGGTACCGTTGTTCACGGCGGGGCTCGGCTGGCTGGCGCATATCGCGTTGGATCGGGCGTTCGGCTACGGCCTGCGTGAGCGTGACGGGAGCCGGCGTGCGTGAGCGGACCGGGCAGATCGTCGACGCAGCACGCGTGCTGATCGACGAAGGCGGCTCCGCGGCGCTGACCATGCGGGCGCTCGGCGACCGGCTGGGCATCCGCGCTCCGTCGCTCTACAAGCACTTCCCGGACAAGGGTGCGGTTGAAGCGCAGGTGATCACGCTCGCCATGCGGGAGCTGGCGAGCGCGCTGGCACGAGCCGACTCCTTGGTCGCGCTCGCGGCGGCCTACCGTGCCTACGCGCTCGCGCATCCCCATCTCTACCGGCTGATGAACTCCGTACCCCTCCCTCGCCACCTGCTGCCGCCCGGGGCGGAGGAAGCGACCGCGCTGCCGCTGATGCGCGCTGTCGGCGGCGACATCAACCGGGCACGTGCTGTCTGGGCGTTCGCCCACGGCATGGTCATCCTCGAACTCGACGGCCGTTTCCCGCCTGACGCGGATCTCGACAGCGCTTGGCGCACAGGGCTGGCAGCGTTTGCCGATCCCGCTCGACACAGCTGAGCCTGTCCCCGGCGGCGACGGCCAACCCTAAGGTCCGAATCGCCCATGGCCCTACGACCGCTGACCCGGTCGTCAGGCTGGCGGCACAGTCGTGAACACAGTGACGCCATCCCGCATGGTGAAGAGGCGCAAGAGCTTTCCGGGAATGACGGTGACTCCTTCAACGAGGCGCATGCACGCCGCATCTTCGGCCATCTATACGAACAGGCCGGAGGTGCGGTCGACGGTGCCGGTGTCCGGACGTCGTTCTCGAACCAGCGGTCGACTTACGAGCCCGACAAGCAGGAAGTCCGATCGGGGATGGACTCATACTGCGTCTCGACCGAACGAGGTGTCACGGTGTACGGCTGCCTGCGCGGCGTGCAATTGACCGGTGCCTGCTCACCCTGGAGTTCACGGCCGAGGACGCGGAAATCCTGCACGTCCCGACGGCCGTGGCGGCATGCCAAGAAGAAAGGCCGCAACCGCAACGCGGGGCCGCCGGTGCACGACGACTTGGTGCGTAGGGATTTCACCGCCGATGCGCCGAACGTGAAGTGGCTGACTGACATCACCGAGCATCCCACCGCGCTGGGCAAGCTGTATCTGTGTGCGATCAAGGACTGCTACTCCAACAAGGTCGTCGGGTACTCGATCGACTCCCGCATGAAATCCTCACTCGCCCTCGCCGCACTCCGCAACGCGATCACACTGCGCGACCCGGCCGGGGCCATCGTGCACTCCGATCGGGGCAGCCAGGGCGGATTCAACCGGTCGTCGCAACACCTTGATCATGGAGGTGTGCGGTGGGGCGCGGTAGGAAGCAGTTGCCGGGGGCGCCGGTGGGTGCGCGGCGGCAGTGGGCGGCGGATCGGGCGTTGCGGCCGCCGATGCGTTCGCCGGGCCGGCCGGAGCCGTCTCGGGCGGTGCAGCGGGATTTTTGGCGGGAGATCGCGTCGGGAGCAACGACCGCTGAGGCGGCGGAGGCTGTGGGGGTGTCGTGGCCGGTCGGGGTCCGCTGGTTCCGTCACGCTGGAGGCATGCCGCCGATCAGTCTGGACGAGCCCGCAGGCCGGTACCTGTCGTTCGCCGAGCGTGAGGAGATCGCGCTGCTGCGCGCGCAGGACGTCGGTGTGCGTGAGATCGCCCGCCGCATCGGCCGCGACCCGGGAACGATCTCACGCGAACTGCGCGGCAACGCGGCGACCAGGAGCGGGAAACAGGTCTACCGCGCCTTGGTTGCACAGTGGAAAGCACAGCAGGCAGCGAAACGCCCGAAGACCGCGAAGCTCGCGGTCGACGACAGGCTGCGCGAGTACGTGCGGGAACGGCTCGCCGGGAATGTCCGGCGGCCCGATGGCACGGTCGTTGGCGGGCCTGAGTCGGCGTGGAAGGGGTTGAACAAGCCGCATCGGCAAGACCGGCGGTGGGCGACGGCGTGGAGCCCGGAGCAGATCTCTCACCGGCTCCCGGTTGATTTCCCCGATGATGAGTCCATGCGCATCAGCCACGAGGCGATCTATCAGTCGCTGTTCATCCAGGGACGCGGCGCGCTCAAACGGGAGCTGGTCGCGTGTCTGCGCACCGGCCGGGCCCTGCGGGAACCGCGAGCCCGGTCACGCAACAAGCCACAGGGGCATGTCAGCGCGGATGTCGTCCTCAGCGAACGTCCCGCCGAAGCCGCCGATCGCGCTGTTCCAGGGCATTGGGAAGGGGATCTGATCATCGGGACAGGCCGGTCCGCGATCGGCACGCTCGTCGAGCGCAGCAGCCGAGCCACGCTCCTGGTGCACCTGCCCCGGTTGGAGGGCTGGGGCGAGAACCCGCCGGTGAAGAACGGTCCCTCGCTTGGTGGCTATGGCGCCATCGCGATGAACGCCGCGTTAGCTGTCTCGATCACACAACTACCGCAGCAACTACGACAAACCCTCACCTGGGACCGCGGGAAGGAACTGTCTGCGCACGCGCAGCTGACCCTTGAGACGGGGACGAAGGTCTTCTTCGCCGACCCGCACTCGCCATGGCAGCGACCGACCAACGAGAACACCAATGGTCTGCTGCGCCAGTACTTTCCGAAGGGAACCGATCTGTCCCGATGGTCGGCCGAGGACCTCGAAGCCGTCGCCCACACGATTAACAACCGGCCCCGCAAGGTCCTCGACTGGCGAACCCCGGCCGAAGTCTTCGCCGAGCAGCTACGCTCACTCCAACAACCCCGTGTTGCATCCACCGATTGAACTCGCCCAGTACACCTCGGCCGAGTTCCGCGGCACACTCGACACTGCGGGCATCCGTCCGTCGATGGGGCGTGTCGGATCGTGCTACGACAACGCGGTCGCGGAGTCGTTCTTCGCCACCCTCAAAACCGAGATCGGAACCCAGGTCTGGGCCAGCCGAGATGACGCCCGACGAGCCGTCTTCGCCTACCTCGGCTACTACAATCACGACCGTCTACATTCGACACTCGACTACCGAACACCCCACGAAACCCGCATAAGCTATCGTCAAGATCTCGCCCTCGTGGCATAAACCCCGGTGTCCGGTTCCCGGGGGCAACCTCACACTAGGGTCAGCGCGGCGGCGGGGCCGGGGGCCGTATCGACATCGGCGGTAGGGGGCGACGTGCTCGGGATGGTGGTGTACTTCCTGCGGCGTATCGTGAGGACCCCGCCCGGGGTCGGCTGCCCGCTGGCTGGGGTGATGCGATCCGGGTGCGGTCATTGCACGGACGCTGGCGCGCCTGCCGGGGCTCTGGTGCACCTTCGCTCGTGACCCCGCTGCTGCCAGGTCGCGTTTGGATGACGACCGGTGAACCTGTCCGGCTCGTTCGCCATGCCGCTGGCTGGGCTGGGACGGCCAGGACGTCACCCACCTCATGGTCAGAAGCGGACACCAGGACCTCCGCGGCGTCGCCCGCTACGCCCGCCCGTCGGCCGACGACGCCCAGCGCACCGCCGAAGTAAGGACGGGCTCGCCGCGAGAGAGTGCGTTGATCACACGCTGCAGAGCTCTCCAAGGCGCAACCCCGGAGGGACATCCCTCCGGGGTTGGATGTGACGGGCCATCGTGCCAACGATGATCCATCGTTCCCTTGGCTCGAGCCAGAGTATTACTTCCGCAGCGGTCGGAAGAACTCTCGCAGCTCCTGGGCGTACAGCTCGGGCTCCTCATGCTGGAAGAAGTGTCCGCCAGCCGGCATCTCGGTCCACCGGTGGACGTTCATCCAGCGTTCGGCGTACGACCGGGGCGGCTGCGCGGCACCCGTGACCGGATCGGCCGGCCAGAGCGCGGCGCCGACCGGGACCTCGATGTTCGAGACCTCCTGTGGGTGGTGGACTGCGTCGTAGTACGCCAAGAAGGAGCTGCCGATACTTTCCGTTGCCCAGTACAGAGTGGCGTTGGTGAGCAGGTCATCCTTGGAGAATCGACGCTCGACCTCCCCGCTCGAGTCGCTCCAGGACCGGAACTTCTCCACGAGGTAGGCCACCAACCCGGAGGGAGAGTCGTGCACTGCGGGTGCCAGGCTGGCTGGTTTCGTCGCCTGGAGCATGGAGTACGCGCCCTCGGCTTCCATCCAGTTCAACACGTTCTGTAGGAATGGCTGCTCCTCTTCGGTGGCTTCCGGCAGGGGAACCATCGGATAGATGATCAGTCCGTTCGAGTCGGTGTGCACCCCGGCGACGTGCTCGGCGTAGTCCATGCCGAGCCGTAAGGCCACGCTGGCTCCGACGTCACCACCTGCCGCACCGAATCGCTGGTAGCCGAGGTGGTCCCGCAGCAGGGTGAGTGTGCGAGCGGCGATCCGCTGGTACGACACGTCGCCCAGCTCTGCCGGTTTGTCCGAGAAGCCGAACCCGGGATGTGCCGGTACCACCACGTCGAACGCGTCCGCTGGGTCGTCGGGATGGGTCAGCAGGGGGATCAGCCGTTCCATCTCGGCGAACGTACTTGGCCAACCGTTCATCACCACCAGCGGGAACGGATTCGGTCCCTGTCCCCGTTCCCAGACGAAATGCACGCCCGTTC
This sequence comes from Amycolatopsis sp. cmx-11-51, assembly GCF_047608665.1. Taxonomy (NCBI): domain Bacteria; kingdom Bacillati; phylum Actinomycetota; class Actinomycetes; order Pseudonocardiales; family Pseudonocardiaceae; genus Amycolatopsis; species Amycolatopsis sp. cmx-11-51. Next base: position 17,177 of record NZ_JADNQO010000030.1, on the reverse strand, counting down.
CGTCGACGGTCGCTCGGTACTGGCTCAGCCGGTTCAGGCGGGCTTCCTGCGTCCGCCAGTCGAACCCGGTCCGCCAGTACTCGACCAGTTCCCGCAGGTAGTCCTGGTCGGTCCCGTAACCCCAGCCTGACTGCGGCATCGGCGGCGCCCAGCGAGTGGTGGCGAGCCGGTCCGCCAGGTCGCGCAAAACATTTTCCGGTATGCGTGCGGTGAACTTTTCCATGTTCGCAGTCAATCGGACCAGCCTTGAGACGGTCCATGCCTTAAAAGCGCGTGTTGATGTCTAAGCGTCTACGCTCGCGTCATGGACGCCGTGTCGGAACTCTTGGCAGAGGTACGGGCGCGCAGCGCCGTCTTCCGACAGGTGATCATGCGACCGCCCTGGGGCCTGCGGATGGCCAGCGGCGCCTCCCTGACACTGGCTGCGATGCTGCGCGGCCGGGCCTGGATCGTTGTCGACCAACACGAACCGGTACTCCTCGACGTCGGCTACATCGCCGTCATCCGCGGCGACGCGCCCTACACGGTGGCCGATGACCCCGCCACCACGCCAACGTTCGTGGTGACCAGCGCCGACTACTGCTCAGGCACCGATAGGGCCGCCGGACCCGCCCGGACCTGTGGAACACCAGCCGAGGGGTCTGCCGTGCTGGTCAGCGGAGCTTTCGAACGCCGAGGAGAACTCAGCGAACGACTACTGCAGGCCCTGCCCGCGGTGCTGGTAGTGCCGGCCGAGAACAGGCCCTACCCATCGGCGGAAATGGTGGCCGAGGAGGTTGCCGGGGACCGACCGGGACAGCAGCTGGTACTGGACCGGCTGCTGGACCTGATGCTGGTCTCGGCGCTCCGCAGCTGGTTCGAAAATCCGGACGCCAACGTCCCGGCCTGGTGCTGCGCACTGGGTGACCCGGTCGTGGGTACCGCGCTGCGGCTACTACATGACACACCCGCCCACCCGTGGACAGTCGCGCACCTGGCGGATAAAGTGGGAGTCTCACGAGCGACACTTGCCCGGCGGTTCACCGCCATGATCGGCGAACCACCGATGTCCTACCTCACGGGCTGGCGGATCGCCCTGGCCGCGGACCTGTTGCGGGAGACCGATCACACAGTGACCACCATTGCGAGGAAGGTCGGCTACGCGAACGCCTTCGCACTCAGCGTGGCATTCAAGCGAGTGCGCGGTACCCGACCCAGCGATCACCGGCACCCAGAACCAACGTGGCGGGCGGCCGAAGGCTCGCTACCCCGACGCGAAGTGTGAAGGCCAGGCGGGCAAGTCCGGGAACTCCGGCACCGAACAGTCCGGCGTGTCGACTCTGCTTGGTGCAGAGAAGCACTTCGGATCACAAGCGAGGCCCTGCAAAAAACTCATCACGCAACTGGTCGCCGAGCTCGGTGATCTGGGCCGTCCGGCCCGCGTGCTGAAGTGCATGGGCCTGCGCGCCGAGGAGTCGCGGGCACGGCTGACTGGTCATGTCAGCTGCGGAATCCCATCGCCGGTGTGCGGTTCGGTGAGTGGCGGACCGCGGCCTGGACGCGGCCAGGCTGACCTGAACGCCGACGAAAAGCGAAAGATCTCGTTCGTGTTGAGCGGACAGTCGAGACCAGCTCCCGGTCATGAGTTCGGCGATTGTCCGCCCGCGTCATCTCCTGGCCAGATCGCGGCCGAGCAGGCGGCTGATGTTTCCGGAGAAGATGGCCTGCTGTTCTTCCTCGTCCAGGCCGATGGAATGGAGGTTCTCGATCGTCGACCGGATGTAGCCGGAACCGCGTTCGGGATCGTAGGGACTGTCCGATGCGAACAGAACGTGGTCGGTTCCATAGAAGTCGATCGAGCAGCGTAGTGCGTGCGCCGCTCCGAACAAGGCGGTGTCCGCGTACATCGTCTTGAAGTAGTCGATGGGACGCCGGGTAAGCGGGTATCCGGTGACGTCCTCGCGCTGTGACTCTGGTGTCCGGGCACCTAGTTGGCCCTCGAGACCGCCACCTGGGACGACCCGGATGCCGCGCGCTGGTCAACAGCCCTGCACGAGTTGAGTGCGGTCTTCGTGGCCCGCTATCTCGATTGGCTGCCGCGGGCCACTTATCCGATCCGGTCCGGGGTGCACGACAACGGTGCGTTCGGGCTGTCCCGCGCTCTGCCCTACGCCGGCTACCTCGCCGACCATGGCGAACCGCGGCTGCAGCAGGTCATCACCGAGACCGCCTGGCGGTGGTTCGGATCCGACCACGACTATCCCGGCGCCTGGGAGCCCTCCGGAGCCGACTTCCTGTCCCCAGCCTTGGCCGAAGCCGAACTCATGACCCGTCTGCTATCCCCGACCGAGTTCGCCGACTGGCTACGGCGGTTCCTACCCGGCATCGCCGAGCAGAAGCCCGCGCCCCTGTTCACCCCGGCGACCGTCACCGATCCCTCCGACGGGCTGATCGCCCACCTGCACGGGCTCAACCTGCACCGCGCCTGGTGCTGGCACCGCCTCACGCACGCACTCCCCGCCGGCGACGACCGGATCCCCGCCATGCTCCATACCGCGCACGCCCACACCCACGCCTCATTGCCACAGATCACCGGCAGCTCGTACGCAGTCGAACACTTCCTGGCCTACTACGCACTCCTTCTGCTCAGTTAAGGACCACGCACACGAGACTTGTGTCGCTGCCCGCGCCGCGGACGACAGGGGTGATTCGGAGATCTACTTCATGATCCATGAGACACCAGACCCGCTACGGTCTCCCATTTCCGAGGCAACACAGCTCAGCGCCCCGACCTGCCTCACGATCAACAAGACAGGCCACGAGCCACTGGCTTGGCGTCCCAGTCAAGTAACGATCGGCTCTTGCTGAGAGGCAACCACCATGCATCCAACCGACACGTCAAGGACAACGTCCACAATGGAACGCCGCAGGTCAGAGGTCTAGATGCTCTGGCAGCTCAAGATAATGCAACAACAAGTCGGCCACGAACACGCCTCCACGACCTCGATCTACACCTGCGTGGGCTCGGACTTCCGCAAACGCACCCTGCGCCGCCACCTCGACAGTGTCGTCACCGCGGCCCTGGCAAGCCCGGGAGCACAGTCGTGAAGCGGAAAGTCGGCTACACCTGGCAGCTACGGGAAATCATGGCCTCGCACAAGATCTACACCGCCACCGAGCTGGTTCCCTTGCTCAGGGACCGCGGCATCGACCTGTCCGCGTCGCAGGTCCACCGCCTGGTCTCCGGCACCCCCGAACGGCTCTCGCAACAGGTGCTGTCCGCGTTCTGCGACATCCTCGGCTGCACCCCGGCCGACCTGGTGGCCACCACCGCGGAGAACGCCGGCGTCCGCAAGACCGCCACCGACGATCGGCCCGCACCATCAGCCACGGTCGCGAAGCTACGACCCCGCGCCGCCCGAATCCTGCCCGGCGAGTAAGTCCCGCCTACCGCACGCTGGAGCAGCTGGAACGCTGGCACAAGCGGACCTGTTGCCGCTGCGGCCGATTCGGATTCTTCGCCGCCGTCTGGCCGGACGGACCGGTCTGCCGCACCTGCGAGTGCCGCGCCCTGCGTGTCCACGGGCGCTGCCCCGAATGCGGAGAGCACCGGATCCTCCCCAATCTCCGGCCTGCCGACGCCGTCGCTATCTGCACCAGCTGCGCCGGATTCCGCCCGTCCTACGCCTGCTCGCGCCGCGGCCAGGAAAGTGAGCTGCGCGCGGGCCGCCTCTGCCTTCGCTGCGCCCCGTCCGACCGAGTCGCCGCACTGCTGGACGACGGCACCGGCCGGATCCGTCCTGAGCTGCTTCCGCTGCACGAGCTGCTCGTCGCGATGAAGAACCCGCGCACCGGGCTGAGCTGGATCGACGGGCGACCACCGAACGCCGGCGCGGCGGCGAAGCTGTTGCGCGGCCTGGGAAACGGCGACATCGCCCTTACCCACGAGGCGTTCCACCGTCTTCAGCCCTGGCGGGCAGCCGGGCACCTGCGGGAACTGCTCATGTCTTGCGGCGTGCTGCCGCTGGTGGACAAACAGATCTGCTCGTTCGAGCGCTGGCTGGGCGAATACCTCGGCGGCATCAGCATTCCCGACCACGAACAGCTCGTGCGGCGGTTCGCCACCTGGGAGGTCCTGACGCGGCTGCGCCGCCGCGCCGCGCGGGAACCGCTGACTCCCTCCACACGCTATTTCGCCTCCGGACAGGTCAAGGCGGCCACCCAGTTCCTCGGCTGGCTCGCCAACCGCGGCCGCCCCCTGGACACCTGCTGCCAGGCCGACATCGACACCTGGCACGCCGGGCGCGGTGAGCACGAACGGGGCCGGCTTCGCGGTTTCTGCTCTGGGCCATGGCCAGCAAGCTCGCCCGGACGTTGCGGCTGCCTGCTCACACGGTCACCCGCAACGCCCCGCTGCCCGAGCCCGAGCGGGTCGCGCTGCTGGGCCGCCTGCTCACCGGCCACGACTTGCCGCTGCGGTCCCGGGTCGCCGGTGTGATCGTGCTGCTCTACGCACAACCGCTCAGCCGGATCGTCCGGCTCACCGTCGATGACCTCACCCGCGACGGCGACCAAGTCCTGCTGCGCCTCGGCGAACCGTCCTCACCAGTCCCAGCACCGGTCGCGGAACTGCTCCTGGCCTGGATCGGCCAACGGGACAACATGAACACCGCCACCAACCCGAACGCCCGCTGGCTGTTCCCCGGCCGCCGCGCAGGGCAACCGATGCACCCAAGGTCGCTCGGCGCGCTGGTGACCAGACTCGGCGTCCCCACCACAACTGGGCGCACCGCGGCCATCCAGCAGCACGTGCTCACCATGCCCGCACCCGTGGTCGCCGACGCCCTCGGCTACCACCCAGTCACCACCACCAAGATCGCCACGCAGGCCGGCGCCTCCTGGAGCCGCTACGCCCCAGGCGATCACTCACCGCCCCAACCCCGACGAACACGCGACAGTTGAATACGCGACCTCACCAGTCTCAACCCAAAGTCCGACGGCACCTCTAACCCGTACTCCACCGTCCGGTGGGGTCGCGATCAGCCAGATCACGCCCAGGCAGGCCACCGCCCCATTCACAGCAGGGTGTCGTGGATGCCCAGGTTCGTGCCCAGTGCGTCGTCGAGCAGACTGCCCAGCGTTACCACGCCGAAGACCGTCAGTTCCCTTGTTCTGTTGACCGGCCGAGAAGACCGGTCGGGCAGACCGTCGACGGATGCTGTCACTGATGTGGAGCGCCCACGAGTCTGGCAGCGAGTGGTTTCATCCCGGCTTCACCTGCTAGGTCCCCGGTGATCTTCCTACTGTTCCTGCTATTCCTGCTGTTCGATGCACAATTGATTATCGATTCGCATCGATCGGCATGGAGGGTTTTTTGACTTGGGCTCCCATCCGTTGCTTTCCGGTCGAGGACCGGGAAGTTCGCAGGACAACTACAAGCAAAGGAGGCAACTTGAAGGTCCGCGAATACTGAAGCTCACGTTGTAGCGAACGCGAGGGCATCGCCGAACTGGAGACCGCTGTGATCGCGCTGCCCGCCCTGGCCACCGACGATCCACCACGCCCGGTGGACACGCTCGCGCAGGCGGTGGCCACTGCGCCTGCACCTTGACCTCTCTGAGTAACACATCCGCCGTCTCACCGTCGAAAACGACAAGCTCCGCACCGAACTCGGCCGAGCCGCCGGAATCACCACCCTCAACACCAGCAACCACATCAACCGGAGGTCGTGACCATTCCCACTGCGAACGTGGACGCCGGCAACGCGGCTGAGCTGGCTGAACTCCTGCGCTTTTTCCACGATTGGCCGGCCAACGAGCACGATCACCTCAACGCACCCCTACGGCATTTCATCGGTAATCCGGCCTACGACCTCGGCCAGCTCCGCACTGACCTGGCCCGGTTCACGTTCCTGCTCGGCCACGACAACGGCGAAACCTGTTCGGCCCCGGCGGCGAGCAGCATTAATCTGTTGACCCTGACACGGTGTCAGGGAGGAGCGTTGCCGCCATCATGTTCACCATCGGAGATTTCGCCACCCTGGGTCAGGTATCCGTGCGGATGCTGCGGCACTACGACGCGATCGACCTGTTGCGGCCCGCCCGGGTCGATCAGTTCACCGGTTACCGCTTCTACGAGGCCGACCAATTGAAACGGCTCAACCGCCTGGTCGCGTTGAAGGATCTCGGTTTCACACTCGCACAAGTCGCCGAGATCATCGACGCCAAGGTCGACACCGTGGAGCTACGCGGCATGTTGCGGCTGCGGCAATCCGAGCTGGCCGAACAGCTCTCGGCCGACGCCGCGCGTCTCAGCCGGATCGAGGCGAGACTTCTGATGATCGAGAGGGAAGGTGCTATGAGCACGAAGAACGTCACGGTCAAGAAGATCGCGCCAGTCCGGATCGCATCGGCGTCGGGTGTCGCGGAAAGCAACAACCACGAGGACGTCGGTCCGGTCGCGAAATCGTTGTTCGGTCAGTTGTTCGGGGCCCTGGAACGGGACCAGGTACGTCCGGCGGGCATGTCGCTGGCCACCTACGCCCCGGCTGACGGGGATCGGCTGACCGTCACGGCCGGGTGCCCGGTCGACGACGACGTGGCACTCGACTCGATCCAGATCGCCAACCTCGACGGGATCGAGCAGGCGGCCTGTTATGTCCATCACGGAACGATGGCCACCATCGGCGAGGGCTATCAAATCCTGGCCACCTGGATCGAGGACAACGGCTACCGCACGGACGGCACCGCCCGCGAGGTGCACCTCGTCACCCACCCAGAGCCCGAGGAGCGCTGGCAGACCGAACTGCAGATGCCGATCACACAACACTAAAGGTCGGGACTGCCCCGAGTTTGGTTGACGCCGGAGTCGGTGCAGGCGCGGCAGTCGTTGCGGTTGCCCGGGGCGGGGTCGCCGATCGCGACGACCAGGCGGGTGTCGGCGTCGATGACGACCTGCATGTTCACCGAGTACCGGTAGTTTTTGCTGGAGGCGGACCTGGTGCGGTCATGGGTGGGGACCAGGGTGGCGTCCACGATCAGGACCGTGTCCGGGCCGTGCTCGCGGGTCACCGGCGAGAGCGCCAGATGATCCACCACCCGGTTCGCGGCCGATTTCGAGATCCCGAACAACAGCGCCACCTGCCGAAACGTCAGATTCGTGCGGTAGTACACGGCCGTCAGCAGCACGCGATCCGCAACGACAGGCTCCATCGCCGGCCAGTTCCGGCCTGCTCACCACCCCGACCGGCCACGATCCGCACCAGCTCCCGGAACTGCCGGACCGACAAACCCGTGAACACCGGCACCCACTCCGGCCGGTCCGCGCTGATCACCTGCTCCACCAAATCATTGATCTCAACGCGACATCGTTACGGGACAACCTTTAGAGGGCTCCGGCGTCCTGAGCTGAGTACACAGTCGGGTGGATAGGCCGAAAACCGAGTTCACGGCGGATGCGGGCGTTCTCGCAGACGCCGTCCCAAGGGTCTTCCAGCGGGCGGTCTTGTGCGTCCTCGGCGACCCGCTCGCCGTTGAGGGTGAGCAATTCGTGCGCGGTCACCGGGGCGTCGTCGGCCACGTTGTAGATCCGGCCCTCGATGCCCTCGGCTTGGACGAGCCGGAACAGCGCCTGCGCCACGTCGGCGTGGTGCACCATGTGCAGACGTTTGTGCGGGGCCCAGTCACGCGCCCACGTCAGCGATTCCGCGAGGTGCGGATCACCGTCGCCGTAGACGAACGCGAGCCGGGCGATCCGCACCGGCAGGCCCTGGGTCCGGTGCAGGCTCAGCAGCGCTTTCTCGGCGATGGCCTTCTGCTGCGGGTACGCCCACGGCGGCGGGGCCGGTTCGTCGGACTCGGTCGCGGGCCTGCCGCGGCCAGGGCCGTACACGAGTGTGGTGCTGGTGTGCACGAATCGGGCCACCCCGGCTTTGAGCGCTGCGGTCGCGAAATCCACCGTGGCCGCGTTGTTGACCTCGGCGGTTTCGTCGGGGGAAACCCCGCGGAAGGCGGCGCCGAGGTGGACGACCGTGCGGACGCCATCGAGCGCGGCGTCCACGGAATCGGCATCGCGGAGATCGCCGAGCGCGACGTCGGCGCCGAGGTCCGCCAGCGGTGCCGCACGGCTCATGTCCCGGGCGAACACCCGCACGGGCCCCGAAACGCGGAGCAGACGCGGCACGAAGCGGCTGCCGACACGGCCGGTCGCGCCGGTGACGAGGATGGTCAAGGGAAACCTCCAGGGAGAGAAACGCTGACCGGGAGCACATTAGCCGGATACTTTGAGATATCCAATATTATTAGAGATCCAACCTTTTTTGGTTCCCGTAAGCTGCCCGCATGCGGCAGGAAGAGCGAGTCCGAGCGGAGGTTTGGCAGGCGCTGCGCGGGTTCGTGATGAGCGAGCATGAGCGGCACCTCGGCACCCTGACCCGGCTCGACGTCAGTGCCGGTGACCTCAAAGCACTGCTGAGCCTGGAGCCGGGGCAGGGCCAGCCGATGCGCGCGCTCGCCGACACCTGGCACTGCGACGCCTCGACCGTCACCTGGATCGTCGACCGGCTGGAGAAACGCGGGCTCGTCCGACGCGGGCCGCACCAGACCGACCGCCGGGTCAAAGTCGTCGTGCTCAGCGAGGAAGGCGAGCGCATCCGGACGCGCTGGCTGGACGAAGTGCACCGTCCGCCCGCCGTGCTCGCCGACCTATCCGACACCGAGTTGCGCGCGCTGTGCGCACTGGTGGACCGGCTCGGCACGACCGCTACGGGCGGCTCCTAGCAGCTACTGGTCCCACGTGGTCAGGTGATGGGTCATTCCTCCTGCGCCGGACGGAGTACCCCGCGCACGGCAGCCACTGGTGGCCCGTCGGCGGTGTGCCGCGGGTGCCAGGCCATGCCGATTGTCAGTGGTGGCAACGGCAGTGGAATGGGCACGAGGGGCAGGACGGCGTGGAGGTTCGTGGCTCGGGGAGGCCTGCACGGACAGCAGCACCATCTGGGCCCGCCGCCAGGTCACCACCGACCCGGTGCCGCGCCGCACGATCCGCGACAGACGAGCACCCTCATCGTCATCGATCTCCCGCACCCGCTCGGCCCTGCCGTACAGTCTGGACCGAACGCGCCGGCCGGGAACGAGTTCCGGCCGGCGCGTTCGGGCACTGTGATCTGGTGTCAGCTCAAATGCCGGGTGAAGAACCTCAGCGAGCTGTCCACTTCGAACCACGGCACATCCCCGTGCTTGCCGGGGTTGGCGAGCAGCGCCTTCTCAACCGAGGCCAAGGCGTCGAACAGGGCCAGGCTCTGGTCGCGTGGCACCAGCTGGTCGTCCCACTGGATCAGGAACTGCACCGGCACGGTGATCCGCGCGGCGTCCTCGGCCAGCCCGTGCACGCCGAGCAGGCCCAGCACCGCGGCGCGGATTCGGGGTTCTGCGGCGATGAGCGGGATGCCGATCCCACAGCCCATCGACATGCCGCAGTAGCCCACCGGGCCGACGTCAACCTGGTCGAGGCGCTGGACCGCAGTCAGGACCGCCTGCCAGTCCACCACGGCCTGATCGGTCAGATAACTGTGCATGCCGGCGACCAGCGCGCCCGGATTCCCGCCGGCGGCCATACCGGCCCGCATCTCGGCCACAATCCGGCCGAACTCCTCGTCCTTGGGCCGGTCGCCGTGGTTGGGCATGTCGATCGCGACGACCGCGAAACCCTCCGCCGCGTAGTGACGCGCGCGGGACACGATGCTGGGGGCCGTCTTGTGCTGCCCGCCGCCGTGACTCAGCAGAATCAGGGGACGAGCACCGCGGGCGTCTTCCGGCGTCCACAGCACGCCAGGAATCTCGTCGAGGGTGAAGAACTGTTCGGTGACGCCATCCGACGACGTCTGGGAAGTGAAGCGCATCAGCGTTTCAAGCCTTTCGGGATGCCTTGTACGGGCACTCCCTAGGCCATGCAAAGGAGGGAGCCCCGACCTGTGACAGTGTTGATCGGTCTCACCTCCTCGAATTCGCAGTGGTGCACGGCGACGCCGAAAGTACCACAAAGATCATCACAGGGGCCTCACAGGAGCGAACGTTGCCTGACGCGGCACTGGGGCGAGCTGCGTCGGAGACGGCTTGTCCTCGGTTGCCGGCTATGGCGTGGGCATACCGGCTCGGAGTCGGGCAGGCGTGACCGCCGCACACCAATATATCGGGAGCCGCGACTGTGTGATGACGTGCGGAAGCACCGCCACGCCAACCGTTACCGGGCATGGCACGCCCGCGGGGAGCATCCTGGTGCAGCCGCCGAGGAAGCCGCAGTGGTGGTTAGTCTTGCCGGAGTGAGCGCTCACTCCGTACCGTGAGCACATGCCGATTTCCCTGAACCACACCATCGTGCCCGCCAGGGACAATGAACGGGCCGCGCGATTCTTCGCCGACGTCATGGGCCTGCCCTGCGCCGGTCCCGACCGCCACTTCGCGCCGGTCAAAGTGAACGAACAGCTCACCCTCGACTTCATGGACACGGACACACCGGGCCACCACCTGGCCTTCGACGTGGACCCGGCCACCTTCGACGGCATCCTGGACCGCCTGCGCACCGGCGGCGTGCCCTACGGCAGCGAGCCGTCCGCACCGGACAACGGCCGCATCGACCACCCGCTCTGCCCGCGTGGCCTGTTTTTCACCGACGAGACCGGCAACCTCTACGAGGTCATGTCCCCGGCTTGAACCCGCCGGTCGTCCTTGATGTCCCCGGCCTGATCGCCGACCACCGAAGTCCGATCAGCGGGCATGACGGAAGCCCCCAAGGTCCGCTAGTGTCCTGCGCCGGAAATTCGCTGGCAATATCGGGCGAGTGAGGGACTGTCCCAGTAACGGTGTTTCCGGCCCGACACGCCGGGCGTGGGCTCGGCGGGATGGGCACGGTGTGTGATGACACTGGATGTTGTGACTTCACGATCGACGGGTAAGAAGAAGGCGGCGAAGCCGCGGTCGGCTCAGGAGGAGCTGGTGGCCTCGATGGTCGCGCAGGCTCAGGCGCGGGGGCTGGCGTTGACCGGCCCGGAGGGACTGCTCAAGCAGCTGACCAAGACGGTCCTCGAGGCGGCGTTGAACGCGGAGATGACCGAGCATCTCGGCCATGAGAAGCACCAGGCCGAACCGGGGCGCGCGGGGTCGAACGTGCGGAACGGCACGCGGTCGAAGACAGTGGTCTCGGACGCGGTGGGCGAGGTGGAGATCGCGGTGCCGCGGGATCGGGATTCGAATTTCGAGCCGGTGATCGTGAAGAAGCGGCAGCGTCGGCTGGGTAGTGTCGGCCCTGACAAAATCGGGACGTGCCAGAACTGCCAGATGGTGCGGGTCCGGCAAACGAGTCGAAGAGGTATACGCGAGGAACTGGCGTGTTACGTTTCCTAAGTAGTCACCGGCTGAAACCTGGCGGATGGCCGGTTGCGATGCGCACCCGTTCTCTGGTGAGGCGGGGAACTCCTGAGCGGGGATTTTCACCTTCGCAGGGAGGCCGTGGTGAAGGTCTGCGGCGTAGCCACGGCGATATCGCGGGAACAAAGTCAGATGCCTCCTTCGGCGAGCGATCAACAGCGAACACGGGAACTGTCTGGCGATGGTTCCCGGCTCGCGGGCATCCAGTCTGCGCGTCGGGATAGGCACACCGTCTGCTGAACACGCTGGGCAGGGCGGAGCCGTCGTAGTACTCGGAGACCGGGAGAGCCGGTCACGTTGGGGAAGGACGGCAGCGGTTTCGAGAAGAAGGGATGCTGCAATGCCGAAAGATGCGTCGCTGAATAGTGGCGCTCCGGAACAACCCGAAGCTGGGTCGTTCCGTCGGGTATCGGAAATGCAGGCCAAGCTTCATCGTTGGGCGTCGGCCGATCCTGGCCGACGGTTCGATGACTTGTTCAACCTCGTGCACGACCCGGCAACCCTGCGTGTTGCATGGGAGCGGGTCGCATCGAATACCGGGGCACGTACTGCCGGTTCGGACGGCGTCACCGTCGCCCGGATCGAGAGGGAAATCGGCGCCCTGGAGTTTCTGGGCGGCATCCGTGCAGCGGTCAAAGACGGTTCGTTTCGGCCGCAGCAGGTTCGGGAACGATTGATTCCCAAACCAGGCGGGTTGGGGAAAGTCCGCAGGTTGGGCATTCCTACTGTCACTGACCGTGTTGTCCAGGCTGCCTTGAAACTGGTCCTGGAACCCATTTTCGAGGCTGATTTTCATCCAGTCTCTTTTGGGTTCCGGCCCAAGCGGCGGGCGCACGACGCGATTGCCGACATCCATCTATTCGGGAGCCGCGGCTACGAATGGGTTCTGGATGCCGACATCGAAGCTTGTTTCGACACCATCGACCATGTGGCCCTGATGGATCGCGTGCGGGCGCGGGTGACGGACAAGCGTGTGCTGACGTTGGTGAAATCGTTCCTCAAGGCTGGGATCCTGACCGAGCTCGGCGAGGAACGGGACACGCCGACGGGGACGCCGCAAGGGGGCGTCTTTCTCCATTGTTGGCCAATATCGCGTTGTCGGTGCTGGACGAGCATCTGCACCGCGACTGGCGGCCAGGGGGTTGGATGTCGACAGAAAACCGGCGTCACCGCCATCGGCGCCTGGGTCTGCCGACCTGGCGACTCGTCCGCTATGCGGACGACTTTGTCGTCATGGTGTTCGGCACCAGAGACCACGTGGTGGCGTTGCGCGAGGAAGTCGCGCAGGTGCTCGCTCCGATGGGTCTGCGTCTATCGCCGGCCAAGACTCGGATCGTGCATATCCGCGATGGGTTCGATTTCCTGGGTTTCCGCATCCGGTGGAGAATCAAGAAGGGGACCCGCGATCAGTGGCGGCTCTACACTTTCATTGGCGATCGTCCACTCCGTTCGCTGAAAGCGAGAATCCGTGCGCTGACGCGCAGGACATCACAGCAGGACCTACGGGCCGTGTTGATCCGGATCAATCGGATCACACGCGGATGGGTTGAATATTTCCGGCACGCCGTGGCCAAGCACACCTTCGACCGGCTCGCTTACTTCATTTGGTGGCGAATTGTCCGATGGGTCAAGACCAAACGGCGTTGGAGATGGAAGGACGTCCACCGCTGGCTGCGTACCCCAACGGGGTGGCGGCCGATCGCGGCGGACGGGATCGAACTGCGCAACATCGCGGCGACACCGGTCACCCGGTACCGTCGGCGCAGTATTCCCAGCCCCTGGCCCTGCGCAAACCACGCCTAACGACAGAAACCGTGGAGAGCCCGTTGCGTTGAAAGGCGCACGGCGGGTTCGGCGAGCGGCCTGGGGAAAAAGACCGACGGCAACGCCGGAACTGCGCCCCAGGCCGACTCGACTCTCGGCGCACTTCGCGGAGATTTATGGTGCGTCGGTGTCGAAGGAGACGGTGTCCCGGATCACCGATCAGGTTATCGGTGCGATGAGCGATTGGCAGTCGTGGCCGTTGGATTCGGTGTATGCGGCGGTGTTCATGGACGCGGTGCAGGTGAAAATGCGGGATGGTCAGGTTGCGAACCGGCCGATCTACGCGGCGATCGGTGTCACGCTGGAGGGTCGCCGGGATGTGCTCGGGCTGTGGGCCGGTCAGGGTGGCGAGGGCGCGAAGTTTTGGATGCACGTGTTGGTGGGCATGAAGAACCGTGGTCTGGGCGATGTGTTCTTCGTGGTTTGTGATGGGCTGAAAGGGTTGCCCGAGGTGGTCGGGATGTGTGGCCGGCGGCGATCGTGCAGACGTGCGTGGTGCATGTGCTGCGGAATACGTTTCCGGCTCGCGTCGAAGCGGGACTGGGATGCGTTGAAGAGGGATGTGAAACCGATCTATACGGCACCGAACGCGGCCGCGGCAGGGGCCGCGTTGGATGAACTGGAGGAGGAGTGGGGTGGTAAGTATGGTGCGATGATTCGGCTGTGGCGCAACGCGCGGGAGGAGTTCATCCCGTTTTTGGACTATGATGTGGAGATCCGTCGCGTGTTGTGTTCCACGAACGCGATCGAGTCGTTGAATTCGCGGTATCGTCGTGCGGTGCGGGCACGTGGTCATTTCCCAACGGAACAAGCTGCGCTAAAATGCTTGTATCTGGTCACCCGGAGCCTGGACCCGACTGGCACCGGGCAAGCCCGGTGGACGATGCGATGGAAACCCGCACTGAACGCTTTCTCGATCACCTTCAGTGACCGCTGGCCGGGCGCTGAGACCTACTGACAACCACGGCCGGAAACACCGTTCGCGTTACAGTCCCTTCCCGAATGTCTGGGGACTAGAGTGCCATCGTGCGGTTGCGCCATTGTCGATGAACCGAACGATCCGTTACGTGGAGGGCATGTACATAAGAGATGGTGTGACGCAGCATGCGCCTGAACAGTTGCCGACCCGGGCATGTGCGGCGGGCAGATTACGTTGGCGAGCGCAAGACTCGCACGTTCGTGGCTCCTGTAGTAGTCGAGGGTCGCACTAAGTGCTCAGTGTGTGGAAAACAGGGACGTTGAGGGTCCCCGTTTGCACGCGCCCCTCATCCGACGCCACGTCCGCCCCTCAAGTAACGGCGTCCAACGCACTCTCATGCCGCGAAGCGGTCGATACGCGGTGACCGGGCGCACTGTCATGCCGACGAGCGGGGGTTCACACCGATGCGGGTCGCACCGAGGTGAGGACCTACTTACTCCTCGGCCCGTGGCGGTCGGCGTAGTCGCGGAACCAGTCGAGCGCGAACCGGAGCGAGGCGATGCCGTAGTCGAGTGTGGCCCGCTGGTGGGCCGCGACATCGCCGCGTCCTTCGGGGATGTCCACGGTTTCGAGTTGTTCGTCGAGTTGCGAGAACCTGGTGAGGTCGCTCTCGATGCGAGCCTCGATGCGGTGGAGGACGGGCACCCGTTCCGAGGGCTCCATCAGGCCGAGGAAGTAGAGTCGGGACAGTGCCGCGCTCTCCAGGTCCGACCCACCCAACTCGTCGGTCATCCAGGCGCGGAACTCCAGCCGACCGGCGTCAGTCACTCGGTACGTCTTCTTGCCGCGTCCCCCGGTCTCGGTGCTGGCAACCTCGATGAGTCCTCGGGTGAGCAGGTTGTCGAGCGCGCGTTTGATACTGCCGGAACTGGCGCTGTAGAAGAACGCGACGCCGGCCTTGAAGCCTTTGACGAGGCCGTAGAAGCTCTGCGGGGCGATCAACAGCAGCCCGAGGATGACGTGCGCCATGGCGCCGAGTCTAGTCCGTTGACTCTCTTAGACATGTCCAGTAGACATGTCTAAGAGGCTGATTGATCGCGACGGACAGCTGCGAGGAGACCGATGTGACGCCGCCGCTCGCCACAACTCCGGCACCCGACAACACCGTCACCCCCGACGTCGACGCGCGGCTGACACATCTGGTGGAGAACTTCGTCACCCGCCGCCGGGTGCACCACCTCAACACCGCGATCGCGACCGGTGACGGGAAGCTCCGCTGGTCGGCCACCTGCGCCCCCGTCAGTGCTGATCACCCGCTGCAATCCCGCAGCCCGTTCTTCATCGCGAGCATCACCAAACGCTTCATCATCACGCTCGTGATCCAGGCGCACGAGCGCGACGAGCTCGAGCTGTCCGCACCGATCGCCAGCTACCTGCCGGCGGAGACGGTCGCCGGGCTCCACGTCCTCCGCGGTGTCGACCGGACGTCCGCGATCACCGTTCGCCACCTGGCGAGCCACACGTCCGGCTTGCCCGACTACTTCGAGAAGCGTCGCTCGGGCCCCAGCCTGTACGAGCAACTCCGCGCCGGCCGGGACCAGGCGTGGCGCTTCGAGGACGTGCTGCGGATCGTCCGCGAGCAGCAACGCCCGCATTTCGTGCCACAGGACCTGGCGGCCGCCCGGCAGAAAGCCCGCTACTCCGACACCGGCTTCCAGCTGCTCATCCGCATCGTGGAAGCGGTGACCGGGCGGTCCCTAGCCGACCTGCTGGCCGAGCGAATCACCACCCCGCTCGGCCTCACCCGCACCTGGCTTCCCGGTCATCCCCGGTCGGTCACGGACACCGCGGCACCCTCGCCACTCCACGCCGGACAGCGTCGTGTCGAGCTGACCTCGATGATCGAGTCCAGCAACGACCTGGTCAGCACCACCGGCGATCTCCTCACCTTCCAGCAGGCACTGCTCGCCGGCGAGGTCTTCGACCACACCCGATCGGTGGAACTCCTCACCGAGCGACGGAACAGACTCCGCAACATCCCGATCCTTCGATACGGGCTCGGCACCATGTTCTTCGACGTCGGCCGCCTCATGTCAGCAGGCCGGCGCCCGCTCACGCTCGTAGGCCACTCCGGCGTCACCGGGACATGGTTGTTCCACTGCCCGGAACTCGACCTGCACCTGACCGGCACCGTCGACCACACCCACGGACAAGCCCTCCCCTTCCGCCTCATGGCGCAGATACTCCACGTCTGGCGAGGATGACTCGCCCAGACCGCTCCCACGCCACCGACGATGCCCCGGAAAACTCGGTGAGAACGTCGTCACTGTCCCAGCCGTGTACACGGCTGGGACAGTCTTGAAGCCCGGCCACTGATCCTCGGTGCTCTCGCCCGCGCCGCGATCGACCGCTCCCCAGCGCGGTGGCAGTGGCTCAACGGTGAGCAGTGAGCGCATCTCTCCATCCAGCGAAAGGGAGCCGGTTTGATGGACGACGCCTATCGGCTGATCAAGCTCATCTCCTTCGTCGGCTGGAGCGAGCCCGAGGAGAACAAGTGCGGTCTCTGGTACGAGGATCGGTCGTCGACCCGGCTGACCGAGGACGAGCAGACGGCCGGCCACATGATGGTGTCGTTCTACTCCGGCGCGGTCCGCGTCCACCAGGGCAGCACCGACACCAGCGATGTCCTGGACGAACACACCCTGCCCGCGCTCACGCTCAAGTTCGTCACCCACCTCACGACCGACGCGGTCACCGAACTCGGCGCAATGGTCGCGTCCTCGCTCTCGTTAAAGGGCGATCCGGCGATGCTGGGACGGCATTGGGTGAAGGACGTCACCGCCACGTGCTGGCGGCTCGCCCTGACCCGCGACGACGATCGATTCGGCCTGCACGACTAGTACTTCAGCCGCACTTTGTGATTGATGGCTTGTCTTCGCTGGTAGTGGGCTTGTCGGGCTCGGTGTTGGTGGCGTCGGCGCCAGTGTGACCATGTCCAGGTCACGGCGCGGTCGGGCGCGGTGGTGATCAGG
>NZ_JADNQO010000029.1:0-41668 GCF_047608665.1 Amycolatopsis sp. cmx-11-51 | reverse complement strand
GAACCCTCGGAACCCGCCCGCCGACACGACAGTCGGCCAACAACCCTGCCCACACAACGAATTTCGACCAAACCCCGCCACCGCAACAAACTCGCCCTACTCCACAGTCCCATGTGCAAGATCGAGGTTAAGCCCCAGATAGAGCAGCCTCTGCTGCCACCGTACGTGCCTGGCGGCTATCGCTGGCTCGGCCAGCCGTCAGGTTCGAGGCGATGTCGACCTGGCTGTAGGGAAGGATGGAACCATGGTGGAGATTAGCCTCCTGACCGAATCCGACCGGGCCAGCTGGGAAGTGCTGGCCCGTGGTCACCACGCCCACTTCGAGACCGTGGTCGGCGACGACAGCTACGAACAGGCCTGGCAACGCGTGATCGAAGGGGTGCAGGCGCGGGGGACAGCCGCGTGGGTCGACGGCAAGATGGTCGGCATCGCGCACTATGTGTTCCACGCGAGCGTCTGGAAGGCCGGGGGCAGATGCTACCTGGCGGACCTGTACGTGGACCCGGAAGTCCGGCGGCGAGGTGTCGCGACGGCGATGATCAATTGGGTGGCGGGGGACGCCGAGGCGCACGGATTCCCTCGCCTTTACTGGAACACGCTGAAGGACGCCCCGGCTCGCGCGCTGTACGACAAGGTGGCCGACTTCCACCAGGGACTCATCCATTACTCCTACCGGCGCGACAGAAGCTAGCGCCCCGCCCAGCGCGGACCACTGTCGAATCAGAGTCGATTCAGACGCCTGTTTAGTCACAGGCAGCTACTCTCCGAGTCCCCAGGGATTCGTCGTTCACGATCACGACTGGAGAGCGAACTTCCGGCGCGCCCGCGTCTGCCTGCTTTCGCGACCTTCGCCGGAGCAGCGACGGGACGCTTCACGATAGCTTCCACACTCGCGTTGTTGTCAGGTCTCCGACGCGACGTGGTATGGCGTCCCGCGTCACGTTCAGGTTCCGACCCTGACGGTATACTGCCGAAACGACTACGGATAGTGTCCGACCGTCGCTCCTAGTAGGAGGATGTGAGTCGTCGCTTCATGCACTAACTGGGGGTAAGTGTGCCGGTTCAGACTGAGGACGATGCGACGCGAATGCCCCGGTCGGACTATTTTCGCGTCGCCGATCTCGGCGCGGTCCTGGCCGGTGTGGCATCTGGTGCCGCAGGCGCCTACGCCTACTACAGCGACCCGCTGAGGCCACTGGCGCACAGCTTCACCATCTGGATCGTATTGGTCGTCGCCGTGACCGCCGGTGCACCTCGTCGGCGTGCAGCGGTTCGGGCGGCCGGAGCACTGATCGCGGCCGTTCTTGCTTTCTACTGGGGCAAGGCTCTGGTCTATGGCATCAAGTATGCGGGCATGCCGTACCAGATTGACGCGTCAACGACAGTGCTGTGGTGCACACTGGCGATCGCCGGCGGCCTGCTCGCCGGTTTCCTGTTGAGTATGATCGGGCGAACCGATATCCGCGGCACAGTGGCGACCGCGGCGGTAGTCGGACTGTTGGTCGCGGACGTTGTCCGCCAGTCCGGCCGCTCAGGCATCGGCGTCCTACTGCTCGCGACGGTAGTCGCGATCGGCTTCGTGGGCTTTCGAGGGATTCGCTCGCTGCGCCAAGGCATCCAGGTTGCAGCCTACGCAATCCCACTGGGAGGTCTCGGCTTCGTGGTCGTGTCGGCGCCGGACATCCTCGAGGAAGTCCTGATCAGGCTGGGACTCTAGCGCCTGCCGGATTAGGGGCCCGTCGACGACCACCGCCGGGCAGAGGCGGGCCGGAAACCCAAGCCATTTGTGGTGATTCGGCGCGTATGCCCCAGTACCGTAGAGGAACCAGACGGTCACCGGTCGGGTCGTCTTCGAATGGCCGACGCACCGGCACTGATCCCGGTCGGGTCCACCTGACGGGGATCCGACGGCGTCCACGAACCGACTACCGATGAGTTGCTAGCCGACGGTGTCGAGGAACCAGTTGTGGCGTAGGCGGAGTGCGCGTTCGATGCTGGCTTGAACACTCGTGACTGGTGACCAGTCAACTGGAGCTTGCCAGATACAACACCCAATCATGCTGCATCGCGACCGAAGTATCAGGCCGCCGCGATAGAACTCGAGGACAACGATGAATCGCCGATCAGTCAGGCTACAACTGCTCCAACCGACCAGCGGTTTCTCGATAACCGCAGGTCAGCGCCCTGCTTGAAGGTCCACAGTGACGAAACACCGCCCTCCTGACAGATTTGCCGAGGTAGGGCGGTTTTTTCGTTCACCCCACTTTGAGAATCGACGTGGCGAACTGGAGCAAATCTGGGGCACACCGTCTCAGCCACGCCAACTGGGGTCACATCCTCTACTCCAGCGATGTGATCGGACCGGGTAGTTCTGCCCGGGAATCACGCAGCGTGCGGATCGCCACTTCGACGCTCTCCGGCGTCGCCGTCGACACGGTGAACAAGAGCAAAGAAGACCTCGTCGCCGACCTCAAGGCATTGCAGCCGACGCTGCGGAAGCTCGGCGAAGCGGGCTCGGATCTGCCCAAGGCCCGGCCCCGCCGCCGCGGGGACCGGCGGCCCTGCGACGACTGGGGACGCAGCGCTCAGCGGGCTCGCCGGAAGCGATGCCCTGGAGGCCGGGCCGGGCGCCGTCAACGAGCTTGCCGCTGATCTTCTCCTCGAACACCCTTCCACTCACGCTCGCCGGCGGGAAGAAGAAACCCGTCTTCGGTGAAGTAGTGGTGTAAGCAGGCCCCAAACCGGAAGGACCCCATGACAGAGGCGGGTACATGACAGCTGAGGCAGACGTGAGCGGGGTCGGCCTGGGTAGCCAGTTACTTCGGGATCCGGAGTCGTTCACCAAGGTGCACGACCGCTACTTCGCGCTCATCTTTCGGTATGTGGCCGCTCGTCTGGGCGCTCAGGCCGCGGAGGACGTCGCATCCGAAACGTTTCTGGTCGCGTTCGACCGGCGGAGCACGTTCGACGCCGAACGTGGTGACCTGCGAGTCTGGTTGTTCGGCATCGCCACGAACCTGGTGGCCAGGCATCGCCGCCAGGAGGCGCGCCGCTATCGGGCACTGGCTCGGATCGCTCCCACTCCGGACGCCGAGGGACACGAGAGTCGAGTAGTCGCCTCCGTGGCCGCACGGCGACTGGCTCCAGAACTCGCAGTGGCGTTGTCTCGGCTGTCGCCGGGAGAACGTGACGTGCTGCTGCTCGTCGCGATCGGGCAGCTCGGCTATGAGGAAGTGGCCTCGGCGCTCAGCATCTCCTCAGGCACCGTCGGCTCCCGGATCAGCCGGGCCCGCAAGAAGCTCAACACCGTCCTTTCCCCGGAGGTTCACGATGAATGACCTGGACGTACTGCGCACCGCGTTGGTCTGTGACGAGCCGACCCAGGAGGTGATCGACCGCAGTCGGCACCGACTGCAGAACCATTTGCGTGGCGTCTCCACACCCCGCAAGCGGATCGGGTGGCTGGTCGCCGGATCGGGGGTCACCGCGGCCGCGGCCGCCGCCGCGGTGCTCGTCCTTTTGCCTGCCGCCGGGGCCGGCAGCCCCCCGTCGGCGGGGTCACCGGCCCCGGCGGCAGCCAAGACGGTCACCGGCCAGGAGATTCTGCTCGCGGCTGCCACTGTGGCCGAGCACACACCCGAAGGGGCGGGCACGTACTGGCACGTCCACGTCACGACCCCAGCTATCACCTACGAATATTGGGTCAAGGCCGACGGCAAGAAGTGGTTCCGGGGTACGAAGTCCGGCAACCAGGTCATCCCCATGGAGCTAACCCAGGCGAAACCGTTCTCGCTGGTTGGCGTCGATCTGACTCTCGAGCAACTGCGTGGCCTACCCACCAGCCCGGACGCATTGACGGCATGGATTACCGAAGCACTGACACACTCGACCGCGCGTACGAGTGCGGGCCCGTTCACCGCGGCCGACCGGGAAGAGGCAGCATTCCTGTCGCTGATTTCGCTGGCCTCGACACTGCCGGCGCCGCCCGCGGTCCGGGCTGCGGCGTTCCGCGCGCTCGCCTCGTATCCAGGCGTGCGGAGCCTCGGTGACCTACCCGGCGGCCAAGGTCTGCTGCTGCCCGACGGCCGGCGCTTCGTGGTCGACCCGGCTACCGGCAGGGTCAACGGGACGTCAGTGTTCGTCAACATGGAAGGCGGGCTAAACGAGGTAGCCGGCCCACCCGGCGCTAAGATCACCGCCGAATGGATCAACGACCTGCCCGCATAACCGCCGTACGCGAAACAGATCCTCCAGCGGCAACAGAGCCCGATCCGTTTCCGATCGGGCTCAGGGCAAGTGTCGACCTGCGGTCGAACCTCCTTGTCGATAGCGGAGGCAGAACATATTGACCCGATTCATTGAGAAGTAAGGCAAAGGTGACGTAGTGGTCGTGAGTGGCGGTTCGACTTTCAAGCCGAATCGCCACTCACGACTCCCTGGATCGAGCCGGGCGGACGAGCCAGCTCAACCCGCACGACCGCGGCCACGCTACGTTTGCCCTTCCCCTCAATAGGTTGCGGCACGTCCAATGCACGTGGCTGCCGGACCACTGTCCAAGGGCGGACTGCGAGCCATGGTGGAGAAGTACCTGACCGAACACCCGGGTGAAAGCTTCGGCCCGCCAGAATCGGCAAGGGTCTCGGCCGGTCACAACACCCTGGAGAAGCTGGTCGCCGACGGGTACGCGATCAAACCACGCGAGGCACCGAAACGGTTCGCCATCACCCCGAAGACGGCCGACGACGACGCCGAGCCCGCACTGAAAGCCTGACCCCCGCCCGACCTGGCCGCGCGCAGGACCCACCCCGTACCAGGGTCGCCGGTCCTGCGCGTGGACTCTTCTCGCAATACCTGTCACGCACCGTTCGGCGAATGGCCCACGCCGAATGACGGCGGGTGCCAGCGATGCCCGCACCATTCACCCTGCCCACGGAATCGTGCCCCCCGATGTCAGGCCATCAGCGGCGGGCACCGGAGCAGGGCACGATTGGCGTTCGCTCCTCGCCTCCCGGCGTCGATGAGCTTGGGGGATACCGCAGGAGGCGCGATCGCGCGGGAAGAACGACCGGGCCGGGGCGCCAACTGGATCAACACGCTGTCGGCACCGCCCGGCTTGTTCGCGGGGACCGGGACATCGATCGGCCAGTCTCCGTTACAGCGCGGAGTCGAACTCGCGGTGTCGAGATAGTTGGACCCCGCGTAGGAATAACCGTAGACAGATCGGCCACACCCGACGGCGTGCGGAGTTCCTTCGAGAAGCACCGTCCGGTTGGTGAAGGTGGCGGTGCCCGCTCGATCCGTTCCCACGGACCAGCATCGACCTCCCATGGACGCCGCTCCCCCACCCAGCCCACTCCTCACCGAAGATCGACCGGAAACGGCATCCAACCATACCCATGATCATGGAGCCCTTACTGCGCACGATCAGGTGATGAAGGCCGAACCCACGTTCAGCTCGGTAGCGACTGAGCGGGGCCGATCGGGTGCGAGGCGCAGGCGTTCGTGTGGTCGCCGCATCGTCGACTTGCGGAACAGGCTCGGCAGAACGCATTGTTTCGACTGAAACACCCGCCCCGGTGATAAATTGTTTCGCGATCATTGGTGCCACCGAAACGAGAAAGTCCTGAACCGAATTTAAATTGACGTATGGACCTCCCGGCATGGAGGGTAGGGGTTTTGTTTCCGTGCCGCTTGGAGCGCCAGCCGCCGATACACCGTATACCGGCGTGCCGTATCTCGACGGAGACGACCGGATGACGAAAGGATCATGGCATCCCCATGTTGACTGCCAGATTGCTCGCTGCGGCCTGCCTTGCCGTCGGCGCGATCACCGGGATCACGCCCGCGGCGGCCGGCGCCGCGGCGCTCCCCGCCGCCGACCCGCAACCGCTGACCTTCGCGTGCCCGGTGGGCACTCAGGCCACCCGTTTCAACCCAGGATTCAATGTCGAACTGCGCGACGTGGCCTTCGACGGCACCGGCACCTTCGGTGGCTGTGTCGGCGTGCTGCCAGACCCCCGCCTGCCAGTCACCGGCAACTCCACGGTCAGCGGCCGGGGCCTGTTCTCCTGTCTGGTGCCGGGGGCCGGGTCAGGCACCTTCCGGATCAACTGGAACACCGGCCGGTTCAGCACCATTCAAATCACCTTCGTTACCGCCCGGCCCAACGGCAACAACGTCGTCATCCAGCAGGGTACGGTGACCGGTGGACTGTTCCAGGGTTACGCCTTCCGTCAAGTGATCGTCCTGGCGACCACTGACGTCCTGGCCTGCTACACCGAACAAGGAGTCAAAGCCACCGCCGGCCCGAGCGATCTGCTGTTCACCAAGATCTGATCGAACCGGGATACGGGCAGGTGCAACGCCCACATCCCCGCCCGACGGTAGGCAGCGGAGGACTTCCAGGCACGATCGGCTGCCGACAACGACGTCACGACGAGCATTGATGACGCGGTACGACAACTAGCCCGGCAGACGACAGAGACAGCTGTCAGCCATACGTTGTCCTGCTCACTGGGGCCCGTCAGCGCATCGTTTGCAGTATCGAGCAGAGGTTGAACAAGATCTTCTACAATGGGTAGTTTCAACTGGCGAGGCCACCGCCTCTAGTCTGGCAACACTTTGCTGAACGCTTCGACCGACTTGGAGCGTGTCCTACGTCGTGATCGCTCGCTTGTGAGCGATCACCTTGACCGTGGTTGATCGGTTGTCGTTGCGGCTGGTGCCGGACGAGTTGTGGGTGCCGGTGTTTGTGCCGCGTCCGCAGGGCGGTGGCAGGATCCCGGTGGATGCTCGTGCGGTGCTCACGGCGATCGTAGATTTCACTGACCGCATCGGCGGGCCGCGAGCCGGGTCAGGGTGCGGTAGCAGACCTTGCCGGTGCGGCCAATCGGAAGTTCGGGAAGGACGACGAGGAACTCCGGCAGTTTGGGGGTGGCGACACCGCGGGCGGCGAGGAAGGCGGTGAGTTCGGACAGCGACGGCGGATGTCCATTCCGGACGGTCACACTGGCGCAGAGCCGTTCGCCCAGTTCGGTGTCCGGCACCGGGACGCAGGCGACCTCCTTGACCGCGGGATGGTCACCGATCGCGCGCTCCACCTCGGCCGGGCTGATCGTGTACCCACCGCGGATCACCACCCGTTTGCGCCTGCCGGTCACCTGCAACCGGCCCAGGTCGTCGAACCGGCCGTTGTCGCCCGACCGCACCCAGCCGCCGTCGAGCCGGTATGCCGCGTCCAGTTCCGGTGCTGCGACGTAGCACAGCGGGGTCATCGGACCTCGTGCGCAGATCTCGCCGTCGCTGATGCGAATCTCGCAGACCGCGGGATCCGGCACGCCGACACCGTTCTCGGGCGTCGTCGTATGGCAGTTGACGCCGTCGGACGAGCCGTAGATGTCGATCATCGGAACGCTGAACCGCTCGCGACAGGCGGCGAGCGTGGACGGCGGCAGAGTGTCACCGCTCGACACGATGGCCGCGAGCCCGCCGGTGTCCACCTCGGCGGGGTGCTCGACCATGCGCCGCCACATGGTGGGTACGGCGAACACGTGGGTGGGGCGGTGCTCGCTGATCGACCGCAGCGCCGCGCCCGGCTCGAACCAGCGCGTCACGATCAGCGTGCCGCCGAGGCAGCACAGCGTCACCGGCACCCCGAACGAGCCGAAGCCCGACGTCGGCTGGACCAGGACCAGATCACGAGGCACCGAGGTCGTGCCATGGACGGCGCGGAGATAGTTGGCCCGGCCGCCGGCGAAGGCGTTGTGCGAGTAGGCGACCATCTTCGGCTCCGACTCCGAGCCGGACGACACCAGGATCCGCGCTGGAGCCTCCGGATGGGGACGACCGGAACCGGCCCCGCGACGAAATTTCGCCGCACCCGCTATCCGCCCGTTCCCGATGACGAACCGCACCCCCGCGCGGTCGAGAAGCTCGTCCGACCCCGGTGGTACCGGCAAGACCACGGCGCCGACCGCGAGTACGGCCAGCTCGGCGAGCACGGCGGCACGTCCCGCAGGCTCTCGCACCCCGACGATGTCCGCCGGGCCGCATCCGGCGGCCTCCAGCCGGGCGGCCAGCTCCCGCACCGCGGCGTCCAGCACCAGGTAGGTGAGCGTTCCCTCGTCGTCGATCACCGCCGGGCGAGTTGGCTGCTCGCGCACCCGGTCGCGGAACAACGAGTACAGGTCCCGGTCCGGGCAGTGTCCACTCCGGACCCATTCACGGCGCAGTGCGGCGGGCACGAGATCGCGCAGGACCACCCCGGTCGCGGATATCCAGGTCATGCGGTGAACTTCCACGGCGAGGCGACGAGAACGCACTCGTCCCGGACGAGCGCGGGTGAGAAGCGGGGATCCGCGGCGAGCGCGGCGAGGTCCTCGCATACCGGGACGGTCAACGGCCGGGTGCAGCGCCGCCGAGCGCCCGCGTTGAGCAGGCAAGCCGCGGACAGGAGCGACGAGTCGACGCGCGTGGCACCACGGGCCAGCGCGGTCACGATCCCATGTGCGGCCACGACGCCGCCGAACACGTCGACGATCGTCATCAGCGACGGCGGTACGCCCGCGTGGGCCTGCACGACGAAATCGGTGCCCACCGGAGGTTTCGGTCCCAGTTCGGTGCCCCAGCCCGACGCTTGGGCGTACACGATCCCCGGTCGGGCGCGCGCCAGGTCATGCGCACCCAACGACCACTGCTCCGCCTTGCCCGGCGCCCAGTTGTGCAGGAACACATCGGCCCCGTTGGCGACCTCGAGCAGTTGCCGCCTGCCACCCGAGGTACTCAGGTCGAGCTCGATGACTTCCTTGCCCTGGTTGAGCGCGCGAAACCTGGACGAGGTGTCACCGGCGATCGGTGGCACCCACCGCAGCGGGTCACCACCCGGTGGCTCGACCCGCAGCACCGTCGCGCCGAGAAGCCGCAGCAGATGCCCTGCCATGGGCCCCTGCACCCGGCGGCAGGATTCGAGAACCACCAAGCCGCACAACGGAAGCGGCTCAGTCGGCCGGACGGGCCGGTGCCCGCGTCCGTTCCCGCTCACGACGAAGGCTGGCAACCCGTCGAGCGCCCGGTCCGCCACCCGCACCAGCGTCATGCCCGTGCGGACGGCGGCCCGTTCGAGCGAGGCGATCGGCAGGGTGGCGAGTACTTCCGGTAACTGCGGCGGCAGTGGGCAGGTCGCGGTCGCGAACCTGTGCATGAACGGCCGCCAGCCGCTCGAAATCGCCCCCTCGGCGGCGCCGAGGGCGGTCCAGAATCGTTGCCACACCGCGGGATCGAGGGTCTCCACCTCGAACGCGACACCGTCGGCCGAGCGAAACGGCGGGCCGCCGGGGAGGAACGGTTCCTGGTGGTCGTCCACGGTGGTCGCCGCCGCGAGGTACTGGGAGATCGCCAGCAAAGCGGCCTGTGCCAGCGAAGTCGAGACGGCACGCAGAGGGATTCCCCGGTTCCTGGCCAGGCTCAGCGCGGTGTGGCCCGTTTCGGCGAGTTCGGCCGCGAGAAGGGACGCATAGTCGAGGCCGAGCGGGGTCGGTGCACCGAATCTCCGGCCGTGTACGTGCATGAGCCCGCAGGCGGCCTGCACGTCGAGTTCACCGGCCAGCGAAAGGCCGACCGGGCCCGCCACGGTCACGGTGTCCGGTGCGGTGATCATTCGGGACACCGTCCGTGCACGGAGTACACGACACACGACGATGCCCGGAATCGCGGATCGGCCAGTACCGCGCGCACCTCGGCGAGGTCACCGTCGGTCATGCCCGCCGCGAGCAGCCGGTCCCGCAGATGACGGGTGTGGTGGATCAGCAGCCGCACGCCGGGCGAGCCTGCCTGCCACGGGAAGAGCAGCGGCACCGGGTCGACGTCGACCAGGCCCGCGGCGACCATGGACGCGGCCACGCGACGGCCCCAGGTGCCGTCCCCGCCCGCGGCCTTGAACGTCCTTTCCTTGGCGGTCAGAAACGCCTCGTAGAGACTCGCCGCCCGTGCGTCCGGCGCCAGCAGCACCGGACCGTAGGAGAGGTCGAACTCGTCGATCTGCATCCAGCCACCCGGTTTCAAGGCACGCGCCAGCTTGCGGAGCACGGCCTCCCGCTCGGGCAGATGCTGCAGCACCAGCCGGGCGTGGATGAGGTCGAATTCCCTACTTGGCAACGGATCGTGGACGACGTCGTGCCGCAGGACGGTCAGGCCCGGCCCGGGTGCGATGTGGTCGGGTTTGATGTCGGTCGCCAGTACCGACCCGGTCGGTGCCACCTTCGCGGCGAGCCAATGCGCGACGCCGCTGCCACCCGCACCGACTTCGAGACAGGACCACCCGGCCCCGACGCCGGTCTGCGCCAGCCGCGCGAGAGTGATCGGATCGTACGCCTCGGAGAGGCACCGATGCTGCTCAGTGGCGTGTCCACTGTGGTTGTCGAACACGTAGGCCGTTGTCACGTCCACCTTCCCGATCCGTTCGTGTCGGCCGTCCCGGTGAGCCGCGCCAGCAGTTCCCTACGCCGTACCTTTCCGGTCCCGGTTCTCGGTACGTCGTCCCACGAGAGCACCACCGGCTCCCCCATCGGTGGCAGGCCGAGCACCGCGGCCCGCCACTGTGCCGGATCCAGCCCGGTGTCGGTCACCACGACCGGGATCGGCTCCCGGCCCGCCGCGGAAAGCACCACGCACTCGGCGATGGCGGGAAGACGGTCCTCGACCGTGTCCTCCACCGCCAGGCAGCTCACCCCGGGAACGGTGTCGACCTCGCGGTCCAGCAGCGTCACCGCACCGGTCCGGCTCACCGCACCGAGGTCGCCGGTGTTCCACCACGGTCCGGAAACCTTGGCTTCCCAGCGGTCTTGCTCACCCACATAGCCCACGCAGCGGGCGCGGGTACGTGCCAGCAGCAGCCCGGCCGTGCCGTGCGGCACCGGCTCGGCGGTCTCCGGGTCGACGACCCGGAGCTTCGCGAGGCCGGGCAACGGCCTGCCGAGGTCACGCGTCGCGCGTACGGAACGCCGTGTGAAGAACCGGAACGAGAGCGGTCCCGTCTCCGTCTGCCCCCAGCCCTGCATCCACAGTGGACGCCGGCGGTCGGTGGCGCGCAGCATCGTCCTGATCACCGGTGGATGCACGGCGTCGTAGGTGCTGACGAACCTCCGTACCCGGCGGAACGGGTTGGCCGGGGTGTTCACGAGTGGGCGCCAGCGCACGAACGCCGAGGGAAGGGCCTCGACGACGGTCGGCCGATGCCGCCCGAACACCTCGGCCGCCGAAGCGTGCTCACTCAGTATCACCAGTTCGCGTGGCGCGAGGCATACCGCCGAGGCCGTCCAGCAGAACGTGCGGCCATGCGCATACGCGCTGGCGTTGCCCAGTACATCGTCGCGCCGGACGCCGAGCACGGGCCAGCGCACCGATTCCGGCCGGGCCAGCCGGTCGATGATCGTCCTGGTCGTGTGCACCACCAGCTTCGGGGTGCCGGTCGTTCCCGAAGTGTGGCAGATAATCAACGGTTCGTCGTCGTGCCTTCGGTAGGGCGACGGCGGCCGGGCGGCGGCGAAATCGTCGATGAGCAGGACCCGGTCCGCTCGCAGCGACCGGCGATCGGTGACCAGCAGCGCGGCATCCAGGCGCTTCACCAGGACTTCCAGCGTCTCGTCCGGAAGGTGGCCGGACAGCTTCGCCGCGACCGCGCCGATCCGCACCGCGGCGCAAGCCAGCAGGTCGTAGTCCCAGTGGTTGTGTTTGACGATGGCGACGCGGTCTCCAGGCCGTACACCGGCTTCGTGCAACCAGCCCGCCGCGTCCCGTACCAGCTCGGCCAGTTGAGCGACCGTGTAGGTGGTACCGCGCGCGGGAGCGAGATCGAACGGCCGGTCCAGGTGCACGGTCGTCCGGAGGTGCGCGCATTCGTCGAACAACGTTCCCATGTCGTGTGGTTTCATCGGGTCCTTCTCATCGGCCACTGGGGTGCACGGCGAGGCGGGCGAGGCGCTGCGCGGCGCGCAGCCCGGAGCGGACCGCCGCCTCACTGCACGGACTCAGGAACACCCAGTCGCCCGCGTAGTCGACGGCACCGCCACCGAGACCCGCCTCGAAGGAAGCACGCAAAGCGAGCGCGCGGGGCGTCACCTCGGGTGCCGCGTGCCGCACCCGCCGGACGATCGCGCGACGCGTCGCCGCTCGCAGGCCCGGAACGAGACGCTCGCCGGCGTCGGTCAAGCGGACGGCCACCTCCTCGTCGGGGGCGGCCAGCAGGTCCGGTAGCACGGCCGGATGGGCCATGAGCGTGACCAGGCCCCGTCCGGACGGCGCGCGTCCGGGGTGTTTGAGATGGTCGAAGATGACCGTGGAGACGGTGCCGTTCTCCGCGGTCGGCACCAGCAGGGCGTAGTCGGGACCACCGAGAGGGCGGTCGAGCAGCAGGTGCGCCTTGACCACCGGGGTGAACGAGCACGCGCCGAGGAACTCGGATCCGTGCCGCGGGTACAGCTCGGCCGCGACCGGGGCGGGTACCGCCAGGACGACCGCCCTGGCACTGATTTCCTGCGTACCGCTGATGATGCGAGCCGTGCCACCGTCATCGACGACTTGATCGACGCGGAACCCGGTGCGGACGTCCACTCGCTCGGCGAGGGCACGGGCGAAAGTGTCCATGCCGTCGCGGTACGCCCGCCAGGTTCGTGGCGAGCCCACCGAGGTGAGCAGGGCGAGCAGTGGTGCGGCCGCCGAACGCGCCGGATTCCAGCCGAAGAAGCCCGAAACGACCGGCTGCAGCAGGTAGTCCAGCAAATCCGGATGGTGCGGCGCGGCGAACTCCGCGACGGTGCGGTCACCGAGCCGGGAGAGCTCCGGACGTTCGGTGTCGAAACTCCCCCGGATCACCCGCGCCCCGTCCAGCCGGGCCCGGAGGGACAACCCCGCTCCGGTGAGCAACCCTCGCGGCTGCGCGACGCCGGGCCGGGCCCTGCCGTGCCACATCGCGATGCCGCGGCCGATTCTGGGCGCGGCGGTGGCGTCGATGCCCAGTTCCGCCAGCAGCCGCCACGTCGCCGGATACCCCCGCTCGGCCAGCTGCTCGGCGCAGGTGTCGATCAGATAGCCGTCCTCGCGCACCGTCGTCATCCGGCCACCGACCACGTCGGCCGCCTCGAACACTCGCACTTCGCGCCCCGACCCGCCCAGCCGGTACGCGGTGGTGAGCCCGGCGACGCCCGCGCCCACCACCGCCACGTCGACGTCGGTCATGTGCTCACCGCCAGGTTCACCACGACCAGCGTCAGGACGGTGATCCGGTGGATCCGGATGCCGAGCATCCGTGCCCGCATGATGTCGCCCAGCGCGAACCCGAGCCACACCTGCCGCATCCGCGACCCGATCGTGGGAAGCAGCGCGAAGGGGAACCACAAGGGACCACCGAGCGCGGGCACGGCGACGATCAGCGCGAATTCGGCCGCCGACACGGCGATGACGAAGAACATGTTGCCGCGCGGAGAAGTCAGGGCCGCGACCGTCGGTCTGCCGACCCGACGATCACCGTCGACGTCGTTGGTGTTGGAGTAGACGCCGAACAGCAGCGGTCCCAGCCCGAAGAGCAAGGCCTGCGCGAGCGCGAACCCGGTGAACTCACCGGTGGCGAGGCCGTAGGGCGCCAGCACCAGCGCCCAGCCGAGCGCCGCGATGAAGAACTCCTGGAAGCCGTGGTAACTGAGCTTCACGCCCCAGGAGTACTGCAACGAGAAGAAATAGGTGACCACGATCAGCAGGACGGTCCACGCGGGCCGGTGTGGTGCCAGCATGATGGCCGTGAGCCAGAGTGCCGCCCCGATGACCGCGGTCACCCACGCGAACCGCAGCACCTGAGCCTCGCCGAGGGTGCCCGCGACCAGGGGTTTGCGATACCGTTTGCGCTGGGGATCGTCCGGCGAGTAGTTCGTGATGTCGCTGCCGTCACGGTATCCGGTGAGGTCGTCCAGCGCGACCATCGCCGCGATCACGAAGACCTCGCCGAGCAGGAACACGCCGATCGCCAAGAGGACGCCGGGATCGAACCTCGACATCGGTACGAGCAGCGTCCACACCACGGCCACACCGAGGTAGTAGTCGACGATGTCCAGTTTCGCGAGCCTGAAATACGCCTTGCCGCGAGTGACGGCCAAGGTCGTCATCGCGGATCGTCCAAGGCGATCAGCGCCACGAACGACCGGTCGCCGCCGTAAAGCAGTTCCCGTCGTTCCAGCAACCGGGCGCCGGGAAGCAAGGCCAGGTAGTCCTCCAGGGTCCGCAACCGGGAGAACCTCCCGACCGGGATGTCGGCCTCCTCGTATTCGACGAGAACGAGATGACGTGCCGCCGCGGCGATCGCCCGGCACGCTTCGGCGATCTCGTCGTCGTCCAGCACGTGCATCAGGACCCATACGCAGACGGCGACGTCGAATCGCTTGTCCTTCCAGGGAAGCCGCTGGACCGCCGCATGCCGGAAGTCCACATGGGACAGCTGGGCGCACTTCTCCCTGGCCAGCGCGAGCATGCGCGGGGTCAGGTCGATCGCGGTCACCGTACGCGCTCGCGCCGCGATCGAGGGGGTGAGCCTGCCCATCCCGCATCCGATCTCCAGCGCGGCCTCGACCTCGCCGAGGGACCGCAGAAGGCCGGTGACCAGGCGAATGGTGCGGTCGGTCGTCTCGGCCGCGAGTGCGGCCGGCTGGGAGGCACGCATGACACGCGCCAGCCCGGGACGCTCGGCACGCCTGCGCCACTCGTCGGCGACCTCGCTCGGTGCGGGCGTCCGGGTGACCTGCTGCATCACGACTCCTTCGCGAATTCGCACACCGCGTCCGCGATGCGTTCGACCTGCTGATCCGTCAGATGGGGGTAGATCGGGATGGCGAGTGCCCGCCGCGCGGCGAGTTCCGCCGACGGCCATGCGTCACCTGGCCGGGCGTAGGGCGCGAAGGCAGGCTGCCGGGGCAGCGGATTCCGGTAGTAGACATGCGAACCGATGTCCCGTGCCGCCAGGAACGCACGCAGTTCGTCCCTGCGCTCGCTGAGCAGTGAATAGACGTAGTAGCAACGCCCGTCGCGTGCCGGAGGCGGCGCGAGCACGCCGCACCCGGTCAACTCGCTGAATCGTCCGGTGTAATACTCGCCGATGCGGGCCCGGCGTTCGAGCCGCTGCGGCAGGGTCGGGAACCGGTGCAGCTGGAACGCCGCCATGATCTCGTCGAAGCGGCTGTTGTAACCGATGCGGTGATACCGGAACCGGGTCTTGCCGTCCTGGCCGTGATTGCGCAGCATCCGCACCGCCGACCCGAGTTCGCGGTCACCGGTGACGACCATGCCGCCTTCACCTGGCATACCGAACGTCTTGACCTGGACGAACGAGTAGACCCCCGCGTCGCCCCAACGCCCGGCAGGCGTACCCGCCAGCATTCCTCCCTGCGCGACCGCCGAGTCCTCCAGCAGCCGTACGCCCGCGCCGTCGGCGATCCGGCGCAAGGCAGGCATGTCCGCCATGACCGAGAACATGTGCGCCGGCATGATCACCTTGGTGCGCGGGGTGATCAGCCGGGCGACCGCGCCGGGATCGACGACCATGGACCACGGGTCGATATCGGCGAAGACCGGTGTCGCGCCAGCCAGCGCCGGTGCGGCCGCGAGCGGAGCGCAGCCGAAGGCGGGCACGATCACCTCGTCCCCGGCGCCGACGTCCATCGCGCGCAGCACCAGCTGAAGGGCCGAGGTGCCGCTGCCGCACGCGATCGCGTCGGCGGCGCCGATCGAATCCCGGATGGCCGCCTCGAACCGGGCCGTGTACTCGCCGAGGATGAACTTCTGCTCCGGCGCGAGACCGACGCGCTCGACGATGTCCAACAGTGCCGCTCGGTCGTCCTCGAACAAATCCGGCGGGAAGAACGGAAGTGTCATGCCCGCCGCCCGTGATAGAAATCGCCGATCGAGGCACAGACCTGGTCGACATCGCCGGTCGACATATCCGGATACAACGGCAGAGCGAGGGTGTGGCGGCACGCGTTCTCGGCATTCGGGAAATCACCCTCCCGATATCCGAGTCCGGCGAAGCAGGGCTGCAGGTGGAGCGGCGTCGGGTAATAGACCTCGGTCTGCACGCCCTTCGCCGACAAATGCGCCGCCAAGTCGTCCCGCGAGTCGACTTCGACCACATAGACGTAGAACACGCTGTCCGGCCGCGGCACCGGCGTCTTGCGCACGCCCGCCACGTCCGCGAGCGATTCCGCGTACCGGGCGGCCAGGCTCGCGCGGCGGGCGATGTCGCTGTCCAGCCTGGTGAGTTTCGCCAGCAGGACCGCGGCCTGGATGTCGTCCATCTTGCTGTTCACCCCTGGCAGGCCCGTCGTGGTGGAGATGGCGGGGAAGTCGCCGAGCGGGGCGCCGAACCGACCGTGATGGCGAAGCGCGTCGACGTTCTCGGCGATCCCCGGGTCGTCGGTGACGACAGCGCCCGCGTCCCCGATCGCGCCCAGCGTCTTCGTCGGGAAGAACGACAGCACCCCACCGGCGCCGAACAATCCCGCGTGGGTGCCGCGACGGCGCATGCCGATGGCCTCCGCGCTGTCCTCGACCACGGTGAGGCCGAGCCGCCGAGCCTCGCCGAGGACCCCGTCGATGTCCGCGAGCTGCGAGAACAGGTGCGTCGGCATGATGAACCGCGTGCGTTCGCCGACCACCCCGGCCACTGTGGCTGGGTCGATCCCGTACCCGTCCTGTTCGATATCGGCGAAGACCGGCTGTCCGCCCGCGAGCACCACCGAGGTCGCCGAAGCCCCGAAGGAGAACGCGGGAACGACCACCTCTTCGCCCGGCCTCAGTCCCGCCGCCCGCAGTAGCAGGACCAGCGCGTCCGTTCCGCTGTTCACCCCGATGACGAATCGCGCACCCGTGTAGGCGGTGAGGGCGGCCTCGAGTTCGGCCACCTTGCGGCCATGCGAATACTTGCCATTTTCCAGCACGTCGAGAATATGGCGCCTAGTGGTGGCCCACAGTTGCGCGAATGTGGTCGATTGGTCGTAGAAAGACACCGCCAGCGTACCCACCTCCGGGGGGACAGGAACCGTTCCCGAGCGTAGGACAGTTAATCCGGCTACCTCGGCAGAGTCGCACTTCCTGGTGAACTCAAGGGAAAGTATTGACAGTTCATCTTCCCGGGTGTCACTTTTGCCGTGGATTTCGAATGCGAAACTCGAGGGGTAGGCTCATCAGTGCGTTCACTCGTCGTGGGACTCGGCAGAGCCGGCGCGGGACTGCATCTCCCCGTCCTGGCCAAACTTCGTACCAGCACTCCGCCGCTGTTCGGCGACGCGCCCATCGCGGCATGTGAACCACGACAGAACATCGCCGACCGGCCGGGTCTGGTGGTCGCGTCGACGCTCGATGCCGCGGCCGCCGGTCTCGACCCCGCCGACACCGTCGCGCACGTCTGCACACCGCCGACCGAACGCCTCACGGTGCTCGCCGAACTGGCCGCGCTGGGCTTCCGCAACGTGATCGTGGAGAAGCCGCTCGCCGCCGACATCGACGATCTCGCCCGCATCATCCGCCTGCGCCGCAAGCACAGACTGCACATCGAGGTCGTCGAGCCGTGGCTCACCAGTACCCTCACGTGGCGGCTGGTCGAACTGATCCGCGATGGCAGGTTCGGCGCTCCGAAGTCGATCGACATCGTGCAGAACAAACCGCGATTCCGCCGTTCGCTCGTGATGCCCGGTCATCCGACCGCCTTCGACGTCGAACTGCCGCACGGTGTCGCGCTCGCGCTACGGCTCGCGGGCGCCGCCCGGGTCACCCACGCGTCCGGAACTGATCTCGAGGTGGAAGGAAACCTCGGCCCGCGGATGGGCGGGGCCACCATCGGCCTCCGGCACAACACCGGTATCCACACCGAGATCCGGTCGGATCTGACTTCCCCGGTGCGTGAACGCCGGGTCACCGTCGAGTTCGAGAACGGCGGCGCGGTCGGCCACTTCGCCGTGAGCGGGGATGACCACCACTCCCAGCTGACCCTGCGGGCGAACGGCCGGTCCGAACACACCGTGTTGCGGGACGACGCGATGACCGAGTGGATGTTCCAGGCCTACCACAAGTTCCGGCTGGGCGGGGAGCAGACACTGGGATTCACCTTCGCGACCGAGGTGGTGCAACTGCTCTCGGTGGCCAAGAACATCTGCGCGGAACCGGTCGCGACCCCCGAACCCGGAGTGGTGGCGACATATGCTGGGTGACCCGGTACTGGCCGGAATCACCGACGAGGCGGCGTACGACATCGGCGGCCAGATCTCGGTACTGGACACCCTCGGATGGCAGGGGATCGAACTGCGCACCGTCGATCGAGTCGCCGTCGCCGAGCTCACCGACGAACGGTTCACGGCCGTGTCGACGGCCTTGGCGGACAGCGGCTTGCGCGTCGTCTGCCTGGCGTCCCGGATCGGTGGCTGGGCCCGCCCGGTCACCACCGAGCTGCATCATGACCTCACCGAACTCGACATTCTCGCCGAGCGGGCCCGTGTCCTGGGCACGCCCTACCTACGGATCATGTCGTATCCCAATGACGGTCTCCCCGATCCCGACTGGCGCTCGCGGGTGATCGCGAGGATCGCCGACCTCGCCGACCGTGCCGAGCGCCACGGCGTGACGCTGCTGCACGAGAATTGCTCGGGCTGGGCGGGCACGAGCGCCGAACGGATGCTCGAACTGCTGGACGAGGTCGCGAGCCCGGCGCTGAAGCTGCTGTTCGATACCGGGAACGGGGTCGCCCACGGCTATGACGGCTTCGATCTCCTGGCCGACATCGTCGACCATGTCGAACACGTGCACATCAAAGACGCCGACGAGCGCGGTTTCACCCTCCCAGGTGAGGGCGCCGCCCGGGTCGCGGACTGCGTGAAACTGCTCCGGGCCGGCGGATACAGCGGTGCGTGGTCCTTGGAACCGCATCTGGCGATCAAGCCGCATGAGCCGGGTGAGCTGGCGCCGGACGCGGCATCCACGTTCGTCGCGGCCGGCCGGGCGATGGCCGGGCTGGTCCGGTGATCGGAGAAGACCACGACCTGCTGCTCCGGCTGCTCGACCTGCCGACGGCCGGTCCACTCGAAACGTCCGGTGAAGTCCGTCTGTGGGACGCGATGCGCGTCTACGCCGAGGCGGCGGCCGGGATCGGCTTCGGCACAGTGCACCTCGCCGCCCCGGCACCGTCGGTGCTGGACCGGCCTGGGGTTCCGGACGCGGTCCGCGACGCCGGGCCGGACTTCCTCGCCTGCCAGCCGAGCCTCGTGCTCCGGATCGGCCCGGCCGCTCCGGCCGTGATGTTCAACGTGCACCTCGACACCGTGGCGCCGTTCGAACCGGCGGGTTTCGACGGGCGCAGATTCACCGGCCGTGGCGCGATCGACGCCAAAGGGCCCGCGGTAGCCCTGCTGGCCGGTGTCCGGGCCGCGATCGCGACGGATCCGGCGGTCGGCAAGGACACCGGGGTGCTCATCCAGGCGGTCGCCGGGGAGGAGGGCGGCGCGATGGGGACGTTCGGCACCCGGCCGCTCGTGGAGGCGGGATTTCACGGCGAGCTCAACATCTTCTGTGAACCGACGGGGTCGCGGTACCTGCCGCGCTGCTCCGCGTCGATGACCGCGTGCCTGCGGGTGGACGGCGACGACGCGATCGACGACGAGCCGCACCGAGGGCACAACGCGACGGTCCTGCTGGGTTTCCTCGCCCAGTACCTCGCGCACGACCTGGCGCCGCACGGCCGGATCTGTGTGGCGGGCCTGCACACCGGGCACCTGCACAACAGGGTGTACGGCCGGGGAGAGCTGCTGCTCAACCTGCCTTACGACTGCGAAGAAGCGGCGTCGGAGATGACCGCGGCGGTGGAGGACGGCCTACGGGCCGGCATCGCCGAGTTCCGCACCCGGTTCCGGGATTCACCGCCCTTCCGCCGCACCGCGGCCGACGCCGCGGCGATCACCGGCCTGCACTGGCCGAAACGGGGCCTTCCGGCCCTGCCCGCGCAGGACATCCCGCTGCTGGACGAGTTCGTGCCGCGGTGGCCGGACGACGAACCCGGCTTCACCTGCGACGCCATCTGGCTCGCCGGTGTCCCGGGCACCCGGACGGCCGTGCTCGGTCCCGGCTCCTTGGGCGCGAACAACGCCCACGCGAGCGGGGAATATGCCGACGTCGCGGAACTCGACCACTTCAGCGACCTCGTACGTGAAATCGTCGTCGGCTTCAGCCGGAACGGAGGAGCATGACCGTACTGGTGCCCTACCGCGCGCTTCTGTCCATGGTCGCCAGGATCTTCGCCTGCCGCGGTGTTCCGGAGGAGCGGGCGGCGATCGCCGCCACCGCGCTGTGTCATGGTGACTTGACCGGGGTGACCTCGCACGGCCTGGTCAACCTGGCCCGGTTGTACCTGCCCCTGCTCGACCAAGGGCGCGCGGACCCGCGGGCGGACATGGTCGTCCGGACCGACCTCGGCGCGTGTGTCTTCGCCGACGCCCGCCGGACGCTCGGGTTGTGGTCGGCCTCGCAGGCCGTGGAACTGGCGTGCGCCAGGGCCTCCCGGCACGGCATCGGCATGGTGTCGCTGCGCGGTGCCACCCACATCGGCTGCGCCGGCCATCACGCCGGGCGGGCCGTCACCCACGGCATGATCGGCCTGATCGCGTCCAACTGTGGGGGGCAACGGATAGCTCCGCCACCGGGTGGCGCCGCCGCGATGCTCGGAACCAATCCGCTCGCGCTGGCCTGTCCCGCCGGTGACGCGCATCCGTTCGTGCTCGACATGAGCACCACGGTCGTACCGACCGGCCGGGTGCGTGCCGCGGCCCGGGAGGGCAAGCCGATCCCGCCGGGCTGGCTGGCCGCCGAGGACGGTTCGCCGGTGACCGACCCCGCCGCGTTCGACCGGGGTGAGGCCCGCTTGCTTTGGTTGGGGAGTGATCCGGAAACGGGCGCCTACAAAGGATTCGGGCTCGGCCTGCTGGTCGAGGTGCTGGGAGCGCTGCTACCCGGTGCCGCGCTCGGCGCGATGTCGGCCGACGGGGACCGCGACGACGACATCGGGGTGATGGCGCTGGCGCTCGCTCCGGACCTGTTGCGCGCCGGGTTCGCCGACGACGCGGCCGCGCTCTTCGCCGCGGTGCGGGACTGGCCGGCTCAGGATCCTGCCGCCCCTGTCGTCTACCCCGGCTGGCACGAAGGGGAGCGCGCCGCCCGACGTCGTGCGCAGGGTGTGCCGGTGCCCGACGCGGTGTACGGGGAATTGACCGCGGCGATGGAGAGGACGACCGGATGATGCGGGTCGGTATCGTGGGTCTCGGGGTCATTTCGCGGTTCTATCTCGCCGCGGTGGAGCGGTCGCGGGACATCGAACTCGCCGCCGTCTGCGATCTCGATCCTGCCGCGTTGCGGGACATCCCGGTGCCGGGCTACGGCGATCATCGTGAGCTGCTCGCCGCCGGGGGCCTCGACGCGGTGCTCGTGACCGCGCCCAACGATGTGCACGCCACCGTGTGCCGGGACGTGCTGGACGCGGGCCTGCCGGTCTGCGTGGAGAAGCCACTCGCCACCAGGCTCGAGGACGGCGAGGATCTCGTGGCCAGAGCCGCGGAACAGGGTGTCGCTCTGTTCACCGCGTTTCATCGGAGATACAACGGCAACGTGCGTGCCCTGCACGACAAGCTCGCGGGCGGGGCACCGATCGAGTCGCTGACCGTGCGGTACCTGGAAAAGATCGAAGAGCACGTCGGCCGCGACCGCTGGTACCTCGACGCGGCGCGCTGCGGCGGCGGCTGCGTGGCGGACAACGGCCCCAACGCGCTCGACCTCGTCCAGTTGTTCCTGGGCCCGGTGGCGCTGCGTGACGTACGGATCGAGCGGGACGCGGACGGGGTCGACCGGCAGGCGACGCTAGTGCTCGACGGCGCGGTCGTGGAACTCGACTGGTCGTTTCCCGGGGAGACCAAGGACATCGAGGTCCGGCTGAAAGACGGCACCGTTCTGTGTGCCGACATGCTGGCAGGCTTCCCGAAGTTCAAGGGATCGCTCTGGCACGAGTACGCGGGGTTGCTCCGCGAGTTCGCGAACACGGTGCGTGGGAGAGAACCCCGGCACGACACGGGCCACACCATACTGTCCATGGTGGACGAATGCTACCGAAGGGAGCGCGATGCGGGAGGACGGGCCGAAGCGAGAGATCACCGGCGTGGTGGTGAAAGTGCTTGTGCACCGCCGTGACGACCGGGGGATGAGCCTCGAACCCTTCGCCAGCCGGTGCGTTCGCGTCGGCGAGGTCCACGAGCTGGTGACGACGAGCCACCATGAAACGGCCCCGGGCACACGGATCGACCGTGTCGGTTTCCTCGGCTTCGCGGAAATCGAGCGCGCCGGTGTGATCGACCGAGATGACGAAGTGTGGATCGGCACCGAACTGATCGGCACCGTGCTCGGCTTCGACGGATGCCATTTTCCCAACCACTACAACATTCTCATTCACGCCGCGGTACCGGTTTCGGGCGAGGAGATCGGCTTGAAACCGGAACTGGAGGTGCGGTTCCGCGGCCGGTGGTGAGCGGCCCGGAACGGGCCACTCACCACCGAAGGGCTATGCCTCGGTCACTTGCCCAGCAGCGGCACGTCGATCTTGCCGAGATGGTAGTCGCGTACCGCGCGCACGAGTTCGTCGACGGTCAGCTTGCCGTTGCCATTGACGTCGATGGCGCGGAACGCCGGTGCCGCCGCCGAGGCTTCGACGCCGATGGCGTCCAGCCATTTGGCGAACTCCCGCTGATTGACCTCACCGTCCCCATCGGTGTCGCACAATCCGACGATCGCCGCGATGGTGGGCCGGACCACTCGATCGAATCCCGCGTCGCCTCCCTGGAAGATCTGCGCTTCGATCACTTCGGTGAACTGACGCTCGCTCAACGAGCCCGTCGGGCCGACGCCCGCCTTGGTCGCCAAATACTCGTACATCGTCGCGAACGAGTCCTTCACCGCGCGAGCCTGGGGTGACGACGAATCCTCGCCGAACGCGCCGATGATCCGAGTGGCTTCGGCCTCGAAGTCGGATTTCTCGATCTTGCCGTTGCCGTTGACGTCCCACTTTTCGAAACGCTTCTTGAGCCTGTCGTTCTTGACCGCAGTGGTCATTCGTGCACTCTCCTTTTCGCGGAATTTCAGAAGAATTTGCGGTACGCGGCCGCCGGATTTTGATCTCCGGGCGGCACGGTCAAAGACGAACGACCTCCTCTCCGGGAACCTGTCCCGTCACGTCGAACAGCAGCCTGGCCGTCGAACTCAGCCGGCCGAGGTCGTAAGCACCGTGCGCCACCAGTAGCACGGCGACATCCGCGGTACGCAGCGCCGCGTCGAGATCGTCCGCCGGTGGCCCCAGCTGGGGCACCGCGGCGGCCACGGGATCGTGGTAGGACAGCTCGGCGCCCTGCGCGCGCAACCGCACGGCTATCCGGATGGCGGCGGATTCACGCGTATCGGGCACATCGGCCTTGTAGGCGACGCCGAGCAACAGAACTTTCGCTTCTCGCAGGGGTTTGCCGTGCTCGGCGAGCAAACGCGTCACTCGGTCGACCACGTGCGACGGCATCTGGTCGTCCACCAGCCGAGCCGCGTGCACGACGCCGAGTAGCGTTCCTTCGCGCTCGGCCTTGTCCAGCAGGTATTTGGGGTCGACCGGGATGCAATGCCCGCCGACGCCGGGGCCCGGCACGAACGGCATGAAGCCGAAGGGCTTGGTCGCCGCGCAGTGCAGCACGTCCCACACGTCGACGCCGATCCGGTCGCAGAAGATCGCGATCTCGTTGACCAGGGCGATGTTCACATAGCGGTAGGTGTTCTCCAGCAGCTTGGCCATCTCCGCTTCCCGGGTGCCCCGCGCCACCACCACGCTCTTGACGAACCGGTCGTAGAACGCCGCACACTGCTTGGCGCACAACGGGGTATGCCCGCTGATCACCTTCGGCGTGTTGCGGACACCGAACCGGTGGTTCCCCGGATCGACCCGCTCGGGTGAATAGGCCAGGGAGAAGTCCTCGCCCGCTGTCTGGCCGTGCTTCTCCAGGATGGGCCGGACGATCTCGTCGGTGGTGCCCGGAAAGCTCGTCGACTCGAGCACCACCAGCGTGCCGGGCCGCAGATGCTCGGACACCGTCGCCGCCGCGGCCCGCACCGCGGCGAGATCCGGACCGCCGTTCGCGGTCAAGCCGGTCGGGACACAGATCACGATCGTGTCCGCGTCGCCGAGGATCGCGGGGTCGGTCGTCACCGTGAAGCCTCGTGCCCGCATGGCTTGTAACCGGCTCGCGGACACGTCGGGCACATGGGAACGGCCCGCGGCCACGGTGGCCTCCACCAGCGGCGAGGTGTCGTATCCGAGGACCGACAACCCCGCCGCACTGGCGGCTTCCGCCAGCGGTAGTCCGACGTAACCGACTCCAACAACGACAAGGTCGACAGACACTTGAGCCCTTCTCGGTCTCGTCACTCGAAACGCTCAACGGCTGATCGAGAAGGCACCGCTGCCCGGCTGGACGTGCGAGCCATACCCCGGGTCGACCGTCACGCCGGGGGTCAGGCAGAGCGGATCTCCGTGCACGACCAGCTTGGAGGAGGTCAGGTTGGCCA
Source organism: Amycolatopsis sp. cmx-11-51 (assembly GCF_047608665.1). Lineage (NCBI taxonomy): Bacteria > Bacillati > Actinomycetota > Actinomycetes > Pseudonocardiales > Pseudonocardiaceae > Amycolatopsis > Amycolatopsis sp. cmx-11-51. Next base: position 17,011 of record NZ_JADNQO010000029.1, on the reverse strand, counting down.
GCACATGGGCGGAGGGGGCGAGTTTGGTGCAGCCTTCGGGATTCTCGTAGGTCTCCAGCCGCTCCAACTCGGTGGAGAACACCACCACGTTGCCCGTCGCGGCCTGGGCCGCCGGACTCGACGCGACCAGCAGTGCGCTCGCGGACGCCGCGCACAGCGCCGCGTGGACAAGACGATTCATCGCATGCCTCCACTTCCGGATTCGACTTCTCTCGGCACGTTAACAGTCACCGTGTGTAAAACCGCCGGAGCGAGGAGAGTTCACACGCACAGGTTGCCTTCGGCACGATTCGGTCATCCGGATGGCGGCTTGAGGCGCTCTCAGCGTGATCTTCCGGACCGGGTTGTTCGCATGAACGAGTGGCGCCGGCAACCACAAGCGCCATTGCGAGGTCATGTCGTCACGCGAGCAAACTGTGCCTATAATCGAACGCCACGCGGCGTTCGACGTAATACGGCGAGGTTCTTCGCCAATTCTCTGCGAAACAACGAATCCGGCTCAGGTAGCCGCGCATACATCTGTTGGCCAGCCAATTACGGAAGGGTGGCAGTGAAGAACTCCGCCCTGGGATAACCCAAATTATTCAAGGCTCCGGATGTGTCCGTGGAACGGATTGGCCCTTGTTCATGCACAGAATCAAGGCGACCGCGTCCTCCGAGGCGACCGCCGGGGTCAGGACCTCCTGGAGGAGCAGGCCACGAATCGCGGCGATGGTGACGGAGGCCGTGGTCAGCGCTTCCTTGGCGTCGAGCCCTCCGCGTTCCGCGAGCGAGGCCAGAGTCTTGGTCAGGTCGTCGAGTGAGTCGATGAACTCCCGAAAGTCCTGCGGGCTGTACGCGGCCAGACCTACGACGTGAAAGAAGCCGCGGACACGCGACAGCTGCTCCGGACGGGTGTAGGTCCGCCAGATCGCCACGACGAGGTCGTCAAAGGTGCCCTGCCGGGCGACCTCGAAAAGCGCCTCGTTGTCACGAGCGCGCTGGGCCTTGAGCATGGCCGCCAAGACGCCCGGGAGCGACCCGAAGTGGTATCGCAGGAGGGCGTGGCTGGTCTCGATCCGGGCGGCGATCTCGCGCAGCGACACCTCCGGTGCGGGAAGGTCCTCGTCGAAGGCGTCGAGAAGCCGAGCCAGGAGCCGCTCGCGTGCGTCGCCCTTGCGTTCCGTGCTTGACAGGATCACTCCCACAGTTTATCCATTGGAAAAGAGAGACCGACGGCGCCGTGCCGCCTCGCACATGGTCGCAGTCGGCTCGCAACGGTGGAGGGAAAGACTCGTGAGAAGTTTTCAGGTAGTCCGGTTCCGATCTCCTCGGTCCGGCTCAGGACCGTCGAGGCGAAGAACTCATGGTGCGCGCAGAGCTGGAGACGCCGATGGAAGCACTCATCGCGGCCACGAGATTCTTGGCCTGGCCAGCCGGGTGAGGGCCATCGCTCCCGGCACGCGGGCAGACCGCGCGCTCTGGAACGGCGACCCGCTCGAACATCCGAAGCTCTTCGCCGACCCCGCCAACGCCGTACTCGTCGTCCAAGCCGGACGTATTGTGAAGGACCTCCGATGAGCACCATGTGGCACGGCTGCCTCGCCGACACCGACTACTTCGAGATGCGCTCCAGCGGTGGGCACGACTACGGCGTCTGGGTCACCACGCCACCGGGCTACGACCCCGCCACGACGCGAGCGCCTGCCGTGTATGTGCTCGACGGCAACTGGGCCGTGGGCATGACGGCTCCGCTCATCGTCACCCAGGCGGACCCCATGCAGCGGATCCAGCCCTACATCCAGGTCAGCGTCGGCTACGCGGGCGAAGACGCGCAGCACTGGGATCGGCTGCGCAACAGAGACCTCGTGCCACCCGGCGAGCCCATCGCCAAGGAACTCATCGACGCCGTGGAGATGGGAGTTCAAGCGGGCGCGAGGACACGCGAGGAATCCGACGCCTACCTCGCCGAACTGCGCGACACCCACGCCGACGCGTTCCTGAGCTTCCTCACCGCGGAACTGCACCCGCGGATCGAACGCGACTACGGCACAGCCACGAGCGGTCACGGCCTTTTCGGCTACTCCTACGGCGGCCTTTTCAGCCTCTACACCTGGCTCACCGGCGGCACGCTCTTCGAGAGCATCGGAGCGGGCAGCCCCGGCGTCGCCAGTGAAAACAGTCAGATCTTCACCCAGCTCCAAGAGATGGGCGACAGGCAGCATGCCGTCAAGCTTCACGTGACCCTCAACGAGCGAGAGCTGCTCGGAGACCTGGCCATCTACCAAAACCTCACGAAGAACACAGCCACCCTGCTGCACCGTCTCACCTCACGCGGCGGAGCCGTCACCAGCGCGGTCCTGCGCGAAACGCACGTGACCGGCCTGCAAGCCTCGTTCCTCAGCTACCTCAGGACCTGCCGAGCCCGGTAAGCGCGAACGCCCAGCTTCGGTGGCTGACGACCAGGCGGAGCATCGCGGTTCGTCGGTGAGACCGCAGCCACGACGGAGTCGTGGGTCCTGCCGGCACGCTGCTGAACCGAGCGCGAAGACGTGCTCGGTGACGAGTTGAACTCGTCGAGGTCGTCGCGCCACTGAACGGAGATCGGCCGGTGAACACCGGCGCCGAGCACTCTCGCCAGGTGGACACGTACGGGTGCCTTTTCGTATTTGATATGCGTTCGGTGCTCCACTTGTTGTATGAGCCGGTTCACTTTCAGCCGTCTTTGTTCCGGTGGTTCGGTTTTTCACCGGGTCGGCCGGGACTCGCTCTTCATTCCTGATCCAGGAGTTCCGCTGATGAATATGAACCTTCGCCGTATCGCGGCCTCGTCCTTCGCTGTCGGTGCCCTCGCGATGCTGACCATGGCGCCGGCCAGTGCCACTGCGTCCACTACGGATCTGGCACCGGCGAACGCCCCTCCCGCAAGCTGTGCCAGCGCTATCGCCGCCGCGGTCGATACCGCGAACTCGGCCACCGTCGCCGCGGCCAAGGTCGCCGACTCGGCCGCCGCCGCCGCCGCGGCCAAGGCGTTCGCCGAGGGTGTGCTCACCGGGACGCCCGCCGCGATCAACGATGCCGCGGCCAACCTGGGTGCGTTCAGCACCGCTGCCGCCACGGCCGCGGCGGCGAGCGCGGCCGCGTACGCCACGGCCGCCACCGCGACCATCGGTGTCCTCGTCGCCTGCGCCAAGGCATAGTGCGAGAGCAGCATCCCTGGTGAGTTCTCCGCGAGCGCCGGGGCTGGCAGATTCCAGCCCCGGGAGGTGAAGCCCTCGCCGTCCACCCGACGATCGTGCGGTCCAGAGCCTGTGTCGATTGCGCCACACTCGAGAAGTCCTGGGCTCGGGCGAGTTCTGCGGCCCCATAGTTTGGATGACCAGACCGCGACAGACGAGGCCAGATACTACGGATGTCCGAGTGGCGTCGACGACTCCGCACCGAAGGTGTCACCGACGTGCTCTACGGAGCCCGTGAATTTCTCGGGAGGCCCGGAGCGTCAACCTGCCGGGATCCGCCGGGTTTCGACGAGCTTGGCGTTGTAGTGGGCACCGTTCACGACCGTAGTCTCGACGAGTACCTCGAAATGCTTCATCTTCTTCATCCTGCGGAGAAACTTCCGGTCTCCGAGCTTCTCCGCGGCGGCCGCGGTGCCATGTTCCCAGCACCCCGCCACGATGACGATCTCCGACGTATCCGGAGCCAGCGGGTTCGGCGTCCGGATGATCAAGGCATAGTCACTGACCGGATAGCCTGACTCGTCGTATCGCGGTGCCAACACGCGGCCGGTGCTCACATCGCGCACCACAGCCGCCGCGTGCTCCGGATCTTCGGCGAAAGCGAAGGAGACCACTCCGTTCAGCTTCGCCAACATCGTCCTCGTCACAGCATTCGCCACCGGCCCACCAATCAGGACCAGGTCCGAACTCAGCTCACGCGGCGACAACTGCTTCGACTCCGCGATCCTTCCAGCGAAGCCCAGCTTGCGAAGCTGGGCCTCGATTTCCACCAGCGCCCCGATATCCCCCATGCCCACCACACCGGCTCTGGCCCACCGCCGCTGCTGCCCGAAGTCATGAGCCCCCAAGACGATCAACGGGTGACGGCCCCCCAACGCCCGCCAGAACCTCCGCGCGCGGACCAGCCTGAGGCGCCGTCTCACAGTCGTCGACAACCAGACCAGCACACCCCCGATGGCCGCCGCGATCAGATTGCTGGAGATATCGGGCAACGCTTGGACCAGCCAACCGCCGACCCCTCCGACAGCCAGCCTCATACTCAGCCACCCCTCATCGAAGCGATCCCCTCCCCCAGTCGCGCTCGGCCCGCATCCTGTTACCGCCGGTTCGACTGTGGGCCAAAGTGCTGCCGTCTGCGTGCGACAGCGGCGCAGGTCCTCTGGTGGCGGTCAGGGACTCGTCATCACGACCGCCTCGGACACCGAGATCGGGTCCGTCGTCCACTGGTTTCGGTGCTCGACGTACCTAATAGGTGATCGCCAGCGCGACAGCTACCAGTCCGGCGATCAGGCCGTCTCTGGCTGCGGAGTCCAGCCCCGCAGGGGAACGTGACGTCAAGACGACCACCCTCGCTCCGGCGGTGAGCACCACCAGCGCAACCGTCCACCGGTTCCACGTGGTCACGCTCCGGCTCCTCAGCTTCGCGGCGGGGAGAGCGAGGCAGACAACGCAATCCGCGGCGGCGTGATCCTGAGCGAGAAGAGTAGTTGCGTGGTCGGTCGCGTGAGGAACGTCAGCAACTTCTTCGAACCCGAGCAGGACCGGTGGACAGAACCGTCGCGTTCTCCTGGCAACTAGCGACATATTCGAATGTGAGTACTCATACGCGAATGACACGATCCTGGCGTTGATCTCCGGTGTGCTCGGCCTCACGATCGGCCTGTGACAACCTAGTGTCGCGTGATCCTGCAGGTCTTACCCGTGATCAGACGGCGATCTCCGGAGATCGCCGTCCAATCACGCGTAACCGCCGTCTAATCACGCGAGATCGCCGTCCGAGGAACAAAACCCAACATCAAGCAGGCAGGATCACGCGACACTAGTCTTCACTCGGTAGGCCGACGTAACAAGCGACTCCCCTGAAAGCAACCGCTATTTTGTTTCGTGGACTTCCGGGTCCAGGATGGTGCGTTTCGTTGTCTTGCGGCGCTTGTGCATCTTCTCCAGGACATCGACGACACTCTCGGCAAGGCGATGAGAGTCCTGGACGACGGTGGCTCGCAGGGGGCTCGTGCCGGCGTCGATCAGGGTCCGCGCCTCGATGGTTCCGTCAACGCCGATGACCACGGTGTCCGTCGTGACAAAGGAGTTGATCGCTCGGAGGGCGTCGACAGCGCCTAGCGCCATCTCGTCGTTGGTGCAGAACACGGCATCCAGACGATCTTGCCGCGAGTCGAGCAGTCGAGTGTGGGACAGCACGGCGTCGTAGGCGCGTGCGCGATGGAAGGCGCAGGTGTCGTTGACGGTTATCGAAACGCCGGGCAACTCGGCCTGCAAGACAGCCGTGCACTGGCTTTGCCGGGCCTGATGTTGCCCGCTGGCCACGATCAGCACGTGTGCTCGCTGTCTGTCGCCCTTGCGCAGGTGTGCCACCAGCCAGCGGCCCGCGAGAGTTCCGAGGTCTGAACTGAGGTAGCCGACGAAGGCGGCGTTGCTTGGGTATTGATTCTCGTCGTCGAACGGTTCGATGTCGGTGAAGACCACCGGCAAGGTCAGTTCGGAGCAGAAGTCGACCAGATCCGGCCGGAGACGGTCTACTTCGGTCGCGACGATGACCCCGCCGAGGTAGCTGTGGCGCGTGGCCAAGATCCTTCGAAAGTGATGCGCCTGTGCGGCGGAGTCGTAATCCCGGTCGGGCACCTTCAGCACCAGGTCGATGTTGTCGCGGTCCAGCGTGCGGTGCAGGCGTTGCACGAAGCCCGCCAGCCAGTACTTCTGCCTGAAGGCCGACGTCACGATGAATGCCCGACGTGTGCGTCTGGTCCACAGCACCCGCCGCAGAAGTGGAGCTGCGGCCAGCACGCCCGCGACCAGAAGAGTCCACGCTGGCACCTTCGCGATCAGCACATCGCTACGGAGCATCGCGAGAACCCCGGCGAGAACGAGACCACCGGTGACCGTGGTCAGCACGGCGAACCGTATCGGAGTGCGATCGCGGTCCGGCATCTTCATCGTGGGTCCTCCCGGCCGGGTGCCAGAGAACAGAGGCGTGGCGGTGGTCGTACGGCAACAACGGTGGGACAGGTTTGCCGACGGCGACATCCCCGGTGTTGCCGGTGATGTCGCCTTCGGTTCGAGATCATTGGTCAGCAGGTGCAGACGCCGCCGTTGTTGACTCCGGCGACGCCGTTGCCGCCAGCGAGGCCACTGGCGCCGGACGGGGTGGTGATGGTGTCCGCCCCGTCGTTGATGGTCCCGGAGTTCCCGAGACCGCCGGCACCCGCGGCACCGCCGATGCCACCAGGACCACCAGGACCACTGCAACCAGTGCCACCATTACCGCCGACGGCACCATTGCCGCCCTTGCCACCGGTCGCGGTGATGACGTCGACACCGGTTCCGCCGGTGAGGGTGCCGGAGTTCCCGATCCCACCGGCACCACCCGCACCGCCGACGCCACCGGCGCCACCGGGCTGAACAGAGGCGGACCCGTTGCCGCCCTTGCCACCGACACCACCGTTACCGCCGACCCCGCCATTGGACTTCACCGTGTCGGCACCGGCACCACCACCGATGGTCCCGGAATTCCCGGCACCACCCGCTCCACCGGCACCACCGACACCACCAGCGCCACCGCCCTGACCGCAGCCGGCGACACCACCGGCCGCGCCGGTACCACCGGCACCACCGTTGGCGGTGACGTTGTCGAGCCCGGGATCGACGAGATCATCGTTATAGGCTCCCGAGTTCCCGACACCACCGGCCGCACCCGCGCCACCGATACCCCCGGCACCCGCACCCCCGGCGACACCACCACCGTTACCACCAAGTCCACCAAGACCGCCGTTACCGCCCCTGCCCGCGGTGAGGACGACGGTGTCGTTGCCGACGCCGCCGGTGACAGTCCCGGCGTTACCGGCACCACCGATCCCGCCGACACCACCATTCCCACCGGCGCCACCGGCACCGCTGGCGAAGCCCGCCCCGCCCTGGCCGCCGTTCCCGCCGTTGCCTCCCGCACCACCGAGGACAGTGACGCTGTCCGCGCCGTCACCGGCGTTGATGACACCGGTCGCCCCCACCCCGGCACCGCCGACGTTCCCGGCCCCGCCGTTGCCACCCGCGGTACCCGCGGGAGTGCCCGCGTTACCGGCCGCACCCGGAGAACCGTTGGCGCCCAGGGCCCCGGCGACGCCGGTCACCCTGATCGTGTCGTTACCGGCAAGACCATTCACGGTCCCGTTCACCGCCCCACCGGTGATGGTGATGATGTTGTTCCCCGCGGTGCCGTCCAGCACCTGACCGGCGGGAATCCCGGCGGTGCAAGTGAAGTTGGCGCCGCTTTGGGTACATCCCGGCGGGAGCGCCCACGCCTGCGAGGGAACCGCGAGAGCGAACCCGGCCGCGGTGCCCAAACCGATCACGGCCCGGCCGACCCGGCCTGCCGTACTGATGCGTGTTGTCGATCTCATGATCAACCTTCCAAGGGATAAAAGGAATCCGGGACTGATGCCACGAACCTGCGAGGTGGTGTGATGACCGGAAGTCTGGGGCCACTGCCCAATGCCGTTTTTGAAAGGCACCGGACCAACCGACACCCTCGACACGACCGACCCTTCGCCCCTTCACCAGGGTTTGCAAGCGCAACCGTGGCCAGTCACCCATACGCGACCAAACCCCACGGATGCCAGCGATCGCGGCCTCGTCAGCCGTCGGCCATATCCGCCGCGAGGCGCCCTCTCACCCGCCGCATACAACACTTTCGCCGCACGTCAGGCTCGAAATCGAAGAATGAACCGACCGAACTCGTTTAGCCCCTCTCTTTATCCGGTGCATCTGCCGGCGTCCCGCGGAAGTGAGGTCGGTGGCGCCGTGTGCGGATCCGTTGTGTTCCGGGTCGAGGGCGGCGCCCAGGTAGCCGAGGCGCTGGCCGCGCGGTGTCGCACACGCGTCCCCAGGAGCGCCACCGGACGATCCGGAAGACCGAGGGTGGCCCAGAGATGAAGCCTCGATTCCCTTATTTCACCAGGAATTCGCGAAATGATGTCGCGTCGAACTCCGTCAGCAGGCGAAGTCCGTCATGCCGAACTCGGCCGAGCCTGGACAACACAGTCTCGTGTCGACCCCGGACGGCGTGCGCCCATTCGGGGTACAGCCGTATCGGTTTCCGCGACCGCTGGAGTAAATTGCCTGTTGTACCCCTAGACCTCGGTGACGTGACATATCCGCGAAGATCGCGGTTCAAGATCACGAACCGAGGTTCTTTGTGCGAACGAGGCGAACGTCGACAATATATCCACGCAGCGGCGCACTGTTCGAACCACTCTATTCCGCCGGCGCACCGCGCCCGTGCGAGTCATCGCTCACTCTGTTTCGGGAAATGAAGATCATGAGATTTCATCAGAATCCGGTCCGCCGGGGAATCGTCGCCATGCTGGCCGGAACCCTCGCGGCCCCGGCCTTGTGGGTGGCTGCCCCGCTGACCGCCCACGCCGCCGTCAACTGCGTCGTCAGCGCCGGCGTGACCCAGACCAGTACGGTCGTGACCGGAAGTCCCGGCAACGACACGATCGACTGCGGCGGCACGAACCCCGCCAAGACGATCAACGGCAACGGCGGAAACGACACCATCACCGGCTCGGACTTCGACGACACGATCAACGGCGGCGACGGTAACGACACCATCACCGGCGGCACCGGTAACGACACCCTGAACGGCGGCCTTGGCATCGACACCATCTCCGGCAGCACGGGCAACGACACCCTCATCGGCGCTTCCAATGACGGCAGCCAGGACAGTCTCGACGGCGGTGACGGCATCGACACCTGCCAAGGTCCCGCGCCTGACCCCGACATTCACGCCAGCTGCGAGAACACGAGCACGCCGCCGACAACGGGGCCAGGCTCGGGTACGGGAAACGCGACCCAACTGTGCACCGCGACCGGCGGCGTTCTATCCCTCACCGTGAACCCGGTGGGCTACGTCTGCGTGTTCAACCCCCTCAACCCAGCCAACCGCCGCGTCCAGGAAGCCGGCGGCATCTGCGTCGGAGCAGGCGGAACGTTCGTGAACCTGCTTCCGCTGAGCTACAGCTGCCTCCTACCGGCCACGCCACAAGCCACCCACTCCATCCGTTGATCCAGTCACTTGACCCGGACAAACAGGGACGAGGAGAACGGCCGCGCCTCGGGAACGGCGCGGCCGTTCGGCATTGGGGTGACGTTCGGATGCCGGTCTCGAGCGCGGAAGTAATACGGCCAGGATCACCCAGGCCGGTCCTCCGGTCGACGACCACTCGCGAGGGTTGTCCGCCTTGTTTTACAAGGCGGAATTACCAAGTTTTTTCATGTCGCCGACACAGGCAGAATTATTCCTGCCCGGTGCTGGTGGGTGAACCGGCTACAGCTACCGGTAACCACGGTCGGGAAACACCAATCGCGTTGCGGTCCCCGACCGCTGGAGAGGCGTGGGCGACTGGAGGTTTCCTCGACCGCGACCGCTCAGGCGGTGGGGCCCAGGGGCTCAGTGCACGGGTTTGAAACGGGCGATCCAGGTGGTGTGGTAGGTCATGGCTTGGCAGCGAATGTCGGTATCTGCCTTGAGAGCAACGGCGTCGACCATTTTGTAGTGGTGATTGGTTTCGTTCGGGTCGAGCGTGGGCCGGTGGAGGGCCGCGCCGACGGTGGACAGTTCGATCTGGTCGTGGCAGTAGGCCTTGTCGGCGGGATTCGCGACGGTGTCGATCACGACATCCCCGGCGGAGACGGGTTGCAATTTGGCCTTCACGTTGGCGTGTGGGTTGGTGAGAGTCAAAGTGATGTACGCCTTCTCCCCGGGTAGCAGAACACCGACCTGGGTGCCGGGAACCGTGGCATGGGTGACGGCTTCCGGCGAGCCCGCCACTCCGGCCGCGGTGGTGTGCTGAACGAACGCGGCGAGCATGACAGCGCTGAGACCCACGGCGGTGATGACGAGTACAGGGGTGACTCTCCTGGTGCCAGTCATGGACTTTCTCCTTGCCTGGAGCCGGAACCTCCCGGCCGGGCGGCCGGGAGGCCAGTGGGTGCAGGTCCGCGCGACAATCACGAGCCCGTTGGCCTCCTGATTGTCGCCCTGGGGCTTAGCGGACGGCCTGGAACTGGGTGATCCAGGTGGTGTGGTAGGTCATGGCCTGGCAGCGAATGTCGGTGTCGGGCTTGAGTGTCACGGCGTCGGTCAGTTTGTAGGGGAAGTTGGCTTCGCTTACCGCCAGGGTCGGCTGCAGTGGGTCCGCGCCCGCGGTGGACAGTTCGAGTTGGCCTTGGCAGTAGGGCTTGTCGGTCTCGTTCGCGACGGTGTCGATCACGACCTGGCCCGCGGTGACGGACACCAGTTTGATCTTCACGTTGGCGTTCGGGTTGGACAGCGTCAAGATGACGTATCCCTTTTCCCCTGGCAGCAGGACACCGGTTTGCGCGCCGGTCACGGTGGCGGGAGACATCGCCTCGGCCGAGCCGGACACTCCGCCCGCGGTGCTGTCCTGGACGAACGACGCGATCGCGAAGCCACTGAGACCGAAAACCGTGCCGGCGACGGCGACGACGATGACAGGCTTGGCTCTCTTGGTGATGCGCATGGTGATTCTCCTTCTAGAGGTGGAAACCGTGGCCAGGAGGCCGCATGGGTGGGGCAGGTCGCACCGGCCGGGGTGGGTGGCCCGATGTGTCAGGGCCGGGTCAGCGGTTCCGACTCGCTTGGGCCGGGTGGTTCGTCGACCGGTGTGGTGCCGGACGGTGTAGGTGTGGCCGGTGTCGTCTCGGGTGCGGCCGGAGTGCCCGGCTGATCCGGAAGAGGTCCGGGGTATGCCGTCGTGGTCTCGGTCGCCGCTGGTGCCGTGGCCGTGGTTTGGGTCGGTGCCCAGGTTCCGGTGGTGCCGTCGATCGACACTGTCACCATGATCCGGTCGAACCCGGCTGCCCCCGCCACACCGACCGCGGCTCCCGGGTAGCCGAGTTCGACGGCGACGGTCAGGGCAAGGACCGTGCCCCGCCGAAGGGCACGCCGACGACCACGATCGTTCGGTGGGGGACTTGCGAACCGCTGGCCCGTTGTAGGCATGATGGGTCGTTCTTCCTCGCTGGAATTTTGGGCCGAGTTGATTCGGCTGTCCGTGGAAAAGTGAAATTCGCACCCTCGCCACATCATGGGGGTGGCAAACCGGCGTGCGGCGATGCCTCGCAGAGTCGCGTTCACCGATTGTTGAAGCTGGCGGCTACCCATTCAGTGTCTCGATCATTACCGAGCAGGTGAATCCGTGTGCCGTCACCATGAAGTCGACCACATCAGCCCTCTTGTTACACATTCTTGATTAGCACTGCTGAAGCGTTATAAATCGTCGAAGTCGCGCAGGGAGCACCAACACGCTGCTGCAGCAGCGGATCATCGAAAACAGGTGCCGGACCGGGTCGGATCGTGCCGCCATTACCGAAATAGGACCTGCGGCCGTGATCGACCACATCGATAAAAGACGAAACGCACGAGAACGGGGTTTCCGAACGAACGCCGCGGCTCCGATGGGAGGAAGCTTATTTGCCTCCGACGGTGAGGCGCCATCGAAGGCGATCTCGAACGCATTCGACGCGGAGTTCGCCATGGGTCGAAGGTGTTCCTTCGACCAGGTGAGGGCTCGAAACGATCGGTGCTGCTGCGGTGACATCGGGGTTTGGCGTTCGAATGCGGGGGAATGCGATCTGTATGCCTGAACAAAAGCCCGGCGGGTATGCCGGATCGTGGGGTCTGGATTTGCGCGGAACACAGTCCACGGAGCTGCACCAAGTGCGTCACTGGATGTCCCGGACACTGCGGGACCTCGACAAGGATCAGCTGGTTGATGTGCTCATGGTCGCGGACGAACTACTCGCCAACGCCTACGAGCACACGTCCGGCCCGTCGTGTATGCGGCTGGCCTACCGGCCGGTACCGTGCCGGGTAGTTGTCGAGGTCTACGATCTTTCCCCTGCTCAGCCGGTGGTTCGACACCCGGCTGGCCTGGTTCCGCATGGCCGGGGAATGCAGCTGGTGGACGAGTGTTCCGACGCTTGGGGGACACCGGATGATCCCCGCACCGGTGGGAAGACGGTGTGGGCCCGGATTGCCTGCAACCCTTGACCGGGTGCTCACTCCTCCCTGGTCGGCTCCCCCTCGTCGTCGATGACGGCGGCGGTGACCGCGGTGACACCGGTCAGCCGGCATTGCCGGTCTCCCACACCCATGCCGCGATCGCGACGCGGTTGCGGGCGCCGGTTTTGCGCTGGATGTTCGCGAGGTGGGTCTTGACCGTGCCGGGTGTGATGAACAGTTCGGCGGCGACCTCGGCGTTGGTTCTGGCTCGGGCGACGAGTCGGGCCACTGCCAGCTCGCGTTCGGTCAACACGTCGCCGTCGGGGGATCGCTGCTGGGTGAGGTGGCGTAGCAACCGCAGGGTCAGCTGTGGGCTGACCAGCATGTCCCCGGCGGCGGCCGCCCGCACGCCCTCGATCAGCAGCGCGGGGCCAGACCGCTTCAGCACGAAGCCGCACGCGCCGTTCCGTAGTGCCGCGTACACGTACTCGTCCAGTTCGAACGTCGTGATCACGACGACTCGCATCGGGTCGGGCGCGTCCGGTCCGGCGAGTTCCCGGGCCACGGCGAGCCCGTCGCGGCGGGGCATCCGGATGTCGGCGAGCACCACGTCGGGGCGCAGGACCCTGGCCCGCTCGACGGCCGCGACACCGTCCGCCGCCTCGCCGACCACACGCAGGTCCGGCGCCGACTCGAGGATGCGCCGCAGGTTGTGCCGCACCATTTCCTGGTCGTCGGCGATCAGTACCCGGATCACGTCGGCACCACGGCACGCACCGTCCAGCCGCTCGGGTGCGTCGGCCCGGCAGTGAGCGAGCCGTCCAGCGCGGTGACCCATTCGCTCAGCCCGGCCAGGCCGGTGCCGCCGTCGCGGCGCTGCTTCCGTGAGCGGGTGGTGCCGTCGTCGGCGACCTCGACTGCCACGTCGGTGCCGGCACGGGCGACCTTGACCAGCACGGTGGTCGCGGTCGGCGCGTGCCTGCGCACGTTGGTGAGCGCCTCGACCACCACGCGGTGCACGGTCGCCACGATCTCCGGGCGCGGTGTGCCCAGGTCGGCGATCTCACAGGTGACCGTCGCGCGGCTGGTGTGCGCGAACCGCGTCACGACCTCGTGCACCTCGTCGAGAGTCGCGGCGTTGTCCACCGGCCCGTCTGTGGCGGAACGGAGCAGCCGCAACGCGCGGTCCATCGCGGCGAGCCCACGGGTAGCGGCCTCCTCGATCTGGTGGAGGGTTTGGGCCTGGTCCGCCTCGTGGAGCTGCCCGGCCTGGGAGGCGAGCACGATCCCGGTCATCTCGTGGGCGAGCCAGTCATGCAGATCCCGCGCCAGGCGAAGCCGCTGTTCCCGCCGGGCGGTGGCGACCGATCTGTCGCGTTCTCGGTCCAGTGACCGCAGGTAGGCGCCGATCCCGACGACCGAGGTAGCCGCCAGCGTCCACACGGCGCAGAGGGCGACTATCTCGACCGGCGGGGAAGGCGGAGTGAGCCACAGGCCGATCCGGAGCGGGGAACTGCCGACCGCGACGATCCCGAACACGGCCATGGCGATCGCGATGCGCGCCACTGGTCTGCGCACGACCTGGACGAGCACGCACAGTTGCCCGACGGTCTCCACCAGGAGCCAGGCGGCGCTGGCGTTGTCGCCGGGACCGCGGTAGGCGGCGGTGACCACGACGGACAGTCCGAAAGCGACGATTGCCCCGTGCACCAGGTAGCGGGGCCACCGGAAGGCGCCGCCGACGGCGGTCGTCGCGGCGACCGCCGTCGAAAGCACGAGCGGGACCACGGATGCGTATCCTCCCCTACCGCGCCGCGCACAGCGCGGTGTCCACGGCTTCGAGCATTCCGTCCGACTGGGCGCGGGTGGCAGGCGACGTGGTGATCACGATACTGACCTTGCGACCGTCGGCGGTGGCGCCTTCGCGGGTTTGGTAGCCGAGGCCACTGCCGCCGTGCGTCCAGTACTCGCCGCCGCAGGACAGCGGCACCCGCATGAGTCCGAGCCCGTAGGCCGCACCAGGGATGAGGTCCGCGGGCACCGTCCGGCGCATCTCGGCGGACTGCGCGGGCGGCAGCAGCCGTCCGGCCAGCAGCGCGGCGAAGAACGTGTTCAGGTCGGACAGGGTGGACACCGCCTCGCCGCCCGCCCACACCAGCGACGGGTTGAGCACCGTGACGTCGATCCGGCGGCCGGTGTCGCTGATCCGGCCGTCACCGTCCAGGTGCGCGTATCCGCGGGCGTGCCTGCCCGGCAACGTCGCCCGATCGCCGGGCAGCGTCGTGTCCCGCATCCCCAGCGGACGCAGGATCCGGTTCTCGATTTCGGTGGCGTACGGGCGGCCGGTGACTTTCTCGATGATCATGCCGGCGACCACGTAGTTGGTGGTCGTGTAGTGGAACTCGGTGCCGGGCACGGACAACCGGGGCCGTGTGACGGCGTCGGCGACCAGTTCATCCGGGGTGTGGTGGTCGAACCGGTGGCGTGGGTAGCCGCCGGGCCCGAACACCGCGGAGTCGAAGTCCGGCAGGCCGCTGGTGTGCTGGAGCAGCTGGCGGATCGTGATGTCCCGGCCGTCGTTGCCGGTGGCACGTAACAATCCTGGCAGGTACCGCTCGACCGGGGTATCCAGCTCGACGCGGCGTTCCGCGACCAGTTGCAGGACCACGGTCGCCACGAACGTTTTGGTGTTGCTGAAGACCCGGACCCGGTCGCCTGCCAGCATCGGCCTGCCGGTGGCGAGGTCGGCCACCCCGCTCTGGAACCGGACCACCCCGGCGGAGTCGCGGATCTCGGCGGCCGCACCCGGCGCCCCCTCGACACCGGTGAGATGCTCGAGGTCCCCGGCCAGCGCGGCATGCCTGCTCGGGCACGTCAGGTCCGGTGGACGGGCACCACGGGTGAGGAAGTCGGTGCCGATCCGCTGTGCACACGCGTTGCCACCGAACAGGTAGGCGGCGTGCCCTCCCTTGTCGACGGTGACGAGCCGGGCCCGGTCGCCGTACTGGCGGCGCAGCGCGGTCGCGGCGCCATGGGTGGTCGCCGGGTCGCGGAGGTTGTTGACCAGCAGGATGTTCGACCGGCCCCGCGGGTTGGCGCGGATCGGCTGGTCGATCGGGTCGCTCGCCCAGAACGCGCACGGCACGATCGCGGCGCCGGCCCCGCCGGTCAAGGGGTACCGGCGGGCATCGACCGCTGCCTGCGCGGCGTAGGTCGCGGCGTTCCGGGAAAACGTGCCATCGGCACAGAACACCCCCAGCTCGCCGGAGGCGTCGTTGTCGTCGTCGTACCAGACCCCGAGCTGGTCCCCGACTTCGGCGGCGGCCGCGGCGTCCCGGTCGCGGGCGGCCACCAGCATGCGCGCGGCGAGCGGGAACGTGTCGTCGTCGTACAGGCTCGCGAACAGAGTGATGCGCAGATGGCTGCCGGTCAGCATGCCGCTGGGCGTGGGGAGTGGGGCCTGGTCGAGCCGCCGCACCAGGTCGAGGTACTCGTGCTGCAGCTCGGCACGGTCGCGCCCGAGGAAGGCGGCGAAGTCGCCGAACCGGACCTCGACCCCGGTGGTCATGCTTTCGCGGAAGGTGCCCCGCCACGCGGCGGTCGGGTCGACGTTGCTGTCGAGCAGCATGCGGTCGACCCGCCTGGGGAACATGCTGTCGTACGCGACGCCGAGATAGGTGCCGTAGGAGACGCCGAGGAAGCTGACGCGCTCCTCCCCGAGCGCGGCCCGGATCCGATCCACGTCCCTCGCGACGTTGGCGGTGCCCAGGAACGGCATGCGTACCTGACCGGCGCACTTCTGGGCGATCCGGCGGGCACGCTGCCGCATCGCGGGTTCGCCGCCCGGGAGCGGCCACGGAAAGGTGAACTGCTCCGACGGCTCGAGTCCACACCGGACGGGTGCGCTGGCGCCGAAGCCGCGCTGGTCGAAGCTCACGATGTCGTAGGCGTCGAGCACGCTCCTGGGCACCAGCTCGTGGATGGTCGCGGTGTCGGCGAGATGCGGGCCCGGCCCACCCTGGTTCATGACCAGCACACCCCGGCGCAGGTCCAGGCGGGTGCTACGGAGCCGGGAGACGTGGACACCGAGCCGCTCACCTCCCGGGTTCCGGTAGTCGAGCGGCACGTCCACGATCGCGCACTCAGCCGGCCCTTCGAAAGGGCAGTCGCCCCAGGACAGGCCGACGGTGGCGGCGGCGGGCACGGGCAGTGCCGCTGCGGCGCTGACCGCGACCGCGAGAACGGTAAAGATCTTTCGCATACGTTCGATGGTGCTGTTCCCGGCCGGTCGGCGGTATCTGCCGATCGGCAGATACCCGTCAAAGACACGCGCTCGGCGCGATCGACCGCATGCGAACGGACAACTTCTCGCCGCAGTGGCCGTGTCTGGATGAGACCGTGTCCAGGTCCGGCGAGTTTGCGCCGTACGGATCCGAGTCCGAATCGGACGGTCATGTGTCTCGTTTCCTGCTTCGCTTCTGTGTTTCAGATCAAATCGTTCACATGTGTCGCGTTGGGTTGGTCAGCGGGACTGATCGTTCAGGCTGACTTGCGCTGGTCGCGCGGATCGAGCGCGATCGCCTGATGTATCGACGGAGCAGCAAGGTGACTGGTCAGACTGGTGCCCAGCCGGTGGGCGGGGAGCGTGCGGAGCAGTCGCTCAGCACGGTCCGCCTGGAGGACCTGGCCGTGTCGGTGTGAGGCCGGTGGTGTCAGCGCTTCAGGCTGCGGTAGGCGCGTTGTTGGCAACTTC
>NZ_JADNQO010000028.1:0-42356 GCF_047608665.1 Amycolatopsis sp. cmx-11-51 | reverse complement strand
GCCATCGGCGTCCCACGCGGCGGCGTTAAGCAGCCGTTGCATCCCGTCCGGGGCCAGATCACCAGCAGCCTCAGCCAGCGTCCACCCGTTCTTGCCAGCCAACGGAGCAAGTAAGCCACGCACGTAGGCACGAGCACGGCGCCGAGGCTCGACTCGCAAGAACCGGCCCGCCACCTGGGCAAACAACTCTTCCAGCCCATCCACCCAAGCATTGAGATCTTCATCAGTCACCACAAGATCGACAACTTACACGACAGATCACAAAGTGCGGCTGGAGTACTAAGAGACCGTCAAAGCCCGCCGCGGGGACGCCGCCGTCGAGAGGGCGTTGTTGCGCAAGGCGCGGATCTTCATCCGGTTCGGCACCTTCAACCACTGCGCCCTTCGACGAGAACAACCCGACCGGCGCGCTCTGCCTCGAGAACGCGATCATCCCACCAGGCCACAAAGGCCCGCTGCAGGATCGGTGCCGACCAGATTGCTGCGGCAACAGCATCATCGGCCAGGAGCACGTGCCGATCTGGGACGCCGAGAAACGCGCCCTCCTCACCCTTCTCGACAGCCCGAAGCTGCCGCCCTGCCGCAAGACCGCCCTGCAGCGCGAACTCACCGACATCGAAACCGTCCTTGGCAAGGCAGACAAGGAAAACCCGTGACGATCACTCCAGACCACCCTGCCGCACCAACCCAGGACGAGGGCGTGCCGCCGCGCACCGCCGTCGCCCTGCGTGAGGCCATGGACCGGCTGCTGGCCGGGCGCCCGCAGCGCATCGACGGCAGGCTGGTCAAGGATGACCTCTGGAAAGAAGCCGGCGTCAGCCGAGCCGCCATGAACCGAGCCCACCGCGTCATGGCCGACTGGAACACACGCGTCACCGAATGCGGCGGGATGACTCCCGGCGAGGCGCGGAAGAACGACGAGCTGACCCAGCTGCGCGCGAAGCTCGCGGAGCGGACCCGCGAATGCGCCCTGCTGAACCACCGACTCGACGCGGCGGGCCCAGCGATCGCGGCCCTGCACCACGACAACACCCTGCTACGCCAAGAATTCGACCAGACCGGGATCCTGGTCACGCTCGACACCCGCCGAACCCAGCCCCCATGACCGGAAGGCAGAACCCGAGTTCGAACCCCGGCAGGCCCCACAGGTTCTGCTTTCACGAACTCCGTTGCTGTGCGCGGCCACCGACGGTCGTACGCTTGTCGCCTCGGTCGGTCGGATGTGGCGAGGAAACTCAGCGGTCAGGTCGCGAGCATCGTCGCGCCTCGGGTGTTCCATGGATCAAGTCGGGTGGTCCGCCTCTTCGAGGCTGTATCTCCAGGCGGACGTCAGTTGACGTGCAGTGCCACCTTCCCGCGCGTGTGTCCGCGTTCGATCCGCCGATGTGCCTCCGCGGCTTCGCCGAGCCCGAGACTTGCGTCGACGGGTATCCGCAGGGTTCCCGTCGAGGCTAGTTCGGTCACCTCGCGCAACGCGTCAATGGACCGGCCGCCAACCCGCTGGATGCCATGGCTTCGCACGGCATCGGTGTCGACGGTCGTCCCGATCCGGGTCGGTGCGATGCCGAGGGCCAGTGACGCGAGCACCGATTCGCCGCCGACCAGGTCCAGCGCGGCGTCGACGCCGCCAGGCGCGTGTGTGGCCACGCGGTCGACCAGGCCGTCGCCGTAAGCCACCGGAATGATGCCGAGCGCGCGCAAGTAGTCGTGGTTCGCCGGGCTCGCGGTGCCGATGACGGTGGCTCCGCGCAACCGGGCCAGTTGAACGGCGACCGTGCCGACTCCGCCTGCGGCACCGTGCACGAGCAGCGTGTCGCCCGCACGGATCGTCAGCGCCGTGAGCGCCGCCGCCGCGGTTTGGCCGGCGGCGGGCAGCGCCCCGGCCAGTGCCCAGTCCAGCGAGTCCGGCTTGGCGACGACCGCGTCGGCGTCAGCGACGATCAGCTCGGCGTAGGCCTGGGCGAAGGCCGATCCGAGAACTGCCTCGCCGACGGCGAGCGCGGTGACACCCGGACCGAGAGCGTCGACCAAGCCGGCGTATTCGTTGCCGACCCGGCGCGGGAACGCCGCCGGCTCGTCGGGGGAGGCGAAGGCACCGCCGCGCGACTTGGCGTCGACGGGGTTCACCCCGGCGACGCGGATTTGGATCCGCACTTGGCCGGGGCCGGGCTCGGGGTCGGGCAACTCGGCGAGGCGCAGTACCTCGGGCGGGCCGTAGCGGTCGTAGACGATGGCACGCATCCGGTGCTCCTCATCATCAGGCGGGATAGGGAACGGTGGCGCGGGCCGTGCGCAGTGCGTCGGCCACCAGCCGAGTTGGTCGAGCAGCAGGTCGGCGGCGTCCGCCTCCGGGTCCTTCGGGTTGCCTTCGGCGTCGAACCGCTGGTGGCAGGAGTGGAAGCTGACCGTCTCCCGGATGGGACACCATGTGCAGTTCGGCGACGACCAGCCGGAGCAGCTCCACCGACCGCAGGCCACCGGCGAGGCCGCCGTAGGAGACGAAGGCGATGGGCTCGGCCGCCCATTCCCGCCTCGCGCCAAGAGCGTTCTTCGGCGCTCCGGGGTAGCCGTGGTTGTACTCCGGGGTCACCACCACGACGGCCTCGGCGACGCCGACCCGGGTGGCGAACGCGTCGACCGTGGCGTCGCGAGCCAGGCTCGCGGGAACAGGAGTCGCCACGAGGTCGACCGTGTCGACCGCGAAACGGGCGTGCGCACCGGCTCTCCGCGTGAACCACTTCGCCACGACTAGGCCGAACTGGGAATCCCGCACGCTCGCGGTGATCACGAGCAGTCGAAACCTGTCCGGCGCTGCACTCGTTCCCGTCTGTGCCACCGTGGTCATTGGGCACTGTCCTGCTCGGCGGCGGGGTTCGTCCGGTTCTCGGCGACAGCCGCCAGCCGTTCTCGGGCTTGCCGCAGGACGGCAGTCAGCACGCTGGTCCGCTCGTCGTCCAGATCGCCGAACGTGGCGTTCTCCAGCCGACGCCAGATCTCGTTCGCCCGGGGGCACAGCTGCGTACCCTGCGCGGTCAGCTCGACGGTGAGCGCCCGCTTGTCCGCGCCGGAAGGCCGGCGTAGGACAAGTCCGCCGCGTTCCATCGCTTGGATCGTCGCGGTCACCGTCGAGCGGTCCCGGCCCAGATAGCGAACGAGTTCACGTTGCGGGGAGGGGCCGTGCTCGTCGAGAAAAAGCAGCACCAGCTCCTGCGGGGGCACCAGCCCGACATCGGCTAACCATCGCGTGGCGAGCGCGGCGTGTGCGCGCACGACCTGCAGCAGCGCCGAGCCCAACGGCGCCACTGCGATCCGCACGCCGACGTGGGGAGGATCATCATCACTTGCTGGCATGCCAACAAGTGTAGCAGAATGTTGGCATGCCAACAGAACTGGTGGACGACCGGCGCCTCCGACTGCTCGCCGGCGTGCTCCTGCTCGGCGCGACGGTCTCCTTGCTGGACACGACCATCGTCAGCGTCGCTCTGGACACGATCGCCGCGCAGACCGACGCGTCAGAGGCCGAGGTCGGCTGGGTGTCGAGCAGCTACCTGCTGGCGATGGCCGTGGTGATCCCGCTGATGGGCTGGGCTGTCGATCGCTTCGGCGCACGGACGGTCTGGCTGGCGACCCTGACGGTTTTCGCGCTCGGGTCGCTGCTTTGCGCGCTCGCCTGGTCCACGCCGAGCCTCGTGGCCTTCCGGGTGCTCCAGGGAGCGGGCGGCGGACTCATTCTCCCGCTCTGCCAAGCGATCCTTACCCAAGCAGCCGGGCCGGAGCGAATCGCCAGGGCGTTGGCGCTCATCACGATACCTGGACAACTCGTACCGGTCGCCGGTCCAGCGCTGGGCGGCTTACTGGTTAGCGGGCTCGGCTGGCGTTCGATCTTCTGGATCAACCTGCCGATTTGCGCGGTCGCGCTGCTCGCGGCGTGGCGCCTTCTGCCGGACGGTGAGCGTCGGACCGGCCTGCGACTTGACTGGCTCGGCGCACTGCTGCTCTCGGCCGCACTCGGTGGCTTGATCTACACGCTTTCGGTAGGCGGCGAGGTGCAGTGGCTTCCCGCCGGAGCCGGCGTGGTGCTGCTGGCGCTCTTCGTTGTCCACGGGCTGCGGACAGCCGAGCCCATCGTCGACCTCCGGCTGTTCGCGCGACGCGGATTCGGGCCCGCGGCGATACTGCTGTTCCTGTCCGGGGTCGCGATCTTCGGCGCGCTCTACCTGTTACCTCTGTACTACCAACAGATCCGGCTGCACACTCCCTTCGAAGCTGGGTTGCTGCTGGCGCCGCAGGGCGTCGGCACCGCACTCGCCCTCCTGGCAGGCAGCCGCTACGTCGACCGTGCCGCGCCCGCCCCACTGGTCGTCGCCGGCACACTGGCCGCACTGGCCGGCAGCGTCCCGTTCCTCTTCGTTACTGCCGAGCCCGACTCGGTGTTGCTCGCCGCGGCCATGGTCGTGCGGGGATTCGGCCTCGGACTGGCAGGTCTGGCCATGACAGCCGCCGCCTACCGGCTGCTCGCACGCCCCGAGATTCCGCGGGCGACGGCGCTCATCAGCGTGCTTCAACGGCTCGGCGGGGCCGCGGGCACGGCGGTACTCGCGCTGGTGCTAGCCACGCAACCGGCAGGCGAAGTCGATGCCTTCGCCATTGCCTTTCAGTGGAGCGCCGGCCTCGTCGCGATCTGCCTGCTACCAGCGCTCGCCCTGCCCTTCCGGCGAGCCGAAGCACCGTCGCCCCCCGCGACCTCGCGGTAGAAGATCGCGATCTCAGGACCTTCGACCAGGATCGAAAAGTCCGGGTTGTGCCACGCCAGGCCCATTAACGATCGAGTGAACTTCTCGATTCCGGGTCAGCCAGCCATGATGTCTCACGGTCGGCCAGCACACAGACTTGCCGTTCCGCTCGACATGACCCTTCGACCAGCACCGCAGTCATTCGCCGATGTCTCACGAGACATTCGAAATCTGGAGAAGACTTCGTCGCCGACATCACCTATGCGACCGACTGGATCGTGGTCAAAAGCGAGTGCGGGCTCACGATCACTGTCCCGGAACGTACCGCCCTGGCCAGCATGCTCGACCGCTGCTGACAACGCCGCCCGGCCTGCCAGCGGAGGTGTCAATATTTCCAGGTGGTGCCGGTTCCGCGGTATTGCTCGACCGGGACGGGGTACTTCTGGCGCATGTGGTCGGTGTAGAGGTGGCCGTGGAGATGATCGATTTCGTGGGCGACGAGGCGGGCGACGCCGCGTTCAAACACGGTGGTTCTCGTGGTGCCGTCGCTGATCTTGCTGCTCTCGCCGTATCTCTCCCGTCGGGACGCGAGAGCCTGGGAGCTTTCGATGGCGGAGTATCCCGTTCGTGAAAGGCACGTGACGGTGGTGAAATCGTGGTCGGTGGGAAGTTTGACGCTCCCGGCCTCGCTCCACTTGGACAGCGGAGGTGTACCCCGGAAATACCTCGTCGTGCCGGTGCTGAGCATGTCGTGGACGCACGAGGCGATGAACTGCTCTGCTTCCACCGGCCGGAACACACCGAAATCCGGGGTCACCACCACCAGACTGCGGCGCAGTTCGGTGTCTTCCTGCCACACCACGTGCCAGTGCGCGGTGCTGCTGTTCGCGCATTTGTCCGGGTGGTAGTTGACGACACCCCACGGTTGCCCGGCCAGGGTCCGTCCGCGAGAATCAGCGGCTTCTCGATCAGCTGCCGGAACACCGCGAGGGTGACCTGTTTTCCGGACACCGTCAGGGTTTTGATCTCCACGCTGGCGGTGGTGATCGCGGCGTTCTGCACGGTCAGCGGCGGCTTCGCAATCTCACTCCTTCACCCCGCGGTGCGCGGGCGGTTGATCATCGATTGGGTTCCGCGCCGGGATAGGTCCAGGCGAACCGGGCGGCGGGCGGGTTCGCCCGGTAGGTGGTGAGCTGGGATTCACGCTGATCGGCGCCGAAACCACCTCCTTCGGCGCCGTTGCAACCCGCGCAGAGCGCGCGCTCGGCCAGGGCGGGGCGCAGCGCGCGGGCGATGGTGTCGAGCGCGTGGTGGATGGCCATGTGGGCGCTCCGGTCGGAACGTCGGCGCCGAGTCCTTGCTCGATTGCGGTCGCGACACCGACGCCGATCTAGTCCGGTACCCGACACGACCCCGCCTTCCCGGATCCAGTCAGAAGCTGAGCCCGCAGTGAGTCGTTGAAGGAGGTAACGCACTCCGGCACTTTCCGCTTCTGCTTCAGGACGATCGCGGACGCCACGGTGGCCGCCGCGACGCCGGCCAGCGCGGCGAGTCCCGCGATCGCGACTGGCCTCTTGATCATCAGGGCGGCCGCGTCAATCGCGTCCTCGACCTGTTGGGGAGCGGAAGTCTCCTTGAGCAGGGCCGCGAGACGTCCGGCGCCGTCACGGATCACACCGGCGTGGCGGATCAGGTCACCGGTACGTAGACCCGCCTCGATGTCGGCGGGGAATGTCGAGGGTGATCTGAAGGTTCATTCGTGATCCTCGGCTGTGCTCGGTGGTGGTCCTGCTACCCGGGATGCTAGCGCTGGTCACCAACAGGCCGAGTCTCTGGCCGCGACCCCGTTGGCGGCGCCGAGTCGCTGGGCGGTCGGGGTCTCCGGGTTGTTCGATCTGGGCGGTGTGTCAGCGGTCGTGACGTCGTCCGCGGCTTCCGCTGGTTGAGCCACGGGAGTCGGTTCGTGGTCAGCGTGCGTTGCGAGCGCGGGTTTCCCCATCGGGTGACGGGACACCGCGCTACGGTGCCGGTTCTCACCATCGCCGACTCGAAGAGGGGCTTGATCGTGCCGCACGACAAGAGGTTCGACATCAGCGTCAACGGTCACCAGATCACCGGTGTCACCGCGTCGCTCAACGTCATCGCGGTTCCCGAGGACCGGCTGCACCTTTCCGGGGCCGAATCCGGGATCGCTATCGAACTCGCCGCGATACAGCATCTCCTGGAACTCGTCGCCGACGGGAGCGTCACCGCTGAACAGGTCCGCAAGCGGTTGCACGACCTCGGAAGCCAGCTTCACGAGTCGAACCGAGAACTACGCGCCATGAAGGAGATCGACGAGCTCACCTGGGCTGGCACCGACTGACCGAAGCTGTCCGGCAAGGCACACCATCCACCGTTACGTCGTGTCCCCGGCTTCCGGTCGACGGGCCACTGTGCGGTGGCGTGCGCGCCGGCGGTCTCGCCCGCGGTCCACCGCCGCAGCCCGGTCGCGGTCGACCAGGTCCACAGACGGCGCTGTCCCCGCGTGCGATCTTGATCCCGCCCGGACCGACGTCCCCGACGCGCCTGAGTCTCCAAAGGACTGTGATGAAGGAGCTCTTCGTGCCCGAGAACGCCTCGCCTCCGCCGCTGACGGTCAACCCCGTGACCGGCGAACCGATCAGCGAAGGCGACACCGTCGCCTTCCGCGTGAGGCACCGTATGCAGGCCGTCGTGAGCGGCATCGCTGAACGTCTCCTCGGTGGGAGACAGTTCGCCGTCTACAACCTGGGTGAACGTGCCACGGATCCACGGATTTCGCCGAGAAACCCCGACATGAGCAGCCCCGACCAGTAAGCACGCCCTCGTGGCGCGGCGGTCGACCGGGCGGGGGCCGCGTGCGACGGCGTTCGCGCGGCGGTGGCCCGTCGTCCGGCGCTCGGCATAGCCGGCGACCTGAGATACCTGAAACGAACCGCGCACGGATAGGCACAACCGCCTGCAAACCGGATCCGGTTTGCAGGCGACCCAGTGAAGGTCAAGACCGCCGGACAGATCCAAGCGCGACGGCCTGCGTCGTATGTTTCCGCAGTTCAGGCACCTGCACGCTCCCGACCGCGCCGTCCACCTGATCCGACGGCGTCGACGCACCCTCCGACAGCCGCTCCACGGTCTCCACCATTTGCTCCGATCCGCCAACGGCGGAGACCGACCTGGCGGGATGCCACACCAGCCACTTCCGCTCGACCTGTTCCTTGAGGTCGACTCCGTGGTGCCGAGCCATCAGCACCACACGACACAACACATCGGCCAGCTCGGCGCCGAACCTGTCGTCCAACTCCTGCTGCGTGTTTCCCTTGGATCTGGCCTGCCCAGTCCGCATCAGGAACGCCTGCGTCAACTCGCCGACCTCCTCCTGAAGCTTCAAGAGAAACCACGTCTCATTCCGTTCGATGCCGTGCGCACGGGCATAGCCCCGCGAGACCCCCTCGACGTCGTCACTCAGCCGCGTCAGATCCATCGGGGCAGCCTAGAGACGAGCCTGACCGAAGCTTGACCCGCGTATCGCATCCCTCGTGGCGCGGCGCCCGAGCCGACAACGCTCATCCGACAGGCGACTTGCCAAATGAACGGAGGGCGCGTTCCAGTCGCCGTCAGCGTAGCCGGTGTCGAAGCGCTGGACGAGCAGGACGTGCCCGTCACGAACCAAAAGGAGCAGGACGTCAACATAGCTGGTGTACGGCACGTCGGAATCCATTTCGGCCGGATACGAGTTTCATTGATATAGGCTATTTGCCCATGTCATGGCAGGTTGTCAGGTGGGCCTCGCACGCTCGCACCGCGGCCATAAGTTCGTCCAGCAGCCCGGCGGAGATGGTGCCGCAGTCGAGGCCGGATGCCTGCACGATCTCGGCGAACGTGGTCGAGTCGTCTTCCGTGATGTGCGTACGGCACCGGTCGTGTGCGAGCACGTCTCGGGCCGCATAGGCGTCGCCGGCGGTCAGCGCTTCCCGCGCGATCCGGGCGGCCAGCATTGGCACGTCGGGGTCGGGTGCGAGGTCGAGCGCGCACAAGCCCAAGCGGGTGCGGAACACGGGATGCCCAGGTGCGGACTCCAGGTTGAGCACATCGTCGATCATCGCTGTCAGCCCCGCTTGGGAAAGCTGTCCGGAGGCGTGGAGGCAGAGCGCTCGCAGGAACGCGGCGATGGCCCGTTCCCAGGGTTCGGGGATCGTGCTGTCGCCAAGCAGGTCCAGGGCGCCGTGGTGGTCACCCGCCGAGTACCGCTCGAGGATGGCGACCTGCCGACCGTCGAGCATCCGCTTCGCGATGCCTTTGTGCTGCTGAAGATGCTGTAGCGCGTCGTGCCAGCGGCCAGCTCGGGTAAGGGCGCGAGTGCCGTCGGCTAGGAGAATGGTCTAGAGGAAGCGTCCTACGTCCTTGTGGTGGCTGGGCTGGTCGACGAGGTGATGGAAGTCGATCCGGCGGCCGTCGACCGTTGCCGTGGTCTGGTCCCGCACGGCCTCGAAGACGTTCACGAAGAGCTGATAGGCACGGTCGTAGTGGCCTGTGCGGATGAGGAGTCTGCCGAGGTTGACCACGGGCTGCAGGGCGAGCTTCGCCGATCGTTCCGGCAGTGGCCAGGCGGTGTGGAAGATGCTGAACTGCTGCCAGCACAACTGCTGTGCCAGATCGTCGAGACCGCAGTCGCTGAGCACGAGCGCCGCCTTGTTGTGGGCCTCGGCGGCTGTGGAGATCCGGTCTTCGGTCGGGTTCTCCGGCGCCACGCGTGCGAGCTGCCGGATCTCGTCGACCCGGCGTTCGAGGGTCCGGCACTGGGGCCGGGCACGGGGTATGAGCGGGAACCATTCGGTCAGTCTGGTGCTGAGACGCTCTTGGTCGGTTCGTTGCACGAAGTCCTCTCAAGGTCGGAGCAGCGGCGTGCCCATGCAGGCCCCCTTTGTGGCGTGAAGACGACAGCCTTGGCGACGTTGGCGAGGATGCTTTGCCTGGTGTGGCTCAGGCCGAGGCGGTTCCAGGCGAAGATCACGTGGTTGGCCAGCACGGCCCGCAGTCCTCGACGGAGGACACCGCCGGTCGCGAGCTCACCGAGTTGAGCCCCTGCCTCGGTGAACGCCGTGGCCCAGCCAGCGAGAGTTCCGTTGTTCTGGAGCAACTTCGCGGTGTCCACGGTCATCAGCCGCCGGAGTCCAGGCTCCAGGCCGCGTAGCCGGTCTGCCGGGGTGTCCGGCGGAAGCGTCCGGTGCTCTGCGACGCGCGCCCAGACGTCGCCTTGTTCATGCCAGTCCTGTTGGGCGCTGCGCATGAGGGCGCTGCACAGCAGGATCGAAAGCTCACGGCGCTGATCGTCTGCCTCGGCTGCTGCGGAGCGGTCGCTGCCGAGATAGGCAAGGATGTGGCGGCTGTCCATGTGAAAGAGGCGGTGAGCGGTGTCCATTGCGGTGGAGCCGCCGAAGGCGTGGGTTTCGGGCTCGTAGATGGTCTTCACCCACCGGGTGATTCGGTGGTCGTGTTCCAGCGCGTCGAGACGCTGGTGAATTAGCCCAGTGGCGTTCTGGGCAGTGCTCTGGTCGCGGGGGAGGAAGCGCACGCGCCAGCACGGGGATTTCCGCATGAAGAACCAGGCGGAGATCAAACCCGTGTCCTCGGCTTCGGTAAGCAGTTTGGCGAGGTCGGTGACGGCGATGCGTTCGGCGGCGTTCCAGTCCTCGAAGTGGACGAACACTTGACACCACGACGAGGTCATCTTCTCCGGTCCTTCCGCGTGGCGGTCAGTTCAGCAGCAGGCAGGCGTCCCACACCGCTGGGGGAGTGGCCTCGGTGCCGACGGCGTGCAGGGCCAGGCCGATGCCGGCGAGTCCGTCGAGGAACTCGATCTCGTCGCCTACCGCGGAGAGTTCGGCAAGCAGACGTTCTGTGAGGGCAGGCAGTTCTCCCGCCAAGTCCGGGGTTCGCGCGTCACGGGACATGCGCCAGGCGGCCTGAAGAACTCCGGCGGTGCCGTGGCAGAGGCCGCTGTCGGTGAGGCGGTCGAGTTGCACGTGGTCGCGCAGGCAACCGAGCATCGCGGCTTCAGCGGTGTGCTGGCGCTCGACATCGCCGGTAGCCAGCGCGGCGAGCTGTTGAGCTCGGGCAAGGCCGGGGGAGCCGTAGCACCACGAGGGTCGTTGCCTGGTGTGCGGATCGACGTGTCCTGTGCGGACCTCGGCCAGGGTGACGAAGCCCGGCCACCACGGCCCTGTCGGATCGGGCTGTTGCCAGATGTCCAGCCAGGCACAGATCCGCGCGATGGCCGCTGCGTGCCCGTCAACGATGACGTCGCGGCGGAGCGCGAGGGCGAGCACGGTCAGAGGGGCGGCGACGCCGTGGGACATGCCCAGGTTGCCGTGTCCGCCGGGGAAATCCGGTGCCAGGGCGCCGTTCGGGGAGACGTCGGTCCACCAGCCGGGCAGCTCGTCCTCGTAGCCGGTCAGCGGTTCGGTCAGCCGGACGAGGTAGGTGAGCACGGCGCTGGTGATGTCGTGGTTGGGATGGCGCTGCAGGTGGTAGCTGCCGAGCCCGGCCAAGCCGCGGATGAGGTCGAATTCGGCCAGCGGCGGCCGTTCGCCGCGGTCGATGCGCGCGTGAGCGTCCTCGATGCGGCGGCGGGTCAGGGCGATGGTGGTGGCGTCGAGTTCGGCGAGGGCTCGCGCGTACCTGCCGGGTTCGTCGGCCGCCACGTCGGTGACGAAGGCGAGGGTCGGGGCACCGAAGTACAGGTTGGCATTGGGGCCGGCGCTGAGTGTCTCCTTCGCGGCGGCCGACAGCCAGGACCGTGCAGTGGCCCAGTCGCCTCGCCCGGAGCGGACTCGCTCGATGTGGAACAGGGCGATGCCCGCCGCGCCTCCGGCCAGGGATTGCGGTCGGCGTCGGCCGGGACCGTTGGGGCTGGCGGTTTGTGGGTCGGCAAGCTGGTTGGCGATGGCGTCTGTTGCGACGTGCGTTTCGGGGATGGGTTGGTTCACAGCGCTCCTCGGGTGCGTGTGGTCCAGCTCAGGGCGGCGGCGCGGGCCAGCCGAAGGCAGGCGCGTTCGGCGTCCGTGTCGATTCCGACCATGCGGACGTGGTGCAGGTGCAGCAGGTCCGGCAGCACCGTCTCCGGGGTGGTGTCGCTCTCGGCGGTGAGGGCGGCGCGATAGGCGTCGAGCGCGGTACGTCGTCGCGTCCACGCGGCGGTGATGCTCTCGCCGCCGGGAATCTCGCGTAGCGCGGCCCAGGCGTCGCCGGGGTTGGCTAGCCGGATCGCGGCGTTGTGCACCGTGCGGTCGACGGCCGGAGCCGGGGACGTGGTGGCGTTGTCGATCAACCAACGCATTCCGGCGGCGGGGTCGCCGGTGACCGAGATGGCGAGGTCGACCATGCTCGCGGCGATGACGGGGTGCAGGTGTTGGCCGTCTCGTCGGCCGGTCACGGCCAACTGGTTGACGGCTGAGGCGGAGTCGGCGGCGAACAGCGCCTCGGCGGCGTGCATGGACGCGCTACTGCCGAACCGTCCTGTTTCCGGGTAGTAGGTGTCGAACTGCACCTGCCCGACGAGACCACGGCGGCGTAGGTCGCTTGACCAGGTGGCGATCCGTGCGGCGGCCGAGCCGAAGTCGGCGTGGTCGTGCAGCCGGAACCGTAGGCGCAGATGGTGCTCGGGATCGTGGTAGCGCAGGAACCACCATTCCGGCTCGTCGTCCCATGTGGACAGTAGGACGGGCAGGTGGGTGGTGAGGACGGTGTTTTGTCGGTCTGGGTGGCCGTAGAGCTTGGCGAAGAGCCAGGGGCTGGCGGCGGGTAGGTGGCCGTGGTCGCGGCTGACGACCCTGTCGGGCCAGCGTCGGTGAGGAACTGGTGGGCTGGTCGTCGCGAGGGGGATGACGACTTCGTGGGCGTGGCCGCCGATCCAACCGAACGCGCTGTCGCTGGGTGCTTCGCGGATCGCGACGTGGCCGGCGCGCTTCAGCTCGGCGTGCAGCACGTGGAGGTGGGCGGGTTCGGTCAGGTCCAGGCGGATCCGGCGGTCGCTCTCGCCGAGGTAGACCGTCTGCGGTACTCGCAGCCGCTGTTGCCACGCCTTCAGGCTGTCCACCCAGCTCTTCCAGGGTGCGTCGGGTTCAGGCAGGTCGGATTTGGCCAGCAGCCAACGGGCTGGCGACAGGATGGTGCGTCGATAGCGCAGCCTCGGCAGGAACGGCAGCCGACTGGCGGCTCCCCATGAGAACGGAGCGCACGCCGCAGCGCGAGCGGTGCTGATCTCGCACAGGAACCGGACCAGGGGATGGATGTGGTTGAGGAACTCCACCGCGCTGAATAAGACCGGTTCTACCGGGACCTGCCGGGACAGCGAAATCAGGTACAGCCGGTGGGGGTCCCCGACGACCGCCAGGTCGTGTACCGGAATCAGGCCGTCGCGGCCGAAGTTGTGTTCGCCCAGGGCAAGCAGGTGCGGCAACACGGCGGGAGTGCGGGCCACGTTGTCCGAACGTGGGTAGAGCGTGGGCCCGGAGACCTGCACCGGGATCGCCTTCTCGTTGACCGTGGGCAGCGCCGCGTAGGCGGTAACCATGCGGTCCCGGTCGTGTTGGGGGAACAGGTCGAGGAACCGGCCGGTCGTGGTCCCGGCCGCGCGGGACACGCCACTCAGGGCGAGCTCGAAGTCACCGTCGTCCAGAGCTTGGAGGGTGGCGGCGTGTATCCGCAGGCGCAGTTCGGTGTGTGGCTGGACCCGGATTTCGCCGAGGTCCGCGACCGCGAGTTCGGTGATCAGCTTCTCGTCGAGCTGGATCTCGTGCTCCTGCCGCAGCGCGGCGGTCTGTGCCAAGGCCAGCAGCGCGTCATCACGATCGGACAGGCCGGGCCGGGCTGCGGTCTTCAACCTCGAATCGCGGTACCCGGCGGGGAATCCGAGACCGGTGTCGCCGTGGAGGAGTTCCTCGACGGGCACCACGGCACCGACTCCGTACCGTTCGAGGAACCGGCCGTGATAGTCCTGCCAGGCCGGTGAGCCGAACGGCTGCGGCGTGAGTTTCACCAGTGCGGCAGCGGCGGCTTCCGCTTCGCACGCTACTGCCGGTGGCAGGCTTACGTCGCTGCCGAGGACCAAGTCCACCGACACCGGCCGCTCGATGGCGGTAACCGCCGTCGCTTCTTGCGCGGCGGCGATTCGCAGGCCGCGGGCCCGCACAGCAGAGCGGGCGCAGTCGTGTTGCGTCAGGGCGGTGTGGATACCCCGTAGGGCACCTGCCAATTCGGCGGTCTCGGGGAGTGTGTCGGCGCCCGCTGCGGTCAATACCTCAACGACATGGGCTAGCGGATCGGCCACCGTCATCGGCGGCTGCAGGTTGGTAATCAGGATCCGCTGCGCGACCAGCCCGGCCAGCATCGTGTCGATCAGGTTCTCCGGGGTGTCGGGGAAGTCGATTGCAAGCTTTGCCGCCAGGTCGCCCAGCCGGATCGGCGACTCTGTGGCGCGCAGGATGGCCTGGGTAGGTTTGGTGTGCCGAACCGACACCTCGGCCGGCTCGTCACCGCTGCCGGATCTCTGCTGCTGGCAGCCGACCACCAGTCGGTCGTCGCGGACGAACGCAAGGTTGGTGCGCACGACGAGTAGGCGATGGCGCAGGTCCCGACAGGACTCGAGGCGCGTGATCACCGCGGCGAGCCATTCGGTCTCGACCCTCGCGACCGGACGGTGGTCGTCGCCGATGTTTCCGGCGAGTGGGGAGCCCAGGCGGGCGGGAGCGATCCCGGCGAACAGGCCGAACGGGGTGGCTCGACCGGTGGCACGCAGCAGATAGCGAACGACCGAGAGCACGGCACGGCGGACCTGGCGCTCATCCAGCCTGTTCCCCGCGCACACCTCTTCGACACGGTGCGCCAACGACGGACTCGCAACTTCAAGAGCTTCAGCGAAGACCGGTGAGCTCCAGACTTCTTGTAGCCATAAGCGCCATCGCGTCACGGGATCCTCCGCGACGTCGGGCACGTCCGTCAGGTCAGGCCAGCGCAGAACATCCGAACCGCCCGGCCTCGTCGCCGCTCGGACGACGGCCGCGTCCACTACCTCGTACACGGGCTCCCCAAAGGTCATAACGCCTGCACCCGGTGACGGGTAGACAACAGCCGCCACCGGGTGCAGAAGTTCATCGGATCGTGCCTACGCGCAGGAGTTGCAGGCGGACTCGCAGGTGGAGCCGCAGCCGTCGTCGGTCAGCCGCATCATCTCCTCCACCACGGGACCCGACTCGGCGATGCTGAGGTCGAGGTCCCAATCGGACGCCATTGCCGGGGCTCCTGGCGTCGACGCGACCTGTTCCAGTAGTGCTGTCACGAAACCTCCTCCGTTGAAAGGTGTTGCGATTACTTCCCCAGGTGTCCTTTGTGGTCAGGACGCCTGTGGTCGGGGCCAGGAAATGACGACGCGCGTGTGCTGCTTGTCGACGACGCATCCCTGGGGGAGTATGGAGATCGGGGTGCCTGCGGGGTAGGCCTCGATGCGGGCGCCAGGACCTCGCCGGTGGTCGCGGTCCCACGTGCGCAGCAGCTCGACGTACTCCTTGGCGACGGCCTCAGCTTCTGGCCCGTGGGCGTACACGCCGGTCTCGAAGGTTTCGGTGCCCTCGATCGGGCGCTTGGTGCGGTAGGCGAAGCTGCCGCCACGTACGAGGGTCGGCACACCGCGCTTCGCTGAGGGGCCGACCAAGCCGCGCTCGATCGG
Organism: Amycolatopsis sp. cmx-11-51; assembly: GCF_047608665.1. NCBI lineage: Bacteria > Bacillati > Actinomycetota > Actinomycetes > Pseudonocardiales > Pseudonocardiaceae > Amycolatopsis > Amycolatopsis sp. cmx-11-51. The sequence continues at coordinate 26,879 of NZ_JADNQO010000028.1, read as the reverse complement.
GCCGTCCTGGGCCGTGAGCAGGCCGAAGGCCGGCGCATGGGTACCGATCCAGAAGTCCAGTTCGTCGACCTGGTCGAACTCGACCCCCGACCACCGCATAACCCGCGGCATGAGCAGGGCTTCCTGCAGGCGGCCGGCGTCGACCGCCAGTTCCTCGTCGACTGCCAACTCCTCGTCGACCCGCAGGACGACCTCGTCGCCGTCCAGCGGGACTCGACGTTCGGAATGAGCCCCTGAACCCTGCATCGGGACGAAGCCGCACAGGCGGTAGTCCCGGCTGACCAGGTGGTCGCCGACGCGTTCGAAGACGACGGTGCGGGTCAGGCCACGCATCCGGAAGGGGACGATGATCCGGCCGTGCTCGGTGAGCTGGTCGGACCAGGCAGGAGGAATGTCCCAGGCACCGGCAGTCACGATCACGCGGTCGAACGGTGCCCTGTCCGGCACGCCGTTCTCCGCGTCGGCCAGCACCACGTTGACCTGGTCGTAGTCTGCGGCAGCCAGGCACTCCTTGGCGCGGGTGACGATGTCGGAGTCGATGTCGACCGAGGTGACCTGTCCGGCCGTGCCGACGAGTTCGGCGATCAATGCCGCGTTGTAGCCGCCCGAGCCGATCTCCAGAACACGCATCCCTGGTTCGATCTGAGCCTGCTCCAGCATGACCGCCTGGATGTGGGTCGCGGAGAGAGAGCTGATCGCGACGCCGTTCTCGTCTCGCTTGGTCACTACGGCGCTGTTAGCGGCGTACGCCTTCTCCAGCGGCTTCCCTGGTGCGAACAGGTGGCGTGGCACGGTTCCGATGGCGGCGGCCACCTGCTCGCTCTGGATCGCTCCAAGGTCGCGCAGTTCGGCCACCATCGCCTCGCGCAGCTCTTCTGCCTGGGGGGCTACGTCGAAGTTGATGTCTCGGGCTGTAGTCATGCGGTCACTCTTTCAGACTCAAATGTTCGGCTTTCCGGCTCTCTCGTTGCACGCTCTCGGCCCAGACCCTCCTCACATCACCCCCGCCTGAACTTCCGGATACAGCACGATCCCGTCGTCGATCTCGACGAGGTCGAATCCCTCGGGCACCGCGCACGCGGACAACCAGTCCTGTGCCTCCCGGCCGCCGCGGGCGAGCTGCTCCTCGACGTCCGGGGACGGCGCGTTCCGAGCGCGGCCCGCGGTGGTGAGCTTTGCGTTGCCGTAGGAGGTGTTGATCCAGCAGGGCTTGGTCGCCAGCTCGATCAGGCGGATGTTCACGCCGTGCGTCGTGTTCGCGCACCAGCACGCCGGCGGTGTTCAGCAGGGTGGCTTGGCTCCTGCGACGTTCTCCTTCTCTGCCAAGGCAAGTTGCTTCGCGCTGAGGGGCTGGCTGTAGCAGATGGCCGGGAATCATGACGATCTTCGCGCGATACCTGGCCACGGTGAGCGCCTGCGCGACGCGGTCACGGAGGCGCCGAGTAGCAGCGTCCTGTGCGCCGACGTCGCCGAAGTCCTGGCAGGTGGGCCTCGCGGAGACGGAGGTAGACGTGGCTCTGGTCGTTGCATGCCGCGGCCGTCGCAGATCAGCGGGACCGCGAGCCGGGGGTCGTGGATGATCAGCCGAGGTGGTTCGCCCTGGATGCGCTGGTGAGCTGGCTTCGTTCCTCGCTGCTCGGCGGTGATCATCGCGGCTCGTCACGCGACCTTCTCCGCGACGGGCACGACGTCGCGTGGCACTGGGCCGGGACGGAGCCGCGGCGCGGGAATCTCGCGTCTCGGACACCCGGCCTGGGAACGGGGTCCGGTCGTGCATGCTCGCCCGGTGAACACCGTGTCAGCGGCCACAAGGTGACAGCGGAGGTTCACCCTGGGTTCCACTCGGCACGCTGGGCGATCTCGGCGTGCACCGAGCAGAAGAACCGTTCCTCCACTTTCTCTGTGCCGGGATCCAGCCGCAGCCGCCGCCACCATGCCGGCCGGGGCCGGGGACGGCGAGGAACGCCCAGAAGAAGCCGTTGCTGCCGGTCTGGGCGATCCCGGTCGGCACGAGTCCCGCGGCCACCGTGAGCGGCGTCGCCGCGGCGAGTGCGCCGGCGGCGATCGTCAGCGGACTCAGCGCGGCCTTGCGCAGGGCCTCCCGCACCGTGGACGTCGACGTACCATCCACTGTGGACTCTTCTCTGGCGGATGCTCCGGACGAGGTAGGCACAAGGCGACTCCGAAACGGTGAGGGGACAGGGAAAGGGGCGTGGACGCTCAGGTGAGGCGGGTGGCCGACGACTCCAGCGAATGGGTGAGGCTGGCCAGCAACGGCTCGACGCCGGCGGGGACCGGTTCCGCGCGCAGCCGGTTCCGGGTTTCGTCCGGCAGGTCCAGGTCGGTCGCCGTCGCGAGGTGCAGCGCGTCCAATCCCCGCCAGAGAACGCTCGCAGGAGCGGGAACCTCCGCATGGGGGGTCACCTCCCTCAGCAGGTAGCACCGGGCCCAGATCGGCGCGCCCGCATTCGTCAGCTCGAACCTGTGCCGACGGCGGAACAAGGACGCCCGTTCCTCCGCAGCGAAACCGCCCGCGACCAGCCTGCGCCACACCAGCGTCGTCGAGCGGAAGTCCAGGGCCAGATAGGCCAGCCACTGACCCACCCCGAGCGGCTTCGGCTCGCCGCGGATGTCGTGCCACAGCGGCGCTTCCACGGTGTCCCCGTCTCGGTCCCGGTCGCGGCCCACCGGGCAGACACGTCCGGCGTGATCGACGACAATGTCGCGGTCCAGTACGAGCTCGGCCAGCAGCAGGAACCCCAGTACGTGCGCGACACGTTCCTGGTTCTGCATCGCCGGGCGATACTGGCCGCGGCAGTAGTTGGCCGCCAGCGCCATATCCGCGAGCCGATCCGACCGAATGGCCTGCGCGATCGAGATCCGCGGCGAACGATCTCGCTCCTGCTCATGGCGGCGGTCATCCGCGGCTGAGGCGGAGAGAGCCGGCGACGTCGATTCAGCCGCTGGCTCCGGTGCCGGGGTGCGCTTCTTCGGCGGCTGGCGATGAGCGCCGTCGAGGAAGGTCCCGGTCCGCACCGGATCGCCCGGGTGGCCCGTACCGCTGAGGCGGGGCAGGGGAACTGGAAGGGTCCGCTCAGTGGCGGGAGTGACGTAGGGGTGGGACAGCTCAGATTGACGCAGCTTCGGCGCGGGCCCTGGTCCGGCCGGGTGCTGGCCCACCCCTGGTCCGGCCAGGGGAGGGGCCGGACGTCTGGTGCTGCGCAGCGGCGGCAGGGTCGACATCGCTGGGTCCTGCGCGGCCGGGACAACGACCTGCCCGGGCACTCCGGTGAAGTGCGGAGACATCCAAGCTCCCAAGGGTGCTAGTGGGAACGGTGGCCTGAACCAAGTCGCGGTGAACGGTCGGGCCACCCGTGCTCCCGTGAGACAACGGGTGTGTGTACGTCCGCCTGCGAGGCGTCGCATGTCCGCGACGGCATCGTTATCCGCGAGGGATTCGCGTCCGGGATCGGCATCGTGCTGACCTGCGACTTTCGGATACGGCCCTGAACGGCCCTGAGAGGAGGCGCCTACCAAGAGGGCCACGGTGGCCCCTTGTGTGCGAGACCGCCGACGACGAGCGGGTCCATGGCGTGCGGTTTCACCGGACCTTGCGGATACCACTGCCAGCAGGGGACCACCTTCCCCAGGTCCATGCCCGTATTCGGCCGCACCAGAGAGAGTTCACCGAACAAGTCCATGACCTCGGATTCCGGTAGAAACACCCCGGTTCCGAGCGGGCCGGTGCAGAACGCTTCCTGTATCCGATACGCCAGGCGCGCAGCAGCGTCGACTGGCGGAATGCAGAAGGAGTCCAGGGAAACAAACGAGCGGTCAAAAAGATTCTTGGTGATCCGGGCTACGATGTCCTTCGCCGAAAGATGAGGTTCTGGCGGGATGAACGGCAGCGTCGAACAAAGCACCAGCCCGATGGGCTCAACGTCGGGCGCATCGAGCAACATGAGTTCGCGAAGGTCACGCATGAAAGTGGGACTGAAGACGTCGGCATAGACTACTTCGACAAACCTGCTCGGCCGGAGCTGCTCCTTGAAGAAGGCCTGCCGGGCACGATGTGCCATGACAATGTCGGGTTCGACATACAGGATTTCCGCGTCCGGATTGATGCGATGAATCAGCTGATGCAAAGGATCCGGCGCCCACACGTCCGCGCCACAGATGACGAATCGCTTGACTCTGCAGGTACGGCCGACAAGAAGGCGACATACCCTTGCTTGAAACTCAGCACTGGCGCGCAGTAGTGTCGCGTGATTCTGTTGTCTTTACTTGGCGTTGTTGTCGACGAGTTTCTTGATGTTGGTCTGGAGGAGGCGGACTTTGGCGAGGATCTCGTCGGTCGTGGCGGTCCAGATGAAGGGCGTGGCGTCGGAGTTCCAGTGGGTGATGTAGTCGCGGATCTGCTTGATCAGGACCTTGACGCTGGTGAAGGTGCCGCGGCGGATGGATTGGCGGGTGGCGATGCTGAACCAGGTTTCGATCTGGTTCAGCCAGGAGGAGCCCTTGGGGGTGAAATGGAAATGCACCTGCCGGTTGTTGCGCAGCCACGCCTGCACGTCGGGCGTGGTGTGCGTGGACAGGTTGTCCAGCACCACGTGGATCTCTTTGCCCGCGTGGGGTTTCACCGCTTTATTGAGGAAGGCCAGGAAGTCGGCGCCATTGCGGGTGGGCGTGCACTCGCCGAACACCTCGCCGGTGCCCACGTCGAGCGCGGCGAACAGGTTCGTGGTGCCGTGCCGCACGTAGTCATGGGTGCGTTTCTCGCTCGCGTCGAACTCGATCGGCAGCAACGGCTGGGTGCGGTCCAGGGCCTGGATCTGGGTCTTCTCGTCGATCGAGAGAACCACAGCCCCGCCGGGTGGGTCGAGATACAGTCCGACGATGTCGGCGACCTTCTCGGCGAAAGCCGGGTCCTTGCTGATCTTGAATGTGCCCTGGCGATGCGGCGCCAACCCGTTGTCCCGCCACAGTGTCGCCACGTAGTGATGCGACACCGACACCCCCTCGGTCCGCGTGATGAACGCGGCCATCTCCCGGCTCGACCAGTGCGACAACCCCGATTCCGCGGGCGGGCTCGTCCGCGTGGCCGCCAGGATCCGGGCCCGGACCGAGGACGGAACCTGCTCCCGGCCCGCCCCGCGAGGCCGCTCCAGCAACCCCGCGACCCCCTCAGCCTCATAGCGGGCCAACCAGAAATTCACTGTCGGCCGCGACACCCCCGCCAGCGCCGCGATCTCCTGCTTCTGCCGGCTCTCCGCCCGCCACAACACGATCCGCGCCCGCGTCGCCACCGTCGCCGGCACGTCCGGGCTGCCCACCAGGGACCACAACTCGGCCCGTTCGTCCACCGTCAACTCCACCCACCCAGTCAACAACACGACCAGTCACACCCATGTAAAACAAAGAGAATTACACGACAGTAGAGCCCTTGCATCGTTTGCGCCGTTCGGCAACACGCCGAACACGGCAGAGGCGACATTCCTATCGACCTGATAGCTGCCCCCACCGCCGAGTATGGCGTCGATGACCCCTCGACCGGTGCGGCATACCTATCCCCATCGGCAGCCGATAAGGATTCGGGGACCAGTTCCGCGGTCGATTCTTCGCGCATTCACATGCCTCGCTTACTTCATGTTCTCGGCTGCGATCTCAGTGCACTGAATGGACGCGCGAGGCTGGCCGGGCAACTTGGAGAGGTGCCGAAAACTGTGCTTGGGAAACCCCTGGTTAACGTAGAGTGATTACTGGCAAGTAACCCGGACTGTCAGTCCGGGTTCGTTTGCGTGACAATCGACTACGCTGAGTTGTCATCCCGCCCGAGGGCACCTCGGTCAGCGCGTCGTCCCCGTCCGTCCAGTGAGCACGACTTTTGCGCGATCAACTGTGGCGACTGCATCGTCATCGAAAGCCGGTCGGTCCGTCGCCGATGCCGAGTGCACGGTGGTATCTGCCGTGCTGGTCCTTCGCCACGCCGACGACGATGTCGACAGCACCGCCGTTCGATTCCGCCACATGCACCACGCGCGCTCTTCGCCATCCCTGATGTGTCACGGGACTGAAGCTAGGAGCGATAATGCCTGGCGAGAGGAGCCTCGCGGGGTGGCCATTTCCAGGGGGTGGCCAGAAGGCGAGGCCAGAGAGATGATGGCCACTTTAGACCGGGCGACATGAGGGGTACCTGTGGAGCAGGACAGCATCGGCGCACTGCTTCGGACCCTGCGTGAGGACACTGGACGGTCGCAAACTGATCAGGCCTCGACTCTGTCCGAGCTTTCGGGGCAGGCCATCACCAGAAACGAGGTATCCCGCTGGGAGACTGAGAAGCGTCTACCGGCACCCTTCTGGCAACAACAGATCGCGGCCAGCTTCGGAGTCGAGGAAAAGAAGATCAGCCGCGTCGTTTCGACTGCACGGGCGAAACGACGCAAGGAAAGGGGCGGCGTGCAGCGGCGTGTATTCATCGGGGCGATGGCCGCTCTGGCAATTCCGCTCGCTCGCACCGATCAGCCTACCGCCCGCCTGATCGGCCGCTCCGATGTCGCGGCACTACGCCGTCGCACTGCCCGCCTGCGGCGCCTGGACAACATCTTGGGCGGGGCCGAAACCTTTCCTGTCTACGCCGCCGAAGCTGACTACACGCAACGGCTGATCCACGAGTCCAGCCACACCGAGGACATCGGTCGAGACCTGCTGGCTTTGCTTGCCGAACAGCAGCAGCAGGCCGGGTGGGCGGCATTTGACCACGGGCAGCACGCGATCGCGCAACAGCTGTACGACGACAGCCGAGGACGCGCAGGCGTTGGATCTTGCCGGGAACGCGATCGCGTACGCCGCGTACCAGCAGACGGCGACGCAGCAGAGTGGCACGGCGCTCGCGGCGGATTCGTATGAGGTTGCGCGTCAGGTCGCCACGCCGAAGGTTGGGGCGCTGCTGCTCGATCGGAAGGCCTGGGCGCACGCGACGGCGGGAGAGGCGCAGGAAGCCGACCGGGCGCTGAACCTCGCGCGCGAGGCACTGAACACCCCGGCGACCAGGCCGGAGCCGGATTGGGTGTTCTGGGTCGATGCCGCCGAGATCGACATCATGGCCGGCCGCTGCTGGACTGAACTCCGTCGGCCGCTGCGCGCAGTCCCGGTGCTTGAACGGGTTCTCGGCGAGTTCGACGACACGCACGCACGCACGCGATAAGGCTCTGTACCTGACCTGGCTGGCTACGTCGTACCTCCAGGCCCGCGAGGTCGAGCAGGCGGCGGAGACGCTAAGCCACGCGGTGGACCTCGCGGCGGGTGTCACGTCTGTTCGTCCGGCACACAGGATCGAAACGGTGGCGCGCTGTCTCGCCCGCCACCGTTCGACACCGGCCGTCGCTGATCTCCTCGCCCGGTTAAAGGCCTAGCGGGGGCGCGTCGACTCCTCGGCCCACGCCAGATAGTCGGCCGAACCGCAGACGAGCTCGACGGCCGTCACCTCAGGCTTGTTCCACGGGTGGTTCTCGATGATGTGCGCCTCCAGCTCGGCGTACCTGGCATCGGTCGTCTTGAACGTCACGTTGAACTCTTCGCCACGGCCGGAATCGCCGAGGTGCCAGAAGAACGACGTAACCGGGCCGACGACCTGTGCGGTACCCGCCAGGCGCGCAGCGACGGCCGAGCCCGCCAGCCTCTCGCCGGATTCCCGATCAGGGGTAGCTGTGGTCACGACAAGATGAACAGTCATGACCACAGGGTAGGAGCCGGAGATGGCCCGCGGCCGGACAGCAGAACGCCCGGCACCGACAGGCGCCGGGGCGACGCACGACGAGGTCGTCCTACGCCGTCGTCGGTGGCGCACTGGCCGGGTCGTTGTGCCGGCTGAACCAGGCGCTGGCGTGCCGCGGCTGGCCTCAGCACGAAATGGTCATGGTGTCGAAGCGGCGGTCGAGGGTGTGCGGCGGTGTGGTGATGAGGTCGAGCTCTCCGGCCAAACCGGGCGCCTCGTACCTGGCGAGGTCGGTCACTGCCGTCAGATCACCGGCAGTCGGCAACGCGCCTGACGTCGGCCGCGCCCGGCTGGGCCTGGTCGAGTGTCAGCCCGACACGTCGCTGTCGCGCGACTCCCGATTCGGGAGGCGCTGGTGAGACGCGGGGCGAACGGGTCGTCTTCATGCTGCAGGCCTGGCTACAGCGAGAAGGTCGTCAGTGAGTCGACGACATGCGTTGCGCCCGCCAGCCGTAGTTCCGGTGCGGTGGCTTTCCCTGTCGCTACGCCGATAACGCGGACACCTGCGGTCAAGGCGGCCTGGACGTCGTTCGGGGTGTCGCCGATCACCAGTACGTTTTCGCCTGCGAAGGTCGTACCGGTCCGGTCCTCTGCGCGGCGCCGGGCGATGTCGACCAGGCGGGCCCGTTCGGAGTGATCGTCACCGAATGCGCTGCTGTCGAAGTGGAGGTATCCGGCGAGGCCGAATACCTCGAGTTTGATCCGCGCGACCGGCCGAAGATTTCCGGTCAGAATCGCTTGATGAACCGTGCTGTCCGCGACGAACCGTTCGAGGGTGTCGCGGGCTGCGGGTAAGGCCCGCCCGGTGGTCGCCAGCTCGTCGCGAGCGTCCTCGTACCCCTGAATCAGCGCGCCAGCCAACCGCTGCATCATCTGTTCCGAGGTTTCCAGCCCGTTAATGCGCAGAGACTCTGCCATGATGTCCAGCTCGGTCCGACCTGAGATGGCCGCCAGTCTCTCCAAGGGGCGACCTGTCGCTGCCAGAAACGCCCGTTCGTAGATTGCCCGCCCGACTCCTCGCGTCTCGATCAGCGTGTGGTCGACGTCCCAGAGCAGGAGTGTGCGCGGAGCACCAGCGGGCGCGGTCATGGTGAAAGTGTGGCATCCTGCCAGACATCGCCTCCCGGAGTACGATCTTGCCTGGTCAGCAACACCCTTGGGAGGGGGGCGCGATCGTGAACGACGAGTTGGCGCGGGCTGTCGGCACCCGCGTGCGGTTTTACCGAACGGCAGCGCACAAGAAGCAGGCTGTGGTCGCCGGGCTCGCGGGGATCACGACGGATTACCTGCACAAGATCGAGCACGGCAGGAAGCTCCCCACGGTCCCGGTGCTCATCGCGCTGGCCGAGGTTCTCGACGTGAATCCGGGCGACCTCCTGGATGCCGGACCCAGTACGCCGAAGCGCCGAGGGACATCACTTCAGACCGACGATCTGTATCGGGCCATGACAAGGCCGACCTTGGGCGCGGCGACGCCTGTTGGCAAGCTGGGGGAGCGCGTGCATGAGTTGTGGCACGCGTGGCAGACGTCCCCGCGGCGCTACAGCGAACTGACGACCGACCTGCCAGAACTCATCGACGCGACAGAGTCGACAACCCGCACCACGACGAGCAGCCAGCAGCGTCAAGCGCACGCCGTCGCCGCTGACCTGTATGGCCTGGCGCGAACGGTGACCAAACGGGTAGGCCTGACCGAGCTGTCACTGCTGGCGGCGGATCGCGCGATCCGATCGGCCGAAGCCGCGGACGATCCCATCCGGCTGGCTGGGGCGCGCTGGAACCTCGCGCAAGTGCAACTCGCCGATCGTCGGCCGGCGGCAGCTGAGGACACCGCGATGACGGCGCTGGACGACCTCCGCCGAGCGTTCAGCTCCGCGCCACCCGACGCCATAGCGATGTCCGGCGCCCTCCTGCTCATCTCAGCTGTCGCGGCAGTACGCAACCGCGACCCGTGGAGTGGGCGCGACCGACTCCGTCGAGCGCTGCCGCTTGCCGAGCATGTCGGCGACCGCAACGTGTGTTGGACCGCTTTCGGCCCCACCAACGTCGCCATGTACGCCGTCACACTTGAAGTGGCGACCGGCGAAGCAGCCGAAGGGCTACGCCTCGCGTCCACAGTGGACCATGAACGTTCACCCTCGATAGAACGGCGTGTGGCTTTCCTGCTCGACCGCGCCAAGGGCTACCAGCAGCGAAGCTATTACACATCGTCAATGAATCTGCTCGAACAGGCTTACTCTGAAGCGCCCGAAGACCTGGAGTTCCGGCCCGCTGGACACCACATCGTCCGCGCCATCATCAAGCGGGGACCACGAGCTGAATCGCTGCGTGCCACGCAACTTGCCAGCAAAATCGGCCTTCCGAACTGAAAGGGGCGTCCTTGCCGGGCCGAGGCCAGATAGACGACGGCCCGCGCCCGCGTTCAGGGCCGCCATCCCCGGCGTCTGGCTCGCTTCCGCGAGCGCGATACGCCGTTCGGGGGGCGGTTGGTCGCTGTACCGGCCTGACGTCGGCAGGGTTCGTCAGACTTGTCCGGATAACTCTGTTCAACGAGCCGGACACCGCACCATGGGACCTTGACGTCGGCTTCCGCGCACGCTGCTTGATCAGCTGGTCAGTCGTCTCCTGCCACAGGTTCCGCACCCGAGCCTCCTCGGGATCTGGCTCGCGCGCCGGACAGTTGACAAGCGGGCTATTCAGCCACAGCCCGTCTACCCGCGGCGTCGAACGTACGCCGGTGCCTCGCCCCGTCGGATCTCCTCGGGGCTGCGCCGAACGATGTCGTGAAGGTGCCAGTAGCCCGAACCGGCGGCAGGTCCGTCGCCAACCACTGCGGTGACGTCCTGGTGCTGCTCGACTTCGGCGGGAACCGGGGGCGACTGCTCTTCCTGCTCGTCCATACGCCGCACTCTAATTCAGGACCCGCGCCGCCGTGCTGGTCGACACTGGACGCCTCGAAGGCGGCGGTGCACGGTGGCCACGGTGCACCGCCCTGGTCTTATGTGGATGGAGTCGCCGCGAGTGTCGCAAGTGGGGTGTCGCTGGTGTCGGTGTAGATCGTCTGGGTTTCGCGAGTGACGAGCAGGCCGAGACGATGCCAGGGCGGCCGCCCGGCTTGGTCCCAGAGTTGGTGGGCGTGTTCGACGTGCTGCCACAGCCGGACCGGCCCGGTCTCGGCGACGTCATGGCGGCCGCGGTCGTCGGGGGCGAGGGTGATGTCGGCACGGGAGCCGTCGGGGGTGGTGATGAAGGCCGCGCGGGGAGGCCCGTCCTGCGGGTTCCCGGTGTATCCGAGCTGGTAGCGGCCGCCGATGCGGAGCGCGGCGAGGAACCACACGACGGGGTGGGTCCAGGGTGTCTGTGGGTCGCGGGTGGTGGTGGACGTGGTGGTGGGGGAGTCGCTGCTGGATCGCGTGTAGGGGATGCGGGTGTCGGAGCCGGGGGTGTGGCGCAGGCCCATGAAGGAGGCACTGTGGGCGTCGAACCTGCCTTCCGCGCGGTCGGACGCGGTGCGGGTGAGGTGGACGAGGTTTCCCGCGTTGGTCCCTGCTCGGACGTCGGTGAGGATGCGGCCGCCAACACGGGTTTGCTCGATCCAGGGCCAGGGGATGGAGGGCACGGAGCAGGTCGCGATGATCCGGTCGAAGGGGGCGTGCCCGGGCAGGCCGGCGGCTCCATCTCCGGTGACGAGGGTGGGCCGGTAGCCGAGTTGGGCGAGCCGGGCGCGGGCGGTGTCGACGAGGTCGGGTTCGATGTCGATGGAGTACACGTGCTTGTCGCCGAGGCGGTGGGTGAGCCAGGCGGCGTTGAGGCCGGTGCCGGTGCCGATTTCCAGCACGGTGTGCCCGTCGTGGACGTCGAGCGCTTCCAGCATGCGGGTCATCAGGCCGGGGGTGGAGCTGGAGGACAGGAACACCGGTCCGCTGTTCTCGTCCTGGTCGAGCAGGGTCACCAGCGCGATGTTGCTGTAGACGGTGTCGGCCCACTCCTGGCGGGTATCGGGGTCGTCGGCGGCGAGGGCGACCATCCGGCCGTCGCGATGGAGGTAGAAGCGGGGGACGAACACGTGCCGGGGTACGTTCTCGACCGCGGCGCGCCACTGCGGCGAGGTGAGTTTCCCGGCGGCGATCAGGTCGTCGGCGAGCGCGGCACTGCGGTCCTGCCAGTCCGGGACGCTGTCCGGGCCGGTGCTGGTCGTCGAGGTCGTCATGGCGTGCCTTTCGCGAGCAGGGTGGCCATCGCCTCGGTCAGCGGGGCGCCGGTCGCGGCCTCGAGCCAGCCCATCTGCGGTCCGGTGTTCGCTTCCAGCATGACCCATTCTTCGTCCGGGGTCACGACGAAGTCGAAGGCGGCGTAGGCCAGCTCGGTCCGTTTCATGTAGCGGGTGACCGCCTGCGCGAGGGTGCCGGGCATGTCCAGCAGTTCGTAGCTGAGGTTGTCCGGATCCGTGCGGTAGTCGATGCGGGCGGCCTGGCTGTGGGCATGGATGGCCACGGGGAACATCTCGTCACCGATCACGGTCAGGCGGACTTCGAAGGCCTTGGGGACGAACGGCTGCAGCGTGGTCGCGGTGTGGGCGACGCCGTCCAGCGTGGCGAGGTCCTTCGCAGTCAGAGGACGGGTACCTCCGGCGGTGGCCTGTCCATCACGCATGATGCCGGTGGGCCCGAGGGCTTTGGTGATCGTCTCGCCCGGTGCGGTGCTGATGAAGCGGCGGGCGGTGTCGGGGTCGTTGGTGATGGTGGTGTCGGCGACGGTGAGCCCGCACTCGGTGGCGATTGTCCATTGGTAGGGCTTGAAAATCGCGTCCGCGCATCGGTTCGGATGGTTGGCCCACAGCACGTTGAGCGCGGCCAGCACTCCACCGAATCCCAGTTTCGCCTCGCGGTAGCAGAAGTCCTGCACATCGGGGGCGAGGGTGTTGTCGGCCCGGTAGGTGCTGGGGTTGCGGTTCCAGATCGACCTGATGTCGGCGAGGTCGACCTCGTGGTGGGCGTTCCACAGCCTGCCCGTCCAGGTGCCGCCCCGAAGTCGCGCGTCGAGGCGAAGCTGGGCGGGGAACGCGGCTAGGTCGGTGCGGAAGACGGGGACGTGCTGCGCGGTGAGTTTCGTGATCACCGCGTCGGCGGTCGGGTCGAAGTCCCGGGCGAGCACCAGAACGGTCATTATTTGTTGTTCTCTTCCCAGTCCCAGGTCTCGTTGTCGCCGCCGTCGCCGTCGGTGTGGGTTCCTTCGAGGCTGGTCCAGTCCTTGCCGAGAGTGGGCGCCAGCGGCCGGCCTGCGAGATCGACCGCGACCTGCCGGACCGGGTCGTAGACGTGGTCCGGCAGATCCCGCCGCGGTGCCGGGCGCAGGGCGCGCAACGCCAGGGGCTGCTCCGGCGCGTCCGTGGCGGATACGGCGGTCACGACGGATGGTCGCGGCCTGGACCGGCTGGGCAACTCGAGGGTCGAGAGCGGACCCGTTACCGCGGCGTCCTGCGACCTGTCGTCGGCGGGACGGGAGTTGAGCGGCATGCGCGTTCCTTTCTGACCTGAGCTCTACCAACGTAGGCGCGATGTGCCTGGCCGTACAGGCGTGGAGCCGCGTGGCGGGCGAGGCGCGGTCTGGTCGGAGGCACCCGGTGGACATGCTTCCCCGACGGCGCTCCGGCGTGCCTCGGCAGGATCTGGCAGCAGGTTCCACCAGTGTCCGGGCGAGCGATCCCGACGTCGGGCGCTGGTTCGTGCTCGGCGATCAGCCCGGCGGCCGCGGCGAAGACATCCGGTGTCAGGCGCCAGACCCGCGTGTGCGCGAAGACGCGCTCAGCCACGCCGTCACCGTGAACGACCGTGGTTGCGTTGTCGGACATGGAATCCGTTCTCCCCCTCGTCGAGCTGTCCGCCAGGCACGGGCGGGTCACCGGGCGCCGTGGCGGGACACCCAGCGCGTCGCGGCGGCGCGGAGCTTCTCGGCGGCAGCGGCAGGAAAGTTGTCCCAGTTTCCGTCGGGTGCTGCGGTCTGGCCGATCACTTCGTGGCGGCCGAGCTGCATCGGGATGTGGGGGAGCGGGTCGGTGATCACTAGGTATCGCTGACTCGCGTTCGCGACCCGGCCTTCCTGAACGGCGATCCACTGGTCGCCGAGGGTCCAGGTGAACGTGTACCCGTGCAGGAACAACGCGGTCCGGATCCGGCGTCATAAGGATGTGTCAGGCCGGGCGGCAGGTCCTCCACGCGCGGTGTTTTCCCTGTCGCGCCGTCGTTTCGCGGTGTTGCCGCGCCGGACTGCGGGACAGCGGCAGCGAGGGTCATGATCGACGCCTCCGTGCACCTGGACCGCCGCGGCGGTGGTCTCGAGCAGCGCCCTTAAGGACGAACCGCCGCCTCCGTGCGTGCTCGTCCGTCGACTCCGTCTTGGCCGGCGCGGTGAGGTCTCGTGACGCGCATGGGTTGCCCGAGGAAGACGCGGCCGGATGCAGTGCCGGGTGCGTCATCGCGGCGATCCAGGTGATCGCGATTCCTTGCTGGGGGCGCGTGGGCGACAGTTTCAGCACGTAGAGTCACCTCCCGTTTCCGAAAGGCGACGCTACTAGTACATTTTGTGCGGGTCTAGTACAAAAAGTACGTTCACTCGATGGGGCTAGTGGAGAGTCGTGCTGTGAGCTCGGCGAATCCCTCGTCGTCGTTCGCGGCCGTGGTCTTTGCCAGGTTGTGCAGCAGCGCGCGGACAGCCGGGTGAGTACGAACCTGTTGCGGTGCCAGGTCATCAGCCGCGGTCAGCGCGGCGACGACTTTCGGAAGCGTCCGGCGCTGCGCGTGCGCGCGGGCCAGGTCGATCAGCAGCCGTGCCTGCCGCTCCGGCGAGAGGCTGGTGGCGTCGAGGGCTTCGCCGACGCGTCGCGCGCGTCCGGCGTCGCCGAGCGCCAGCGCGATCGCCACCTCGTGCACACCGACGTTCGCCGGCCCGAACTCGGTGCCGTGGTCGTTGCGGTTCTCCCCATTCCGCTCGGCCAGCTCGTGTGCGAGATCGAGGTGGCCGTAGGCACGCTCAGCGTCGTTGCGGCGGCTCGCGATGACCGCCAATTGGAGGTTCAGCGCACCGCGCAGGGACACGACGACTGGATCGGCGGCGTCGAAGCCTGCCAGCGCGTCGTCGGCGTTCTGCGCGGTCGCCTGCGCGAGGTCCAGTGAGCGCGCGGACTGGAAGGCCAGGGTCAGCCGGAACGCGCCCGCGGCCACCAGCATCGGGTCACCGGCGCTCTCGGCCACGTGGAGGGCCCGGTCCGCCGCCACCCACGCGGCAGCGGGTTCATCCAGTTTCGACAGGACGGCGGCGGCCGCGTGATACGCCGTGGCCAGTGCGCCGTGCAACGCCTGTCGAAGTTCGCCGTCGTCGGCGCGGACGGCGGTCTCCAGGTCGGGGAGCAGGTCGAGCAGCTGCTCGGCAAGCGCCCCGTAGGCCGAGCCGTGTGCCAGCTCCCAGGCCTGTCCCGCCCGCTCGATCAGCGTCGCCGGATTTTGACGGGTCCGCGGCTTCGGGTCCCCTGGGCGGCGCAACCCGAACCGCAGGCCACTGCTGAGGATGAGCGCCATCGCCAGCTCGCTGACCGCCAAGGGCTTGTTCGGCGCGGTGGTCACGAACGCCGGCATGAGCTCGGCGATGGAGATCTCCGCCACCTCGGAGATCCGCACCAACTCGGACAGGCGGTCGATGGTGCGGGTACCCCGCTCGACCTGGCTCACCCAGGACTCCGACCTCCCGATCAACTCGCCGAACGCCCTCTGCGACAGTGCCAGCTCATTGCGCTTGGCGGCGATCGCGGCCCCGGCGTTTCGAGCCTCCTCAGTCACCTGAAATCAAGCCCTTACCGTCGGTGGGACGGAGACGATCGACCTGATAGCTCTCCACGTACCGGCCGCGTTCCGCGAGGAACGTCTGGACGTGCGGCTGCCGCTCGTGGGACTCGAAGGCCTCGGGGCTGGCGTAGATCTCGTTGAAGACCCGCGACAGCGGCGCATCCTCGACCGTGTTCACGATGTAGAGCAGAGTCCCCGGTTCCTCGGTCTTGATGAGCGGCAGGGTCCTCGCGACCAGATCGTCGAAACCGGCCGCCGCGTCCTCGTCTATCAGCTCGAACCGCACCGACAGCCCCAACAACATGAACCAGCCTCCTTCGTAAGCAGGTGATCCACGCGAGTCTACGGAGGTAGCACTTTTTGTGCGCCAAGTAGTACGAAAAGTGCGACCCACACCGCAGGGAGGGTCAGGCGGCTGACCGACTCCACAACAACGCGGTGCGCAGGGTCGCGATGAGGATTTCGTCGTCGGCGTCGATGAGCTCATTGCCGCCAACCGGCAGCCAGGCCTCGTCAACCAGTTGCCGCCGCGGCGGCGGAAGATCGCGATCCCGGGATAGATCCTTCGGCTCAGCCGCCTTCCGTGATGCCGCGAGAGTGCTTGATGCCGTCGAGCAGGTAGGAGTACTGCGGGGTCATCGTCGCCGCGTCGTCGAAGCTCGGCCGGTTGAACTGGGTGGTCCCGTACACCGTCAGTCCCCGTGGCGCGCCATCAAGGTGTTCCTGGGTGCCGTCGGCGTGCACCCGCTGCGCGGGCATGGAGGATCGGGGATCGAGGATTGACTTGAGATATCCCTCGACGTCGGCGTCCGTCTCGCGGTGCCAGACGATGGTGCAGCCGTCGAGCCTGGTGACCTGATCGCCAGTGCGCCGGGCTTCACGTCGCGCACGCTCGCGACGTTCCGTGTCCTGGTCTTCCGCGCGTGCGCGGGCCGCGAACTCCGGGCCCGGCACGACCACGACCTGGTCGACGACCTCGACGTCTTGGGCATCGTGCCGGAACAGCCAGACTTCATCGGGCCAGCCGCCGTGACGCCGGGCGGCCGCAGGGGAGGCGGTGGGATCCTCGCGCCAGAGCCACAACTGGGAGGTCTCACCGACCGCGTCTGGCCGGAACCGGGGCGCCCGCCGCGGGTCGCGGTCCAGCACGAGGATTTCCACCAGTAGGGCTGAGCGCCGTTGCCGCCGGTCGCGGCGCAGCGCGGCCAGGTGCGAACGCATCACCTGCTCGGCGACCGCGCGGTTAGCGAACTTGGCCACGGACCGTGGCCGGCCGTCCTGCAGTTCGGCGCGCACATGGCCGCGTTCCCAGTCCCGGGAGAGCCAGATGCCCCAAGCTGGCGGGCCTTCGAGCCTGGCTTCCGCACATGCCGGGCACCACCCGTCCGGGTGCGCGTAGAACTGCTCAAGCGGGTAGCGCAGGAGGCCGGGCCCGGTGAAGACCATGTCCATCGTGAGCCCGACCATCTCGGCCGCGACGGGGCTGTTGTACTCATCCCACACGAGCGTCACCCCGCCGTCATCGTGGTGTGTCACCACGACTCGGTCCTGGTCGAGCAGATGCGCGACCGGCTCGACACGCGTGAGGCGAGCGCGGCTGTAGCGACGAGCATTCGGCACGCACCGTCCGGGACGGCTGCCAGGGTCCGCTGGTAGAGGTCGTCCATTGTGGACACGTTCATTCTCCGCTCTCGTGAGGCATGGCACGACGAAGGGCGCACGAGGGTGCGCCAGGGTTTGTCGTTGCGATCCTCAGCCCGAAATGAGCGGGGGCTGCTGCGTGAAGAGTATGCCAGCGCAGTGTACCGGCAGCGTGGCAACATGGGAATGCGCCGCCCGAAGCGACGCGGGCAGTCGATACATTCTCTCCATCGACGAGCTGCGCCCGCCGGAGCGCTCCTCCCGACCTGAAAACCTCGACGAGGAACTGGACCGCGTCGGCAGAGCTATTGGCATCTGAACTGATCGTGTTCAGGGTTCCGGACCGGGGAGAAGCAGCATCGTGACCGAGACCGCGTCGGCAGGCGAGCCGGCCGTTCATGCCCGGCTCCTGGCGCGCGGTCGCGCCTTGCGCACGGTGGCGGAGTACCAGCCAGGGGCGGCCAGCCAGATAGCGAGCCCGTTCGAGACGAGCATGGCCCGCGCACGACTGGACGAGTTCCTGGCCAAGCACGGCCTGACAGATGCCGATCTCGACCACAACCCGCCTTACCTGACCACGACCACCGGCGGCGACGACTGGACGCCGCCGAAGCCCCGCGCACCGCACGTCATACATCGGATGGACGGATTCAGCCAGTCCGGGGCGAAGGGCTTGTGGCGGGCGTGGTGCCGATGCGGACACGGGACCACGCCGCGGGTGACCCGCGACCGCGCGCTCACCGCCCTGCGCACGGATCCGGCGCATCCGCTCGAACCCACAGTGTGTTGCTTGTGCGGGAAGAACTACACGAACGTCACCGGAGATGGATGGATGGATGGACGCGACCGCCTGGTGGTCCTGACCGACACCTTCTCCGGCGACGAGTTCATGGTCTGCCGGGACGGATGCTGACCGTGCCAAGCTGCCGATCTGAGTGCCGCCGTACTCGACGGGGAGGCCCCTTTTAGGTCAGTGGTGCCGCGTCACCACTGACGTTGTGTCGCTTGTTCGGGTGGGAAGGCGGGCCCGGAGCAGGCTTTGCGCCGCAGCCCGATGGCCTGCGCTACGTCATCCGACGCGGGAGCGGCGATGTCGCGTTCGGGGTGCGCGAGCCAACACGGTCGATGATCTTGTGACAGGGAGTCCTCCGACAGCGATCTCCTCGTGTGCGTACACCTCGTTCTCGTGTCCGGCCCGCCGACGGTGTTTCCCGGCTTCGGCCGCGGGTGTCGTCTCTGCGGCCTCCGGACCGGCGCCGCGTGCCCCAGTCCCGCGTACCCCGATCCCGCGTTGGGGGCGGCAAGCTCGGCGTTCTGACCCAGACCGCCACTGCGCTCGCGGCCCTCGGTGCCCTTGTCTTCACCGGTGTCGCTGGGGCATGTCTGATGGTCTGTGTATGAGATCGACTTCGTGTGGATTGAGGGAGTACACAGATGTCTGTGACTGACGAGAACAAGGCCGTGTCGCCGGCCAGGCAGACGATCAATGACATGGTCGACGCCGGGTTGCTGGACCAGTTGATGTCCAAAGTGGATGGTGAGGGCTTGGCTCTGACCGGGACCGGCGGGCTGCTGCCCGAGCTGGTCAAAGCCGTACTGGAACGTGGGTTGCAGGCTGAACTCACCGGCCACCTGGGCTACGAGAATGGCGACCCGACCGGTCGGGGAGTCACCAATTCCCGCAATGGTTCTACCCCTAAAACGGTGTCCACCGAGGTCGGTGAGGTGCAGCTGGCCTCGCCCCGGGACCGGGACGGCTCGTTCGAGCCCCGTCTGATCCCGAAGGGCTCACGGCGCACCGGTGGCCTGGACGAGATGATCATTTCGCTCTATGCGGGTGGGATGACCGTCCGCGATATCGGCCACCACCTGTACCGCACCTACGGCACCGAACTGTCCCACGCGATACTCGACGAACTCGGCAGCCAGGGTCTGCTCGACTGGAGCCGCGCGATCGTGGACGGTGCCTGCGTACGGGCGAAGAAAGGGGGCCTCTGACCGGTCCTAGCCCGGTGGATCGAGGCAAGTCCGGCTCGAATGATCCATGCCCTGTCCGATCGGGCCGGATTGCCGCTCGCAGTCGCCATCTCCGCGGCCAACACGAACGACTCTCACGCACTCAAACCGCTGGTGATGGCGATTCCCGCGATCAAGTCCCGCCGCGGTCCGCGGCGCCGGAAACCGGCCAAGCTGCACGCCGACAAGGCCTACGACCAGGTCGACCTGCGCCGCTGGGTTCGCGACCGGGGCATCACGGTCCGCATCGCCCGCAAAGGCATCGAATCCAGCCAGAGAAACTCGGCAAACACCGCTGGGTGATCGAACGAACCATGGCGTGGTTCACCGGATACCGACGCCTGACACTGCGGTACGAACGTAAAGCCGAGCACTTCCTCGCCTTCCTCATCCTCGGAGCCAGCCTCACCTGCCACAAGAAACTCCGCAAACTCACCACATGAGACAAGCTCTAGGGGACTCGAACCCCTGACCCCCTCACTGCCAGTGCGCAGGGGCTTTCTACCTGCGGGAACGGAGAAACCGCAGGAAAAGCGCTGCGGTTCAGTCCTGTTGGATGCAGTTCAACACCATTCGGGACCCCTTCGTGCCCCAGTTTTGCCCCAGGGAAATTCGTGTGAATGATGACAGACGATGCCGGGAGCGCGCAGCAACTGCGGGGAAAGGGGTGGCTCCACGTCGAGGGGGAGGCAACCCGGAGCTATCTGGAGAATCCTGGCACGATCGGGCGGCGAGCACTGGGTTGATGGCCCTTCGAGACTGGCGACCCAGTCGGCATCTAAGAGACCATGGCTCGGAGAAAGGGCACTACCTGCTATTCCTGGCCCGACGGTAGGAGGAGGTAGCTGCCACCCTCCCTTTCATTGCCCCAAGGACCAGCTTTATCTACGCCGCTGGGTGTATGGGCATGGGCGCTGGGCGACGTAGTTGGAAGCGACGCCGCCCAGCCAGGCATCCACCCAGCTTAAGGGGATCTTGAGCGTGGAGATCATGGCATTCAGCACAGACAATCCTGCCAAGACGAGGACGGCCCGGCGTTGGGCCGGGCCGTAACCAGGGACTGACTGGAACCGGATAACTGGAGGGTTCTTGGTTCGAGTCCAAGCGGGAAGCTCACAAGCCCAGGTCACACGGCCTGGGCTTCTTCGTGTCTGGGCTCTAGGGGCCGTGTTGCTGAAGGCGGTAAGGGGAGCTTCCCCGGGCGATCGTGACGGGTGAGATAGTTTGGCTGTGTGCAGTTCAGCGCGTTCGAGGCCTATGCGGCCGAGGTGGGGATAACCGTTGCGGTGACCCCCGAGACGCAGAACAGCGACTATGAGTCGGGCATTGCCCAGATCTGCGATGAGGCGTGGCATATCCGGACTGCGCGAAACACTCCGACCAAGCCGGGCGCTTTCGTCGCCTTCTGGCAGAGGGACGCGGGCGGAACGACGACCCCGTTCAGTGACGACGATCTCGCCGCGGGCCTGCTTGTCTTCGTCGAACAAGAGGGCAGACGCGGCGTATTTCGGTTCACCGGCGCGCATCTCGCCGAACTCGGCATCACCTCAGGGAGGCGGCAGGGCAAGCGTGGGTTCCGTGTGTATCCGAGCTGGTGCGCGGGGTTGAACATGCAGGCCACGGCCACGCAACGTGCTCAGGCGTCCGCGTTTCAGGAGTTTTAACCTCAGACCGTGCTGGTGAACCAATGGAGGGTCGCAGCGATGCCGGGGCCGGCGTGGTAGTTGCGGGAGGTCCTGTCCGACCGCATCGCGATCGGCGCGCCACTGCTTGGGCTTGTTGAAGCACTGCTCGACGACGTCGCGGCCCCGGTAGCGGAGCTTCTGCCGCACGCCTAAGTCGATCGGCCGTCCTCGCCGCTTCCGCCGGTGCGCGACTTGGTCGTCGCGTTGGGCCCTGGCTTGTTCCGGCGCTGGCAGCGCGCCGGTGTGTGGGCGTTGATCCTGGCGGCGTTGCAGACCCGGGCCGACGCCGCCGGCTGATCACCTGGGAGGTGAGCGTGGATTCCACGATCGACCGGGCGCACCAGCACGCGGCAGGTGCCGCATCGAGGGCGAACGGCAGAAAGAACCGCCAGGCGGGATCGGCGAGCCCGAACCGGCCGACCACGCGTTGGGCCGGTCGCGGGGAGGTTGGACGACCAAGCTGCATCTGGCGACCGAGCAAGATCAAAAGCCGTTGTCGTTGCTGGTGACCGCCGGTCAACGTGGTGATTCGCCGCAGTTCGAGGCGGTGCTGGCCAGGGTCCGGGTCGCCCGAACTGATGGTGGGCGAGCCCGGACTCGGCCGGATCGTGTCCTGGCGGACAAGGCCTACAGTTCCTGCGCCAACCGGGCCTATCTGCGGCGGTGTGGGATCGCGTGCACGATTCCCCAACCCTCTGATCAGGTCCGGCATCGCCGCAACCGCGGCCGGGCTGGTGGTCGGCCACCAGCATTCGACCCCGAGATCTACAAACAGCGGCATGCAGTCGAGTGCGGCATCAACCGGCTCAAACGCAACCGAGGCGTGGCCACACGATTCGACAAACTCGCCGTTCGCTACGAGGCAACCATCCACATCGCGGCCATTAACGAATGGCTACGCCAGTGAAACTGGCTATAGTCGCCATTGTCATTTCGCCACAACGCCGCGAATACAGCAGATCCGGCACCGCCCGGAAGCCGCAACGTCGGTACCAGCCGTAACCTGTAGCGCATCGCAACCGCGAAGGCTGATACACGACAGCGCAGGTGCACCTGTCCGTAGTCATTGAGGCTGTTCCGCCGACGAGTGCGCGTGCTCGACACTAGAGGATACGCTCACGCTCTCGCAATTGAAATTGTTGGCGAAACCGCATCGATGATAAAAGAGTATCGATGGAACCGGGATTGTCATCGTTATCCCCTTGCAAGTTCGATCGTCCGGCGAAAGAATTTGAGAGCTGACACTGCAGTGGCATTTTCGGGACGCTTGGGTTCATGTGGATCACGTGCCGGTGTAGCCGAAATTTAAGAACCGTTCTTCATCTTACGGCCGTTTCTGCGTAGCAAGCTCGTTATAAAGCTAAGGAAAGACGCTGGCATGCGAGAAAATTTATTTGGCGCTGCCTGCCGTATTTGTCCTGATCATGTCGGCGCGTCAGCAAGTGCCGTGACGCATCAGGAAGCCGGTATTCGGTCCGCCAGTGGCTGCATCGCCGCCAATGGGCCAGGTGCCTGGAATAAGCACTGTATCGCCGTCGTGGGTTCGGGAGTGCATGTCGAGTCCGCTGAAGGGTGGCTCAGCTCGACCGGTGCGCCTTATTTCCCAGCGGATATCTGCGGTGTCAACGTGAAGGTTTGAGTAACTGAACTCGGAGTAGACTATTTCGAGTACAAGATTCAAGACAATCCACGCCCCCGGCTGATCAGAAGCGGCCGCGCACCGACTATCGGGCACCAGCAGGGATTCCCGCACCAGAGACTCTCAGCGGTCAACAGGAATTCGAACTGGCCAAAGCAACACACCCGGCTCGGCGAGCCCCAGGCAGCCCAGGTCCAATCCAATGACAGCGCCCGAGATCGCCAGGACGGTCCACGTTCCATCCCCAAACCGTGTGTTGCCGCCTGCGTCAGCGCAGCGAGTCCTTCGGTGACCGCCAGAGCAACGCCGACGCTGCCTCGATCTGGAATTGCCCTCCACACCGAAGCGCTGCCAGCGAGAACGGGCTCGATACGAGGCGGTGACCTGACGTGGTGGCAAGGCGGCCGCCGATCCCCCTGTGATCACCACCGTCGCATCAGTCCGATCGAAAAGGATCGTGCTCGGTACCTCCACACCAGACGCGCCGTATGTTCCGTGTAGCTCGGACATCCGCCGTCGGATCACCGTCTATTAGGACGAGATCGGCACGCAGACCCAGTGCGATGGCGCCGCGGTCCGGCAATCGGAAATGCTTGGCCGGCAAGCACGTCGCGGCCCTCAGTGCCTCAACCGGGGTAAGACCGGCGTCGACGAGCAGTTCCAGTTCGTGGTGGAGGCTCTCGCCGTGCTCGACGTCCATGTGAATGTTCGCATCGGTGCCTGCGAGCACCGGAACGCCCGCGGCGTGCAGAGCGAGGACACTGGTCGAAGCACCTGCCAGTGCCTGCGGCGTCCCATCGTTGTCCGCGAGAGTCCGCATCATGGTCAGAGTAGGCACCGACGCCGTTCCTTCCCGGGCCATCGCCGCGATGAGCTCGGGTGTCAGAGGCGCACCGAGCGGGACATGGGTGACGATGTCCGCACCGAGCTCCACGGCCAGAGCGAAGGCGCCGTGTGAGGCGGCGTGGGCCACCACGAGCACGCCCCGACGGTGTGCGGCCCGAACGAAGGCGCTGGCGGCGATGGCGTCCGGTCCCCCGTCTCCGGGAGCTTCGAGGATCAGCTTCAGGTAGTCGGCGCCCTCCGCAAGCCGGGTCGCGACGAAGGACTCCGCGTGCCCGGCGTCGCGGAGCACTGCTTCCGCAACGAGTTCGGGCATCACGCGCGCGTGCGGCCCGCCCGGCCCCATGGCCGGGGTACCGGCGCTCCGGATATCGGTGAACCCGACGACACCACGTAGCCGGGCGAGCTTCTCCGCTGGCCAGGTGGCCATGTCCAGACCGGTGGTCACGCCCCAGCGAGTGAGCTGCACGAGTGTGGTGCGGTCCTCCAGATGCAAGTGGGCGTCGATCAGACCCGGCAGCGCAGTGGCGCCGTCAGCGTCGACGATCCGCGCTCCGGTTCCGTCGGTACCGAACACGGCGCCGTCGATCACCACTGTCGACGGTTCGGACAGTCGGCGACCGTCGAAGACGCGCACGTTGCGAATAAGGGTCTTTGTCACCATCACGTCTCTACGAGAAAATCACCGAGGTAGGGATGACCAGGCTTTCAGCGCTTGACAAGCACGTGTTTTGCCACCTCTCGTTCCCTTTCAGGGGTGAACGGGTGCGCGGCAACCGCTGCGGCGACCTCTTCGTTGACCAGATCGATGTTGATCATCGCCCCGGTCTGTACGCCTTGCGCCGCGGCGTCGATGATCTGCGCTCGGTGGCCGCGCACGTTGCCCGCTGCCCACACCCCCGGCACGCCGGTCGCACCGAACATGTCCACATCGGTCAACGTCGCGCCAATGACCTGATCGTCCATGTGCTTCTCCTCGGGAAGCAGGCCGAGTTGGCCGAGCAGCTCGGTTCTGGCGTTGGACACCGGGAACACCAAGGCGACCTGTACGGCGATCGTGGTGTCTCCGACGCGGATTCCACCCAGAGCGTCGCCGGTAACCTCGATACCGGAGACTTGGCCCTCGAGCACGGCGATACCACGCGCCGCCAGCTCCGCTCGATCACTCGTCTTCAGCTCGAGGGATTCGTGCACGAAGAAGACGACACGGTCGGTCCACTGCCGCCACAACTGTGCCTGGTGCAGCGAAGCCGCCCCACTGGCGATTACCCCGACGACCTTGTCGCGCACCTCCCAGGCATGGCAATACGCGCAGTGCAACACGTCCCGGCCCCACCGCTCCCGGAGACCGGGGATGTCGGGCAGCTCGTCGACGACCCCGGTCGCGAGGAGCACCCGCCTTGCATCCACTGTGGATCCGTCGGCGAGGCCAACGCGCAGGGCGGTCGGGCCCAGACGCTTCACGGACACCACTGTGCCGTCGCGGACGTCGCCGCCGTACTGTTCGACCTCGCCACGGCCGATGGTCAGCAGCTCTCTCGGCGCGATGCCTTCCCGCCCCAGATAACTGTTCGCCCTCGACGCGCGCCCGTTACGCGGCTCGCCCGCGTCAATCACCAAGACGTCACGCCGGGCGCGGCTCAAGGTCACAGCCGCGCCGAGGCCGGCTGGCCCGCCACCGATGATGACGACGTCATACATGTTCATGCCGCAACTCTGCGACAAGATCCGGAAGAATGGCAAATGATGTTGCCAATCCAGCAACTTTGGCCTTGATCGGCCAATGGCCGTCTACCCTGATGAATCACGAGACGCCGACCGGCCAGCGAAGCCTCGGCGACACACCGTTCAGCAGCCGCATGATGAGCAACGCGAGTCCCGTCTCGCACCCCGGCAGCAGGGGGTCGTGGGACAGGACCGCGTTGTTCGGATCTGCGGGGTTGTGATGTGCGAACGGGGAGCAGCCGCCCTCCACGGTCTGATAAAGGAGCACCCCCAGCGAGAACAGGTCGCTGGCAGTCTGTGCCCGATCGCCACGAACTCGTTCCGGAGCCATATATCCCGGCGTGCCGATGATCAGTCCGTTCATGGTCAGGGTGTCGTCCTGGTGGATCGCGATCCCGAAGTCGATGAGAGGACTTCGCCGGTAGTGGCCAGCATGACGTTGGCTGGCTTGATGCTCGGTGCACGATCCCGGCGGCATGGGCGGCTCTCAGCGCATTGAGCAAGCTCTTGGCAACATGGACCACCTGATCAACCGGCAGCGGACGCTTCGCGAGACGGGCATTCAGCGAGGTTCCGGTGACCAGCCGACGGTTCAGGGGCTCTCGTCCTCGATGACGACATCGTGGATGGCGGCGATGTTCGGATGGTCTCGCAGCTTCGCGGCGTTGCGGGCTTCCCGCTTGGCACGTGCAAGCATGTCGGCCCGCTGGCGCTGCGAGTTCGCTTCGGACAGCGACACTTCCTTGACCGCCACCTCGACGTCCAAGGTTTCGGCGTGCGCCTTCCAGGCCCGTCCGAAGCCTCCGATCCCAGACTCCAGTGGTTCGATGAGCCGATAACGACCACCGATTAACCGGCCTGGCTGCGGTTCTGGTGTCACGGTTGTCCCGTCAGGGGACTGTCCCAGTAAGGGCTCTGGCGCACTTTCGGTGGTGGTGTTAGCCGAGGAGGATGCGGTGGCGCAGGAGGTTGATTCCTGCGCGTCCGTACATCTGTCGCTTGAGTAGCTTGGTCTTGGTGTTCACGCCTTCGGTGCGTCCGTTGTGGTGTTTGAGGGTGACCGCGGCGATGACGGCGTCGGTGTCCTGGTCGATTTTCGGGTGAAGGAGTGCGTGTGAGGTAGATCTGCTTCGCGTGCGGCGGTGATCCATTCCGTCAACCGGGCGGGATTGTCCTTGTGGGGAGAGAGCAGAGCTGCGAAGGAGTGCACAACGCCTGCCAGCGCCGTCATTTCGGGGCGGGCCGCGGTCAGGGCTTGGAGTCGTTCGCGTTGCCGTTCGGTGAGATTCTCCGGCCGGGTCAGTAGCAGCCGACCGGCTCGTCGTGGTGAGAGGTGTGGGTGGTCGTCGGGATGCCGTCCTTGGTTCTGGTAGCGCACGAGGAGGTTGTGGCTGCCGGTGTAGCCCAGAGTGCGGATTTCGGCCAGCAGTGCGGTGGCCCCGACGGCTGGGTCTTGTTCACGGCGGGCGCGGAGGTGGTCCCGGTACGGGTCGACCATGCAGGCCCGGTACTTGGGAACCCGCTGAATTCGGTCCGGGGTGGCGGCGTGGGCGTATCGCTTGACCGTGTTCAGCGCCAGACCCCCAGGGGCCGTGTCACGGTAACCGTGTAAGCCAGAGGTGTACCAAGATCGACTTGCTGGTTTAGCGGTCGGAAGGGACACTGAGTGACACAGGACATATCGTCTCGTCGGGGTGATGAGGCGGCATCGCGGCGGC
>NZ_JADNQO010000027.1:0-46164 GCF_047608665.1 Amycolatopsis sp. cmx-11-51 | reverse complement strand
TGATCGGTCAAACGACGCGCCCGAACTGGTTTTGCCATCCACCCAGACTGACGCCCCGACGATCACCCGCCACGAACGCCGACCGGCGTGTCGCCAACCCGGCCAACGTTCATGGACACAGCACTAGCCGCGCCGGGAATCCGGATGGGTGCCGGGGTGATTGTCATGGCGCGGCGTGGTCTGATCTTCCTTGTTCTTCGCATCACCTTGCTGGGGCTGGTGGCTCCGAATGCCTCAGCCGCCGGACCGGTCACCAGGTGCCGGAAGACTGGAACGGCACACTGGTGCTGTGGAGTCACGGCAGGTACTCCGTGGCCTATCCGGAGCCGGTTCGGATCGCGCTGGCCGCGTCCCAGTACCGCGCCGTACGCGGCTGGTCGATCGAGAAGGCACTGACCGACCAGATCCGGTTGCAAGGCTGGTTCGGCCGCACGGTCGGCCCGCCCCGCCGGACCATCGCGGCGGGCGAATCGGTGCGGGCGATCACCGCGACCTGCTCGCCGAGCGAAACCCGCGCCGGGCTGATGACCTTCTGCGGCAACCTTCCCGGCCGGGGCCGCGCTCTGGAACTCCGGGCTCGATCTCGGATACGCGCTGCCGCAACTGGCGCGGATCACCGATCCTGAGGCCAACGCGGGCAGGTTCGTCAAGGTGGTTCAGGCCGTCACCGAGAGGGCCGGGCCAGGCAAGCCTTGGCGAACGCGCTGGCCGAGATCCCCGGCTGACTGGACGCCACCCGACCCCGGCCGAAGGACGTCGCGGAGCAGGTTTTCTGGCAGGGCGCCTGGGATCGCTTCTCCCGTGCCGGCGCGCGTTCGGCATCGGCACCCGTCGCGGTGACCGGCGAAAGCTGGCCATCGACCGGCCCTGCCTCACTGAACGCCCAGGCGGGCAAGCTCGCCCCAGAGCACCAGACGATCTTCGACGCCGTCCGGGAAACACCGGTGACGACCGCCCTGGCGTTCGCGCGCCACTCCCCTCCCCCGTATCCGCGGGTCCTGCCCTCCCGACGACCGTCAGGAGGTTCCGGTGAGGAGAGTCAGCCGGTAGGCCGACAGGACCCGGTTGACCGGGAGGAAGTACGTGGTGCCGCCGCTGGAGCAGTTCCCGCTCCCGCCGATCAGCACGCCTTGGGCCTGCGTCCCGCTGACGAACGGCCCACCGTTGTCACCGGGCTCGGCGCAGACGGACGTCCGGGTCAGGCCGGTCAGCGTGCCCTCGGGGAAGGTGATCGTCTGGTTCTTCGCCTGGATGACGCCACACCGCCAGCCGGTGGTCGTGCCGTACTTGCACACCGAGGCGCCGACCGGGGCTTCGGTCGACCCGGTGATCGTCACCCGGCCGTCGGTGGGCGGGATCGATCCCACCAGCCGCCAGTCGGTCGTATTGGTCACCCGGATGACGATCGCGCCGTTCGGCGGGAACTGCGCCGCCGTGACCACCCCGACCACGCGGCCCGCGCTGCGGACGGTGTCACCAGGCTTGCCACAGACGGAACTCGCGATCAAGTAGCCGATGTTCCCCGAGACCGCGGCGAATCCGGCAGTGCACCGAGACGAGACGCTGGTCTGCAACAGGCTCCCGCCCCCGAGCGGAGCGGGAGCGTCCGCCCGAGCCAGGGGTGGCATAGCGAGGCAGAAGGCCAGGACCAGGCCGAGCAGACAGCGGAATCGGGGCAGTCTCATGGGACCCTCCGATGGGCAGGGAATACTTCGATCCTAACCAGGCCCAGCGCCCCTGCCCATCGGCCGAATCGCGCATTCTCAGCGCCAGCCGAGCTCCGGTGCAACGTGAGTGAGGATGCTCTCCAGCACGTGCGCGTTGTACTCGACACCGAGCTGGTTCGGGATGGTCAGCAGCAAGGTGTCCGCCGCCTGGATCGCCTCGTCCCCCTTGAGTTCCCGCACCAGCTCATCCGGCTCGGCGGCGTAAGAACGCCCGAAGATCGCCCTGGTCGTCTCGTCGATCATGCCGACCTGATCACGCGAGTCGCGGTCGCGGCCGAAGTAGGCGCGATCCAGGTCGTTGGTCAGCGCGAAAATGCTGCGGCTCACGGACACCCGCGGCTCGCGCGTGTGGCCTGCCTCTTTCCACGCTTCGCGGTAGGCCTCGATCTGCTTGCGCTGCTGGACGTGCAGCGGCTCACCCGTCTCGTCGTCCTTGAGCGTCGAGCTCTGCAGATTCATGCCCAGCTTCGCGGCCCAGACACCCGTCGCGTTCGAGCTGGAACCCCACCAAATGCGCTCACGCAGTCCCTCGGAGTACGGCTCGAGCCGAAGCAGCCCCGGCGGGTTGGCGAACATCGGGCGCGGGTTCGGCTGCGCGAAGCCCTCGCCGTCGAGCAGCTTGAGGAAGACCTCGGTGCGCTGCCGGGCCATGTCCGCAGCGGTCTCCCCCTCCGCCGGGCCGTACCCGAAGTAACGCCACCCGTCGATCACCTGCTCCGGCGATCCCCGGCTGACACCGAGCTGAAGCCTGCCGCCGGAAATGAGGTCGGCGGCGCCGGCGTCCTCGGCCATGTACATCGGGTTCTCGTAACGCATGTCGATCACGCCGGTACCGATCTCGATCTTCGAGGTCCGGGCACCGATCGCCGACAGTAATGGGAACGGACTGCCCGCCTGCCTAGCGAAGTGGTGCACGCGGAAGTAAGCGCCGTCGACACCGAGCTCCTCGGCCGCGACGGCCAGATCGATCGACTGATGCAGGAAGTCGGCGGCGGACCGGGTCTCGGAGTGCTCGCTCGCCGACCAGTGGCCGAACGAGAGGTAACCAATCTTCTTCACGCCACATGTAAGCGCCCGATGACCGGGTTTGATTCCCCTGCCCCGATGCCGTGTCACGCTCTGACCATCCGTGAATAGTAACCCTATGTAGCTGATGGTCACTTTAGGCTTTAATGGCTCTCGACCTGCAAACTACGGGCCAACTTCGCCGAACCAGAGGCCCTCACGCTGCCGGTCAGTAACTGATCATTGTCTCAACGTGAGCCGTCGTGACGATACGTACCCCCCCTGATTCAGGCCTCCTGGGCGACGTATACTCTCTTCATCAGCAAGTCCGAGTGGCGGAATGGCAGACGCGCTAGCTTGAGGTGCTAGTGTCCTTAACGGACGTGGGGGTTCAAGTCCCCCCTCGGACACACATTCATGGTGGATCTCCCACAGCACAGAGTAATTGGCCCGCTACGGCGGGTCTTTCTTGCGTTCCCGGCACGGCTAGGTCGGCTAGACTGATCATGGTCGCGCCCTCCCCGCGTGCGGTAGTCCGGGGAGGTGTGTCGTGACCCGACCGATCTCGTCGGTGTCCCTGCCCGGCACAGTCCCCTCTTCCGCGCGCGCCAGGCCATCGCTGTCGGCCCCGGTTCCAATGGAACTTCCCTCCCTGCGCACGCTGGACACGACCGGTGGTCCGCGGTTGTCGATCGCGGTGCTCGACGCCGGCGGTCGGCTGCAGGACCGGGGCGCGGTCGCGGCACTGGGCTGGAACACCGGTGACCGGCTGCTGATCACGCTCATCAAGACCACGGTGGTGATCCACCGGCGTGCCGACGGCGTGTTCGTCATGCCCCGCAAGCCCTATGTCTGCCTGCCCGCGATAGTCCGCAGGGCCTGCGGCATCGACGCGGGAGCCCGGATGCTCCTGGTCGCCGACGCCGAGCACGACGTTCTCGTCGTCCACCCCGAACCAGCGGTGCAGGCGATGCTCCGCACCTTCCACGCCACGCTCGCCACCGAAGAGGCGTCATGACCACCTCCGCCAGCCCGCAGGACCTCGAAACAGCCCGCCTGCTGCTGAACCGTCTCGGTGTCGACCCCGCCGAACTCCTCGCCGCCGGCCCACCGCCCGGGGACGAGGCGTCGCGGCCACGACCCATGCCGACCATCCGGGAATGGATCCCCGTCGTCGCCGCGCTCCTCTCGCCCAGCACCGCCGCCTCCTACGGCTCGTACTGGGCGAAAGCCGACGCGGTGTGGGGCGACCGGCCCATGGACACGATCACCGCCAGCGAGATCAAAGCCCAATCCGAGATCGCCCGCACCACCGCCGTGGTCCGCCGCAACTCCCGCGGCGGCCGCAACGCCGCCGAGAACTTCATCGCCGCGATCCGCTGCCTCTACAAGCACCTGGAGAACGACGGCCGGATCGATCAGCACCTCAACCCCGCCCGCAGGGTCACCAAACCACGGCGCAACGCCTCCACCCGCCGCGCCCTGCCCAACGCGCAACTGTCGGAACTTAACGACGTCGTCGCCAGCACCGGCGACGACCCCGAACTCGACGCACTCCTCTGCCGTCTGCACGAGGAAACCGCCTGCCGCCGCGGCGGGGCGCTCGCGCTGCGCCGCCGTGACCTCGACCCTCGGCAATGTGTCATCCTGCTCCGGGAAAAAGGCGGGACTGAACGCTGGCAACCCGTCTCCCCCACCCTGATGCGCCACCTCCTCGCCAACAGCGACGAGCGTGGCAGCGGCGACCCGGACGAACAGCTCCTGCGCTACGCCAACCGCAATCCCATCACCAAACGCCGCTACGACTACATCTTCCGCCGCGTCTGCGCCGAACTCGACTGGGCCCGGGCCCTGCAGGTCAGCGCCCACTGGCTCCGGCACACCACCCTGACCTGGGTCGAACGCAACTTCGGTATCGGGGTAGCCCGCGCCTACGCCGGACACGCCGACACCGGCAGCGACCTCACCACCACCAGCTACGTCAAAGCCGACATCACCGAAGTCGCCGCCGCGCTCGCCGCACTCACCGGCGAACCACACCCACTCGCCGTCTAACCCAGGCTCACCCGAGCGGCCACCGGTGCTAGAGGTGGTGCTGACGGACACGGATCATGCCTGTCAACACCACCTCCAGCGGCTGTCATTCGCCCTGCGGATCACGGCTACGGAGCAGCGACTGGTGAAAACCCGTGACCATCGTGTGCAGGACGTGCTGGGGATACACCACTAGCAGATCGTGCTCGATCAACGACGCCAGCAACACCTGCTCCCCCGTCCTCATCCGGCACCGCGACCGCAAACGCGCGGGCAGCACCACACCCATCTTCGACGGAATGCGCGCGGTCGCGTGCTCGCCCGCGCGTGCCACCACCAGAAGACCAGCGGACACCTCGAACCGGATCAACTGACCAGCGGACCAAGCCACCTGAGACAGAGCAACCTTCGCGGCCACAGTGCCCGTGTCATCGATCCGGACAAGACTGAACCCGACCGAGCCACTCTCGACCAACGCACCGAGCTCAGCCATCGGCGGAGGAACCGCGTCCCGACGGCCAGAATCTCTGACAGGCATCAGCAATGACGCCACGATCCTGTCACCCACCGGAACAGCCTCAGACAGTCGCCCGAGCTGAATCGACGGAAGCCCACCGGCCACGCCGTCATCCCGCCGAACACCGGAATCACACGAACGAAATGCAGTCATCACACATCCCAGATCCTTCGCCTGGGAGGGCACGACCAATACTACCTAGCTTGCCGAAACCTGACGGTCACCGCAACCAGCGTCCAAACACATTCGAACGCCTCAGAGGAAAGGCTGCTTTCGTCATCCGCCACGTTTCGCTCGACAACCACGCCAAACCGGTGTCAGCACACCTTCCTCCTCTTTGCTCCCGTCTTGCCAGGCCGTGCTGCTACGGATCATCGATGCGGCAGTGCTCGCGGTGCATGCACACGGCGTCGACCATCCGGGCCGCACTCACCCAGCGCGGCTATCCGCTGTCGGTCGATTATGAGTAATACGGCCGCTCCTTCGGCGGTTCGGACCACCTGTTCATCGAACCACTGAGCCGCCACGAACCCGAGGACTACACCCCAGTCCTGGGCCGGCTCTCTCGCCGAACTGGAGTTGCTTCGCCATGACCTCACCCGCTGACGACCCCAATGCCACGCTGCTCAAATGTCGCCGTCCACGTCCGGAATGAAGTCCAACGACGACATGCTGCCCCTGCTCACGGCCGAGCCGGACCCGACCCGCTCGCCGGCATCGAGCACACGGGCGACGAAGAGGACGACGCACCCGCCGAGCTCGACGCGCTGCACCGCGGCTTCCGCGAACGCACCGCCCGCGAGCTGGAACGGATACAGCTCGCGACCGAAAGCGAGTACTGGTTCTGCGTCTGCTTCAAAAGCCAGGACGACAAAGACGCCTTCCTCGCCGCCGCCGGTCTCGTCGTCATCGGGGACAAGTACCTCGACGGCTACGTTACCGCGGAACTCCTCGGCATCACCATGCCCGACCCCGACGAAGCGGAAAGGGGTGAACTGAATGCCTCCACGCAAGCGACAGACCGCCGCCGCAGCCAAGAAGCGAGGCGCCGCCCGCTAGAAGGCCACCACCGCCCCCAAGGCCAAGGGACGCGTCAAAACGTCCAGCGGCTCCGACTAGCGCACTACAGCGCTAGTGCGCTAGTCGGGTACGCTCCCGGTTGTTGCCAGTTCGCAAGCGGCACCGTTAGCGGGCTGGCCACGAGAACGAGTGAGGGCGACGCCCCTAAGGACGCCGCCCCCTGCCTAGCCCAGCAGGTTCCCAAACTCGTGGGCTAGTACTCCAGCCGGACTTCGTGATGTCGCTGGTGGGCTGCCTGGAGACGGGTGCGGCCACCAGTTAATCATGGTCGGTTGTGTGGACTAACCCTGATCGGCTGGTGGCCGCAGGCTTTAGCGTAAACCCTGACCGATGGGCGGTGATGTTCGAGGAGATGATCAGCCGGATCGCCGGCCGGTTCACTAGAGTCGAACCCCGCCGACGTGCGCGAGCACTGCTGCTCGGGCTGCTGTCGGACCTGCCGGACAAGAACTGCTGGACCATCTCCGAACACGCCGGCGACGACACCCCCGACGGGATACAACACCTGCTGCGCAAAGCAGTCTGGGACGCCGACAAGGTCCGCGACGACCTGCGCGACTACGTCACCGAACACCTCGGCGACACCGGCGCCGTGCTGGTCGTCGACGAAACCGGCGACCTCAAGAAAGGCGTCCACACCGTCGGAGTGCAACGCCAATACACCGGCACCGCCGGGCGCATCGAGAACGCCCAGGTCGCGGTCTACCTCACCTACGCCACCGACACCGGCCACGCATTCATCGACCGAGCCCTCTACCTCCCGAAATCCTGGACCACCGATACCGACCGCTGCGCAGGCGCCGGAATCCCCGACGACACCGCATTCGCGACGAAACCCGCGCTCGCGACCACCATGATCGGCCGTGCCCTCGACGCAGGGATCCAGGCCGGGTGGGTCGCCGGGGACGAGGTCTACGGCGCCGACCCCCACCTGCGCAAGAACCTCGAACAACGCGGCATCGGCTACGTCCTCGCCATCGGCTGCGACCGCCGCGTCAGCACTCCAGCCGGCGTGCTGCGCGCTGACGGTTTTGCCGCACGGTTGCCCAAGCACGTCTGGCAACGCCTCTCCGCCGGCACTGGAGCAAAAGGACATCGCTACTACGACTGGGCGTTCGCCGACATCGACACCGACGAGCCCGACGGGCACCGATGGCTGCTGATCCGCCGCCACCGCACCACCGGCGAACTGGCGTTCTATCGCTGCTACTCGCCCGAACCGGTGCCGTTGCGGATCCTGGTTCAGGTCGCGGGCCGCAGATGGACAGTCGAGGAGTCGTTCCAGACCGGCAAAGGCCTCACCGGGCTTGACCAGCACCAGGTCCGACGCTGGACCTCCTGGCACCGCTGGACGGTCCTGGCGATGCTCGCCCACGCCTTCCTCGCCGTCGTCGCGTCCACCGAACGAAACCCCGAACCGGCAACTGCCGGATGGATCTCATTGACCTGCAACGAAATCCACCACCTGTTCACCACGCTCATCAGCCGACCGATCCTCGATGTCACACACCGGATCCGCTGCTCGACATGGCGCAGACGCCACCAATACCGCGCCCAGCAAAGCCACTACCAACGACAATCAGCCCACAAACCATGACCCTCACGAACTGCGACTGGAGTACTAGGGCCTACCCGCCGAGTGGCGGTGCGCCGCGGGGCTTTCGCAGTCTTCCCTGAGAACGGACGGATGGCGGCAATCCTCTCGTGTCTTCTCGGGGGAGCCTGGGCAGAGTCAGTGTGTGCGGCAACGGATGCCTGTCCCAGGCGGTAGAATGTCGTTTGCCGCCTGGTGAAATGCCGGCCGCGCGTCGATGGCGTGGACCCGGTGGCGGGCCACCCGCAGATTGCGGGTGCGCAAACCGAAAGGTTCTCTCATGATCAAGTCCGGTTAACGCGTACATCGCAGGCGCGCTGGGATTGGGCTCCCTCGCTGCCGTAGTGCGACTGACCACGATGGCCCTGGCGATCTGGTTCCTCCGCTGGTTGATTAAGACCGGCGCCGAGAACGAGCGGGTCTTGAAACTTGCTCTCCCAATTCTCAAGGCATTGCCTGGTCTGCTGCGCGAGGACAGACGTTGGGCTGCCTCCCTCCGAGCACTGCTCCCCCGGCCTCCGAGCGCCGGCGAGAAGAATGGCGCCGATCGGGGTGATGTATCCCGTTGATCGACGCCCCGGCCCGGCTCCGACCGGGCAGACCCTCGATCCCGAGCTCATCGGTATCTCTTGGCGTGCGCATTGCCAGGGTGACTCGTTCGCTTCGTTCCCGCCGCCGGGGATCTCCCGGGTTTCGGCGCCGTAGGTGGTTTCGAGGAGCAAGACACAGGCCGCGTCGTCGCGGAAGATGACGTCCGCGGTCCCATGTGCTTGGACCATCCACGCGCCACGCCAGCTGGCATCGCCCCGGACCAGCACGACTCCGGTCGCGTGGGTGCAGTAGTTCAACCCGTCTGCTTCGCTAATCCGAACGGTAAGGTCGCGACGGGCCTGGCCACCAAGACCCGGGGCGCTAGTGGCCAGGCCCCGCGGGCATGACCAGGTCCGGGATCTCGTCGGCGGTGAATTCGCCGACGCGTTTGTGTTCATGGCTCAGGACAGGTGCGGCGTCGGTGATGGCACGGCAGCCGTAGGTCACGATGAACACGTTCTTCTTCGCCACGGTGATCTGGTACATCCACGAATCGAGGATCTCCACGACGTCGACGCTGATCCGTGTCTCCTCACGGATTTCGCGGGCGACGCATTCTTCGGGGGTTTCGCCGAGTTCGAGGCGGCCGCCGGGTAGTTCCCATTCGTCGCGTTCGTTGTGCAGGAGCAGTACGCGGCCTGCGCGCACGACGACGCCTTTGACGGAGATGGGGTAGTCAGGCATCGCCGGCAGACCTCCTTGCACAGGGTGGACGAGGTGATTAGCACCGTAGCAGCTGTCAGGCGACCGGAACCCTGACGACGTCAGTGGACACCCCGCCAGGGCGCGGTCGTGTCCATATTGGACGCCTAGCGCGGTACTGCACCGCATACGGTGAGTGGCTCCGAAACAGAATCGCCGACTATGGAACAATCAGCGTCGAAAGCTGGCGCCAGGCCGGGTCACAGTCGAGTCCTCTTTGACAGGTTGAGAAACTGCGGGTTTTGACAATGCACAAGCACGCCGCGGCTCACGCCGACGCTCGGCACCGCACGATGTCGGTCCAACGGCCGTTTCGGTTGATCGTCACAGGTGGTGGGACTGGTGGGCATACCTATCCGGCGCTGGCGGCCATTCGTACGTTGCGGGCCAGGTTGACCGATGAGGGCCGGGCCGTTGAAGTCCTCTGGGTTGGTACCGCGGCCGGTTTGGAGGCTCGCGTCACCGCAGCGGAGGGGATTCCGTTCCAGGCGGTCGCCACGGGCAAGATCCGACGTGCGCGCAACCCGTTGAAGATGCTGTCGCGGGCCAATCTGGCCGACATGGCCCGGGTTCCGCTCGGTGTGTTCCAGGCGCGGTCGGTTGTCGCGCGGTTCCAGCCCGATGTGGTGCTGGCGACCGGTGGGTATGTCGCCGTGCCAGTGGGCGTGGCGGCCCGGGTGTGTAACCGTCCGTTGGTCATCCACGAGCAGACACTGCGGCTGGGCCTCGCGAACCGCGTGCTGGCCCGGTTCGCGGCCAGGGTGGCGGTGTCGTCGGAATCGACGCTGTCGCACCTGCCGCCCGCAACGCAAAAGCGCGCCGTCGCCACGGGAAACCCTGTGCGCTCGGAACTGCTCGCGGGCGACGCTGACCGGGCGGTGGAGGCGCTCGGCGTTCAGGGATTCGATCGTGCGCTGCCGACGTTGTACGTCACCGGCGGCGCGCAAGGTGCCACCCAGATCAACGAGCTGGTCGCAGCGATCCTGCCGTGGCTGCTCGAGCAGGCGAACGTCGTACACCAATGCGGACCTGCCTCCGTGGAGACGCAGCAGGAACGCGCGGCCGCGTTGCCACCGGAACTCTCAGCACGCTATCTGCCTGTCGGGTTCGTCGGCTCTGAGCTGCCTGATCTGTTCGCACTCGCCGACGTGGTGATTTCCCGCAGCGGGGCCGGGACGATCGCCGAGTTGACCGCGCTGGGGAAAGCGGCAGTGCTCATTCCTCTGGCGTCCTCCGCCGGTGGCGAGCAAGCCCACAACGCGCGGCACCTCGCCGACCAGGGAGCCGCGGCCGCGCTGCTCGCCAACAGCGTCACCGCGACGGGCTTGCAGGACGCGGTGGCGCCGCTGCTGAACGATCCGCAGCGGCGCCACGCGATGGCTGCCCGTGCGCGCGACTTGGGGCGGCCGGACGCCGCTGATCGGCTCGTCGATGTCGTCCTTGACGGGGCTGGCGAGCGATAGGCGCTTCCGCTGGGCGTGCGGTGCTCTCAGTTGCCGGTGCCAGCACTGTTTCTGGTCCAGCCATCGCGATCGCCCAGCAGGTGGCTGTCTCGTCGGTAGTGGATGGTCGCCGTGGTCTCGTCCTGGGGTTGTGGGGTGATGGCGTCGAGCCGGGGCAGGGTGTCGGAGATGAGCCGCCGCCCGTGGTCCATGGCCCGGTCCCAGACGTCGGCGACCTCGTCGACGTCCGGCCAGATGGAGAACAGCGCCTCGGCGAGGACGGGGCCGGAGTCGATGCCGTCGTCGATGACGTGGATGGTGATACCGGCCAGTGTGTCGCGGTTGTGCAGTGCCCAGTTGACCGGCCGGGCGCCGCGATAGGCGGGCAGGCGTCCGGGGTGGCAGTTGATGATGTGCCGGGTGCCCTCGATCAGGCCGCGGCCGATGATCTTGTCGTAGAGCACGCTGAAGACGAGGTCGCACCGTCCTGGTTCGAGGTCGCGCCAGTCGCCGGCGTGCAGCACGCGTGTCTCCGGCCAGTTCTGTTCGACGAACCGGGAGAGCCGCATGTCCCAGTCGGGTTCGGGTGCGGTGGGAATCACGGTGTCCAACACCGTGCCTGGTAGCGCCGCGATCACCTCGCAGGCGTGAGCGGCGAGGCTGCCTTTCCCGAGCACGGCAGCGCGGCGCACGGTCATCGGGTTGCCTCCGTGGGTCGCGGCCCCTGGTTCCGGTCGTGATCGGGCGCGGGCCCGCGGACGTGGGACCGACCGCTAGCGAGGCGGAGTGCTCTGCGCAGGGCCGCGGCGACGGTGTGCACGTCGTTGTCGGTCATGTCGGGGTGGAAGGGCAGGTTGAGGATCCGCTGCCACAGCGACTCCGAGCTCGGTAGCGGAGTGGCACACGGGCTGAACGCGGGCTGGTAGTGGTTGAGCGGATAGTGCACGCCCACGGCGATCTCGCCGGCGCGCAGCCGCGTGTGGACCTCGTTCCGCAGTGGGGCGGGGATGAGGATCGTGCAGTTGAAGGGCACGGTGTTGGCGACGTCGAGGTCGACCACGGTGACATCGGTGATGTCCTGCAGCGCGGCCGCGTAGGCGTTCCAGAGGCCGCGTCGGCGCGTTTCCATCTCCGGGAAATGGGTGAGCTGGACTCGGCCGATCGCGGCGTGGAGGGTGGAGAGGTGGTAGCGAAACCCGACGCCGTCCACGGAGTAGGAGACGGCATGGCCGCGCTGGGCCCGGCCGCTGGTGATGCCCAGCGCACGCGCCCGGCGCAGCGCCGTGGCCTCACCAGCAGTGCGCGGGACGATCGCTCCGCCGTCTCCGCAGGTGAGTGCTTTGATCGCGTCGAAGCTGAAACAGGTCAGGTCGCCGGTGGCGCCGACACGGCGCGGGCCGGTGAAGGAGCCGAACGCGTGCGCGGCGTCCTCGACGACCGCGATGTCCTGAGCGGCGAGGTACTCGCGCAAGGCGGTGAGGTCGACCGCGCGGCCGCCGTAGAGGACCGGCATGACCGCGCGGGTGGCCGGGGTCAGTGCGGCGCGGACGTGGTCGACGGTGGTGCACAAGGTGGCCGGGTCGACGTCGACAAACCGGGGCCGGGCACCGGTCGCGACGATGGCCTGGACACTCGCGCAGAACGTCAGCGACGGCACCACCACCTCATCACCAGGCCCCACACCGGCGGCCAGGAGCGCCAGGTGCAACGCGGCGGTGCCAGTGGAGACCGCGACCACGTCCGGAGTGCCCAGATAGACGGCCAGCTCGCGTTCGAACGCCTCGGTTTCGGCGCCGTGCCCGTACTGGCCGCCCTCGAGCGCGCGGGCGACGGCGGTGATCTCGTCGCCGTAGAGGAACGGCCGCGCGTTGGCGCGAGGCCCGCTCGGCGCTGTCACGACCGTCATCCGCCCACCGCCGTCAGCTCCGCGGCCTCGACCAACATCCCCGCAGCCTCGGCTGCGGACCAGCGATCGACGTTGCCGCGATACCAGTGGACGGTCTCGGCCAGTCCGAACGCCAGATCGCGGCGGGGCTGGAATCCGAGTTCTGCGATCTTGGACCAGTCCATCGAGTAGCGGATGTCATTGGCCGTGCGGTCCGCGACGGTGGTGACCGCGTCCCAGCCCGCCCCGACCAGTTGCAGGAGGCGGCCGGTCAGCTCCAGGGTGGTGAGGTCCGTGCCGCCGCCGACGTTGTAGATTTCGCCGGGGACGCCGCGGCGCAGGACCAGGTCAATCGCCCGGCAGTGGTCCTCGACGTGCAGCCAGTTCCGCAGATGCTGCCCGTGCCCGTGCAGAGTGACCGGTTCGCCGGTGAGGAGCCGGCGCAGGAACAGCGGGATCAGCTTCTCCGGATGCTGGCGGGGACCGTAGTTGTTGGAGCTGCGGGTGATGCAGACCGGGACGCCGAAACTGACGAAGTAGGAGCTGACCATCAGGTCACTCGCCGCCTTGCTCGCCGCGTACGGGACCGTGGGACGCAACGGAGCATCTTCGCGGGCCGAGCCGGTCGGCATCGGTCCGTAGACCTCGTCGGTGGAGACGTGCACGAATTTCTGGACACCGCAGCGCATCGCGGCGTCGAGCAGTGTCTGTGTGCCCGTCACGTTGGTGCTGACCGAGTTGCCGACATCGCGCAGGGAACGGTCCACATGGGACTCGGCGGCCAGATGCACGACCGCGGAGTGGCCGGGCAGGAGATCGCCGACCAGGCCGGCGTCGCGGATGTCGCCTTCGACGAACGTCAGTTTCGGAGAATCCATGGCGGCCGCGAGATTCCGCCGGTCGCCAGCGTAGGTGAGACTGTCCAGAACGGTCACCTGGTCGACCTGGTCTGTCTGGATGAGACGGTCGACCAGGTGCGAGCCGATGAATCCGGCCCCGCCCGTCACGAGCACTCTGTGCATGATCAGTCCAATCTGTCTCGACACCATCGAGGGGGCAAACACCTGTGCTCAACTGATTTCTGGTTCGTCAACGCGTGTACGCGGGGAGCAGCCCGGCTCGTTCGGCTTCGGCGAGTGAGGGGGCCGCGAGATCCTTCGCCGACTGGCTCACGGTGACCTCGGGCGGCCAGGTGATACCGAGGTCGGGGTCGAGTGCCTGGACACGGAGTTCGCGGGCGGGATCGTGCGGCTGGGACAGCAGGTACATCACAGTCAAGTTCTCGGCGAGAGACAGGAACGCGTGCCCGAGACCGTCGGCGAGGTACAGCGACAGGTCGTGGTCCTCGTCGAGGCGCTCCAGGTGCCAGCGGCCGAACGTCGGGGACCCC
The DNA here is from genome assembly GCF_047608665.1 of Amycolatopsis sp. cmx-11-51. Taxonomy (NCBI): domain Bacteria; kingdom Bacillati; phylum Actinomycetota; class Actinomycetes; order Pseudonocardiales; family Pseudonocardiaceae; genus Amycolatopsis; species Amycolatopsis sp. cmx-11-51. Next base: position 32,197 of record NZ_JADNQO010000027.1, on the reverse strand, counting down.
GCTCGCACGTCGACCACGATGTCCAACACCGCCCCTCGCACGCACGTCACGTACTTCGCCTGCCCGGGCGCCCCGGTGACCACGCTGATCCCGCGGAGCACTCCCCTACGGGACACCGACCAGTGGGCCTGCCGCGGCTGCCAGCTCTCGCCGGTCGCGGCGCGCACGGTGTCGTCTCTGTACCACTCGTGGAAACTCCCCCGTCCGTCCTCATGGCGAGGGGTCTCGATCGTCCACGCGCCGGGGATCGGCAGCGCGCTGGCGGCATCGGACATGTTGGGTAGTCCTCCTACGCTGAGGGGCGGGGCATGATCATGCGGCCAGGGCCACAGTCGCTTTCGACGCGGGACGCGGATGTCGTCGTGCGTTCCCAGGAACGTCCAGCGTGCCGCGCACCGCCACGATTTCGTTGTCGACGAGGACTTCGTGTGGTTGAGTTCGCGCACGATTCGCAGCCCTCGAATCGGTTCTCGAGGTTGCGGAAGCTGGTGGGCCCGATTAGCTCCGCCAGGTGGGCGAGGCGGTAGCCGAACACCTGATTGCACACTGGGTGGACTTGGTAGTAGCCCTCCTGCACCAGGTCGACGGCGAGGTAGGCGTGGCGGCGTCCGTCGCCGCTGTAGACCCGCACGACAACCCGGTGCCGGACAGCTGCGGTCCCCGGTACAACATCGGCCGCCGGGTCGGAGAAACGCTGTACCCCTGCCATGCCGGCGGCCTCCATGAGTGAGGGAGACCGCGACGGGCTGGGCTGCGGTACGTGTGTCCGCGCCATCCGCCCGGCTCATCCCGCCGCGGCTCTCGTCGGCCCGACCCCACCTGATGTGGCACCGGGCCCGTCCCGAACGCTACGAGAATCGGCGGGGCTGGATCAGTAACCGGGTTACGGGGTAGGAACCCGGTTACTGGTCATGCAGGCCCAGCAGGCGCTCGATCTCGTCGACACCGCTGCGGGTGTCGGGAAACAGCACCGTGACCATGCCGAGTTCACTGGCCGGCGGCAGGTTCCGGGGAGTGTCATCGACGAACACACAGTCGCCGGTCTGGACACCGATCTGGTCAGCGGCCAGCCGGTAGATGGCCGGGTCAGGTTTGCGCATCCCGACCTGATCCGAGATCACCACCGCGTCGAACCGCTCCTCGAGGCCGTACCCGGCGTAGGGATCGAACGCCCCTGTCCCCCAGGAATTCGACAGCACCCCCACGGTGATCCCCGCGGCACGAGCCCGGTCGACCAGCGTATAAACCTCAGTCCGCGGTCGCAGATCCGCCAACGCACGCGCGAGCAGGCCGTCCGCGTCCAGGCCCAGCATGCGCGCCAACGTCTGCTCGTAGTCGCGCTGCGGCAGGACACCGGACTCCACCGCAGCGAGAGCCTCGTGCCCGGCAGGAGTGGCCAAGGCCGTCTCGATCGCGTTCTCCGGAAGCCGTTCCCGCAGGCAAAACGCTCGCAAAGCCCCGTAGAAGTCGGTGGTCACGACACCGCCGAAGTCCAGCAACAGGCCAGTGTGGGTCACGTGACGACGGCTTTGCACCCGATCAGCTTCTCACCCAAGCGGCGCGCCGCGGGCGCGCGGGTCATCGTGACCTTGCGGTGCAACACATCGACCCGCTTCAAGCTGTCGGCGTGCCGCGTCTTCTGGATGATGGTCAGAGCGCTGCCGGCATGCTCACAAGCCGCGTCGATGTCACCGGAACGGGCGAAGGACTCTGCCAGATCGATGAACGCCGTACAGCGATGCTTCCGCATGCTCGGGTCGAGCGCGTGCAGCGCCTCCATCAGGGTGGCCTGCGCCTGGCTGTGCTGACCCAGGCAGGACAGGTCACCACCCCGGTACGCGGTGAGCTTCGCCGTGCCGAACGCGCCGATCCCCAGCCACGGCCTGTCCCGTTCCGGCTGCCCCAGCAAAGCGGCCGAGATGTCGAGCGCACGCCGGCAACTGGAGTCTTCGCCCGCAGTGGCACGCATTTCCGAGGTCACCGCCTGAAGCCACGCATGCGTGCGCGGATGAATACCCGTCTCCGCCGCCACGAGCGCCCCCTCAGCGAACCGCAAACTTTCCCGCGGATCTGGTTCCTGACCGTAAGCTGCGTGGAAGGCCCTGCAGCCCAGCGCCAAAGCCGTCAGTTCAGCGTCGCGGGATTGGTGACCCGCGCGGGCGGAGACGGTCAGAAAATGCCGGGCGCCCTCGAAATCCGCCATGTCCAGCATCAGCATCGTCCCCACCAACGCCGACATCTGCCCAATCAGGGACACCACACGGTCCTGACGAGGACCGGCGTCCGGAGCCATCTCAACCAGCAGATTCAGGGTGCTGTGGGCAGGCCCCAGCAACGTCTGCGCGCTGGCCGTGCGATACGCCTGGCGCCACCCCAGAACCACCTGCTCCAGACTGGCAACGGTCTGCTCATCGACGCCATCCCGCTCGAAGACCGTTGCCAGAACAGCATCACTCGGGCCGGGCCGCAGCGCCTCCGTCACGGCGAGTGCGGCCAGCGCTGCCTGCGTCAGGAACCATCGGCGTTTCATGCTGTCCCACATCTCCCACTCACGTGCGTCGGTCACCTGCGGCACTGCGCTCTGCACGCGAGTATGCCCACCCGACACCGACGCTGCCGCCCCACCGGATACCGAGGTGTCGAGACCGAGCACGCCCGCCAAAGGCACGCCGAGCACGTCCGCGATCCGCTCCGCCAGGTCCAGGTCCTTCAACCGGATCGAGTTGGTCTCGATCTTCGACACCCAGCTCTCCGACCGGCCAATCAATTCGGCGAACTCCAGCTGCGACAAGCCCTTCCGCCCACGCGCCTTCTTCAACCACGCGCCCGACATCCGACATCTCGTGTCCATCGCCCTCGCCATCCTGGCCGCAGGAAAGCCCTGTCGCCGACAGTAGCGCACCGATCACCCACCTGACGGTGAACCGCACACGGATGAAGCGCCGTGACCCCAGCGGGCCGATGGAGATCCACCACGGGGGCGGACGGGGGGTACCCCGGCAGCTTCCCGGGTCGGTGCGGGATTTCACCGGCCGGGCGGAACACTTGGCCGCGCTCGACGCGCTGATCCCGCCCGACCCCGGCCAGGACGACGAGCGACCGCAGTCGGTGGTGATCACCGCTGTCGACGGGGCGGGAGGGATGGGCAAGACCGCCCTCGCGCTGCACTGGGCCCACCGGATCCAGCGCCGATTCCCCGACGGCACCCTGCACGTCAACCTGCGCGGCTATGGTCCCGGCGAACCCGCTACCGCCGCCGAAGCCCTCGGTGGTTTCCTGCGAGCCTTGGGGGTCGCGGCCCGCGCGGTCCCCGCCGACGTCGAAATGCAGGCGGGGCTACTGCGGTCGATGCTGGCGGACAAGCGGGTGCTGATGGTATTGGACAACGCCTACAGCGTCGAGCAGGTCCGGCCCCTCCTACCTGGCACCGCCGGCTGCATGGTGGTGATCACCAGCCGCGACAGCCTCACTGGCCTTGTCGTCACCGACGCCGCCTACCGCCTCACCCTCGACCTGCTCACCCCGCCCGAAGCACTCGATCTGATCACCGGCATCCTCGGCGCCGAGCGGGCCGCCGCCGAACGCGATGCGGTCAATGAACTGGTCCGGTTGTGCACGCGGTTGCCGCTGGCGCTGCGGGTCGCGGCAAGCCGTGCCGCCGTCCATTCTCATCTGACGGTCGCCGAGGTCGTCTCCGAGTTGGCCGACGACCGCACCCGGCTCGACGTTCTCAGTGAGTTCGCTGATGAGCGGGCCGCCGTCCGTGCGGTGTTCGACTGGTCCTACCGGCGACTCCCACCCGAGCAGGCGCAGCTGTTCCGCCGCCTCGGCCTGCACCCCGGCCCTGACCTGTCGCTCCCGGCCGCGGCCGCGCTAGCCGGACTGTCCCCCGCCGACGCTCGTCCTCTACTCGCCGCCCTGGCTGACGCGCATCTGATTGAACCCGTCGCCGGTGGCCGGTACCGGTTCCACGACCTGCTACGCACCTACGCCGCAGACCAAGCCCTGCACCACGACACCGGCGACGACCGGGACCAGGCGCTGGATGCTGTGCTGACCTGGTACATCCACACCGCCCACGCAGCCGACCGAAAGCTCTACCCCGCACAGACGAGGCCTTGGGACGTCGTGGCCGAGCCAGCCCGCCCGTACCCGATCGGCGACTTCGACCACGCGCTGGCCTGGCTCAGCACTGAACGCGACAACCTGATTGCCGCGCTGCATTATGCCGCCGAGCATCGGCTGGATCGCCGCACCGTCTCGCTGACCATCGCGTGCGCCTTCACCGCGACAACGGTCAGCTGGCAAACGTGGATCGACATTGTGACAGTCGGGCTCATGGCTGCGTGCAGGGTCGGCGGCCACATCCAGGAGGCGCAGCTGCTGGCGCATCGTGGGAGCGCGGCGACGTATCTGCATAGGTGGGAGCAAGCGGCCGTCGATCTTGATCGGGTGGAAGCGATGGCACGAGATCTGGGCGACGACGAATTGAGAGTTTGGGTGCTCAATGATCGCGGGCTGCTTCTTCTGAAGCAGCGGCGATTCGAGAATGCTCTGCGGTATCTCGACGAAGCGTTGTCACTCAGCCGTGGCATTGACACGGGACGCTGGGAAGTCGTAATCGAAGGCAATCTCAGCGCCGCGTACGTTGGCCTCGGCCGCTACCGGGAAGCCCTCGATCACGGTCAACGCGGGCTGAGTCTGCGTCGGAAAGCAGGAGACCGCGCCGGTGAATCAGGTGCGATAACTGACGTAGCCCGAGCGCAGTAGGGACTGGGGCACCACGAGACTGCCATCGCCCTGTGTCGGGAGGCGATAGCCATTGGTCGCCGTGTCGGCGTCAGCCGGGACGAAAGCATCGCGACGCCACTGGATGTCCTCGCAGCCTCCTTGCGCCAGCTCGGCCACATCAGCGAGGCCATTGCCTGTTGGAAGGAATCCGCTGCAATCCACGACGACTACGGTCTCCCGCACAATGCCGCCTATGTCCGCAAGCGTCTCCACGACGCTCAGAGCCGGCCCTGACACCCCCGCTCCGCAACAGGGAACCCGTGCTTCCCGCGTTTGCGGGAGCACCCGGTTGCCGACGACAAGTCGGTGCAGTACTCCAGATCATCCCCGCGCCTGCAGAGAGCACATGACCTCGGCCGATACCTCCGGGCTCATCGCCGGATCATCCCGCACCTGTGGGGAGCACGCGGTCATGTCCGCTCTGCCGTCGCGCAACCCCGGATCATCCCCGCACCTGCGGGGAGCACACCCTGCTGACCTGCGGTGATAGCGCGCCCGCAGCCCAATCTGCCTCGGTTTGCCTGTGAAGATCCCGCACAAGTCCAACCCCATCCTGGTGCGTCATGGAGTGACACGTCAGTGAAGGGATCTACCGGTCTACATAGGCCAAGCGTGACCGAGCTCCTCAGCACCTCGTCCAGGACCGTGAATTCCCTATCACGAACGGCATCCCGCCATCAGCGCCAGCGAGATCGCCTGGCGCTGACGCAGGAGGCAAGCCTCTGCACGCTAACGTCCAGGCCTGTCCTCCGCAGAATCCCCGAACTGTTTCCTGCAACAACTCGGTCATGGATTGATCGCAGGTCGCATGGCTGGCTCGTGCCCGGGGTTTGGTCCGACTGGGTTCTCGGTTCAGGAAACGACTTCGAAAGGCTCCAGTGATCGCTCTTTGGCGGCCATGTCCCATCCGAGAATATTTCTCTTGCTTCGACTGGTCGCGAGTTCGAGCATGACTTCTGTCATCGACCGTTTCGTCCTGGTCCAGTCGTCAGGGCTGTGTCGGCTTTGATACACGACATGCCACTCATCAGGGTCGTCTGTCCAAGGTAGCCACAACAGCGACCCTCCGCCGGAATCGGATGCGAAGGGGATCGCTCCCTTGGGTTCAGGAAACGGCGGAAAGGTGTGATATTCCCGTTCCCAACCTATCCTTACACCGATGAGAATTCGGTCGATCTCTTCCCTAAACCGAGCAAGGGACTCGACGCCCTGGATCGGATTCCAGAAGGTTACAACATCACGAAACGCGGCCGACGGAAACCGTTCCATGAATTCCTTGTAGTCTCCAGGAAGCGAAAAACCCAGAGTGCGCTCGACCACGCTCCAGTCAAGCGCCACAGAAACAGTGTCAGTCCACCCCACAGCGGCCGCAATACTGTCCACTACGGCGCGAGAATCAGCCATCGGCACATGAGACCTTTCGACACGGTACGGCACTTAACTGGACGATATCACGCTGCCTCGATGAGATCGAGACAGCGTGACACCCCGACTTCACTCGTCAGTCTCGATCATTGACATACGGCACGCGGCGGGTTGGGAACATTCTCCAGGATCGCGAGACAACGGAATGTCCCCTTCATGCCCCATGCCTTGATGTACAACCTGCTCGGCACGGCATCGCCAGGATTTGCATAGTAAGCACTGACTCGATAATACACCGTTTCTCCGCCGCGTACGGCACGCGCAACCGGCTCTTCGATGTCATATAGCATTACGGGGTTGTTCGCCTTCTTGAACAGCGGGACGATGTTCTGCACGTTGTGCAGCCCACCGAACATCGACGCGATGAGATGCCCCTTGTGCATCGTTTCCGGGTCATGGCCGACAGGCGTGTCCGGCTCTCCATCCTCTCGCGGCATCGTGCGGATGATGCACGCGGTCCCGCCGGTGGCACGGCTCGCGGGAACATTGCCATAGGTGAAGTTCTGCATGCGGTCGTTGATCACCCAGCCCGCCGTCCCGTCGGGGCAAGTCCTGTTCTTGTCTTCTTCCCCGGGGCTCGGAAGGGGCAGGGGGCCAGGGAACGGGTAGGGATCGCGCCGCGGATCGTTCACCGGCGGCCGGTGGGGATCGCGTGGGGGTTTGGTCGCCACCTCACAAGCAGGCCCGGCGAGACTGTTCGCCGCGACGGTCCGGCACTTAATCAGGCGCTGGGCCAGCTCTTTCAGTTCCTTGGCCACCCGCCGCCCCGTGACCACGGCGTCCTTGAATGATCCGATGCCTTTGACAATGCGGACGACAGCGGATACCGCGTCGGGGATCTTGCTGAGGACTGAAGCGATCTTGAGGATGGGCAAGGCATTGATGACGGTCATGACGCAGGCGATGAAGTCGCCTTCGGTGAAGCACCGTTTGGCGTCGGTGAAGCCGACGATGTCGAGGATGATCTGTCCGCCCTCGGCGACGATGAAGTCGAGCAGCGGCTTGTTGGCCTCGGCGCGAGCGCGGTTGTAGTCGTCGACAGCGGCTTGCCCCTTCTCGGTTCGCAGCGCATCGGCTTCTGCCTGCGTCAACTCAGGGATCTCGCTGTCGTCTGTGATGGCCTGTTCGACTTCGGCTCGCTGCCGTGCCTCATGCTCCAGGCGCAATTTCTCCTGGAGCTCGGCCAGCTGCTTCTGGATGTCGGCCGAGACGGCTGCGACGTTATTGGCTCGGGATTCTGTGTCTTTGGCGTAGTCCTCGGCTCTGCTCGCCGCTTGATCGGCGTCGCGGGCGTGTTCCGCGGCCCGGTTTGCGGCTGTACGGGCGGCGTCGGCGTCACGCTGGGCTTGTTCTGCTGCTTGCTGGGCGGCAGCAGCGTCCTGTTCGGCCCGGGTGGCGGCGGCGCTGGCTTCGTTCGCCGCCCGGGTGGCACTGTCGGCGGCTTGGCGTGCGGCGCGGGCATCGGCTTCAGCCTGGTCAGCGAGGCGTCCGGCGAGCGCGGCATCTGCAGCCGCCTGGTTCGCTGCCGCGCGGGCCGCTTGGGCGTCGGCTTGGGCGCCGGCGTCGACGACCGCGGCGTCCGCCGCGGCCTTGCGAGCGGCGGCTCCGTGGATGGCGGCGTCGGCCGCTGACTGCTGTGCCGCCGCGGCGGAGCGGGCGGCGGCCGCGGCGGAACTGGCTGCCTGGGCTGCTGCCTGGTAGGCGGGAGCGACGTCGGCGGCGGCGTTGCGGGCGGCGTCGGCGGCCCGCTGGGCTTGGGCAGCGGCGTCCACGGCGGCGGCCTGGGCGGTCTTGACTTGGGTGTCCCCGACGTCTTTGGCGCGGTTGGCGACCATGATGATGAAGTCGGCGTCGATGTCCGCGCCGGTGAAGGGGCTGACGATCGCGATGGCCTGGTCCGCCGGGGCGGCGATTCCGGACGCCGACTGCACCGACGCGGTCGCGGCGCGGGCGGCGATCCCGGCCTGCATGGCCGCGGTCGCTGCCTCGACGCCGGCGGCGTTGGCCTCGTCCCGGGTGCGATGCGCCGCGTCCAGGGTGATCGCTGCTTCCACGGCTGCCTGCTGAGCGAGGTTGGCGGCGTTGCGCGCGTGCTCCGCGGCACGGGCCTCGGCAGCGGTGGCCTCTTCGGCGGAGGCCCGTGCGCGGAGAGCTTCGGCGTGGACCGCGGCGGCTTCTCGTTCGGCGCGGGACGCGGCTTCGTTCGCGCGTGCCGCGGCGGCCTGGGCCTCATTCGCGGCGGTGCGGGCGTTCTCGGCCGCGACCTCGGCTTCGCGTGCGGCGGCGCGGGCCTGCGCGGCGGCTGCTTGGGCGGCGTCGGCATGGGCGCGGGCTCGTCCGGCGGCGGCGTCGGCCTCGATCGCGGCACCACGGGCCCGGCCCGCCGCTGCTTGAGCGTCGTCCGCGTGGCCACGGGCGAGCTGCGCCGCATCCCTGGCCCGGTTGGCGTCCGCTCGCGCTGCACGGGCCGCGGCCCACGCCTGGTCCTTGTCCTGCTGGGCGACCTCGGTGGACTGCTGCATCCGCTGCGCCAGGCCTTCGAGAGCGATGGCTTTCTTGTCCGCGGTGTCCGCGGACTGGGCGATCGCCGCGGCCTCGTCCCGAACCTGGAACGCTTTCGCTTCCTCGTTGCGTGCGCTGGTGTTGGCTTCTTGGGCGATCTTCTCCTGAGCGCGGGCGTCGCGGGAGGCGTCGGCGGCGATTTGTTCCTGGGCTTGGGCGTCACCACGTTTCCCCGCGGCGACCCGTTGCTGGGCTTCGGCGTCCAGGCGTTTCTGGTGGGCGACGGCGGCTTCGCGTTGCGCGGCGTCGCGGTGCTGGGCGGCTTCGCGTTGTTTGGCTTCGGCTTCCTGCCGTTTCGCGGCGGCCTGCTGACGCCACTGCTCGGCTTCCTCCCGTTTCGCGGCGGCGACATCACGTTCGCGTTCGGCGTCCACCCGGGCTTGTTTGACGTTCGCGGCATGGACCCGGGCGTTGCTGAGCGCGGCTTCCGCGTCGACACGGGCGCGGCGGGCCAGCTCGGCGGCCTCGGCGGCGGCGGTGGCCTGATCGCGGGCGGCCTGGGCGAGCTGCGCGGCCGCGGCGGCGTGGGATTCGGCGTTGAGCCGCCACTGGCGGGCGTTCGCCTCACGGGCTTCAGCCTTCTCGGCGGCGTCGGTGGCGGCCGCGTCAGCGTGGATCGCGTCGATGGCGTGCGCGGCGGTCTGCGCGGCGCGTTTCGCCGCGACCGCCGCGGCGGCCATGCCTTGCACGACCTTCGCCCACTGCGCGCCGTGCGGCATCCCGTTCTGCAGCAGGATGTCGACCTGCACCCCCGCCCCAGCGGCGGCGTTCTGCGCGGCTTGGGCATCGGTCACGGCACGGGAGACCTCACGCGCGACGTCGTCCTTCGCGCGCTGATACAGCTCCGGGTGATAGGTGTGCCCGGCCTGATCAGAGGCCAGCAGACGGGCGGTCTCGCGGGAGATGTTCGCCGCGGAGGTCATGTCGTTCGCGGTACGTTCGAGAGCCTTGGCACCGTCGGCGTGCGCGGCGAGCAGGTTGGTCCGGGCGCGCATCGCGCGTGCGGTCCGCTGCGCCAGATCCGATGCTGCGGCGGCTTCCTTGCGTTTGCGTTCAAGCTCGGCCAAATGAAGTTCACGGGCGTCGGCGTCGCGCTGGGCCGCGGCGAGATACCCGGTCTTGAGGAACTCCGCGATCGCCGCGTCCCCAGCGGCGAGCGCCGCCTTCGCCGCCGCGGACACCTCGGGGGTGCCACGGTCGGCGGCGATCTGGACGTGCATACGCCGCCGGTTCTTCAGTTCCTTGTCATAGGCCCCCTCGCGGCGGTCCTGTTCCGCGGCGATGTCACGGCCGAACGCCAGGAAGTCCTCCCGGTCGTAGGCATTGCCTGCCAGCGCACGGGCGACGGCCGCGTTGAAAACCGGGCCGCCGGTCCCCGCAAGCGGCTCGATCAAGGCACGGTTATGGGCGTCAGCCTCGGCTTTACGTTTCTTCGCTGCCGCCTTCGCGGCCTGATGACCATGGTCGAAAAACGCCGGGATGGCGTTCTCGTCACCCGCTTCGGTCTTCCGCAGCGCGTCGCTCGCGGCGGCACGGACTTCTTCGTCCTCGTCGAACGCGGCGATGTCGGCCATCAGGTCCAGCTGCATCTGCCGCAAGATGGCGTCCCGCTCCGGATCATCCTCCGGAACGTCCGAGGGCGGTGGCGGTTCAGTGGTCGCGGCGGGGCTGGTCGGTGGCTGCCACTGGGCATGGGGGGCGCCTGGCGCGGAGAGGGCGGCGACAGAGCTGCCCGGTCCTGCTCCCCCGGCCACCAAGGCGGCGGCCAGGGCCACCACCACGGTTCGCCGGCACCACCGGCTGGCCAGGATCCCTTGTCTCGCGCGGCGCATCCGTCTCGGCATTCGCACAATCCACCCCCACCATCGAAGAAAGTCCGTCAGAACACCTGGTCACGGTCGGGTCGCGGCCAGGCGAAGCGCGTCCGCCGGGTCAGGGGCGGGTGGTCATCCGGTCGTAGCCGAGCTGAGCCTGGTCGCGGGCTCCTGCCCACAGCCCGGCCTCGTCGCCGGCGAACGTCGTTTCCGTCGTCCAGCCGCCGCGCTGTTTCTCCGCGCCCGTCGTGATCGCCGCCCAGACCGGGTCGGTCTCGGCGGCCGCGCGGTCTTTCACCGTCTGCCAGTAGCGGGCCTGCTCGAGGCAGAGTTGCCGCTCGGCCTCCCACGCCTGGCGTGCTTCCTCGGCCTTCTCCCGGGTGGTGGTCCAGGCGCGGGCTGCGACCGCACGGGCTTGCTCCGCCGCGGCCTCACCGGCGTTGCGGGCTTCGAGCTCGGCCGCTTCGGCATCGGCCACCAGCCGCGGGATCAGTGCGTGGTACCGGATCCCCGCGTCCTGGGTGCGGAGCCGGAAGATCTCCACGTCCAGGGCCGCCGCCGCCATCCACGCGGTGGCATAGAACTCCCGCACATCAGTGTCAGTGCTGCCCGGTCGCAGCGCGTGCTGCGCGGCCAACCGCACCTGTTCACCAGGATCGGACTCCGCCAGCAGCCGAACAAAGTCACGCTCGGTCTCGGCGATCACCTGCCGTTCCTGCTCGTCGGCTTCCCTGGCCGCGGTATCGAGTGCTTTGGCTTCGGCAAACCCGGTACGCACGAAACGGTCGCAGTCTGCGTCACTACCTTGGGAAGCTTTCTTCGCGGCGTCATGAACACGCGGTGAATACGCGGCAGTATAGGCGCCCAGCACGCGTTGCACGAAATCCCGGTTGCGGGCGGAATTCTGCTGCGCCCTTTCTCGCGCTTCCCGATATCCGGATAACGCGAACCGCTGCAGTGCGAATTCCCCTTCATCCGACCAGATAGCCTGCCATGCCGCGGCACGCACCAGCGTTTCCCCGTGATAGAGAGCGACCTGGCGCACCATCGGATACCACGGCGACTGCTCGATCCCCGCCACCCGCTCCCCCACCAAGGAGGCTGAGCTGGCGGATGCGTTACCGGCCAAGGAAATTGTAACGATTAGGCCGATTGCGAGCGCTCTGCAGACAGCGGAGATTTTCGACATGGTCTCACTCCCCCAAGTAGCCGCGTGATCACGCAGCCGACGAACTATGGCACATGATCGAGAACGACCCACACTAAAAGGTGACTCCGATCACCGTAATTTCCGGTACTTGATCACAGCTGAGTCTCGGTTGTCCAGACCTGTTGACCGCAATTCGCCAATGGCGCTAGTTCTCGTCAGGCTCGCCGTTTTCTCCGCCTTTCACAACGGCGGTTCTCGCTGAGCGGTAATACGCCATTTGATCCATCGCCATTCCGTCAAGAGGGGGAATAGTTGTGAGACTTTCCGGTAGATCGACGGCGGTATCCCGCCCGCCGCGACCGCACACAAGAAGAACGGCGGCGGTGTTCACCGCGGCCGTCATGGCGTTCAGCGCGCTCGCCGCCGCACCGGCCACCGCCACGCCGTCCCCCAGTCCCAGCCCGACCCCCAGCGCGCCTGTACCCGACTCCCCCACGCCTGCGCCAGTACAACTGCCGACCCCGGTTCCCCTGATCGTCGGCACGCCGCCGGAGCTTCCCGAGGAGCCGGCACCGGCTGCGCCGAAGGCCACGCTGGCGCAGTCTACCGATGCCGAAAAGGGCAAAGCCGCTGCCATTCTCGGCATCGTCGCCGGGCCAGAGCTGATGATTCTCACCGACCGCAACTTCACCGCCGCCATGTACTACGCGGCCGACGACCTGGACAAGCAGCACCCGCTCGAGCCCGAACACCGGAAGGTCAAGGACGCCGCCGTCGCCGCGCTCGGCGACAGCGACGACGCCTGCACCACGTTCATCAAGACCGGCATGGCCGCGGCCCATTCCCAGGACCAGGCGATCGTGGCCGACCGCCGCGCCCGCCAGGAAGAAGACCGCACCGCCAAAGCCAAGGCCGCCGGGCTGCTCGGCGTCCCGGCCGACAACACCGACCTGGCGAAATCGGTCTACGACTTCATCGTCCACCTCGACCTTAACGCCGACAACCACAAAGACACCGCGGTCAAAGACGCCGCCAGGACCGCGCTGCGCGGCACCGCCGACGCACAGTGGACCTTCCTCACCGTTGGGATCTACGACGAGCACCGCAAAGACACCGAACGGCTGATCCGCGAAGACGAAGCCAAATCCGAAGCCGAGAAGGCTGCCGCGCTCGCCCGCGAGGCCAAAGCCAACGCCGCCTGGCACGCCCTCGGCATCCGCGGCGACGAGGCCCTGATCAACCTCAGCGACCAGGACTTCGTCATCGAGATCTGGAGCCGCGCCCCGCGTGACACCGAGGTCCACGGCGCCGCCGAAGCCGCCGTCCGCAGCCGCAACCCCGCCGACTGGAAAGCCTTCATCGACCGCGGCGCCAAAGACGCCCACCTGCGCGACATCGACAACGAACTCCGCAAACGCGACGAGGAATACGTCCGCCAAATCACCGAAATCCGCACCCGCGCCGTCAAGACCAGGGTCCACCCGGCATTGGTCACCGCCGCCGACGCGGCGCTGGCCGGATCGCCGACCGACCGGGAACGGTTTCTGCGCACCGGCCAGGACGAGAACCTGACCCAGTCGCTGCGGACCCTGACCCGCCAGGCGGACGAGGGCTACCTCACCGACTCCGGCGGGCAGGCGACCCTCACGCTGTGGCAACCGGGCAATCACCCGGAGCAGTCCTGGAAGATCGAACCCGGGCTCGCCGACCCCGCCTGCTTCTCCCTCCAGTCGGTCACCCGCCCCAACAACTACCTCCGCTGGGACAAGGACAGGAGAGGAGGAGGCGGTCCCACAGAGGCGTACGTGACCGTCTCCCCCACAGACGGCACGCCCGCGTTCAGGGACGAGGCCACCTGGTGCGTCCAGGGCACCACCATCACGTTCAGGCCGAGGGGCAACCCGGGTCTCGCCCTGTATCCGGAAAACGCGCTCGGAGCGGCCTGGCAGATCGACACCCCGGCCCCGCCCACGCCGTTCGACGTGCGCTACAGCCGTGACGAGAAGGTCCGGGCCAACCTCGGCAAACCCATCGCAGACCCGGTCCTGGACGCCAACAACCTCGGCTACCGCGTCTACGAGAAAGGCCGCCTCTACCTCACCCGCTACACCAACACCCAGGTCCACCCCATCTACAACGGGCCCATCCTCGACAAGTTCCTCGCCCTCGGCGGCCCCGGCACCCTCGGCGGGATGCTCACCGACCAGACCACCACCCCTGACGGCAAAGGCCACATCCTCCAGATCACCAACGCCCAGGGAAGCTACTACCCCCTGTCCATCATCTGGAGCCCCGCCAGCGGCGCCCACGAAATCCACGGCGTCATCGGCGACACCTGGAGCAAATCCGGTGGCGTGACCGGGCTTTTGGGCTACCCCACCACCGACGAAACCGCCTTCGGCACCGCAGGCGGCCAATACAACCGGTTCACCGGCGGATCCATCTACTGGATGCCTGCCATCGGCGCCCGCACCATCACCGGCGACATCCACACCAAGTTCGCCGCCCTCGGCTACGAAAACGGCCCCTTGGGCTACCCCACCGGCCAGGAAACCAGCTTCGCCGTTGAAGGAGGCGTCTTCCAGAGGTTCTCCACCGGATCCATCTACCGCACCACCGTCCACGGGGTCCGCGCCGTCACCGGCGACATCCACAAGAAATACGCCGAACTCGGCTACGAAGCCGGATTCGTCACCTACCCCATCAGCGACGAAACACCCACCTCCGACGGCGTCGGCAAACACATCAAATTCAAAACCGGCGTCGCGATCTACTGGCACCCCACCACCGGCGCCCACCCCGTCTACGGCAACATCCGCAGCAAATGGGACGCCCTCGGCTCCGAAAAGTCCTACCTCGGCTACCCCACCACCGACGAACAAGCCCTCCCCAAGGGACGCCGCAGCAACTTCCAAAACGGGCGCATCGACTGGAGCAACGACGGCGGCGGCACCATCGACTACAAAACCGTCACCATGACACCCGGCTCCATCGAACTCAAAAACGCCAACGGCGGCCGGTGCATCCAGGTCGCCGGCGTCGGCCAAGACGCACTGCGAGACAGCGCCGCCACCGAACTCTGGGACTGCGTCGCCGGCGCCAAACAGATCTGGAAACTCACCCACCTCGGCAACAACAAATACACCCTCAAAAGCCAGAACTCCGGCAAATGCCTCGACCTGCCCACCAACTACAACAACGGAACATCAATCGTCCAGTACCCCTGCCACGGTGACCTCAACCAGCAATGGGAATTCACCACCGCCGCCAACAACACCCTCGCCCTGCGCAGCGTCTACTCCGCCAAAATCGTCGAAACCCTCGGTAACGGCACAACCAACGCGACCCTCGTAACCCAGGGAGCCGACCTCGGCAACCCCAACCAACGCTGGACCCCCATCCAGATCAGCACCACCCCATAACACCCCCGGGTGCTGGCTCCACGGCGGTGGAGCCAGCACCCGGATCGCTAAGCCGGCGAGACAGTCCACCGCCCTTGGCGGAAAGTACGTCAGAAGCCGCGGAAGATCTCGTCTTCGGATACTGAGTCTGTAAAGTCCGACCGGTCCATGTTTGCCAGGTTAAGGTTCTCCACACTCCACAGCTCGGCAGGCAGCACCCGGAACGGCCGATGATCGCGTTCGTCGCCGTCCGAAAGTGGGATAAGCCGGACGGCCAAGACGGGCTGCTCGACATTAGTGAGAGTTACCTCGTCTACCAGAAAGGAAACAGTCGGCCCAGCCGTCTGCTTCACCTTCAACGCCTCGGTGCTCAGGCCCTCGAACATCGGATCGTTCACCAGAGCGACATTCGCCAGAAACCCGTCTTCGCTGGGCGTCTGAATCGCCACGACGAGTGACTCCCACGCACTGTTATCACCGAACCACGTGCGGACAACGACCGAGGCTGCCGGCAGCACTGTCACTCGCAGACCATAACGCTAGCGAAGGTACTCTCCGACAGGGCCAGGCCACCAGCTGAGCGTGCGCTTTGTGCATTGAGCGAACGGCGCTATTGCCCATACGCGCACGCCAGCGCCCGGACAGCATCGGTATTCATTCCGACCAACCCATGGCCAGGACCAGCACCGATGAGGGCTGTGGTGGTCCACGGGGAACGAGCCACCGGGGGTCAGCAACCGCATCCGCGGCCTGCTCGCCGGCACCATCCCGCCCTACATGGACGCCGCAGGTATAAGGCGGCGTTGACCATATTCAGTTCGGTCGCGTCGGCGTCCTGCTCCGACAGCGTGAACGCGGCGCCGAGCCGGACTTTCCGCCTCACCGTCGTCCGGCGACTGGTCATCGCACACAACAATGCTCTCCTGCTGCTCGGTGAACGACCCGGCGCACAGCCCGGATTCGCGCACCGCCAGGTCCGCTTGCGCCAGACCACCTCGACCGGCTGGCCGAAGCAGGGGACATCGACCAAGCGGACCTCGCGGCGGCCGTGACCGGCCTAGCAGACCCGCTGCTGGCTGGTCGTGACGGCGGTGGCGGTGGCGTTGCCGAGGCGGGCGAAGTGGTAGGTGGACGCGACGTAGGTGCGCGGCGCGGCGCAGAGGTACTCGCCCGTCGTCGACTCCTTGTTCTGCCCCGGTCCGCTGTCGTACTTGCCATACGACACCGGCTCCCACCGGCCCAGGTCGGGCGACCACTGGTACAGGGTCGTCTGCGCCACGAGGTTGGTCATCGCCACCGGGCACTTCGACGTCCCGGTCCCGTAGACGCTGTCGTCGAGCCCGTAGATGATCGTGGCAGTGGTCTTGGCCTGGCACACGATCGTCGCGGCCGCGGACGCCCCGTCCGCGCTCGGGAAGTGCAGGGTGAAGGTCGTGGTCCCGCCGGTCGCGGGCGCGGCCCCCGCCTGCGTTCCACCCGCCACCAGCGCGGTCAGCGCCGCGGCCACCGCCAGCAGCAGGGCGGCGGGCCGCCTGGTCCTCGTTCCGGACATCTACGAACTCCTTCCATCGGGTCCGCGGACGGGTGCAGTGATTTGCCCCGCCGCACGGAGAAGTCTGGGCGCCCGGCGCCTTGGGCCTGCAGGACATTCTGCGAATCGCCTGTTCAGTGGTGCCGGACACCGGTCGGCGGGCATAGACAGGACTCCTCCACGGCACGGGAGGGGGCCGCGCGATGGCGGTGGAGCTGCGGGTGCTGGGCCATGTCGAGGTCTGGGCCGACGGGACACGGGTGGATCTCGGGCACGCCCGGCAGCGGTGCGTACTGGCGGTGCTGGTGGCCGAGGCCAACCAGGTGGTCGCCACCGATCAGGTGGTGGACCGGATCTGGGGCGAGCACCCGCCCCGACGGGCCCGCCAGTTGGTCAGCAACTACCTCTCCCTCCTGCGCCACCTGCTGGCCGACGCCGGCGTGGACGAGATGGTGATCCAGCGTCGCGGCGGGGGTTATGTCCTGCTGGTCGACCCCGAGTACGTGGACCTGCACCGGTTCCGCTGCTTGGTCGGCCAAGCCCGCGCCGAAACCGACCAGGCCCGCGCGCTGGAACTGCTGAACCACGCCTGCGGACTGTGGCGGGGCGAGGCGTTGGCCGGTCTGGACACGCCGTGGATCACCACGGTGCGCCAAGGGCTGGAGCGGGAGCGGTTCGCCGCCGACACCGACCGCTTCGACCTGGCGTTGCGGGCCGGGAGGCACGCCGCGCTGCTACCCGAACTGACCGCCCGCGCCACCGCGCACCCGCTGGACGAACATGTGGCCGCCCAGCTCATGCTCGCCCTCTACCGCGCCGGCCGCCAGGCCGACGCCTTGGACCACTACCAGCAGGTGCGTACCCGGCTGACCGACGAGCTGGGCACCGACCCCGGCCCGGACCTGCAACAGCTCCACCAGCGGATCCTCACCGCCGACCCCGGCCTGGCCGACCTCGGCGCAGGGGCGGCCAGGCCACCGGTGGTGCCCCGTCAACTGCCCGCCGCGCCCGGGGTGTTCACCGGCCGTGTCCCCGAACTGGCCGAGCTGGACCGCGCCCTGACCACCGTCGCGCCAGCGCTCGCCGTCCCGGACGGCGAGGTCTGCGGCATCCAGCCGGGCGCGGTGCCCGGGAACTCCCCAGCGGCAGGGACGGTGGTGATCTCGGCGATCGGTGGGGCGGGCGGGATCGGCAAGACGTGGCTGGCGTTGGCCTGGGCGCACCGCAACCTGCACCGGTTTCCCGACGGGCAACTGTTCGTCGACCTGCGCGGCTTCAGTCCCACCGGGCCGTCGGCCGAGCCGGCCGACGCGGTGCGCGGGTTCCTCACCGCCCTCGGCGAAGACCCGGACACACTGCCGCCAGACCTGGACGCACTGGCCGCGCAATACCGTGACTTGGTGGCCGGGCGACGGATCCTGGTCGTGCTGGACAACGCCGCCACCGCCGAGCAGGTCGTGCCGCTACTGCCGGGCAGCCCGACCTGCACCGTGCTGGTCACCAGCCGCGCCAGGTTGGCTTCCCTGATCGACCGATACAGCGCCCGTCATCTGCCCTTGGACGTCCTCACCCGGGCCGAGGCCCGTGTCCTGCTGGCCGCGCGACTGGGCGACCAGCGCGTCGATACCGAACCCGCGGTGACCGACGAGCTGATCGAACTGTGCGGACGCCACCCGCTAGCACTGGCGATCATCGCCCGGCACGCCGCCACCCGGCCCGCGATCCCGCTGGCGGAGTTCGCCGCCGAGCTGCGCGAGCTGGGCCTGGAAATGCTGGACCACCACACCGATCCCACCGCCAGCCTGCCCGCGGTGCTGTCCTGGTCCCTGCACCACCTCACCAAACAGCAACGCACGGTGTTCGCGCTGCTCGGGATCGCCCCCGGCCCGGACATCGACCTGCCCGCCGCCACGTCCCTCACCGCCCTGCCCGAGACGCGGACGCGCAAAGCCCTGCGAGTACTGGAGGATTACTCCCTGCTCGACCGGCACCCGCACGGGCGCTACTCGATGCACGACCTGGTCCGCGCCTATGCCACCACCGCCGCCCGCGACCACCTCCCAAAGCCCGTGCGGCAGGCGGCACTGGAACGCGTGGTCGATTGCTACCTGCACACCGCCTACACCGGTGAACGTCTCCTGGACCCCTATCGCCCGCCGATCCAGCTCGCCCCACCCGGCCTCGGCGTCCACCCCCAGCCGCTGGCCGATCAACCGGCCGCGTGGGCGTGGCTGGACACCCACCACCCGCACCTGCTCGCCGCCCAGCACACCGCGGCCGCTCACCGCCGCCATCGCACCGTGTGGCGGATCGCCTGGGCCCTGAATACCTTCCACCGCCGGCGGGGCCGCCATCACGACGACCTGGCCGTGTGGGAGGTCGCCACCGATGCCGCAGACCAACTACCCGACCCCACCGCTCGCATCCTCGCTCACCGGCTCCTCGGCCACGCACATGCCGAGCTGGACCATCACGAGCAGGCCATTCTCCACCTGCACGAAGCCCTCGGGCTGGCCGAACTGCACCACGAGCCCACCCAGCAGGCCCACACCCACCACGCCCTCGGGTGGGCGTGGGAGCAGCGGGGGGACGACCGGAGGGCGCTGGAGCACGCCCGCCACGCCCTGGGCCTCTTCCGGGTCGTCGACTCACCGGTGTGGGAAGCCGTCGCGCTCAATGCGGTGGGCTCGTCCGCTGCCCGCCTCGGCAAGTACGACACCGCCCGCGAATACTGCGAGGCCGCCCTTGCGTTGCACCGACGCTACGAGGACCTCGACGGCGAGGCGGACGCCCTGGACAGCCTGGGCTTCATCGACCATCACACCGGGCACCACCAACGAGCTATCGACCACTACCAGCAAGCCCTCACCCTGTACCGCGCCGTCGGTAACACCACCGAAGCCGCCGACACCCTCGACAACGTCGGCCACCCGCAAGCCGCCCTGGGTCGACACCACCATGCTCGCAGCGCTTGGCGGGAAGCCCTCGAGCTATACCGCGAGCAAGGCCGCGATATCGACGCAGATCGGGTACAACGACAACTCGACAATCTGACCCCGGCGCCGGACTAGATCTGGACACCGGGCATGACCGAAACCGGGCGAGGCGCCGGACAAGCGGACTGATCGCGCCGACGCCCCACGGTCAACCGACCGTATGGACACACCGCCTTCCGACTCCGACTCACCCGATCGATTCTCAGGATGCGGTCGTTTCCCGCCAACACTCACTCCCTCCGGGAGACCGTGCGGTCGCTGCGGATCAACGCCCGCGGTCGCTTGTGAACGAAAGAAAGCAGTCGTCATCCCGCACCCCGCGGCGATCGATCAGGTGCTCGTTGGGCTGATGCCGTAGACCAGGTCGTCGTATGCGACTGGCCACGCACAACAGGTCGGCCCAGGCTGCTGCCACACCTCTACGACCAGCTTGTCCCGGCATCGACCATCCAGCGGCACCCATCCGCGCGTATCCCCTTCTCGCTTGGACAACTCCGCCCACAACCGCGACCGGGCCGTGTCGTACCTGGTTCCGCCGTGCCGCCGATCCCAGCGACGTATCCAGATCAGCCAACCCCAGGCACCAGCCGACACACATACTCGGCACACGAGACGCGTGCCACACCGGCCGATAGCCGGGCCGCCGGCTAATGGCGGTGGTCGCTGAACAGCCGATTCGCAAAACGCCGTGTGAACGGACGAAACCGGGCGCCCACGCTGTCCACAGACCCGTTAGATGGAGGTGGTGGTTGCGCATCCAGATTCTCGGTCCGATCCGGGCGTGGCGTGACGGCCAGGAACTCGACCTCGGTCCGGCAGGCAGACGCGCGGTGCTCGGTCTGCTCGTCCTGTTCGGTGGCCGGGCGGTGCCGCGGGCGGACATGGTCGACGCGCTGTGGAACGAGCGGCCGCCGCCGAGCGCGGCCAACGTTATCCAGACCCACATCAAGCACCTGCGGCGGCTGTTCGAACCTGGACGGGACCGCTACGCGCGTAGCACCAACATCCCCACCGTCGGTGACGGTTACGCGTTGCGGATGCCGGACTGCCAGGTCGACGTAGAGCGGTTTCGCGCCCTGGTGTCGGCTGCTAGGGCGACAAGTGCGGACGAGGAAGCCGCCGGACTTCTTGGCGAGGCGCTCGGGCTCTGGCAGGGGCGGCCGTTCGCCGACTATCCTGAGCTCACCGTCCACGCCAAGGTCGTCGCGCTGCTCGCCGAGCGGCGGAACGCGCTGTTGGCGTATGCCGATGTCATGATCGGGACCGGCAGGGCGGTGGACCTGCTGCCGCTGCTCGTCGAGAGTGCGGCCGGCCACTCGTTGGACGAGGCGGTGCAGGCTCGTCTCGTTGGGGCGTACGCGGCTGTTGGTCGACGGGCTGACGCGTTCGCCGTGTACGAGAACGCCCGGCGGGCGCTTCGGGACGAACTGGCGGTCGGGCCGGGAGCTGAACTGGCCGACGTGCACGCGGCGTTGCTCAGGGAGCCGCCGACCAGCCGCAGACCCCGCCGCGCTGGCCCCGCGCCGGCTCAGCTTCCCGCGAACGCACCCGGTTTTGCCGTTGGTACCACGGAACTGGCCGCCCTCGACGGGTTGCTCGCCGAGCGTGACCCTGTCGCGACGGCCGTCATCGCTGTGTGCGGCACAGCCGGGGTCGGCAAGACCGCTCTCGCCGTCCACTTTTGTATGGACGCGTCCGTCACGCTGACTCCAGCCGAGGCTACGGCTGTGCGCCGTGCGATCTCCGAGTACCTGCGAGAGTTGACGAATTCCCGCTATGGATTGGAGATCTCGATCAAGATGGAGGATCGGGATCGGCGCGGCGAGCCGCTCGAGGAATTCAAAGTAGATCTTGCGGAACTCAAAAGCGATGAGCGGGCGCTCCGTGGTCTGTTGTCACGGCTGGATGATACGGCGAATTCCGAGCGCAGCTCCTGCTGGTGCGGGGCTAAAGGTGATCGAGTGGGGTGACGTTGTCCTCGGTCTTGGTGTTGCGCTCGGACTGATTCTCATCATTGCCTGATGGGGCTACTTCGAGTATCGGGATGTTGACAGCCTCAGTTGTGGCCTGGCCTGGCGGGGTGCGGCATGGACGGCATCCCTGCTCAGCTTATAGGAGCGGCCAAGCTGCTTCCATGCTCGTTCGCGCTGCGGTTGCGGGCCTGCACTGCGGCAGCCGGTCGCCTGCCTCGCCTCGCTCTGCCCTTGTTACGTTAACGCCGCATACGCGGCCGTCAAACGATAAGGCCAACGCCTGCGAAACGCCCACACCACCACCGACATCGACGGCGGACGACTTATCCGATGCGCGGGCGACGACGGCGGACAACCCGTCAACGACTGACACGAATAATCAACCGCCAAGCCGATCTTGACGAAGACCGCCAGTTTCTCTGCCGAAGTCCCCTAAAGTGCCTGCCCAGGGCGGGTGATGCGGCGCAGCCTGTCCCCACCCCAGTTGCGGTGTCTGCAGGCGTGCACGAGCTCACCCGCGCGAGTACATCGCGACCACCCGCACCCGGCGGGGACAGGCGACCCCGATGCTCGACATGGACCGGCCCGGCCAATTGCTCACGACCGGGGTCACGATTTTGCTGGACGCGACCGAACTCGCACGCGCTGCGGCGACGGGCACGCAGACCGACCGGGACCGGCTGCGCCGCCTGGCGCCGAGGCGGCCGCTGCAGCGAACGACGAGCCGCAGGTCGTCTGGCCGAGGACTGGAGCAGGCTAACCAAACCAGGTCACCTGTCAACTCACCATGCCCTCCACAAAGGACTCCGCGACCGCGTGCAGGGAGGCACATCAAGGCTGGAAGCCGCCGCCTACTGACCCGCCAAGAGGCTCCGGCGCTGACCACACCACCGCCTCGGCCGACCGCACGATCTGCCTGTCGCGGCCAGGCCCCTCACCGTCGAGGTGGGGCCCTCCCGAACAGCGGGAGGGCCCCACCTCGAAGGCCGATCCTTGCCACCACCCGCGGGAAGGCGACCGGACTCGGGTCGGACGAGACCACGGACCTCGAACCGAGCTTGCGGCACGTCGTTCCTGGTCAATTCATCCAGGACCCACGCGGCACGTCTGGCCTCCACGGGATCGCTGGACCCCGCCCCGCGTTCCAGCACGTCGGTCCACGTAGCCACCACGTTCTTGATTCTCCCGGTCTGGTCGCCGCGGAGTTCACCCGCGACCGCGGGTCCTGTGCGTCACTGGTTTAGCAGTTCACGCCGATCGGGGGCGTCTCGGTCTTCAACGAGACCGAGGGTGGCGAGTACCCTGGCGGCGCGTAGAAGGTGTGCCGCCCAACGGCCTTCCAGTACGCGAGACGACCCTGGCAGATATCGTAGGCGGTTGATGTCAGGGGGCCCGCGACGTTGAAGTTGACGGCGAGCGAGCCGATACCGGTCTGGGTGTAGCCGTAGCCCTCCAGGTACCGCCACAGTTCGGCTTGTGCGCGAATCTGGGTGATCGGCGCGGTGCAGGAGCTGCGCGACTTGCCTGTGACAGCGCTCGGGGTACCGATAGAGTTGTGCGGGTAGGCCGTTTCTGCGGTGCAGGTGATCACGTTCATGGTGCCCAAGCCGTTGGCCTTGGTGAAGACGATCGGGTCGTTGCCGGACCTGATCAGGCTGGCGTAGGGCAGCGCGGCGCGTGCCTGGGCGGCGGATACCACGGCAGCGGGCGCCGAGGTGTCTGCGGTCGCAGGCGGGGCCATCGTGAGCGCGGCGACAGCGGCCGTTGTCAGCGCTGTCGCCAGTGTTGCCACCAGTCGCCGGTGTCGAACCCTCATGTGGAATACCTCCGATGGGTTGGATGTGAGCAGAACACACAGTCGTCTGGCGAACTGGACGCAGGTTGAACCGCGACTGGAATCCGGACTGGTCGTCATCGGGGCCTGACCGTTGCCGATCACCGGTGAGATCTCCGCGGCAAGCAGACGCGCGGTGCTCGGTCTCCTCGTCTTGTCCGGTGGCTGGCACCGTCGCCCACCGGAGTGCGGCTCAGTACCCGCCGATCCGGCGGTGAGAGTTCGACAAGAATTGTCCGCACTCACGCGAAATCCCACTCGCCCTTCACCGCGTCAGGCGTCGTGGCCCGGTACTTTA
Source organism: Amycolatopsis sp. cmx-11-51 (assembly GCF_047608665.1). Classification (NCBI taxonomy): domain Bacteria; kingdom Bacillati; phylum Actinomycetota; class Actinomycetes; order Pseudonocardiales; family Pseudonocardiaceae; genus Amycolatopsis; species Amycolatopsis sp. cmx-11-51. The sequence goes on along the minus strand of NZ_JADNQO010000027.1, from coordinate 8,422 downwards.
TATCGGCACGAGCCGTGTCCAGCTTGCTGATGTTGCAATTCGACTCGCTGTCTCTTTTGCGGGACAGTGGGTGCATTCTGGGGCCTGGTGTCTCGTTGGCGGCAGGTCAAGTATGGCGGCGACCGGCCAGGCAGGTGGAACCGCCGCAACCGATGACGATGATCGTCTCCATGCGAAGGATGCGTGCCAACACGGGGGAGTTCCGCTTAGCGCCGTCACGAGTACGAGTTCACCCCGAAACGCGACATCGACCTGACGTCGGTCAGCCCCGAGGGCGGGCTGCGGTTCGACAGCGCGTTCTACCTGCGGGACAAGCAGGGCAGCATCTTCGACCGCGCCGTGCCGGGCATGTCCTACTCCAAGAGCGACCAGGCGGTGGCCGGGCACGCCGTCCACGTCGAGGAGGCCCGCGCCAATCCCGATGCGACCGTGCCACCGAAGCAGGGCAAACGGCTCCTCGACGGGTCGGCGGCTCCTGGGGACACGCTGCACCGGCTGGCCAGCGGCCGTAGTGACGCCTCGAGAACCCGCGCCGCTTGTCAACGCTTCTTCAAATTTGACCCCCAGCGGGTCTCCGAAATTTGACCCCTTGGGGTTGGGTCAGTCCTGGCTGAGGGCGTTTTGCTGGTCTTTGGTCAGCAGGTTGCGGCGTTGGCGGGTCCGGTAGGAGTCGCCGGTGAGGGTGAGGACTTCGGCGTGGTGGACGAGCCGGTCGATCATGGCCGCGGCGACGACGTCGTCGGAGAAGGTCTCTCCCCAGCGTCCGAAGGGCAGGTTCGAGGTGACCATGATCGAGCCCTGTTCGTAGCGGGAGGCGACGAGCTGGAAGAACAGGTTCGCCGCGTCCTGGTCGAACGGGATGTAGCCGACCTCGTCGATGATGATCAGCTTGTAGCGGCGGATCTTCTTCAACTCCGCCTCCAGCCTGTTGGCCTGGTGTGCGGCGGCGAGGCGGGCGATCCAGTTGCTGGCGGTGTCGAACAGCACCGAATGGCCGGCCTGGGTCGCTTTGACCCCCAGTGCGATCGCGAGGTGTGTCTTGCCGAGGCCAGGCGGGCCGAGCAGGATCACGTTCTCCGCCTTCGCGACGAACGTGCTCGTTGCCAAGTGCGCCAACAGATCCCGGCGTAGTGAAGGTAAGTGGTCGAGGTTGAAGTCCTCCAACGTCTTGACCGCTGGGAAGTGCGCGGTGCGGATCCGCATCACTGTGCCCTTGGACTCACGATCGGCGACCTGGCGTTGCAGCAGCGCGGCCAGATACTCCTCGTGCGACCAGTTCTCGTCGCGTGCCTGCTCGGCCAGTTGTTCCCAGAACGTGCCGATCGTCGGGGTTTTCAGGACACGAGTCAGATAGGCAATCATCGATGGCAGACCATCTTTCGGCGACGTCGCGGAAGTCGCAGGTTTCGTCTTGGTGGCCCTCACGTGTTGCTCGCTTTCGTTGCAGGGGCGGTGAAATCGACGCCGAACAGCGCGTCATAGTCAGGCAGGGCCCGCAGTGCGACGACGTGTCCGTCGGCGTGCTGACGGTCTGCTCCGGTGCGTTGTTTCCTTTCTGCGGCAAAAGGCTTTACGCAGGTTCGCCGCGATGGCCTGGTGGGCGGGATCGGTGACCACGCCGTGCTTGGCCCACGACCGTTCGTGTTGTGCGACAACGTCGCCGTTGCAGAACACCGTCACCTCTCGCGCGGAGGCGGTGACGTCGACGAACTTGCCGATCACCCGCGGGTCGACCGAATAGTCGACGGTGTCGGCACGGACGTAGTAGTCTCGTCCCAGCCGGATCCGGTTGTTCAGCCCGATCGGCGGTGCCACCGGTGGCAACGGAAGCATCGCCAGGTAGTCGGTCTCCAGCAGATCCACCGGCCGCCCCTGGAGGGAGCGGACCGTGCGGGCGTTGGCGCGGCCCAGCCAGTCGCCGAGCTGGGTGTTGAAGTCGGCCGGCGAGGTGAAGATCCGGCCAGGCAGAAACGACGTTTCCAGGAACTGATTGTTGCGCTCCACCATGCCTTTGAACTCCGGATCCCGCGGTGGCGCCAGCAGGATCTTCGTCGCCAGCGTTCCGGCGAACGCCGCCGCCGGGGCGCTGACCCGCCCGATCCCGTTGATCAGCTCCCACATGCCCGACAAGATGTCCCCGGCCTGGCGCGACGGGATCATCGTGGCGGACAGGAACCGCGAGAACCCCAGCGTCATCACCAGCACCGGCAGTATCCGATCCTGGCCCGCTGCGACCGGGATTCTCGGTTCCGGGAACCACAGGTCGCATTGGGTGATCTGCCCCGGTTCGTAGACCACCCGGTCGACCGGGTCGATGCCGACATACTCCGGCCGGATCGCTGCCAGCCGTTTCTCCAACGGCGACATCGAGTGCGGCCAGCCGATCTTCTGCGCGGTGACCGGAGCGGGCATCTTCGGCCACTCCACCAGCAACGCCCGGATCTGCGGCTCGAACGCATCCGCCACCGAACCCCGAGCGGCTCGCTGGTACTTCGGCGGCCGATCCGAACTCAACGCCGCCCGCACGGTGTTGCGGGCCACGCCCAGCCGCCTGGCGATCCCCTTGATGGGCACACCCTCCGCACGATGCAGACGGCGGATCTCAGCCCAGTCCTCCACGTTCAGCACCCTCCTAGCATCGGAGGGGGTCAATTTTCAGAGGTCGCCTGGGGGTCAGTCTTCACGAACCGCCGACACAGCCCGCGGCAGGGCGGTGGCATTCTCCTGGCGGTGTGACTGATCGCCTCCGCGCGCAGGGTTCCGGGTAGTCGGTGAGAAGCGCAACTCCGGGTACTGGTTCGGTCTTCTTCCCCCAGTTCAGCGGCAGGCGCGGCTATGGGATGGACGCCTCGATCCGCATGGCACGGTGAGATCACGATCCTCGTCCTCTGCTAGGGAGTCGTTAACGAACTACCTGGTTAGAAGCGACTGATTCTGGTGGGCAGCACGGACGAGGGAGACACCACCATGAGCGAGGGCACTGTCAGTGACGTCGGCCAGGCCGTTACCGGGCTGGTCATCCGAGCAGACCCACGGGCTCAAGTCGAAGCAGCAGGCAAGGACCTGCAGGCATTCGAGGACCTCATGCTCACCATGATCGAGCAGTGGGGCCTGCCCACCGAGGACATCATCATCAACGTCCGGGAGCGGGAAAAGCTGCTCCGGAACACGCCCGACGCTCTCGAAGGACTCGACGACACCCAGCGAGCGCGTGCCTCCTACGTCGCGAAGATGATCCTTGCCGCGTCAGTGGGGCTGTTCGACGCCGCGTTGAACTACCTCTGGAACGAGACAATCAACGAGCTGCGCGCCCGGGTCGCCTCGTTCGACGTCGCCTACTTCTTCGAGATCGCCGAACCCGACTCTACCCGCCGCAACGACCTGCGCACCGCGGACGACCTGGCCAAGATCGACGACGCCAAGCTGATGGCAGCGGCCAACCGCATCAAGCTGATCAGCGACATCGGCTACAAGCAGCTGGACCACATCCGCTATATGCGCAATAACGCCAGCGCCGCGCACCCCAATCAGGTCGCGCTCACCGGCCTGAAGCTCGCCGAATGGTTGGAAACCTGCATCCGCGAGGTCATCACCCTTCCCAAGGACCCACGTCGCCGCCGCGATCAGCCAGCTTCTGAGCAACGTCAGGAAACAGCGCCTCACGAAGACCGAGCTGACCAATGCCGCGGCGTTCTTCGACAACCTCCCGCCAGACCAAGCCGACAACCTCGCCGCTGGTCTGTTCGGCATCTTCAACCCGCCCGACGCGACCCCGGACACTCAGGACAATGTCCGCAACCTCTGGCCGGAACTTTGGCCTTACGTCGGCGAAGACCAGCGCAACGAATGCGGGCTCAAGCTCGCGAGGTTCCGCGCCAACGGCGACGCTGACCGGGCCCAACGCGCCCGGGACCTACTCGACCTCGTCGGAGGGACCGCCTACCTGCCCGAGTCCGATCGAGAGGCCGAGCTCGCCCAGGCCGTCGAGGAGCTCACCAATGCCCATGAAGGCTGGAACAACTTCTACGAGGAGACACCCGTCGCGCAACGCCTGTTGAACCTCGTCGGCAAACACGGTCAGGTCCCAGCGCGCGTCAACTCGACCTATGTTCGCCAACTTGTCTACGTCTTCCTCACCAACGGCCACGGCACTGCCTTGAGCGCCGATCCCATCTACAGGGAGCTGATCGGCAAGTTCGATCCAAGCCAGGCCGAGATCGCGCTTCGCCTCTTCGCCGAAAGCAAGATCGCCAGCCGGCTTCAGCACGATCTGCCGCGCACCAAGTGGGCTGAACTCATCGACCTCATCGCGCCGAAGCTCACCGGCCGCAGTGATCTGAGGCTTCTTGATGCCGTCCGCGGCTTCACCGGCACCCCTGACCAGCTCAAACTTGACAGTGGCATCAAGCAACAGCTCAACCTTGGCGGTCCACGCGCGAAGGCACACTAGCCACGGTTAGCCTGGCCAATCCGGCGGACTGCCGTACTTGGGCGGCTCCACCGCCGCCTCGTCACACGTCGGCGGCGCCGCATCTACCGGGGTCGGTGCGATCGACCGCAGCATCGTCGGTGGAACTGCCGGCGCGTCCGACGTCCACGACCTCTCCGGCGCCCGCGACCGAACCAGCGGGTGTTGACCTCCATCGCGCACCGGAGGAGCGGTGCTGCCCTCTGAGCGTGAAGTTGATCTTCTTGACTGCGTCAAGTCGTCGAAAGTACGGGTCGAGCTCAATGAACTCGTCCGCTGCGTCGTGCAGGCGAGCTGATCGCGTGCGACCACGACACGCCCTCCGCCCCCGAGGCCGCGGGGCTGCAAGGACTCGATCGTCGGCGGGAAGTCGCCGGTCGCCGGAACCGCTGCTACTCGCCGGGGTCGTCCTGGAATGGCAACGACCCGTCACCTTCGGGGATGCCGTGTGGCGAGTCCAGGTCCTTGATGAATCCGTCGCCGTAGTCAAGCTTGTGCGTCCTGCTTACGCCTTTAACCTTTGGTCGGTCGTTGTCGATGATGATCAGCTGGAAGGGGCGTTCATAGCGGCCGTCCCCGATAGTGCCGCGAATCTGCAGGGCGTCGAGAAACTTCTGGTACACCCGGCGCGCCAGTTCCCGGTCGGCGGTGTTGGTCCCGAGGTTCTTCTGCGGCGAGTCGATGATCAGCAGGCCCGGAAGGCTCGACTTGTCCATCTCCAGGGTGTAACTGAGCAGAGTCAGGCTGTAGGCGACCGAGACAGCCACCCGAGCACCTCCGCCGCGCCCTTCGAAGGGCTGTTCGTCCACCAACGGCAACAGGGTGTCCGCGTCGATGCGTGCCCGGCCAGTGGCGTTGGGCAACCCGATGTCAGCGATGGTGCTCCGGAAGATGTCGGTCAATGTCTCGGCGACATATTCGCGATGTTCGCGGTCGGACTCAGCGACGCGCAGCTCCTCGTGGCGCTGTCGCTGTTGCGCCTTCAGCTCGTCGATCGCGCGTCGTTCCTCCTCTAGGCGGCGCAGCGCTGCGTCGACCTGCCGCAGATCGGTCAGGCGTTGCCGCAGCGCGGCCAGTTCGGCAGTGGCGGCCGCGATGGCGTCCACGTGCGGGGCGACCGCGTGTTCAGTCTGTGCGTGGTGGGCGGCCAGTTGCGTGGCAAGGTCGGCGCGGGCGGCCTCGACTGCCTTCTGCGTCAGCTCGTCGGTCTCGCGCAGTTTGGTCAGGTTCTGCTCGATCATCTGGCGCTGCTTCTGCAACGCGATTCGGGTCGCAAGGTTCTGCTGGCCACGCAACGGCCGGCAGCAGAGGTTGCAGTGTCCAGGTGGTGGCACGTACTCCAGCAGGTTCGCCTCGCACTCGGGGCACGTCCTCTCCGAGATCAGCTCAAGGGTGACCCGGTCGGCGGGGTCGGCGGCCTCCAGCTGTCCTAGCACGTGCATCGACTTGTCGACCTCTTCCAGGTCAGCCTCGGCCTCGCCGAGATCACGACGCGCGAGCAGCAGTTTCTGCTCGGCCACGTTGACTGCGTCGTAGGCGGCACGACGGCGTTTGTGCCACTGTTCAGCACTGTCCAGGGCAGCGTTGGCGGACTTGCGCAGCACGGCCAAGCGGGCCGCAGATGCCGTTTCGTCCGCGGACAGATCGGTCAGAGCCGCGCGCACCGCCGGCGGGTCGGTCGCCTGGGAGGACGCCAGGAACTCCGCGATGCCGGAACACTTGCGGTGCCGCTGATTGATTTCGCGGTCGATCCTTTCCAGCTCGGCCCGGCGCCTGGCCAACTCGGTGTCGGTGATACCGGTCATGATCTGCAGCGCGTCCAGGCGAAGCCGGTCGGAGGAGGACGGCAGCACAATGTGCCGGTCGATGTCGAACTGGCTGCGGTGCAGGTAGGGCCACACTGCAGAATGGAACGTCGGCTTGGAGCCGAGCACGGCGAACTCCTCAGCCATGCCGAGCTCCTCGAACAGCCAGTCCGACATCGTCGTTTCCCCGCTGCGCTGCTTTACTGGAAAACGCCCCACCAGGTCGCCGACCTCGTCGGTCACCTCCACCCGCGAGCTGGACGAACGCAGCCGCCGCAGCGTGTAGGTGCGGTTGCCCAGCCTGATGGTGAGCACGACCTCCAGGAGATGCAGGTCCACAGCGCCACGGAAATGTACGTTCTCAAGGCCCATCGCGAAGCCAATCGCGTCGGGGATCGAGCTCTTGCCGGTGTCCGCCGGGCCATAGATGACTACGACCTGGGCGTCCAGGTCGTACTCGTGGGCCTGCCACCCGCGTGTAGTCCTGATCTTGAGATTCAGGACACGCAGCACCCGCGCCATGGGTGCTCCTTCCTCCGCGGCCATAGCCGCAGGCGTTCGACGACGCAGCCGTGGGCCGCTGTCCTGAAAACCCTGCACGAGAAGCGGAGCGGTGCAGGTTCACCGCGCCGCCGCACTACCCATTCGGCCGTACAAGACCCCTCGAACGGCCGCACTGCACAATCACGTGATTCCAACTTGCGTGAAGTTATAGCGGATAGAGGGAGAGTCGCGCCAGTCGGGCCCCGATCGACACGCTGCGCGGTGCGCGATGGAAACGCCGAGGCTCGTTGGCCCCTGTCATCATTGTTTCGCAACATCCTTGGACTCGCTGATGCGTATGTCGCACTCGACTGACACAAAGGACTTGACCGGGCCTATTGCGTTACAGGCGACACGCGAGCCCTAACCCAAACTCGAAAGTTGGATTCCAAGTGTGTAGAGTTTGCCAACGAGTAGATCGTGCACGAACGCGACGGAGGTGGTGTGCGTGGTCGGGACGCAACACGCTGACGACGGGTCACCCCCGCCGAACGTGGACGTTTTGGTCGAGGGCATCCGGAAGTTCCTGGGCTTGACGCAGACGTTGCGTCAAGCAGGAGCAGTCGTGCAGCTTCCGCCGCAGCTGGTGCAAGTATGTCGTGAGGTTCTGCATGAGGTCGAGAGCTCGCCCGCGAGCAGTCCGCGTCCCCCGTCCAGCGTCAACTCGCAAATGTCGGTCGCGGACAAGGCGCTACAGGAGTTACCTCTGAGGCGCCTGCTGCTGCAGGTGATCGCTCCAGGGGAGACCTTCACTGTGACGGAGGTGGTCAACCGCCTCGCAAAGCTGGGCGTGACTGCCGACTCGGCCAAGGTCAGCAATGCCCTTGGCTACCAGGTAGACCGTGGGCAACTGGTCCGCGAACACAGGGGCCTCTACACCTACCCGGTGGAAACCCTCTCGGCCAACGCCACCGGCACCACCGTGCCTGGCTACGCGCCATCGCCGGACGCGGTCGGCGGATCCACTCACGACGATCGTCGCCAGTCGGGCAACGATCACGGCCGCCGCACCGTGGCGGTGCGGGGACAGGAGGACCGCCGTGGCAAAAGCACGGCGCAGGAGCGGAAGAAAGCCGTGTAGATCAGGAATCTACCGGCCCCTACTACGACGAAGGAGCCCCGCTTCGCCGGGCTGCCACCCGGCGGGGACTCCTCGTCACGTCCAGTGCCCTCAAGCACGTAAGACTCGATCTCACGGTACCAGTAGCGCCTTGCAGCGTCTATCGCTGCTGGCCCGCTGGTGCGCTGCGATCGTCGGGTTCTGGTGGAGTTTGCCACCCGAGGTACACCTCTGGGTGGCTAACCGAATTCAGGAATTGATCAGCTAGAGCTGCTGGTGGGGTGGCGCACGACCGGCCACCTCACCACTTAACGACAGTATGATCCATACCAGATGGATGTCGAGAAAATGGGACACGGAGACGTGCAGATGGTGTCCCGCTCGTCGTGGCCGCGAGCCACACGATCAGGGCACGAACCCCTCTAGTGCTGTGACCACATAGGTTGGCCGGGTTGGTTTAGGCGGCGTGGGTGGCGCGTTGGCCCCAGATGTGCTGGCGTTCGCTGCGGACGCGTGCTCGTTCGCGGCGTTGGGCTGCGAGGACGT
>NZ_JADNQO010000026.1:0-48169 GCF_047608665.1 Amycolatopsis sp. cmx-11-51 | reverse complement strand
CACCAAGGGAGTGCCTTCCTATCGAGTGAATCTTGGACCGTCGCAAGCCCAATTTTCCCTTACAGGACAGGCACTTCCTCCATTTTCAGGCCAGTTCTACATCACATTGCGCGAAAGACCCAGGTTAGTAGCCGACGAAGTACCACTTGCCCCCGAAAACGCTGGCATCGAAGCAGTCGCCGACCGGACCGTTCCACAATGCCCTCGCGGTCAGGCAATTTTGTTCATGGGTAAACGGGCCGAAGACCCATTCCTCTGTGACGGTCATGGTGATCGGAATATCCGAGATACTTGTCGACGCTCCGGCGGCCGCCGCCGCCGAATCCAACGCGACATTTTCTGTCGCGATGGTGGCAGCAAGAATCATCACCGAAATCAGCTTCGTAACGCTCGACATTTCTTCTCCTCGATTGCCTCTACAGTGGTTGTGATACCATCTCCGCTCCTTGCGCTGGGCGCGACGAAGAAGCGGGCGCTACGGCCAACTGGCTGCAATTACTGGCTGGCAGGACAATCTCGCACACTGGTCGCCCATGTCGACAATTCGCCTGTTCCTCTGCTGTCGGATACCGATCTGCGGGTGGTCGCACGCCCACTTTCGGGGCTCGGTGCCGGGACGACATCGGCCAGGTGGCCGACGTTGTGGCGAGAATCGCCGAGCTGGCATCCTGGCCACCAGTCGGATGCCGAGGTCTGGCCGCGAAGAAGATCTGTCCAGGGGAGCGATCAGGCTTCGCCGCGGTACCGAGAATGGGGAGATGGCAAGTGCAACACGGCATTCCTGAGTCGAGTCGCGGCACCATGCCGGATCTCCCGGTCCAGCTGACAAGCTTCGTGGGCCGGGACATCGAGCGGACTCACGTGGAAAAGGCACTGACCGAGCGTCGGCTCGTCACGCTTGCCGGCCCTGGTGGCATCGGCAAGACCAGGTTGGCTGTGGCCGTGGCGGAGGCATCGGCCCACCGGTACGTGGACGGCGCGTGCTGGGTCGATCTGGGGTCGCTGGTCGACCCAGAGCAGGTCACGCGAACCGTGACAGCAGCTACGCAGGTCCTCGTACACCCCGCCGGCGACCCACGGCGGGCGCTGGTCGCGCAGCTGAAAAATCGGCAGCAGCTGGTTTGCTTGGACACCTGCGAGCACCTCCTCGTGGCCTGCGCCGAGTTGGTCGACCTGTTGCTACGCGGCTGCCCGGGTGTGTCGGTGCTGGCGACCAGCCGCGAGCCGCTGGGAGTTTCCGGCGAAGCAGTGTGGCGTGTTCCGCCCATGGGCATGGAGTCCGCGTCGCGGCTCTTCGCCGATCGAGCGGCCCTCGTGGTCCAGGACTACGTCGCGGGCAAAAGCGTGGAGCAGGAAATCTGCGAACGGCTCGACGGTGTTCCGCTGGCGATCGAACTCGCGGCGGCCTGGGCGGGAGTACTGGCTCCCGGCGAGATCGCGGCGCGGTTACGGCACCGGTCGACGCTGCTGCCCGGTGGCCCGCGGCTGGCCCCCGAGCGACACCGTTCGCTGACGGCCTCGCTGGCATGGAGCTACGACCTGCTCGATGAAACCGACCGCGAGCTGTTTCGCGGGATGGCCGTATTCGCGGGCGGATTCGACCTCGATGCCGCGAGTGCGGTGTGCACGGGGGGCGCGGAAGTGTTGGACGGCGTTCGGCGGCTGGTCGACAAGTCTTTGCTGGCAAAGGTCAACACCCCGACGGGTGCCCGCTTCCACATGCTGGAAACGATCCGTGAGTACGCTTCGGATCGTCTGGAGCAAGCCGCGGAATCAACCGAGCTGCGACGTCGGCATCTCGAGTACTACCTCGGATTCGCCCGGGTCGCGGAAGCAGGCTTCGAGCGCGATCAGGATTACTGGCGTATCGCGCTGCACGCCGACCATGACAATCTGCGTGCCGCCCTCATCCGGGCGCTCGACGAGTATCCGGGACACGGACGCGAACTCGCCGCGGCCCTCAGTCGCTTCTGGTTCGTCTGCGGCCACACGAACGAAGGCATGGGTTACCTGCGGCGGGCGATCGACCTGGCCCCCGACGACCGAACGCCGTTGCAGGCCGCGCTGTTGTCCGGCGCGGCCGCGATGGCCGTGGGCAACGCCGACGGAGCGGAAGCCGCAGAACTGGCCGAACGGGGCATCGACATCGCAGGCGTCGGCGACCGGCATCGGGGACGGTGCCTGACGTGGGCCGCGCACCGCTGGCTGTACTTCGACTCCGACGCTAGTCATGACCTGGCGAGCGAAGGCGGCCGGTCGGGCGTTCTCGCGGACGACCCATTCACCGTCGAGCACGCCGCGATTCTGCGAGCACGGACACTCGCCAACCGTGACCGGCATGCCCAAACGCGTACGGAAATCGGTGACGCGCGCCGGCAAGCGCTGGCGCGAGGCGACCGATGTACAGCCGCCTTTGCCGTCGGCATCGAGATCTGGGCGGATCTGTTCACCGGCGAGGTCCCCAGTGCCGTCAGTGCCAGCCGGGAGGCCCTCACCTTGGTCGAACCGCTTGGGGATCACTTCGCCGTCGGACACATCACGGTCAACTTGGCGTGGGCCTTGGCCCTGTCCGGAGACTTCGACGGAGCCCGCGCCGCGATCGAGCCGGTACTCCGCTCGGTCAGCGACACTGTCCCCGAACTGTTGCGCTGCTTCGCGGTGATCCCTGGCCTGGTGGATTTGTGGCAAGGGCGCCTCGACGCTGCCCACCACTGGCTGACGATCGCCTCCCGTTTCGCCGAGCCGGCGACGGACAACTGGCATGTGGCGCAGGTGCTGCCCCCGCTGGCCGAGACGCTACGTCGCCTGGGAAGGCCCGGCGAAGCACGTGTTGTCGCCGAGCGCGCCGTGGCGTTGGCCACGACGCTGGACGTTCCCCACGTCCAAGCCGAAGCTCTCGACGAACTCGGGTACCTGGCCAGGGACAAGGGCAGCGGGGGCGAGGCCGCACGGCTCCACCATCGGGCACTGGACATCCGCGTCGAGCACGGTTTGCGCACTTTCTGGCCGGACAGCTTCGACGCGCTGGCAGGCGTGACGCGTGATCCAGCGGTCGCGGTCCGGCTACTCGCCGCAAGCGAAAGCGGGCGCGTCGCGGTGGGCCGCGGGTTTCGCCCGGTCGACGATGCGGGGCACACCGCAACGGTGACCACGCTGCGCGCGAAAATCGATCCGGACACATTCGCCGAAACATGGTCGGCGGGCATCGAACTCACCCTTGATGAAGCCGCGGACTACGCGTCCCGCCAGCGCCGTGGCAGATCCTCCGGCACAGGCTGGCAGAGCCTGACGCTCACCGAACGGCAGGTCGTCGATCTAGTCGTGGCCGGGCAGACCAACCCCGAGATCGGCGCACGGCTGTTCATGAGTCGATCGACGGTCAAGACACACCTCGCCCACGTCTTCGCCAAGGTGGCCGTCGCCAACCGGGCGGAGCTGGCGGCTGCGGCGGGACGAAGGCACGCGGTGGACGTCGACGCCGAGGCGGCGAAATCCGGGTTCCCCCATCGATGAGCGGGTTGTCAGCCGGCAGGCCAGTTCGTCGGACGGCGAGGCTGTGGGGCAGATCTGGCCACCTGGCCGATGCCTGCCCTTGCCCGAACGGCGAGGCTGACCGATGCTGGTCAGTGTGGTGACCACGTAATGCCATCTGGGGGTCTCATGTTCAAGCGAGTCGACAATCGTGCCCTGAACCCGCGGGAATCGGTCCGGCCTGCCGGGCAATCTCGCGTTTCCGGCGTGCGGAACGATGAGAGCTGACAGTGTCGAACACCATGGACGATTCTCCGGACGCTTCCGGCCCGCCGTATCCTTACCCGAGCCCGTTGCCCGCCGAGGCGGAGCAGGCGCACCTGCGGGCAGCTGCCCGTCAGCAGACCAGCATCAACAAGTGGAACGGCCTGGTGCTGTTCCCCGGCATCACCTGTGCCGCGATCTCCATCGTCTGGGGCAATGGCCGCAGTTCCGGTCCCGGTGATCAGTCACTGTGGGAAAGCAACCTGGCGCTCGCGCAACTCCTGCTATTCGCCGGTCTCTTCCTGATCGCGCTCGCGACGGTCCAGATCGCGCGACGGGCGTCGAGGAAGGGCAAGCACGTCAGGTTGCTCAGGGCCTATGGCGTACCGCTGGACAGCCTCGGCGTGAAAATTCAAGCGCCCGAACAGGGCTGATGTGGAGAATGTCTTGATACCTGGAGCCAAGCTCAAATGACCTATCCTTCTCAGCCGGGGCAGCCCTATGGCCGACCGCCGTACACAGGGCACGCGTCCTCTATGGGATACGGCACTCCGCCGCCGAAGAAAAGCCTTGCTTGGCTGTGGATCACCCTTTCCCTGATCCTGGTCTCGCTGACCGCACTGGGGATCACCGCTTTCGTCGTGCCTGGGTTTCTTCTCGCCGCCGACCCGAGGGACACCGCGAACACCATCGTCAACGGGTTCAACACCAAAAACGCGGAGACACTGAATTCGGTCAAGTGCGCCGACGCGGAACCCCGGGTGCACCGCGCCGCCGGATACGTCGGCGACGTCGATCATGCCATGCTGGTGAACCCCAAGTCAGCCGGTGAAACCAAGAGTTTCGAACTGGCGCTGACCGATCGCGACGGCAAAGTCTTCGACATGCGGATCGGACTCAAGAAAACAGGTCGAAAATGGTGTTGGAACGATGTAGGCGCCATGGGCAGGCCTGGTAATCGAGAATGAGCCGCCGCTCCGGCGAATTCCTGCAGAAAACGTTCCTGTTTGGACTGTGCCGGGTCGGCTCGGGTCGACGAGGCGATCGTGCTGGGCGCGTGTCCGATGCGGGCGTCGGATGATGATCGCCGCGACGGTGTCGTCGTCGGCTGCACCCGGCGGCCTCGGCGACTAGCGCGTGGGCGAGGACGGCGAGGGCGCGGCCAACGGTTCGCCCCGTGAGGTCTCGCAGCCCGGAACCGGCTCGAACACGGCAATGCCCGGGGCGTTTCGCGGCCCTCTGATCGGTGGTTGTCAGGATTGCCGGGTGTGGTCGGGGCAGCAATGGGAGGTCGGCCAGCGGAGTTCCGCTACGCCGTCGCGGCGGGCCAGTTCGGTGATGTAGAGCTGCACGTCGACGAGGTCGGTCGGGGCATTTTCGCGGATGCGGTCGACCGCCGACGCGACCTCCTCGACCCACCAGGTGCTGGCGAGGCTGTGCGCGTCGACGTCGGCGGCCTCGCCGTCGCGTTGGCGTCGGAATCCCCAGGCGAGTGCGGAGTCGGCCAGTCGTGACCAGTCCGCGGGGCGGTCGAGCCACAGGTCGCGGCGGACAGGCTCGGGCAGCGGGACCTCTTCCAGGAATCGCCGTTCGGCTGCCTTGGCGGGAAGGTCAGCGGCCGACACACAACTGCACACGTACGCGACGGAGCAGATCCGCCGGACGTTGGCGGGGATGTGGGTCCAGCCCTGTTCTCTGGCCGCGGCCACTCGATGGTGCCCGTCGGACACGAAGTAGAGCTGCCCGAGCCGTACGACCTCGACAGGCGGAGGAGCGTCCCCGGCACGAAATCGCGCGAGGACGGACTCGTATCGGGCTGTGCGCCTGCGGGGCCTGAACCGATGATCGAAATCCTCGGAGCGGGACACCGAGCCAAGCACCTGAGGCAGCGGAACCTCGCCCGCGTACGTGCCCATGGCTCCGTCCCCGCCCACCGCCTCCAGCGCATCGGCGAAGGGAATCAGACCAGGCTGCCGCCGTCGACTCACTGACTTCCACCAGTTCATATCGCGTGATCTACCCGCCCCCGCCGCGCTGTAAGCGCCGCGGGGACGGGGCGGTAGCCGAGCATCGCCGCGACGGCTGGTCTCGGCGCCAGCCCATCGGCCAAGGTTTCCGGCAGCCGATGCGTCAGATCGCTGTGACGCCCTGGGCCTGCGGGCCCTTCTGGCCCTGGCCGATCTCGAACTCCACGCGCTGCCCTTCATCCAGGGACTTGAACCCGTTGCCCTGGATCTCCGAGTAGTGCACGAACACGTCCGGCCCGCCACCGTCCTGCTCGATGAAGCCGAAGCCCTTCTCGCTGTTGAACCACTTCACACTGCCCTGAGCCATACCTGCACCTGCTCCTTTTCGTGCGTCAGAGCCCTGACGATGCCCTGATCTTGAGAGCCATTGTCGCAGGCGGCAGCCCATCTGCGCACCTGTCAGGACCGAGACAGGCGGCATCGTGTTGGTGGCCAGGTTGAACTCCCCGCTGACGGCCGGTTAGCGGGGAGTAATCCGGCCGCCCGCTCGGCTACGGAGCGTGGCTCTCGACAGATGCGGCCGTAGCCCGTGAAGAGCTGCCCGCCCGTCGGCTGGAGTGGCTTCGATCTATCGGTTGCCAAGACCGAGGGACCACCATGTCGCCGGTCGTGGGACCACGGACACCAGCGCAGAAGTGGAACGGGCTACCACGCGGTTCGTTGGGCCGCCGCCGCGTTCTTGAACGACCGCTCCGCGGTACGAGCGCGCGTTCTGGGAGCGGTCGGGCTCACGCTTGCGGATCGAGGTCGGCGTCGTGGACAAGCAGTGCGATTTGGACGCGGTTGTCGAGGTCCAGCTTGGTGAGGATGGCCGAGACGTGCGTCTTGACGGTGGCCAGGCCCAGGTAGTGGCGGGCGGCGATTTCGGCGTTGGAGCGCCCGGCGCCGACATCGATGGCCACGGTGCGTTCCCGCGGGGCGAGTGAGTCCAGGCGCTTGCGCGCGGCTTCGGCGCGAGCGTCGCGTCCGGGGCCCGCGCCGGCGACGCGGTGGATGAGACGGCGGGTGACCTCGGGCGAGAGCACGGGCCGTCCCTCTGCGGCCTGGCGGATGGCGACGACGAGTTCCTCCGGTGGGGTGTCCTTGAGCAGGAACCCTGCCGCGCCCGCGCGCAGAGCGCGCAGGACGTGGGCGTCGGAGTCGAAGGTGGTGAGTACGACGATCCGGGGCGCGTCGTCGCGGGCGCAGAGGGTCTCGGTGGCAGTAATACCGTCGGTGCCGGGCATACGGATGTCCATCAGGATCACGTCGGGGGCGTGGCGACCGGCCAGCTCGATCGCCTCCGCGCCGTCAGTCGCCTCGGCAACCACCCGCAGGTCAGTGGCGCCGCGCAGCATCATGGTGAGCCCGAAGCGCACGACCGGGTCGTCGTCGGCGATCAGCACGGCGATGGCCGGGGCGTCGCCCGGTGCTTCCTCGGTCACGTCGGCCACGGTAGCCGGACCGCCAGCCGCCAGCCGCCGGTGCGGGTCGGGCCGTGCCGGAGGTCGCCGCCGACGAGCGTGACCCGTTCAGCAAGGCCGCGCAACCCCGACCCGGAGTCGGCCGGTGCCGTTGCGGGGCGCACGGGTGGCGTCTCGTTGGCGACCTCCGCGCTCAGGTGCGCGCCGGGTTCGGCGGTGATCGTGACGGCGACCGGGGCGGCCGGGGCGTGCTTGCGCGCGTTGGTCAGGCGGCTGCCAGCTTTTCGAAGTTCTGCTGGAAGCCGGTTTGCTGGGTGAGCCGTCGCGGCGGGTTTTCCAAGGTGGGGTCCACCACGCCGTCCAGTACCAGTGCGCGCACATTCTTGGGGAACATCTCGGCGTAGACCGCGCCGAGCCGGGTGCCGTAGCTCTGCCCCGCGTAGGTCAACTTCTCGTCGCCCAGAGCGGAGCGCAGGATGTCCATGTCCCGGGCGGCGTTACGGGTGCCGACCGCGGCCAGGATCTCCTTCCCGCCCGAGCCCTGCGCGCATCGCTCCGCCAGGCGCCGGGTGTCGTCCTCGCTCCACTTACCCGAAGACGCCAGCAGTGTGGTCTGGTCCTCGCCGCGATCGCGTTCCTGGTCGGTGAAACAGCTGATCGCGGGCGTCGACGACCCGACCCCGCGCGGATCGAACCCCACCAGGTCGAACCGTTGCAGCAGCGGGCTCTTCGCGAACGCGGTACTGAACGTCGTCGCCTGGGTCATGCCCGAACCGCCCGGCCCGCCCGGGTTGAGCACCAGTGAGCCGATGCGTTGACCGGGGTCTCCCTGGGCGGGAAGCCGGAGTACAGCGACCTGGATGGTCTTTCCCTTCGGGTCCCGGTAGTCCAGCGGCACCGTCAGCCGAGCGCACTCGAAAGGCTTGGCGTAGAGCTTCTTCTCCCCCGGCGTGGAGCCGTAGCCCTCACACGAGCCGAAATTCGGCTTCTGCCCGTAGTACGCCGCCAATCCGGCAGGAGACGGTTGCGACTCATCACCCGCCGCGGTCGGGGTGCTCGTGCAGGCAGTCGCCAGCGCGAGCACCACCGTCGCCCCGACAGCGGCACCCATGCGATCGGTGGCGCGTCGAATGACAGGCGGGCCGGAGTCGTGCAAGGCCATGGAAGCCTCCGGGATCGATTCGTTGGCACGGTGCGCCTTCAACGAGACACTCGGCCGTAGCGGCACACTCAACCCCGTACCGGTGTGACCTTGCCGACGATCTCCGGAGATATCCGCGACCTCGCGCGTTCCGCGATGGTCCACCGAAGACCTCCCCGGCGTCCACTTGACCATGCCCTGAGGGCACGGGTTCGGATGTGGGCAGGCCCGCTGAGGGTGGGTCAGACAGGAGACGGGAACGTTTCGTACACGGGGTATGGCCCTGGTGGGGACGCTGGGTCTGATGGGCGTCCTGGCCGCGGTGAATCCGGCGACAGCCGGGGAATCAGCGGCGGGAAAGCCGCGGCCGGCATGGGCGGCGTGTCCGGACGACGTGGTGGTGCCGCCGCAGGTGATACCGCAACTCCAGTGCGCGAAGGTGCCGGTTCCGCTGGACTACAGCGATCTTCGGCGCGCTGGGACTACGGGTGAAGAGCTTGCGTTGTGCGCACAGCTGTGCGCACAGGTTTCTCAGCTCGCGGCCTAGCAGCTTCAGGAGAAGGGCATTCCGCGGAAGCCGCTGCGCACGTCGGATGTCGAGATGAAGCTCGCGGCGAAGATGGCTCACGAAGGCATCACCGAGGCGGTGGTGGTGATCAACAATGTCGTATGCAAGGGCATCTTGAGCTGTGACACCCTGGTCCCCATCTTGCTGCCGGACGGGTCCGTGCTCACAGTCCACGGTGTCGAACCGGACGGCACGCCTTACGTCAAGCGCTACGAGGGAGGAGCCCACCCGTGGTGGCACTAGTGGCCTGGTTCGACCGTGAAGCACTCGAACCCGCGCAGGTCGAGACTGCCGCAGCACTCGACGAGGTCCTCGACGCCCTGGTAGCGACGCAGCGGCCGAACCTCGTTGAGTTGACCGTGTCCGGCGCCGCTGACCCCTCGGCCGACGCTTACTACTCGCGTGGCACCAAGACGGACGACGCCGAAACGATCTACTACTACATGGGCTCGGACACCGAGTTCCCGGACGACGCCGAACTGCCGATCAACGAAGTCAGGAAGGCCGCTCACCAGTTCCTGAACACCGGTGGTGAGCGACCGGACGGCATCGACTGGCAAACGGACAGCTTCTGACGGGTGCGGGCTCCTAAAGCCCGCACCCGCCACACCGCGTTCTACCTCTACGACTTCTGACCTGCGAAAACGGCACTTCTAGTTTCACTGCCTCAGTTGCAACTTGACTTTGCCTACTCTCACGGTAGGGAAGGAGACCTTCACGGACCTGCCACCTTTGACTTACCGCTGTTGATCGCGATCACCGGGCACCACACCCCGAACTACTGACCTGGATGGTCGTGCGGGTCGGACAGCAGTTTGTTGATGCGCCGGAGAACGTCCAGCTGCGCGCTGTTGTAGAGCTCCGTCAGGGCCTTGCCGACGGCCTGCTCGACGTAGCGTGCACTGTGCCGGGTGCCGGCGTTCGTGATCTTCACTTCAGGATGCTTCGCGTACAGCGTGCGTAGGTAGGGGACCATGTCCCGGGCCACCGCGGCGCGGGTCTGCTCATCGGCGTCCGCGGAAAGCGTGTCGAACCGTCCGGCGACCGGGTCGGTGACGGGCTCACGCAGCATGTCCGCCCAGGCTCGCAGGGCCTCTGCTCCGAGGACCCGGGTCAGCACGACGATGAATGAGCGGTCGGCGTGCGACATCCTCGCCACGACGTCGGGGGCCGCGAAGCCGGGTGGCAGTTCGGCCGGCGTCGGCTGCCGCAGGATGACGTCGAGTTCGGTGCGAGCGCGTTGGAGACGTTCGATGGTGGCCGCGAGTTCGGTGTCGAGGGCGCGCAGGGCCTCCACCGGCTGGTGGTCGGTGTCCTCCATGGTCGCGATCTGGGACAGCGAGAACCCGAGGTCCGTCAGGCGTTTGATGCGCAGTATCCGAACAAGGTGAGCCACCCCGTACTGCTTGTAGCCGTTGGCACGCCGCTGTGGTTCCGCCAGCAGCCCGATGTCGTGGTAGTGGCGTACCGCTCGCAGTGTGGTGCCGGCGAGTTGAGCGATCTCGCGGGTGCTCCAGGCCACTTCACTCCTCCGTCAACGGCCTCTCTTCGACTCAATGCCCGTCAGAGCCTGCCCGGGGCGTGGAACACGAATTCGGGGTCGTACCTTTGTTTGGCGGCGAGTAGTCGCTCGGTATTCGGCCCGAAGACGGCGGCGGTGCGCTCTGTGTCCTCCGGCCCGAGCAGATTGGGATAGCCGCCCGGAAGACGGTCGGTTCTCCGTACCCATGCCCGGTGTCGATCTTCACCGGCGTCCCCTGGTTCCCAGACCGCGATGGTCTCGACCATCAGGTGCGGCGTCCGGTCGCGGAACGCGGTGGCGTCGGCAGGCACGCGAGCGGCTGCCCCATGGAGGCTGTGCAGCGAGATTGCGGACAGCGGCGAGGTCTTGGCGCTTGCGGCGTCGAGCAAGATCTCCTGAACGGTACGGTCGAGTCCGGTGACTGTCCGCGTCGCGATCTCAACGTGGCGACCGGCTGGGAACATCGCGTCGATCTGTGCGAGCTGATCGACCATCGTGGTCGACCCGACCTGCGCCGCCAGCGGCTCGCCGAGCTCGGTGAACTGCTGCAGCACCTGGGTTCCCGCTTCGGGATCGCCGCACCAGGTCGGTGCGGCGAAGAGCGCCGGCTCACCGGTCGGGGTGGTGATGAAGCCGGCTTGCACGGTCAGCTCGTCCGGCCCGCGCAGCAGCGATTCCTCCAGTTCCGGCAGAGCGTCGAACCGATACATGATCATCCCGGCCAGGATCGACGGCACCGCGTGCAACTGGATCCGCATAGTGGTGACCACGCCGAAATTGCCTCCACCACCGCGCAGCGACCAAAGCAACTCGGGGTTGTGCTCGTCGTCGGCGGTGATCAGCGTGCCGTCGGCGAGCACTACGTCGGCCGACAGCAGGTTGTCGGCGGCGAGACCGAACCGGCCGCTCAGCGGTCCGTAACCACCGCCGAGCGTCAGGCCGGCCATACCGACCGAACCGGCTGTTCCGGTCACCGCGACCAGGCCGGCCCGCTGCGCGGCCGCGGCCACGTCGGCCGCGGTGGCGCCGCCCGCCACGGTGGCGACCGCGGTGGCCGGGTCGACGCTCACCTGTCGCATCGGGCTCAGGTCGAGAGTCAGTCCGCCGTCGGCCAGCGCGCGACCGGCCCAGTCGTGCCCGCCACCGCGGACCGACAGCGGGAGCCCCTTCTTCAGGGCGGTCCGAACCCCGGCCTGGACATCAGCCGTGTCGGCGCAGCGAAGGACGGCAAGCGGACGGCTGGTCACCGCACCGTTCCAGATGGACAGAACTGCTTCGTATTCCGTTCCAGATGTCAGCATGTCACTCACGTCGCCAGAGTAACCCCATACTCGTCAGAGCGAAACTCTGACGAACGACCTCCGGCTATGCTGCGATTGCCATGACCGAGCTTTCGAGAGGCCGCCGCGCCGAGTACGCCGCGGCCACCCGCACCGCCATCATCGACGCGGCACGTCTGCTCTTCGCCCGTAACGGATTCTTCGCGACGAAGATCGATGACATCGCGGCGGAGGCACGTGTAGCACCGGCCACGGTGTACGCGGTGGCCGGCGGCAAACAGGGCCTGATCCGGACGCTGGTCGACTTGTGGAGCCAAGCGCCGATCGTGGCGCAGACCCTCTCTCAGATCGAGGCCCTCACCGACCCGGACGAGATACTGCGGCACACCGCGGCCGTAGTCAGGTCCATGCGCGAGATATACGGCGACATCATTGGGCTGGTGCTGTCGACCGCGCCACACAACCCCGAGGTCGCCGAGAACCTGCGCGTGGCCACGACGCGCTACCGCGATGCCATCGAAACCGTCGCCACCCGGCTCCGCGACGTCGGCGGCTTGCGCGAGGGAACGACGGTCGCGGAGGCGAGCGACATCCTCTGGTTCTACTTCGGATATTCCGGTTACTTCACCTTGCACGATGACAATGGCTGGACCTACGAGCAATCGGAAAGCTGGTTGCTCGCTCAAGCCGCCGCAGCTCTTCGCTAACACTCGGCGCGCGACCGTGTCAAAGAAGCTCAGCACGATAGCCGCGCGCCGTCGCATTCCAGTGCGCCGAAGTGGGCACCGACAAGCCGGATTGCGCCCCGATCGCCGGAACCAGTGAACTCGGAATCACGGAGGAACACGCGCCTGTCGTTGTCCGAAGTCGGCTGCACGGATGTCTGAAGTCGTGTGCATGGGTTCGTTCGGCGGCGGGCGGGGGGCCGATTGCTTGCCGGGTGGCGCGTGGCCTCGAGCGGGTGGTTCGACCGGCGAAAGGGTCGCGGCGGTGAACCGGGCGTTGTTCGATCGGTTGGTCGGAGAGCCGCTGTCGCGGTTGTCGCGGTAGTGCTGCACGCTCCGCTCAAGAGGTCGCGGGCGTAGGCGGCATTGTCGTGTGCATCGGTCCCG
This sequence comes from Amycolatopsis sp. cmx-11-51, assembly GCF_047608665.1. Taxonomy (NCBI): domain Bacteria; kingdom Bacillati; phylum Actinomycetota; class Actinomycetes; order Pseudonocardiales; family Pseudonocardiaceae; genus Amycolatopsis; species Amycolatopsis sp. cmx-11-51. The sequence continues at coordinate 35,381 of NZ_JADNQO010000026.1, read as the reverse complement.
GGGGTGCGGGGGTTCTGGTGACGGGTGCGACCGGGTATGTGCGCAGTCGTCTGGTGCCGCGGTTGCTCGGGGACGGTCATTCGGTGCGGGTGACGGTCAGCGACGCCGCGAAGGCTTTGCCGTGGTGATCCGATCGGGTGCGGGTCGGCATGCCCTTGGCCTGCTCGATCACCGGCTGCGTCGTCAGCATTTCCTGCAGCTGCACGACCGACTCAAGAGGAGCTGGCCGGTTCGAGGCGGCGATGGCTGTAGACGGCTCTCTGCTCGACGCCTGTTGTTGACAGGGTCTTCTTGTCCGGATCGTGTCACTGGACACCGCCGGGGGCGTTGAGCCGATTAATACTGCACGGATCCGGAACAGACCGCGTCAGACGGGACCCGACGCCGGCCGGAGCACGGCCGAGGCGGCGGTCGCGAGCGTGTGCGCCTCCAACTCGAGCCGTGCCTGGTCGCCGGGAAGAGCACGTTCGGTCAGCAGGCCGGTGACGACGGTGAGAAGGAAGCGGGCCTGGTGTTCGAGCGTGCCGGGGGCGAGCGCGCCCTCCTCGCGGAGGACGGCCAACCACTTCTCCACACGGTGCACGGCAAGTCGTTCGAGGGCCAGGAAAGCATAGGTGGCGCCCTCGGACGGGGGTGATGCGACGTAGGCGTCGTGCTGCGCGCGCCAGTGTTCGCGTGCCTGATCGCCCGTCCCCACCTGCGACATCAGCAGCTGCAGGCACGCCACGAGCCGTTGGTCAGGAGTGCGCGCGGTGTCCTGCATCGGGTCGTCGGGCAGCTCGACGTCGTAGATGCCGGCGACCACGGTGTCGAGCAGCTCCCGCTGCGTCGGGAAGAAGTGTCGCAGCGACCCGGTGCTCACGCCGGCGCGTGCGGCGACCGCGCGCACGCTCAGCCTTGCCGTCGGATTCTCACCGAGCATGGTCGCCGCGGCGATCAGGATCTTGTCTCGCGTGTTGTGCGGCATCGGTCCGTTCACTCCATCCGGCGGGCGCTCCGACCATTGTTAGCACACTGTGCTACTGTGAAGAAAGTAGTACAGTGTGACAGTCGAAGAGCAGGGCAGTAGGGGTGTCGACATGCCCGGAGCGGCTCGTGTCACTGCGACAGCCCCAGACGGTCACACGTCAAGACGACGAGGAGTAGACAATGACGGTCACCGACCACGGTCCCTGGCTCTTGCGAGGTGACCGCCCCATGTGGACGCCCGCGGTGCCGGCGGGCCTCGAGTACCACCGGGTCTACGCGACCGAGAAGCGACGCATCCTGCGCGGGATTGTCGCGATCGTGCTGCTGGTGGCCGGGTTCATCGGGTTCGCGGTCCTGTTCCAACGTCTCTCGGAGGTCGTAGACGCCGCGCTGTTCGCACGTTCCGGGCCCTCGACGCCGCTGCGTCAGGCCGCGGGTGCGCTGGCGCTGACTGCGCTGATCCCGTACAGCATGCTGGTGCAACGTGTCCTCTACGGCGTGCCCGCGAGGGCGCTGCACTCGGTGGCGGGGCGGTTCCGGTTCGGCGTCCTCGGCCGCGCGCTGCTGGTGTTCGGCCCGCCCCTCCTGGTCGTGATCGCGATCGGGTCGCTGGGCGCCGGCGACCCCGCTCCGTGGACGACCGCCGATCTGGTCTGGTTCTTCGCCATCGGAATGCTGCTGACCCCTCTCGGCGCGGCGGGGGAGGAGTACGGGTTCCGGGGCCTGATGTTTCGTGTGTTCGGGGGCTGGACGCGCGGGGCCCGGTCCGGCGCGGTACTCGGCATCGTCGTGACGACCGTGCTGTTCTCGCTCGCCCACGGAACGCTCGACCCGTTCCTGTTCGCCTCCTACCTCGTGCTGTTCTCGTCGATGGCGGTCGTCACCTGGCGCACGGGCGGACTGGAAGTCGCGGTCGTCCTGCACGGCGTCTACAACGTGACGTTCCTCGTGCTCGGCACGACCCTGCACGTCGACGTGGGCGCCGAGCTCGCGGCCCGGTCGGAGGCGGTTGGTTCGTGGGCGAACCTCGTCCCCAGCGCGGCGCTGGTCGTCATCACCGCCATCGTCTGGTGGATGACCCGCAGGACCGGCCCCGCGCGCACCCCCGGGAACGGGGGGCCGGCACGCGATACGCGCGCCGGCGGACCGGAGGTCGGCACGCTCGCCGGCACGACATCGGACGAGCGGTGACGCCCCGTCGGAATCGGCGGCGGCGAGCCGCGCGACGCATCGCGGTCGACCGCGGAGAGGGTCAGGAGCCATGAGCGCGAGCTGGAACGAACGTCGGCTGGCCAAGCGTGCGAAGCCGGGCGACGGGCGGGCGCTCAAGCCCTTCCGCTGGTGGCAGATGGTGCGGCGCTCGGTGTTGTCGATCACCCTCCCGGTCCACGGACGTCCGATCGTGCACACGGTCGAGGTCAAGCACGGCGGGGACGCCCAGTCGGGCGTGGTGCGGGCCGGACTCTACCTCGACGGCCGCCTCCGGCTGGAGTCGAAGCTGCCGGCGCGCTTTCCGGTCGCGGGCGGACACATCGAGGTCAGCAGGAGCGAGGGAGGCATGCGCCGCTGCCATTTCGTCGATAACGACGGCACGGTGCAGCGTCTCGTGCCCGACCCGCGATCCGCCGAGGGACGACGCATGCGCTTTGCGCGCGAGCATCCCGCCGCGAGCGGGCTCATCGGCGCCGTCTCGATCCTGATGCTGCTCATCGGCGTCGGATTGAACCTGCTGCAGATCGCAGAACCGATCTCCCAGATCCCACCGATCGCCGCCACGCTGGGCACGTTCGAGTCGCCGTTGCGGCTGCCGCTGTGGCTCAACCTGACACTCGGTGTCGGTGCCGCGGTCGGCGCCGTCGAGCGCGCGATGCGCATGCGCTACCACTGGCTCCTCGACAGCGGCGCCGGCACCTAGGTCAGTGGCGAGGGTCGTGCCGAGGGCAGCCGGGTGCCCGACACGAGCTGCCCGATGCGCACGGCCCCCGCAGCGCGTCCATGAGTCCGGCGCGCAATCCGGATCCGCTCAGTTCCAGATGCAGGGCGACGCTGGCCGTGGACGGCTGCGTGACTGAAGTGGCCCGGGAACACGCCGGACGCGGCGTGCGTGCCGTGGTCTGTGCTCGGTCCTGGCCAACGGCACTCTGGTGTCGAGTTGGGCATGCTGGACGAGAGACCTTGAAGGCGCGGCATCCGGGAGGCTGCATGGTGGCTGCCGAGCGGTGTGATCTGACCGTCCATATCGACACGGGTCGGTGGAACGAGACTGGATTCGTGCCCGATTCGATGATCGCGGTCCCCTGCGAGCCAGATATTCAGGTTCCTATCAGCGACCTGATGGGCGGGTCGATATGCGGGAGTTGGGAACCGGGCAGAATGACAGTGGGAAGAAGTTGGGCGCAGGCATCGACTGTTGACGCGAGGATGATCGGCCGGGGGAGTACCGTGGAGTTGTGCTTCATCGAGTGCACCGGAAAAGGCATTCCCTGGCAGATTCCGATCTGTCCGGGAAGAATTTGCTTCTGGCCTGTGAAGTCGTACTGGCTCCACACGCAAACCTGTCCCATGAGGCAGTCGTTGTCTGAGGCTGACGCTGGGGCTGCGCCGATCGACATCGTCAGGAGAACGAGTGTCGTGGCAATCGCTGATTTTCGCAGACTTCGATTTCTTCGCCGCATATCCATCTCCTTGGGCTGCAGAACCGTCGGCGGCCGAATCTACGCTTCGCGGGTAGGGCTGTTCACCCATTCTGGAGGACCGCACCCGGCTGCCGGGCAAGCGAACCCATACGTACGGCAGTTGGAGCTACGGAACGTGGCACATCGGCAGGCTGGGATCACTCGATCGCGAGGTCATCGAAAAGACGAACTTCGCCAACATCGGTTGGTCCTGCACCCGCAACGGCGGATCCCGCCAGGCCCCTGGACTGCGCCCGGCGTGGCCGGGCCCGCCCTGCTGGTGTTCCCGCGCCTCGTGCTGCCGATCACTCCCGGAGTTGCCGGGACCGTGCCGCCGTTGACGCCGGTCGAGGACGAACCCCGTCCGGGCCGCAGCCGCACAGCTCACCCGCCAGTACCTGCTCGTACTGGTTCTCCTGACGACGTCGGCCAGCGTGCGACGGGGCTCCTGCCCGAAGCTCGCCGCGGGTGTGGTTGCGAGGCCGTCGGCCATGCCCCGAGGGCGTGACGAAACGGTGCGAGGGCGCCGCGCAAGCTGTGGTGCCACCGGGACCCGATGCGACCGGCTCGGCCCGGGCCACGAGCTGGCCACCTCCGGGCCGTGGCCTGGAAGTTCATGCGCACCTGGTGCGCGGCCAACGACAACCCGTCCGCCACAACGACCTCCGCGAGAACACCGCTCTGAAAAACTGCGGCGTGATCGACCAGGCCGAGGCATCCTCATGATCACGGCAGAGCGTGGGCGGTACCGTCGGCAACGTCCGATCTACCAGTAGTTCCTTGTGGCCGCACCAAAGGCCCTCAACGAGCCCGAGCTTGGGAACGGGCACTTGGCACTGGTTCGTTCGGAGGTTCCTCGCACCCCGACACCCGCGCCAGTGCGAGGTCGGGGCGCTTCTCGCCCGGTCAGCAAGACGATGTCTCGCTGACCGGGCGTCACTGCGGTGTCGATGGACCGTCCGATGGAGTCGCGAGATCGAGCCTGCGGGTCAAGGCGCGTCGGCTTTCGCCGCCGCGGTGAGCGGATCAGCGGATGGCGTCGATCAGTTCGGTGAGTCTCCGGTGTAGCGGAAGACGCTGCCGCCGGAATTGACGCCCCACACGGTGCCGTCGGCGCCGGCGCCGATGTCTGACAGGGTGCCGTGGACGCCCGTCCACGGGTTCTCGTCGTCGTTGGTGTAGCGGTAGATCTGGCCGCTGGAGTTCACGCCCCACACGCTGGTTCTGGAGCCGACGTCGATCCTGCTCAGGCCGCCTGAAATGCCGACCCAGTGGTTGGCCGTCCAGGTGTAGCGATAGATCTGCTGGGACGAGTTGACCCCCCAGACGGTGCCGTCCGCCGCGGCCCCGATGTCGACCAGACCACCGGGGATCCGGTCCCACGGATCGGCGTCGTCGCCGGTGTAGCGGAAGATCCCGCCAATCGAGTCGACGCCCCACACGTTGGTCCTCGACCCCACCGAGATGCGCGACAACTTCCCGGGCACGTGGAGCCACGCGTTGTCCTCAGTGTCCCCGGTGTAGCGGAAGATGCTGCCACCGGAATTGACACCCCACACAGTGCCGTCAACACCCGCCCCGATATCCGCCAGCCCGCCCGGAATGCCGGTCCACGGGTTGTTGTCGTGGTTGGTGTAGTGGTAGATCTGGCTACCGCTGTTGACACCCCACACGACAGTCCGAGATCCGACCGCTATCGCCGAAAGACCACCCGTGATGTTCTTCCAATGAGCCACTGCTGACACCTTTCACACAGGATTTGATTATGTGCAGAAAGCAGGTAAATGAGGATCGACCACAAAGGTGATTGTCTACTCGCAAGCTTCCCGCGGCCTTGTTCTCCGGCTGCTTCGACCGTATCAACGGCGGGCTGTCCGAAACCCGGCGTTCGTCGCTGTCACCCCAATGACACAGGAAGATCCACCTTTGCGCGCGATCGTCGGCCGGGAAATTCGTCTCAGTGTGCCGCACAGGCGTCGGTGAGCTGTCCGGGTGAACCTCAGCCCTCTCCACAAAGGAGATGAAGGGAACCAACAAGCCATTTCAGGTATGCGGGCCGCCCACCACACTGATCGACCTCCGCTGTAACGTTCTCGTTTGTCAGCAGGCGAGGACGTGGCCGTCGTGCGGGCGGTGGTCGCAGGAGTGACGCAGGTCTGCCAGGCGAAGGTGCCTTATAGCCAACGGTCGGCGCCGTCGTAGCGGGGCGGAAGACGATGCGACTGTGCACGGTGACGTGGTTGTCGATCAACGCCCGTTCGGGGCCGCCGACTGCTGAGGGCGCATATTCACCTGTCGCGAGTCCATCGGGTAAATGACGATATGCGACCGCCTGGCAGCAACGTTCCGTTCAGTACGGTGCTCTCTTGCCGATCTCGTCCGCCAGCTTGGTCAGTGTGCCGAGCGTGGCTGCGATCCGTTTCCGGCGTTTGATCCACGGGCCCGCGCTGCCGATCTGGTTTGCCCGATTTCCGTGAGTACTTCGCGCCCGCCGGCAGGATTTCGTGGGCGGCGAAGTTCCGAAGGGCGATTATCCGGTTCAAGGGCGTGTGTTGCTCCAGCTTGACTGCATCGTCCGGGACGTAACCCTTGATGGTTCGAATTAGACCGTCTCGAATTTTGAGGTCGCAAGAACCCTCCGCCGGTGACGAGGTACTCACAGACCTCGTCCGTGAAGTATTGGGGTCCGGGCTGAGATGGTGCTGATGTCGTTGGTGATCGCGGTCACGATGCAGTCGAGCATCAAATGCCCGAACACCACGTAGGTCTTGCGCAGCGCGACTTCATAGGCCAAGGTCACCGCCTGGTCGTCGAGATCGCTGTCGTCGATCTCCTGAGTGAAAGTCACGATGCGATCCAGGGTGCTCCTGAACTTCTCGGCCGCTTCTGCCCGCTCTTCTTCCTCGGCATCAGCCCAAATTGGCCCTTTAAACACGGTCGTGATCGCCTGGGGCGTTGCGGTTCCAGGATGTGCCTGCCTGTGTGGCGATCTTGGTGGTGGGTGACGGGTGGTGGCCAAGAGCGTCGGCGACTGCGGGTCGGTACCTGCTGCTGGATGGCCCCGCCGCACCCGCTCACGCGGCGATGCCACAGCTCGGCTGCCCGTACAGCTCGACCGCTTCGCCGCCCACCATCTCTTGCCGCCGACCCCACCGCGTGTGCCCCCACGAACCCGACCACGTCATGCTGCTGTGCCTGCGCCCCGACCACGACCGCGTCGCCGGACTGCGCACCGCCTGCCTACGCGAAGTGCTTCCAGTGCTGAGTTCCCAAACCCGCGAGACCCTGTCCGCACCGGAGTTCATCACCGCCCCACCACCCTCCTTCGGCACCGACAACCCGGCCCCCGAACCCAGCCCGATCCTCACCGGCGCCCCCGAAGACCCCGACATGCGCATGGCCCAAATCGCCACCAGAGCCCTCACTCCACGCGCCACCGCCGCCCTGACCGAACTCGTTCACGCCTTCGACCACGCCGCGCGCACCACCCGCCTCGCCCCCGGCGATCTGGCACTGATCGACAACCGCGTCACCGCCCACGGCCGCACCGCCTTCCACCCCCGCTACCACGGCACCGACCGCTGGCTCCAACGCACCTTCGCCCTCACCGACCTTCGCCGCTCCCGCGCCCACCGCGCCCACGACGGCTACATCCTCACCCGCTGACGACCGAGGACGACACCGAACCGCCGTGGCCAGCGACCTGCCTTCAGCGGGCCGCCCGAAGGCGCCACCCGCAAAGCTGTTCGCGCCACTGCTCGCTCGGTAGCGTCGTCTGCACCTGCGCGTTCGGCGATACCGTGGGCGTACCGGCCTCGGCGCCGCGGATCCGGTCCTGCGGAGAGACATGGCGACGACAGCAAGGACTCGGGTCAGGCCGACTGGCCGGCGGGTTCGATTCGGGGTGACAGTGGTAGTTCATGTGTGGGTCGTTCGTCGTATGAGGTGAGCGATTCGGGTGCTCTGCCAGTCCAGCAGAGGGCTGGCGGGGCGCACGGTGTCCGGGAACCAGGACGCCACTGCCGTGTGGCTCTCCGCCGGTGAAGGGCTCCTCTCACCCTGGAACATCAAGGGCTGGGGACGACACGGCGTGGCCGGTCAGTGGGCGATCCTGCCGAACAGGTGCGTGGCGGGGGCGTCGGGGTCGTCACCGTAAAAGAACTCCGCGAGCGCGCGGTGGAACTCGGTGCGATCCAGCCCGCCCGAGCGGTCCAGGTCCAACGCGTCGAAGACCGCGGCACAGTCCTCGGAGGGCACATTGCCCGCCAGGCCGAAGATCTCCCCGAACTCCGCCCGATCGACTCTGTCGTCGCCGTCGAGGTCGATCAGGTCGAAATAGCAGTCGGCCACCGGTCCGACCTGCTGCGGGTACAGGGCGGGATCGGTCAGCGCTCGCCGGAACCCCTCGGTCATCTCCCGCAGATCGACCTTCCCGTCACCGTCCCGGTCCATCGGCGCGATCACGGCGGTCCAGAACGCGTCCAACCCCTCGGTCAGCCGGCGGGCGGTCGCGGACTCCGGCGCGGCACCACGGGCCGCGACGTAACGCTCGCCCATCAACCGGACGTCCTGACGGGTGATCACCCCGTCGCCGTCGACGTCTGCGCCCTTGAACCACTGGCGGTACTTGAGATCGCGAACTCCAGTCATGACCGCGCAACGTAGCCAAGCAATACGGAATATCCAGGCGACGCGACCACCGGGGAGGCGGGATCATCCGTTCGGGTGGTGCCGCCGTCGTCCGCGTGGACGACGGCGGTGTCCGACTCCACGAAGCGGGACCGCGCTCGCGCCATGCGGAGTAGTCGCCAACGACCAGGTGCTGCCGGTCGTCGAAGGCGAAGCCGTGCCGCTGCACGGCGGCGCGCAAGCACACTGCCCGGGTATCGCACCTGGGCGTCGGCGACCTGCTCGACACTGGAAGGTGTCCAGCCGACGTTGAGCACGCGAGTTCTCGAACGACACAACCCGTTGGCGTTACCTGTCGTCAGCAGCCGCAGTGCCTCCAGTCTTTTCGCGCCATACCGCGACGCCGACAGGTTGCTGTCCAGTGGAACAGCCACTACCTCAGCGTCTTTCGCCTCGCACCACCACCGCCCGCGCCTGATCTGCGATGAGATCGAGACCTTCCGGCCCCTGGAAATGTTCGAAGCACTCGCGTAGATGATGACCTTCAGCGGCGGCCGATCGAGCCCGTGACGGCCTTGACTCGCCTTACCCTGAGAAGAACCCCAGCAGACAGCTGGTGGCGGTCGTCATTGGACCCTGAGGTGTACCAGGTGACCCCATCCGACACCTGAAATGCGCCCGGCAGGAACAATCATGCAAGTCTGGTGGCCCCGAAATCCTGATCATTTTTCAGCACGTAAGTGGAATCTCGGCAAAGTGCCCTTCGTAACGTCCGGTCACCGGCCCGCCCAAGAGCACGCCACTCATACCTCCTCCCGAGCACGATTTCTCGCTTTCAGGAAGGGAATCCGGGCAGCCGTAAGACCACCGAAAGGTCGGAACCCGCACGTTGCGACGCCCGTCGGAGCTCCAGTTCCAGTCCCCGGCGCGAAAGGTGAGTCCGATGAGCTACCCAGGTCCGTCAGAGCAGCGGAACCCGCAGCCCCAGCACTACTGGAACACCGTCGGCGCACCCCCGCCGCCCGTCAAGGGCAGGACCGGCTTGGCGATCGGGATCCTGATCGGCGTGCTCACCCTGGTCGCCTTCTGTATCACCGGCTTCGCCGCCCCGGGGTTCCTGCTCGCCGAGGGCGGCGGCACCTTACCGCCTGTCACGCCGTCCAGTCCCGCGCCGACTTCCGCGCCCACGAGCAGCGAGACCAGCAGCGAGACCAGCACGAGGGTCAGCCGCCCGAGCCGCCCGCGGGTCACAGTGACCAGGCGGCCCGCCCCCGGCGCACCCGAGAAGGGAGTCCAGGTGATCAGAGACTTCCTTGCCAAGATCGGCGGGAGCGACAAGGCGGGAGCGATCGCACTGGCCTGCGAACACCAGCGGCGGTTCATGGACGACAAGATCGATTCCCTGCTCCCGCTGGGCTCGCGCGTCGAAATCACCAAAACCGGCGGAACGTCCAGGTTCGCCCTCGCCGATGTCGCCGGAACCGTCGAAAACCGGGCCGCCAAAGGCACGGTGATCGCCGATCGCAAGGACGAGGGAGAGTTCTGCATCACCACCTTCAGCATCCGAGACGCCTACTGAACGGGTGGCTGTCACCGATTTCACGAGCGGGCTTGCAGTCCGTACCGTGAGGTCACTCCGGGAAACTGCTGGCGCCTGCCCAGCTCGCCGAGATGAAGAAGGCCACGAGTTCCGGAACACCGTCACCGAAGACGGCCAACGGTCCGTGACCCTGCTGACTCAACACCGACGAGTACAAGTGGCAGGACGTCGACGTCGCCTTCGGCAATCTCATCGGGATATCCGCTGGAGCATAAAGGGCGAATACTCGTCTCCACTGTATTGAATATACTGAACTGAAATCCCGGGGACCGGTCCCCGGGATTTCAGGGTTTTCTGAAGATTTAATTCGAAAGGTGCTCGCCGGTCTCTTCGCTTCCGCGGGCGGATCGAAGTGAAACTCGTCGGTACGGCTACGGCGGCTGGCTCGCTGAAGAACGTTGTCCCGAATACGCTATTTTAGTTCCTTCAAACTGCGAAAAACGCAGCCAGCTGGCCTTCTGGCAGTCGATCGCGAGATTTTGTTACAGATCTCCTGTAAGTGTTTACTGGATCTCCGGCGCCTTTTATGATCGTGATCACGGTGGGGAATGCGGATGTCGGCGCACTGGGGTCGCTGTTAGTGTCCGTACGGTGACTGTGGGGGTATCGTCCGGTGAAGTGGTCCGAAGGCGGCGACATCGAACTCGCACCGCAGGCGGCGCGAGATGCGGATCGAAGTGGCAAGAAGACAACCGGGGACGCCGTTACCGCGACCCGGGTGGGCCTTCGGTTTCCCGGCCGTGAGCTGGAATTTCAGGAGTGGCGGCGGGCGGGCGCCAAGATCAGCCGGATCGCGAATGCCTCCGCTTGGTACCTGGGGGACTGGGTGGCGTACGGCGAAGCACACTACGAGGATCGCTACCGGCACGCTGTCGACGCGGTGGGGCTCAGCTATCAGACCCTGCGTAACTACGCCTGGGTGTCTCGCCGGTTCGCGATGTCTCGGCGTCGAGACACGCTGACGTTCCATCATCACATGGAAGTGGCGAAATTTCCCGGGGCTGATCAAGATCGCTGGCTTGATCGAGCGGAAGAGGCCAAGTTGTCGGTCCGTGCCCTCCGCCGAGAGATCGCGAGCGCCCATGGTGGCGACGAAACGGACCGAGGCCCCGAGTCGAAGCTGAGAACGATTCAGGCCGAGCCTTCCAGAGTCGAGCGGTGGCGTGCCGCTGCCTCGCTCGCGAACAAGGATCTGGACGATTGGATCGTGACCGCGCTGGATGAGGCCGCGAAGCAGGGTCTGTCGCGGTAATCGGTTGCGGCGTTTGTTACGCGAAGTTTCAGTGGTGAGCGGTGTTCCGCTGAACGGTGCAACGCCTTACTCCGAGAAACGGCACCACCTGGCCACGTCCATCCGCCACGCGACCGAGTCGCGGCCGCCGCTGATGGGAATTCGCGCCCCTGGCCGTTCTTTACACCTAGCGCATGTTGTCAAACGAAGTCGCGTGCGGGAGCCGTGACGCCGGAGGAGAAGAACCTTACGAGTCGCTCCATTTCTCCATAAAGGTGAGAAGTCATGGCGGCGGCTCTTGCTGACTCTGGTCGAAACCAGTAATGCTTGAGTTGGGGGTCATGGGGTCAGAGCCTGCCACTCGGCTCGGCGGCAGAGAGCCGGTTGGGTGTGCGGTCGACTCTCTCGGCTTGCCGGAAACAGAGGGGGACGCGGGGCCTGGTCTTGGAATGGTGTCGGACGTAATGGGGGATTTTATGATCGACATGAATGCACGTTCGTTTCGGTCGGTAACGGCACATGAGGAAATAGTGACGGTGCCGATACTTTCTTTGCGCGCAGGTGAGTCACCGCGGCTGAGAGGTGAGGACAAGAGGCATGTCACGCGGCTCGTGGAGACGGATTCGCCGCTGCCGCCCATTTTGGTCGACCGGCGCACGATGCGGGTCATCGACGGGATGCACCGGTTGATGGCGGCTTCGATGCGGGGCCAGGACACGATCGAGGTCGAGTTCTTCGACGGTGACCCCGAAGAGGGGTTCCTGCGGGCCGTGCGGGCGAACGTGACCCACGGCTTCCCATTGTCCCAGGCGGATCGCCGGGCCGCCGCGATACGGATCGTCGCCTCCCATCCTCGCCTGTCGGATCGGACCATCGCGGAGATCACGGGCCTCGGTGCCAGGACCGTGGCGTCGATCCGACGGTCCAGCGACTCCATTCCGGAGGTGACCACCCGGATCGGCCTGGATGGCAAGGTTCGCCCGGTGAACCACGGTGAGGGGCGACGGCGGACCGCGGCTTTCCTGGCCCGCAATCCGAACGCGTCACTGCGGGAGGCCGCCAAGGCCGCCGGCGTTTCACCCGGCACCGTCCGGGACGTTCGCAAACGGCTCGAGCGTGGTGAGGAACCCGCGCCGCCTGAACCGCGGCAGGGTGGCTCGGCCGAGAGTGCGGAGAAGGAGTCCGGGCAGCAGCTCGAGCGTGTGGGGCGGGAACCTGAGGCGCTGATCGACGCGAGATTCGGCGCGGGGGTGGTCTCGGCGCCGGGAGCGGCCCACGATGCGGCCCGGCACGCACTGGAGAAACTGTTGCGGGATCCCTCTCTGCGGCACAACGAGCAGGGCAGGCGACTCCTGCGGCTCATCCAGCACACCGCGACCGAGGCCAAGGACTGGCTCGGGGCGACCGAGGCCGTTCCACCCCACTGCCTGGTGATGATCACGAGTCTCGCCCGCCACTTTTCGGAGATCTGGCTCTCTCTCGCCGAGGAGCTGGACGATCGTGCGGCGATCGCCGACCCCTGGGGGGTCCGTCCGGCGGACGACGCGAAATGACTGTTCCCGACGGCTCCGGCACCGGCCGGAGACGTCGGGCGGCATTCGTCACGGGGTGAAATCTCCTCGCGGCACGGTGTGACCAGCTGTCGCGCTGGGAAAACAACGAACGATCATGGCGTTCGGGTTTCGGCCATTCCGTTGCGTGGGTTTTGGCCGATTGTCAATTAATTCGCTGTATTTGTGTGCAACTGCGCGAAAGGCGGCAGTTGAACACGGTGGCTACGCGTCGGTTCACTGGGGCATGGTGCGTCATTGCCCGCACGATTTGCGGTGCGGGTCGATAACTAAGGAGTTGGAAATTGCGGTTCGCGCTGGGGCACGACGATCTGCATCCGACAGAAGAAGTGGAAATCCGTTCACTGTCCGTAGGCGACTCTCCTCGAATCGCCGGTGAGAGCTTGGAGCATGTGGAAACGCTGGTCGCCGCCAGCGTGCCGTTGCCACCGATCGTGGTGCACCGGCCCTCGATGCGAGTCATCGACGGCGTGCACCGTCTTCGTGCCGCGATGCTGGCGGGCCGCCAGACGATCGCGGTGCGGTTCTTCGAGGGCTCGGCGGAAGACGCCTTCATTTTGGCTGTCGAGTCCAATATCACGCACGGCCTGCCGCTGTCGACGGCCGATCGCAGACAGGCGGCGGAGCGCATCATCGCCACCCACGGCCGGTGGTCCGACCGGATGATCGCGTCGGTGGTCGGCATGTCCGCCAAGACGGTCGCCGACATCCGCCGCGGCGCGGAAGCCGGTGCGGCGGGCGAGTTCGCCCGCGTCGGCCGGGACGGCCGGGTCCGGTCCATCGACGTCAGCTCGGGCCGCAGGCTGGCCCACGAGATGATCACCGGCGATCCCAGCCTGTCGTTGCGCCAGGTCGCCCGCGCGGCGGGAATTTCGGCGGAGACCGTGCGGGACGTCAAGAACCGGATGCTGCGCGGGGAGGACCCGGTTCTGCGGAAACGGCAAGCAAAACTGGTGGGGCTGAGTGCCGACGATCGGCCCCCGGAGCACACCGTCGCCCGGTCCGAGGTGAAGCCGCCTCCGGCCACGGTGGTGGCGCGGCTGCGGGAGGACCCCGCGTTGCGCCTCAACGAGAACGGGCGGGATCTGTTGCGGCTGCTGAACATCCACCTGGTCCGTTCCGAGGACTGGAACAGGATCATCGACAGTGTGCCGCCACACAGTACGGAAACGATCGCCGAACTGGCGCGCTATTGCGCCGAGAAGTGGACGGAGATCGCGTTCCGTATCGAACGGAAAGGCGCGAAGTCGGCCTAGTGCCGCGTGTCGCCCGCCTCGGCGAAGTGACGGACCGCTCTGTCCGAGGTGTCGTCGAAACCTATTTCGGAGGTATCAAGTGGAAATCAGATCAGTCGACCACGTCGAGCTTTTCGTGGAGGACGCGGAAGGGACGGCGGCGAGGCTCTGCGACTCGTTCGGGTTCGCGCTCGCCGGCCGAGGTGGCGCGAGCACCGGCCTGCGTGGCTGCGAGTCGGTGCTCCTGCGCCAGAACGACATCGCGCTGCTGCTGACGACGGCCACCAGCCCGGACCACCGCGCGGCCGAGTACTTGCGGCACCACGGCGACGGTGTCGGGGTGATCGGCATCGGGGTCGGCGACGCGCACGCCGCGTTCGCCGCGGCGGTCGAGCGCGGGGCCGAACCCGTGGCCCCGCCCGAGGAGTTCGGCCCCGCGGGCGCGCGGGTCACGTTCGCGTCCGTGCTCGGCCTCGGGGACATCGAGCACCGCTTCGTCTCCCGTGAGAAGCCAGGGGGGCCGTTCGCGCCCGCCATCGAGGAGACCGGCGGAGGCACGTCCGGGAGCAGGCTGAAGCGGGTCGACCACTTCGCGCTGTGCGTGTCCGCCGGTGAACTGGACGAGACCGTCCGCCGCTACCAGGAGATCTTCGGCCTCACCAAGACGTTCGAGGAGCGGATCGTCGTCGGTTCGCAGGCGATGGACTCCAAAGTCGTCCAGAGCCGGTCCGAGATGCTCACCTTCACCGTCATCCAGCCCGACGTCACCCGCGACCCCGGACAGATCGACACCTTCGTGAAGTCCCACGGCGGGGCGGGCGTGCAGCACGTCGCGTTCCTCACCGATGACATCAGGACCGCGGTGCGCACCAGCGCCGAGCGGGGCGTTCGGTTCCTGTCGACACCGCTGAGCTACTACGAGGCGCTGCCCGGCAGGCTCGGTGAGATCGGTGTGCCGGTGGAGGAGCTCAGCGCGCTCGACATCCTCGCCGACCGCGACCACACGGGCGTCATGTTCCAGATCTTCACCGAGACCACGCACCCGCGGCGGACACTCTTCTACGAGCTGATCGAGCGCCGGGGAGCGCGGACGTTCGGCAGCAACAACATCCACGCCCTGTACGAGGCCGTCGAGCGGCAGCAGGCGGCCGACACGGCCGCCCGGAACGCCTGACGCTTGGGGAAGTAGATCAAGCTCAGGCGACCCCGGCACAGTCGAGTGGGGAGGGTTCAGGACCGTTCACCGTCCTGAACCCTCCCCACTCTTCCGGTTATGGAACGCTAGGGGCGGGGAAGCAACATGATCACGTTCTCCGCGTCGCGTTCGACAGCGGCGCGGCTGTAGTGCAACGGGAAGGTGCTTCCGGTCCGCCAGCGTTCCAGCAGGTCGCGGTAGTGCGGGCCGGTGGTGTCGCCGGACTGACCGGGCGCGCTGATCGCCTTGGAGTCGTCCCAGCGCCCGACATCGAGTGCCATTTTGAACGACGCCCCGACCCCCTGGTCGTAACTGGAGGGGTCGTACTTCGAAACGTCTACTGTGTACCCCGAGCCGCCGCGCTCCACCGGGCCGACGTGTCGTCCGGTGGAGCTCAGGAAAGAGGTGTGCTGCAAGGCGCCCCAGCGCCACTTACCCGGATCCTCCCCGAGTTTCGCGCGCACTTCGGCGTAGGCGGCACCGAGTGTGGTCAGCAGCAGCCGGTCCCTGGCTGCCGCCCCGCCGGATCCGAACCACCGGTCGGGATGTTCGAGCGCGTCGAGCATCAGACCGGTGTTCCCGCCGGGGAGCGCGGCGAGTGTCGCCGCTTCCTCGTTCAGGAAGACGCGGAGGAACGCCGGGACGAGGTGGTTGGTGAACCAGGGCTCGTAGAGCGCGGTGTGCGCCGAGTCGACGTGTGCGACGCCGTCGTACCCGCGGAGCAGGTTCAGCGCCCTCTCGATGTCAGGATCGGGGCTCCGCAGTCCGGCCAGCAACGGCACCAGACGGCGTGCCGGCAGCGACACCTGGTCGTTCTGCAGCCGGACCGAGTCGTCGACGGAATGCCGACGGCTTGCGGAGAGCACGTCGTCGATGCGCTGCTTGCGATACGGGGGTTCCCATTCGTAACCCACCTGGAACGGATGGCCAGCCGGGACGTTGTAGTCATTGGCGGAAGTGATGAATCCGTTCTTCGGATTGTAGGAGTGGGGCAGTGTGGCGCCGTCGTGAAAGCCGGTCCACTCGTGGCGGCCGTCCCCGGGGACCGGGAACAGGCCGTCGTAGCCGGAACGCTTCGGCGCCAGGCCGGCCGCGACCCAGCCGATGTTCCCACCGGTGTCGGCGTAGAGAAGATTTTCCGACGGCCCGCCCCACAGCCGCGCGGCGGCGGAGAAGTCACCGAAGTTCCGTGCTCGCAGGAAGCGCATGGAGCCGAAGTACGGTGCCGTCCCGGGTTCCGTCCAGGCCGTGCGCAGCGCGTACGCCACGTGGCTCGCCGCGTCGACCCGCAGGACGGGACCGTGCCGGGAGAACTGCATTGCGATCCGCTGCGGCGGCCCGTCCTTGACGGGCACCTCCTCGGTGACCGTCCGGAAGGATTCCCACCCGTCGCGGTAGCGGTACCGGCCGGGGTCGTCCGGGTCGAGCCGGTAGACGTACAGATCTTCCTGGTCGATGCCGAACACGGTCAGCCCGAACGCGACCTTTTCGTTGTGCCCGAGGGAAACCCCGGGCAGGAACGGCTCGCCCGCCCCGATGACGTCGAGACCCGGCGCCGACAGGTGGCTGATGTACCGCAGTGGCGGCGCGGTGAGCGCCCGGTGCGGGTCATTGGCCAGTACCGGGCGCCCGCTCGCGGTTCTTCCCGGCGACACCACCCAGCTGTTGCTGCCCTCCGCCATGCCGGAGGTGTAGGACGGAAGCCCGCCGAAGGCCGACTGCTCGGCCGGGGCGACGGGCTCCAGCACGTCCGCTGGTATGGAACACGGATCGATCCCGTCCGGCACGGCCGGAGTGTGGGCGGGCTGGAGCGCGTGGGAGAACTTGTCTGCCTCGATGCCGCCCGCGCAGACCAGCCGGGAACGGAGCACCTCCGATGCCGCGTTCATCGACAGCCCGTGCTTGCGGACGCGCACCACGTCCTCCGGCTGCCATCTGGCCGGTTTGAAGCCGAACTCCGAGAACTCGGGCGGCAGGCTTTCCGGGTGCCTCTCGATCCAGTCCAGCCGGGCGTTGATGCCTTCGGTGAACCGGATCGCCGCTTGTTTCGCCTCGGGTCCGTACGCCGCCCATTCGCGGTCCATGTCTCCGCGGTAGAGGAGCAGCCGGGCCGCGCGATCCTGTTTGACGAACGACGGACCGAGAATCTCCGAGAGCAGGCCGAGACCGCTTCGCCGCCATATGTCCATCTGGAACAGCCGATCGCGCGCGGCGTTGAACCCCTGTGCGAGGAAGAGGTCATCGATGTTCCGCGCGTAGATGTGGGGCACGCCCGAGTGGTCCACGACCATCCGCACCGGACGGCTCAGCCCGGGGACCTGATAGGTCTCCGTCCGCGGTCCGGCCATCACGGCAGGGGGAGTCAGACCGGACAGCAGCACGGAGACGACCAGTATCGTGCCCGCCTTCCGGCCGCGACGCGTCATCGGCCCGGATCCGGTTCACACCAGGACATGCCGTCGGGCGTGGCGACGAGCCCGCCGTCGAAGACCGGGGTGACCTCGCCCGCCTCGTCGCCGAGCTGTGCCCTGGTCTGCACCTGCGATCCTTCCTGCATCGCCTGGCGCACCACCGACGACCGGAACAACGGCGCCATGTTCTCCTCGTGGGCTTCGACCAGCGTGTCGATGGCGTCGGCGAACTCCGCCGAACGCTGCTTGAGCCGCAGGACGCCCGACTCGGCGTCGGACAGGTCGAATTCGGTGCTGGACATCCCCGCCACGAGCTCGACGAACGACTCGAGGTCGGTGTTGCTGCTGTTGGTCACCTTCTTCGCCGACCAGAAGTACGAGCCCTCGTCGATGTGCATGTCGTAGAACGAGGTCAGGAACTCGTAGAAGACGCCGTACTCGCGGCGGTACCGCGCCTCGAACTCGTCGAAGGCCCGCTGCTCGTCGACGCTCCCGTCCAGGACACTGTTGATCGAGCGGGCCGCCAGCAGCGCGCTGTAGGTGGCCAGGTGGACCCCGGAGGAGAAGACCGGGTCCACGAAGCAGGCCGCGTCGCCGACGAGGACCATGCCCGGCCGCCAGAAAGTCGTGTGGTGGTAGGAGTAGTCCTTGCGTACCCGCAGCTGCCCGTACTGGCCGGTCGTGACCCTGGTCGCGTCGGCGAGGAATTCGCCGATCATCGGGCACTCGGCGATGAGGGAGTTCATCGCCGCCTCGGGGTCGCCCTGGATCTTCGCCGCGTCTTCCCTGCGGACGACCGCGCCGACACTGGTCAGTGTGTCGCTGAGCGGGATGTACCAGAACCACCCGTGGTTGAACGCGACGCACAGGATGTTGCTGGAGTTCGGCGACGGCAGGCGCTTACCGTTCTCGAAGTACCCGAACAGGGCCAGGCTGCGGAAGAAGTCGGAGTACTTCCGTGTACCCCCGACCCGTTTGTGGATGCGGCTGGTGTTGCCGGAGGCGTCCACGACGTATCGGGCCGACATCTCGTGCGTGGTGCCGTCCGGATCGGTGTAGCGCAATCCGCGCACCCGACCGTCTTCGCCTTCCACGACGTCGGTCACCGCGTGGTTCTGGCGGACGTCGACACCCTTGCGGACGGAATTGTCGAGCAGGATCTTGTCGAATTTGCTCCGCTCGACCTGATAGGCGAACGAGGTCGGCCCCGCGACCTTGGGTGAGACGGAGAAGGCGAAGTTCCACGGTGTGGGGTTGGCACCCCACCGGAAGGTGCCACCGCGCTTGCGGGGGAAACCCGCCTCGGCGATTTCGCCGTCGACACCGAGCAGATGGCAGATGCCGTGGATGGTGGACGGCAGCAGCGATTCGCCGATCTGATATCGGGGGAACGTCTCCTTCTCGAGAAGCAGGACGCGGTGGCCCCGCATGGCCACCAGCGACGCCAGCGTCGAGCCCGCGGGGCCACCGCCGACGACCGCTACGTCGAATTCCTCGTGTCGTGCCGTACTCATTCGACCTCCTGGAACGCGTTGCCGGTATCTCTCGTATTTCCTGGTCGCTCTCGGTTCAAGGGTTCCACAAGAATTGCTGGTGACCCACCTTGGACAGTTCTCTCGAACGGACACCGCGAACTGTTTCGCAGCACAAAAAATGCGCCGCCGGTAACAATCACCGACGACGCATTTCCCGGTATGTCAGCTCACCCGGCGTCGTATTCGGACGAGGCTGAGCGCGACGAGAACTCCGCTGAGCACGAGGTAGACCACGGTCTCCAGCACCTGGAACGTCCAATAGCGACTGGCGGGCTGATAGCTGACGTCGACGTGGAGGTCGTGCTTGGCGAGGCACACCGCGGCGTCGCCGAACGTGCCGGTCGCCCCGGTTTTGGGCGGGGTGTTGATGCAGGTACCGAACTTGGCGCTGTCGATGGTCTTGCCGTCCGCGGTGCGCAACGGGCTCGTTTCGGCGATCCAGGCGTTGGGCGCGTTCGGGATCCGCACTCCGCCGATGACCGAGCCGCCGGTGATGCTGCCCAGGTTCTGCGCCTCGTTGATGACCTCGGCGGTCATCGGCAGCGTGGCGTGCTCGGCGGGCACGAGGTTGGGCCGCACCATGTTGGCGAAGAAGAACTGGAAGACGATGAATCCGACGAGGGTCAGCGCCATGGCGGGCAGTGTCCGCCGCAGCAGGAGCCCGGCGATGGTGCCCAAAGTGAACGCCAGCGCGGCGTAACCGATGGGGGCGATGTAGCGCGCGCCGAAGACGAAGGTGCTGAACTGGTTCTTGACGACCTCGTCGAACGGCGCCGCCGCCCAGGTGAGCGCCGCGCCCGCCACTCCGGTGAGGACCATGGCGCCGATGCCCACGATCAGGACCTTGGTGAGCAGCCAGCGCGGACGGGTGACGCTTTGGTTCCACGCCAGCGTATGGGTGTTCCCCTCGAGCTCCCTGGCGATCATCGGCGCGCCCCAGAACGTCCCGATGACGGCGGGGACCAGGGCCAGACCGGCCGCGAGGAACAACAACGTGTTCTCGTAGGCGGCGCGGAACTGGGCCGTCGCCTGCGCGCAGTCGCCTTGGCTCCGGCAGCTGGCCTGGAAGACGTCGTAGCCCTCGCGGACGTCCGTGCCCAGGTACACCAGATAAGCGACGATCACGGCCAGTGCGACGGCGCCTGCCAGCGCCTGGACCCGGAACTGCCGCCAGCTCAGCCACATCATCGCTGGGTCTCCCATGCTTCGGTCTGGCCGTCCACGCCGATGTCCATCCCCATGCCCGCGGCCCTGCCCATGTACGCGAGGACGAGCTCTTCGAGCGAGACCTGTTCGGGCGGGTAGGGCAGCGGCCCCGCCGCGGTACCGATGCGGACGACCACGTGGCTGTAATGGCCGTGGTGTTCCATCCGGATGACCTCGACACCAGGGGGCAGCCGGTCCAGCCCGCCGCGCGGCGCGATCAGCCGGGCGTGGCAGGCCAGCAGGTCGCGGACGTCACCCGCGACCTGCACCCGCGAATCGCACAGCACGATGAGGTAGTCGCAGACCTGCTCGATGTCGTCGAGCAGGTGCGAGGACAGCACCGCGCTGGCGCCGAGCTCGACAACGAAGTCCATCAGGTTACGGAGGAAACCCTTGCGGGCCAGAGGATCCAATGCCGCGGCGGGTTCGTCGAAGATCAGCAGTTCGGGTCGTTTCGCGGCCGCGATGGTCAGCGCGAGCTGCGCGCGCTGACCACCGGACAGGTGCCCCGCCTTCTGCGTCGGGTTCAGCCCGACCTGCCGGATGCGACGCTCGGCCAGTGCCGGATCCCATCCCGGGTTCATCTTCGCGCCGAGTGTCAGGTGCTCGGCCACGCTGAACGACCCGTACACCGGGGTGTTCTGCGCGACGAACCCCACCCTCGCCAGGTGTGCCGCGTTCGCCGCCGGACGAGATCCCAGCACGGTCAACGAGCCCTCTGACGGCTCGATCAGCCCGCAGGCCAGGTGCAGCAGGGTCGACTTGCCCGCTCCGTTCGGGCCGACCAGGCCGATGACCCGGCCGGCGGGGACGGTGAGGTTCACGTCGGCGAGTGCCTGCTTGCCGCGGCGGCCGTACTTCTTGGCCAGGTCCGTTGCATGGAACACCGGAGGGGAGTCTGCGAGTGGCATGCTCTCATCCTCGGATTCCCCTGTTCTTCCCGGCATCAGCCCAAAGCATGGTTTCCGCTTTCGACGGTCGCACTTTTGACTGGTTCTTCGCTGAAGTCCCGCTGCTGGGAGAACTGCGTCCGGTAGAGTTCGGCGTAGAGTCCACCATTCGCGAGCAGCTCCTGGTGGGTGCCACGCTCCTGGATCCGCCCCTGGTCGATCACCAGGATCTGGTCGGCGTCGTGGATGGTGGACAACCGGTGCGCGATGACGAGTGAGGTGCGTCCGGCGAGCGCGGTCTTCAATGCCCGCTGGATGGCCGCCTCGGACTCCGAGTCCAGATGCGCGGTAGCCTCGTCCAGCACCACGATCGGCGGCGACTTGAGCAGCAGCCTGGCCAAGGCCAACCGCTGCTTTTCGCCGCCGGACAAGCGGTAGCCGCGATCGCCGACGACCGTGTCCAGCCCGTCGGGCAGCTGGGAGATGGTCGACCAGATCCGCGCGGCCTCGCACGCCTCGACGACCTCGGCCTCGGTGGCTTCCGGCCGCGCGTAGAGCAGGTTGGCGCGGATCGTGTCGTGGAACATGTGCGCGTCCTGCGTGACCACGCCGACAGAGTCCTGCAGCGAGTCCAGGGTCAGGTCCTTGACGTCGTGGCCACCGATCCGCACCGTTCCGGAGGTGGCGTCGTAAAGCCTCGGCACCAGGTGGGTGATCGTGGTCTTGCCGGCGCCGGAGGGCCCGACGAGCGCGGTGAGCCGCCCCGCCGGGGCGTGGAAGCTCACCTCGTTCAGCACCAGCGCGTTCTCACCCTGGTCCGACACGCGCGCCGGCACCGCTTCGAGGGAGGCCAGAGAGACCTCGTCGGCGCCGGGGTAGCGGAAAGCGACCTGGTCGAACTCGACGTGCGGCGCGGTGCCGTTCCCCGCTTCCGGGGCGGGCAGGGGCCGGGCGTCCGGCCGCTCGGTGATGAGCGGTTCGAGGTCCAGCACCTCGAAGACGCGGTCGAAGCTGACCAGCGCGGTGATGATGTCCATCTGGATGGTCGTCAGCTGGTTGATGGGGTTGTAGAGCATCAGCAGCAGGCCGACCAACGCCACGAGCGTGCCGAGCTGCAGGGTGCCGTCGATGACGAACCAGCCGCCGAAGCCGTAGACCATGGCCGTCGTGATGGTGGTGAGCAGGGTGACCAGGATGAACAGCAGCCGTGCGTGCACCGCCATCGAGATGGCGATGTCGCGGACCTTCCCCGCTTTGCGGGAGAAGTCCGCGGTCTCCTCGCGTCGGCGGCCGTAGAGCTTGACCAGCATCGCGCCTGCCACGTTGAACCGTTCGGTCATCGTCGAGCCCAGTTCGGCGTCGGTCTGCATGCCGGTGCGCGCCAGCCGTTCCAGCCGCGTGGCGATGATCTTCCCCGGCAGGAAGAAGATCGGGATCAACACCAGCGCCACGAGGGTGATCGACCACGACAGGTAGAACATCGTGCCGAGCACCAGCACCAGGGTCAGCACCGTGGACAGCGCCTGCGACAGCAGCGTCGAGATCCCTTGCTCCGCGCCGACGACGTCGGTGTTGAGCCTGCTGACCAGCGACCCGGTCCGCGTGCGGGTGAAGAAGGCCACGGGCTGCCGTTGCACGTGCGAGAACACCTTGGTGCGCAGGTCGAAGATGAGGCCCTGGCCGACCCGGCCGGAGAACCAGGTCTGCGCGTAGATCGCGACGACGTTCACCACGGCGAGCCCGACGACGATCAGGCTCAGCGTCAGCACGACGGACATGTTCCCGGGGGTGATGCCGTCGTCGATGATCCCCTTCAGGAACAGTGGGGTCGACACCATGATGACCGCGTCGATCACGGTCGCCACCATCACGACGAGCAGTGACCAGCGATAGCGCAGGGCATAGGGGATGATGCGCTTCACCGTGCCGGGTTTGATCGGCTGTGGCTCGACTAGGCCTTCGACGCGCAGCCCGATCGTGCCGAGGCTCGGGTCGTCTCCGATGGTCACGAAAGTTCTCCTCAGTTGTTGTCGAAAAACTCGGTGATCGCCGCGTTGACCGCGTCCGGGCGTTCGAGACAGCCGAGATGCCCGCAACCGGGGATCTCGACGAGGTCGCAGCGGGGGATCGCCTCGGCGACCTCCGCGCCGAGGTGCGGCGGGGTGATGAGGTCGTCGGTGAAGGTCACGACCCGGCAGGGGGCCGCCACGCGGCACAGGGCCACGCGCCGGTCGCCGACCAGGTCGGCCCAGGTCTGTCCGGTGGCGACGGTCCCTGTCCCGGACATCTCGAAGACGTCGAGCCAGCTCGCCACCGCGTTGTCGTCGTCCAATGTGGATGGTGAGAACATCTTGAAGACCGTTGTGGCGGCCTCATACGCGGCGGGGAGCCGTACGCCGCTTTCCGCCAGCGCGATCTCGGCTTCGGTCTGAGCCAGCCTGGCGGCGTCCGCGCGGGCCCTGGTGGCGATCAATACCGCGGACCGCACGAGTTCCGGATGGTCGATCGCCAGTTCCTGGGCGATCATCGCGCCCAGTGACATGCCGACGATCCGGCACGGCGCGAGGTCCAGCCCCTCGATCAGTCCTCGGGTGTCGGCGACGAGATCCGCGAGCGAATACTTGCCGTCGGGTGCGTCGGAAGGCGGAATGCCACGGTTGTCGAACACGACCGTGGCGTAGCCCGCGGCGTGCAGCGCGGGTGTTTGGTTCACTGTCCAGAAGTGGCCCGCGGAGCCGGATCCCGCGATCAGCAGAACCGGTTCGCCGCCCGTCGAACGTTCGTACGCGAGACGGATCCCATTCGCGGTGACGAAGTCCGTGGCGTGCCGGTAAGCGGCACCACCCATGTCATTTCCCTCCAGCCTGATCGCCGGATGGCGTGCGATGCCGCGTCCGTCCCGATTCAGGAGCGGCGTCACTATGGCATGGGTCGGGGTGGGGGTACAGGCCGTCGCGGACAGCCGTGATTGACAGTGGTACCAACGCGTCCAACTGCGGGGGCGTCGTCAGTTGGGCGTCTACGCCCGCCTCGGCGATCGGTTGATGCGCCGTGTTTCCGTAGGCCATATTGAGCCGCCTTGAGCCGAGGAGGCCTGTCGTGTCCGACGCCGATCTGACCGCTATCCGCCTGACTGCCGAGAAAATCCAGTCCTGGCTCGTCGAGCGCGTGGCGCATTACGCCATGATTCCCGCCGAGGAGATCGAATCCAATGTCCCGCTGTCGGATTACGGACTGGATTCGGTGTACGCCTTCGCGTTGTGCGGGGACATCGAGGACACGCTCGGCATTCTCGTCGAGCCCATCCTGCTCTGGGACGTCGACACCGTCGCCGCGCTCACCACCCACCTCACCGAGCTGGCGACTACATGAGTGGTCTGGACCTCTCGCTGACCTCAAGCCAGCTCGGTGTCTGGTACTCCCAGCAACTCGCGCCGGAGAACCCGGCCTACAACATCGCCGAGTACCTGGAGATCCACGGCGACGTGGACGTCGCCCTGCTCGTCGTGGCACTGCGCCGGGCCTTGCGGGAGGCCGAGACGTACCGGCTCCGGTTCCGGCTCGAGAACGGGACACCCCGGCAGTACGTCGACGCCTCGATGGAGCATCCGGTCCACGTCGCCGATCTCGGTGCCTCCGCGGATCCACGCGTGGCCGCCGAAAAGTGGATGGCGGCTGATCTGGACCGGTCGGTAGATCTCTTGGCAGGCCCGCCTTCCGCTCATGCCGTGTTCCGGCTCGGGCCCGCTCTGGTCCTCTGGTACCAGCGCGTGCACCACGTCGTCCTCGACGGGGCGAGCCTTTCGACGTTCGCGGCCCGCGTCGCGGACGTCTACACGGCACTCGCCGCCGGGCTGGAACCCGAGAACGGCATGCTGAAGCCGCTTTCGGTACTGCTCGACGCGGACCACGCCTACCGGGATTCCGCCGATTCCCAGCGGGACCGGCGGTTCTGGCTCGACGCGCTGTCGGACCTGCCGGAACCCAGTGGGACGGACCGGACCCGGTCCCTGCCGGGGCGGCCGATCCTGCGAGGCGACGAGATCGACGCGGACGAAGCCGCCGAGTTGAAAGTGGCGGCACGAAGATTGCGCACGAGCTTCGCCGGACTGGCGCTTTCCGCCGCGGCTTTGTACCGGCAGCGCACGGCCGGGGAACGCGACGTCGTCCTCGGGCTGCCGGTCAGCGGGCGGACCACCGAACGGGAGCTCGGGATCCCCGGGATGACCTCCAACGTGGTGCCGCTCCGGCTGGCGATCCCGCGAGGCGGCACCGTCGGCGCGTTCGTGCGGCAGACTTCGCGCGCGGTGTTCGACTGCCTGCGCCACCAGCGCTACCCGTACGGGCAGATCCTCGCCGATCGCGGACTCGTCGGCCGGGGCTCACTGCGTTCCCTGAGCGTCAACGTGATGTCCCTCGGCCGTCCGCTGCGCTTCGCGGACGCCGTCGCCACGCGGTGCGGCCTGTCGAGCGGGCCTGTCGAGGATCTGGCCATCGATGTCTTCGATCGCTCGGCGGGCGGCGGCGTCCAGTTGCTCGTCGAGCTGAATCCCGCGCTGCACGACCCGGCGTCGGGAGCGGAGATCGTCCGGAGGTTCCGCCGGGTACTGAACCGCCTGGCGGCCGCGTCGCCCACCGAGCGCCTGGACCGGATCGACGTCCTCGACGACGACGAGCGGCGACGTGTACTCGTGGACTGGAACCGCACCGACACCGAAGTCGACGGCGCGACCGCGCTTGACCGGTTCGAACAGCATGTCGCGCGGACCCCGGACGCGGTGGCGGTCGTCTGCGGCGAGGCGGAGCTCACCTACGGCGAGCTGGCCGATCGGGCGCGTCGGCTGGCCAGCTCGCTGCGTGAGCACGGCGTCGGCACCGAGTCGGTGGTCGCCGTGTGCCTACCGCGCGGGCCCGAGATGCTCACCGCGATCCTGGCGACCTGGCTGGCCGGAGCGGCGTACTTGCCGATCGACCCGGACCATCCCGCCGAGCGCGTGGAGTTCATGCGCGCCGACGGCGGTGCCACCGTGCTGATCGGGCCCGACGGGGTGTCCGGCCCGGTGGGGACACCGGCGTCCGCGCCTGCCGTGCTGCCCGGCCAGTTGGCGTATGTGATGTACACGTCCGGTTCGACGGGCGTGCCGAAAGGTGTCGCGGTCACCCACGCGGGGCTGGCGAACTACCTCGCGTGGGCGGTCGAGTTCTACCGGATCGGTGCGGGGGACCGGGTTCCGCTGCACTCGTCGCTCGCGTTCGACCTCACGGTGACGAGCGTGCTGGCGCCGCTGGTGTGCGGCGGCACGGTGGTGATCAGCCCCGAAGGCGGCCCTGAGGGGCTGGCCGACCTCGTGCGAGCCGGCGGGGACGACGAGTTCGGACTCGTGAAAGTGGTGCCAGGGCACCTGCCGCTGCTCGCGGAACTGCTGTCGCGGGACCAGCGGGCGTCGGCGGCCCGGCGGCTGGTGGTGGGCGGGGCCGCGCTGCCCGGTGCCGAGGTACGAGCCTGGCTGGCGGCCGCTCCCGGCACGGTCGTGATCAACGAGTACGGGCCGACCGAGACGGTGGTCGGCTGTTGCGTGTTCGAGATGACCGCGGGGCGTCCGGTGGGCAACGCGGTGCCGATCGGCACACCGATCGCGAAGACTCGCCTGTACGTGCTGGACGATGCGCTGGGCCTGGCCCCACCAGGAGTGGTGGGCGAACTGTACGTGGCCGGAGCCGGGCTGGCGCGGGGTTACGCGGGCCGTCCCGGGCTGACCGCGGAACGGTTCGTGGCGTGTCCGTTCGGGGACGCCACCGCGGCGGGACGCATGTACCGGACGGGAGATCTGGCGCGGTGGACCACCGGCGGGGTGCTGGAGTTCCTCGGCCGGACCGACGAGCAGGTCAAGATCCGCGGATACCGCGTCGAGCCCGGCGAGATCGAGGCGGCGCTGGCCCGGCACCCGGCGGTCGCGCGGGCGGTCGTGGTGGCCACCGACGAGCCAGGCGATCGCGCGCGGTTGGTGGCCTACGTGGTGCCCGGGGCCGGGGCGGAAGTGGACGTGCTGGAGCTGCGCCGATTCGCCGCGCGGGTGCTGCCGGACCACATGGTGCCCTCGGTGGTGCAGGTGCTCGCGGCTATTCCGTTGTCTCCCAGCGGAAAGGTGGACCGGAAGGCCTTGCCCGCGCCAGAGGTCGTGATCTCGGACCGGGCGCCTCGCACCCCGCGGGAAGCGATTCTGTGCCGCCTGTTCGCCGAGGTGCTCGGGCTGGCGCGAGTGGGTGTCGACGAGGACTTCTTCGCACTGGGCGGGCATTCGCTGGCCGTCACCCGGTTGATCGGCCGCATCCGGGCCACACTCGGCCTTGAAGTGCCGATGCGGACCGTGTTCCGGGCACCCACGGTGGCGGATCTGGCCGC
This sequence comes from Amycolatopsis sp. cmx-11-51, assembly GCF_047608665.1. Classification (NCBI taxonomy): domain Bacteria; kingdom Bacillati; phylum Actinomycetota; class Actinomycetes; order Pseudonocardiales; family Pseudonocardiaceae; genus Amycolatopsis; species Amycolatopsis sp. cmx-11-51. The sequence goes on along the minus strand of NZ_JADNQO010000026.1, from coordinate 7,831 downwards.
CGGGCTCGACAGCGGCGCCACCGCCCGCCCCGCGCTGCGGGCGGTGCCGCGCCAGGACCCCGTGCCACTGTCCTCGGCACAGCGCCGGTTGTGGTTCCTGCACCGGATGCAGGGCGGGTCGGCGACTTACAATGCTCCGCTGGGCCTGCGGATCACCGGTGCGCTGGAGCATGCGGCGCTCGAGGCGGCGCTGGCCGACGTGGTGGCCAGGCACGAAGTGCTGCGGACCGTTTTCCCGGAAGTGGACGGGACGGCCTGCCAGCGGATCCTCGATCCGGACGAGGCCCGGCCGCGGTTGGTGGTGCACGAGGGCGGGCGTCCCGAGCAGTGGGCGCGGGCCGCGGGCCACGTCTTCGATCTGGCCACGGATCCGCCGCTGTGGGCCGAACTGTTCGCGGTGGGGCCGGACGATCATCTGCTGGTACTGGTCGTTCACCACATCGCGGGGGACGCCTGGTCGATGAAGCCGCTGGCACGTGACCTCGCCGCCGCGTACGCCGCGCGGAGCCAGGGCAGGGCGCCCCGGTTGCCGGAGCCGCCGGTGCAGTACGCGGACTACACGGTGTGGCAGCACGCGCTCCTGGGTCAGGAAGACGATCCGGAGAGCCTGCTCGGCCGCCAGCTGAGCTACTGGCGGGATCGGCTGGCCGGGCTGCCTGCCCGGCTGCGGCTGCCCACCGACCGGCCCCGACCGGCCGTGGCGACCGGCCGTGGCGACCTGCTGTCGTTCCGGCTGACGCCATCCCTGCACCGGGATCTGGTGGAACTCGCCAGGGAACGCGGAGCAACCCTGTTCATGGTGGTGCACGCGGCGCTGGCCGCGTTGCTGGCCAGGCTCGGCGCGGGGGACGACATCCCGCTGGGGGCACCGATCGCCGGCCGCCACGACGCCGTCCTGGACGACTTGGTCGGCTGCTTCGTCAACACGCTGGTGCTGCGGACCGACGTCTCCGGCAACCCGACCTTCCACGACCTGCTCCTGCGGGTCAGGGAAACCGATCTGGCCGCCTACGAGAACCAGGACGTCCCGTTCGAACACCTGGTGGAGGTGCTCAATCCGGACCGCTCCCCAGCACACCACCCCCTCTTCCAGGTCAGCCTGACCCTGCAGGACGCGGCGTTCGCGACCTTCGAGTTGCCCGGCCTCGAAACCCGGCCGGAACCGATCGGCACCGGTACGGCCCGGTTCGACCTGATGGTCGGCCTGACCGATCGCTATGGGGAGGACGGCGCTCCTTCCGGTGTCGAAGGGACAGTGGAGTACGCCACCGATCTCTTCGACACCGCAACGGTTCGGACGTTGCTGGATCGGCTGACGCGGCTACTGGAGCAGGTGGCCGAGGACCCCCGCCGTCGAGTGGGTGATCTCGACCTGCTGGCTCCCGGCGAACGACGTTGGCTGCTGGACGAGGTCCACGACGAAGCCGTGGAAGCATCTGACGAGACCTTGGTGACCTTGTTCGAGCGGCAGGTAGCGGCTTCCCCGGAGGCCGTCGCAGTGACCTTCGCTGGTGCCCAGCTGACGTATGCGGGACTGAACGCTCGGGCGAATCGTCTGGCCCGTCGCTTGGTGGGCGAAGGTGTCGGCCCGGAGTCGGTCGTGGGTGTGGTGGCGCGACGGTCGGCCGAGTCGGTGGTGTCGTTGCTGGGTGTGCTCAAGGCGGGTGGCGCGTATTTGCCGGTGGATCCGGATTCTCCGGTGGAGCGGGCCGGTTTCGTGCTGGCGGACGCGGACGTGGTGTGTGTGGTGGCGACGTCGGATTGTGTGTCCGTGGTACCAGAGGGTTTTCCGGTTGTGGTGGCGGACGAACCAGGGCAGGACGTGGTGTCTGAGGTCGCCCCGGTTGTTCGGTTGCTTTCTGCTCATGCGGCGTATGTGATTTACACGTCGGGTTCGACGGGGTTGCCGAAGGGGGTGGTGGTTCCGCATCGGAATGTGGTGGCGTTGTTCGCGGCTGCTGGTGGGTTGTTTGATTTTGGTGCGGATGATGTGTGGTCGTGGTTTCATTCGTTCGCGTTCGATTTCTCGGTGTGGGAGTTGTGGGGCGCGTTGTTGTATGGCGGCCGGGTTGTGGTGGTGCCGTTCGAGGTGTCGCGTTCGCCGCGGGAGTTTGTGGATTTGCTGGAGCGGGAGCGGGTTACGGTGTTGAGTCAGACGCCGTCGGCGTTCTATCAGTTGATGGCAGCTCAGTCGGGGGCGGGGCTGGCGTGTGTGCGGGCGGTGGTGTTCGGTGGGGAGGCGTTGGAGCCCGCGCGGTTGAGCGAGTGGTGGGAGCGGTTTGGTGATTCCGGTCCTCGGTTGGTGAATATGTATGGGATTACTGAGACGACGGTGCATGTCACCCATTGCGATCTCGCACCGAATACCGAGGGGGGTGTGATCGGTCGGGGTCTTGCGGGTTTGTCGGTGTATGTGCTGGATGAATGGTTGCGGCCTGTTCCGGTGGGTGTGGTGGGTGAGTTGTATGTGGCTGGTCCGCAGTTGGCGCGTGGTTATGTGAATCGTGCGGGTTTGACCGGTGAGCGTTTTGTGGCGTGTCCCTTCGGGTCCCCGGGTGTCCGGATGTATCGGACGGGGGACCGGGGCCGCTGGAACGCCGACGGCCTGCTGGTGTTCGCGGGCCGCGTGGACGACCAGGTCCAGATCCGCGGCCACCGGGTCGAACCGGGGGAGGTCCGCGCCGTGCTGGCCGGGCACCCGGCGGTCGCCCAGGCCGTCGTGACGGCGCGGGAGGACGTGCCGGGCGACCTGCGACTGGTCGCCTACATCCTGCCCACCCAGGAAGCCAAGGACACCGACACCGCCGGCGAGATCACCGCGAAGGTCCGCGCCCACGCCGCCGCGCGGCTCCCCGGCTACCTGTGCCCGTCGGCCGTCACGGTGCTCGACGCCTTGCCGAGCACGCCCAACGGCAAGCTCGACGTCGCCGCGCTGCCCGCACCGGACTACGCGTCGGCTCGCCGGACGAGCCGGGGTCCCGCCAACGAACGCGAAGCGGCCCTGTGCGCGGCGTTCGCCGAGACCCTCGCCGTGCCCGAGGTCGGCGTGGAGGACGACTTCTTCCTGCTCGGCGGCCATTCGCTGCTCGCCACCAGGCTCGTCGCCCGGATCCGCGCGTCGACGGGGGCGGAACTGCCGATCGAAGAACTGTTCGCGACTCCCACCCCGGCCGGGCTCGCCGCCTGGCTCGCCGAGCACGGCGACCGGACCGAACATGTCAGGCCCGCGCTGCGACGGATGCGTTAAAGAAAGAGGAGCCGATGATTCCCGCGTCGTTCGCACAACAGCGATTGTGGTTGCAGTGGCGGATCGAAGGGGCAGGCGCCACGTACAACAGCCCGAGCATCCTGCGGCTGACCGGGCCGCTGGACCAGGTGGCCCTGGCCGCCGCGCTGCGTGACGTGATCATTCGCCACGAGGCGCTGCGCACGGTCTTCCCCGAGGTGGACGGCGAGCCGCGTCAGCGGATCGTGGAGCCCGGTGAGCTGGCCTGGGATCTTCCGGTGGTGCGGGTGAGGGGGACCGAGGATCCGGCGTCGCGCCGACAGCTTGCGGCCCTGCGAGACTTGAAGTGGGACCGGCCGGCGGAACTGCCCTCGGTCGAGGCGGCCGTCGAGCCGCCCGGTGAGGAGATCGACGCGAGCGCTCTGCCGGGCGCGGTGGCACGGGTGGCGGCGTACCCGTTCGACTTGTCCGCCGAGATTCCGGTGCGCGCCTGGTTGTTCGCGCTGGCACCGGAATCGCATGTGCTCGTGGTGGTCATCCACCACATCGCCACCGACGGCTGGTCGGCGGGCCCGTTCGCGCGGGACGTCGCCGCCGCGTACGCCGCGCATGGCGCGGGTCGCGAACCGGACTGGCCGGACCTGCCCGTGCAGTACGCCGACTACACGTTGTGGCAGCGGGAGTTGCTCGGCGAGAAGGACGACCCGGACAGTTTGCTGTCGCGGCAGGTCGGCTACTGGCGCGACGCGTTGGCCGGCGTCCCCGAAGAGCTGAACCTCCCGGCGGATCGCCCGCGGCCGGTGGAACCTTCCCATCGCGGGCACGCGATCGGGGTCGGCGTTCCGGCGGCGGTGCACGGCAGGCTGGTCACTTTGGCTCGCCGGCGTCGCGCCACACTGCCGATGCTGCTCCAGGCGGGGCTGGCGGTGACGTTGTCCCGGCTCGGCGCGGGGTACGACATCCCCATCGGCACTCCGACCGCGGGGCGATCCGACGAAGGCCTGCACGACCTGGTCGGGTTCTTCGTCAACACGTTGGTGGTCCGAGCCGATCTGTCCGGGAACCCGACGTTCGGTGAGGCGATCGACCGCGTGCGTGCCACCGCGGTGCGCGCTTTCGCTCACCAGGACGTGCCGTTCGAGCGACTCGTCGAGGAACTCGCTCCCGTCCGCGCGCTCGCCCGTCACCCCCTGTTCCAGGTCGTCCTGGCGCCCCTGGACGACGGTGCCGCCCCCGAATTCCCCGGTGTGCGCGCCGAGGCGCTCTCGATCGGCCGGACGACGGCCAAGTTCGATCTGGAAGCGACGCTGGGTGAGGTCTTCGACGAAGCGGGCGCCCCGGCGGGGATCCGGGGTGTGCTCACGGGATCGGCCGACCTGTTCGACACGCATACGGTGGCCCGGATCGCGGGCTACCTGGTGCGGGTGCTGACGGCCATGTCCGCGAACCCTGACCTGCCGGTCGGCTCGGTGGAACTCCCGGAAGCGGCCGAACTCACCCAGCTGGTGGAGGAGTGGAACGCGACAGCGGTGTCCACTTCGGATATCTCGGTGCCGGAGGCGTTCGCTGAACGGGTGAAGGTGGCTCCGGCCGGGATCGCGGTGGTGTGGGACGGCGGTGAGCTCACCTACGGGGAACTGGACGCGCGCTCGGACCGCCTCGCGCGGACACTGGTGGCCGCCGGGGCCGGGCCGGAATTGGCGGTCGCGGTGCTGATGGAGCGTTCCAGCGAGCTGGTGGTGGCACTGCTGGCGATCCTGAAGACCGGCGCCGCTTTCGTCCCGGTGGACGTGAGCTGGCCGGAAACGCGGATGCGTGCCGTGCTCGAGGACGCGGGCGCCGCGGTGCTGGTGGTGCACGAGGCGACGGCTCGGCACGATCTCGGGCTCACGGTGATCCAGTCCGATGGCGAGACGGACTCTGTGGCCGAACTGCCTGGTGCGATGTCGCCCGATGGTGCCGCGTATGTGATGTACACGTCGGGTTCGACTGGTGTGCCGAAGGGTGTGGTGGCGACTCACCGGGATGTGGTCGGCTTGGCGGAGGACCGGTGCTGGGGTGTGACGTCGCGGGTGTTGTTTCATGCGCCGTACGCGTTCGACGCGTCGTCGTACGAGTTGTGGGTGCCGTTGTTGTCGGGCGGGACCGTCGTGGTGGCACCGGTGGAACGGATGGACGCCGCTGTGCTGCGCCGGTTGATCGCGGAGTACGCGTTGTCGCATGTGCATGTGACGGCGGGTTTGTTCCGGGTGCTGGCGGACCGGGATCCGAAGTGTTTCGCCGATGTGCGTGAGGTGCTGACGGGTGGGGATGTGGTTCCGGCCGAGTCCGTGCGGCGGGTGCTGGAGTCGAATCCCGGTGTGGTGGTGCGGCAGCTGTACGGTCCGACCGAGGTGACGTTGTGCGCCACCCAGCATGAAGTCGGTGCTGACGGTGAGGTCGGCGATGTGCTGCCGATCGGGCGACCGATGGACAACATGCGCGTCTACGTGCTCGATGAAGGGTTGCGCCCGGTTCCGGTCGGGGTGGCCGGTGAACTTTACGTCGCCGGTGCGGGCGTCGCGCGCGGCTACCTGAATCGTCCTTTGTGGACAGCGGAGCGTTTTGTGGCTTGCCCGTTCGGTTCGGGCGAGCGGATGTACCGGACGGGCGATCTGGTCCGGTGGTCTTCGGACGGTCGTCTGGTGTTCGGCGGTCGCGCGGACGAGCAGGTGAAGATTCGCGGATTCCGGGTCGAACTCGGTGAGGTCGAGGCGGCGCTCGCCGGGCATCCGGCGGTCGCGCAGGCCACGGTCGTCGTCCAGGAGGACACGTCCGGTGGGAAGCGGCTGATCGGCTACCTGGTACCCGAGATACGTGGCACCGCCGTCACCGAAGCGGTGCGCGAGTACGTGGCCGAGCGCCTGCCCGCTTATCTGGTGCCCTCGGCGCTGGTGGAGCTGGACGTCCTGCCGCTGACGGTGAACGGCAAGGTGGATCGCGCGGCACTCCCCGCTCCCGAGTACGCGGCGGGTGACGGCCGCGCCCCCGCCGGCCCGCGCGAGGAGCTGTTGTGCCAGGCGTTCGCCGAGGTGCTGGAACTCCCCGCCGTCGGCGTCGACGACGACTTCTTCGCACTCGGCGGCCATTCGCTGCTGGCGGTTTCGCTGGTGGAATGGCTGCGGCAGCGCGGGGTGTCGGTGTCGGTGCGGGCGTTGTTCGTGACGCCGACCCCGGCTCTGCTGGCGGCCGTCGCGGGACCGGAGCCGGTGACGGTACCGCCCAACCTGATCCCGCCGCACACCAGCGAGATCACGCCCGAAATGCTGCCACTGGTCGACCTGACCGAAGACGAGATCGCCCGGATCGTGGCGACCGTCCCTGGTGGCGCGGCGAACGTGCAGGACGTCTATCCGCTGGCGCCGTTGCAGGAGGGGCTCCTCTTCCACCACCTGATGGCCGATCGGGACGGTGACGATGTCTACGCGATGCCGTTCACACTGCGGCTCGACACCCGGGACCGGGTGACCGCGTTGCTCGACGCGTTGCAGCGGGTCATCGACCGGCACGACGTGTACCGCACGGCGATCGTCTGGGAGGGCCTGCCGGGGCCGGTCCAGGTGGTGTGGAGGCACGCCGAATTGCCGGTCACCGAAGGACCCCTTGACGCCGACGGATGGATGGAGCTGGGCAGGGCGCCGCTGTTGAGCGTCCGCGTCGCGCCGGAACCCGAGGGCACGGCCTGGCTGGCCTTGGTACGCATGCATCACCTGATCCAGGACCACGCCGCGCTGGAAGTGGTACTGGACGAGATCAAGGCGTTCATGGAGGGGCGGGCTGACGCGTTACCAGCGCCCGTGCCGTTCCGCGAGTTCGTGACACAGGCTCGGCTGGGCATGTCCGGCGAGGACCACGAACGCCATTTCGCCGGACTGCTGGGTGACGTGACCGAGACTTGCGCCCCCTACGGGCTCCTGGACGTGCACGGCGACGGCGCCGGGATCACGCAGGGCAGGCTGGCGGTGGACGACCGGCTGGCCGAGCGGCTGCGGGAGGTGGCGCGGTCACGCGGGGTGAGTCCCGCGACGGTCTTCCACGTCGCTTGGTCGCGGGTGCTGGCGGCCGTGTCCGAGCGTCCCGACGTCGTGTTCGGCACAGTGCTGCTCGGGCGGGCGAACTTGGGCGCGGACCGCGTTCCCGGCTTGTTCATGAACACCCTGCCGGTCCGGGTCAGGACCGCGGAGCAGACCGTCGGCGACGCGTTGATCGGGATGCGTGACCAGCTCGCTGACCTGATGGTGCACGAGCACGCGCCGTTGACCCTGGCGCAGGCGGCCAGCGGGCTGTCCGGTGGCGGGCCCCTGTTCACCTCGATCGTCAACTATCGGCACCTCCAGCGAGACGTCGAGCAGTCGGGCACCGGCCTCGAAGGCGTCGAAGCGCTGTTGGCGAGAGACCCGACGAACTACCCGCTCGACATCTCCGTGAACCAGAGCCCCACCGGTTTCGACTTGGTCGTGGAGGCCGTGGCGCCAGTGGATCCGGTGCAGGTGTGCGAGCTGCTGCACACCTGTGTCGAGAATCTTGTCACCGCCCTTGTGGACGCCCCGGATCGCAGGCTCGCGA
>NZ_JADNQO010000025.1:0-48946 GCF_047608665.1 Amycolatopsis sp. cmx-11-51 | reverse complement strand
ATCACCTTGAGGTGAGAGCTTGGTTCGTGTCCCGCGGCCACCCGGTTTCCCTGGCGACTTGGAGAACTTTACATGGCCCCCAGGGGCCCGAAACAGGGGGGTACCTTAACGACATTTACGCAGGTCAGGGCCCCTGTTTCGGGCCAGGGCCACGGTCAGCCCCCGACGCGCACACCGGCGACGTTGCGCTTGCCCTTGCGGACCACGAGCCAGCGGCCGTGCAGAGCGTCGTCCGCGGACGGCCTCCACTCCTCGTCGGCGATCTTCGTGTTGTTGACGTACGCGCCGCCTTCCTTGACGGTGCGGCGCGCGGCGCCCTTGCTGTCGACGAGCCCGGCGGCGATCAGCAGGTCGACGATCGTCGACTCACCGCTCGGGTCCGCCGTGCCGTTCGGCACCTCGGCCATGGCGGCGTCGAGGGTCGACGAGTCGAGTTCACGCAGCTCTCCCCTGCCGAAGAGCGCCTGGCTCGCGGCGATGACCTGCCGGGTCGCCCCCTCGCCGTGCACCAGGGTCGTGAAGTCCTCCGCCAGCTTCCGCTGCGCGGATCGCAGGTGGGGGCGTTGTTCGGTGTCCTCGGCGAGGGCCGCGATCTCCTCCTGCCCGAGGAAGGAGAACATCCTCAGGTAGCGGACGACGTCGGCGTCGGCGACGTTCAGGAAGTACTGGAACCACGCGTACGGCGAGGTCATCTCCGGGTCGAGCCAGACACTGCCGCCGCCGGTGGACTTCCCGAACTTGCGTCCCTCGGTGTCGGTGACCAGCGGCGCGGTCAGCGCGTGGGTGTGCCCGCCGTCGGTCCGGCGGATCAGGTCGACGCCGCCGACGAGGTTGCCCCACTGATCCGAGCCGCCGATCTGCAGCTTGCAGCCGTACTCGCGGTACAGGTGCAGGTAGTCCTGCGACTGGAGCAGCAGGTAGCTGAACTCGGTGTAGGACATGCCGTCGGCTTCGAGGCGGCGCTTCACCGTCTCGCGGTTCAGCATGGTGTTGACCGGGAAGTGTTTGCCGACATCGCGCAGGAACTCGACCACCGTCTGCTTCGCGGTCCAGCTCAGGTTGTTCTCGATGACCGCGCCGGTCGGCGAGTCGTCGAAGTCGACGAACCGCTCCAGCTGACCGCGGATCCGGTCTGCCCACTCGGAAACGGTGTCCAGTGTGTTGAGAGTGCGCTCACCGGTATCGCGTGGGTCGCCGATCATCCCGGTGGCGACGCCTGCCAGCACGATCGGCCGGTGTCCGGCGCGCTGGAAGCGCGAGAGCATCAGCAGTGGGACCAGGTTGCCGGCGTGCAGGCTCGGTGCCGTCGGGTCGAATCCGCAATAGAGCGTGAGGGGTCCTTGGTCGAGGTCTCGCCGCAGTGCGTCGGTGTCGGTGGATTGCGCGATCAGGCCGCGCCAGGTCAGCTCGTCAAGGATGTGCTCGCTCACGCCTGTAGATCCTCCCGCACCAGGTCAACCGACTATCGGCCGGGGGCCGCCGCCCGCCGCTTGCCGCCGCGGCGATACGCCGAGACCGCGGGCGAGCCGTCGATCCAGAACCGCCACGGCGTGTCCATCGCCATCGCGACGCCGACGCGCGGCCCGCTGCGGATGGACGATTCGGGAACGCGTTCACCGGTGTACAGCCGGACGGGTGACGCGGGGTCGGTCAAGTCGGCCCCGTTCTCGGCCCGGTCGATGCCGAGCACCGAAGTGAGGATGGCCGGGCCTTTGGCGAGTTCGCCGTTGCCCCGCGCCGACGGCCTGCGCGCCTTGGCGATGTCCGCGCCGGACACCACCTCTCCGGCCCGCAGCAGCACGGCGCCCGGTTGCCCGTCTTCGGTGCCGACGACGTTGGCGCAGAAGTGCATGCCGTAGACGAAGTACACGTACAGATGCCCCGCCGGCCCCCACATGACCGCGTTGCGCGGGGTCTGGCCGCGATAACAGTGCGACGCGGGATCGTCGAGTCCGCGATAGGCCTCGACCTCGACCAGGCGGACGGCGACCGTGCCGTCCGGACCGGTCGCTTCGATCACCGCGCCGAGCAGGAGCGTGGACAGCTCCACCGGATCCAGCGCCAGTTCCCGCCGGGTGAACTGTCTCCCGGTCACCACGTTCCGCACTCCCCGACCTTAACCGGAGGCTCCGACAGATTCGACACCCGCACGGAACGCCGGGATTCTCGGCGCCACTCGCATGCCGGTGTAGCAGTATTCGGTGCCGTCGGGGAGTCTCGAGAACAGCACCGGCATCCAGTCGTCGCCGAACATCGAGTTCCTCCCGGCGAAGACGTTCTTCGACACGGGCACCAGATCCGCCTCGATCGGCGGTGCGATTCCCTTGAGCGCATCAGCGAATTCGTAGACGAAGCGCAGCTTCCCGTCCTTCTCGGTGACGGTGATGATGACACCTTCGCGGCGATAGGTACCCGCGAAGGGTGCGACGTTCACCGAAGGCGGCGACGGCGGCGGAGCGAAATCGGCGGGCACCTGGACTCCGGCGAGTTCGCCGAGCAGTTCCCGTGACAGGGCGGTGTACAGCCGATCGGTCGTGCCGTGGTTGGTGAGCAGGGCGAAGGCTAGCTCGGCTTCCGGAACCACCCGCAGGTAGGAGCGCTGCCCGATCGAGGAGCCGTTGTGCCCGAAGCCGGGAACACCGTTCCAGTCGTAGATCGACAGGCCCAGGCCCCAGCCGTCGGAACCGAGCGTCCACTTGTCGGGTACCTCGACCTCGCGACGCCGCATCGCGGTCACCGTCTCCTCGGCGAGTACGCGAGTCCCGTCGGCCGCGGTGCCATCGAGCAGCATCAGCGCGAAGCGGACCACGTCACCGGCGGTGGCGAGGACCCGGCCGTAGGGACCGGCGTTACGCGGCATGAGATCCCAGGCGGCCGTCGGCTCCGGGTCCTGCCCGAGATGCCCCATCGCCACCCGGAACCGCAACGCCTCTTCGGGCAAGGTCATCGTCTCGGCGAGCCCGAGAGGCGCGACGAGCCGTTCCCGCAGGGCGTTGTCCCAGGTCAGACCGGTGAGTACCTCGATGATCCTGCCGAGCACGTTGTACCCGACACTGCTGTAGGACGCCGCCGTCCCCGGCGGGCAGTCCATCGCCACACCCCTCGCCGCTTCGACGTACTTGGCGAGACAGTCGTCGCCGCGCCCGGTGTCGTCGGTGAAGTCGCAGGTGAGGCCGCTGGTGTGGCTCAGAAGCCGCCGGGCGGTGATCGTCTTGGTCGCGTCCGGATCGACCGTCGCGAACTCCGGCAAGACCTCGACCACCGGTGCGTCGAGATCCAGCCGTCCCTCTTCGGCCAGCCCCATCACCAACGCGGCCGTGTAGACCTTCGCGACCGAGCCGAGCTGGAAGACCGAGTCGGTGGTGGTCTCGACGCCGGTCCCCCGGTGCAGGATCCCGCTCGCGAGTTCGTGGATCTCGCCGTCGGTGAGTACGGCGAGGGTCGCACCGGGAACGCGGTGTTCGGCCCGCAGGGCATCGAGGCGGGACTGCCAGTGGGCAAGGTCGAATGATGTCCGTACACTGTTAGGCATAATGAACACTGTACGGGAAGGTGAGACAGCGAATGTCGGTCTGGGCTCGTCCTCCGAAACGAAAGCGTGAGCAACCGTCGCTGAACAGGGAACAGATCGTTTCCGCGGCCATCAAACTGCTCGACGCCGAGGGCATCGACGCGCTGAGCATGCGGAAGCTCGGGATCCGGCTCGACGTGGCCGCCGCGTCGATGTACACCCACGTGGCCAGCAAGGACGAACTGGTCGAACTGGTAGTCGACGAGATCTACGGCGAAGTCGCACTCCCGGAGTCCGGTCCGTGGCGAGCGGCGGCGACGCGGTTCGCGCGAGACCTGCGCTCGGTGTTCCTCCGCCATCCCTGGATCGGCTCGCTGCTCGGCGAGGCGGGGGTGGCGTATCTGGGACCGAACGTCCTGCGGTTGTCCGAGGCGGCGCTGGCGCTGTTCGAGGACGCCGGGTTCTCGCTGGACGACGCCGATCTGGCGTTCAACACAATCATGGCGTTCGTCGTCGGGCGGGCCACCAGCGAAGCCGCGTGGCTCACCACGCTCAAGCGCAGCGGGCAGAGCGAGCAGGAATGGAAAGATCGGCTGTGGCCCGCCGCCGAGCAGGCCGTGCAGGACCACCCGCGGCTGAAGAAGCTGTACGCGGCCCAGCGGGAACGGAAGCCCGGCGAGACCAACGACTCCGACTTCGAGCGTGGCCTTTCCTGCGTCCTCGACGGTTTGGCGGCCAACGCGTGAAGGCCCCCTTCTCTCGGTTCAGCGAGGGAAGGGGGCCTTCTGTAGTGCCTGTTTCTGATCTGCGCAAAGGCGCCAGATGGGTCGGTGACGAGCGAAAATCGAACCTATTAGTACCGGTCGCTACCGGCCCTTATCGGTACGCCGGTGTACCCAGCGTGTACCGGCACGCAAACCGTTGGCCCCCGCCTTTGACGGCCAAGTGCTACAGCGGACCATCCTGCTCGGTCCAGTTCACGCCGGACGGCCGTTGCCCGCCGGAAGTCAGGAAGTCATGGGCGGCCCGCCGGGCGACGTCTACGGGGATCTCCGCGTCGTCCGGGTACTCCCGAGGGTTGTTCATAAAGTAGTAGAGAACCTGTCCGCCCGGCGGTAGCGGGAACGTCCCGCTCTTCGAGTGCGCCCCGTTCGGTGCGTCGTCTCCGACGTACTTCAGGCTTGCCCGTTCGCCGTGGAGGCCGATCTCAAGCCATGACTTCTCCGGGTCGCCGTCCGTGTACAACTCGGCGAGCGTCGGCCCGTCCATGGTCGCCACGGCGTCTAGAACGCGGTCGAGATCGGCCCCAGTGGTGACCGTGGTCGCTCCGGTCACCGTGCCGTCATACCAAGCTTCGATCATGGCTTCTTTCTCTGTCCGAGGTAGGTGGCACCGATGGGCTGCCCGTCTGGCATGGTCCCGTACACGGTGAGCGCGCTGCCTTGAGGAAGGATCTTGGGAACCAACGTCTCACAGCCGAACGGGCCTTTGCACACCTCGTTGTTGACGACGACGGTTGCACTGGTGATGCCCTTGTTCTGCATGCGAACGGCTAGCTTGACCTCGACGTCGGCAGTCGTGGAAGGCATCCGCCGGGCGCCCTGGTCCTTGAAGAACTGGACGGCTGCGGCTTCCATGTCGTCACGACCGCTCACGATGTACCCGGCATCCCCTTCGCCTGAGTCCGTGACCCACTGCCCGTGTGTCTTCTGCCCCTCCCGACGGTCGACGCGCGGCGGAAGATCTCGCTTCAGTTCATCCACGCGGTCTTGTGAAACCGGGTCGGGCTTCGTCTGCGTGGTTGTGGTGTGCACACCAGGCCGGCCGCGGGCTCCCTCTTCCCGCTTCGGACCTGTGAACTCGCTGTTTGCAGGTGTTGCCGATGCGCCGATCTTGCCGAGATATGCCGAGATGTTCGCCTTCACGGTCCTGAAGTGGCTGACCGCCTGCTCTGCGGACTGGCGTAGCTCGTCGTACCGGCCAGGCAAAGCTCCTATCTCAGGGTTAGCGGTGCCGTAGACGGCCTGCCCTAGATGCTCGGCAGATTCTCCGAAGCCCCCGGCGGCCCGCTGCGTTGCCTGCTCTGCCTTTTCAAGAGACGCGACGGCAGCCCGCAGCGCTGCGGCGACTTCTTCGATTTCGCTCCAGTCGCACCCCTGTCTCCCCGTGTCGGATCATGACACGGGTATGACCGAGGGGGCGAATCAGCCGAGAACCGGGGCTAGCCGCTGTAGCAGCCAACCGGCGACCCAGCGAGATTCGGTGTCCTTCGGGTCGACGGCCTCTTTCGCCAGCTTCGCTCCAAGTTTCTTCGCGTTCGGCGCCGTCGTCGGGTCGTCAGCGACCTGTAGCGACGTCGGCCAATCCCACTGCAACAGCCGGGAAACCTCGGACGCTACGCAGAGCCTCCGAACCTTCAGGTCCGTGTCTAGCGCCCGCGCTACTACTTCGGCGTTCTCTCTACCCGGCAAGAAACCCAACACGGAAATCGCGTTGGCCCGCAGGGTCGATGTCTTGCCCTCGATCGCCCAAGTCCGGAAGTGGCCGATGGCGTTCTCGGACAAGTTCGGGCAGATCGCCGCATCGATAGAGCTGGACGTCGACCCTTGGGCGAACACGTCAGGCTCCCCAACATCGACGGCCGCCAAGACGCGTTCGCGCTCCTGCGGAGTGTCGATCTTGATCAGGCGAGGATGGACAAGGTCGGACCTCTTCATGCCGTCTCCTAGCACTCGCTCGTACGCGGTCAGCAACTCCCCGCGATCAAGGCGGCCGAACTTGACACGGGCGGCGCCTACAGGATGCACAACCTTCGTCACTACTTCGCGTCCCGGCTGATCGAAGACGGTCCGCCCATCGGGGCGCCTCCATGGAACTGGTCCGCGACTACCTGGGACACGCTTCCATCATCACCACGTCCGAGACGTGCGGGCACCTGTTCGAGGAGGCCCACGAACACGCCCGCTCGCTCATGGATGACGTGTTCTCAACTGTTGTGTACCCGCTGCGTACCGCCGAAGGCCAGTAACCGTGTTAGTGCAGGGCAGACGGCTACCGGCCTCCGGGGCTACAGAAGGGGGCCTCACGCGAGAGGTCAGCTCAGCCAGGCACGGTGTTCGGTGACCCGCGCGACCAGCCGGTCCCGCTGTTCGGCGACCCGCTCGGGAGCGGTTCCGCCACGGGCGTTGCGCGAGTTCACCGAGCCCTCGACGGTCAGCACCTCGCGTACGGCGGGCGTCAGCGCCGGGTTGATCTTCTCGAACTCTTCGTCGGTCAGTTCGTCGAGGCCGACACCGCGGCCTTCGGCGACGCGGACGCTCTCCCCCGCCGCTTCATGCGCGACACGGAACGGAACCCCTTGGCGCACAAGCCATTCGGCGATGTCCGTGGCGAGGGTGAACCCGGCGGGCGCCAGTTCGGCGAGCCGGTCGGTGTGGAAGGTCAGCGTCTCGAGCATGCCCGCGATCGCCGGGAACAGCAGTTCCAGCTGCTCGACGGAGTCGAAGACCGGCTCCTTGTCCTCCTGCAGATCCCGGTTGTACGCGAGCGGCTGCGCCTTGAGCGTCGCGAGCAGCCCGGTCAGGTTGCCGATGAGCCGACCGGCCTTGCCACGAGTCAGCTCGGCGACGTCCGGGTTCTTCTTCTGCGGCATGATCGAACTGCCGGTCGCCCAGGCGTCGTCGAGGGTGACGTAGCAGAATTCGGCGGTGTTCCAGATGATCACCTCTTCGGCGATCCTGGACAGGTTGACCGCGAGCATCGCGACGTCGAACGCGAACTCGGCGACGAAGTCCCGCGAGGCGGTGCCGTCGATCGAGTTGTCGACGCTGGTGTCGAAGCCGAGTTCCGCGGCGACGGCCTCGGGGTCGAGCCCGAGCGAGGAACCCGCGAGCGCGCCGGAACCGTAGGGCGACTCGGCGGTGCGAGCGTCCCAGTCACGCAACCGGGTGACGTCGCGCAGCAGCGACTGGCCGTGCGCGAGCAGGTGGTGCGCCAGCAGGACCGGCTGGGCGTGCTGCAGGTGGGTGCGCCCCGGAAGGATCGCGTCCGGGTGCCGCTTCGCCTGCGAAACCAGCGCGTCGACGACGCCGAGGGTGCCGGCGACCACCCGGCGGGCGGCGTCACGCAGCCACATCCGGAACAACGTCGCGACCTGGTCGTTGCGCGAACGGCCCGCCCGCAGCTTGCCACCGAGTTCGGTACCCGCCCGCTCCAGCAGACCGCGTTCGAGCGCGGTGTGGACGTCCTCGTCGGCGACGGTCGGGGTGAACGCGCCCGAGGCGACGTCCTGCGCGAGCGTGTCCAGCGCGGCGAGCATGCCCGTCAGCTCGTCTTCGGTGAGAAGCCCGGCCTTCCGCAGCACTCGCGCGTGGGCCCTCGACCCGGCGATGTCGTACGGCGCCAGCCGCCAGTCGAAATGGGTCGACGCGCTCAGCGCCGCCATCGCCTCCGCCGGCCCGCTGGCGAACCGGCCGCCCCACAGCTGCACCGGCTGCTCATTCCCGCTCACAACACTCCTCGAATTCTTGGGTTTTCTTCAGGCGACTGACTGGTCGAACGTAGCGCCTGTGCTGAAGTCGTACAGTGTGCGCTCGTCAGGCGTCACCTTCGGTCTCCTCACCGCCGTCCGCTGTGGACGACCGTCGGGCCAGCGCCATGAAACGCTCGGCCAGGTCCTTGCCGGACAACGGTTCCCTCGCGATCACCGCGACCGTGTCGTCGCCTGCGATCGATCCGACGACCTCCTCCAGCGCCGCCCTGTCGATGGCGCTGGCGAGGAATTGGGCCGCACCCGGCGGAGTGCGCAGCACCGTCAGGTTCCCCGACGAGTCCGCCGAAACGAGCAATTCGGCGAGCAACCGCGAAAGCCGGGACGTGCCACCTTGCACTCCTCGTACCGGGCTGCCGTCCTCCGGGATCACGTACACGGGAGCGCCGGAGTCAGCGCCCCGCAGCTTGACCGCGCCCAGTTCGTCGAGATCCCGCGAAAGCGTCGCCTGGGTGACGTCGATGCCTTCCGCCGCCAGGAGCTTCGCGAGTTCCGTCTGGCTGCGGATGGCCATCGTCGACACGAGTTCGGTGATCCGGGCCTGCCGGGTGACTCTGCCGCCGGTCATCGTCGCTTCTCGTCCAGGAGCCATACCAGCAGCGCCTTCTGCGCGTGCAACCGGTTTTCGGCCTCGTCCCAGACCGCGCTCGACGGGCCGTCGATGACCTCGTCGGTGATCTCCCAGCCGCGGTGCGCGGGCAGGCAGTGCAGCACGATCGCCTCATCCGCGGCTCGGCGCATCAGCGCGGCGTTGACCTGCAGTTCACGGAACGGGCCGACGCGGTCGAGGCCGTCGTTCTCCTGCCCCATCGACGTCCACGTGTCGGTGACGACGACGTCCGCGCCTTCGACAGCGGCGTACGGATCGGTGAAGACCGTGGTGCTGCCGCCGGTCTCGCTCGAACGGTGCTTGGCGTCGAGCATGACCTGCTGATCCGGCTGGAAGCCCTCCGGAGAGACGACGCGCACATGCATTCCGGCCGTGGTCCCGCCCAGCAGTAGCGAATGCGCCATGTTGTTGGCTCCGTCGCCGAGGTAGACCAGGGTGAGCCCGGCGAGCTTGCCCTTGCGTTCGCGGATGGTCATCAGGTCGGTGAGCACCTGGCACGGGTGGAATTCGTCGGTGAGCGCGTTGATCACCGGGATACCCGCCGCCGAGGCCATCGCGTCGATGCGCTTCTGGGCGAAGGTCCGCCACACGATCGCGTCCAGGTACCGCGAAAGCACCCGCGAAGTGTCCTCAATGGTCTCTTCGCGGCCGAGTTGCATGGAGCGTCCGTCGACGATGACCGGGTTACCGCCGAGCTGGGCGATGCCCACCTCGAACGAGAACCGGGTCCGGGTGGAGTTCTTCTCGAAGATCGCCGCGACGGACTTGCCCTCCAGCGCGCGGGAGCTCAGCGGCTCGGCCTTCAGCTGGTCGGCGAGATCCAGGATCTCGGCCTGTTCGGCCGGGTTGAGATCGTCGTCACGGAGAAAGTTGCGGAGCATGCGTTTGTCTCTGTCCTAGGTGGTGGTGGAATCGAGCGCCCCGGGAAGGGCTTCGAGGAATCCCTTGGCCTCGTCGGCGCTCAGGATCAGCGGTGGTGCCAGTCGGATGGTGTCCGGGGCGATAGGGTTGACCAGGTAACCCGCCTCCTGTGCGGCCTTGGCGACCGCCGCCGAGACCGGTTCGCGCAACGCGATGCCGAGCAGCAGCCCGGCGCCGCGGACCCCGGCCACCAGCGGATGGCCGAGTTCCTCGACCCCGGTCGCGATGTCCTTGCCCAGCGCGGAAACGTGGTCGTTCAGGTTGTCCTTGGCGATGGTCTTGAGCACAGCGAGTCCCGCGGCGCAGCAGATCGGGTTTCCCCCGAAAGTGGTCCCGTGCTGCCCCGGCTTCATGAGTTTACCCACCTCGCCGACGCCGATGACCGCGCCGATCGGCAGGCCACCGCCGAGTCCCTTCGCCAGGGTGATGACGTCCGGGACGATGCCGGTGTGCTGGAAGGCGAACCACGAGCCGGTGCGGCCGATGCCGGTCTGCACCTCGTCGAGGACCAGCAGGGTCCCGGTCGCCTTGGTGATCTCCCGCGCGGCCTGGAGGTAACCGTCCGGCGCCGGGACGACACCCGCTTCCCCGAGGATCGGCTCGAGGAACAACGCCGCCGTTTCGTTGTCCACTGCGGCGCGAAGCGCGTCGACGTCTCCGTAAGGAACGTGAACGACGCCGGGAACCAGTGGCTCGAACGCGTCGCGCTTCGACGGCTGACCGGTCAGTGTCAGCGCGCCCATGGTACGGCCGTGGAAGGCTCCCTCGCAGGCGACGATCTTCGTGCGCCCGGTGAGCCTGCTGATCTTCAGCGCGGCTTCGTTGGCTTCCGCGCCGGAGTTGACGAACAGCACCTTCGCGTTACCGGGCAGGCCAGCGACGTCCAGGAGGGTTTCGGCCAGTTCGACAACGACGGGGTTCACGTACAGGTTCGAGGTGTGCCCGAGTTTCGCGACCTGCTCGGTGACCGCGGCGACCACAGCGGGGTGGGCGTGGCCGAGCGCGTTGACGGCGATTCCGCCGAGCAGGTCGATGTACGGTTTGCCGTCGGCGTCCCAGACCTTCGCGCCCTCGCCGCGGACCAGCGTCAGCGAAGGGGTGCCGTAGTTGTCCATGAGGGACGACTTCCAGTGCTCCTGGCCGTCTACATTGGACTTGAGCGTGGTCACGGGAGCTCCGTTTCGGGGAAGACCATGGTACCGATGCCACGGGAGGTGAAGACCTCCAGCAGCACCGAGTGGGCGATCCGGCCGTCGATCACGTGTGCCCGGCGGACACCGCCGCGGATGGCGCGCACGCAGGCCTCCATCTTCGGGATCATGCCGCTGGCGAGACCGGGCAACAGGGTTTCGAGGCGGTCCACGCGGATGCGATCGACCAGCGAACCGCGATCCGGCCAGTTGGCGTAAAGGCCTTCGACGTCGGTGAGGACGACGAGTTTCTCCGCGCCAAGCGCGGCGGCCAGCGCACCGGCGGCGGTGTCGGCGTTGATGTTGTGCACGACGCCGTCGACATCCGGGGCCACGGTGGACACGACCGGGATCCGGCCGGCGTTGACGATATCGAGCACCGCGTCCGGGTTGACCTCGGAGATCTCGCCGACCAGCCCGATGTCGACCGGCACACCGTCCACAGTGGCCTGTTTGCGCTCGGCGGTGAACAACCGCGCGTCCTCGCCGGAGATACCGACCGCGTGTGGGCCGTGCGCGTTGATCAGCCCGACCAGTTCGCGGCTGACCTGGCCGGTGAGCACCATGCGGACGATGTCCATCGTCTCGGGCGTGGTGACGCGCAGGCCGCCCTTGAACTCGCCTTCGACGCCGAGCCGGTTGAGCATCGCGGTGATCTGCGGGCCGCCGCCGTGCACCACCACCGGACGCAGCCCGGCCATGCGCAGGAACACCATGTCCTCGGCGAAAGCCTGCTTGAGGCTCTCGTCGATCATGGCGTTGCCGCCGTACTTCACCACGACAGTGGCGCCGTGGAAGCGCTGCAGCCAGGGCAGGGCCTCGATGAGGATCGCGGCCTTCTCCGCGGCCGTCGCGAGCCGTTCGTCCGCGGGTACCGTGGATTCGGAAGGGCTCATGACGAGTACGCGCTGTTCTCTTCGACGTACGCGTGCGAGAGGTCGGTCGTGTAGATCGTCGCCTCGCCTTCGCCGAGCCCCAGGTCGACGACGATCCGGATGTCACGGCCGGAGAGGTCCGCCTCGGAACGGTCCGCGGCGGGGGTGCCCTTGGCGAACAGGGTGACGCCGTTGATCGTGATGGCGACCTTCTCCGGGTCGATCTCCGCGGGCACGCGGCCCAGTGCCATGGCGATGCGGCCCCAGTTCGGGTCCGAACCGAACAGCGCGGTCTTGACCAGGTTGTCCTCGGCGATCGTCCGGCCGACAGCGATGGCGTCCGTCTGGCTCGCCGCACCGGTGACCGTGACGTCGACGTACTTGGTCGCGCCTTCGGAGTCCGCGCGCAGTTGCAGCACGAGGTCGAGGCTGACGGCGGTGAGCAGTTCGGTCAGTTCGGCCTCGGTCGGCTCGACGCCGCTGGCGCCGGACGCGAGGACGAGCACGGTGTCGTTGGTGGAGGTCCCGCCGTCGACGTCGAGCCGGTCGAAGGTGACACCGGTGGCGGCGCGCAAGGCCCTGTCGAGGACCTCGGGCGTGACGACCGCGTCGGTGGTGAGGACCGAGAGCATCGTCGCGAGGTTCGGGGCGAGCATGCCCGCACCCTTGGCGAACCCGCCGACACTCCAGCCGCTGTCGTGCTTCGCGTCCGCCTGCTTCGGCTTGCTGTCGGTGGTCATGACCGCGGTGGCGGCGTTGAGATCGCTTTCGGCGCCGGTGCCGAGTTCCTTGAAGGCGGTGTCCACGCCGGAAAGCAGTGCTTCCATCGGCAGGCGCTCGCCGATCAGGCCGGTCGAGCAGACCGCGACCTCGATCGCGCCCGCCTCGCAGAGTTCGGCGACCTTCTCGGCGGTCTTGTGCGTGTCCTGGAAACCGCCGGGGCCGGTGGCCGCGTTCGCGCCGCCGGAGTTGAGGACGACGGCCTTGAGTCGCCGCTGCTTGAGCACCTCTTGCGACCACAGCACGGGCGCGGCCTTGATCACGTTGCGCGTGAACACGCCGGCCGCGACCCGCAGCGGGCCGTCGTTGACGATGAGCGTGAGGTCGAGCTTTCCGGCGGCCTTGATCCCGGCGGCGACGCCCGCGGCCCGGAATCCCTTCGGCTGGGTGACGGTCACGGAGCGACTCCTACGGTCGGAAGTCCGGTGGTCTCGGGGAGGCCGAGCGCGAGGTTCATGGACTGGACGGCACCGCCGGCGGTGCCCTTGGTGAGGTTGTCGATGGCCGCGACCACGATCAGGCGCCGGGGGTCGGCGTCGACGGTGACCTGCAGCTGGACGTTGTTCGAGCCGACCACCGATGCCGACGACGGCCACTGGCCAGGCGGCAGCAGCTGGACGAACGGCTCGGCGGCGTAAGCCTTCTCGTACACCTCGCGGGCGCCGTCGGCGTCCAAATCGGACTTGAGCGCGGCGCTCGCGGTGGTGAGGATCCCGCGCGGCATCGGGGCCAGCACGGGGGTGAAGGACACCTTGACCTGCTCCCCCGAGACCGCCGAGAGGTTCTGCGCGAATTCGGGCGTGTGGCGGTGGGCGCCGCCGACGCCGTACGCGGTGGCCGAACCCATCACCTCCGAACCGAGGAGGTTCGGCTTGAGGCTCTTGCCCGCACCGGAGGTCCCGGTGACGGCGACGACGTTGACCTCCGGTTGGACCAGGCCCGCGGCGAGGGCCGGGGCGAGGGCGATCGAACCGCCGGTCGGGAAACAGCCGGGGACCGCGATGCGCTTGGTCCCGGCGAGGCGCTCGCGGGCGCCGGGGAGTTCGGGGAGCCCGTACGGCCACTGCCCGGCGTGGTCGCCGCCGTACCAGCGCTGCCAGTCGGCCTCGTTCGCGAGGCGGTGGTCCGCGCCGAGGTCGACCACCAGGACGTCCGGACCCAGCTGGGCGGCGATGGCCCCCGAGTGCCCGTGCGGCAGGGCGAGGAAGACGACGTCGTGCCCGGCCAGGGTCTCCGGGGTGGTCTCCAGCAGGACACGGTCCGCCAGCGGAGCGAGATGCGGCTGGTGCTGGATCAGTGGGGTCCCCGCGGAGCTGGCCGCGGTCAGCGCGCCGATCTGGACTTCGGGATGGGTCAGCAACAGGCGCAGGAGTTCGCCACCCGCGTACCCGCTGGCTCCGGCTACCGCGATCTTCACCGTCATACGCATGATTATGCACAGGCGTGCAAGTTCAATCAAACATAGTCATGTGGGTCACCCGATATAGGCCAGCTCGTGTCCCTTATACGGGGCATCCTTGCCGCATGACAGACACGCCCGCCCGGTTGCTCAGCCTGCTGTCGCTCTTGCAGACACCCCGTGAGTGGCCTGGCAGCGAGCTCGCCGAACGGCTGGAGGTCAGCCAGCGGACCATCCGGCGCGACATCGACAGGCTGCGTGAGCTCGGCTACCCCGTCGAGGCGTCGCGAGGTTCCGACGGCGGCTACCGGCTTGGCGCGGGCGCGGCGATGCCACCGCTACTGCTCGACGACGAGGAGGCCGTCGCGATCGCGGTCGGTCTCCGTGGCGCCGCCGGACAGGCGATCTCGGGGATCGAGGAGTCGTCGGTGCGGGCACTGGCGAAGCTCGAGCAGGTGCTGCCCTCGCGGCTGCGTTACCGCGTCGGCGCGCTGGGCGCCGCGACCGTGCCGCTGCCCGGCACCGGCCCCGCGGTGGACCCGGAACACCTCACCGTCTTCGCCGGCGCGATCGCCAACACGGAGCGGACACGCTTCGCCTACCGCACGGGCGACGGCACCGAATCCCGGCGGCACGTCGAACCGCACCGGCTCGTCTCGGCCGGTCGCCGCTGGTATTTGCTCGGCTATGACCTCGACCGCGACGACTGGCGGATCTTCCGTGCGGACCGGATCTCCGAACCGCGAGCGACCGGTGGCCGGACCACTCCCAGGCAGCCTCCCGCGGAGGACGTGGCGGCTTATGTCACCGACAGGATGTACAGCCTCCTTCCCACTTACAGCGCGCGCGTGACCCTGCACGCGCCGATGAACCAGGTCGCCCCCGCGATCGGGGACAACATCGGCGAAATCGAGCCGATCGATGACGAGAGCTGCGTCTGGAACGCGGGCGCGGACACCCTCGACTGGCTCGCGTTCCGTCTGCTGGGACTCGGCTGTGAATTCACCGTGCACGAGCCGCCGGAACTGATCGGCCACCTCCGGGAGATGGCGGCGCGGGTGAACCGCGGTATTTCGTCCACAGTGGACTGACGGCGGCCACGAGGGCCGGGTGACCCTCGCGGCCGCCTTCGTTCAGCCGAGTTCACCCACCTCTCGCTGACTTGGCGGGATCGGGAGATACGCGCCCCGGCGCTCCGGGTCGCAGCCGACCCTCGGCAGCCGGGCCCGGATCCCGCCCGGCGTCCGTTCGAACCGCCGCGCGATCTCCTCGACGCTTTCCCCGGCCAGCCAACGGCCTTCCAGTTCCGCGTCCAGTTCTTCGGACCACGGCAGGCCCTGGTGCGCGGGACGGTCGGCCGATCTTCGGCGGCCGTTCCGGCCGTTGCTCCGACCGGCGAACGCCATCAGCGTGTCGGAAAGGACGGTCGCCAAAGCCGGTACGGCCTCGGCGTCGATGTCGAGCCTGCCTTCGGCGACAGGCTCCTGTTGCGGTCCGGCTCCGCCGACCATGACGGTCACCCAGCGGTCTTCCCCGGCCGCGCCGCCACCCTCACGGGCGGCGACCTCGATGCGATAAACGGTGTCCTGCACGCGGATCTCGGTCCGGTGCTCTTCGACAATGGTCATGCCGGGAACGCTAATGGGCGGCCCCGACAATTCCCCGGCCCGGCGGCGGGAATTCGGGCCGGGACGGTGGATGACCGGTACTTTCAGTGCTTTTCGGGACGAGAGGGTGCCGGTCATGGCGGCCGCCAGCGCGTTTAGAGGACTAATTGCGGTTGGGGGACGGGCGGAGGTCCGAGGCGTGTCCTAGCGGAAACGTGTTCGTGAGCGAGACCGGCGACCTACGGCGACTCCGGGCCGGTGCGCCGACTGTGCGGATTTTGGGACGTCAGATGTCCAAAATCCACACAGTAGCGCGCCGCCAGACCGATCATGACGACAGGTGACCGGATACGCGGGGGTGTGTGGATATAGGGACACTCAACGTCCCTATATCCACACACCCCCCGCGACAGGCCATCTTCCCACCGCATTTAGAGGACTAATCGCGACGGGGCTCAAAGGAAATGCCCCGCTTCGGAACGAATCCGAAGCGGGGCGTCTCAAAGCGACCGGGCTCAGAAAGGCAGCGCCTGAGCCAGCGCCTCCTTCTTCACTTCGGCGATGGACGACGGCACGTCCGACTTCTTCGCGCCGGCCGACGAACCAGCCGGAACCGGCTGCGGGACCGGGGTGCACTGCACGTCCGAACCGTTGCCCGGCTTCCGCGCGGGCAGCGTTCCGGTCAGCAGGTAGTCCGCGATCTTGTCGTCCACGCAGGACACGCCGGACAGCGAACCCGAGTGCGTGGTGCCACCGGGTGCGCTGATCAGGCTGGAGTTCGGGTAGCGCTTGCGGACCTCGAGGCTGCCGGGGTACGGCGTCGCGGCGTCTTTCTCCTCGTTGACCAGCAGGATACCCGGCACCTTGCGGCCGTCGATCTCCACTGGCTTGCCCGACTTCGCCTGCCAGTTGAGGCACGGCGCGTTGAACCAGGCGTTGCCCCAGGTCTCGAACGGTGCCCGGAAGTGCGTGACCCAGTTGTCGAACTTCCAGCGGTTCCAGCTCTGCGGCCACGCGACGTCGGTGCACTGCACGGCCGCGTAGACCGCGTAACCGTTGTCCTGGCCCGGCGGGTTGGAGGCGTCGTACAGGCCCTTCAGGGTCTGCCAGTCTCCCTTGTGGACCCAGCCCGAGAACGCGTTCGCGATGTCTTCCCAGCCGAAGACGTAGTACCCGGCCTGCAGGAAGATGTCCGTCCACTCGGAGCCGCCGATGACGCCGCCCGCGGGCTTGTCGTACAGCTTCTTCTGCTCGGCGTACCACAGCTTCTCGACCGCGGACGCGGTCTTGCCGAGGTGGTAGACGTCGTCGTACTTGGCGAGCCAGCCGAAGTAGGTCTTGATGTTCTTGTCGAAGGCGATGTCCTGGTTCAGGTTCGCCTTGTACCAGACATCGCGGGGGTCGACGGTGCCGTCGAACACCATCCGCCGCACGTTCTGCGGGAACAGCGTGCTGTAGACCTGGCCGAGGTAGGTGCCGTAGGAGAAGCCGTAGTAGTTGATCTGCTTCTCGCCCAGCGCCTTGCGCAGGCTGTCGACGTCCTTCGCGACATCGATGGTCTTGATGTGCTCGAGGATCGCGCCGTTCTTGGCGCACGCCTTCGCGTAGCCCTTCGCCTTGTCGAACCACGCCTTCTCGAGGGCACGCGTGGTCGGCACGTACTGCGGACGGTTGTAGGAGGCGTAGTTCCCGTCGCAGGTCAGCGACGGCTTGCTCGCCCCGACCCCGCGCGGGTCGAAGCCGATCCAGTCGTACTCGTCACCCGCCTTCTTGGGGACGGCCCGGCCGAGCGTCGACAGGCCGAGGCCGGAGCCGCCGGGGCCACCCGGGTTGACCATCATGACGCCCTGCGATCGGGCGGACTTGTGCTTGACGCGCGAGACGGCGATCGAGATCTTCTCGCCGCCGGGCTTCGCGTAGTCGAGCGGGACCTCGAGGAAACCGCATTCCGCGCCGGCCTTGACCAGGCCCGGACGCGTGCAGGCTCCCCAGGAGATGGGCTTCGGATCGAAGTCCGACGCCGAGGCGGCCGTGGCGGAGGGAGCGAGCGCCATGGTGCCGACGCCGATCCCCGCGACCGCCAGGGCGGCAACGAATTTCTTCACTGTGTTCCTTTTCGTCCGCGTTCGACCCGTTCGGGCCGAAGCTACCGAGAACCGGCTTAAATCTCGCTGACCGACACGTTGACCGCCATCCTTCTTTAGTCGGTATCCGCGCCTCGATCCGGGCATATCAGTCTTGTCGGTCCCCTGTCGTACGCTCGCGGCGTCCACTGGGGAAAGGAGTTCGCGTGAACGAGGTGAAAAGCCTGGTTTCGGCGGTTCGCAACGGTTTGGCCGCGCTGGCCGATCCGGAGAAGGCGCCGGGCATGCGCGCGTACATGAAGTCGGAGATGCCGTTCCTCGGTGTCGCGTCACCCCCTCGGGCGGCCTTGCTGAGGAAGGTCTTCGCCGAACATCCGCTACCCGATCGTGTGAGTTTCTCCACCGCCGTCCTCACCTTGTGGCGTGAAGCGGAGTTCCGTGAAGAGCGGTACGCGGCGGTAGCCCTCTCCGGACACCGCGCCTATGCCCGCCAGCAGGACACCGCTTTGCTCGACCTGTACGAAGAGATGATCGTGACGGGCGCTTGGTGGGACTACGTGGACGAAGTCGCCATCCACCGCGTCGGGCCGATCCTGCGCGCGGAGCCGGAGACGGTGACGCCGTTGATGCTGACCTGGGCCTACGACGAGGACAGGTGGCGACGGCGGACGGCGGTGATCTGTCAGGTCGGGGCCAAGGGCGGCACCGACACCGATCTGCTCACCCGGGCGGTCGAGGCGAACATCGACGACAAGGACTTCTTCCTGCGCAAGGGAATCGGCTGGGCCCTGCGTGAGTACGCGAAGACCGAGCCGGACTGGGTGCGCGCGTTCGTCGCCGCGCATCCCGCACTGTCCCCCCTGTCTCGGAAGGAGGCGCTCAAGCACCTGGGCGGTTGAGCGCCGGCCGCGGGATCAGCGCGACGAGCTCCTCGATCACCTCGCCGAGTTCGGGCAACAGCTCTCCCGTCTCCTTCAGATCGCGAAGCAGGTCGAGCCGCACCTCCCGCGGCGGTTCTTCGCTGAGCAGGTCCGCGAGATTACGTTTCGCGTTTTCGGCGCGCCCGAGGGCAAGGAGGTAGAAGAGCGGCTGGGTCTTGGCGTCCCAATCGCCGGGGTCGGTCGTAGCATCGGCGACGGCTTCTTCGAGAGCTTCGCAGAAACGCCGCTGGGCTTCCTCGGTTCGCCCAATCTTCAGCCAGGCCAGCGCGAGAAGATTGCGCGCCCAGACGGATTCGGAGGCCAACGGCCGCAGGACCTCCATCGCCTCGTCCGTCCTCCCCGCATGCAGCAAGGCTTCCCCGAGGTTCCCGGAGTGGTCGGTGCCGTCCGGATCCAGGGCGACCAGTTCACGCAGTTCCCGGACGGCCTCTTCGTGGTCACCTGTCCGGCGATGGATCTCCGCACGCAGGACGCGGCTGCTCTCGTCGCCGGCGGCCAGCGCGCTGTCCACATCGGACAAGGCGCCGTCGAAATCACCGAACAGAAGGCGATGACGGGCACGCCGGTGGAAAGCGTATCCGTCCTGCCCCAACCTGGCCGCCTCGTCCAGTTCCGCCCGGGCTTCTTCGTGCCGATCCAAGTCCGCGAAATTGTCGCCCCGGAGGGTGTGTAAGAAGGCGCTCCCTGGGTTCGCTTCGAGTGCGGCATCGATGTCGATGAGGGCGGCCTCGTAGTCTTTCGAAGCCCGGTGGGCGAACGCTCGCCAAACGTGAGCCCACTCGTTGGCTGGCTCGAGTTCGAGCGCGCGGTTCAGCGACTCCATTGCCTCGTCGCGCCTCTTCAGCGGCCGGAGCAGCACCATCCCCCGCCGCAAACGATTCTCGGCGTCCTCGGGGGCAAGTTCGATCGCCCGTTCGAAGTCGGCGAGTGCAGCTTCCGGATCACCCTCGGCCGCGTGCACCTGGCCACGCATGTAGCACGCCCACTCGTAGTCCGGGTCGAGCCGAAGGGCGGCGGTGAAGCCGTCGATCGCGAGCCGATGCCGCTCGCCGCGATAGTGAAACGCCGCCCGGATCGCGTGAGATTTGGCGTTTTCCAGGTTCGCCGCGACGACCGCGTCGAAGGTCTTGGAAGCGGCCTCCTCGTCCCCGGTCTGCTCCAGGAACCATGCCAGCTCGGTCAGGTAGTAGACGTCCTTGGGCCGCAGGGCGACCGCCGCCCGGTACCCGGCGAGGGCTTCCTCGTTCTCCCCCAGTTCGGCCAGCAGCATCGCCCGCTGGCAGATCGCCCAGGCATAGTCGGGATCGAGCCGGACCGCGATGTCGAGTTCGACGATCGCCTTCCGGAGTTCTTCGCGCTTGACGTACACCTCGCTCCGGGCGGTGTATGCCCACGCGTAATCGGGTTCGAGGCGGACGGCCTCGTCGAGGTCGGCCATCGCACCGTCGAGATCACCGAGTCCGGCACGGGCGGAACCACGCCCTCGCCACGAGTAGGCGTAGGCGGGGTCGAGTTCGATCGCCCTGTTCAGGTCCGACAGCGCCCGTTCCCAGTCGCCTTCGTTGTGGAACAGATTGCCCCGGTCACTCCAGACGTAGGGATCGGCGGGATTGAGGTCGCAAGCCCGGTCATAGTCCCGCTTCGACCGCTCGATCTCGTCCTGGCTCTCGTAGGCCCAGGCACGACGGCGAATCACCGTCGAGAGCCGGGCCGTGTCGAGTTCGCCGGCACCGGCGAGCAGGTCGAGCACCGGGATCTTCCGCGAGCCGTCGCCGTCCCCGATGGCGGCTGTCAGCCGCTGCGCCCAGTCCAGTACAGCGGGCGCGTCCGCGTCGACGCCCGCCTGCTCCATCATCCGCGCCCAGGCCCGCGCGGCAGCGGTACCCGAAGTGATCATCTCGGCGGCCCCGAGCAGTGCGTCCGGCAGCGCTTCCGCCGGATCGCCGCAAAGCCGGTGGTAGGTCTGCTCGAGCTTCCTCCGCTGCCAGCCTTCGTCGCTCCAGGCGTCGCGATGGCGGCTGAGTCCGAGTTCGGCGCACCGGCCTTCGTAGTACTCGCTGAGCCGCCGGTGGTGTTCGGCGAACGCCGCCGGCGAGCGCCCGCGTTCCAGGCGCACCATCGGACCGCGGACCACCGGGTGATAGCGCACCGGAAGCTCGCGCCGCCCGACGAACGGCAGTTCCCGCAACCAGCGAAAGGTCTCCCCCGCGGTTTCCTTCCCGGTCAGGACGCCGAGGACGTCTTCGTCCAGGACACGGGGAAGCGACGCCGTGGCGGCGATCTCCTGCTTGGCCTTCTCGGGAACCCAATGCAGGAAGCGTTTGACCGCGTCGTCGCTGGGATCCCCGACGGCGCCCGCTTCGGCGGGCTTCCCCCGTGCCAGCATGGCGACCAGGACGGGCAGGCCGTCGGTCAGCCGCAGCACGATCTCGATCACCTTTTCGTCGGTGATCCCGTGTTCGGCGAGCAGACGCCGTGCCTCCGGTTCGGTGAACGGCCGGAGTTCGACCTCGTGCACCAGCGGCGCGTGCCTGTTCCACTTCGCCTCGTCCAGCGGGAACTGCCCGGCCGTGGTGAGCACGAGGTTCTGCGGCAGGTCGCCGTACAGTCCGCCGAACAGGTCGAGCAACCACGTCTCCAGTACTGGCGCCGTCCGCTCGAAGGTGTCGAAGAACAGCGCGATCTGCCGGGATTCGGGAACACGCCAGAGATCCTCGACGAACGGCTTGGTCAGTTCCTCCGCCGGATCGAGGAGCAGCCGGACATCGGCTTTCCGCTTGAACTTCGCCGCGAGATAGCTCTGCAACTGTTCCAGCTGTTTCGCCGTCGCGTCGGCGTCGATCGCGTCGGCGGCGATGCTTCCGCCGGGTAGGGTCTTCGCCATGCCGAGACCGGCTCTCACCACCGTCTTCGTCACGAGCGCGCGGCCCGCGGCCGGGGCCTGCGGATCGCTGTGGAGCCGTTCCCTCGCCTTGAGGTAGAACTCGTGGCGTTTCTCGAACCGGCGCATCTCGTGTCCGCTGCGGGCGAGGTCCTTCGCCAGTTTGACCAGTGTGGCCGGCAGATCCTGCTGCCGGTCATCCGTGAACCCGACGGCGGCACGGGCTTCCTCGGCGATCCCGCGAAGTTGTTCGAGGAGGAAGGACTTGCCAACGCCGGCGAGACCGTGCACCGAGTACAGGTACCGGCGGCGCCGGTCGCTCCCCGGCAACCCCAGATTGACCCGGAACTCCTCGCGTTCCCCGACTCTGCCGACGAAACCGTCGCTCAGCCGCGCACGGGCGATGTCTTGGATACTGGACCGACCGTCTGGACGTGACACGAGTCCTCACTTTGCCACATCCACGACGCGTAAAAGGCCCCTTCCCTCAGCTGGTCATTGAAAACCATAGCCGAGGGAAGGGGCCTACACGGGACCACAGGTCAAGCTCGCAGGCTCGCGCCGAAGCGCTCACCTGCGATCGCGACGGCGGCGTCGCGGGCCTTGGTGGCCTCGTCGACGGTCAGCGTGCGGTCCGCGGCGCGGAACCGGAGCTTGTACGCCACCGAACGCTTGCCCTCGCCCAGCTGCTCGCCCTGGTAGGAGTCGAACAGCGTGATGTCTTCGAGCAGTTCGCCCGCGCCTTCGCGCAGCGCCTCGGCCAGGTCGGCCGACGGCACACCCGCCTCGGCGACGAGGGCGACGTCGAGCAGCACCGGCGGGTAGGCCGAAATCCGCGGCGCCGGACGTCCGTCCGGGATCGGGATCGCGTCCAGGTCGAGTTCCATCGCGACGGTGCGCGGCGGGAGGCCGAGCGCCTCGACGACCTTCGGGTGCAGCTCACCGGCGTAGCCGACGGGCCACTGCCCCACTCGCAGCTGCGCGCACCGGCCGGGGTGCCACGGCGGCTGGTCCGCCGCGGCCGTGGTCAGCTCGACACCGGCGGCCTGCGCCACCAGCCGGGCCGCCTGCACCGCGTCGGCCCAGTTCGCTTGCTCGCCTTCGCCCCACCAGCCCGCGCGGCCCCGCTGGCCGGCGAGCACGACGGCGACGTGCACCGGCTGCGGCGGGACGGCCGCCTCCAGTACCGCGAGCTCCTCGTCGGCCGGGCGCCGGTCCACCCCGAGCGAAGGCATCGGGATCGGCTTCGGTCCCGGCAGGACCACCTGTCCGATGTGGAACAGCGAGACGTCCTTGAAGCCACGGGAGACGTTGCGCTGCACCATTTCCAGCAGACCGGGCAGCAACGTGCTCGCCATCCGGTCCTTGTCCGTCTCCAACGGGTTGCGGACCTGGACGGTCTTGCGGCGGAGGTCGTCCTCGGGCAGCCCGAACGAATCCCAGACCGAGTCCGAGATGAACGGGAAGGGCAGCACCTCGACGTAGCCCGCCTCGGCCAGCGCACGCGCGACCGAGCGGCGACGACGCTGGGTGTCGGTGAGGCCACGGCCCGCCGGGGCTTCGGGCAGCACCGACGGGATGCTGTCGTAGCCCTCCAGCCGGAGCACCTCCTCGACCAGGTCGGCAGGCTGCACCAGGTCACCGCGCCAGCTCGGCGGGACCGCGGTCACCAGCGCGATGCCGTCCTCGGACGAACCCACGTTGACCTTGCAGCCGATCTGCGACAGCCGCCGGACCGTGACACCGCGCTCGTATCGCACCCCGGCCACCTGGTCGGGAAGGCTGATCGGCATGGTCACCGGCTGGTTCGGCTCGACGCCGCCCTCGTCGGTGCGGCCGGGCAGGATCGAGCCGTCGCCGTACTGGCGCAGCAGACGCGCGGCGAATTCGACGGCCACCGCGCACAGCTGCGGGTCGGTGTAACGCTCGAACCGCTTGGCCGCCTCGGAGAACAGCTTGTGACGGCGGGCCGTCCGGCTGATCGACGAGGGGTCCCAGTGCGCCGCTTCGAGCAGTACGTCGGTGCTCTCCGACGTGATCTCGGTCGACGCGCCGCCCATCGTGCCCGCCAGCGAGATGACCCCGGTGTCGTCGGCGATCACCACGTCGTCGACGTCGAGCGTGCGCTCGACATCGTCCAAAGTGGTCAGTTTTTCACCCGGCTTCGCCTTGCGCACCACCAGGTCGCCCTTGACCGACCCGGTCGCGAACGCGTGCAGCGGATGCCCGAGCTCGATCATGACGTAGTTGGTCACGTCGACCGCGAGCGAGATCGAGCGGATGCCGGCCAGCATCAGACGGCGGTGCATCCACCACGGTGTCGGCGCGGTGGCGTCGAGGTCCTTGATCCGGCGCAGCACGAACCGCTTGCAGCCCTCGGTGTCCTCGAGGTGCACCGGCCACGCGACGCTCTCGGCCGCCGGGACCTCGATGGACGCCGGGTCGCCGAACGGGACGTCGAGTGCGTTCGACAGCTCGCGGGCCAGCCCGCGGACCGACAGGGTGTACCCACGGTCCGGGGTCGGCGTCACCTCGAGGACGGTGTCGTCGAGGCCGAGCAGCTTGTTCGCGTCCTCGCCAGGGCTGGCGGTGCTCGGCGGCAGCACGAGGATGCCGGAATGGTCGTCACCGATGCCGAGTTCGCTCGCGGAGCAGATCATGCCGTCGCTGAGCCGGCCGTAGGTCTTACGCGAACCGATCTCGAAACCGCCGGGCAGCACCGTGCCGGGCAGCGCGACGATGACCAGGTCACCCTCGGCGAAGTTCGTGGCACCACAGATGATCCCGCGAGTCCGGATCCCCGTCGGGCCGTCGTCCTCGAAAGGACCTTCGTCATCGTCGTCATCATCGGCGTCGACGTTCTCGTCGGGCTTGTCGGCGTCGTCCTCGGACTCGCCGACATCGACGCGGCAGAAACGGACCGGCTTCTTGAACTCGGTCAGCTCCTCGATCTCGGCCACGCGGCCCACCACGAGCGGGCCGGTGACCGGTTCGAGCGCGCGGACCTCGTCGACCTCGATGCCGATCCGCACGAAGGCGTCGGCCAGATCCTGGGCCGTGACCTCCTCGTCGACGTCGAGGTGCTCGGTCAGCCAGCTGGCTGGGACCTTCACTCAGGCCTCCGTTCCGAAGGGCAGGGTGAACCTGATGTCGCCCTCCACCATGTCGCGCATGTCCGGAATTCCGTTGCGGAACTGCAGGGTGCGCTCGATACCCATGCCGAAGGCGAAACCCGAATAGACCTCCGGGTCCACGCCGCAGGCACGCAAAACGTTGGGGTTGACCATGCCGCAGCCGCCCCATTCGACCCAGCCCGCTCCACCCTTCTTCTGCTCGAACCAGACGTCGACCTCGGCCGACGGCTCGGTGAACGGGAAGAAGTGCGGGCGCAGGCGGGTCTTCGAGCTTTCGCCGAACATCGCGCGGGCGAAGGCGTCGAGGGTGCCCTTGAGGTGTGCCATCGTCAGGCCCTTGTCGACCGCGAGCCCTTCGACCTGCGAGAACACCGGAGTGTGCGTGGAGTCGAGCTCGTCGGTCCGGTAGGTACGGCCGGGGCAGACGACGTACACGGGCGGATCGCGGTGCAGCAGCGTGCGGGCCTGCACCGGCGAGGTGTGCGTCCGCAGCACCAGCCCGGAGTCCTCCTCGCCGACGTAGAACGTGTCCTGCAGCTGGCGCGCGGGGTGGTCCTTGCCGAAGTTCAGCGCGTCGAAGTTGAACCACTCGGCCTCGAGTTCCGGACCGTCGGCGACCTCGTAGCCCATCGCGACGAACGCGTCGGCGATCCGCTCCGAAAGGGTCGCGATCGGGTGCCGGGCGCCGCGAGGGACGCGGTCCCACGGAAGCGTGACGTCGACGGTCTCCTCACGGAGCACCTTTTCGTCACGTTCCACCTGGAGCACGGCACGGCGCGCGTCGAAAGCCGCCTGGATGCCTTGCCGCGCTTCGTTGACCCGCTTCCCAGCCTCGGCCTTCTCCTTCTTCGGCAGGGCACCGATCTCGCGGCGCGCGAGCAGCAGCGGAGACTGGTCCCCGAGGTGGGCGGGTTTGACCGCGGCCAGCGCGTCGAGATCCGCCGCGGCCGCGAAATCCGTCTCGGCCTGCTTGACGGCGGCTGTCAACGTATCCGGCGCGAGCGCCCCCGCCTGGGGGTCCTGCTTGTCGTTGGCTTCGGACATAACTCCTCGGCGTCCGCTGGGACTGGTCCGGTGCACGCGAGCACACACATGGGTTTAGCAGCTGCTGAATTCTATGGGACAGCGAACAGCGGCCCCCGATCACCCTCGGGCTGGGCATACCGTCACTCAGAAGCGCGAAGAACGCGGATCTACGCCGTAAACAAGGTGCTGGAACGAACGATGCGTTCCATGAGAACTCCCTTGGTGTCGTGGTTCGAACAGCGTAGTACCCACGACTCTACGTGGTGGTACGCCGCAGGGCCATCGAATTCCGCGCTCGGCGTCCGGCGAAAGCGCCTTCGGAGTCCACTTTTCCGAACGCCTCCGGAACAACGCCGTCGGCGGCGAAGCGGCACAAGGCGGTCTGGTAGATCCCGGCCAGGGTCGTGCAGACGATGGAGACCAAGAACCCCCACACGAGTGGAATCCGCAGCTCAGCGACCCCGGTGCGGCGCCATCGCGTTGGTGTACACGCAGATCGCCGCGGCTGTCGCGAGGTTCAGGCTTTCGGCCCGGCCGTACATCGGGATCTTGACCGCGAGGTCGACGGTGCCGAGCACACGCTCGGGCAATCCGTGCGCTTCGTTGCCGAACACCCAGGCGGTGGGCTGGTCGAAACTCACCTGGTCGAGTTCGGTGTCGGCGTACCCGTGCGCGCCGAACGTGCGGAGACCGGCGGCGGAGCAGGCCTTCAAGGCCGCGTCGACGTCCCGGATCCGGGTGATGGCGGGGTGGAACAGGCTGCCCGCGGCCGCGCGGACGCATTTGCCGTTGTGCGGGTCGACACTGTCGCCCGCGAGGACGACCGCGTCGGCGCCGGCTGCGTCCGCGACCCGGATCACGGTGCCCGCGTTCCCGGGATCCGCGACGTCGACGAGGACGACGACGAGCTTCGCGCCCGGCTTGAGGACGGTCTCTTGTGGACGGTCGACGAGTGCGCAGACCGCGACGATGCCTTGCGGCGTCACGGTCTCGGAAAGCCCGTCGGCGGCGCGATCGGTGATCGGCGAAACCGGGACACCTGCCTCGTGCGCGGCGACGAGCAGACGCTCGTGCTGCGCGGCGGCGCGTTCGGTCACGAACAGCTCGTGCACCGTGCCATCGTCTTCGAGGGCGTGGGTGAGCGCGGCCTCGACCGCGTTCGCGCCCTCGGCGAGGAACCGGCCCGCTTTTTCGCGCTCGGCCCGACGGGTGAGCTTGCGCGCGGAAACAACCCGGGGCGTCCGTTCGGTGAACGGAGCCGCCCCGGGTTGCGGAAGAGCGCTGTAGCCGGTCAGGCCGACTTCTTCTCTTCGGTGTTCACGTTGGCCTTGGCCAGCTCCGCCAGCGCGGTGAAGGCGGCGGCGTCGTTGACCGCGAGGTCCGCGAGGATCTTGCGGTCGACCTCGACACCCGCGGTCTTCAGGCCCTGGATGAACCGGTTGTAGGTGACGCCGTTGGCGCGGGCAGCCGCGTTGATGCGGGTGATCCACAGCTGGCGAAAGTCACCCTTGCGGGCACGGCGGTCCCGGTAGGCGTAGTTCAGCGAGTGAAGCGTCTGCTCCTTCGCCTTGCGGTACAGCCGCGAACGCTGGCCGCGGTAGCCGCTGGCGAGCTCGAGAGTCGCGCGACGCTTCTTATGGGCGTTGACAGCCCTCTTGACGCGTGCCACTGGGTCCATCCTGTCGATCTGGGGGCGCGCTGGCGCGCCCGGCGTTTACAAAGTGCGGGGTGTCAGCGGCCGAGAAGGCGCTTGACGCGGCCGACGTCGTTCTTGGCGATCTCGGTGGTGCCTTCGAGACGACGGGTGAGCCTGTTGGACTTCTTCTCCATCAGGTGGCGGCGACCGGCCTTCTGGCGGCGCAGCTTGCCCGTGCCCGTGACGCGAACTCGCTTCGACGTCCCGCTGTGCGTCTTCATCTTCGGCATTGCGTTGTCCTCTTTCGTGCGGCGGCACACCGGGAAATTCCGGTGTGCCGCGACAGGTGCTTGTCGGCGCTTACGCGTCGGCGGGCGGCTCGGACGACTCGTCCTTGGCCGCCTTCGCGGCCTTGGGCGGCTTCACGTTCTTGTGCGGGGCCAGCACCATGATCATGTTGCGACCGTCCTGCTTCGGCGACGACTCGACGAAACCGAGTTCGGTCACCTCGTCGGCGAGCTTCTGCAGCAGGCGGAAACCGAGTTCCGGCCGGGACTGCTCGCGACCGCGGAACATGATCGTGACCTTGACCTTGTTGCCAGCCGCCAGGAAGCGGGACACGTGACCCTTTTTGGTCTCGTAGTCGTGCTGGTCGATCTTCGGCCGCAGCTTCTGCTCTTTGATGACGGTGAGCTGCTGGTTGCGGCGGGACTCGCGGGCCTTCTGCGCACTCTCGTACTTGAACTTGCCGAAGTCCATGAGCTTGCATACGGGCGGGCGTGCCTGAGGAGCAACCTCGACGAGGTCGAGATCGTTCTCCTGTGCCAACCGCAGCGCATCTTCGATCCGGACGATGCCGACCTGTTCACCGGCTGGTCCGACAAGGCGGACCTCCGGTACCCGGATTCGTTCGTTGATGCGTGTCTCGGAACTGATGGGGCCTCCCTGGTTCGAGGTAAATTCTTCTACCGTTTCGACCTGGTGCCCACATACCGAAGGCCTCGGTACCGTGAGGTACACGAGGCCCACTCATTCCGATCGCGTTCAGTCTCCAGAACCGAACGCACCGCCTCGACACCCGAAATCGTCTTGGCGAGACCGGACCCGGACACCTGGTGTTACGGCAGTGACACGGGTGGGAGCGGGGCTCCACTTGCCGCCCCCGATCACTCGGGGGCTGGTCGCTCGTGGAAGGGTACCAGACGTGTCAGACGAACCCGTTCAGCAGCCCCCGTATTCCCCGGACGTCCGCGACTTGGAGGACATCCCGAGCGTCGAGGTGATCAGCAGGGCGGCCGTCATGCTGCTCTCCGCCGGCGCCGAACGCCTCGGTCTAGCCGACGAGGATCCGGCCGCCTCACCCCACCGCGACCTCGACGAGGCCCGCCGCCTGATCACCGCTCTCGCCGGGCTGGTCACCGCTTCCGCAGAGTACCTCGGCCTGCACGCCGGCCCATTGCGTGACGGCCTGCAGTCCCTGCAGAAGGCGTTCCGCGAGGCTTCGGCCGTGCCGGACGCCCCCGGGCAGGGGCCGGGCGAGAAGTACACGGGCCCGGTCTACTAGGTGCCGGATCCCGCTCCCCGATGCTATGAACGGTCCGTTACTTGCAAATTTTGCGAGTAACGGACCGTTCATAGCATCGGGACCTACCCGAAAAGACGGGCAGCAGCTAACATTTTAGATGTGACTGGGTTAGCGAAGGTGCCTAGGTCCCTCCTTCGGGACGAGGCGTACGAGAACATCCGGCGGGCGATCATCGACGGGACGCTTCCGCCGGGGACGAACCTGCGCGACGGGGACCTCGCCGACCAGCTGGGCCTGTCGCGGGCGCCGGTGCGCCAGGCGCTGCTGCGCCTCATCGAGGACGGCCTCGTCGAGTCGAAGCCGCAGAGCTACACGCGCGTCGCCGGGTTCGTCGCGGACGACGTCCGGGACGCCCTGCAGCTGGTCCGTGCGCTGCACGAGTTCGCCGTCCGGGTGGGCACGCCGCGGGTGGGACCAGCCGGAGTCGCGGCGATGCGCGCGGCCAACAGCCGGTTCGCCGACGCCGTCGCCGCCGGGGACATCGCGGCAGCGATCGCCGCCGACGACGAACTCCACGACATCCCGGTGACCGCCGCGCGCAACCGGGCCGTCGCCGCGACGCTGGCCCGCTACACGCCGCTGCTCCGTCGTCTCGAATACGCCCGCTTCGGCTCTCTGCCCGCGCACCGGTCGGTGCAGCGCCACGCGGAACTGGCCGACGCCATCGAAGGGGGCGACGTCGACTCGGCCTGCTCGATCACCGCCACGATCTGGACCGAACTCGAAGCCCTATTGGAGACTCCATGACCCTCGCCGACTTCCCGCGCTACCCGTTGCTGTTCGGCCCCTCCCCCGTGCACCCGCTCGAACGGCTCACCGCCCACCTCGGCGGCGCGAAGGTCTGGGCGAAACGTGAGGACGTCAATTCCGGCATCGCGTTCGGCGGCAACAAGACACGGAAGCTCGAATACCTGGTCGCCGACGCGCTCGCCTCGGGCGCGGACACGCTGATCTCCATCGGCGGCGTCCAGTCGAACCACACCCGCCAGGTGGCCGCGGCCGCCGCGCGGGCCGGGCTCAAGGCCGTGCTGATACAGGAGAGCTGGGTCGACTGGAACGACCCGCTGTACGACAAGGTCGGCAACGTCCAGCTCTCGCGCATTCTCGGCGCGGACATCCGGATGGTCGAAGCCGGGTTCGGTGTCGGTTTCAAGGAAAGCTGGGAGAACGCGGTCAAGGAGATCGAAGCGGACGGAGGCAAGCCGTACGCGATCCCGGCGGGCGGGTCGGACCACCGCCTCGGCGGGCTCGGTTTCGCGAACTGGGTCGTCGAGCTCGAAGCGCAGGAGGCCGAACTCGGCGTCTACTTCGACACGGTGGTCGTCTGCTCGGTCACCGGCAGTACGCAGGCCGGGATGGTCGCCGGGGCCGCGCTTTCGGGGAAGCCGCGACGGATCCTCGGCATCGACGGTTCGGCGAAGCCGACTGAGACCCGCGCTCAGATCACCCGCATCGCGCGGGCCACCGCGGAGCTGATCGGCGCCGGTGAAATCGGCGAGGTCGAACTGGACGAGCGGTACCACGCGGGAATCTACGGTATCCCCGACGAGTCCACTTTGGACGCCATCAGGACACTGGCGCGGCTGGAGGGCGTGCTCACCGATCCGGTGTACGAGGGTAAGTCGATGGCGGGGCTGATTGACCTCGTCGGCCGGGGTGAGATCCCGCGTGAGTCGAACGTGCTCTTCGCGCACCTGGGCGGTCAGCCCGCGCTCAACGGGTACACGAGCGTGCTCTAGCGGAAGCTGTCAGGAACGGACCTTTCATAACGAGAGATGTTATGAAAGGTCCGTTCCTGACACGCGGGATCAGTCCACGACGGCCAGGACGTCGATCTCCACCAGCAGGCCGGCGGGCAGGCCGACGTACACGGTGGTGCGGGCCGGGTGCGGCGCTTCGCCGATCAGCTTGTTGTAGACCTCGTTGAACACACCGAAGTGGTCGACGTCGGTCAGGTACACGCGCACCATCAGGGCGTCGCCCAGGCTGGCACCGGCGGCCTCGAGCACCGCTTCGATGTTCTTGAAGGTCTGCTCCGTCTGCTCACCGACGGTCTCGCCGACGATGGCGCCGGTGGCCGGGTCGAAGGCGACCTGGCCTGCCACCTGCAGGAGGTTGCCCTTGCGGACCGCCTGCGAGAACGCGGCCACCGGCTTCGGCGCGTTCTCCGTGCTGATCGCGGTCTTGCTCATTCCAACTTCCCCTTTCGGTTCCCCGTCCATCCACTGTGGACGGAAGCTTCTTCGGCGGCGGCGACCAGTTCGGGCACGAGCCCCATCAGGCCGTCGTAGTCCAGCAGTACCTTCGGCACCGAGATCGACGCGGCGGCGAGTACCATGCCGCCCGGGCCGCGGACCGGTGCGGCAATGCAGTGGATGAAGTCCTCGTGCTCGGCGTTGTCCACCGCGTAGCCGCGGTCGGCGACGAGGTCCAGTTCGGTCTCGTAGGCCGACGGCGTGGTGATCGTGTTCGGGGTGCGGACGAAGAAGTCGATCCTCGAGACCACGTCCGCCCGCTTCTCCGGCGTCATCGCGGCGACGAGCACCTTGCCGACGGCCGTGCAGTGCAGTGGGGCGCGCTTCCCGATGCGGGAGTACATCCGCACCGAATGCCTGCCCTCGAACTTGTCGATGTAGACGACCTCACCGTCCTCATAGGACGCG
Organism: Amycolatopsis sp. cmx-11-51; assembly: GCF_047608665.1. NCBI lineage: Bacteria > Bacillati > Actinomycetota > Actinomycetes > Pseudonocardiales > Pseudonocardiaceae > Amycolatopsis > Amycolatopsis sp. cmx-11-51. Next base: position 17,554 of record NZ_JADNQO010000025.1, on the reverse strand, counting down.
AGGTGGATGGTGTGTCCGGTGCGCGCGTTGAGCCCGGCCAGCGCGGACTGCGCGCTGCGGCGGACGTCGCGGTCTTCCAGTGCCTGCTGCGCGAGGTCGAAGAGGGCACTGCCCAGCCGGTAGTGCCGCTGCCCTTCCCGGCGCACGAAATGGTGCGACTCCAGGGTGCGCAGCAGTCGCAGCACGGTCGACTTGTGCACGCCGATCTCCTCGGCGAGCTGATCCAGCGTCTTCGCCTCGCGGGCGAGTCCGCCCAACAGGGTGAGCGCCCTGTCCAAGCTCTGACTCATACGCTCACCAATCCCTTGTCCGTCAGTTTCGCCGCCGCCCAGGATGCCTCATCCGCACCGATCAGAGCCTCGACGACGGACTCTGGCAACGGCGTCCCCACATCGTCGTGGGTCAGCAAGGTGGCAGCGGCCTGCAGATGCCCGCGCCGCAGGCGGGTCTCGGGGTCGTCACCGCGCAGAGTGGCGGCGAGGAAGCCCGCCGCGAACGCGTCACCGGCACCGACCGGCTCCACGACGTCGACCCGCAGGGCGGGCGCGAACAGTGGCGCCTCGTCGCCGTCGATCAGCGTCACCCCGCGTTCCCCGTGTTTGACGACCAGCGTCTTCGGCCCGGGCACCGCGACGCGCAGCCGCTCGGGATCACCGGTCCCCCACACCCGCTCGGCTTCGTCGTCACCTGCCAGGACGATGTCGGCGCGGGCGGCCAGTCCGGCCAGCACCGACGGGTCGCGACCGGTCCACAGCGTGGGCCGGAAGTTCACGTCGAACGACACCAGCGTGTCACCACGCGGCCGTTCCAGCAGGGCTCGCACCAGGTCGAGACAGCCGTCCGAAAGCGCGGGCGTGATCCCGGACAGGTGGATCACGCGGACCCCGTCGAGTTCGAGTTTCCCCAGCAACGTGGCGTCCATTCCGGACGCCGCGGAACCCTTGCGGTAGTAACGCACGGGGCTGCCGTGCGCGCCGCTTTCCTTGATGTAGAGCCCGGTCGGGCGGGTCGGGTCGACCACGACCGCGCTGACGTCCACCCCCGCTCCGGCGATCTCGCGCACGAGCGCGCGGCCGAACGGATCGTCGCCGACGGCGCTCACCCAGGCGCTGGTGAACCCCAGCGCGGGGAGGTGGCAGGCGACGTTCGATTCGGCTCCGCCGATGGTCCGTACCCACTCCCGTACCTCGTCGGGCGGCCCTGGTTCGGCCGGTACGAACAAGGCCATCGACTCCCCGATGCACAACACGTCAGTGCTCTTCATCGCGCCGACCGCCATCCCGCCGCCAGGGCGCACGTCTCGGGATCACGGCACCTCTCGGCCGAAGATCGCCCTGCCATCGCGATAGCGGGACCTCCGGCCAAAACGGCGCGACCCCAAAAAATCAAGAGATTCCCGGGCGGCCAAGGCTCACCTGTCACTTCCGCGTCTCCTCGTCGTCACCCCGTTGACCTCTAGCGGACCGGATGCTACACCTATCCCACGCAATATGCGCAACGTCCGTTGCAACATACGCAACCGAGGTGAACCTCATGTTCGAAGCCGGCACCATCGATTCCGCCGCGGTCGCGGCCGTCCGGGAGGAGCGCGTCGACTGGCGCTTCCGCTCGGTGGCGCCTTCGCTGTCCGGACTCACGATCGGCGAGGCCGCCGCCCGCGGCGCGAAGCTGTTCGACGACGGCTTCTTCGGTCCGTTCGTCGTGCTCGACGCGGAAGCCGTCGAGCACAACGTCCGCACGATGGCCGACTGGTGCGCCGAACGCGGGATCGCGCTGGCCCCGCACGGCAAGACGACGATGGCGCCGCAGCTGTTCGAGCGGCAGCTCCAGCACGGCGCATGGGGCATCACCTGCGCGAACGCCGGGCACCTGCGGATCTACCGTGCTTTCGGCGTCTCCCGGATCCTGCTGGCGAACCAGCTGGTCGACCCGTCGGGTCTGGAGTGGCTCTCCGCGGAATTGGACGCCGACGACGACTTCGAGTTCGTCTGCTGGGTCGACTCGGTCCATGGTGTCGACCTGATGACCGAGGCCCTGCGCGGCGCTCGGCGCAAGGTCGACGTCCTGGTCGAACTCGGTGCCGAAGGTGGCCGGACCGGGGTCCGTGACACCGATACCGCGCTCGCCGTCGCCGAAGCCGCCCACGCGAGCCCGGCCCTGCGCCTGCGTGGTTCCGGCGGTTACGAGGGCGCGCTTTCCCACCACACGGACGAAAAATCGCTGCGACTGATCAGTTCCTATGTGGACGGTCTGCGCGAACTCGTCTTCGTCTTCTCCGAAAAGGGCCTGCTCGACGACGCCGGTCAGATCATCGTCACCGGCGGCGGCAGTGCCTACTTCGACCGGGTCGCCGACGAGCTCACCAAGGACTGGGGTGGCCTGGACGTCCTGCCGATCCTGCGCGGCGGCGCGTACGTCACTCACGACGACGGCTTCTACCGGGTGATCTCGCCGCTGGGTGAAAGCCCGCGCATCGACGGCGTGGCTTCGTTCCTTCCCGCTCTGCGCGCTTGGGCGCAGGTGACGTCGAGGCCGACGGACGAACTCGCGCTGCTCACCATCGGCAAACGGGACGCGTCCTTCGACGAAGGCATGCCCGAGCCGCGCCTGATCCGCAAAGGTGACGGGCCACCGTCCGCGCTCGAAGGTCATTCCATCCAGAAGATGAACGACCAGCACGCCTTCCTCACGCTGCCCGCGTCCTCGCCGGTCGAGGTCGGCGACTGGATCGCACTCGGCCTGTCGCATCCGTGCACCGTGTTCGACAAGTGGCCCCTCATTCCGGTCGTCGGCCCCGACGGCGAGACCGTACTCGATTTCGTCCGCACCCATTTCTGATCCGTCCTCAACCGCCGCAGAGGAAGAATCGCCATGGACATCGTTGTCCGCTCCGTACTGGTCGCCGACGGCACCGGGGATCCGCTCACCAGGCACGACGTGGGCATCACCGACGGCCGGATCGCCAGTGTCGCCGAACCGGGTTCGCTCGCGGGCCGCCGCACCATCGACGCCGAAGGACTCGTGCTCGCACCCGGGTTCATCGACATGCATTCACATTCCGACCTCCAGCTGCTCGCGAACCCTGATCACTTCGCGAAGCTCTCGCAGGGCGTCACGACCGAAGTGCTCGGGCAGGACGGCCTCTCCTACGCACCCGTGAACGACGACGTCCTCACGGCGCTGCGCCAGCAGCTCGCCGGCTGGAACGACGACCCCGCCGGATTCGACTGGAACTGGCGTTCGGTCGGGGAATACCTCGACCGGCTCGACGCCGGGGTCGCGGTCAACGCGGCCTACCTGGTGCCGCAGGGTACCGTCCGCATGCTCACCGTCGGCTGGGACGACCGTCCGGCGACCGAAGCCGAGATGAACGCGATGAAGGAACTCATCGCGACCGGGCTGGCCGAGGGTGCGATGGGTATGTCGTCCGGCCTCACCTACACGCCGGGGATGTACGCGACCACCGAGGAACTCGTCGAGCTGTGCCGGGTCGTCGGGGAGAACGGCGGCTTCTACAGTCCGCACCACCGCAGCTACGGCAAAGGCGCGCTCGAAGCGTTCGGCGAGATGGTCGACGTCTCCCGCCGTTCGGGCTGCCCGCTGCACCTCGCGCACGCCACGATGAACTTCTCGGTCAACAAGGGCAAGGCGCCCCAGTTGCTGGAGCTGCTCGACCAGGCGCTCGACGACGGCTGCGACATCACGCTGGACACCTATCCCTATCTCCCTGGCGCCACTTACCTTTCCGCGCTGCTGCCCAGCTGGTCGGCCGAAGGCGGGCTGGACGCCACCCTCGCCCGATTGTCCGATGTGGACGCTCGCGAGCGGATCCGCGCCGAGATCGAGGAGACCGGTTCCGACGGCGCCCACGGGGTGCCGATCGACTGGGAGGCCATCGAGATCAACGGCGTCCGCCGCGACGAAAACTCGCACCTCGTCGGGCATTCCGTCGCCGCTTCGGCGCGGCGCGCCGGGAAACCGGCCGCGGAGCTGTACTTCGACGTCCTGCTCTCGGAAAAACTCGGCACGTCCTGCCTGATGCATGTCGGGCACGAGGAGAACGTCCAGGCGATCATGCGGCACCGCACGCACACCGGCGGCAGCGACGGGCTGCTCGTCGGCGCGCGGCCGCACCCTCGCGCCTGGGGCACGTTCCCGCGTTACCTCGCGCGCTACGTCCGCGAACTCGGCGTCCTCGACCTCGCCGAATGCGTCTCACATCTCACCGGCCGCGCGGCGGAGCGCCTGCGGCTGACCGACCGGGGCCTCGTCCGCGCCGGCTACGCGGCGGACCTCGTGCTGTTCGACCCGGAAACCATCGCCGACACGGCCACGTTCGACGAACCGCGGCAGCAGGCCGCCGGTATCCCCTATGTCTTCGTCAACGGCGTCGCCGCCATCGACGATGGTCGACCGACCGGCGCGCTCGCCGGCCATTCACTGAGAGCTTGTCGGCGGAGCTGATATGTACCTGATGAAAGTGACCATACGCATGAACCCGCCTCGGCCGAAGGCCCCGCTATCGCGGTGGCAGGGCGCACTGTCCGCGCACCGTGACGATCATGACCAGGCGGCGTCCTGCCGACGTCGATCGCGGTCGCGGGTTCACCAACAGACACTGCGCGACCCCGGGAGTGCCCGATGATCGATTGGCTCCAACATTCGACGGGAGGTCTCCTGACCCTCGCCGCCGTCTCGATCGCGGTTTTGCTGTTCCTCATCATCAAGGTCAAGCTCGAACCCTTCATCGCGTTGATCGTGGTCGGCCTGCTGACCGCGCTGGCCGCGGGCCTGCCGGTCGGCCAGATCGTCGGCTCCGCGCAGAAGGCGTCGGAATCCCTGCTGGAAAAGGGTTTCGGCGGGATTCTCGGGCATATCGCCGCGATCATCGGACTCGGCACCATCCTCGGGTCCATTTTGGAGCGTTCCGGCGGGGCGAAGGTGCTCACCGGCGCACTGCTGCGGGCCATCGGCGAGAAGCGGGCCCCGCTGGCGATGGGCCTCGCCGGGTTCGTGTTCGGTATCCCGGTCTTCTTCGACATCGGCATCTTCGTGCTGGCGCCGCTGGTCTACGTCGCCGCCAAGCAGGGCGGCCGTTCGCTGGTGCTGTACGCGCTGCCCCTGCTCGCCGGTCTTTCCATCACGCACGCGTTCCTCCCGCCGCACCCCGGCCCGGTGGCCGCGGCGGGCCTGCTGCACGTGGAACTCGGCTGGATCATCCTGATGGGCCTGGTCTGCGGTATCCCGGCGTTCCTGATCGGCGGTGTCGCGTACTCGACCTGGATCGGCAAGCGCGTCGACGTTCCGGTCCCCGCGGAATTCCTGGTCGCGGAAGGCGAAGGGGAAAAGGAAGAGAAACCGCCATCGCTCAAGCTGGTGGCGGCGATCATCGCGGTCCCGCTGGTGCTGATCCTCGCCGGGACCTTCGGCAGCATCTGGCTCCCGAAGAACTCCGCTCCGGCCGGTGTCGCCGCGTTCATCGGCACCCCGGCGGTCGCGCTGACGATCTCGGTGCTGCTCGCGTCCTGGCTGCTGGGCCTGCGCCGAGGCTTGACGGGCAAGGATTTGAGTGAGCTTTCGGCGAAGTCGCTCCGCCCGGTCGCGATGATCCTGCTGGTGGTCGGCGCGGGCGCGTTCTTCGGCGCCGTGCTGTCCGCGACGGGGATCGGCAAGGCTGTCGCGGGTTCGCTCGACAACGCCGGTCTCCCGGTCATCCTGGCGGCCTACGTGATCAGTTGCGGAATGCGGATCGCGCAGGGTTCGGCGACCGTCGCGATCGTCACCACCAGCGGCATCGTCGCGCCGACGGTGGCGACGCTTGGCTACTCACAGATCCAGCTCGCGCTGCTGGTCGTCGCGATCTCGGCCGGGTCGATCATCGCCTCCCACGTGAACGACGGTGGCTTCTGGATCATCTCGCGGTACTTCAACATGACGGTGCCGCAGACCCTGAAAACCTGGACCGTCCTGGAAACCGTCCTTTCCGTTTCCGGTTTCGGCGTGGCAGCATTGCTTATGGCAGTGGTTTAAACCACCTGAAAGCTGGGAGAGATCACGATGACCGGACTCGATCGACGCACCTTCCTCGGCGCCGTCGGAGCGGCTGGACTCACCACCGTTCTCGGTTCCCACCTGGCCAATGCTTCCGAACAGCTCTGCGAACCGAAGGGAACCGGGGCCATTTACCTCAGCAGTTACACCAGTTCCGGGCACGGACTCGATGTCGCTCACCGGGACACGACCACGAACGCGCTGGTCGTCGACCGGACGATTCCGGGGGTCAGCAACGCCTCCTGGTTCGACATCAGCGCCGACCGCAAGACGCTGTACGTGACCAACGAGGACGAGAACGGTCAGATCTCCGCACTGAGCCTTGCCGATCCGGCGAAACCCAAACTGCTCAACAAGAAGTCGGCCAAAGGCAAGCACCCGACGCATCTGACCGTCCATTCGAGCCAGAAGTACGTGCTGGCCGCGAACTACAGCAGTGGCAGTGTCGTCGTGCTCCCGATCCTCGCGGGCGGGAAACTCGGCGACGTCGTCGATCTGGCCCAGCACAAGGGCGCCGAGCGGGCCGCGCACGCGCATCAGGTCGTCAACGACCCGACCGGCAAGTGGGTGCTCTCGGTCGACCTCGGCGCGGATTCGGTCTACGTCTACAAGCTCGACACCACGACCGGGAAACTCAAGCTGAATCAGCAGCTGAAGCTCCCGTCGGGCCCCGGGCCCCGGCACCTCGCTTTCCACCCGAACGGCAAGTACGCGTACATCCTCGGTGAGTTGCGAGCCGAGGTGACCGTCGCGGCGTGGAACCCGGCCACCGGGAAACTGTCCGCCGGGCAGGTGGTCCCGGCCGTTCCGGCGGGGACGCCCGGCGCACAGTACCCGGGCGAGATCACCACGTCCAAGGACGGCAGGTTCGTCTACGCGTCGGTGCGCGGTTCCGACACGATCGCTTCGTTCGGTGTCGGCGAGGGCGGGAAGTCCCTGAAGCTGCTGAACAACGCGCCCGTCGGCGGAGTGTACCCGCGCCACATCACGCTCGATCCGACCGAACGCTGGTTCTACGTCTCGAGCGACAAGTCCGGCACACTCAGCTGGCTGCCGCGCGACCCCGCCACCGGTCTTCCGGGGGCGGTCGCCGGGAAACTCGCGCTCGCCCAAGTCAATTCCGTCTTTTTCGCATAAGGAGAAACTCCCATGAGAACTCGCGTCCTCATCGCGGGCCTCGCGGCGGTCGGCCTCGTCGCGGGCTGTGCGCCTGCCCAGAACACCCCCGCCGCGGGCGGCGGTGACGAGAAGACCGGCACGGTCCGGGTCTGGCTGTTCGACGAGGCCAACCGCGCACCGAAGGAAGCCGCGGTCAAGGAGGCGATCGCCGAGTTCAAGGCGGCGCATTCGGGTGTCGAGATCGACGTCCAGTGGATCCCGGTGGAAGGCCGCGCGGACAAGTTCTCCGGCGCCTTCAACGACCCGGCCAGCGCGCCGGACGTCGCCGAGTTCGGCAACACCGACGTCTCCAGCTACGCCGCCACCGGCGCGCTGGCCGACCTGACCGGTGACCTGTCGTCGTGGAAGGAGGGTTCCGACCTCCTTCCCGCCGTGCTGGAAACGGCCAAGTCCGGCGGCAAGACGTACGGCCTGCCGTGGTTCACCGGCATCCGCGCGTTGTACTACCGCACGGACCTCTTCGCCGAACTCGGCCTCAAGCCGCCCGCGACGCTGGCGGAACTGACCGAGACCGCGAGGACGATCCGTGCCAAGAAGCCGGAGCTGTACGGTATCTCCGTCGGTGGCAAGTACACCTACGCGATGCTGCCGTTCCTGTGGGCGCACGGCGGCGAGATCGCCAAGCAGGACGGCGACAAATGGAAGTCCACTATGGACTCCGAGCAGACCAAGGCCGGAGTGGCCGCGTACGCGAACCTGCTGAAGGCGGACATCTGCCCGCCCGAGCAGTGCGCCAACCTCACCGGAACGCAGAGCATCACGGCCTTCGCGGGCGGCAAGGCCGGCATGTCGATCGGTGGTGACTTCAACCGCAAGGCCGTCGAAGCCGGTCAGGTCAAGGGGAAGTACGCGATCATCCCGATCCCTGGCACCGAGGCGGGCAAGATCGCCCCGGCGTTCGCGGGCGGGAACCTGCTCGGCGTGTTCAACGCGACCAAGCGCAAGAGCCTCGCGGTCGAGTTCACCGAACTGCTCGGTGGCGCGAAGTACCAGGAGAAGATGTACATCGCCATGGGCAACCTGCCCACGCTCGGCGGTGTCCAGCAGAAGGTCGCCGCGAGCGACCCGTCCGTCAAGCCGTTCGTCGACACGCTCACCGCGGGCACGAAGTTCGTCCCCGCCACCGCGGCGTGGTCGAAGATCGACGCACAGAACGTGCTGCCGACTGCGATCCAGCAGATCGCGACCGGCGGCAAGGACCCCGCGGCCGCACTGGCCACCGCGTCCGCCGAGATGAACAAGGCGTTCGGCTAAGTGGTCACGAAAGAGATTCCCCGCACCACGGCTCCGGCCGTCCCGGCACGGCGGTCCCCCCGCCGTCGCCGGGACGGGCGGGCGGCCCTGCTCTACCTCGCTCCCGGCGGCATCCTGCTGCTGGCGATGCTGGTCTACCCGATCTACCAGCTCGTCCTGATCTCGTTCTACGACTACGGCCAGCCGCAGGCCGTCGGCAACGCGCCGTTGGTGTTCCTCGGCTTCGGAAACTACGTCGACCTGCTCGAGAACATCCAGTTCTGGGAAGTGCTGGCCAAGACCCTCGGCTTCACGGCGGTCTGTGTCGTCGGCAGTCTCGCGCTCGGGACGGGGCTGGCCGTCCTGGCGACCCGGGTCCGCACCTGGGCACGGGTCCCGCTGTTCCTGGCGGCACTGGCCGCATGGGCGACACCGGCGATGGCGGGCTCGTACGTCTGGCTGTTCCTGTTCGACTCGGACTTCGGCCTGGTGAACGAGGTGCTCTCGGGCCTCGGGCTCACCGGGATGGCGAATCACTCCTGGACCTTCGGCACGTTCAGCACGTTCGGGCTGGTGGCCGCCGAAGTCATCTGGTGCTCGTTCCCGTTCGTCATGGTGACGATGTACGCGGGGCTCAAGGGAGTGCCGGAGGAGGTCGTCGAGGCCGCGTATCTCGACGGCGCGTCGACCTGGCGCACCACGTGGTCGATCACGCTGCCGATGGTGCGGCCGCTGCTGACCATCGCCACGATCCAGTCGATCATCTGGGACTTCAAGATCTTCACCCAGATTTACGTGATGACCAATGGTGGCGGCGTGGCCGGGCGCAACCTCGTGCTCAACGTCTTCGCCTATCAACAGGCCTTCGCCGGACAGGAATACGGTCTCGGCGCGGCACTCGGAGTAGTGATGACCTTGCTGCTGCTGTCCATCACCGGGCTGTACGTCCGGTCGCAACGCCGGAGCGCGGGATGGGTGTGACCGCGGGCCGTCGAGTTCACAAGCCCGGCAGGCTGATCGCCGAGATCATCTGCGTGGTGATCGCCGGGATGGTCGCGTTCCCGGTGTACTGGATGGTGCTTTCGGCGTTCAAACCCACCGGGCAGATCCAGGCGGAGAACCCGCGGCCGTGGACGCTCACGCCGACGCTGGAGCACTTCGAACGGGTGCTCAGCGGCGAGGGATTCGCGCTGTTCTTCCTGAACAGCGTGATCGTCGCCGTCGTGGTGGTGGCGTTGTCGCTGCTGCTTTCGTTCCTTTCGGCGGTCGCGCTGACCCGGTTCAACTTCAAGGGCAAGACCGTCCTGCTCGTGATGGTGCTGGTGGCGCAGATGGTGCCGGTCGAGGCGCTGACCATTCCGCTGTTCTTCCTGATGCGATCGGTCGGCGACGTCGCGCCGGCGTTCGGCACCAACCATCTCGGCTCGCTGATCCTGGTGCACCTGGCGTTCAGCCTGCCGTTCGCGATCTGGATGCTGCGCGGCTTCGTCGCCGCGGTGCCGCAGGAACTGGAAGAGGCGTCGAAGATCGACGGGGCGAGCCGCATGCGGTTCACCTGGCAGATCCTCTTCCCGCTGGTGGCGCCCGGACTGGTGGCGATCAGCGTGCTGGCCTTCATCCACGCCTGGAACGACTTCCTGTTCGCCAAGACGTTCATCATCTCCAACACCGAGAACCAGACGCTCCCGCTGGCGATCCTGGTGTTCTTCAAACCGGAGGACACCGACTGGGGCGCGGTGATGGCGGGCTCGACCCTGATGACCATCCCGGTGCTGGTGTTCTTCATCCTCGTGCAACGACGACTCGTGTCCGTCATGGGCGGCGCGGTGAAGGGCTGACATGCCTGGCTTCGAAACTCTGCTCCCCCGTCCCGTCTCGGTGGAATCGCTGCCGGGAGAGTGTTCAGTACCGTCCGAAGTGGACGTTCGCATCGATGCCGGGCTGCCCGCCGAGGGCTACCGGCTGGAGATCGACCCGTCCGGCGTGACACTGCGCGCGGCCGACGCGGCGGGCGAGCTGTACGGCCGCCAAACGCTCCGGCAGCTCATCGGCCCGGACGCGTTCCGGGCCGCGTCCATCCTCGGTGGAGAGGCCACGATCCCGTGCGGGGTGGTGACCGACCACCCGCGCTTCGGCTGGCGTGGTTGTTTACTCGACGTGGCAAGGCATTTCCGGACCAAGGCCGAGGTGCTGCGGTTCATCGACCTGCTGGCGGCGCACAAGCTCAACGTGCTCAACCTGCACCTGACCGACGACCAGGGCTGGCGGATCGAGATCCCCGAGTTCCCCAGACTGACCGAGGTCGGCGGCTGGCGGAAGTCGTCCATGGTCGGGCGGCACGACGGCCCGGAACGCGACGGACGGCCGCACGGCGGGTTCTACCCGACCGACGACCTGCGCGAGATCGTCGCGTACGCCGCCTCGCGCTCGGTGACCGTGGTCCCGGAAGTCGACATCCCCGGGCACGCGCGGGCCGCGATCGCCGCCTATCCCGAACTCGGGCCGGAGACCGCCGAACCGTGGGAGGTCTGGACGAGTTGGGGTATCAGCACGTCACTGCTGAACACGGAGAAGTCCACTGTGGACTTCTTCAAGGGCGTCTTCGACCACGTGCTGGAGATCTTCCCGTCCGAGGTCATCGCGCTCGGCGGCGACGAGGTACCCGGCGCGACCGGGGAACACGGCCGGTTCGTCCGCGAGATCGCCCGGCATCTGGTCGAACGAGGACGTCGTCCGCTCGGCTGGGACGAGGTGCTCGAAGCGGGCGACCTGCCCCCGATGGTCATCGGCTCGTGGCAGAGCGAGGCGGCCGGAGCGCGTGCCGCCGCGGCCGGGCACGACGTCGTCATGTGCCCCGAGGAGCACGTGTACCTGGATCACCGGCAGTCGGACCACCCCGACGAACCGATCCCCGTCGGCTATCTGCGGACACTGGAGGACATCTACGGCTACGAGCCGGTGCCCGCGGATTTCCCCGCTGACCGGACGATTCTCGGCACCCAGGCGCAGGTGTGGGCGGAGCATTTGGACACCATGCGCCGCGTCGACTACGCCGCCTTCCCGCGGTTGAGCGCTTTCGCCGAGGTGGCGTGGAGCAGCCCGGAAGGCCGGGACTACGCGGAATTCCTGCCGCGCCTGCGGGACCACCACCTGCCGCGGCTGGACGCGTTGGGAGTCGAGTACCGGCCGCTGGACGGGCCTCATCCGTGGCAGACCCGGCCTGGGGTTCCTGGACGGCCGCGCTAGAAGCCCTTATTTGCGCCTGGCGCAGGTAAGGGGGCCATCATGTACTGATGAGTGATCAGTCCGCGCGGTGGGTCGACGCCACCCAGCTCCCTGAAGAACTCGTCGTACTCCTCGACTCCCTCGGCCCCGGCGAGGAAGTGCGCATCATCCGGAACGGCAGGACGATCGGGACGATGACGGGCACGGTTCACGAAGACCGATTCCCAGCGACGGACGCCGAGGACGTCACGGTCGTGGCCACCGCCATGAAGCTGTCGGAGTCGGCGCGGTCCGCGTTGTCCGATCGGCTCGGCCCCGGTTACATCGTGCTGGACCTGCACTCGGCCCCCACCAGCATCGACGTCCTGCTGGTACCACCGGTCAGCCCGCAGTTGATCGCGAACTTCCGGGCGCTGTACCCGAAGGCACGGGTGGTGATCGCGGAAATCGAGGACGCCGAACTCGGAGTGCGTTACGAAGGCCCCGTCCGCCGCCTGCTCGACGCCGGCGCGGAGGTCTATCTCCCGTCCAGCACGATCCCGCGCCTGGCCGAGCAGCTGGACCGCACCATGACCCAGCTGCGCCAGCTCACCGGCGACACGTCGGTTCCCTTGACCATCGAATCGCCGCGGGACCGCGCCTCGACTGAGCACCGGTCGGGCGGCACCTGACGCAAGTAGTCCTCTAGTTGCGGTCGGTGGGCGTGAGTGAGCTTCCCCGCTCAGACCCTCCACTTCACCATCCGGCGCGAGACTCCTACCGGCGGCCAGTCGATCTCCACGTCGCCATGGTCGAGTGAGTTCACGTTGTACGACACCGTCGGCGTCTTTGTACGAGCCTTGTGCGGCAGGTGGTTACGGTCCGCGGAATGTCCTGGAAACTGCTTTCCGTGAGCCTGCTCGCCGCAGTCGCGTGCACCGGATTCACGACGGCCGAAGCCGCTTCGAAGACCTACTACGTCGACCAGGTCTCCGGCAGCGACACCGCGAGCGGCACCTCGCAGCAAACCCCGTGGAAATCGCTGTCGAAGGTCTCCGCGACCTCGTTCGCCGCGGGCGACACCGTTCTGCTGCGCCGCGGCTCGGCCTGGCCCGGCGGCCTCACCGTCAAGGGATCAGGCGTCACGATCGGCGCGTACGGCACCGGTGCCCGCCCGATCGTCAAGGGCAACACCGAAGCGTGCGTCGATCTGCCAGGCAACGACAACCGCGTGCAGAACCTGCAAATCGGCGTCGCCGCCGACGCCGGGCGCTGCTCGTGGGCCGGGGTGAAGGTGTCCGGCGACCGCAACAAAGTGCTGTCGAACCTGATCACCGGTGCCGGCGCGGGCGTGTACATCGCGCCGTCTGCCGACCACACCGAGGTCACGCAGAACGACCTCGTCGACAACAACCACATGACCGTCGTGACCCCGGGCGGTGACGACGATTCCGGCGCGTTCGCCGTACTGGTCCAGGGCAACGACTCCGACATCGGCTGGAACCGGATCAGCGGCTCGATCGCGAAGTCCGACGACTTCGGCGGCCTCGACGGCGCCGCGGTCGAAATCTTCTACGGGTCACGCAACGTCATCCACCACAACATCTCCGAAGACAACGAGACCTTCACCGAACTCGGCACGGACGCCGACGATCCCGACGGCGTCTCGACCGGCAACGTCTTCGAGTACAACGCGGTCTTCGGCGTCAAGACTCGCGGCGGGATCATCACGCGCGGAGCCGAGGACGGGAACGGGCCGGTGCTCGGGACGGTGTTCCGCAACAACTCGCTGCGGCTCTCGAACGCCGAGTCGGAGGGTTTCGTCTGCTACGGCGGCTGCACGAACCAGATGCTGAGGATGACGCAGAACGTCGTTCAGGCCGCGTTGAAGGTCGGCTACGCGGACCCGGGCTTCACCGCGACGGACCACAACGTCTACTTCGGCGGGCTGCGGCAGTTCACGGCGGGCGCGACGGACAAGGTCGCCGATCCGAAGTTCACGTCGGCGACGAACCTCGTGTTGAAGGCGGGAAGCCCGGCGATCGACCTCGGCACCACGAGGTACGACGACCGTGACGTCGACGGCAATCCGGTCCACGCCGGTGCCCGGGTCGATGCGGGGGCCTACGAGTTCCAGGGCTAGAACGCCGTGAAGGCCTCCTTTCCTACCTCGAGAGTCAGGGTCTCGGCGACGTCGCGGAGCTGCTGGTCAGCGCTGTGTTGACGAAGCTCCGCGACCGGTGTGCCTCCGCGACGATGAAGGAATGGGGATACTCAACGTCCCCATTCCTTCATCAACAGCCTCATACAGCGACGAAGGGCCGCCTGCTCTGCAAGACCTCAACCTTGCCGGGTCCCTGCGCCTAGCGCAGGAAAGGAGGCCTCCAGGGACTTCAGCGTCAGTTGTAGATGCGCTGGATGGCGCCCGCCGCGACGAGCCCGTTGGCCCACAGCGAGTTCACCCGCGAGACCTCCTGGGCGTTCGGGTTCGCGTTGGTGCAGGACGGGCCGGGGCCGCCGCCGGACATCAGCTCGGAGCACGGGCCCTGGTAGTGGTCCGGCAGGCCGAGCGCGTGGCCGGTCTCGTGCGCGGCGATCCGCGTCTGGTCGTACCGCTGCGCCTGCGTGTAGTCGATGAAGATGGTGCCGCGGCCGTGGCCGTCGGTCTCGGCGTACGAGCCAGAGGGGTCGTTGCCCTCGGTGTAGCGCAGCGTGGCCCCGGAGGAGCTCTCCCGCAGCTTCACGTTGGACACCGAGTTGTTCCAGTTCGCCGCACCCGCCTGGATGGCGGCACGGAAGCTGGGCGCTCCCGAGGCGTCGTAGTAGACCGTGGTCACCGCGGCGGTTTGCTGAGCAGGCTGGACCGCGGCCGCAGCCTGACCCGCGGTGACCGGGACGGCGAGCAGCGCCAAACTCACGGACGCGGAGACGAAGAACTTCCTTGCCATGGAACCACTCCTTGTGCGGACAACGGAATGGTTCGTGAATCTAAGAGCGAAATCCGGGAACGGGCACCAACTTTCGTCGCTTCCGCCAGCTGGTGATTTACCAACACTTTCGCCCTATTGACATTCATGGCTTCGCATACGACCATGTCGCGACCACGGCCGCAACACCAGCTTGCCAGCCGATTCCGCGAGCGCCTCGGCCCGTCCGCGAGGTCGTAAGCCGTCGGTTCGCCCGGCGAACAGACCCCGGCGGCGATGAGGTCGCGGTAGCCGTTGCCTTCGCGACCGGGCCGGATCAGGCCCACTGACCCCGGTCCTCCGCGCGAGTTCGCCGATTTTCACCTGATCCGAGGCAGCCATCGGGCCGCCGAATAGATCGTTATACGGTTTTGGGTTTGTACCAGACCTCAGGGCGGCCGACCTGTCCGTAGCGGGGCTCGCGCTGGGCGAGGCCGTTGTCGGCCAGGTATTCGAGGTAGCGCCGCGCGGTGACCCGTGAGGCGCCGATCGCGGTCGCGGCCGCACCGGCGGACAGGCCGTCCGCGGCCGAGGCGAGGACCTCGGTGATCGCCTTCAGGGTCTGCCCGCTCATCCCCTTCGGCAGCACCTGCCGCTCGGTGGTGCGCAGCGTGCCGAGCGCCCGGTCGATCTCGGCCTGTCCGGTGACCTCGCCCGAAGCGCCGTGGAATTCGGCGTAGCGCTCGAGTTTCTCACGCAAGGAAGCGAAGGTGAACGGTTTCAGCAGGTACTGCACCACGCCGACCGACACGGCGGCCTTGACCAGCGCCAGGTCACGCGCCGAGGTCACCGCGATGACGTCGATCGGGAGCCCTGCCGCCCGCAGCGACCGGCAGACCGCAAGCCCGTGCGTATCCGGCAGGTAGAAGTCCAGCAGCACCAGGTCGACGGGCTCGCGTTCGCAGAACCGCAACGCGTCACCGCCGGAGTGGACGACGCCGGACACGGAGAAGCCGGGCATTCTCTCGACGTACACCCGGTGCGCGTCGGCGGCGACGGGTTCGTCCTCGACGACCAGCACCTTGATCATCGTCTCGACTCCTTCGGCGGCGTCGTCAGCGGCAAGCGCACGGTGAACACCGCGCCCTCGTCGCGGCCGACGTCGATGGTCCCACTGTGCCGCCGAACAGCCTGACCCACCAGTGCCAAGCCGAGCCCGTGGCCGTCCTCGGGTTTGGTGGACCAGCCGCGCCGGAAGACGTCCTCGACGTCGTCCACGCCGGGGCCGGTGTCGGCGACCCGCAGCAGCAACCCGTCGGCGTCGGACCGTACGGTGACCTCGACCCCGGGCCGTCCGCCGTCTCCGGCGGTGCCCGCCGCCGCGTCGATCCCGTTGTCGATCAGGTTGCCGAGGATGGTCACCAGGTCCCGCGGCGGCACGCCGGTGTCCGAGTCCTCCATGACCGTGTCGGGCGTGATCGTGAAGTCGACGCCGCGTTCGCTCGCCTCCGCCGCCTTGCCCAGCAGCAGCGCCGCGAGCACGGGCTCGGCGACCGCGCCGACCACCCGGTCGGTGAGTTCCTGTGCCAGCGCGAGTTCCTCGGTCGCGAACTCGACGGCCTGTTCTGGGCGCCCGATCTCGACCAGCGAAACGACGGTGTGGAGCCGATTCGCCGCCTCGTGCGCCTGCGATCGCAGCGCCTCGGCCAGTCCGCGCACGGTGGTCAGTTCACCGGTCAGCGCCTGGAGTTCCGTGTGGTCGCGCAGGATCACGACGGTGCCCATCGCCTCGCCGCGCGACCGCACGGGTGCGGTGCTGACCACGAGCACCCTGGCTTCGGTGAGGTGGAGTTCGTCGGTGCGCTCCTCCCCCGAGGTGAACGATTCGACGAGGTCTTCGGGAATGTCCAAGGCGGACAGTTCCAGGCCGACGGGGTCACCGTCGACGCCGAGCAGTGCGCGGGCGCCGTCGTTGCACAGCACCACCCGCCCGTCGCCACCGACGAGCAGCAGTCCCTCGCGCATCGAACGCAGGACGGCTTCGTGGTACTCGAACAGGTTGCTGAGTTCCTCGGGCGCGATCCCCCTGGTCTGCCGCCGGAGCCGGGCGCTGACCAGATAACTGCCGATCCCGCCGACCACCAGCACCGCCGCCGCGACACCGATCAGCGGCCACAGGCGTTCGCGGAGTTCGGCGTCGATCGCCTCGACGGTGATGCCGACCGAGACCAGCGCGACGACCTGTCCTCCGGTGCCGAGCACCGGGACCACGACGCGTTCGGACGGGCCGAGCGAACCGGCGTAGGTCTCGAGGACCTTGCCGCCACGTTGCGCCTCGCCGATGTTCCCGATGAACGGCTGCCCGATCAGCTCCGGATTCGGGTGGGTGTAGCGGATCCCGTTCGTGTCCATGATGGTCACGAAATCCACTTCCGTGTCCGCGCGGACACTCTGCGCGAACGGCTGCAGTGTCCGGCTGGGCTCCGATGTGGACAGTGCGGCGAGCACGCCGGGTGCGTCCGCCACCGCTTCGGCCACCGCGGTCACCTTGTCCCGCGCCCGGTCTTCGGTGGCCCTGACGGAATCGAGATAGGCGAAGGCCACGCCTGCCGCGACGAGCACGAAAAGCACCACGAGCTGGAGAATCAGCAGCTGGCGGGCGAGAGAACCACGCCTGGTCCGAATCCGCGTCGTCGAGGGCACGGACCCATACCAGCACACCGGCACACCGGCCGCTCGGTCCGCCCGGCCGGAATTCCCCGGAAACCACTCGCGCGAACTCAATGAACACAACCGTGACCCAGCTCACCAGGCCGGGTGATAGTGACCGGCGATCCCGGACACCCCCTGAGCTGGAGGCAAAGGTGCCTACACCGCCCGATGCGGCGCCGCGTCGCCGAGACAAGATGCATTACCTGTACCTGGCCGTGATCGCGGCGGTGGTCCTCGGCGTCATCGTCGGGTTCGCCGCGCCGGGTCTC
>NZ_JADNQO010000024.1:0-51336 GCF_047608665.1 Amycolatopsis sp. cmx-11-51 | reverse complement strand
CACCAAGGGAGTGCCTTCCTATCGAGTGAATCTTGGACCGTCGCAAGCCCAATTTTCCCTTACAGGACAGGCACTTCCTCCATTTTCAGGCCAGTTCTACATCACATTGCGCGAAAGACCCAGGTTAAGACTCTGACGGCATCTCGACACTTTGGGAGCCGGTGCGCGCCGCCGGGATTCCTTCCGGTACCAACCCGCCCAGACGAGCTCGCACACGGCATGCAAAGAGGTCATACCGCGTGGCCATTCGTGCGGTTGCGATTCGGATCGGCCGCTGCACGGACGACTCGCCGAAATATTCGCCGTCTCGGAACTGATCACGAGTGAGGTCGAGTTCCAAGCCGCTCGGCAAACGATTCCAATAGTGGAGCCCGTCGGGCCGGCCATCGCGTCGAAAGACCTCCGACCAGAGCAAGACACCGCCAAGGAGCTCCGTTACGGCCATCGATGTGACACCACAGTGCCCAGCAGCAGGGTTAGCGGAATCCCACGAGATGGCAGGGTCACAGGTTCGCTAATCCCAGGATCGCCGGAACACGGCGTCCAGCTCCGACAAAGACCAGACAGTAGTCATCCGCACCCAAAGACCGAGTTGCTCAGCACAGAGACCCTATCGACTGAACCAACGGTACGGAAACACCCAGAGGAAGATCAAGAACCCGCCTTCCCTCATCGAGACATCGGAGAATCCACTGGTCATGCGAGATCGATATCTCGCGACATCCGGACACCCACACGAACTTAGCGGCTGAATGCCCGGTGTCCACACGGACTCCACAACATCGCCGAGCCGAGCCCGTGCAGGGGACCGAGAGCGCGTGCGCAGTCGGTTAGGCAGGCTCGACCGCGAGAGTCAGGGATGAGGTCGGTCAGGATCGGTCGATGGCGGCCAGGGTCTTCGCGCACAAGCGCAGTAGTTCGTCGGACGCGATACTGGTTTGATACAAGTCGACATACGCCGAGATACGCCGCACAGTGTGCCGTCGGACGGACCTGAGTTCGGTGCGCAACAGTGCTGCGGCTGCTCCCATGTCAGCTAGACAGGTCACGATCGGCCGCCGGGTGTGCGGTTCCGCAGTCCACGCAGCTGTCAGCACAGGCAGCGCGGTCTCGCCGTCACCCGTGATTCGCCAGAGTGCCTCGGCGATCCAGTGCTGGCGACCCGTTTCCGCTCGGTCGATCCACGCGCGCAGGCCGGGAGACAGCGCGGCCGCTGCCGACCCTACCTCGCCAATCCCGTCCAGAGCCGAGTACGCGGCCGGTGTGTCGTTGCCTAGATGCCGCGTGAAGACTGACAGGAGTGGCTCGGGATCGCCTTCGACACTCCACAAGGCACGCGCCGCCGCCACGTCGTTGTCCGGATCGTCGAGCAGCAAGCGCAGCATCGGAATCGCTTCGGCGGCCGCAGGCCCCTATCTGCCTTAGCGTGTCCAACACGTACCAGTTGGGTTGCAGACCCAGCAGCTCCGGCACGGCCGGAGCGGCCGCCGGGCCCATCGCGGACAACGCCCTGAGCAGGCCGATACGCAACGACTGGTCATCATCGGATAGTTGCTGAAGGATTATCGGCAACAGGCCGGTCGCCTCCGCGCCGAGCCCACTGATCATCCCACCGAAGCCGTCCGGTCTCCGCTCGTGCTCCAGCATCCACCCGAGCATCGGCAATACCCGTACATCGCCGGTCCGGGCCAGAGTTTTCACCGCGGGGCTCGGATCGGAGTAGCCCGGATAGACAGTGAGCCACGGCGGGGGACCGTTACGCAACCGCTGAGTCGCCTCACGAGGCGCGGCTTGCAGGCTCAGGACGAGTGCGTCGGCCGCCGGCTCGGCGACCTCACGAGGTGTACAGGCTGAGCTGGCTGGTGAGGGAGCGTGCCACTGGGCGTGAGTGGCATGTCGAGACAAGTGACGGGGCATGGGAGGTCGGCGGACACGATGCTCGTCCAGAATAACGTCTCCGTCGAGATCCAGCGGCGAAGCTTCCGCGGATTGTGGTGGCCCTGCGGATCTCGATCGCACACTGATGGGCCACTGAACGGGGATCGAACGACGGTCAGGGCCGAACACTCGGTCGGCGAAGAACTTTGCGACAGCGTCCTGCGGGCGTTTTCTCGAAGGTAGAGAGCGTTCTCGTGGTCGGTGGTTCCGTCCGAGCGGCCACGGTTGTTGTTACCGGTTCTCTCACCGCCACCAGTACGGGCACGGCCAAGGGCAGGTGCGGGGCGAGCCGGAGCAGCCATTCGGCTACCTTCCTCGCCTGGTCGATCGCGTCGGCAGCGCGTCATGGCCTCCGCAGGTCTATGCGAATCGTCACGGATGGGCACCTTGAGCGACGTCGAGTCGATCTCGGCGAAGGACGAGCGTGACCAGCAGCTCTGTGTCGGGCCGCCAGCGCCCGGCTGGTCGTGGCGGGCCACATCCCGACCAGCTACTGGTCGACGGGCCGGGCCGCACGGCGAGGGAGGTATCGCCCACCGCTGACCCGAAGTGGCCAGGCGCACGTCGCGACTTGTTTAATGCTCGTCCGGTGGGGAATTCGGCGATGGTACGACAGGTCGCCCCAGCCCCGGCGACGCAAGCTTCGGGGAAGGACGTCCATGGCCATCTCTTCAGTGGCGCCGCCGAGCGAAGCAGTCGCTCATGCAAGGTCTCGCGACGTCGTCCGTCATTTTGCGCACCTCCTCCGTCGTAAAGGCCTACTCGAACGCCGATACGGCTACTACGCGGCGAAGATCTGTCTTCGCGCGGCAAGATCATGAAGTCGCCGACCGCGCCGCTGAGAGAACTCGTAAGCGCTTGGGCCTCTTTGGCACAGGCGGCTTCGCAGCTGCCCGCCTCGCTCACCCGGGACCTCTGGTCGAGCTCGATCCTCGAGTCGGCTGCCGGGCACCAATTCGTCGGCATCGCCCAAGGAATGTTCAGATCGGGACGATCCGCGAGCGATCGTAAGCCTGACGGTGGCATGACCGTCCGCATCGGACGGCGACCGGTCGGACTCGACGCTCGATCGCTCGCCGCGGCCTTCCCGGAGGCCGACGGGAGTTTGGTGGTCCTTCTGCACGGACTGGTCGAGACCGAACGAGGCTGGTTTCGCGGTTCCAAGCCTGGGGGTGACTTCGGGGCGCGCTTGGCAGGCGACCTCGGTGGCAGTCCGGTTTACGTGCGGTACAACTCGGGCCGCCACGTCTCGGAGAACGGTGATGAACTGGTCGCCTTGCTTTCCCGGCTGGTGGCCGCGTGGCCAGTACCCGTCACCGAGATCATTCTCGTCGGGCATTCCATGGGCGGCCTCGTGGCACGAAGCGCCCTGTACCGTGCGCAGGAACTAGATGCGCCATGGCTTTCCCTCGTGACAAGGCTGGTGTGCCTGGGCACACCACACGGTGGCGCGCCACTGGAACGGGGCGTCGCCCAGCTCACGACACTGTTGGGCAAGACGCCTTTGGCGACTCCGCTGACCAAGTTGTTCGCTCTGCGCAGCGATGGCATTCAAGACCTCGCGCACGGCTATGTCCATCACCGGCAATGGGCCGATGATCCAGACCTGCCCGGTGAAGCTTCGCCCTTGCCTTCCAGCGGTATCCACCGGCTCTTCGTCTCCGCCACGGTGTCACGGACAGAGGGAAGCGTGTGGGGCCGGTTGATCGGCGATCTCCTGGTGAGTCCGGTCGCGGCCGACGAGCTGACCGAGGACGCCGATATCGTCTGGCTCGGCGGGCTGAACCATTTCGCTTTACTCCACGACGATGTCGTCTACCGCACGCTTCTCGATTGGCTACGCGAGGACAAGACGACCGCCTCGCCTGCCGGAACCAGTCTCACCGGGGGGGCCGGGCTGAGGCCTGTTCTTCTCGCGACACGCGGTGACACCCCGCCGGACGTGGGTCAGGCCTCAGGTCTGTCGCACCCGCAACCGATTCCACGATCATCGTGATCGCAGTCTTCGTCGTGGGGGTGGCGGGCTTTTCATCCTGCGGGCGCTCGACCTGTTCTGATCGCACCGGCCGACCCGTCCGCTGAGCGGTGTCACCGAGGTATCTCCCTGTATTTCATCGATCACGACGAAATAGCTCACTCATCTCGGTGTGAGAGGCCGCACCAGGGGTACTCGACACCATGTTCGCCCGATTCCGGGTTGGAGAAGGCCGGCCCGGAACGACATCCAGGTGTGCGGCTCGTCCATTTTCACGTGTATCGAAAGGAAGCACCATGACTGCATCGGCTACCAAAGTCCGGCGAAGTCCACGTCAGCTTTTCGCGATGGCCGTAGGTGCGGTCTTCCTGCTCGTCGGCGTTTTGGGATTCATTCCCGGCGTCACCACGAATTACGATCAATTGATGGGTGCAGGCCACGAATCCGGGGCCCTGTTGCTGGGTATGTTCCAGGTTTCGATCCTGCACAACATTGTCCATCTGGCGTTCGGGATCGCGGGGATTCTGCTGTCGCGGACCGTCAAGGGAGCGAAATCCTTCCTGATCGTCGGTGGAGTGATCTACCTCGTGCTCTGGCTGTACGGGCTGTTGATCGATCACGGTTCGGCGGCGAACTTCGTCCCGCTGAACAGTGCCGACAACTGGCTGCACCTTGGGCTCGGTCTCGGAATGATCGTTTTGGGTGTCGTGCCCGTCTCGGGAGCGAAAGCACCCATCGCCGACTCCCGCTGACATCTTTTCATCCGTTGGAGGTTACTTGTGTTCCGTCATACCAAACTGTTGCAGTTCGAAGCCAAGCCGGAAAAGCCCGACGCCCTGTACGCCCGGAAGCTGCAGGAGCTGATCGGTGGTGCGTACGGTGAGATGACCGTGACCATGCAGTACTTGTTTCAGGGTTGGAATTGCCGGATCGAAGGTAAGTACAAAGATTTGATCATGGATACGGCGACCGAGGAGATCGGGCATGTCGAAATGCTCGCCACGATGGTCGCCCGGTTGCTGGAAGGCGCGCCCGCGACGGCGACCGCCGAGGCGGCGAAGGATCCGGTGACGGCGGCGATCCTTGGCGGGATGGATCCGCAGCAAGCGATCATCGCGGGCGGTGGTGCACTCCCGGCCGACAGTCAGGGTTATCCGTGGAACGGCCGGTACATCGTGGCGAGCGGGAATCTGCTGGCCGATTTCCGGGCGAACGCCGCTGCCGAGGCGCAGGGGCGACTGCAGACGGCCCGGTTGTACAACATGACCGACGATCCCGGCGTGAAGGCGATGCTGCAGTTCAATCTCGCCCGCGACACGGTGCACCAGAAGCAGTGGCTGGCGGCCATCGAAGAACTCGAAGCCGACGGCCTCGGGGGTGCGATCGTCCCGGACGCCTTACTCGACGAGGAGAACCAGGAGCACAACAACACCGTCTGGCGTCTTTCCGACGGCACAGACGGCGCCGAGGGCAACTGGAGCTTCCGCGGAGAGGAGATCGAGTACCTGGTCGACCCCGAACCGCTCGGCGGCCCCGGCACCGCTCCTAAGCCCGATCCTGCACTGTACGGGACGTATTCGACGATTCAGGACGCCGTCGGAACGGCCAAGGGCAAGGCCGATTCGGCCAAGAACCAGGCCGTGGCGGAGACGAAGGGTTCCAAGAGCTAGAAATAGGACTGATCCCAGAGGGCTCTTCGATCACCGATCACGAATTACGCTCTCAGCCGCTGACGAGAAGAATTCGTCAGCGGCTGGGACCGTGACAACGCACGCCAGGGGTACGGCCTGCCGATCTCCGCGCGGACGCCGCGACCGGTGTACGCGGATCACCACATCGGTTCGGTTCGTGGCCCGACGGTGCTCGGCTTGGCCGTGTCGACGGCGGGGATCGCGCTGGCCCCCGGCGTCGTCGCGGTTCGCGTACCGCCTCTGGTGACACCGTCAACGCGGATCCTGTGCCGATCCGAAGGGCCGAGCGCTGCCGTGTACCCCAATCAAGTACCTCGCGGACCTCGATCGTCAAACTCGCCCATCTGGCTGACGTCCGCGGTCCGGGTTGTGACGGGTCAAGGCGCGATGGGGCCTGCTACCTGCGACAACGACCCTCGAGATTAAGTCTGCGTGGAGTTCGAGGCCGGCCAGGGACAGAGGGTCCACAGGCACAGCGCGTCATCGCCACCTGACGTCTACCCGACCGAAGACAGTCGAGACCGGGGTTCGCTTGATGCTGTCGTATCGGTTGTTCGTCAGCGAGACCACCCTCGGCTCGTTGAACCTCCACTCACGCGCCCACAACGCCTTCGGTGACCAAGCCGACGACGACGGCGGGCTGTTCGCGACCCACGCGGCGATCGCGCTCATCGGTGCCAAGACCAAAGCCCGATTGCATATCGCGGAGGAGCACCGCGATGCACCCTCGGGCAACAGAGCTGCGGCAGGTCGCCGAAGGGCTCGCCGCGAAGTCTGACCTGACACTTAACGAATTCTTAAGGGCTCAGGAGGGCGAAGCGGCTGGAACGGCGAACGTCCCACCTCGCAGAATTCGGCCGTAAGCACGGAGACAGTCGCTGGCCACTCGATCCCAAGAGTACCGTGCTCGGACCCGATCCACCCCGGCCAGCCCGAAGGCTTCCCTTAGCGACGCGTCCTTGATCAGCCGGCCGAGGGCGCTCGCCAGCTCCCTCGGCTTGCGGGGTGGTACGAGCAGACCGGTCGTACCGTCGATGACGGTGTCGGTCAGGCCGCCGACAGCTGCCGCCACGACCGGGACTTCGCACGCCATCGCTTCCAGCGGAACGATCCCGAACGATTCGTACCACGGCGTGCAGACGACGGCGTCGGCCGACCGCAGAAGGGCAGGCATTTTCTCCCGGGAGACCGCGCCCGGAAAGGACACGCGATCGCCGACCCCGGCGTACGCGGCGGTCGCCCTCAGCCGCCGGACTTCAGGGGAATGCGCGAACGCACCGGACTCCGGGCCGCCCGCGATGACCAGTTCCGTCTCGGGCAAGGCCGCAAGCGCGAAGATGGCGGTGTCGAATCCTTTGCGCGGAACGAGCTTCCCGGCGCAGACGACCCTGTGTCGAGCTCTACGAGGTGCGACGTCTCCAGCCGGGGTGAACATCGAGAGGTCTACTCCGCACGGGATCACCGCGGCGCGCGAACGCGGCAACCCCATCCGGACGAGTTCGAACACCTCCTTCGAACTGGTCGCGATCACTTGGTCGACTTGCTTCGCGATGATCCGTTCGAGCCGGACACGGTCCGCCGGGCTCGTGTCATGCGGGCCCTGATGATGCCGTTCCACCGCTCCGAGAGCGTGAAAGGTCTGAGTCACCGGGATGTCGAGATCCTTCGCCGCGAGCACCGAAGCGAGGCCCGACATCCAAAAATGCGCGTGGGCGACATCCGGCCGATCCTTGGCCCAGCGAGAACGGAGGATCCGGCCGAACTCCCCCATGAACGGCAGCAAATCGTCTTTCGAAAGTCTCTTCGCTGGTCCTGCCGGGACGTGGACGACTCGGTAACCGTCCGGCACTTGAACCATCGCAGGGACGCGACGGCTCTCTCGGCGCGTGTAGACGGTCACTTCATGCCCTTGCCTGACCAACGCGGCGGAAAGCGCGGCGACGTGGATGCTCTGGCTTCCGGCGTCGGCTCCGGCGGCGAGCGGGCTGGCGTGTTCGGAAATCATCGCGATCCTCATGCGGTCACCTCGGTCAGCAGGGCGTCTCAACGGTGGAGGAGCGTGTCTCGACCGACGCGCACCCGCGTACAGCCGTTTCGCCCGAATACCCGGTGAAGCGGCGCTCAATCGTTCGGGCCCCGAGACGGGCGGCAAGGGAGCCGCGGGCTATTTGCAGGGGTCATGGCCCCAATTCATCAGCGAGTAACGCCATCGTGTCTCCCGCACGTCGCCCGACGGGCGTTGCGCGAGATGCCGGTGGACGTAGCCCACGACCTTGCGCATGTGCTCCTCGTCTTCCGCCGTACGGTCGGCCTGCTTCTCACGCAACAGACCGACGATCCGGCGGCCTGATTCGTGTCCGATGGATTCCCCGTCACCGCTGTGCTGACCGGCACCCTTGGACTCCTCGGTATCGAGCCATTTTTCCAGTTCGGAAGCGGTCATGTTGACCGCTTCCCCGAACTCGGAGCGAACGTCATCGGAGGTGGTCATCGTGGGGTCCTCAAGATCGGGAACGAGCGTCCAACCGGGACAGTCGCGCTGACCGGCTGTTACCCGGTTACCCGCTTGTCGTCGGCGCAAACCGATTCGTAAACGATTCGATGCCGGAAAATTCCTGGTCCGGGCCGCTCAACCGGCCACCACGTCCTTCAGTTCGGCAGGCCGTGACGGCGCGTCGTGTTCGCCCAGGGTTTTCGCGACGTGACCGAGAAGTTCCTCGGGTGGGTCAGCGGCAAAGCCGAATTTCTGCAGACCGAGGTCTTGGGGTCGGTAGAGCAGAATGATCTTGGCGGGTTCGCCGTCGCGTCCGGCTCGGTCGAGCTACTGGTAGTAGGCGTCGTGCGTACGAATCGCACGTAGGGTTCGTCGATGCGCATGCCTACCCCGGCAGCATCGCCCGAAACGACGAGGGAGACACCGGGTGCCGAGGAGCAGCCTTGACGTTACTCCATCCGGGTGGTCGCGACTTTTCGATGTGTTTCGACCCGGGCCACGGGTATGCGGGAGAACACTGCCCGAGCAGGGAGATCCCGTGCCGAACCGCATGATCATCAGCCGCGACAGCACCGCCATCGAGTGCGAGGTTTGCGGCTACGCCGCTGTTCGCGTGGCGCGACTCGTCGCCGACAATGGCGTTGAGGTGGCGAAGACCCTCGTGTGCACCTCCTGCCACCGTCACCGCGCCGCGGCGGACAGATAAGCCCCTCGCGGGTGACCGGAACGAAGGATTCGTACGAAGATGAACGGATGGTCATCGTCTTCACGAAGTGATGGACGCCGAGCCGGGCACGCCGCGGGCGGGGCCGGAGGCGGCTGGGATCCGGAAAAACTGTACGCCGCTACCCCGGCGACGTGTCTGCATCAGGCAACTTTTCTCCTCTTTCCTTGGCTACTGGTGCTGAATCTCGGGCTCCGGATAGTCACCACGCTTACGCTCGATCGCGGTCGTGATCACACCCAAAGCGATCATCCCGATCCCCAGACCGAAGTGCAGCCAGTTGTCGGCGGAGTTCAGCGGAAGGAAGTTCGCGGCGCTGTGCTCGGATGTGCCCAGGCCGTAGACGCTCAGGAGGAGGTAGATGCCTCCACCCACCATCAGGAACACGCGGGAGCCCGAGCGCGATTTGGCCGCCACCAGGATCCCGACGACGCCGAAGATCAAATGAACCACGTTGTGCAGAATCGAAACGGCGAAGACGCCGAACAATCTCGCGTCCGAGTGTGCACCGGCGAACCGCATTTCGCCGTAGTCGGTGGTGATACCGGGGATGAAGCCGGCCAACCCGACCAGCAGGAATATCGCGCCGACAACGGTAGCGGCTCGTTGGGGTGGATACCGCCGCTCGGCGCCCTCGGTTTGAGTCATACGAGCCGACTACCCGGCTTCGTGGCCGGGAAACATCTTAGGGACGGCCGCTCGGCAGGATCCGAAGTCGCGCTGAAATTCTTTTTGTTTGCGCCGAAACCGCCCGGGTAGCCCTGACTGAGATGAGCCGGTGAGAAGTACCGGATCATCTCGGATCACTCCGAAGTTCTTCTCGTGCAGGAGGTTCATATGTCACAGGGACCGGATGGACAGGCGCCACCGGCACACGGCACCGACTCGCCGTCGACATCGCAGAGAGCGAAAGACGAGGCGAAAGAAGTCGCCGGAACGGTGGCCGAACGAGGCGACTCAGTGGTCAAAACCGCTGTGGCGGAAGCGAAGCACGTCGCCGAACACAGTCAGCACGAGGCCCGCGATCTCCTGCGGGAGGGCAGGGGTCAGTTGGAGGAGCAGGCCCGCAACGGCCAGCGGCAAGCGGCACAGAGCCTGCACGGCCTGGCTGGGCAACTCGACCGGATGGCCGAGCGGGCGGAATCTCCCGGTGTCGCGACGGATCTCGCCCGGCAGGCGTCCGGGCACGTCGACGCGGTGGCGCACTGGCTGGACGAACGCGAGCCGGGACAGCTGGTCGATGAAGTTCGTCGGTTCGCCCGTCGGCGCCCCGGCACGTTCTTGGTGGGCGCCGCGATCGCGGGTGCCATCGTGGGCAGGCTGACTCGCGCCGCCGTCGCCGGTGAGCCGAAGGAATCCGGCTCTCGGACAGAAACCGCTCAGCACCCGGGCCAAGCCTCCGCGAGTCCGGCACCGGGCGCTCCGTCGCTGCCTTCCGAACCGTCGCCGGTCACCCCCGCACAGCCCGCCATCGCCGAAGGTGCGTTACCGAACGCCGCGGCCGGCCCGGCGGGTTTTTCCGCCCCGCAACCGCCGGCACCCGTGCCCCCGATCGGAGCCCGAACTTCCGCTTCCGGTGAGATGCCGTGATGCCACAGGTTCCGGGTGGCACGCCTGCCACAGAACAGCACGCCGACGTCTCGGACACGTCCGTCGGTGAGCTCATGACCAACGTGATGAAGGACCTCTCCACCCTGGTCCGTCAGGAGGTCGAACTCGCGAAGGCCGAGATGAAGGCTGAGGCGGGCAAGGCGGCCAAAGGGGCAGGAATGCTCGGTGGCGCCGGATTCGCCGGTTACATGGTCCTTCTCTTCCTGTCGCTGGCACTGTGGTGGGGCCTCGCCAACGTCATGGACCAGGGTTGGGCGGCGCTCATCGTGGCCGCGGTATGGACCGTCATCGGTGTTGTGCTCTACACCACCGGGCGCAGCGCGATCCGCCGCGTTTCTCCGAAACCCGAACAGACCATCGACACACTCCAGCAGGTTCCCGCGGCAGTGAAGGGTGAGCGACCATGACCGAGCCGGACAGGATCCGCGGGGAAATCGAGCGGACACAACGCACTTTGGGCACTGATGTGGATGCCTTGACGGAGAAGGTCACCCCCGGCCGTATCGTCGAACGCCGAGTCGGCAAGGTCCGAAACGCGGTGACCCGTGCGAAGGACAGGGTGATGGGCACAGGCGCCGAACAGGCTTCGAAAGTGGGCGACAAGGCTGGTTCCGTTGCCTCCACGGCCCGGGACGGCGCCGGTTCGGTCGCGTCCGAGGCCGCGGACCGGGTGAGTTCGGCCGCGGAGTCGATCGGCGAAGCCCCCGCGGCCATTCGCCGCGGTACCCAAGGTAATCCGCTGGCCGCGGGAGTGATCGCCTTCGGCGCGGGGTGGCTGATCTCGTCGCTGCTGCCCGCCAGCGATCCCGAACGCCGACTGGTCGATCAGGCGACGGATCTCGCACGAGAACACGTCCAGCCGGTGGCCCAACATGTCGCCGAGGAAGTGAAGGACAACCTGCGTGAGCCGGTGAAGCAGGCGGTCGAGTCGGTCAAGTCCGAAGCCGCCGATTCCGCGTCCACGGTGACCGACGAAGCACACGCCGCCACCGATGAAGTCACCGAACGCGCGCAAGAGGCCAAGCAAAACGTGCAGTCTCCGAGTCACGGTTAACGAGCCGCAGCCTCGGCCCGCCGAGTCGATCGGAGGGCCGGGGCGATCCGGACCATACCGCCCGCGGAAGGTGCGGGGGTACCGGACACGTGTACAGGATCACCGATCCCACCCTCGGCCAGGAACCCCCACTCACACAGGGGTGTCTCACACCACGGAGGCGGGTAAACAGGGAACACGATGGCACTTTGACGAGCGACGGATGGCCATCTCGCGTTCTGCCTGTCGACTTGCAGCGGACCGAAGCGGTGCGGCCGGGTGTTGTCACGGTGTAGAAAAGCGACATGCGTCAGGAGCGCTCGACCAGCACCTCCAGCCATCTGTGCCGCCTGTACCGGCTGGCACCTGGGCTGGGAATCCGAAGGTAAGCGGTTTGCAGCACATCACCCGCCGGCGGCGTCTGATCGCGCTGAACATCGCGACAGTCGTGCTGTGCAGGTTGAGCGTTGCCGTCCTGTAGGGACGCCGAGTTCTCCGACGGTCTGGTCGGGTAGCCCTGCGTAATCGGAGCGGCCGGAGCGCTGTTTGTGTCCGGCTTTCCAAGACGACTGTCCAAGCGGGTCGGGCAGCTGCGGGTCCCAGTGGTGCGACAACGTGCGTCGGGCCCACGTTCGTCGCGCGGTGATGCCGGGTCGAAGGCCGTTGGAGCTGATCCGACAAGCGGAAGACTACGGGCGTGAGAAGACCGGGTCCGTCCTCGCAGTGCAGTGTTGCGCCATCGGGGCCTCTCTGCCGTATGTTGGCCCGGGCCGGACATTGCCGCTGGACAACTGGTAGGCATGTGCTTATGATCAGCACGTGCCTATTGAAACGTTTCGTGCCGAAACACGGTCAGTGTCCATCAAGGCAACGCCAGGAGTCGTCCTTGACCTGGTGTCCGATCCGCGCAATCTGCCTCTGTGGGCTCCGGGCGCCGCGTCCGCTGTGCGTCCTGATGACGGAGCGTGGCTGGTCGAGAGTGGTGGAACCGAGACACGCATGGTCGTGCGCGTCTCGCGGGAGCATGGGACCGTCGACCTGTTGATCGCCGAGGACCCTCCTCAAGGAGTGTTCACGCGTGTCCTGCCCAGCGGGGAGGGCGCCGAGTACCAGTTCACCCTTCTGTTCCCAGAGAGGACGCCGGAGGAGGCCGTCGCGCGGCAGATGACCATTGTCGAAACAGAGCTGCGGGCGGTGCGCACACTGTGTGAAGAACGACGTGGCAACAAGCAGTAGTTCAGGCCCGCTGTGGCTCACCCGCGCGACTGAATAAAGTCCATCGATGTCGCGTTTCGGGATCGCCGTAGACGGAGGAAGCTCAGGGCCGAACTGGACTGGGCTTTCCGATCGTGCGGCCCGCCTTCACTGATGGGACCAGGGGAGCAAGAAGATCGGCACGGAATGCACTCGCGGCCGGTTCGGTGTGTCAGCGAAATCGCGCTAGGCAGAATATTACGGAGTTTATTCCATGTCCGGCCTCGACGCTGGAGCAGGGCCCTCGAGTGCGATGCAGCTGCTACGTGCCAGCCTGCCGCTGCGGGCTCTGTTCTCAGCACGAGTGATCTCTTATACTGGGGATTCGCTCAGCCTTGTCACGTTGATGCTTCATGTGGCAAATTCCACCGGCCAGGGTCTGGCGGTGGCTTTGCTGCTACTGGTCGGCGATTTCGTGCCCTCACTGTTCGGCCCGCTCGCCGGAGCGATCAGTGATCGGTTCGACCTGCGTAGAGTAATGATTACTTGCGAGGTAGTGCAGGGAGTGCTGATTTTGCTTATCGCACTGACACTGCCGCCACTACCCTTTCTGCTGGTGCTGGTAGGTGTCCGTGCCGTCGCCTCGCAGGTTTTTCAACCCGCCTCCCGGGCAGCCATTCCAACCATGGTGGGCGGTCGGGACCTGGAGACCGCGAACTCGGCTGTCGGCTTCGGCTCCAACTGCGCCGAAGCCTTCGGTCCTCTTATCGCCGCCGCCATGCTGCCCCTCCTCGGTATCCGCGGCGTATTGGTGGTGGATGCGGCGTCGTTCTTGTTGTCCGCCGCGATACTGACTGCCACCAAGCCAATGTGTCCTGAGCCGGATCCAGACAACCTGACGTTGCTGGCTCAGGCGAGAGTCGGTCTCGGCTACATTTCGCGCACCCCTGTTGTGCGGATCCTGTCCCTGGGTTTCTGTGCGGTGGTAGCCTTCAATGGGATCGACGATGTGGCACTGGTGCTGTTGGCCAAAGAAGAGCTGAAGTCAGGCGATGCCTCCGTGGGCCTGCTGTTAGGGGCAGTCGGGATAGGCCTCCTGGTCGGGTACGCGTTGTTGAGCCGGTTCAGTAATAAGGTCGCGATGCCTATGCTTCTGATCGCCGGGTTCTTCGTGAGCAGTGCGGGCAATCTCCTGACGGGTCTGGCCTGGTCGGTGACCGCCGCGTTCGCCGTGCAGGCCACGAGAGGGCTCGGCCTTGCCGGCATGGACGTGGCCTCCTCGACGATCCTGCAGCGAATCGTGCCGTCGAAGATGCTGGGAAGAGTGTTCGGTAATCTGTACGGTGCGATCGGAGTGGCCGCCGCATTATCCTATATCGGCGGCGGCTTGTTGCTCGACCTCGCCGACGCTCGAGTCACTCTTGTGATTGCAGGCGCCAGTGGAACGGTGTGCACAGTGTTAGTGGCACTAATGCTACCAAGAGCCATGCGCAAACATCGCTGACCGGTGTTCGAAAATCGCGGCGGCAAAATTGGATTCACCCCTTGATAAGGGGAATTGTCTTCCATATGTGATGACGGGTGATGTTCCACTGCGGACGGCGTGGGGCACGATGTCGGGCTCATCGCATGACGCAAGTGCTTGATCACCGTGTAAGGCACCTGGCAGTTCATTCGCTGCCAGGTGCCTTCGGGTTCGATCTGCGAGGTGAGAAGCCGGTGAAGATCACGTTGCTAGCGTTACCATGGCCAGTTCTAACTTGGATCGCAGGTTTGTGATTCGGATTGTTGTGATTGATGAACAACCTCGATCGGCGAATCAATGAGTGGGAAGTTCGAGAACCTTCTCGACCAGTGCGGAGTTGCAATACTCGACGACCTCGACGATGCGATTGTTTGCCAGGCGGAAGATAAAACAGTATGTCTGATCGTAAGGCTTTCCATGCTTCGTGGTGGCATGGCCGCGTGCTTGCACGATCACTCGATCCTCGGCCGCGATGATCATGTCGGCTTCGCTACGGTAATTGTCGGAGAACTGCGCCATCAGCGGTCGGAGCAACTTGTGCACCACCTCCGATTTCGGTTCCCAAACGCCGCCCCACGACCAATCACCAGGAAAGACCCATCGGCACTCGTCGGCCATGGCATCGGTCAGAGCGCGAGCGTTTCCCGCTGCCAACTGGTCGAACACCGTTACGAGAAGTTTCCTGTTGTTCTCTGTGCTCATGAGCCTGACGCTACGCAGGCGCCAGTCGAGCGACAAGTGACATCTGTGCATATCTGATATGATTGTCTCGCATGAGTGACTTCACGATTTTGGGTTTACGGGTGGTTCGGGCGGCGGTACGATATGGTTCGTTTTCGACGGCGGCCGAGAACTTGGGATATACCCAATCTGCTGTTTCCCGGCAGATAGCTTTGATGGAGAAAGCAGCCGGTGTTGCTCTATTTGATCGGCAGGCTCGTGGCGTCCGACCAACGGATGCAGGACGAATTGTCGCGCAACATGCGGACACCATGCTCAATGAGCTGAGCGTAACTGAACAATTGCTGCGCGAACTGGGCTCCCGGTCCGTTCGCCGATTACGAGTCGGTGCCTACTCCACCGCGATGGCGGCTCTGGTGCCGGCTGCCATCAACGAGTATGCAACCCGCGAGCCGCTGACTCGCATCACGCTACGAGAAGGGCTCTCGGCAGCACTGCTGGCGTCACTGGTAAGTGGGCGGCTCGACATGGCCATAATTACAGAACCTCACCGTCAACCAGCGGGAATCGACTTCACTCCGATAATCGAGGACCAGTTGTATGTGGCCATGCCTGTCACTCATCGGCTTGCCGGCAGGCGTAGCGTCACTGGCGAGGAGTTGCGCGAAGAACGATGGATTTCCGGAGCCGCCCACCCGGTCGAAGGGCTGCTCGGTATCTGGAATCAATCAGACAAGCAGCTCAACATAGACTTTGTCGTCCGTGATTGGGTCTCCAAGTTTGGCCTGGTGACGGCGGGATTAGGGCTGGCTGTCGTCCCTGGTCTGATGGTTTCAGCCTTACCCGAAGGCGTCGTAGTCGCCCAGATCGGGGAACCAAGCGCGAAACGTGTCACTTTTGCCGCTACGTCGGCGACCGCAGAGGGAGAAGAGCGTTGTCGCGCATTCCTGATCACGCTACGTGAGTCAGCGGCCGAAGTAGGGCTAGGAGCAGCTCGACGACTGCGGCACACTCGCTATCCTAGGAGGTAGCATGCTCTGTCATGGAGGCCACTGGAGTGACGAGTACGACGAACTGCGGGTCGAAGCGATACGGCGAAAACATGCTTCTGGAAACAGGTGGAACCTACGCGGTCTTGAACTCCCGGAACTTTCATGGCAGCAAAGTATGAATCCAGATCAAGGTGGTCTCTGTCGACCCCGGCTGATCCGGTGAGATTGTCTCGTTCGAAACGGAAGTAAGAAAGCATGGGTGTAGCGAGTGCACACGAGTTGCTGACATCGGATGTTCAGGCAAACCGTGTCCGGAGTGGCTGATCCGTGCGAAGCTGGGGATGGGGTACAAATGAACCACTGGAATGCACCGACAGTACACCAGCTGAGAACTTTTTTCGTCTTGGCCGAGGAGTTACACTTCGGTCGCGCAGCTGCACGGCTGTTCATGAGCCAGCCAGCGCTGAGTCGGCAGTTCACCGTGTTGGAACAACGTCTCGGAATCCAACTTCTCGACCGAAACCAACGGTCCGTCAAGCTGACAGCGGCAGGCAAGGTCGCCCTCCCCAAGGTCGCGGCAGTCCTCGCGGCGACGGAGGAACTCCACCGAGTCGCAATCGAATACTCCCAAACGGCGACAATGAACCTGGTCGTGGGAACGATTGGCGCCGAGGCGGCCATGGAACATACCCGCGTCGTGTTGGCCGAAGTGGTACGGCAGCATCCGGACATGCGCATCGAGGTCCGGCTGCTCAGCGCTACAGAACATTTTCAGAGTCTTTACACGGGGGACGTGGACGTGGTCTTCTGTCGCCCGCCTGCGCCCGAGCAGATCCAGACTCATCATCTCGCGACCGAACCTCGCGTCGTGTGTGTGCCGGCGGAAGACCCGCTCGCCTCCAAAAAGAAGGTATCTCTCGCAGAACTCCGAGGGCGAGTGATGATCGACTACCCGCCCGAATGCCCACAGGTATGGAGGAAGTTCTGGGCAGTGGACCCACGTCCGGACGGTACCCCGGTCCAGTACGGGCCAGTCGTGAGAGATGTCGAGTCACTGCTGGCCACGGTAGCGCAGGGCAGAGCCATCGCGTTCCAGCCCGCGGCGGCCAGAGATTTCTTTCCACGCCCGGGCATCGCGTTTCTCGACGTCACCGGAATAGATCCGTGCACTTCGGCACTAGCCTGGCATGCCGAGGGTGGTCAACGCCCCGCTGTCAAGGCCATCCGGCTAGCTGCCGAGAAGCTGTTCCCTTCCCGCACCTGACAGTCGCGACGCCCGCGGCCGCTCTGAGCGTCGGCCCCGCAGCGGATGAACCAGCCGCCCGGTTGCGCATCTTGCCGACGAGTGCCGGGCGCCGTGAAGACGGGTCCTTCCCATCGGTGGAAGATTTCGAACATTTGACCAATGATCTTGGTCACCGGAAGCGCTAGAACGCAAACAGTTCGGTCATGCTCATTGTGAAAAATCAATAACATTTTGTATATAACACGTGTTCAGGGCTCTGTTCGCTGCGATTTCCGATTTGCGTCAGGTCGTGAACCCGTGACACGCGCCTGTGTTGCTCATGGCGTCCTCTCATTTTCAAGATATAGCGCACAGGGGGGCTTGTGGCAAGCCCTGGTCGGTGCCGCAGAATAACCGGCAAGATCCAGATCCCAAAAAGTTGGAGTGAGTAATGAGCCCTGTCTCCGCCGGTCGATCCGCGACAGGCCAGGATGTGCCACCCGAAGTCGATGTCGTCATTGTGGGCGCCGGCCCGGTCGGTCTGATGCTGGCCGGTGAATTGCGACTGGCCGGTGTCCGACCGTTGGTTCTGGAGCGGCAGGCACAGCTCCGCGAAATCCCGAAAGCCAACGGGCTCGGCGGGCAAATCTTGGAGCTTCTTCGTTACAGGGGTTTGCTGGAGAAGTTCGAAGAGGCCTGTACCGCGCCGAGTCATCCTGCCCCTCGCTACCCGTTCGGCGAAGTACATGTGGACTTCTCGCCTCTGCCCGAACCACCGCTGCGAGGCCTTACCCTTCCTCAGCCGGAACTCGAGCGTCTTCTGGACGAGCGGGCTCGCGAATTGGGTGCGGTCGTTCGCCGCGGACACGAGGTGGTCGATCTCACGCAGGACGGCACTACAGTGACCGCCGAAGTGAACGGACCTGACGGACGCTACCAAGTGACCTCTCGATACTTGGTTGGTTGTGACGGGGGGCGCAGCAGGATTCGTGAACTGGCCGGCATCGCGTTCGTAGGGGCGACCTATCCCGAGGTCAACCGGCTCGGGCAAATCACGTTGCCTGATTCATTGGCAGGACCCGGCGCCGGCGAAGCCCTTGACTTGCCCGGGCGCGGCACGATCAAGGCCGGCTTCACGCGCACAGAGCGAGGCGTCTTCGGATACGGGGCACTCACTCCAGAGGTTCTGCTCGTGTCCACCACCGAGAATGAGGACGCCGAGACTGACGACAACGTACCGATGACACTGGCCGAGTTCCAGGACAGTGTCCGCCGTGTCCTCGGCGTAGAGCTGCCGCTGAAAGAGACGATCCGGCTTTCGCGCTACCACTTTCAGGCGCGCCAGGCCGAACGATATCGCAGCGGCCGAATTCTGCTGGCCGGAGACGCGGCGCACCTCTTCCCCGCTACGGGTGTGGGCCTGAACACC
Organism: Amycolatopsis sp. cmx-11-51; assembly: GCF_047608665.1. Lineage (NCBI taxonomy): Bacteria > Bacillati > Actinomycetota > Actinomycetes > Pseudonocardiales > Pseudonocardiaceae > Amycolatopsis > Amycolatopsis sp. cmx-11-51. The sequence goes on along the minus strand of NZ_JADNQO010000024.1, from coordinate 32,824 downwards.
GGCATGCTGGACGCGGTCAACCTCGCGTGGAAGCTGGCGGCGGACATCAACGCCTGGGCACCACCGGGACTGGTGGACACCTATCACGGCGAACGCCAGATGGCCGGCATGAGGACTATGCTCCACACGCAGGCTCAAGTGGCTCTTCGACGCGGCCAGGACGCGGCGGCCGACGCACTGCGGACGCTCTTCCTGGAACTCTTCGCTGATGAGCAACCACTACGCCGTATCGGAGGACTGCTCGCCGGTACAGACATTCGTTATCCCTTGCACGTCTATGATCACCACGCGCTGACCGGGACCTTCGTTCCCGACTTCACGCTCCAAACCGAACACGGCACTACCACGAGCGTCGCGGAGCTGATGCAGACCGCGCAACCCATCCTGCTCGATCTCGCCGATCGGCCGGAGCTACGCGAGGCCGCACGAGAGTGGGACGCCCGTGTCATCATCCAGACCGCAAAGACCCGTGACCGGCCCGCCGATGCCTTGCTGATCCGGCCAGATGCCCATATCGCGTGGACCGCGGCCATCGACGAACCGACGAACACAGCCGTGCTTGCGTTGCGAAAAGCCCTTACTACCTGGTTCGGCACACCACGGGGGGCCCGAACGGAAGCCCCGGTCAGCGAAGCGCCGCAGAGTAAGGCTTCGACGTATGGCGAGAGTGACGTAACCCTATGAAGCCTTGAACTTCAGCGTCATGTCATCTCGGCGGCGCGAGGGCGGCGGCGTCAAGGTGTGCCAGAGCCGAGCAGCCGACACTGCCGGTTAGTACGCTGGCAGGCATGGCTCCTTTATAGGTGAATGACCCGTGACGATATCCGATAGCGCATCGTAAGGTGAGCACATCGCATCGCGGAATCATTGCCTTTCCCGCGGTGCTGGACAAGGCTGAATCCTGCGGACGTGCTTGGATCGAGCGGTCGCTCTTCCGGCAATTCACGTGGCCACGGCCGCCAGAACGAAAGGTTCCCGCGCGGTGCCCCGGCGGCAAGCCTGATTGAAGCGCTCTACGTGGCTGGTGTTGTCGCCGAGGAACAGGCTTGGCGTGCGGGGAGGCGCTCGCCGTCTCCTGCTTGCATCGCTACCACTTGGCGAGAATGGCGAGATGATCGTCAGTCTGGGCACGAACCAAGAAGTAGCTAAAACAGAAAGGGAGCAGATGTCGATTTTCAAGAAAAGTCTCGGGGTTGCGGTGATCACATTGGCCACAATGGCCGGAACCGTGACCGCGGCGGACGCTGCCACGGGATACGACCGTTGTCCGGCGGGGCATATGTGCCTGTTCGCGGGAGATGACGGCCAAGGCGCTATGGCGTTCTTCCAGGTCGGTTCACCGGACTTGTCAGCGCAGAACTTCGATGATCGTACCAGGAGTTGGAACAACAGGAACTCGGGTTCATTCTGTATGTATGTCAACAAGTACTATGACAACAGTGCGGGTGCGGGTACGTTTCAACCGGGCACCAAGGGAAATGTCGCCGAATTCAACCGGTATAGCTCGCTTCGCCGTTGCTGAAGGAAACTCACCCTGCTGTCGCCCTGTTCGATCAGATCGATGGCACGGTTGAGCCCTACGTTCGACGCGATGTCCGAGTCGTACAGAACATCGGCTGGACGTTCGGCGACACCCGCGAGGCCGGGCCGGAGCTGGCCACCCCGCTGGATTTCGTGGCGGCAGGAAAGCTGTCCCCGGAGGTCGCCTAGCCCGGCTTGTGGGAACGCTTCATCGAGGCCGCCTGAGCACTGCTGGACCCGGCGCATCGCCGCCAAGGTGGTGCTGGACGTGGAACCGGGGACCGACTGACACCGGCCCGCCACCCTGTCGACTCCCCGCTGCGGTGTGGCTTTCAGCCGGCGGAACCGAGGGTGACCGGGTCTCGACCGAGCGGAGCGAGTGGGCGTTGCTGTGAAGCGATGATTTCACCCAGCCTGGTCGGCAGCGCGGGAACGCTGCCGACCAGGCCCGGCTTCTACCGGATTACAACGTCCACCGCACGGCTCTGGAGTTGCCCTGCGATGTCAGGGCGCTTCCCGCGGCGAAGGTTTTCGCGGCGATGGAGACCGCGTGGCTGCTGGTGCCGCCGGGGAGAGCTCCGAGGGGGGTGACGGCGCCGCCGGCGTCCCATGTGACGGCATGTGCCTGGCTTCCGCTGAACGAGGCGCCCGAGCTATTACCACTGGCGTCTACGCCCCATGCGTAGCTCGCGGAATCACCGGGCAGGACTCCGAGGTCGGTGACCGCCCCGGTGGCGCTCCAGCGGACGGCGTGAGTTTGGCCGTTCACCGTGGTGGAGTTGCCGACGACGACGCCGTCGTCGTTGATGCCCCAGGCCACGGTTGTCGATCCGCCGAGGCCGGGGAGTTCGGTGGCGGTCCCGTTCACGGTCCATCGGACAGCTCTGCTCTGAGCTGCCAGTGTGGATACGCCGACGACCACACCGTGATTATTGACACGGCGGGCTTCGCTGGCACTATCTCCTGGAAGCGTCCCTAGGTCGGTTACGCCGCCGGTGGCGCCCCAGCGCACCGCGTGCCGCTGGCCGGCACTGGTCGTCGCGTAACCGCTGGCAGCGCCGCTGTCGTTGATTCCATAGGCGTAACTGCTTGTTCCGCCGATGCCGGACAGGGCGGTGACGACACCGGATGCAGACCAGCGGACGGCACGCGGATTGACTTGTGAATCGAGCGACGCGCCGGCGGCCGTCCCAGCGGTATTGACGGCCCAGCCGTAACTGCTCGGATCACCGGGCAGCGCTGCAAGGGCGGTCGCCGTGCCGTTGGTCGACCACCGGACAGCACGAACACGGCCGTTCGTGTGCGAAGCGCCGACGACCACACCTTGCGAGTTCACACTCTGACCCTCGCTCCACGAGTCTCCTGGCAACGTGCCCAGGTCTGTGATCGCAGCGAGCGCCGGAGACGCAGGCTCCGGCGCGGCGGCGGCGGTTCCGCCCCACAGAGCGATCGCGGCTGTCGTTAGACCTACGACGCCGACTCTTCCCCAGAACTTCGACATGGTTTCCTTCCAACGATGAGAGTTCTGTTCACTTGCCGATCATCAGCACGGTTTTGATCAGATCGCATTCTCCTTGGGTTGATTTTCTCGGCTGACCGCGTCAAGGCGCGACACTGCCGAGGACTGTTGGTCCTCGGTGTGCAGGCAGACGACACAAGTGCATTTCCACCCAGCTCCTCCCGCGTACCCACAAGCATCGACCACGCCGGTGACCTCCGGAGTGTTGGCGACGCTCGCACCCGGCGGCACATAGGTCACGTAACAGTTCACCGGGTCTCCGGGACAACCGCTTCCGGTGAGCATCAGCTGGTCAGGCCATTTCGCGTTGGTGATTTCGCCATGGTGTTTGCCGGTATCGGTGTTGCGCCAGAGCTTGACGTGACGGCCTTGCGTCTCTATTTCCTGCACGAGGGTATAGCCGGCGGCGGCCGCCGAGTGCGCATCCGAAGCGAACCAGGTTGACACCAGTGTCATGATTCCTGTTACCACACTGACAATGAGCCTTCGGTTTCTTGTTAACCGTTGCATAGAGTACGTCCTTCGTCGAAGGAGTCTCAGGTCGCAAACCCAGCGCCCCGAGTGAATGCTCCGGCCTGAAGCCGGAAACTTCACTGTAACCACGTGAATTGGGCGGGACCAGATGCTCGGTGATGCGAAAAAAGATGATGCGATACCTCTTTGGTTGTTGCGGCTGCCATCGTCGTTGGCTGGCCATCTCCGCGGATACGAAGCTGCTTCCCGGTATCTCGGGCGTTTTATGAATTTTCAACGGAACTATGATGGGAAATACGAAGCAGGTTGTCATCACGGTCGGCGGTCACGACGGCGTCGTTGAAGATTGCTCTCGTGGACAGGCCGGTCACCCTGGATGAGGGTGCCGGACAGGCATGGGTCAGCACAGCGAGGGCGCGTCGGGGCGGGAGGCGTCGAGAAGGCTGCCCAGATACCTCTGAAGGGTGCTGTCATTCGGGACAGGTGAGGGCCTGCCGACCCGCTGTTGGACCATCCGGCTCGGCCGCCGCACACGATTCCAACGACGACGCGAACTGGCCCTCCGTCTTCGCCGGAAGTAGCCCAGTTCTGTGGCAGCGTCGCGGCGGTGCCTTGATCTACCGTAGCGGCGAGAAGTGTCGGCCGCATGGCGAGTCGTGTTGCCCTGTGGGCGTTGTGCGGGAATCATCAGGAGATGACTGCTGTGAAGATCCCGCGTCCCGTCGCCGGTGATGTCGTAGACCTGATTTTGGATGATCACCGGTTGTTCGAGCAGCTCCTACGTGATCTGCGGGACGCGACTGCGGACCGTGGTGCTGCCCGGGCTGCGCTGTCGGCGGCGTTGATCGCGCACGGTGAGGCTGAGGAGGACGAGGTCTACCCGGCGCTGCGACGTAAGGACGCGATCGACAAGCACGAGCAGGAACATGGTGAGGAAGAGCACGCCGAGGGCAACCGGGCACTGCTGGACTTGCTGGAATGTAAGGGGACCGATACGCAGAAGTTCGACGACGCGGTCGAGAAGCTCGCCGAGGCGCTGATGCATCACATCGGCGAGGAAGAGCAGACGATTCTCAACCCGGCACGCACCGACGTGAGTGAGAAGGTGCGGCAGGATCTGGGAACGACCTGGGCCACACGCCGCAACGCGTTGCTCGACCAGGACTGCGGTTCCCTCGACTTCGTCAAGAAGGTCGTGGCCCAAGCCGAGAAGAAGGGTCTGTTGTCAGCTGAGGGCGAGAAGGGCTAGGCCGCCGATCGCCGGACACCACAGCACCTGTTCGACCACGTGAAGGCCAGCGGTCGAGGACGAGTTGGTCCGGTCCAGCGCCGCCGCGGCACTCGGGCGGACTACCCACGTGAAGACGCTCCGCTGCTGCCCCGAGGCCCTGCGCGACCCCAGGCCACGCGTCCGGGCCAACGGCGACTGCTCTGGGCCGAACCGCCCCCAGACAGCCTGCGCTCCCTCCTCGCCGACAGTCCGGACGACCCCCACCCGGCCGTCCGGTCAGCCGCCGCCGTGGCACAAGCGGCCTGATCTCGCCCTCGCGAGGAAATGCCACGGATTTGAGACTGATCATGGGTGACAAAGCCGTGAGACAGCCGAGAACGCCCGGGCTACCCAAGATCGACATATCGCGAACGGTGAGGCCCTATGACCACGGCGGCGGCCATTTCTTGGTGGGTTCGAACGAGAGGCCTGTTCGTGTGTCTTCGGGACGCGGGCATTCCAGTAGCTGGGACGTTTCGGAAATCGCGGCGTCGTGGGCGACCTGCCCGCCGAGCCAGGCGATTGCCAGGTCGATGTGCTGACTGCGGGGTGCGCGACGTTGTGCAGTGTCATGGTCGCGGTGTGGGCGTTCGAAATCAACTGATTGGTTGATGCCAAGCTGCGTCTGGATGGCCACTGTGGACTGCATGAGGCGATATCTGGGGGCCCTGTTCGTTGTCCTGGGACTCGTGGTTGGAACAGCACCTGCGGTGGCGGCGCCGGGCGGTGTGGTGCGAATCGAGTCCGGGTCGGTGCGGGGTGAGGTGACCGGTGGTCTCCGGATTCATCGAGGTGTGCCCTACGCGGCCCCGCCGGTCGGTGAGTTGCGCTGGCACGCGCCGGTCGCACCGGGGCGGTGGGATGGTGTGCGTGACGCGACCCGACCGGCCGATCGCTGTCCGCAAGCCGCGTTGCCCAACAGGCCGGCCAGTAACACCGAGGACTGCCTGTACCTGAATGTGGTGGCGAAGAAGCGCGTGTGGAGGGCGCCGGTGCTGGTGTGGGTGCACGGCGGTGGACTGGTGTCCGGTGCCGGTGGCGATTACGATCCGTCCCGGCTCGCGGAACGTGGCGATCTGGTCGTCGTGACGGTGAACTACCGGCTGGGGAACCTCGGGTTCCTGGGGTTCCCCGGTCTCGCCGATGGTGGTGCGTTCGGCCTCGAAGATCAGCAGGCCGCGTTGCGGTGGGTCCAGCGCAACATCGCCGCCTTCGGTGGCGACCCGGGGAACGTGACGGTCGCGGGTGAGTCGGGCGGCGCCCATTCGGTCTGTGGCCTGCTCGCGTCCCCAGGGTCGGCCGGGCTGTTTCAGCGAGCCATCGGACAGAGCACACCGTGCGTATCGGATGCCTTCGCCGGCGCGGGTGTCCGGCCGTTGCTCGACGTGCCGTACTTCGTGCCGCCGGAGTGGCAGCAGGGACATGGGCAGAACCTGGCGACCCGATTCGGCTGTACGACACTGGACTGCCTCAGGCAGGTGTCGGTGGCGGATCTGCTGGCCGCGCCGGTCCTGCCCCTGCCGGCCTATGGCAACGCCGTGCTTCCGGAGGATCCCGCAGTCGCCGTGCCCGCCGGACGTTTTCAGCACGTGCCGTTCTTGACCGGCGTCACCAGGGACGAAGGAACCCTGTTTTCGCCCTCGATGTTCCCAGGGCTCACCGAGGCGGGTTACCGCAAGGCGTTGGACACCCATTTCGGTGACAAGGCCGCGGCGGTGGCCGCCGAGTACCCCGTCGCCGCGCACGGCACGGCGGCACAGGCCATCGGTGCGGTCATGAGTGATCTGGACTGGGCCTGGGCCCAGCAGGCGAGTGAACGACGGTTCTCGGCAACGGTGCCGGTCTACGCCTATGAATTCCTGGACCGCACGGCACCGCCGATTCTCGAGTTCCCGTTGGGTGTCCAGCCGCTGGCCGGACACGCGTCCGAGCTGAAGTACCTGTTCGAGTTTCCGTATGACGATCGCCCGTTGACGGCGGCTCAACGAAGACTGGGGGACCGGATGATCGACTACTGGTCACGGTTCGCTTCGGCAGGCGACCCGAACAGGCACGGGCTCCCGCCGTGGCATCCCGTGACCGCGGCCACTCACTACGTACAGGGTCTGGACTTGTCCAGGATCGGCAAGGTCGACCGGGCGAAACTGCATAACTTCGAATTGTGGGACCGGCTCGTGGCGCGGAACTACAGCGTCACCGTCGCGCCCTCCCAGGTACTCCACGCGACGGCGGCCGGCCCGTGCACCCCGGGGTCGGGGTCGGCGAGCAGCTTCGCGTACAACTCGACAGGATCGCCGTCGAGCCCGGCGATCGGCGCCGTGAATTTCTCCCACAGGTCCGGGAAGACGTGCGCCGCGCCGCGCCGGTAGTACCAGTCCACTTCGGATGAACGCAGCGTGAAGACTCCGCGCAGCACCAGCTCCGGGTACTTCTCGGCGTACGCCAACGCCAGCGTCGACCCCCAGGACCCACCGAACACCTGCCACCGCGAGATGCCCGGCGACTCCCGCAGGTGTTCGATGTCGTCGACGAGATGCCAGGTCGTGTTCAACGAAAGATCGCCCGACGCCGAAGCGTGCGGCAGCGACCGCCCGCACCCACGCTGGTCGAACAGGACGATCCGATAGGCGGACGGGTCGAACAGCCGACGGTGAGCAGCCGCCGCCGGGGCCGCCGTGCAGGAACACCGCCGGCTTGCCGTCGGGGTTTCCGCATTCTTCCCAGTACACGAGGTTGCCGTCACCGGTGTCCAGGTGGCCAGAGGCGTGGGGCTCGATCTCCGGATACATGAACCTATCGTCGGACACATGGCGCAGTTCTTGGAAGAGACGTCGACCACGGAGGCGTTCGCCCGGAGCCCGAACCCGACCACTACCGGCCCGCCGCCGGCTCGCCTGTCCATGGGCGCGCCGCGCGGTCATCGTACGCAAGCTCCCGCGACTTCAAGACACCAGCTCGCGCACCATCGTCGACTGTGACTGAGCGCCCGAGTTCGTCAGTCGAGCACGAGAGTTGACCGCTGCCGCTGGCCCGATGACGAACGGCTCGACGATGCACGCTCTGCGGTATGAGAGTGCGTTGGACGCGTTATTTGAGGGCAGGGGTGGCGTCGGATGAGGGGGTGTATGAAAACAGGGACACTCGACTTCCCTGTTTCCACACACCCTTCCGGATCCGGTGGTCACTGGGACTGTCGTGCGGGACTGTGTGGATTTTCAGTCATCAAACGCCCCGAAGTCCGCACGGTGAGGGACCGGACAACGGCGCTGCGCTCGAACACGCCACCTTCGCCTGACTCGCGGTTGTATTCGACCTCTTGAATTCTGTGCAAGGGCGGGACATCCGGTGTCAGCGGAGCCGGTAGGCGTGGATGATGCTCTGGGTCGTGGTGTTCCCGTCGGCGTCGGCGGCTTTCGCACGCAGGGAGACGGATCCGGTCGCTGGGTGGCTGAGTTCGGCGTTGTACCGGCCGTCCTGCCCGCTCACCTTCGCGGGCTGCCAGTTGACGCCGCCGTCGTAGGACGCTTCGACCTGCAGGCCGGTGATCGCGGCGGGACCGTCCTGCCGGGACACGGTCACCGGGACGGTGAAGGTGCCGCCGCCCGGGGCGGTGTTGGCCAGATCCACTGCCGGGGTGTAACGCACCTCCAGCAGCGGCAGCGCTCGGGTCGGTCCCTGGACGTGCCCGCTGCGGAAGGTCCATTCGGCGGAGACCTTGGTGGACAACGGCGCCCAGGGTTCGTCGCGCTCCGCCTCGGTGGTCAGCCGGTAACCGGCCTCCTCGGTAGGCGCCACGAACACCGCGCGCCCGGGGGTCGCCTGACTACCGAAAAGCTTGCCTTCACGGTAGAGCGCGGTGCTGCCGCGGTCACCGGGCGCGTCCAGGTCCGCGGTTGCAGTGTGCCCGGCACCGTCGGAAAACAACGGGATGCTGATGTTGATCTCCTGCGCGGTGCGTGCAGCCCAGGGACTGTCGGCCGGATAGGCGCGCTTGCCACGGAAGCCGGGGCCGGTGACCGCGCCGTTCCAGGCCAGCCGGTAGCTTTTGCCCGCCGCGAAGAGTTCCTCACCGCGCAGGTCACCGCCGACGCTCGGAGTTTGGCTCACCAGGATGTTGAGGAAGGCCCACGTGCCCGGGGTGTAGTACTCCTGGCGTTCCGCCTGCACCAGCCCCGGTGTTCCATAGCCCAGCCGGGACATTCCCAGGCGCACCCCTGCCACCCGGTGGATCGCGTGCACCTGGGACGGGGACTCCGCCGAGTAGCCGTGAAACGCCATGGTCACCGCCGCGAGTTCGGACTTGCGCACCGAGTGCTCGAGTTGTGCCGGGACCCGCCCGGTGGCCGGAAAGGACAGTTCGTAGGCGTCCCGGATTTCCGGGCGGGCGATCATGGCCGCGGTGCCGTCACCGGTCCGGGCCAGCGCGGCGAACCGCTCGGCGTTCGCGCCGGCGATCTGGACAGTCGGCAGTGCCAGTGCCCCGGCGGCCTTGGAGCCAGTGAGTTTGCTGGACAGTTCCGCGGCGGCCGCCGCGGCCGCGATTCGGCTGCCCGGCTGCCCGGCAAGCTCCGTGCCCTGGCGCGCCGCGCCGGTAGTGGACAGCCATGCGGCCACCATCGCGCCACCATGGTCGCGCACCGTGGTGACTCGCTCGGCCAGTGTCTCCGGGGTGGTGTCCCAGGGCAGTTCGAGTACCACCAGCCGGTCGCGCACCTCGACTCCGGCCAAGTCTTGCGGGCGACCCGCGCCGCCGAACGCCAGTGCGGGCGTCCGCGACCCCACCGGCAGGGGTGCGCCGATCGTCGCGGTGAGGACCGGGAAGCGCTTCGGCTGTTCGCCGAACAGTTCCAGCCGTGGTTGTTCCAGGCGGTGGCTGGCGCCGAAGTAGAAGGCGGCCGACGAGGTGCCCGGCAGGGTGCCGGCGAACATCTCCTGGAAACGCTGATCGAACGGGAACACCATCGACTGCGTCTGGTCGGCGCCCAGGCGCACTCCCATCTCGACCGCCGAACTGCCCCCGGTCACCTCCGGCTGGTCGACGTTCGCGGTGACCTTCGCGGCCTGGCGGGTGTCCAGGGTGACGGTGGTGTTGCGCGTCAGGTTGAGCTCCGGGTGGGCCATCGCGGCCATCGAGGGGTCCAGCCCGGGGCGCGGGGTGATCAGGCTGCCCACCAGCGCGTAACGGTCAGCGGGCAGCCGCAGGGTGCTCCCGGCGGGCACGTCGCTTTCACGGCCGCCCCCGCTGAGGCTGATCACGTCGAACGTCGCGCGAGAGTTCGCGGTCGCCACGGCGCCGTTGCGGTCGATCATGCGCAGCGTCAGCTGGTAGACCGGTGCCGCCACCGCCTGTACGCCCGATACCGCCAGCAGCCCCGACACCAGCGCCGTACTCAGTAGAGCAGTTCGCCGGAAATGCTTGCTTGCTCGATTCATCAATTGCCTCTCGCTCGATGAGTGGACCAGGTACCTCGTATCCGCTCGCGGGCGAATACGAGTTCACGCGGTCTCGGCACCTCGAGTTCTCGCCACCGGCCGCGGGTCCTGGGGCTGATCACCCCGACACCCTCATCACCCACCACGAACTCGCTTACCGGCGGACCGTCGAGAGCCAGATGACGTCCGCTATTCAGCAGATCGGGAAGTTCCGCGAACCCGGAACCGAGTCGTCGCATGCCAACCAGCGCCTGTTTTGGTGCCAACCATCATCTGTCGTTCGAGGCGATCACCAGGTCGCACACGTCCGCGATGCCAACTATCACCTGTCGTCAGTGCAAGCTGCCAGGAACTGTTCGGCACCGAATATCCCTCGACCGAACTGAGGTTCGATAGAATGCATACTGCGGGTTGTGCCTGCTCAGCCCGTGCCCAGCTCGTCGGACGACGGCTATCCATTCCGTCCGCCGCGCGGCATGCGCGGTGTCTCCACGGTCACCCCCTCGACATCACGGGTCGCAATCAGAGCTGGAGCCACGCTGTATCTGCCGATCGCTACCTGCGAACTCTGCTATCGGCTCCAGTTGCCGGGCGCGGCCGCCTTCTGCGACGATCTGATCAAGGACTCGCCCACCTACGCGGACCTCTATCAGGAGTCCTTCACCTGGCAACCCGGCACGGCGGGGAAGTAGCCACGTGAATCCGGTTGCGTTCGCCGCTGGGGTGGAGGCACGTCGGACAGCCTCCGCGTCATCGTGAAAGTCCGGCTGCCATGCGCACCCACCGCGTCCGCGACCTCGGCCCCGTCCGGTGGTCCTGTTCTGTTCGGGAATCTCCCTCACTCGTCCATGACGAGCCCTTCACCCGAGCGGGTACCTGGCCTCAGCTGACAGCAGGTGACCGTCATCCGCGCCGACTGGCCAGGTGGCGGACCCCGGGTTCGCAACCGACTCGTGAAGCCGTTGTCGTGAGACGGAAGTGCCGTCTGGTGTCGATGTCTTCAGTGGCCGGTCAGATCCATTGTGAACAGCAGCAGCCCGAAGAACAGCTGGAGTGCGGCGATGCAGACGCCTGCGATGACAAGGCCGTCCAGTCGATACCGGCGGTCCGTCAGCATCGATATCGCTCCGGCGGCCACGGCCAGTGCCGAGACCACCTCGCCATAGGGGAGCAGCCAGCCGAGCAAGCTGAGTACGAGACAGACAGGACCGAGTAGTCCTTTGACTCCGGGGCGGTCGCCGGCTGGCAGTCGTCGAGTCACAGTGCCCGGAATCCCTTCAGCTCGTCCGGCACACACGCTACCTCGAACTCGGTCGGCCGGTGTCCATTCAGCGAGCAGCCCGGTGGATGGCTGGCTTACCGTCAAAGCGGAGTTCGTGGTCGCAAGGTGGTTGCGCTGGTACGGCTGACGACCTTGCGGGACCGTGGTCACCGCCTCCTGGCCGCCGTCACTACAAACGGAACGTCTGCTTGTCGCGCGACATTGATGTTTTCTTTACGGCCGGCTCGGTGATTTTTGGCGCCGGATCGTTAGTGTCCGCGTCGGTGCGCGGCCGTCACGTCGAGGTGGAGATGGCGGGGCAGGTGCGGCCCACGGGAATCTGGGGAGGACAGGGGTATGACCGAAGAAGCCGAATCCGCTGTTCCGGAGCGGGTGGACAGCCCGGTCCGGCAGGCGGCGCCGACGGGCAAGGTCGGCCGGTGGCTGATGGAGCACCGGGTTCAGCCGGTCGGGCCGGAGAGCCATGAGGAGCACGCCACGCCGCAGTCGTGGTGGAAGGTCATGTGTCTCACCGGCGTGGACTACTTCTCCACGTTGTCGTATCTTCCCGGGATCGCGGCGCTGGCGGCGGGCGCGCTGTCGCCGCTGGCGACGTTGCTGATCGTGGCGCTGACGTTGCTGGGCATGCTGCCGATGTACCGGCGGGTGGCGAAGGAGAGCCCGCACGGTCAGGGTTCGGTCGCGATGCTGGAGAATCTGTTGCCGTTCTGGCGCGGCAAGATTTTCGTCTTGGTGTTGCTGGGTTTCGTCGCGACGTCGTGGATCATCACCATCACGCTGTCGTCGGCGGACGCCACCGTGCACGCGTTGGAGAACCCGATCGCGCCGTCGTTCCTGCACGGGCACGAGGTACTGATCACGGTGGTCCTGCTGCTCATTCTGGGCGGGGTGTTCCTGCTCGGGTTCAGTGAGGCGGTCGGTGTCGCGATCCCGCTGGTGGCGATCTTCTTGATCCTGAACGCGGTGGTCGTGGTCGCCGGGGTCGGCGAGGTGCTCGCCGATCCCGCCGCGTTCGACCGCTGGGTGGACGCGCTCACCTCCGGGGGAGGCGGCTTCGGTGGGGTCATCGGCCCGGCGATCCTGGCGTTCCCGTTGCTGGTGCTCGGTTTGTCCGGTTTCGAGACCGGTGTGAGCATGATGCCGCTGGTGGCGGCGAAGGGTGAGAACGCCGAGCAGCGGCTGGCGAACCGGATCCGCAACACGCGCAAACTGCTGACCGCCGCCGCGCTGATCATGTCGGTGTACTTGATCGCGACCAGTTTCGTCACCACGGTCTTGATCCCGGCCGATGCGTTCAAACCGGGTGGTGAGGCGAACGGCCGCGCGCTGGCGTACCTGGCGCACGAATTGCTGGGCGAATGGGTCGGCACCGCGTATGACATCAGCAGCATCCTGATCCTGTGGTTCGCCGGGGCGTCGGCGATGGCAGGGTTGATCAACATCGTGCCGCGGTACCTGCCCGCCTACGGGATGGCCCCGGACTGGGCCCGTGCCGTGCGTCCGGTGGTGCTGGTCTACACCGCGATCTGCGTCCTGGTGACGATCATCTTCAACGCCGACGTCAACGCCCAGGCCGGGGCCTATGCCACCGGGATCCTCGCGATGATGGTGTCCGCGTCGATCGCGGTGGCCATCTCCGCGGCGAAGAAGCGGCAGCGCAAGGCCGCGATCGCGTTTGCCGTGCTGAGCTTGATCCTGATCTATGCCTTGGTGGAGAACGTCATCGAGAAGCCCGACGGCCTCACCATCTCCGCGTTCTTCATCCTCGGGATCATCGTCGTGTCGCTGGTCTCGCGGGTCACGCGCACCACGGAGCTGCGGGTGGAGCACATCAAGTTCGACGAGCCCGCGCGCCGGTTCGTCACCGAGTCGATCGCCCACGACGGCGCGCTCACCATCATCGCGAACCGGCGCCAGGCCGGGGACGCCGAGGAATACCGGGCGAAGGAGGCCGAGCAGCGCGGTCTGAATCCGGTGCCGGGTGCCGCTGACGTCCTGTTCCTCGAAATCGACGTGATCGACCCGTCCGGGTTCAGTGACGTGCTGAAGGTCCGCGGGTTCGAGATCGAGGGTTTCCGTGTCCTGCGCGTGGAAAGCCCCGCCGCACCGAACGCCATCGCGGCTGTCCTGCTCGCGCTGCGCGACGCCACCGGCGTGCGGCCGCAGTGCCATTTCGAGTGGAGCGAGGGCAACCCGCTCGGGCATCTGTTCCGCTACCTGATCCTCGGCCGCGGCGACACCGCCCCAGTGGTCCGCGAGATCATCCGCACCAGCGAACGCGATCCGGCGCTCCGCCCCGGAATCCACGTCGGCTAGCTGCCATTCCGATGTCACGGGCGCCTGGATCGCCTGCTTTCGCGGGGCGATCGTCGATACCGGGAACCGATGGTCCGGGCTTCGAGTACTGCGTCGGGGCCCGGGGGGTGCTGGATGGGCTCGTCAATCCCGCTGCTCGCGGGTCGGAGTCTGGAGTAGCCGGTTCAGTTCCCGGTCGGCCTCGTCGTATCCAGCGTCCGCGATGCGCTGCAGTTCACGCAGGTCCCCTGCCGCGACCGCGTGGTGGGTGAGCAAGTGTCCGGCGCGCATGCATCCCTCGTCCAGCAACCCGCTGAGTTCCTCGATGTCCTTGCGAGCGTCGGCGAGGTCGGCCAGCCGGTCCAGGGCGACTTGGTTGCCCTCGTCGGCCAGTGCTCGCAGTGTCTCCTGATCGAGGTTCGCATTCACCATGACGACATCCTGCAACCTTGCCCTTGGGGCAAGGTCAAGTGCGATCATGGTCAGGTGATCACCATCGGACGGCTCGCCAAGTATGTCGGGGTGTCGATCAAGACGATTCGCGTCTACCACGAGAAGGGACTGCTGCCCGAACCGGTCCGCGACGCCTCCGGGTACCGGCGGTACGATGCCGGTCATGCGATCGACCTGATCAAGATCCGGACACTGGCCGAGGCCGGGGTCCCCTTGGCCCGCATCCGTGACCTCCGGTCAGCCAGCGACGGCGAGTTCCGGCAAGCCCTTCGGCAGATCGACACGGACCTCTCTGCACGTATCCGTGGCTTGCAGGCGTCCCAAGAGCGTCTTCGGCAGTTCGCTGACGGACGTCTGCTTGCGATACCGGGCGAGGTCAGAAGCCATCTCGAGGAGTTACCTCGCTGGGGGTTCAGCGAAAGATGGGTGACGCTTCAGACCGACTTGTGGATCCTCGTGTTCACCGTGCACCCCGTTACGTCGGTCGCCCTGTTCCGCGACCAGGCACAGATCCTGGCTGACCCGGCGTTGCGCCAGATGTTTCTCGATTACGACCGCGCGTACGATCTCGATCCTCGGGACCGTCGTATCGATGACCTTGCCCGCCGGATCGTCGCCGCTACCCATGCGCGATACGGAACTGATGACTTGCCTGGACACGACATCGACACCGAGGTCCCAGCACTGATCCAGGGTGCCGTCAACGCCTCGTCGCCGACATGGCGTCGGCTCGATACCCTGATCCGCGAACAGTTACGGTCCTGACGCGGGCGGGCTTTGAGTACCACACTGCGGAGGTCCGCGGCTGATTCGAGAAAGGCTTCAGCCCGAAAACTGCCCGCCATGCCAGGCTGTTCACCTTCTTGAGCCGAGGGCGTGATTCTTGCGCCCCGCGAGGCAGTCTCGCCGCATTGACAATCGACGGCTGCTAGTGTCGCGTGATCCTGCAGGTCTTACCCGTGATCAGACGGCGATCTCCGGAGATCGCCGTCCAATCACGCGTAACCGCCGTCTGATCACGCGAGATCGCCGTCCGAGGAACGAAACCCAACATCAAGCAAGCAGGATCACGCGACACTAGTGCATTTGCCGACTTGTGGCGTCGAGGGCTTCGTCGACGGTGTGGTAGAGCCGGAGCACGACGTCGAGGCCGGTGACTTCGATAGGGCGGATCACGGGTCTGTTGGAGTCCACGGCGAGACGAAGGGGTTTTCGGTGTCTCTCCGCGTATTCGTGAGAGGTCATCGAGCACTTCATAACAACAGCAACCCCGCAAACCTATGCGGTCACAGCACTAGCTGACGACGACTCGAAGGTGCTCTCGGTCCTGGAGGGAGGAATTCCTCGTCCTGGACGCAGTGCCGAAGGTGACGTTCGTCATGCGCGATTTCAGGCTGAGATCGTCGAGCTGTGCCAGCGCGGGGATCGCTCGATCGGTCAGGTCGTGAAGGACTTCGACCTGACCGAGACCGCCGTGTGGCAGTGGATCGCGCGGGCCGCGGGGGTCCGCACGGACGGGCTGAGCACTGACGAGCGGGGATCTGCGCGGCTCAAGTAAGAACATTGCCTAGGTGCATGACGATCGTGGTGGTGCCCGCCGCCGTGACGAGTGCGAGTGCTGGTCGGTGCCAGGTGTGGGTGCGGAGCCATCGGCTGGGGAGCAGGGTGATGGGCAGTGCGAGGCAGAGAATCGCCAGGGTGGTTAGGGACATGGTCGAGATGAGGTAGGGGATGAGGTCGTGCTGGGGGTCTCGTGTCAGGAGGCATCCAGTGATGGTGAGGAGAGCGGCCAGCGGGGCCGCGGCGAGTGAGTTCGCGAGCCCGATGCGGCCGTGGAGTGCGGCGAGGGTGAGCACGCATGCCGTTGCCGCGCTGACGGCGACCCACCAGTCGAGCCGGTCCAGGGCGAGCGGGTCGGTGTGATTGACGTTGACGGGCAGCGCCCAGCGTCCGGCGAGTGCCGCTGCCGTAGCGGCGAAACTGACCGCGAGCAGTGAGAGCCGTTGGCGGTTCCAGTACCAGGCGAGCCCGGCGACGACGATCAAGCCGATCGCGGCCGGTTCTTGCCACGCCGCGGTCATGCCCGCGAGCGCTATCCCGTAGAACCAGTTCTTGGCGGCGGTGATCAGGGTGCCCGAGGTCATCCCGATCCACCAGGCGCCGGTGAACAACGCGGTGTTGAGTACAGCGGCGAGGAACCAGATCCGGCGTGGCGGGGGGACGGTGCCGGAGTGGGCGGCCCAGAGTGCGGCGAGGGCGAGGCTCAGGCAGGCGGCTCCGGCCATGGCGAGTGAGACCGCGACGAGTTGTGGCCAGTCGCCGAAGGGGCTCAGGTCGGTGGTGCCGGTGCGGGAGAAGTCGGTCAGGAAGCCCAAGGCCACACCTAGCGGCAGGCTGAGGGTGACACCGGCCAGGGTGAGAGCGGAGCGCTGGGGGGTTCGCCAGAGCGCGGTGCCCCAGCCCGCCGCGGTCAGCGCACCGGCCAGCAAGCACGACAGCGGTACCGCGTAGGTCTGGGAATCCTCTCCCGTGCCGAGGAGCGTGGGGAGCGCCACCAGGGTCGCCGTCTGGGCGGCCATCGCGGCGAGCGCACCGTAGATGACACCGTCGAGCACCCGGGTCTGCCCGGGAAGATCGCCTGCGTCGAGCACGGCGATGCGCCGCGCGGGTGGAGGATGGATGGCCCTGGCCCGGTGCCACCAAGGCATCCGCCTGGTGGTGGTGCGGCTGAGCAACGCGCGCAGCGGTGCCGACGGGATCCCGTGGACAGCGCGGAGGTCGGCTTCGTGCTCGCGTGAACGCAGCACGCTGGTGGAGACCAGCGCGGTCAGCGTGAGCACCAGGGCCGCGCGAGCGGCGTATTCGGCCCAGAACGGTGCCCACAGCGTGTGCGGGGACGCCGTGTCACCGCTCAGCAATACCCGGATCTCGGTGGTGACCATGGGCAGCAGGAGGACGGGCGGTAGCGCCCACCACACACCTCGGGTGAGCCACACCAGGCCGACATCGCCTGCCGCGACATGGGCGCTTTCGTGCCGCACGATCGCCTCGGCCTGCTCAGCGGGCGCGGTCACGATTCCGGGTGGGAGCACCATCCGGGTCCGGCGCAGGAAACGGATGGTGAACGCCTCCCGCAACGCCAGCGAGCCGAAGACGACCTGCGGGGGTGCCGCGCGGCGGTGCATCGAGCGCACCGCTCGCTCCGCGCGTTCCTGCCACACCTGCGACGCGGCCCTGACCGGACCCGCGCGGCGAAAAAGCCGCCACGGCAACAACTGCGTCAGCGCGAGACCGAGCAGAAGAACCAGGACCGCACCGCTGAGCGATATCAGTCCCCTGCGTCGTTCGGCGGGTGCCAGGCACTGCAGGAATTGCTGTGACTTCTCCACGCTTTGGGCTGGTGTGTCTCCGGCAGTGACTGGAGGTGTCGCCGCCCGGCAAGCCAGGAAGGCATCCCTCCACGCCAATCCCAGGAACTGGCCGTGGAGAAGGCTTCCGACGAGTACTCCGGCGAGCAGCAGCACCACGATGAGCAGTGCGTACCGCCCGCGCCCCGCGGACGGTACGAGTACGGTTTCCGCAGTGACGCCGGGCGGTCGCTGATCAGTCGTTGTCACTGGGAGGTTTTCCGGGCAGTAGCGCGTCGCTGACCTTGCCCGCGATTTCGCGTGCCACCTCGGGGCTGGCTCCCGTGCCGGTCAGATGGATCGTGATGACCATGGTGAGGTCGGCGTCGGCACTCGTCACCGGGCGAACGACGTCGTCGTCGGCTCGGCGTGCTTTGCGCGCGGCCCACGCCTCGGTGAGCCGGTCGCGTACCGCGTCCAGCGTCTTGTCGGCGGCCTTCTCCACGAGCATGTTCCCCAGATAAGCCGCCGCCGCGAGAACGTAAGGCGTCATCAGCACCAGATCTACACCGATACCCACCGGCGCACGTAGGGTCTCCGGATTCAGCAGACGGTCCGGGTCACGCCGATACTCGTCCACGACGGCGTCGAACAGGTCGAGCTCCGGCGGATAGTGCGTGCCGACGATCTCGCGGGCAAGCGTCAGCACGTCCGGATCACCAAGCGGAACCGCCGAGGGCGACGGACGGCGCATGCTCATAAGGAGTCCCTATCTTGTCGGCACGGCCGCACGCCGCGATACCGGTATCTGTCGCGACGGACACCGCCTCTGTTACAACAGACCACAGTGGACACACCGGATGAGACGTCCGGCACTCCACCCTGACCACCAACAAAAAACAAGATCAATAACACTGGCGAGATCAACACCCAAACACACCGGTGGATCCAGGGTCGACGTGTTCGGAAGACGATCGACTTTGCTGATGTGGACTGCCGGTTCGAACGAACCATTCCGGTCGCGGCGCAACCAGTTCAACCGGGCCATTCTAGGTGGAAAACGGTTTTCGGGACCTGCCGTTCCGAGAATTCCCGGACCCGTTCCCGGCAGGGTCTCCTTTCTCATACCCGAGATGATGGATCATTTCGGCGTCCAGCGCCCGCGCAGGCACCCGTCCTGGTCATCTCGTTCAGCAATTCGCGCGCACCCAGCGCCCCGCCATTCGCATACGTGTCTTTCACCAACGAATCAAGCGTTTCCGGTGACAACACGCGGGCGAGCGCCTCGCCGGCCGCGGAACCCGCAGCCCGATCAGATGTGTTTCTCAGTCACAGATGGAGCCTTTCCGGGTCGCCGTCAGCGACCCGATCCTGGTCCATCCGCGGCTTACACGGTTGTCATGACACGGCCCGGTGGATTGACACTCTCGGTCGCCGTCTCCGCCGCGAACACCAACGACTCCTACGCGCTCAAGCCACTGGTCATGGCGATCCCGGCAATCAAGTCCCGCCGCGGCCCACGGCGCCGCAAGCCCGCCAAACTGCACGCCGACAAGGCCTACCACCACGCCGACCTTCGGGGCTGGGTCCGGTACCGCGGCATCGAAGTCCGTATCGCCCGCAAAGGCATCCAATCCAAAGACAAATTCGGCAGCACCGCTGGGTGATCGAACGAACCATGGCCCGGTTCACCGGATACCGCCGCCTCACCCCCTCCAAGAAACTCCGCAAACTCACCACATGAGGCAAGCTCTGAGCAGAATGGGCTACGGCAACGTGAAAGAAGTCGTTTGGCGCTGTGGGGGCTCACAGGTCGGGAAGGTCCAGGTCGACGTTGAGCGCGTGCAACCCGCCGTCAACCTCGATCACCTTCCCGGTCAAGTAGGCGCTCGCGTCCGTAGCGAGGTAGAGGACGGCGGCTGCGACGTCCTGCGGATCGCCGATACGCCTTAGCGGCGTCGACGCCTCGGCGCGTTCGCGCGTCGGCCCCTCGCCGACCAGCTTCTGCAACGCCAGCGTGAGCACGGTGCCCGGTGCCACGGCGTTGACCCGGACCCGGGGCGACAGATCTGCGGCAGAGAGGCGGGTGTAGTGCGTCAACGCCGCCTTGGCCGTCCCGTAAGCGAGGAACCCGCGACCGGCGACGCGTCCGATCACAGACGAGATGTTGACGATCGCGCCACCGTCACCGCGCAGCATCACTTCAGCCGCGGCACGCGTCAGCGCGTCCGCGGTAGACACGTTGAAGCGGAAGGCTTTTTCGAGAGATTCTGTTGAACTGCGCCCCAGCGGACCGGGTCGACCCCCGCCGACGTTGTTGACCACCACGTCGAGTCGGCCGAATTCGGCCTCGGCATTACCGGCCAGCGCCGCGCCGGCATCCGGGTCGGACAAGTCGCTTTGCACCACGTGCGCTCGGCGACCCTTCCCCCGCACTGCCTTTGCCACCGCGAGCAGTTGTGACCGCGTGCGCGCGGCGAGGACGACATCCGCTCCTACTTCGGCGAGCGCGATGGCACTCGCCGCGCCGATGCCGCGACCGGCGCCGGTCACCACAGCGACCTTGCCGTCCAGGCGAAACCGGTCAAGAATCATGAATTGACTCCTTGGTGTCGTTGTGCCCGACGACCGGAGGGCGGCGGACAGGTCTCTGTGCTTTGCGGAGCCTTCTTGTCAGTGGCCAGTTCCTTCTCCCCACTGGCGGCCTGTTATCGGGGAGCTATCCGGCCGTCAGCGAGGGGCGCGTTGCGTAGTCGCGGATGCGTGCCGAGGCAGGACTGAATCCGAAACGACCGGAGTGGCGTCCGCGTGCTTCGCTTCGGCGATGCTCCATAACCCAGGTCGGGGGCCGGACGTTCGGGGAGTGATGTTCGCGCCCGGCGCTCGGACCGGGCATCTCGGCGTTGACCGGTAGCTCGTGGAGGCGCTACCGAGCGTGCAACTGGCCGTTAGTCGGGAACCACGATGGCCGTCCTCGTGTGGCCGCCCGGGGGAGGGGGACTCCAGCTGACCGCTGACACCTTCCGTCACCCGGCGAGGAGTGAAGGTGCTCACGCTCTTCCTCCTCGGGTTGACGACTTGGTCTGTTGTTGTGATGAGCATCGGGCGCCCGGTCAGCGCGATCGCACGTGCTGACCTGGCGCGGGACCGCCGGCGGGATGCCGGGCGCTCCCTGCGGCACGGGCGGGCACAAACGGTCCCGAACGGGGCGCGAGCCACCGGGTCCATGCCTGCCACCAGGACTCCTGCTGTGGCACCGAGTCGGCCCACCACTCCGAGGGGTCGTCCGGTAGAGGAGTTGGTCCTGTCCGGTAGGCGGCTTTGGGGCGCGGCGGGCTGATGATGCTGCCCACGTGCCCAGAGGGCACCAAGTGGAACGCGACGTCACCGCCGAGCAGCCCGGCGCCGCGGCACACCGTCTGCCAAGGGACGATGTGGTCCCGGACACCGGCGACCACAAAAGCGTCCTGAGTGGCAGCGGCAAGGTCGACCGGCCGGCCCGCGAGCCGCAGCCGGCCGCGGGCCAATGTGTTGTCGATCGACAACCGCAGCGTCTGCTCGAAGAGGACGCGGGGCACGGACACCCCGTCCTCGCTCCACGCCCAGATGTCGAAGGGCTCCGGCCGGTCCCCCATCAGCCAGCCCGAGATCGACGGTTGCCACAGCGTGTCCCGCGAGCGCAGCAGGTCGAACAGCAGGCTGATGCGGCCGGCGTCGACCAGGCCCTCGCGGTTGGCCAGGACACGGGTCAGCAGCTTGATCTCCAGGTCCGACCACCGGTTCACGCCGTCCTCAGGCGAGAGGTGATCAAGGGCGGACACCAGCAGCGTCAGCGACGCCGCACCCGACTCACCGGCCGCGCCGAGCCAGGCGGCGAGGGACGCCGCGAGCATGCCGCCCGCGCACACCCCGGTCAAGTGGACTTCCGAGGAGCCGGTGATCTCCCGCGCCACATCCAGAGCGCGTAGCGGAACCCGCTGAAAATACTCGTCCAACCCCGTTTGTTCGTGGTGGGGCAGGGGGTTCCGCTGGCTGACGGCGAACACCGTGAACCCTTCCCGGACCGCCCACTCGACGAGGCTCCGGCCCGGGGCCAGATCGAAGATATAGAACTTGTTCACCCACGCGGGGATGAGCAGGAGGGGAACCTGACGCACCTCGGTGGTCCGCGGCTCGTACTGGAGCACTTCCATCAAGTCGTCGCGGTACACGACCCAGCCGGGTGTGGTGGCCAGGTTCGTGCCCAGGCGGTAGGCACCTGTGGGCATCTTGGCCGGACGGCCCCCGCGGTGCACCACGTCGTCGAGGAAGTTGCTCGTGCCGCGGACCAGGCTCGCGCCGCGGGTGGTCACGACGCGGCGAAGCGCTGCGGGGTTGCCGATGAAGGTGTTCGCGGGCGCCGACGCCTCGGCGACGAGTTCCGCCAGGAGCCGTGCCTGCGGCCGACGCCACGCCGGGACGAACGGGACCTCGGCGCTCGCCAGCACCAGCCGGCGCCACACCAGGTATCCCCGGAGCAGGATCCGGTAACCGGGGGAGTTCCAGGCGGTGTCGCGAAACCGTTCGTCACCGGGGTCTGGCCCGGCCTCGACCGCCTTCAGCAGCTCGCGATACCACCGCCGTGCTCCGGCATTCGGTGGTGGCACCGGAGGTTTGGACTCATCCTGGGTGTGCTGCTCGGGGTCATGCGCTTCCACTGGTCGTGCTCCTCACCGGACCGGCGGTCGACCGAACCTCGCTGTGGTGGCGGCGGATGCCCGGCTCTGGAGGGCGGTGGCGGGGTCACGAGCCGTTGGCATTCACTTCTCCGCAAGACCGTAGAACCGCGTGGTGCGCGTCGGCAGGCACGTTGGGGGGTCGCGGCTTCGCCGGGAGCCACAGAGGTGTGAAAGGCGCAGCGAGGTGGCTCGCCGTGGGACCCGTGCCCCGACCACGACGCCGTGTGCGCCACCAGAGCGCTGTCTCACGTGGACGATGGGGCGACGTGCCGAAACCCGTCGTGGCCCCCGTTCCGCCGCTTCGCTGTCACAGGGCAGCACGCGGGACCCAGGACGGCAAGTCGTCCGGATAGGGCGGTGGCGAACGAGTGCGCGCCACGTGGCGATGGGCCCACCACACGAGACGGCCGCGACAGGCGACGCACGTCGCGTCACCGCATACGGTCGGTGGCACGGACCGCAGATCCGGGATCCGTATTCCGGAAGTGACATCGGCCTGGAGGATTTCCCATGCACAGCAGCATGCCCGCCGAGCCGCTCACCATCGCACGTATCGCGAGGTGCGGCCCCACAGCCAGGTACGGGCAAGGCCGGCCGGGCGTGGGCGACGAAGGAAGGTGACGGCGGGGAGCGCATACGACGAGCGGGCGTCGGCGGGCACGACGATGCGGATCAACCGCGGCACTCCGCCCGGGTGAGCGCGATGTCGACGATCGCTACCGCCCATTCCCGGTCGTCGCCGAGATCGGGGCGCCCCTCCAGCGTCCGTCGCAGGCACTCCCACACCCCCGCTTCGGTCCAAGCGAGGAAGCGACGGTGCGCCGTCGCGGGGGAGACACGGAACGTGTCCGGCAACCGGCGCCAGGCGCAGCCGCTCACGAGCACGAACACGATCGCCGTGAAGACGTCCCTGCCCTCCAGCGGGGTGGTCCCGCCTCCTTGCGGCCGTGGGCCGAATTCCGGTACCAGCGGCCCGATCACCGCCCACAACCGGTCGGGCACCAATCGCCGGGACAGTTCCTCTCCCATGCCGGAAAGCATGGGCAGTGGAAGAGGTTGCCACAAGGCGCAGCCGGGGCACGCACGCTCGACCACCGCACCCCGGTGCGCGGTCCGCACGAACCGGGCGCACCGCGTCCCGGCGGAACACCGGTGCGACGCCGGATTCCCACGCCAAGAGAGGAAAGCAGATGACAACCAGGCCACCGGAAACGAGCGCCACGGTGATCGACCAGATCCTGGACCGCTTGTGCGCCTTGGGAGTACGGCACCTGTTCGGTATGCCGGGGGACTACAACCTGAAGGTACTCGATCGCGTGGTCGCCCATCCGCGGATGGAGTGGGTCGGGACGACGAACGAGCTGGGCGCCGCCTACGCCGCCGACGGTTACGGACGGGTCAACGGTTTCGGCGCGCTGTTGACCACCTTCGGTGTGGGTGAGCTGAACGCGATCAACGGCGTGGCGGGCAGCTACGCCGAGCGCGTCCCGGTGCTCCACATCGTGATCGGACCGACCACGGACACCGAGGGGGCGGGCAGCGCGGTCCACCACACGATGGGGGACGGTGATTTCGACCGGTTCGCCCGAGCGCATCGGCAGGTGGTGTGCGCGGACGCGGTGTTGCGCGCCGAGGACGCCCTGTTCGAGGTCGACCGCGTGGTGACCGCCTGCCTGCGGGAGAGCCGGCCGGGGTATCTGCGCGTACCGCGCGACGTCGCCCTCGGTCCCGCGCCGCGGCT
Organism: Amycolatopsis sp. cmx-11-51; assembly: GCF_047608665.1. NCBI lineage: Bacteria > Bacillati > Actinomycetota > Actinomycetes > Pseudonocardiales > Pseudonocardiaceae > Amycolatopsis > Amycolatopsis sp. cmx-11-51. The sequence continues at coordinate 8,771 of NZ_JADNQO010000024.1, read as the reverse complement.
TCCGCCGCTGAATCGGCCGGATCTGAAAGTCGCCCACCCTGGCAGCCTGGACAACTTCCGCGCGGCTGCCCGGGCGCGGCTCGCCGAGTCGGACGACGTCGCGGTCCTGGCGGACTTCCTGGTGGACCGGTTCGACGCCCGCGCGGAGCTGGCCGAGCTGCTGGCGGCCGGGCCGCTCCCGCACGCGACGGTGATGGCGGGCAAGACGGTGGTGGACGAGCAGGCCCCCGGCTTCCTCGGGCTGTACGCGGGTGCCATGAGCGAGGCGGACGTTCGCGCCACCATCGACCGCGCGGACCCGCTGATCATGGCGGGTGTGCTGCTCACCGATCACGCCACCGGCAAGTTCACGCACGAATTCGATCCCGGGAAGGCCATCGAGCTCGGACCGGCGACCGCGCGGGTGAACGGCGTCGAGTTCCCCGGCGTGCCGCTGGCCGCCGCCCTGACGGCACTGACGGCGCTGATCAAGGAGCGCCCGCCGGCCCGCGCGTCCGTCACGGGGCCGCGACGGCAGGTTTCTTCGACGGCGAACCCGCCGGTGGGGAATCTCCCGACGGTGGTGAAGAAGTCCGCCACGGCCCTCTTCCGGACGTTGTGCGGACGCTGGACGCCGCTGACCCAGTCCTACCTCTGGAAAGCCGTGGGCGAGGCCGTGCGGCCCGAGCACATCGTCTACGCCGACAGCGGCACGGCGCTCATCGGCGTGGTGGAGCAGCGGTTTCCCGATGGCGCCCGCTTCGTTTCCCAGCCGCTGTGGTCATCCATCGGGTTCACCGTCCCCGCGCTGCTCGGCGCGCAACTCGCCGAACCGGCCCGGCGCGGACTGCTGCTCATCGGCGATGGCGCGGTTCAGCTCACCGCGCCGGAGCTGGGCGTGCTCGGCCGTCACCAGGTCAATCCCATCGTGGTCCTGGTGAACAACGACGGCTACACGGTCGAGCGGATCACCCACGGGGCGAGCGCCGTCTACAACGAGGTGGTCCGCTGGCACTGGTCCGACGTCCCGGCCGCGCTCGGCGTACCGAACCCTCTTGTGCTGTCCGCCCGTACCCCCGCCGAGCTGGACAGGGCGCTCACCCGGGCCGCCGCCGCCACGGACCGGCTCGTCCTCATCGAAGCGTTCCTGAAGAAGGTCGACGTGCCACGGGCGTTCCACCGCATGACCGCCAACCGGCCCGACAAGGCCAAGTGGGTACCGTGAGCAACGCCGCGTGTCAGCCGGTCCGGCGCTGTCCCGTCGCCGGACCGGCTCGCGCACCGGGCAGGTCAGTTCGCCTCCGGCGCGGCGGCGAACTCGCGTGCTTCCTCCGGGTGGCCCAGCGCCCCCAGCCGCCCGCTGAAGTCGACGAGGTCGACGGCGCATTGCGCGGAGTGCACCCCTTTGAGCACCTCGACCGCCTGTTTGGCGGTGCGACAGGCATGCTCGACGTCTCCCATCTGCAACTGTGCCGTGGCCAGGAGCATCAGCCTGAGCGCACGGCGCCGTGACCAACCGGGGGGACATCCTTGAACGGCTTCGCGAGACCAGCGCACGACGGTCGCGAGCTGGTCGAGGTCACGGGCGCACCGGGCAAGTTCCTCGGCCAGGTAGGCCTGATCGACGTGCGCGACCCAGGCCGGCTCCCAGCCCCGGCCGCCGCGCTCCAGCGCCGTGATCGCCCTGCCTGCGGCTCGCTTGCAGGCCTTCGCGTCGCTCAGCATGGCGTGGCCACGCGCCTCGGCGACATGGCAGACCGCTTCGACCTCGGGGGTTGCCCCGCCTCGCGTCCCTTCCTGTGCCACCCGGGCGAGTTGGACGGCCTCGTGGGGACTGCCGAGCGCGAGCGCCATCCGGCTCATTCCCGATGCCAGCAGATACGCGCCCATGCTCCGGTCGTCCGCGGCTTGGGCGAGGCGAAGAGCCTGGATGTAGTAGCGCTGTGCGAGGCCTGGCTGACCGGTGTCGACCGCCATGTACCCGGCCAGTTCGGTGAGACGGGCGGCGGTGCCGAGCAGTTGCCGCCCGGCCGAATCGCGGTGAAAGTCCACGAGCGGCCGGGCAACGACGCTGTCGAGGTAGTGGACGACGACGGGCCGGATGCCGGCGCTGCCATAGCGGTGGTCGAGATCGGCGAACGCGGCGGTCGTCGCGCGCACCGCCTCGACGTCGTCCGTGGCGGGCCCGTCGTCGGTGGCGACGTCGTCCGGGACACCGATCAGCCAGTCGCGACTGGGCTGCACGAGCACGGAGGCCGGCAGCACCTCGCCCGTCAGCGGGCCACTGCGCTGAGCGTCGCTGTGCCACAGGGCGCGAACGTGGTGAAGTGCGTCTGTCAGGACGGGCTCGAACCGCAGCCCCGCGGCGGGTGCCGTGCTGGTGTCCGGCGCCATGCCGATCTCGTCCACGGTGACCGGGCGGCCCAACTTGTCCCCGAGCGCATCGGCGATGACCGCGGGCGCCGGGCCGCGCGGTTGCTGGCCCCGTAACCAGCGGGCCACCGATGTCTTGTCGTAGCGCAGATCCAGCCCCCGCCCTGCGCCGCACATGTTGACCCGGCGGGCGAGCCCGGTGTTGGAGCACCCCGCCTCCTCCATCACGGCTCGCAGTCGCTCGTTCGCCTTCCGACTCGCTGGCGGTCGGCTACTCATGACCTTTGTCTCCTTCGTGTCCTGGACGAGTGAAACCGTGAATTCGGTGGCGGCTGCGTGCTGGTCAGGCGGTTTTCCCGGTGCGCCGTCCGGCGATGGCAAGGCAGGCAGGGGTCGCGTGACGCGGGTGAGCACGCCGGGCAGGTCGCGTCCGCTGGGTCACGACGCAGAGCTAGCGGAAAGACCCGTGTCCGCCAACGACATCTGCTTGCCGCGGAAGAGATTCCGGTTCTGGTCGAGCAGGGTGGTCGGCGCCTCGCACCGCGTTCCGCAAGGCACCGGGGCGACACCGGTGATCCACAGCTCGGCGAACCACGAGTGGCGACCCGCTTCCGGCACGATGATCGCCTTGCGCCGCAACGGTTGTGCGATCTCACGTCGCTGGCTCCGGCGTCACTCACGCCATAACGCGGCAGTGCCGGCGTCACGGCCATCATCCTCTTCCCTGCCCGCACAGCAGCCCCTTCATAAACCACCCGGGAGGTGCTCTCACCGGACGGCCGCGGCGAAATCAGACGGTCCGATGGCCGTCGGGGCTCCCGATGTCGAATCCGGATTGACGGCCGGGAGACGGCCGGGGCGGATTTCTTTCCCGGCTACGTTACGAAGGTCGTAGGAGAAAGTCGTCACGCATCCGAACAGCGCAATCGAACGTCGCGAACCCGCATGATCGAGGTGCCTACTCGGCAAATCCGGCTTCGCCACTGCGAAAGCCCGGAGAACTGCCAAGGAATGAAATTGAGAGCGATGTCACATTTTTCGTCGCACATCGTGCCGAGGGCGGGGGTGGACGTCGCACTGTCCGCGAGCCCTGCTCTGGCGCTGTTTTCACCCCTGTAGGCATGGGTTATAGGCATGGAAAGTGATGTTAGGCGCAGCTTCGAGCCGCTTAGATAAGCCGTTGGAGTGAAAGTCTCCATTTGTCTCTAAACGTGCGGAAAATAACCCGTTCGGACTCATATTCGACGCGGTCCCGGCTTATAGCGGCCGCGATCGCCACACATAGTCAAGAATCCCGCACCGGTCGACGGCGCCGGTGGCCGATTGATTCTGCGTGAACGGCGCGCGGCCACGCGGTATCTGCGCCCTCGAGCGCCTCAAGTGCGCCTGCCCGCGCCGCGCGGCGCGTATTACGGTCTGATCGTGGGCTTTCCCAGGTTGTCGCGGGAGAGCCCGTACAGGTGTCGAGCCTCCGCACCGTGTGGTCCGGAGTGTCCGCACTCCTACGCGAGGAGAACCCCATGACCACTTCCGTCGCCGAGCAAGCGCGAGAGATCGGGGAGCATTGGATCGACGTGGACGGCACGGCCACCCGCTACCTGGCAGCCGGCACCGGTCCGGTCGTCCTGCTGCTCCCGGGGCAAGGGTCCGTGTCCGAGGAGTGGTACGACGTGATCCAGGGCCTCGCGGGCCATTACCGGGTCATCGCGGTCGATTTCCCGGGCTACGGCTACACCGAGCCGATCGCCGACGCCTCGGTCGCGGCGCTGGCGGCGTTCGTGTGGCGCTTCGCCCGTGTCATCGGCTTGCAGCGGCTCGTGCTCGTCGGGCATTCACTGGGAGGAGCGGTGGCGGTTCACGCGGCTCTGGACCAGCCGAGTCGGGTGTCGGCTCTGGTGCTGGTCGATTCCGCAGGCCTGGGACGCGCCGTCAATCCGTACATGATCCTGCAATCTGTCACCCCTCTGGGAGATCTGACCCCGCTGCTGATCCCGGTGCTGCCGCTGGGCCCCCTGCTGCTCGTCACGGCGGTGGCGCTGGCCGGATCGTGCCAGCCCTGGCGCATCCACGCGGCCTGGTGGGCAAGCCAGACCCTGGTGGCCTCCACCCCGGTGGCACTGGAGACGAGCCTGCGTTTGCAACGCGCCACAATCGGGCTCTTCGGACAGCGCGACCCCTTTCTGCGCCGATTGCGGGAGTTGCCGATGCCGACCTTGGTCGCCTGGGGCGTGCAAGACCGGCAATTGCCTTTCTGGCAAGGCATCGCGGCCCGCCGGAGACTGCGCCACGGACGGCTGGTTCTGGTCGCGAGTGCCAGCCACCTGCTGCCGTCGGAGGCCCCGGAGAAACTGGTCCGCGCGGTTCGTCGATTCCTCGCCGACGTCGGCGGCGACCAGGTACACGGGGAGCTGCTGTCATGAGCGATGCGGCGGACGTCATCGTCGTGGGTGCCGGGCTGGCCGGGCTCGTCGCGACCTTCGAGCTGTCCAGGGCCGGACAGCGGGTGCTCGTGGTCGAGCAGGAGAACGAAGCCAACCTCGGCGGGCAGGCGCACTGGGCGCAGGGCGGCCTGCTGCTGGTGAACAGCCCGGAACAGCGGCGAGTGGGCATCAAGGACTCGCTGGAATTGGCGTTGTCCGACTGGCTGGGCTCAGCGGGGTTCGACCGCGACCGGGAAGACCAGTGGGCTCGCGCCTGGGCCGAGGCGTACTTGGGCTTCGCCGCCGGTGTCAAGCGCGACTACCTGCGCATGCTCGGGTTGACCTTGATGCCCAACGTCGGCTGGGTCGAGCGCGGGGCGGGCACCGCGACCGGGACGGGCAACTCGGTGCCCCGGCTCCATGCCACGTGGGGCGCCGGACCCGAGGTCGTACGGGCCTTCCGCGACCCGGTGCTCGACGCCGCCGCACGCGGGGCGGTGAGCTTCAAGCACCGGCACCGGGTCGATGAGATCGTCGTCGAAGGCGGAGCCGCGGTCGGTGTGCGCGGTGCGCTGCTGGCACCCTCGGACGCGCCGCGCGGCGCGGCCTCCACGCGGCAAGAGATCGGCACGTTCGACCTGCGAGCGCAAGCGGTGGTCGTCACCTCAGGCGGTCTCGGCGGCAACCTCGACCTGGTACGCGCCAACTGGCCGACCGGCCGCTTCGGTGCTTACCCGGAATCGATGCTCATCGGCGTACCGGCGCACGTCGACGGGCGGATGCTGGAAATCACCGCACGTGCCGGTGGCTCGGTAGTCAACCTGGACCGGATGTGGCACTACCCCGAGGGGCTCAAGCACCACAGCCCGACCTGGTCGCGCCACGCGGTGCACTTCCTGGCCGGCCCCTCGGCCCTGTGGCTGGATCCTGCGGGACGGCGACTGCCGCCACCGCTGTTCCCGGGCCACACCGCCGGAAACGCGCTGCGGCACCTGACCCTGAACGGCCACTCCCACTCGTGGCTCATCATGACCCAGACGATGGTGGACAAAGAGTTCGACCTGCTGGGATCGGCGGAAAACCCCGATATCACCGGCAAGAACTGCGCCCTGTTGCTGCTGCGGGCGAAGAAGAGCCTGATGAAGCCGGTGCGCGACTTCCTCGAACGCGGCGAGGACATCGTGGTCGGCCGGACGCTGCCCGCGCTCGTGGAGGCGATGAACGCACTCACCCCCGGAACACCGCTGGACCTCGCGGGGGTGGAGCACGAGGCCGCGACGCGCGACCTGCAGGTGCGGAACGACTACTCCAAGGATCTGCAGCTGATGTCCTTGCGCAACCTGCGCGAGTACAAGGTCGAGCGGCTGATGCGCACCGCCCGCCCGCACCGGTTGCTCGACCCCGCGCACGGGCCCCTGTACGGGATCCGCCTGAACCTGTTCACTCGCAAGACCTTGGGCGGAGTGCAGACCACCCTCGACGCACAGGTGGTGCGCCCGGACGGGTCCGTCGTCGACGGCTTGTACGCAGCCGGTGAGGCGGCCGGGTTCGGCGGCGGGGGAATGCACGGCTACCACGCCCTGGAAGGCGCGTTCCTCGGCGGTTGCATCTTCTCCGGCCGGGTCGCCGGGCGCGCACTCGGCAGAAGGCTGGCCTGAGCCGCCCCACGATCACCCCATGCTGAAGCAAGGCGTCGCCCGGTCGCCCGACGACCGGGCGACCGAGGAAAGGACGGGAACATGAAGCGCTCGGAATCGCGAGGAAGAACGCGGTGGGCCCGGTTCGCCGGGATCTTCGGACTGGCGCTGGCGGGGGTGGCGCTGTTGCTCACCGGGCTTTCACAGGGAGCGCTCGCGGCGTCGTTCGCGGTGTCCGGTGGCTCGTTCAAGATCAGCGCGGACAAGCTGGTGGGCGAAGGTTTCGTCCAGTACGGGGATGTCGACCAGGGCAGCGGTCAAGCCCACGCCGTCGCGGTGAGCGCTTTTCGCAAGGCCACGCTGGACAACTTCTGCCAGTCGGTGTTCTTGCCGAAGGTGCCCGTGGTCGGGGACGTCACCCTGGTGCTCCTCTCGGGAGGGCCGGGCGGGATGGAGTCCACGGACATCATCATCGGCATCGCCTCGCTCACCGGCGATCTCCGCCTGACCGACACCCAGATCGGCATCGACGCCGCTCAGCTGACCAAGGGGCCGGAAGCGGCGAAGGGCAGGCCGGGAGCGTTCGGGCTGCAGGCCACCGGCGCGACCATCGGCCAGCTCCGGCAAACGGCGTGGAGCACCAATGCGCAGACGCTGCGGCTGAAGAACCTCGCGTTGTCGCTGAGGAGTGGCAAGAATGAATGCTTCTGAGTTGGCCGACGGCCGCGGGCCGGACCGATGATCGGCCTTGCTCCGCTCGGGCGGATCAAGGCCGGATGGCGGGCATTCCGCGGCTGGCGACGGCACCGGCCCTTCGGTGCCGGGATGTTCCTGCTGCCCGCCTCCGTCGTGATAGGACTTCCGCCGTACGCCTCCTTCCGGCTGGGTGACCTGGTGCTCTCGATCAGAACCATCGGCGGGGTGTCGGCGCTGCTGATCGGCGCCCTGCTCCTCATCTGCGCGGTGTCGCTGTGGATCAGGCCGCAGTACCGGGTCGCCGCCGGCGTGACCGCGATCCTCGTCTCGCTGGTCGCGCTGGTCACCAGCAACCTCGGCGGATTTCTGGTGGGCACCGTGCTGGGACTCATAGGCGGGGCTCTGGCTCTCTCCTGGGCGCCACCGGCCACCGGCGAGCGGGATCGCGACCAGGAAGACGGGCCGGGCTCAGCACGGACCAGGGCCGCGGGGATCACGGTCCTCCTCGTCGCCGCACTGGTCGTCGCCCCGGCGGCTGCCCCCTCGGCCCGCACCACCGCTGCTCCGGCAGGCCGGGTGTGGGTGCTGACGGCCTCCGTCCTGCAGTTGAACGGCCTGCGGTACCACGGTGTCGGCACCACCAGGGTGGGCGGCGTGCCGGTCGAAGTGCTCAGATTCACCGCCAGCCGCATCGACATCACCAGCCTGGTCCAGACGAGCGAACTGGTCGACGGCCACCTTGGCAGGATCACCGCACCACCCGGAAGCGTCTCGACCGCGACCGGCCACCCCATCGAGCTGCTCACCCTGCGGCTGAAGGGGACCCTGAGCGTGCTCGGGCTCATCGGCCTCCCGGTCGATTTCACCCCGGACCGTCCTCCGCCGCTGGTGTTGCCCAGCCTCACCTTCACCGACGTGACCGTGGTCAACACCGACCTCAACCACGCCCGCCTGACCATTCCCGCCGCGAAGATCACCGTCACTTGACCCGGCTTCCCAGACCAATGCGTCGGCCGGGCGGCTTCCGTCACCGTGCCACTGGGCGCGCAAAACACAGTCCCGGTGGCGGCGAACGGCCGTTTCGTGGCTCCGAGGGATCGTCCCCCTGACGTCGATGGGCTGCGTTGATCACCGCGTCGTCCGGTTGCGGTGCTTCGTGAGCCTTCTTCGGGAATTTCGCGACGCAGCAGGCCGATACGTGCCGACCCGGACGGGCGGCGGCCTTCCCGCCCGGCACCCGATCACTCAGGACGACAACCGTTGCGCGGCAGGGCATTGATTGCACGGCTTCGAGCCGCCGTCTCGGCCTACCCGGACAGTGCGCACGGAGTTCTTGCGCTCAGCAGGCCCGGTGAGTCCTGGAGTGACCATGCCCCAGGAACCTATTGAGAGGTAAGGCAAAGGTGACTTGTCTTGTGCGGGTTGTGGCCAAGGCGGCGCTGGGGTCGTGACAGTCCACTGATCGGTCCGATCGGGTCTCCCGCCCAGTGCACGCCTCTCTGGCCCGAGACGAGGCGTAGCCCAAGTACATGAACTTGCGCCTAGTGCTGTGTCCATGAACGTTGGCCGGGTTGGCGACACGCCGGTCGGCGTTCGTGGCGGGTGATCGTCGGGGCGTCAGTCTGGGTGGATGGCAAAACCAGTTCGGGCGCGTCGTTTGACCGAT
>NZ_JADNQO010000023.1:0-56932 GCF_047608665.1 Amycolatopsis sp. cmx-11-51 | reverse complement strand
GTGCTGCACTGTGGGAGGACATCGGAAGTGGCTCTCCTCGCCGATCGTCAGGAACACCCGGCATGGTAGCCGTTCCGGCACCGCGCGTCACCGGGCCACCGGCCGTCTCATGCATTGCGCTGACCGAGTCCGGCGACGCGGCTAACCACCGGCGAATAGCGCGCGTTCGGATATGGCAACTGCACCGGTGGTGGCTGACATAACACCCCGTCCCAGCTGCCGACGGTGTCCCCCTGGTGGTGTTCCCACCGTGAAACCGTCATCGACGTTGGGCGCGGCGGCACCTGGTGACAACTCTCTTGGCCGACTGGTGACCACAATCGTGTCCCGAGCGGCAAATGATTGTGCTTGTGGCTTCCACGGCGTTGAGTCCCACGGTGGCCGACGCTTGCTAGGCCACTACTCCAAATGGGCCGATCATGTGGATGGAGTGTGACATCGGGTAACTCGGCTGTGACTGATCCGCTACGCAACGCGCGAAATATTATGGGCTCCGCTCGACGTATCGTCACCGTCCTGACCACCGGCGCTGCCGCGTTCGGTGGCTTCATCGCGACCGCGGCCGCCGCGGAACCCGCCCTCTCGATGCCGTTGCCGGTCGATCAACAGCTTCTGCAGGTGAGAACACTCCGAATGGAGCGGAGATCGGCTCGCCCGGACTCCTGTCAGGCAATGCCGTCCAGGTGCAGTCAACGTCCCGGTCAATCTCTGCGCGAACAGCATCGACGTGCTAGCACTGCTCATTCCGACTAACGGCAACCTCTGCAACAAGCAATAGAACGCGGGGCCGGCGGGAACTGCAGCCAGCGGGAATTCTAGTCAAGACACCGGCGAATGGTCGTTTTCCGAACGGACACGAACACCTGCGCCACCACGGGACGTGCGCATCCACAGCCGGTGCTCGACGCTGAGTGCCGCAGGGCCGACCTCACCGCGACCGTAGGCACGATCGTCTCCCTCCACAAGAGATCCACTGACCATCGCTGGGCCGTCCTGGTTTGGAGCAGGCCGGGTTGGGCACTTCCCGGTGCGGCCACCGGCCGCCAGGGTGAGGACTCGCATGTCAGCGGCGCCTTATGCGCTCGCTACGGCGATCGGGCCGCGGTGGCGGAGGAGACGTTCACCCCGGAGACACCCGGCGTCCAACCGTTCTGGGACGGGATCCCGCCGTGTATCCAGACGGGTACGACCTCGGTGCCCAGGACCTGGGAGTCCTCGGCGTGACCGCGAGTTGCAGGACGTCGTACGGGGCGGCGGTGAACGTGAAGGTCTCGTTCCAGGTGGCGGTCGAGCCGGTGGGGTATCGGGTCGGAGTGCGGTGTTGTTGTCCCGGCGGACGTGATTGACCCCAGTGATGCCGGTGTGTCGCCCGGGTGGGGTGGTGCTCGTCCGGGTGGCTGCTGGTGCCGGAGCTGCCTCAAGGGGCATCCCCAAGCGGAAACCGAGCACGGGGTCGGCGAGTACACGAGCCTCGGGGGTGAGCCGCGGGCACAGGCAGTCGCCGTAGTACCAGAGATAGTTCCAGTGACCTTTGGTGGTGGGGGCGTTCCGACTCTCTCTGACCACGTCTCACCCTCATCATCAACGGCCACGTCGCCACGTCGCACACGTCCTGACCAGTAAACGGGAACAATAGCGCCACCGTGACCGGCGAACAGCGCAACTCACCGCCACAGAACCGGCCGTTGTCCGGGCGTTCGGATACCAGGCCGGCCATGCCGACCAACGCGACTCGATCCATCGGAAGACCGGCCGCGAGCAGATGACGGTGACGACGCACACGAGGTCTCACCGCCTGGTCCCGGGACCACCCCGGGTCGTTTCAGGCCCTCGACGGAACCGGCGGGCTATACGGCCACAACGTGGAATCGCAGCACGCGACGAACACAGCCCGCGGCGTCGGCGGGCCGAGGGACCGGCCGTGCTCAGTCCGCCCGGCGGTCGTCACGCGCCTTCTTGGTAAGCGACCTGCTGACGAAGATCAGCCCGCTGGATAGGACCACGATGTCGTCGAAGTACACCGGGTCGGGCAACAAGTCGAACGGGAACACCGTGTAGGCCAGGGAAACCCAGTAGGCGACCTTGGTCGGCACCGGCGTGCCCGGCTGATGGACCTCACGGTGCTTCCGCACCAGCTTGACCACAAGGAATAGCGCGACCACAACGAGGACGGCGACCACCACTACGGCCACCACGCCAAGTGTCGTCCACAGAGATTCCACGTGATCCGCTCCCATCACCACAACGCCGTCACCGTAGCGGCACAACCGCGATACGGATCTTGCTGTGCTGGCGCCTCCAGATTCAGGACCTCAGCTGGGACACAAGTTGAGCAAACCGGGCAGGCGACCTCCAGCCCAGAGTGCCACGGGTGCCACACGAGTGGCACACCGAGGCCTACTGACCTCCACCGTCGACTAGGCCATCACCGCCACCAGAAACCGGTTAATATACAGCGTGAATGGCTCACCTCGCTTACCATCTGCGGCCGCGGAGAAAAGGGCGAATGTCACCGGCGACGAGTGTGGGCGCCAGGCAGATCAACGAGCTCGTCTCGGAGAACACTCCGTGGCGGCTCAAGCAGGCCAACGCCAGGCAGGCCAACGTCGTGCACCAGTGCGGAACCGCCTCCCTGGACGCTCGGCGAGAACACGCGTCCGCGCTACCTGCGGGCCCCGCCATCCGGATATCTACCGGTCGGTTGCTTCGGGCTCGAGCTGCCAGATGTGTTTGCGCTAGCCGATGTGGTGATTTCCCAGAGCGGGCGGTGACCATCGCCCAGGTGACCGAGCTAAGGGACGGCGAAGGTGGTCGTTCGGTTGGCGTCCTCGTCCGGTGGCGAGCGGGTCCGCAACACGCGGCATCTCGCCGAGCAGGGTGCCGCGGCCGCGGCCGCGGCATGGCCGTTCGTGTACGCGAACTGGGACGACCGGGCCCTACTGACCTGCTCGTTGACGTCGCCCTGGACGCCGCGGGCGGAGTGCCGGGCACCGGTGGTGAGCAATGAGATCGAGTAGGTCATGTTTCAACTGGATCCGAGGATCGGAACTGCGACTGCCTCGGATCCGAACCGTAGTTCGGTCGGCAGAGGGGTCGTTCAGCTCAAGTTGTGGGGGCGAGCAAGGCACGCAGCCTTTGCAGAGCGCTGTGTCCGTGCGCGGCGACCGTGTGAAGACCGTGGCTATTAGCAGCTCGGAGGACCCGTTGGAGTTGATGCGGGAGCCGTCGTTGTTCAGCGGCGTGGAGCGCGTCGTTGAGTACTTCGGTCGCGCCGGCGTGGTCTCCCATGGCGGCCAGGGTCTCGCCGTGGGTGACGTGTTCGATGACCTGCCATTGTGGTGCGGCAGCGTCGGCTGCTGCGGGTCGGGACAGGACGTGCAAGGCGTCGGTGGGACGGTCGAGGGCCAGCAGGCCGCGGGCGTGGATTTCGCGTAGCGAGAATGGGTTCAGCAGCATGCCATCGTGGTGCGCGGTGTCGTCGAGTACGCGGCGGCACTCGGTGATCGCGGCAGTGAAACGTGGTTCGTGGCGCGCCTCGCCGGCCGCGCGGGCGAGCAGCGCGAATGCGGTGCCGCAGTCTTCGGGTGTGGTGGCGATGGCGGTGGCGTGGTCGAGGCGGGCGATGGCGGCGGGAAGCCGTTCGGCTTTGCGGAGTTCGTTGCCGTGCATGCGCAGGGTGTGCCCCAGAAAGGCAGGGTCGTCGAGATGGCGGGCGAGCAGGAGCGCTTTGCCGGTCCAGACAGCGGCGCCGGTGAGGCGTTCCTCGGGCAGGACCGTGCCCAGAGATACACCCAGAGATAGGCGACCGTGGGCCAGCAGCCGGAGGGTGTGGGGATCGAGGCGGCCTTCCGCGGCGCGTGCTTCGAGCCGCGCTACCAGGGGCCACAGCTCGTTCACGGCATCGACGGCGCGGCCGGCTTGCCGGGCGATGTCGGCCAGCCGGATGACGCTGTCGCCGAACTGGACGAGCGCGGCGAAGTCGGCGTCGTCGGGGTCGGTGACGCCGAGAAGGTGGTACGGCAGGCCGAGACGGTGCGCCAGGTGCTGTCTGGCGCGGACCCCGTCGAAGGACCGCTTCCCTGTCTCGATCATCGCGATGTACGACTTGTCGTAGTCCAGCAGCTGGGCGAGTTCCTGTTGGGACAGGTCGTTAATGGCGCGGTAGGCGCGCAGGTTGGTCGGCAAGTCTCGGGAGGCGAACGCCGTGGCTGCGGCGGGATCGGACCACATCCACACTGCCGGAGCGAGCCGGGACGGTGCGGTGATGAGGGAAGCGATGCCGCTGCGGCAGGCCGGACACACTGCCGAAGTTTCGACGCCGCTGAGGCGGTGTCCGCAGCGTTCGCACCGCTGGTCCACAACAGACCTACCCGACCGCACTGTCCGCGGCGAGCCGGTGAAACCAGGCCGCGATCGAACGTTTGTAGCCGTCCGGCATGACCAGGCCCGGGACCTCGTCGGTGGTGGCACGGCAGCCGTAGGTCACGATGAACACGTTCTTCTTCGCCACGGCGATGTGGTACATCCACGAATCGAGGATCTCCACGACGTCGACGCTGATCCGCGTCTCCTTGTGGATCTCGCGGGCAACGCATCGCTCGGGGGTCTCGCCGAGTTCGACGCGGCCGCCGGGCAGTTCCCATTCGTCGCGTTCGTTGTGCAGGAGCAGCACGCGGCCCGCGCGCACGACGACGCCTTTGATGGAGACCGGGTAGTCAGGCATCGCCGGCAGACCTCCCTGCACAGGGTGGACGAGGTGATCAGAACCGTAGCAGGCACCTGGCGAGACAGACCGCTGACAATCTGTCAGTGGACACCGACAGTGAGCGACCGGCGAACGCACTCTCATGCCGCGAAGCGCACGTTGGGCGGTTCCCTGCCTCGTGTCCCTTGTGGACGGTCATCGGGATGTGCGTGAGCGTTTTGAGTCGTTCTCTTGAAGGGAAAAGCGGAGCCCGGTCACCCGAGGCGCGCGCTGTCCGCGATCCTGGTGAGATCGTCTTCGGCAGGCGAGTCCGGCATCTGCAGGTCACCCCACACCACGACCAGCAGCGTCCCCTGCGCGGTGGGCAAGGCGACCACCCGGTAGGTGGTCGACGGCGGGTCGCAGTCGTCCCTGCCGTGCGGGGTGACCGTGCCCTGCACCTGCGCCCCGCCGTCCGGGCGGCGTCCGACAGGGCCGGAAGACACCTGACCGCCGCTGCGGAAAGCCCGCGTTCCCCGATACATCAACGCGTCCGCCGCGGCCGCCATCGGATCGGTGGTACGCGCCCGGTCGAGGTAAAGCTGGCCGAGGATGGCTTTCGGATTCGCTGCGCAGTAGCCCGGTTTGTACCGCGCGCCTCGGGTTCGAACGTCCGGGATGTAGGTTCCATCGACCGGCTGCCAGGTGGGTGGCACCTCGACGAACACGCCCAGCCCGAGGTCCAGCGTCTTCCAGCCGGGCGCCGGCGGGGTTCGGGAGGTACTGCTCTCGCTGATAGGCCAGGATGAGGCAGCGCTGTCGTCCTTGCTGTTCAGGAACACCAGCAGCCCGGCCACCAGACCAGCGATCACCACCAGCACGCCGACGGTGATCCCGGCGATCATCCCCGTGCGACGCCGTTTCGGCGAAGGCGCCGGGTAACCGGGCTGGGACGGGAAATCCGGAAACCACTGCTGCTGCCCCTGTCGCTCCACGAGCGCAGGCTAGCCCTCCGGCACGCGGTTCCGGCGCTGCTGTCCGCATCCTGCCAACGTCCTGTCATGCCGATGAGCGAGTGTTTTTCGATGCCGCCGGGTTTCGTCCTGAGGGTCGTTTGGGATGCGGCTTACGAGCGGGCCGCAGGGTTACAGTTCACCAGCGGCAACGCCCCGTCGCCCAGCCGCTCAACGGCCGAAGCCTTCGTCCCGCAGTACTAGCGCCAGCGCATCAGGTAGGTGGGGCCGTTGTCGTCGTGGCGCTCCTCGCGTTCGTCATAACGCCATTGCGCGAACATCGTCCGCGCGGTGGCGGGCGGCGTGCTACGGCGAGCCTTCAGCAGGGCTTCCAGTTCATCGAGGCGCGCGGGCATATGGTCCCCCGCATCCCATGCCTTCACCCAGACGCGCCAGGCTTCCTGTTCGAGGGCGAGACTCTCGTCGTCGATCGGCCAGACGGAGAACTCGTCGCCGTCCTCGAAGAAGCAGTTCAGCCTGATGAAATAGTGCGGAACGCCGGAGATGTCGGCGACACCGGCTTGCGGGCCGTCGTAGCGCTCGTTTTCCACGTGGACGTATTCGAAGCCAACGGAGATCAGCTGCTCCCGCGTGGTGAAGCCGCGGTTCTCCAACGGAACGATCGAGACGGGGTACTCGGTGAACCAGCCGCCGGCACGGAAACCGAGCTTACGGTACATCGGCTCGCCCTCGGCGGACGCTTGAAGCGCCACGGTGTCGTATCCGGTGGCGCGAGCGCTGTCCACTGCGGCCAAGGTCATGACGCCGCCGAATCCCCGGCGGCGGAAGGCGGCCAGGGTGGAGATGTTGTAGATACCGGCGACCTTGGCGTGCAGGAACGTTTCGCCTGAGCACACCGGCTCGCCGTGGTGGTAACCGATCAGATAGTGCGCCGGGCTGTCCTCGGCGAGGGCGGACGGGGCCACACGGTCGTAGAACTCGATCACGGCGGCGGCGGGTGGGTTCCAGTTGGCTGCCAGGATTTGGGCGTAGCTGGCGAGTTCCTTGGGTGTGCGGACCCGGCGGATCTCCAGGCCCGGGTGCGAGCCTCCGGCGGGGACTTCCGCAGTGTGGGCCCACATCGCGGCTTCCCTCTCCCCTGCAGCCAGCTCGACGTAGTCGAACGGCAGGTCCGCGGAATTCGGGCCTGCCCACCATGAGAAGGCGCGGCCGGTCAGACGCAGCTTGAACGCTATGAAGGAGAGGCGGTTTTCCCTTTCGTCCGGCGCGAAACGAGCATTCGCGACGATGTTGAAGGTGTCGGCACCGGTGCTGACATCGCCTTCGATACCGCTGTCGGCGATCACCACATCGTCGGTTTCCGTGACAGTCATGCCTTCGGTGTGGCGATGCAGATGACAGGCATGTTCGGCGAGGTTCGCCTCGATGCGCTGCGTGAGCCCGGCGTACATGGGCTCACCGTACGGTCATGGTCGGCACCTGACCACTTGATTTGCCAGTGGAAGCACCACTTCTCGTGCGTACCTGTACCCGGAAGCTTATTTCGTTCGCTCGCTGGACAGCGCGATCCACTTCAGTTTCTCTTTCTCCCGCTTGGAAAGCTGAGCGACCACGAAGTCGTAGGAATTCTCGATCGTCTCCCGGACCAGCTCGTCCGGTACCGATCGGTCCAGGACAACGGTGTTCCAATGTCGTTTGTTCAGGTGGTAACCGGCGTTGATCGCCGGATGGGCCGTGCGGAACTGGACCGCGAGATCGGGGTCGCTTTTGAGGCTCACCCGCAACGGCTTCGCCGACAACGGGGTGAGCGCGAAGATTTCCCCGCCACCTTGAAGACACTGGTGTTCTCGGCGAACGGGAACTCTTGGCGGGAACCGGGGAAGTCCGAACACAGTTTCTCCAGCGCGGCAGGCGTCATAGGGCGAGACCAGCCCCGCAAGACCGGTCCATTCGGCGGATAGCCGCCGGTCAGGGCCGCCGTCATGGATCGGATCATGAAACGCTTGCTGGTGCGGTGGTTAAAGCGCGGCCGCGGTTGTCCGTCTCCTCACATGCCGATGGGCGAGCGTTCGTCGTACACCCGTTACTGCCGTTGTCCCAGGCCCGGTTAGGGCCATGCCGGCTGGTGGCGCTGACCTGAAATCAGCCGGTGTTCGCGCGGTTTTGGCTGGTGCGGGTTCGCGCTGTGTCGGCGCGCGGAGAGAAGCGTGCAGGTACGGACAGGCAAACGTGTTCAGCCGTGGGAGCGCGAAAGTGCTCCTGCGGCCGTGATCGGTCGGTGTTGCGGGTGCTGAGCTTGGTTCTACCTCGCCGCGTCCGACGCGCGGAAGGTGTGCCGGTAGGTCGACGGGGCGACCCCCGCTTCCGCCGCCAGGTGTCGACGTAGCGAGGTGGCGGTGGCGAAGCCGACCTCGTGGGCGACTCGATCCACCGGGAGGTCGCTGGACTCCAGCAGGTGCCGCGCCCGCCGCAGCCGGTGCTGGGTCAGCCAGCGACCGGGACTCATGCCGGTTTCCTCGCGGAAGCGCCGGGCGAAGGTACGGGTGCTCATCGCCGCGTGGGTGGCCAGTTCGTCCAGCGACAGTGGCGATTCGAGGCGCTGCAGCGCCCAGTCACGCGTCGGCCCGGTGCCGGTCGTGCTCGCCGACGGCACGGGCTTTTCGATGTACTGCGCCTGACCGCCGTCCCGGTACGGCGGCACGACGCACTGGCGGGCGACCTGGTTGGCCACCTCGCTGCCGTGGTCCTGGCGCACCAGGTGCAGGCAAACGTCGACCCCGCTCGCCGCCCCGGCTGAGGTCAGCACGTCGCCGTGGTCGACGAACAGCACGTCGGCATCGAGCTCGACCTGCGGGAACAGTTCCCGGAAGTAGTCGGCCAGCGCCCAGTGGGTGGTGGCCCGCCGCCCGTCCAGCAGACCAACCGCGGCCAGCAGGAAGGCACCGGTGCAGATGGACACCAAACGGGCGCCAGGGCGCACGCGGGACAGGGCTGCGACGGCCCGCGGGTCCGGGGAGGCGGCCGAGGCCGGGAAGATCGCGTACGGCGGGATGACGAGGGTGTCCGCCTCGGGCAGTACCTCGGGACCGTGTCCGGGGGTGACGGTCAGGTCCGCGTCGGTGCGTACGGGCTGTCCGTCCACGCTCGCGGACAGTACCTCGTAGCGGCCACCGGCTGATCCCAGAACTCGGTGCGGGATGCCGAGTTCGAAGGGGTAGACGCCGTCGAGGACAAGGACGACGACCTTGTGTGCGTCCGGCCGCGGGCGGCGGCGCATCCGGCGGTCGAGTTCGGTCGCGCGGTCGGCGAGGTCACGGGCCCGGGACGACGCGGCGCGGGGGACGGCAGAGTCGGGGGGCATGGCAAGAACATATCGGAAGATGACCTTCTTGCCATCGTCGTGGATCGGGCGTCCGGCCAGGATGACCACATGACCTCGACCGAAACCGCGGAACACTCCGGCTCCACGGGCACCCCGATAATGCTCGCCCTGCACCAAACCGCCCTTGGTGGCCCCGACGTCCTGCGGCTGACCGAGCTTACGCGGCCCGCGCCCGGCCCGGGAGAGATCCTGGTCGCCGTGCACGCGGCCGGACTCAACCCCACGGACTTCAAACACCGCGCTCACCACATCTTCCTGCCGCCACCGCCGATGACCCTGGGGTGGGACGTCTCCGGCACCGTGGTGGAGACCGGCGTCGGCGTCACCCTGTTCCGGCCCGGTGACGAGGTGTTCGGCATGCTGCCGTACCCCTACGGCGCCGGTTCCCACGCGGAGTACGTGACAGGTCCCACCCGCGCCTTCGCGGCCAAGCCCGCCGGGATCGACCACGTCCAGGCCGCCGCTCTGCCTTTGGCCGCACTCACCGCCTGGCAGGCTCTCGTCGACACCGCGGACCTGCGGGCGGGGCAACGGGTGCTGATCCACGCCGCAGCCGGCGGCGTCGGTCATCTCGCGGTGCAGATCGCCAAGGAGCGCGGCGCGCATGTCACCGGGACCGCGAGCGCCGCCAAACACGACTTCCTGCGCGAGATCGGCGCGGATGCCTGCATCGACTACCGCACTGAGGACTTCACCGACACCGAACAGCGGTACGACGTCGTCCTCGACGCCCTCGGCGGGGCAACCGCGACCCGTTCGGTGGGCGTGCTCCGTCCCGGTGGGGTCCTGATGTCCCTGGCGCCGTACGCCGAAGACACCCAGGCCGCCGCGGAGAAGGCGCAGGTCCGCGCCGTCACCCTGCTCGTCGAGCACGACCAGGCCGGAATCCGCGCTGTTGCCAGACTCGCCGACCGGGGAAAGCTCCGCGCCTACGTCTCCGGCACCTTCCCCCTCGCCGAAGGCGCCCGGGCCCACGCCCTCGGAGAGACCGGCCACACCACAGGCAAACTAGTCATCACCGTGCGCTGACCCCGATGGCACAACCATCGCCCGATTCCGCGTCACGGTCAGCTCAGGGCCGCCCCTGAGCTGGTGATCTCCGACGGGCTCGCGTCTCCTGCCCGACACCCTGCACCGTCCATAGTGGACTAGTGAGGCATATGGCCAGCGCATCGCCACCTGAGCGCGTTCACCTTTACGGGGTGAGCACATTCAGGCGTACGCCGACACGCCGCGATGTCTGGCATCGCGCTGCTCGACCAACAGGCGCTGGAGCCAGCGCCGGAACGGCTGCGGTCCGATCTGACCACTGGCCGTTGGCATCGTCGGCACACTGACCTGCTGGCTATGGACGGTATGGACCTGGACTCATACCGGCTGTTGGTTGGTGGTGCGGGGTGAGTGCGGCGCCCCGATGATCATCCAGAGGCTCGCCGGCCAGAATCAACGCACTCTTCTGCCGCTGACCCAGTGTCTGAGCGCACGTGCCGGATGTTCGACGTGACAGTGACCGTCACGGTCCGGCGGTTGGATCGTCGAGGTCGAGCGCCGGCATCGCCGCTATGTCCTGGGCCCAGGTGTCGCAGAACCCCGGCTGGACCGCGAGGTCCACCAATTCGATCCGGGCTCCGATGCTGTCGAGACGGTGGTAGGTGAAGGAGCGACCGTAAGGGCACGAGTCGAACTCGATCGGTGCGCCTCGAGTCACCAGGCGCTGTTTGTCCGCCGTGACGTCCTTGGACCAGTAGCCGATGTGGTCGAAGCGGGAACCGTCGGTCGCATCCCACGGACTACCGACGGGGCCCTGAATCACTTCGAAGAACGGCGGCCCCTTGACGGAGAACACGATGCGGTAGTCCCAGTCCCCGAGGGTGCCCGCGCGGACTGGACTCCAGGTCACGCCCAGAGTGCGGGTGAGGTCTTCGGTCGCCCGTCCGATGTCCTGAACGACGAAGCACAGGTGGTAGAAGGAGTTCACCCGTCCTGTCTACCAACTCCGCGATGTGCGTGGCCGCCTGACCGAGACGCCGCGACATGTCCGGTCATGCCGCATGTCGCGCGCTCATGCCGAGGGCGGGAGTTGGAATTGGTCATCGCCGCCGCTGCTCACATGGATGGTTCGAGCGGTTTGACTTGGCTATAGGGGTGTTCGGGTCTCAGTACTTGTTCGGCAACGGGATCGCCTGGCCAGGCGGCAAGGTGATCACAGGACGAGCATGAGTTTGCCGCCGGGTCGGCGGGATTGGCTGAGCTTGGCCGCTTCCCGGATCTGGTCGAGTGTGTAGGTGCGGGCGACCGGTACGACCAGGATGCCTTCGCCGGCGAGCCGGGCGAACTCGTCCATCTGGTCGTAGCGGATCTCGGTGGTGATCCGGACTCCCAGGTCGGCCGCCGCGGCGAAGTCCGAGAGGGTGAGGACGCGGTCGGGGTCGCCGGTCAGCTCGATCAGAATCGGCAGCGAGCCACCGGCCGGGCTGGGCTGGTCGGCGCGGTCGATCCGCCCGCCGGTCGGAGTCGCGTCCAGGGCGCGGTCGACACGGCCTCCGGCCAGTGCGCTGACGCGTACGGCCGTGCCCTCGCCGTAGGTGGTCACCTGGGCGCCGATCTCTTCCAGAGCGGCGGTCCGAGTGGGTCCGGCGGTGGCGATCACCCGAATATCCTGGTGCAGCGCGAAGCGCACCGCCGCCTCACCCACGGTGGTGCCCGCGCCGTGGACGAGCAGCAGCTCACCCGGCTGAATGCCGAGGTCGTCGAGCGCGCGCCGCGCCGTTTCGGCCGCCATCGGCAGCGCGGCGGCCTGCTCGGCGGTGACGCCGTCGGGGATGTGTGCCCAGGCCGGCATCAGCGCGTACTCGGCGGCGCCTGCCGTCGGGCCGTCGAAGGTGGCCGGGCCGAACACGCGGTCGCCGATCTGGACGCCGGTGACGCCGTCGCCGAGCGCGTCGACGGTGCCCGCGACCTCGAGGCCGAGCCCGCGCGGCAGCGGTGGCAGCTGGTTGGCGAGGAGACCGTCGACGACATGCCAGTCGGCCGGTGTCAGGCCGCACGCCCGCACGGCGATCCGGATCTGACCAGGTCCGGGCTCCGGCTGTGGGACGTCGCGAAGCACGATCACGTCCGGGGAGCCGAACCGGTCGAACTGAAGAGCCTTCATGACGATCTCCTATGTGATGACAGCATCTGTTGTCATCGACCGTACCAGCTGATAACAGCTTCTGTTGTCGTACTCTGGTGGGTATGCCGAGATGGGAAGCCGACGCACAGGGCCGGCTCGAGCGCGCGGCGCTCGAGCTGTTCGAGACCCAGGGGTTCGAACGCACCTCGGTCGCGCAAATCGTAGGCGCTGCCGGTCTGAAGGAGCGCTCCTTCTATCGCTACTTCCCCGACAAGCGGGAAGTCCTCTTCGCCGGCAACGAACTCGAGGCCCACCTCGTCGCCCAGGTCGAGGCAGCCGACCCGGACCTCACCCCGATCGAGGCGCTGCTGACCGCGCTGGGAACCGCCGAGGAGATCTTCCGCCCGCGCGAGTTCCTGCTGCGCCGGGGGAGAGTGATCGCCGCCAACCCGGCACTGGCCGAGCGCGATCTGATCAAGCTCGCCGACATCGCCGACGCGCTGGTACCGGCGCTCGAGCGCCGCGGCGTCGAGCCCGGCAAAGCACGCTTCATCATCGACGTGGTGCTGGCGATCCACCGGCGCGCCATGCCTCGCTGGCTGGCCGAGCCGGACACCACCCTCTCCCAGCTCATGGCCCAGGCCGCCGCTGAACTGCGCGAGACGGTCACGCTGCCAGCTCCGACGACCGGCTGAGCAGGCTCGGCCAGGCTTCCCCCATCGGCGATCAAGCCCAGGCAGACGTTGCGGCTGGGGCCGGACGCATGGCGCTGCTGAACGCCCTCTCATGCCGCCGAGCGCACATTTCGGCTGGTCCACTGGCGTGCCATTGATCGAGCGCGTGCGAGGATCTACGCCTGTGGAGGTAGAGATCGTTTCACGTGCGATGGCTGCGGTGACGACACTGGCCAGAGAGCTGCGTCTGCGGGTCGACGACGTCGTCGTGATTCATGATTCGAACAGGCTCGCCCTGCATCTGTTGCCGTGTGGCGTCTCGCCCGAGTAGCACCGGCGGGACAGGAGGTAGCCGCGCTTGAGGTCGAATTCGCTCTGCGACTCGGTGAAACCGCGAGCCTCGTCGCGGCGCTGGAGGCTGGGGTTGAGCCGCGGGTCTACGAGCGTGACGGCTTCGCCGTGACCTTGTGGACTTACTACGAGGTCGTGCGTCCTGAATTGGACTTCCCGGGCGCATACGCGGGCGCGCTCGGTCCGGCCCTGCTCGAGTAGTGCCTGAGAGCTATGTCATAGACCTTGCGCCCACCGGCGTATTTCCGCGTGAGCGTCGCCGTGGGGGATGGCCCGGTCGGCACCGAGGTCGTTCGTCCCGCCTTCCCGCTGATTGCGCCTCCCGGAAGAAGCAGTCCCAGCATCATGCGGCGCGCAAGGTGGTTCGGGAGGCCTCGTCGCAGACGAAGAACGTCTCCACGTTGGAGTGAACCTGCTCGGCGGGCAGACCGAGCAGGCCGGTTCTGTCGGTGGTGCCTGCTCGGATCTGCGCTCATGAACAACGATTTCACCGAGTTGCTAGCCCAGCTGCGTGCCGCTACCACTGATTCTCTTGTGGACCAGGCCGAGCTCACCAGCGCTACTGGTCCACGGAGTCGTCCAATCTCACCACGGCGTCACCAGTCTCTCGGCCGCCCACTTCGAACCACTGGACCTGCGTGGACTCGCGGGACCATCACGTGACTTCCGAGAGCGGGCGCGGTGCCCCTACTGGCATGTAGGTTCTCAATTTCGACGTCGTAATCTCACGAATGATGTCGTGCGAAAGTCGTATACGACGTCGCCTTGAGACTTGCTCCTTCGCCGGTCTGCCACGGCATACGATCGCGGCCCCGTGGGCGAACGGGGAAACTCGCTGCTCAATGCCACCTTCAGGACACTGCGCAACGTCAGGCTCTGTCCCTGGATGATCGGCAAGATCGCCGCCGCTGGTGCTCCTCCACGTCGGGCACGACCCGTTACGTGGAAAGGCCCACTAGGAGCGGCTGTCGGTGAGCCTGCCGCCGCGCACCGGCGGCAGGCCGTAGGCGCGGCGGTATTCCCGGGTGAACTGGGTGCGCTGGTGTAGCCGACGGCATCGGCGGTGTGCACGGCCGTGGTGTCGCCTGCCACCAGCAGGCGCCGCGCCTCCTGGAGTCGCAGGTGCTTCTGGAACTGCAGCGGGCTCATGCCGGTGGCGGCCTTGAAATGCCGATGCAGGGTGGCCGGCTGCTGTTGGAAGGCCTGAGCCTGCACTGGGCCAGCATCCAGGCCGTGTGGCGCGGTGCGGTCAAGGACCGCCGCCTCGACGCCGTGCTGCTGGGCGCGCACATCGCGGTCTACCTCGCCGCGGTGTTCCTCTTGCTGTCGCCGCCGGTGGCGATCGCGTTCATCGCTGGGCACCAAGGCGTCTGGGGCGTGTACATGGGCTGCTCGTTCGCGCCCGGACACAAGGGCATGCCCACCTACACCGACGCCAGCACACTGGACTTCCTCCGCAAGCAGGTCCTCACCAGCCGCAACATCCGCGGCGGCCGGTGGGTCGACGTCGCACTCGGTGGATTGAACTACCAAATCGAACACCACCTGTTCCCCAGCATGCCGCGCGTCAACCTGCGCCGCGCCCAGCCTGTGGTGCACAAATTCTGCGCCCAGCACGGCATCAGCTACGCCCAATGCGGCCTGTTGCGCACCTACCGCTATGTCCTACAACACTTTCACGACGTCAGCGCGCCCCTGCGCACCTCGGCCTGATCCAGCCGCCGGTGTCACAAGGTCCGGTTGCTGTGCCGCCGCCATGACGAGCTGGTGTTCGGCCAGGCGCCTCCGGCGCCGCCCGTGCGCGGAGCCGGTCCCGCCGCATCCGCGGCCGTGCCGCTGCCAGCTCGACGCCGGGATCGCCGGTGAGGGATGGGAAGCCGACGCACGCCGGGCGAACTGTCCTTCACCAGCCAGCGTCCCATCGGTCTCAGGGCCCGCCGCGCAGGTGAAGACAAGGTGATGGCTCCCCGCTTCACCGCCGATCTACTACATCGACCCTGACCTCGAGCCTCCCGAAGATGCTGTCCTGAAGCGAGGTCAGGGCAACGAAGGCGCGGTCGCCGCCGAGCTGTTCCGGTGTCGGGCCGGCGGGTGTGGGGACGTTGGCAAGGCGCTCGGCCAGTGCGGCAAGCGCGTCACGGTCGCCTTCGAGGGCGGCGCGTTCGTCATCGGTGAGGGTGAGGCGTTCCAGCATCGGATCGACACCGTCCTTTACCTCGAGCAGGCGCCCGGCACTGGATTCCTTGGGCAGGTAGAACGGACAGCGCGCGCTCGAGTGTGCGATTCGACTTGACTGTGCCCTTGGGGCACGGTGTTCGCTGCATTCGGCTCGCACCATCGTCCGCTGTGGACCGCGCGATGGCGTCACCCCGAGGAGGAGCACTCAATGCGTAGATCTGTGGTTGCCGTTCTCGCCGCCGCCCTGGTGGTGCCCCTCGCCCCGCCGGGCCTGGCTGCGGACGCGGCACCGGACAGGCCGGCCACCGTAACCTGGGGGAAGTGCCCCAACGGCACACCTTTGGGGCCGCTGGAATGCGGGAGGCTGAAGGTTCCGCTGGATTACAACGACCGCGGTGGCAAGACAATCAACATCGCGATATCGCGGATGGCCAGTGCCAAACCGGAGAAGCGCCGCGGTGTACTGCTGCTCAATTCCGGCGGACCGGGCGCCCCGGCGATGAATTACTCGATGATCTTGACCTATCTCGGGTTGCCGCAGAGCGTGCGGGACAGCTACGACGTGGTCGGCATGGATCCGCGTGGCGTCGGCTACAGCACCCCGGTGACCTGTGACATGCCGCCGGGGACGTCACAGACCGCCAACATCCCGGAATACGCGTTGGATTCGGCCGATGTCGCCAACCGCGCGAAGAGGATGGTCGAGATCGCAAAGAAATGCGGCTCCTCTTCGACGGCGTCGATCCTGCCGTATATGACCACCGCGAACACCGCACGTGACATCGACAAGGTCCGCGAGGCACTGGGTGAGCGGAAGCTCTCCTACCTCGGTGTCTCCTACGGCACTTACCTCGGCGCGGTCTACGCCACGATGTTCCCGAACCGCGGTGACCGGATCGTGCTCGACAGCTCGATGAGCAACGAAGGCAGTAGTCCCGCGGCTTCGCGCGGGTTCGGTCAGGGTGTCGAAGACAGGTTCCCGGATCTGGCGAAGTTCGTCGCCGCACATCCGGAGTACGGCCTTGGCGCCACGCCAGAACAGGCGAAGCTGAAGTACTACGAACTGGCCGCCCGGCTGGACGCGAAACCGATGGCGGACGGCTTCGACGGCAAGCAGTTCCGCAAGGGCACGTTCGAGCGGATGTACACCGACGCGGGCCTGCCCCAGGCAGCCGAGATGTGGCGTGCCGTCAACACCGGCCAGCCCGTGGAACCGCTGCCGAGCACGCCGCCGCCTCCGGACCAGCCTGCGGACAACGCCGCCGCCGCCCAGCTGGCGGTGCTCTGCAACGACCGGAACTGGCCGGAGTCGGTGGAGTTCTACCAACGTCAGGTCGAAACCGACCGGTTCCGGCACCCGATGTGGGGTGCGGCCGCGTCCAACATCTGGCCGTGTGCGTTCTGGCCGACCGAGCCGATCGAGCCCCCGGTGGAGATCACCGGCCACGGGCCGTCGAATGTGCTCATCGTGCAGAACCTCCGAGACCCGTCCACCCCGTTGTCCGGTGCCGAGAAGATGCGTGCGGCCCTCGGTCACCGCGCCCGGATGATCACCGCCGACCAGGGCGGGCACGGTGCCTACCTCTACCAGAAGAACAAGTGCCTCAACGACGCCACGACCGAATACCTCGCCACCGGAGAGCGTCCGCCGCAGGATTTCGCGTGCGCGGCCGAAGGAACGTCTTGACGCAGGTGGACATTCGTTCGCCGTGCCCAGGTCGCTGTTGACGCCGAATGCTTCGAATGGTGGCAAGGTAATCGTGCGCTGGGCTGAGCCCAAATGTTTGCTGGCGCGGTGGAGGTCGAGGTGTCGCGTTGCCATGAGCCTCGGCGTGGACCTCCGTTCGTGTTCACCAGCTGACGCGGCTGCCACCTACGCCGGTGTCGGCCACCACCCGGCCCCGGTCATGGACCGGCTCGAAACCCTCGGCGGGCCGACGCTGCCGAGAGCCCTCCTGTCCGGTCGGACCGGTCGGTGATCAGCCGTAGCGCGGCGGTGCCGGCGTGGTTGATCACGCCCTGGTCGGCTGGTCTCGACGGCCAGAGCGACCGACCACGAGGTAATGTTCCGCACCGGAAAAGTGCTCCTTGGTTGTGTTGGGGAATAGGCGTAGACACCCTCATTTCCCCAGTCCAGGAGCACTTTTCTCGGTCAGGACACAGCCAGCTTGAACTACCCGGGTATCCATACCTTCGGGAGTACCCTCCGGCGTCATGTCGGCCCGGAAGGGACACCCGGCCCGCAGCACATAGCCGGCCTCCTGAGATTCCATGTATCCCGCTGGCAATACGTTTGGAGCGGGTCACTTCAGTGGTGAGTGCGCCATGAAGGATGTAGGTCCGTTCTCGGCGCTGTTGGTCGTGCGCCTTGTCAGCTCTGTGGGGTCAGTCCTGCTACGGCCAGCCGGAACAGTCGGTCCGCCGCGGAGGCGGGCTCGGGGTAGTGCTCGGTGGCCAGGGCGATGCCGACGATCAGCGTGATCAGGTCTGCGACAGTCCAACTGAGGCCACGGCGGCGGTTGGACACCTCCGGCACCGGGCGGTATTGCCGGTCAGCCGATCGCGGAGGCATAGTGAGCCACCAGCCGAACCACCTCCGGACTCGATTCCTTCGCCGAGAGAGGGAAGTGCCGTGCCAAATCCTTTCGAGGACCCCGACGCCCATTATTTCGTCTTGGTCAATGACGAGGGTCAGCATTCCCTCTGGCCCGTTTTCGCCGACGTTCCCGCCGGATGGAAATCCGTTTTCGGGGAAGCCGGACGACAGGATTGCCTTGACTACATCGAGAAGAACTGGACCGACATGCGTCCGAAGAGCCTCATCGAGGCGATGGAGAAAACAGCGTCGACGTCATGACCATCGACCTCACCGGATACCAGAGCCTGGGTGAGGCCTTCGCCGCGCGCGCCGCCGAGTTCCCCGATCGCACCGCGTTGACCTTTTACCAGGGCTCGACCGCGACGGAACACGAAAGTATCGGCTATCGGGAGCTGGAGCGCCGAGCCCGGGTGCGCGCGGCGGAGCTCGCTCAGCGGCTGGGCCCCGGCGAACGGGTGCTCATCGCCCTGCCGACGAGCCCGGAGTTCGTGGAGATCTACCTCGCTTGTCTGTTCGCCGGACTGATCGCTGTTCCTTCGCCGGTGCCGGCTTACTCGGCGAGCGCCGATGAGCGGATCGCCGCGATCGCGGCCGACTGCTTGCCAGCGCTGACCATCACCACCGACGCCGCGCTCGCGGAGGTCACCTCGCACCTGCGGGAGCACGGCCTGCCCGTCGAAGCCGTGCGCCCCGTGAGCGCGCAGCACCTCCCCGAGCCCGTGACGGGCGAGCGGCCGATTGGCCGCGACACGGACGCGGTGCTGCAATACAGCTCCGGCTCCACCGGGTCGCCGAACGGCGTGATCCTCACCCACGGCGCCGTCCTGTCCAACCTCGAGGCGCTGTGCGTGAACTTGCGCCTCGGCCCGAGGGACCGGTTCGGCGGCTGGTTGCCGCTGCACCACGACATGGGCCTGTTCACCCAGCTCACCGCGGCACTGCTGTGCGGCGCCCCGCTCGTCCTGATGCAGCCGACGACGTTCGTCCGGCGGCCGGTCGAGTGGCTCCGCATGCTCGACCGGTTCGAGATCACCTGTACCGGCGGTCCCAACTTCGCCTACGAACTCTGCACGCGCGTCATCACCGACGAGAAAATGGGCGGTCTCGATCTCTCCGGGGTGCGCTACTTCCTGAACGGCGCCGAGCCGATCCACGTGCCCACCTTCCAGGCGTTCACGGAACGGTTCGCCCGGATCGGGCTCGACCCTCGCACCCATTCCCCCGGCTACGGCCTGGCCGAGACCACGGCGTACGTGGCGTGCGTATCCGACGAGGTTTTGCCGACCGTGCTCACGGTGGACACCCGGCGCCTGGAAACGGCCGAGCGGCCCGAACTGGCCTCGGTGCCCAGTGGCGACGGCAGGCCGGTGACCGGAGTGGGACGGCCGCACGCCTTCGACACGCGGATCGTCGACCCGCGCACCCGCGAACCGCTACCCGAGGGCCGGGTCGGCGAAATCTGGTTACGCGGGGACAGCATCGGCCGCGGCTACTGGAGCAAGCCGGAGCTGAGCGCACGCGTCTTCGACGCCGCGTTGACCGGCGTCGAGGACGGCGGCGGCTGGCTGCGCACCGGCGACCTGGGTGCCTTCGCCGACGGCGAACTGTTCGTCACCGGCCGCCTCAAGGAGTTGCTGATCGTCCACGGCCGCAACCTGTTCCCCCAGGACGTGGAGCACGAGGCCCGTGCCGCGCATCAGGCTCTCGGCGGCCAGCTCGGTGCCGCGTTCGGGGTCGGCGCGCCGGACGAGCGCGTCGTGTTGGTCCACGAGGTCCGTCCCGGAACCCCGAAATCCGAGCTGGCGGCGGTGATCACGGCCGTCACCCGCAGGCTCAACCGGTCGTTCGGTTTCCCCGTGCGCAACGTCGTGCTCATCCGGCACGGCACCGTGCGCCGCACCACCAGCGGGAAGATCAGGCGCACCGCCATGCGAGACCGGTTCCTCGCCGGCGAAATGACAGTGCTGCACGCCGAACTGGAGCCGGGCCTGCGTCCCGCGCCGTCGGGAGTGGAGCCGTGACGTTCACCCGCTCCGGTGTCGAGATCGAGATCGCGCTCGACACCGCGCTGGTGGACGTCACGGCGACCGGCTCCGGCGGGGTCGGCCGCCGGATCGCCGAGCTGGACTCCGCCGAAGAATTCCCGTCGCCCCTCGTCGACCTGTTGGACGCCTTCGGCCTGCCCGCGTACTACGTCCCCACCGGATGGGGCGGCGCCGTCGAGGACCATGAACTGCTGCTTCGCCTGTGGCGCACGGTGGCCAGGCGCGACCTGAGCGCCGTGATCGCGCATGGCAAGACCTATCTTGGGGCCGCCTCCGTCTGGATCGCGGGCGACGCCGAGCAGGCCGCCGCTACCGCGGCCCGGATACTGGCCGGCGCCCAGATCGCCTGGGCGCTGTCCGAACCGGACCACGGCGCAGATCTGCTGAACGGGGAGGTGGCCGCGACAGCGCGTGCCGCCGGTTATCGGCTCGACGGCGTGAAATGGCCCATCAACAACGCCACTCGCGCCCGCTACCTGACCGTCCTCGCCCGCACCGGCAAGGCGGGTACCGGACGCGGCCAGAGCCTTTTCCTCGTCGACAAGGCCGCGCTCGAACCCGGCACCTGGCGACTGCTGCCCAAGGAACCGACGCACGGGATCCGCGGCGTGGACATCTCCGGCATCGCGTTCCAGGACGCGACACTGCCAGCCACCGCGCTGCTCGGCGCCGAGGGCACCGGAGTGGAGACCGTCCTTCGCGCGCTGCAGCTCACCCGGACCCTGTGCACCGCCTTGTCCCTCGGCTCGGGCGAACACGCGCTCCGGCTCGCCGCGGCCTTCGCCGCCGAACGGATCATCCAGCGCCGCCCGTTGCTGGCCCGCGCGTACCCGCGCGCGGCCCTCGGCCGCTGCGCCGCGTTACTGGCCGCCGCCGAAGCCACGGCAGTGGTGAGCAGCCGTTCGATTCACGCGCTCACCGGAGAGATGAGCGTGATCTCCGCCGTCGTCAAGGCTTTGGTGCCCACACTGACCGACGTGATGCTCGGCGAGGTGGCCGAATTGCTCGGTGCGCGCTCCTTCCTCACCGACGTGTACGCGCACGGCGCGTTCCAGAAGATTTGGCGGGATCACCAGATCGTCTCGGTCTTCGACGGCAGCACCCCGGTGAACCGCAGCGCGCTGATCCAGCAATTCCCCCGCCTGGCGAGGGAATTCGCCGCCGGCACGGTGGACACGGACGGGCTGGCGAAGGCGGTGTCGGTCGGAAGCGCGCCGGGTCCGCTGGACCGCGGTGCCCTCACCCTGCTGTCCCGGCGGGGGTGCTCGCTGCTGCAATCCCTTCCAGCGCTGGCCGGATCGATCACCGCCGAGACCGCCCCGGACGGGCTCGCGGCGCACGCGACCGCCCTGGCCGCCACCACCAGGCGGGTCCACGAACTGATGGCCGAGGTGCCCCCGGCCGCCCACCCGCCGATGGCCGCTTACGAACTCGCCGCCGCCTACGAACTCTGTTACGCGGGCGCGGCGTGCCTGCACACCTGGTCGGCCGAGCGGCACCGGGACGAACCGCTGTGGGAGAACGGCCTTTGGGTACGAGCCGCGCTCCGCGCACTGCGGGTCAGGCTCGACGCCACGCTGCGGCTCCCCGCGCCCGGCGCCGAGGCGGGAGACGACCTGATCGACGACGCGATCGCGGAACGCGTGGCCGCGGCCGCCCGCACCGGCGCCCCGGTCACCCCGTTCGGCACACCGATGATCCCGGAGGACCGGTCATGAGCGCCGCCGAGCTGGACGCGCTGTTCGGCGACGCCCTGGACGACCGGAACCCGTTGGGATACAGGGAGATCCTGGCGGCCGACGAACGACAGGAGATGCTCGCCGCAGGCGAACGGGTACTGGACGAGTACGGCCTGAACGCCGAGTTCGTTCCCGTGGCCTACGGGGGCCGCTGGGAGCGCGCTGACCGGCTCGCCGAGGTGCTGCGCACGGTGTGGCGGCGAGACCCGTGTCTCGGCCTCGGCTACGGCTTCAGCTCTCTCATCGCGTCCGTCAACATCTGGACCACCGGGAACGAGGAGCAGCGCCGCCGCGCGGCAGGCCTGCTGCTGGCGAACCGCCGGATCGCCGCCGCCTTCCACGAACTGGCACACGGCAACGACTTCGCGCACGCCGAGTGCGTCGCCCGACCGGACGGTGGGGACTGGCTGCTCTCCGGTCGCAAGGAGATCGTGACCAACCTGCGGCGGGCCGAGGCCATGGTGCTGTTCGCCCGCACCGGCGCGGCGGGGAGCCGCGGCCACAGCCAGTTCCTCGTCCTGCGGGACGACCTGCCCGCCGCGGGGCTGCGGGACCTGCCGCGGTTTCACAGCTCCGGCATGCGCGGAGTCCAGCTGGGCGGCGTGGAGTTCGACGGCTGCCCCATCCCCGGCGACGCCCTGATCGGTTCCCCCGGCCAGGGCATCGAGATGGCACTGCGCTCGTACCAGATCACCCGGTCGGTGGGCGCCGCGATGTTCGCCGGTCCGCTGGAGACCGCGCTGCGGCTGGCGATCCGCTGCTCGCTCGACCGCCGGCTTTACGGCGGCTCGGCCGCCGACCTGCCGTACGTGCGCGCGGCGATCGCCCGCGCCTACGCCGATCTGCTGGCCATCGAGGCGTTCTCGTCGGTGGTCCTGCGTGCCCTGCATCTGGCGCCGGAGTCGATGGCCGTCTACGCCCCGGCGGCGAAGTATCTGACCGCGCGGATGCTGCTCGACGCGTTCGCGGACCTGCGCGCGGTACTGGGTGCGCGTTCCTACCTCCGGCAGGGCCCGTACGCGATGTTCCAGAAACTGGCAAGGGACATCGCGCCTGCCACCTTCGCCCACGTGTCGCTCAGCGCGGCGCTGGTGACGCTGCTGCCGCAACTCCCCCGGCTGGCCAGGCGATCGTGGCTGTCCGACCCGGCCGCGACGCCTCCGCTGTTCGACATCGGCGGTGACCTTCCCTCGCTCTCCCTCGACCGGCTGAGCGCCGGAATGCCACGCCATGACGGGATCATCGGCGCCCTCGCCGAGATCGATGGCGAGGCGTCACCGCACGGCTCCGATCCCGTGCGCCGGTTCACGGCGCGCTACGCGGAGGAACTACGGAGGTTGCGGGACGGGTGCGCCGCACTCGAACCCGCGGACCTCGCCATCGACGCGTCGCCCGCCGCGTTCGCGCTTGCCGACCGGTACACCGTGATCCTCGCCGCCTCCTCCGTACTCGCGGTGCGGCGACACGGCGGCGAGCGCCACGACGAGGCCGTGCTGCTGGGCGCGCTGGACCGACTGACCGAACGGATGGGCGGCCCGGCGGTGCTCAGCCCGGCCGAACGCGAAGAGACGGAGCGACGGCTGTTCGACCAAGCCGTCGCGCGGTGCCTCGACGGCCTGCCCCTGAGTGCCTGAACCCGAATGACGTAGTGGCGGCCGGATGGTGCCGCACGGGCATGCAGGGAATCACTCACGAAAAAGGAAAGAGGAGACGGCAATGATCCGAATCATGCTCAAATCCGCGGTGACGATGACAGCGATGGCCGCCGCGCTGAGCTTTTCGCCCGCGATGTCCTCGGCGGCGGCTGCTCCCCCCGGCTACCTGAGGTTCTGCAATACGGGGGCCACTTGTCTCAATCGCCCAGTGGTCGAAGGGCCGGGCTGCAGCAACATCGGTGTCGGCGCTCCGCACGTCTGGGCGAAGAACCACTCCGACAGGGGCCAGTACATCTACCACCAGGAGGACTGCGCTGGAGCGAACCGGGTGTACCTGGGACCCGGTGTCACCAGAGGCGGCTTCGGTACCTACCGAAGCTTCAGCGACGCGTGACTTCTGATGAGGTAGGTGGCCCCACCCGGAGTACATGAAGGACCCCTTCCTGGCGCCTGGCGCCAGGGCTCCGGCAAAGTCGCGCAACTGCCGTTCGGTGTCGCGATAGCCACTTTCGGGACATCTGACGTCGCGAAAGTGGCTTTCGCGACACCGGGGGGCGGCCGCATTTGACGTCTGAGCCACTCACGACCCGCGTGACCAGCTTTGCGACTTCGCCGGGACCCCTTCCTGGCGCCAGGAAGGGGTCCTTCATGTACCCGCGCCCAGTGTCAGTTCCCGGCGGTGCAGCGGAAGACGAAAAGCCCGGGGTCACCACCGTGCTCGGCCGGCGGTACGAGCGGGCAGCTGGTGGCCGTCCAGACCACGATCCGGTACAGCTCCGAATCGTTCGTGAAGAGGCCACCCGCGCCGCCCAGCACCACGTGCCGCACTTCCCCTGCCTCCACGAGCTGCCGCACCCGCGCGAGGGTCGGCCACGGCACTTGCCCGGAGAACCCGCCCATCGGCAGGAACCGTTCTCCGGTCGGCACGATGAACTGACCGGCGGTCTGCCAAGACGTCGTGGCCGCCACGTAGCGCGCGCCTTCGCGATGCGCCAGCAGATAGTCGTACAGGCTCCGCTGTGTGTCGGTCAGGGTGTCCTTCGTGTCGCTGTCCAGATCCACCCCGACCGGTCCGCTCGGCCCGGCACCGGCCTCGAAGGCGCTGCCCGCGTACTTGTGGTCGAAAGCCGACAGGCCCCAGGCACACGGAAGCACCAGTACCGCGACGAGGCAGGCGACGGCCGCGGGCGCGACAGTCGCACGCCGCAGCGCCCCGGCGATCAGCACGGCCGCCGCCACCGCCGCCCCGCCGAGGGAAAGCCAAGTCAGCCAAGGCAGGAAGTCCGGGTACCCCGAGGCCAGGTACGCCGTCCAGGCCAGCTGCGCGACGAGCACCGAAGGCAGCAGCCAAGTCGCCCGGCGGTCGCGATACAGCCGCAGGCTCAGCACCGCCCCCGCCGCGGCCAGCGCGGCCAGCGGTGGCGCGAGCGCGACGAGGTACGCGCTGTGCATGACGGTCATCCGGCTGAGGACCACAGCGAAAGTGACCAGCCACAGCCCCCACAGCACGAACCCGCCCCACACCGGACCGGTGCGCCGGGTACGGCGATACAGGACGAGACCGGCGGCCAGCCCCGCCAAGGCGAGCGGGTACAGCCAGCCGACCTGGGTCGCGTAGCGCTCGCCGAACAGTTTGTGCCAGGCCTGGGGCGGGTCCTCGGCCGCGGGTGCCGAAGCGGGCTCCGGTGCGGGCTCCGGAACTGGTTGCGGCTCCCCCGGTTGCTCCGGTTGCGGCGGAGCGGCCAGGCGTTCGAGCTCGGGAGGCAGTTTCAGGTCGGTGGACAGAGAGGGATCCGTGAAGTCGGTGCGAGCGGCGCCCGGTACGTGGAGACCGAACCGGTCCAAACCGTTGTAGCCGAAGACCATCGAGAACGCGTTGTCGTTGGTGGTCGCGTCCATAGCGGGCCGCTTCCCCGCGGGAGTCACCGTGTACAGCAGGACCCAGCTCAACGAGACCGCGATCAGCACGGCACCGGTGAGCGCGAGCTGCCCGGCCCGCCGCCGCCACGAAGCGGGAGCGACGAGCAGATAGGTCACGGCGAACGCGGGCACCACCATCCAGGCCTCGATCATCTTCATCTGGAAACCGACCCCCACCCAGACGGCGGCGAGGATCAGCCAGCGCGTCCTGGCCCGCGTCACCGCGATCATGAACGCGTCCGCGGCGAGGAGCAGGCACAGGATCAACGCCCCGTCTTCCATGGCATGGCCGAACACCGAGGCCACTATCGGCGTGAACGCGAACAGGCCCGCTGCCAGTAAACCCGCGGCGGCGCCGAGCCAGCGCCGGACCAGCCGATAGAGCACCAAAACCGAGAGCACGCCCCAAACAACCTGCGGCAGGGTCAACGACCACTCGTGAAATCCGAAGATCCGCGCGGACAGCGCCTGCGGCAGAAAAGCCCCGCCCAGTTTGTCGAGGGTGATCGAAGCGCCGGGATCGAAGGCACCGTAGAAGAACGCCTTCCAGCTCACCGACATGCTCTTCACGGCCGCCGCGTAATAATGCGCGTACCCGCTCCGCCCGATGTTCCACGAATACAACGCCCCCGTGAGAACGACAATACCGAGCAACGCGGGACGCGCCCAGCGCGGCTGATCCGGCGGCGAGCGCCAGAACCGCAGCCGCGCCCAGCCACGCTCTGGTGCGCCGGCGGGCTCCGCCTTCACCATTTCGGTCTGCGTCGAAGGTAAAACGGTCTCCTCGGCCACGGCGCGCCCCTCGACACGTAGGTGGAGTTTCTGCGGTGAGAAGCACTTTAAGCGCCTGGGGCCGGATCACCGCAGTGTCAATATCGGCCCAAAGCACGGCCTTTCCCGCACCCTCCTGTACTTTCGGCTGATTCCCCGGACGCCAGCCCTTCCTATTCTGAGTCACATGACTTCAGCGGAACGGCCAGCGGGCATCATGGTCAACGTCGGGCTCGGCATCGTGTTCGCCGCGGGCATCGTGTTCACGGCGGTCATGCTCATGAACAGCTGGGGCAAAACGTCCTGGGTCTTCTGCTCGCTCGTCGCGGTGGTGTTGTCCGTACTCGCGCTGCTGCGCGAGCGACAGAAGACACTGATGGCGGGCGCGGGCGTGGCCGTCGCGGCCGTCGCCGTCGTGGTGTCGCTGGTCTCCGGTGACTCCCTGCCGAAGGAGCCCTCGCCCATCACGGCACTGGCACTGGCCGTACTCGTCGGCTCCGCGATCAGGACACTCCCGATCGGACCGGCCATCGCCATCGCCGCGGGCGGCATCGCGGTGAACGTGGGTGCCTGGCTCGACGGACGGGACACGGTGCCGTACCTGGCCACCGCGGCGCTGGTCGTCGCGCTGGTGGTGGGGCCGTCGCTGCGTACCCGCGATCATCACTTCCGGGTCACCAACCCCGCGCCGCGGTCGTACTGGTCCGATTCACCCCAACGGTAACCGTGCGCGAAGACATTTACCTCGCCATGTCCACCGCTCGGCCCGTCGGCCAGGACGAAACCCCCACGTCCGACCGCTCCGGGCTGCCCGAGTCGCCGCCGTACGGCCAGTCCGCACGGCGGCGACTCGGTACCCTGACCGTCGTGACCACTCCGGATCGCTGGGTCAAGGTCGCTTCCGACGCCGGGCTCGGCGCCTTGTTCCTCGCCGCGATCGCGATCCAGGTCTTCGCGCTCGCGGCGAGCTGGGGTGGCGCGTCCTGGGTTCCGGGCGCCCTCGCCGCCATCGTGGTGTGCGGGCTCGCACTGGCACGTCGGCGCGAGCGAACCTGGACCGCGGTCACCGGGCTCGTCGTCGCGGCGCTCACGATCCTGATCGGCCTGCTGCCGGCCACCCGCCTCCCCACCGAACCCGGACCCGCCATGGCGCTGGGCCTCGCGGTGCTCATCGGGTCCGCGGTCCGGACACTGGCACCGGTGCGGGCCGGTGCCATCGCGGGCGCCGAGCTGCTGCTGATCGTCGCCCAACTCGCCGTCGGGCCGGTGTCGGCCGTACCCGCGATCGCCGCCGCGACCTGGCTGGCCGGGGTCGCGGCGGGGTTGGCGCTGCGGGTACTCGACGGCAGGACGCGAACGGCCGCCGACCGGGTGCGCCGGGCCGAACGACTGGAACTCGCCAGGGAACTGCACGACATCGTGGCCCACCACCTCACCGGGATGCTGATCCAGTCCCAGGCCGCGCAGGTCGTCGCGCGGCGGAATCCCGAAAAGGTTTCGGAGTCGCTGGTCGAGATCGAGGCCGCGGGGTCCGACGCCATGGTCGCGATGCGCCGCGTCGTCGAGCTGTTGCGCGACACCGACGACACGGCACCCACTTCGCCGCAACCGGAGGGGCTGGGCGAGATGGTCCGGCGATTCGGCAAACAGCACGCGAACGTCCGGCTCAGCTCCCCCGAAGACACGACGGACTGGCCGCCCGAGGTGACCAGCACGGTGTACCGCATCGTCCAAGAAGCGCTGACGAACGTGCTGCGGCACGCGCCGAACGCCCGTTCGGTCGACGTGACCGTCGACCGTGACACCAAGGGCGTCACCGTCGAAGTCGTCGACGACGCCTCGCCGAGTACGGCCCGGCCCGGCCACCGAGGGGGCTACGGTTTGATCGGTATGCGCGAACGTGTCGAGACGCTCGGTGGGACGCTGTCCGCCGGACCGCGGCCTTCCGGCGCCGGCTGGTCCGTGCGGACGACTCTGCCCATCCCCACCAGGGAGCCTCGATGACGATCAAGATCCTGCTCGCCGACGACCAGGCAATGGTCCGCGCGGGCCTGCGGCTGATCCTGGAGGACCAGTCCGATCTCGAGGTCATCGGGGAGGCCGAGGACGGCGCGGAAGCGATCACCATGGCCAGACAGCTGCGGCCGGACGTGTGCCTGGTGGACATCAGGATGCCCAAGCTCGACGGCATCCAGGTCACCCGCACGCTGGCGGGCCCCGGGGTGACCGACCCGATCCGGATCGTCGTGGTCACCACTTTCGATCTCGACGAGTACGTCTACGGTGCGCTGCGCGGTGGTGCGGTCGGCTTCGTCCTCAAGGACGCCGGGCCGGCGCTGCTCATCGAGGCGGTGCGGGCCGCCCACAACGGCGAGGCGCTCGTCTCGCCGTCGATCACCCTCCGGTTGCTCAAGCACCTGAACGACACCGGCGAGGTGTCGCAGGCCGATCCGGCGCAGACGGCGTCGTTGTCCAGACGCGAGATGGAGGTCGTGCGGACCATCGCACGGGGCCTGTCCAACCGGGAGATCGCCGCCGAACTGTTCATCTCCCTCAGCACGGTCAAAAGCCACGTCGCCGGGATCCAGACCAAGCTCGGGGTGCGCAACCGGGTCGGGATCGCCGCGTGGGCCTGGGAAAAGCGGCTCGTCCAGAGCCCGACGTGACGGCGTGGCTCAGGACCGCAGCGATTCCGCCAGCTCACGCACCGTGGGATTGAGGTAGAGCGCACGCGGATGCAGCGGCGGCAAGCCGCGCTCGCGCATGGCCCCCGCGATCCGCATGGCCAGCAGCGAATTCCCGCCCATCTCCCAAAAGCTGTCGGACGCGCCGACAGCGAAGCCGAGCACCTGCCGCCACACCGCCAGCAGCTCACCGGCGAGGTCGTCTTCCCCCGCCGGTGATTCGCCGTCCACACCGGACTCCGGCGGAGACACCCGCGCGAGGGGCGCGGCGGGTTCCGGTAGCGCGGCGAGGTCCACTTTTCCGTTGGCGGTCACCGGGAGCGCGGGCAGCGCGGTGATGGTCGACGGCACCATGTGGTCCGGCAGGATGCGGCCGATCCGCTCCCGCACCGCCGCCGTGGTCCCCTCCGCGAGCACCACGTACGCGTCGAGCCGTGCGGTGGCCGCGTCCGTCCCGCGCAGCGTGACCGCGGCCGCGACCACCCCGGCGCATTCCGCCAGCACCGACCGGATCTCGTCCGGTTCGATGCGGAAGCCACGCAGCTTGACCTGGTCGTCCAGCCTGCCGAGGTGCTCCAGCACACCGTCCGGCCGCAGCCGTCCCCGGTCCCCGGTGCGGTACATCCGCCCGCCACCGAACGGGTCGGGCGGGAATCGTTCGGCGGTCAGTCCTGGACGGCGCAGGTAGCCGAGCGCGACACCGCCGCCGGCGACGTGGATCTCGCCCGCCACTCCCGGCGGCGCGAGCCGCCCGAGTTCGTCCAGCACGTACACCCGCCACCCTGGGATCGGCCTGCCGACGGACTTCGACCCGGCGAGCGCGTGCCACCGGGTGATGGTCTCGGCGGTGACATGCACGGTGGTCTCGGTGATGCCGAACATGTTCACCAGACGGCACCGGGTCTCGGGGTACCGGTCCAGCCACGGCAGCAGGCTCCTGACGTGTAGCGGCTCTCCCCCGAAGATCACCAGCCGGACCGGCAACCGCTCGTGGCTCGTGCGATCCACCTCCGCGAGCGGGGCGAACGCCGACGGAGTCTGGCTCAGCACGGTGACCCGGCGTTCGGCCAGCAGGTCGCGCGTCTGCTCCGGAGACCGCGACACCCAGTACGGGACGACGACGAGGTGCCCGCCCGTGAGCAGGCAGCCCCAGATCTCCCAGACCGAGAAGTCGAACGCGACGGAGTGGAAGAACGTCCACACGTCGTCGGCGCCGAGGGCGAAGTCGTCCCGGGTGGCGTCCACCAGCGCGACGACGTTGGCATGCGGGACGAGCACGCCTTTGGGCCTGCCGGTGGAGCCCGAGGTGTAGATCACGTACGCCGCTTCGTCCGGGCCACCCTCGATGGTGCCGGGTGCGCCGTCGCCACCCAGTTCCGCGACCGTTCCTGGTGTCACCACCCGAAGTCCCGGGGAGACGGGGAACCCGGGGAGCGTGGTGATCACGACGGAGAGCCGGGCGTCGTCGACCGTGTAGGCGAGACGCTCCGCCGGGTAGGCCGGATCGAGCGGCACGTAGGCGGCGCCCGCCTTGAGCACGGCGAGCAGGACCGCCACCAGTTCCACCGACCGGTCGAGGCAGACACCGACCAGGTCTCCCGGGTTCACCCCGGCGGCGCGCAGGCCGCCGGCCAGCCTGGCGGACCACCGGTCGAGCTCACCGTAGCTGACCTGACCGTCCTCATCGGACAGTGCGATCGCGTCGGGCCGCTCGGCGGCGCGCTCCGCGAACACCTCCGGGATGCGGCGTGGCGTGGCACGCGGGGCGCGCGACGAGCGTCCGAGCGCCAGCACGTGTTCGCGCTCGGCCTCGTCGAAGATGTCCTCCCCCGCCGTCCGGTGGGCTTCGAGCAGATGCCGGACGAACCGGTCGGCGACCGGCAGGCCGACCCCGCCGGGCCGGTAGTGGCACCGCAGTTCGCCCACTCCGTCGCCGCCGCGGGCGACCGTGACGGTCAGCGGGAACGGAGGCGCGAGGCAGGGTACGTACTCCCCTGTGTCGTCGGAATCGAGGCCGTCGAGATCGAACAGCATCCCCGCACCGGCGAGCCGCTCCCCCGGCTCGTACCGGGCGAGGACGGTGGCGAGCGCCGCCTTCCACCGCTCGGGGTCGCGGTCGGTGCCGGACGGCAAGGCGACCCGGAATTCGGCGGGTTCGTAGTAGCCGAGCCCCCGGTCACCCAGTCCCCACACCGGTACGTGGTCGGTGCCGGGCGGGCGGGCGAACGACCGTGCGGGTGCCGGGCCGCCCTCCAGCGCCGCGGCGGCGAGCAGGCGCAGCGCCTGGCCGTCGAACGCGGCCCGGTGCGCGACGACCACCAGATCCGCCCGGCCGTCGGAGTACTCGACCAGCGCGGCCCGCGCCCCGCGCCGGGCATCGACCGGCCTGGCCAGCTCGCGGGCGCGGCGTTGGGCGGCGGCCGGGTCTTCGGCGGAGAACGGGACCCGCTCGGCCCAGAGCTCTCCAGGGCCGGCGATGCTCGCGAAGCGCTTGGCGACCACTTCGGCGTCGACCGGGCCGTCGAGCAGGAGGCACAGCGCGTGGCAGTGCCTGGCGTTCCTGGACCATTGCGAAGGCGTGACCACAGCCATCTCCCCACGGTTCGGCGGTTGTCCGGTCAGCGGGCGGTGAACCCGCCGTCGACGGTGATGACCGATCCCGTGACCTGCCGGGATCCGTCGGAGGCGAGCCAGACGCCGGCCTCGGCGACATCGTCGGGCTCGACCAGGGCGTTCATGGGCTGTGACTGGACGAACGCCGCTTCGTGCTCGCCGACCGGCACCCGCAGCGACCTGGCGATCTCCGCCAGCATCCGGCCCTCCACCTCGGGGTCGTCCCGGACCGACCCTGGGCAGAGGGCGTTGACCCGGACCTTCACCGGGGCGAAGTCGAGCGCCGCGGCCTTGGTGAGCCCGATGACGCCGTGCTTGGCCGCGACGTAGCCCGCGAAGTGGCGATACCCGACCAGCCCCGCCGTCGAGGCGACGTTGATGATGCTGCCGCTCCGCTGGGCGGTCATGATCTTGCCGACCGCCGCCGTCGCACGCCAGGCACCGGAGAGGTCCACGTCGATCATGAGCTGCCATTCGTCTTCGGTGATCTCGTCGGTGGGGGTGCCCGACGGCGTGGCGATCCCGGCGTTGTTGACCAGGACGTCGATCCGTCCGCTCCAGCCGTGGGCGTCGTCGGCGACCTGCCGCAGCGCGGCGAGATCACGGACGTCCGCGTGCCGGGTCAGCACGGCGGCACCCCGCGCACGGCAGAGGTCGGCGGTGTGCGCGAGCTGGCTCGCGCTGCCCATCGGATACGACACACCGGGCAGGTCCTCGCAGACGTCGAGGAGGACGAGATCGGCGCCTTCACGGGCGAAGGCGACCGCGCAGGCCCGGCCGAGACCGCGGGCGGCCCCGGTGATGATCGCGGTCTTGCCGTCGAGCCGCATGGCTTCTCCTCACCACTCTCGGTGGGCGAGTTCGTCGTTGACCAGACGCAGCAGGGCGCCGGGATCCTCGGCGATGTACATATGCCCGCCCTCGATCTCCTCCTGCGCGAACTCGGCGCTGGTCGCTTGCAGCCACTCGGCCGTCTGCTCGGCCGTCACCAGGTCGTCCTCGGTCCCGCGCACGGCGGTGATCGGCCGCGGCAACGGCCGGTCCGTCGCGGGCACGTAGTTCTCGTGCATCTCGACGTCCGCGCGCAGGGTCGGCAAAATCAGCTCCCGCATGTCCGGCTCGGCGAGCGCCTCGTGGTCGTACTTGGCGAACTCCTTGACCCTGGACAGGAACTCCTCGTCGGGGAGGCCGGTCGCGCACCGGGTCCGCCGGGTCCAGGGGCCGGGCGAGCCACTCACGAACAACCGCACCACCTCGGCGTCGCTGTGCGCGACCAGCAAGTGGGCCAGCTCGTAGGCCAGCACCGCGCCGAGGCTGTGGCCGAAGACCGCGATCCGTTCCCCGGGCGCGAGTTCGCCGGTGACGGCGGGCAGCAGCCCGGCCGCGGCTTTGCCCACGTCCCGGTACGGATCCTCGGAAAGCCGCCATTCCCGTCCGGGCAGCTGCAGCGCGACGATCCGCGGTGCCCCGTCCGTCAGTGCCGCCCAAGGGTGGAAGAACGAGGCGCCCGCCCCCGCGAAGGGGACACACACCAGGGATGTCCGTCGCATGTCCGCTCTCTCCGTTCCTTCGGTCATCGCGATTCCAGCCAAGCCGCGATCGCCCGCCAGACCAGGCCCATCATGTCGGGACGGACCATGTCCGCGTGCTCACACGGAATGGGCACTTCGGTCAGCGCGCCGGAGACATAGGGGGCCCACCGTGCCCGGAGGGGGCCGTCTTCCGCCGCGTTGTCGGTCGCCGTGAGGATCAGCGTGTCGCCGTCGAACCGTCCGGTGGGGTGCGCCGCCCTGATCCGGGTGTTGTTCTCGAAGATCCGCGCGAAGACGGCGAGTTCCTCGTCGGAGAAACCGCCGAGCAGGTGGCCGAACTCCGCCCGGATCACCTCCTCCCACGGCTCGTCACCGTCGTCCGCGTCATCCGCTTCACGCACGATCTCGGCGAGCGGGAACGAGTCCATGACGACCAGGGCGACCTCCTCGCCCAGCGCCCGCAGCCGCACGGCGATCTCGTGGGCGGGAGTGGCGCCGAAGGAGTAGCCGACGATGTAGTACGGGCCGGTCGGCCGCACCGCGCGCAGTTGCTCGATGTAGTCGTCCGCCATCTCCGCCACCGAACCCGCGAGCGGGGTCTCACCGTCGATGCCGCGGGCCTGCAGGCCGTGGACGGGCACTTCCGGCGGCACATGCTGTGCGAAAGGCGTGTAGCACCAGCTCAGCCCGCCCGCCGGGTGGACGCAGAACAGCGGTGGCCGGTCGCCGTCGCCGCGGATGGTCAGCAGCACGCCGAGCGAGCCCCGCACCGACGACAGGCTGAGCGTGTTCAGCAGCGCGACCGGGGTCGGGGCGGCCATCACGTCCTGGACCGAGGTGGTGATGCCCTTGCGCTTCAGCCGCTGCACCAGGGCGACCGCCAGCAGCGAATGCCCGCCGAGAGCGAAGAAATCGTCGTTCACCCCGACCTCGGGGAGCCCGAGCACCTCGGCGAACGTCTCGCACACGGCCTGCTCGAGTACGGCGAGAGGACCGTTGTTCGCCCCACCGTCGCCCGCTTCGGTAGCGTACTGGGGCGCGGGCAGTGCTTTCCGGTCGAGTTTGCCGTGCCCGGTCAGCGGCAGGGTGTCGAGGTGGACGAACGCGGACGGGACCAGGTAGTCCGGGAGTCTTTCGGCGAGGTAGTCACGCACCGCGGCATCGTCGGGGGTGGTGTGCTCCTGCGGGATGAGATACCCGATGAGCCGTTTGTCCCCGGGAACGTCCTCACGCACCACGATCGCGGCGTGCGCGATACCCGGATATCCGTCGAGGACGGCTTCGACCTCGCCGGGTTCGACCCGGTACCCCCGGATCTTCACCTGATCGTCCGCGCGCCCGACGAACACCAGCGGCCCCTCCTGGGACCATCTGACCAGGTCTCCGGTGCGGTACATCCGCGCACCGGGTCCCCCGTGAGGGCAGGCCACGAATCGCTCCGCCGTCAGCGGCGCCTGGTTGGCATAGCCACGCGCGACACCGGCACCGGCCACGTACAGTTCTCCGGCCACCCCGACCGGCACCGGGTTCAGCGCACCGTCGAGGACGTACACCCGGGTGTTGTCCAAGGGCTTCCCGATCGGCAAAACACCATCGACCTCGCCAGGGTCACCGACTTCATGCTGGGTGGCGCACAACGTCACCTCGGTCGGACCGTACAGCTGCCGCACCACCACACCGGGATTCGACTCCAGCACCCGCCGCACGGACTCGGCCGGAACCACATCCCCACCCGTCAGCACCTCACGAACACCCGCGAAACAAGCCGGATCCTGCTCGGCCAGCACCCGCAGCAGCCCCGCCGTGACATGCACGTGCGACACCTCGTGAGCGGAGATCCACCGCCGAAGCACCTCCGCGTCCACTCGCTCGTCCGGTGCCACCACGACGGTCCCGCCCGACAACAACGGCACCCACAACTCGTACGACGACGCGTCGAACGCGTACGGCGCATGAAACAACACCCGCGACGTCACACCCCAGCACCGGTCCTTCGCCAAGCCGACCACATCCCGGTGAGTCGCCACCACACCCTTCGGCACACCAGTCGAACCCGACGTGTACATCACATACGCCGCGCTGCTCGGAGACACCGGCGGCAGCACGACCCCGTCGTCCGCATCCCCGTCGAGATCGGCCGATATCCGAGGCAGGTCGGTCGTGCGAGCGAACTCGTGGCCGGCCGTCGCCTCGTTCACCACCACTGACCGTGCGCCCGCGTCCCGCACGATCGCACGCATGCGGGCGACCGGCCACGACGGGTCCAGGGGCAGGTACACCCCGCCCGCCTTCAGCACCGCGAGAAACGCCACGACCACATCGGCCGTTCGTTCCAGCAGCACGGCGACGATCTGTTCCGTCCCGTCCACCGCCAACGCCCGCGCCAGCCGATCGGAACGCTCGTCCAGCTCACCGTAAGTGAGCCGGAAACCCGCACCCGCGACCGCGACCGCCTCCGGCTCGGCGACCACGCGATCGGCGAACGCCTGGGGCACCGAGACATCCGCCGTTGCGACCGAGGTGTCGTTGCGCCTCTCGACCAGCTCGGCCGACTCGGCCTCGCCCAGCACGTCCACCGCGAAGAACGGTGTGCCAGGAGTGTCCGCCAACGCGGTGACGAGGTTGTCCAGGCAGGTGTGCAGGAGCGCGGCGACCTGG
Source organism: Amycolatopsis sp. cmx-11-51 (assembly GCF_047608665.1). Classification (NCBI taxonomy): domain Bacteria; kingdom Bacillati; phylum Actinomycetota; class Actinomycetes; order Pseudonocardiales; family Pseudonocardiaceae; genus Amycolatopsis; species Amycolatopsis sp. cmx-11-51. Next base: position 21,358 of record NZ_JADNQO010000023.1, on the reverse strand, counting down.
TCGGGATCGGCGGGAGCCGCCGCGTCCACGGCGATCGTGAAGCCGCTGCTGTCGACATCGATGGCGACGCCGAGCGGATAGTCGGTCAGGTCGCGGACGGACACCAGGTCGATTCCGTACATCGACTCCGCCTCGTCACTGGACACCTCCTGGTTGTGCCGGTAGTTGAACAGCGAGGTGAACAGCGGGCTGCCGGACAGGCCGCTGGCCGCCTGCGCGAGCGCCAGCGGCGCGTGCTCGTGGACCATCAGGTCGGCGAGCTGGTTCCGCAGGCCGGTCAGCGCTTCGCCGACGGACAGCCCGGCCAGCCGGACCCGCACCGGAAGGGTGTTCATGTACAGGCCGGGGACCCGGTCGGCTCCCGCGCCCGAGTTCATCCGGCCGAACACGATCGTGCCGAACACCACGTCGTCACGGCCCGACAAGGCCGCCAGCACCCGCGCCCACGCCAGGTGGAACACCGTCGCCGGGCTCACCGCCAGCGATCGCGCGATCTCCTTCAGCCGCCCGGACAGCGCCTCGTCCACCCGGAGGCCGGCCTGCCCCGTCGTCGTGCCGTCGCCGTGTACCTCGGTCAGCCCATACGGAGCGGTGGGCTCGGTGACGTCGCCGAGGACTTCGCCGAAGTACCGCTCGTGTTCCTCCCGCGACACTCCGAACCGCGCCTGCGCGACGAACTCCCGGAACGGCAGCGGCGGCGGCAGCTGATCGGTCCGGCCATCGAGGTGTGCCCGCAGCTCGGTGAGCATCACCTGCATCGCGGTGTGATCCTGGAGCAAGTGGTGGACCCGGAGCAGGCACAGCCATCGGCCGCCCCGCGGATCGGCAGCGATGTGCGTGGTCAGGAGCGGTGCCCGGTCCAGCGGCATCCAGTCGCGGACGGCGGCGGTCAGCTCTTCGGAGGAATCCTGCTCCCCTTGCCGGAGTTCGACCTCCGTGACCGGCAGCTCGGCGTTACGCACCACCACCTGTACCGGCTCCGGGAGCCCGTCCGAAATGACCGCGGTGCGGTAGATGTCGTGCCGGTCCACCACCCACTGCATGGCCGTGAGGAACTCGTCCAGCCGCTGCCGCGACTCGAACTCGATCACCGCGGGCGTCACGTACACGTCCGTGCCCTCGTGGCCGACCATCAGGTTGTGGAAGAAGATGCCCTCCTGCAACGGTGCCAGCGGGTACACGTCCGCCACGTTCGCCGCACCGCCCGGCACCTGCTCCACCAGCCGGGCGACCTCCGCCTCGGTCAGCTCGACCATCGGCAGCATCTCCGGCGTGAGCCGCGTCGCCCCGGCCGGGATGAGGTTCGGCGGGACGACCACCGGTTCCGGCCCGGAGGCCGTGGCCAGCCCGGCGGGTGTCGGCGTCACGAACAACGCCCGCACCGAAACCGACACACCGCGCTGCCGCAGCCACTCCACCAGCGACACCGCCAGCAGGGAATGCCCGCCCAGCGCGAAGAAGTCGTCGTCCACGCCGACCGACGGCAGCCCGAGCACCTCGGCGAACGCCTGGCACAGCAGCTCTTCTTCGGTCGTGGTGGGGACGCGTCCCGAACCGGTCGCGTAGGCGGGCGCCGGCAGCGCCCTCCGGTCCAGTTTGCCGTTGACGGTCAGTGGCAGCGCCTCGAGTTCCACCACGGCCGACGGCACCAGGTACGACGGCAACCGCTCCGAGACGAAAGTCTTCAGCCCGCCGACATCCACGCCCTCGTCGGAAACCACGTAACCCACCAGCCGCGGATCGCCGGGCGAGTCCTCCCGCGCGAGCACCGCGACCTGGGACACCCCGGGATACGCCGCGAGCACGGCCTCGACCTCACCTGGTTCGATCCGGAACCCGCGGATCTTCACCTGATCGTCCGCGCGGCCCGCGAAGACGAGCTGCCCGTCGGCGTCCCAGCGCACCCGGTCGCCCGTCCGGTACATCCGCTCCCCCGACTCGAACGGACACGCCACGAACCGCTCGGCGGTCATCCACGGCAGTCCGAGATACCCGCGCACCAGGCTCGTGCCCGACAGGTAGAGCTCTCCGACCACGCCCGTCGGGACGGGTCGCAGCGCGGAGTCCAGTACGTAGACGCGGGTATTGGCGATGGGGCGGCCGATCGGGACCGCGGTCCCCGGTTCGAGACCGGGACGGCAGCGCCACACCGTGGCGTCGACGGTCGCCTCACTCGGACCATAGGTGTTGAACATCGTGCGCCCGCCAGCCCAACGTTCAACCAACTCCGGCGGACACGCCTCACCCCCGACATCCAACACGAACCCCGGATCCAACACATCACCCGGCATCGTCGCCACCACCGCCGGCGGCAACGTCGCATGCGTCACCCCCTCCTCGACCAAAAACCGGGCCAGCTCACCCCCCAACCGCCGATCCGACGGCACAATCACCAACGCGGCCCCCGACAACAACGCCAAAAGCCACTCCTCACAAAACATGTCAAAACCCACCGACGCGAACTGCGCAACCCTGCTCCCAGCCCCCACCCCATAACGCTCATGACTCACCGACAAACTCACACACGCCTCATGCGTAACCACCACACCCTTCGGACGCCCCGTCGACCCCGACGTATAAACCACATACGCCGGATGGGTCGGCGACAGGGGCGCGATCCGGTCTATGTCGGACACCGGGGTGGACGCGTAAGCCGTGGCCTCGTCCACGAAGCCCGGCGCGTCCAGCACCAGTGCCGAGGCCGCGTCCTCGATCATGAACCGGATCCGCTCCGCGGGCTGGTCCGGATCGATCGGCAGGTACGCGCCCCCCGCCTTCAGCACCGCCAGTACGGCGATCACCAGCTCCGGCGAACGCCCCAGCACCAGGGCCACCACCGACTCCGGCCCGATCCCTTGGGCGATCAACCGGCGCGCCAGGCGGTTCGCCCGCGCCTCGACCTCGCCGTAGGTCAGTTCGATCCCGTCGCCCACGACCGCCGTCGCCTCCGGCGCCCGCGCCGCCTGCTCGGAGAACAGCGTGGGCACCAGGCGATCCGGCACCGGGCGAGCGGTGTCGTTCCATTCCTCGACGATCCGGTGGTATTCGGCCGGATCGAGCATCTCCACCGCGCTCACGCGGACTTCGACGTCGGCCGAAACCGCGGTGAGGACGCGGATCAGGTAACTGACGAGCCGCCCGGTCGTGTACTCGTCGAACAGGTCGGTGGCCGCGGTGAGGGAGCCGTGCATCCCAGCCGGGGCACCGGACTCGTCGAAGGTCTCGCCCAGGCTCAGGTCGAGGTCGAATTTGGCCGACGCCGCGGCGCCCATCGACAGTGGGGCCGTCCGCAGGCCCGGCAACCCGGCGGCCGATCCGCCGCCGGCCCCGGCGGTGTTCTGCACCGTGAGCATGACCTGGAACAGTGGATGCCGGGCCAGCGACCGTGTCGGGGACAGCTCCTCGACCAGCTTCTCGAACGGCACGTCCTGGTTCTCGTACGCCGACAGGCTGGCGGCCCGCACCCGCGCGAGCAGTTCACGGAACGTCGGGTCGCCGGACAGGTCGCTGCGGATCACCAAAGTGTTCACGAAGAAGCCGACCAGCTCGTCCAGCGCCTGGTCCATCCGCCCGGCGACGGCGGCCCCGATGGGGACGTCGGTGCCAACGCCGAGGCGGTGCAACAACGTCGAGAGCGCCGCTTGCAGCACCATGAAGACCGTCGCGCCCTCTGCCCTCGCCAGCTCCAGCAGCCGCGCGTGGACCTCGGCCGGTACCAGGATCGGCAGCTCGTGGCCGCGGTGTGACGCCTCGGCCCGCCGCGGCCGGTCCGCGGGCAGCTCCAGTTCGTCCGGCGCCCCCGCGAGGGCGTCTCGCCAGTACGCCACCTGGTCGGCCAGCACCGTGCCCGCGGTGTGCTCGTCACCGAGCAGGTCCCGTTGCCAGAGTGTGTAGTCGACGTACTGCACCGGCAGCGGCGACCACGCGGGTTCGCCTCCCTCGAGACGGGCCGCATAGGCCGCCGCGAGGTCACGGGCCAGCGGTTCCATCGACCAGGCGTCACCCGCGATGTGGTGCACCACCAGCACGAGCGCGTGCTCCCCCGCGCCGGTGGCGAACAACCAGGCCCGCAGCGGGATCTCCGTGGCGAGGTCGAATTCGTACCCGGCCGCCGCGGCCACCGCTTCGTCGAGGTCCTCCGGTGACACCTCCGCGAAACGCAGCTCGAACCCGGTGTCGGAGATCGGCAGGACCCGTTGGCACGGCTCCTCATCCTGCATCGGGAACACTGTCCGCAGGACCTCGTGGCGCTCGATCACGTCGCGGAACGCGGCCTCCAGCGCCTCCCTGTCCAGCTCTCCGGACAGCCGGAGGCCCACCGGAACGTTGTACGCGGCGCTCGGGCCGTCCAGTTGCCGCAGGAACCACAACCGCCGCTGCGCGAACGACAACGGCACCCGCGCCGGTCGCTTCCGCGCCGCCAGCGCGGCCCGTCCCGGCCCGGCCTCGACGAGCCCGCGGACGAGACCCGCCGGGGTCGGTGTCTCGAACAGCGCCCGGAGGGGCAGCTCGACGCCCAGCACCGCGCGCACCCGGCTCACCAGCCGGATCGCGAGCAGGGAATGCCCGCCCAGCGCGAAGAAGTCGTCGTCCATCCCGACCGACGGCAGCCCCAGTACCTGGGCGAACGCGCCACACAGCAGTTCTTCGCGGGCACCGGACGGTGCCCGGCCCTCACCGGCGGTGTAGCCGGGGACGGGCAGCGCGGCGCGGTCGAGCTTCCCGCTGACCGTCAGCGGCAACGAGTCCAGCGATACGACCGCCGACGGCACGAGGTGCGAGGGCAGGCGCCCGGCCACGAACGCCCGCACCGTTCCCACCTGCTCACCGGTGTCCTCGCCCGGCACCACGTACGCCACCAGTCGCCGATCGCCGGGGACGTCCTCGCGGACGACGACCGCGGCCCTGCGCACCGCCGGATGCTCGGCCACCACGGCCTCGACCTCACCCGGCTCGATCCGGAACCCGCGGATCTTCGCCTGGTCGTCCGCGCGGCCGAGGAACACCAGCTGACCGTCCGCGCCCCAGCGGGCCAGGTCGCCCGTCCGGTACATCCGGCCGCCCCACGGGCAGGGCACGAACCGCTCGGCGGTCAGCCCCGCGCGGCCGACGTAGCCGCGTGCCACACCGGGGCCCGCCACGTACAACTCGCCCTGCACACCGGCGGGTACCGGAACCAGCCTGTCGTCGAGCAGGTACGTCCGGGCGCCGCCGATCGGACGGCCGATGGGCGGGAGTTCGCCGGGACGGAGCTCGTCGCTCAGTGTGCACAGCACGGTGATCTCGGTCGGGCCGTAGGCATTCACCATCCGCCGTCCCGGCGTCCAGCGTCCGACCAGCTCCGGCGGGCACGCCTCGGCGCCAACCACCAGCGTGACCAGTGCGTCGCCCACCTCCTCGGGCACGGTGGCCAGCACACTCGGCGGGATCAGCGTGTGGGTGATCCGTTCCGTCCGCAGCACCTCGGCGAGTTCCTCCCCCGCCAGCGGTCCCGCCGCCGCCGGGACGACCAGCGTCGCTCCGCACGACAACGCCATGACCATTTCCATGACCGACGCGTCGAAGCTGAGCGAGGCCAGTTGCAGTACCCGGGACGCGCCGTCCAGCGCGAAGGACTCGATCTGGGCCAGCGCCAGCGAGGGCAGGCCGCGGTGTGTGACCACCACGCCTTTCGGCCGTCCCGTCGAGCCGGAGGTGTAGATCACGTACGCCGGGTGGTCCGGCAGCAACCGGGCGACCCGGTCGGCGTCGGTGACCGCGCCGTCATCCAGGCGCGCCAGCTCCGCCTCGACCTCCGGAGTCCCCAGCACGACCACGGGCACGCCGTCCGGCACCACCGACCGGCAGCCGGCGCTCGTCAGCACCTGCGCCGGACCGGCGTCGGTGAACATCAGGCCGACGCGGTCGGCGGGCAGAGCGGGATCGACCATCAGGCAGGCCGCGCCCGCCCGCACGATCGCCAGGAACGCGATCACCGGCTCCAGCGATCGCTCCAGCACCACCGCGACCACCGATTCCGGCCCGGCGCCCCGCGCGATCAACAGCCGCGCCAAGCGGTTCGTGACGGCGTCCAGCTCCCGATACGAGAGTTCGACGTCCCCGCGTGAGAGCGCCACGGCGTCCGGCGTCTCGGCCACCCGCGCCGCGAACAGGTCCCCGAGTGGCACCTGCGGCAACTCCCGGACCGGCCCGGTGCCCGCGTCCAGTACTCGCCGTCGCTCGGCGGCGTGCACCACTTCGACCGCCGAAAGCGCCGTACCGGGGTCTTCTTCGAGCACGGAGGCCAGGCTGTCGAGGCAGGCGTGCAGCAACTCGCAGACCTGCTCCGGATCGGCCGGGGCAAGCGCGTCCACGGTCAGCAGGAACCGGTCCGTCACGTCGTCGACGGACACCGTCAGCGGGTAGTTGCTCTGCTCGCGGAACGCCAGCAGTTCGATGCCGTCGACGGGGTCGTCACGGTCCTTCTCCCCGTCCTCGTCCGGGGCCGCCGTGAAGCGGTAGTTGAGCAGCGACGTGAACAGCGGGAGACCGCCCGGCACGCCACTGGCCGCCTGCGCGACCGTGAGCGGCGCGTGTTCGTGCACCATCAGCCCGGCGAGCTGGCCCCGCATGGCCGAGAGGGCCGCGCCCGCGCCGGTGGCGTCGAGGCGGACGCGTACCGGCAACGTGTTGATGAACGGCCCGGCCGCCCGCCGCACGTCGGTCGCGGCGTTCATCCGTCCGAAAAGGACGGTTCCGAACACCACGTCGTCACGACCGGCCAGTGTGCCGAGGACCCGAGCCCACGCCAGGTGGAAGACGGTGGCGGGGCTGACTCCGCGCGAGCGTGCCAGCCCGCGCACCCGCTGAGCCAGCGCGTCGTCGACCCACCGGTCGGCGCGCGTCACCGCGTCGCCGCCTCCGTGCACGTCGAGCAACCCGTACGGAGCGGTCGGCTCGGTCAGATCACCGAGAAGCTCGGCGAAGTAGGCCTCGTGCTCCTCCCGCGCGACGCCGAACCGCGCCCTCGCCACATACTCGCGGAACGGTACGGGCTCGGGCAGTTCCGCGGCCCGCCCGGCGAGTATCACGCGCACCTCGTCCAGGAGTACGTCCAGCGCGGTGTGGTCCTGGACCAGGTGATGGATGAGCAACAACGCGACCCAGCGCCCGGTGGCCGGTTCGACGGCGACCCGTACCCGCATCAGTGGCGCCCGGTCCACCGCCATCCCGGCCCCCGCGCCGGCCATCAGCTGCTCGGCAGCGTCACCGGCGCCGTCGAGGACGACTTCGTCCACCGGCAACTCGGCGGTACGGCACACGACCTGCACCGGTTCGCGCAGTCCTTTCCAGACGACCGCCGTCCGGTACATGTCGGTCCGATCGACGATCCGCTGCAGGGCGGCGAGGAAACCATCGAGAAGGGCTCGCGAGCCGAAACGCAGCACGGTCGGCAGCACGTAGACGTCCGCGTCGTCGCCCTTGGCCATCAAGTGGTGGAAGAACATGCCCTCCTGCAGTGGCGCGAGGGGGTACACGTCGGCGATGTTGGCCGCGCCGCCCGGCACGGCCTCGACCACCGTCGCGATCTCCGCCTCGGTCAGCTCGGCCAGGGTCAGCATCTCCGGGGTGATCTCGGCGGCACCGGGCGGAATCAGGTTCGGTCGCACCACCACCTGGTCCGGACCCACCGCCGCGGCCATCCCCGCCGGGGTGGCTTGCTCGAACACCGCCCGCACCGACACCTCGGCGCCGTGCGTGCGGAGATACTCCACAAGGGACACCGCCAGTAGTGAATGCCCGCCCAGCGCGAAGAAATCGTCGTCGGCCCCGACTTCGTCGAGACCGAGAACGTGGGCGAACGCCGCGCAGAACAACTTTTCCCGAGGACCGACGGGGAGCCTGCCCGCACCGGCGTCCGTCGTGGGGCCGGGTGCGGGCAGCGCCTTGCGGTCCAGCTTCCCGTTCGGCGTCAGCGGCAACGCGTCGAGCGGCACGACCACGGACGGCACCATGTACGACGGCAAATGTGCGGACGCGTACGCGCGCACCGCCCCGGAAGGCTCGTCGCCGGTGGCCACCACGTAGGCGACGAGCCGCTTGTCGCCCGGCACGTCCTCACGCGCGACCACCGCGACCCGGTCCACGTCCGGGCAGGCGCCCAGCACCGCCTCGACCTCGCCGAGCTCGATCCGGAACCCGCGGATCTTCACCTGGTCGTCCGCACGCCCCAGGAACTCCAGTTCGCCGTCCGCGCGCCATCGCACCACGTCACCGGTGCGGTACAGCCGCTCACCGTCCTTGCCGAACGGGGAGGCCACGAACCGTTCCGCCGTCGCCCCCGGACGCCCCAGGTAGCCACGCGCGAGCTGGACGCCCGCCAGGTACAGCTCACCGACGGCGCCGGGTGGGACCGGCCGCATCGTGCCGTCGAGTACATACGCCCTCGTGTTGGCGATCGGCCTGCCGATCGGCACCCTGCCGGGGCCTTTCCCGTCGACCTCGGCCGCGGTCGCCCACACCGTCACCTCGGTCGGGCCGTACAGGTTGGTGACCGTGCCCGCCGACGCTTCGGCCAGCCGGACGGCCAGCGCCCCTGGCAGAGCTTCGCCGCCGACCAGTGGGCGCAGCCCGCGCGCGGCTTCGGCGTGTGTGGTCAGCAGTGCCTGCCACAGCGCCGGGGTCGCCTGCATCGTCGTGACACCGAACCGGTGGATCAACTCGGCCACCGCCGCCGGATCCCGGACGGCCGCGTCCTCCGCCAGCACGACCCCGGCGCCCGCGAGCAGCGGCACGTACAGCTCGAGGACGTGAATGTCGAAGGACACCGTCGTGACGGCCAGCAAGCGGTCCGCGGTCCCCATCGGGAAGCGCACGCTCATCGCCGCCACGAAGTTCGCCATGGCGCCGTGGGGGACGACGACCCCCTTGGGCCGCCCGGTGGAGCCCGACGTGTAGATCACGTAGGCCGGGTGGCCTGGCAACAGGGGCCCGTGGCGCTCCGCGGTGGTCAGATCGCCGTCGTCCGGTGCCGCGAGTTCCGCCACGACACGAGGATCGTCGACCACGATCCGGTCCGGCCCGTGATCGGCGAGCTCGGTGTCCAGATCGGTCAGCACGAGCCCAGGACGGGCGTCGTCGAACTGGTATCTGACGCGCTCGGCCGGATGCCCGGGGTCGACCGGCAGATAGGCGCCCCCGGCCTTGAGGACCGCCAGCAGCGACACCACCAGATCGGCGGAGCGGCGGAGACACACCGCGACGGACGACTCCGGCCCGACGCCGTGCCGGACGAGCAGCCGGGCGAGCCGGTTGGCCCGCGCGTTCACCTCGGCGTAGCTCAGCCGGGTACCGTCACCGTGCAGCACCGCGAGCGCGTCCGGCGTACTCGCCACCCGTGCCTCGAAGGCCGACGGCACGAGCATGGCCGGTCGCGGGGCGTCGGTGTGGTTCCACTCCTGCACCACCAACCGGCGCTCGGCGGGATCGAGCAGGTCCACCGTGCTCAGCCGCGCGCCGGTGTCGTCGGCCAGCAGGGTCAGGACCCTGACCAGGTAGCTCGCGAGGCGGTCGGCCGTGTCCTGGTCGAACAGGTCGGCGGCCGCGATGAGCATGCCCGCCATCCCGGCGGGCGCGCCTGCCGCGTCGAAGGATTCGCCCATCGACACGTCGAGGTCGAACTTGGCCGCCACGCCGTCGACGGGCAGCGCGCCGATCCGCAGGCCGGGCAGCGTCACCGGGGGCCTGCCTTCCGGCCCACCCGTGTTCTGCAGGGTCAGCATGACCTGGAACAACGGGTGCCTGGCCAGTGACCGGGCAGGCGCCAGCTCCTCGACGAGCTTCTCGAACGGGGTGTCCTGGTGGGTCAAGGCGGCCAGCGACGTGGTCCGTACCCGGCCGAGGATCTCGGCGAACGTCGGGTCTCCGGACAGATCGGTCCGCAGCACGAGCGTGTTGACGAAGAAGCCGACGAGGTCGTCCTGCGCCTGGTCGGTGCGCCCCGCGACCGCGACACCGATCGGGATGTCGATCCCCGCGCCCAGCCGCGACAGCACCGCGGCCAGCGCGGTCTGCACCGTCATGAACAGGGTCACTCCCCTGTCCTGTGCCACCGCCCGGAGGCGGCGGTGCAGTCCGGCCGGGATCTCGATCGAGGCGAGCGAGCCCTGGTAGGACGCGGTGGCGGGCCGTGGCCGGTCGGCGGGGAGGTCCAGCTCCTCTGGTACCCCGTCGAGGGTGTCACGCCAGTAGGAGACCTGTCGGGAGAGCAGGCTTTCCGGATCGTCCTCGTCGCCGAGGAGGTCGCGCTGCCAGAGCGCGTAGTCCGCGTACTGCACGGGCAGCGGTGTCCACGCGGGTTCCGTGCCCCGCAGCCGCGCCTTGTAGGCCGCGGCGACGTCGCGCGACAGCGGCGCCATCGACCACGCGTCCGCCGCGATGTGGTGCACGACCAGGACCAGGACGTGGTCCTCCGGTGTCACCGCGAGCAACGACGCCCGCACCGGGGCCTCGGTGGTCAGGTCGAACGCGTGTCCCGCCGTTTCGGCGATCGTCTCGTCGAGGTTCCCGGCCGTCACCTGGACCACGTCCAGCGCGAAGGCGGTCTCGTCCAGCGAAAGCACCCGCTGATACGGCTCCCCGTCAGCCAGCGCGAACACGGTACGCAACACCTCGTGCCGCCCGACCACATCACGCAACGCAGCCGCGAAAGCCACCCGATCCAAAGACCCGGTCAGACGCAACGTCAACGGGATGTTGTAGCTGGGACTCGGCCCCTCGAACTGGGCCAAGAACCACAACCGGCGCTGCGCGAACGACAACGGCAGCGTTTCCGGCCGTTCCCGCGCCACCAGCGCCGTCCGGTCGGGGACACCAAGCGAGGCCGACGCCGCCAGGCTCGCCGGGGTCCGTGCCTCGAACAGCGCGTGCAGCGGCACCTCCACCGACAGCACCACGCGCACCCGGCTCGCCAGCTGGATAGCCAGCAGCGAATGCCCGCCCAGCTCGAAGAAATCGTCATCCATCCCGACCGACGGAAGACCGAGCACGTCGGCGAACGCCTGGCACAACAGCTCTTCCGTGGCGTTCGCCGGAGCACGACCCATACCGGACGAGTACTCCGGCACGGGCAACGCGGCACGATCCACCTTCCCGTTGACCGTCAGCGGAAGGGTCTCCAGCTCCACGAACGCCGACGGAACCAGGTACTCCGGCAGCCGCTCGGCGGTATACGCGCGCGCCGTGACACCGACCGCGGTGCCCGGCTCGGCGGGAACCAGGTAGGCGACCAGCCTCTTGTCGCCCGGCACGTCCTCGCGGACCAGCACGGCGGCCCGCGCGACGGCCGGATGCCCGGCGAGGACGGCTTCCACTTCGCCGGGCTCCACCCGGAACCCGAGGATCTTGGCCTGCTCGTCCGCGCGCCCGACGAACACCAGACGACCGTCCGAAGACCACCGGACCAGATCGCCCGTCCGGTACATCCGCTCGCCTGAACCGAACGGGCAAGCCACAAAACGCTCCGCTGTCCACAAAGGACGATTCAGGTAGCCGCGCGCGACGCCCGATCCGGCGACGTAAAGTTCACCGGCCACCCCGGCGGGCACCACGTCGAGCTTGTCGTCCAGCACGTAGACACGGGTGTTCTCCAACGGCCGCCCGATCGGCAGGACACCGTCGATCTCATCGGCTGCACCGACCTCGTGCTGGGTGGCGCACAGCGTCACCTCGGTCGGACCGTACAGATGCCGTACCGCGACGCCGGGGTTCGACTCCAGCACCCGCCGCACCGCGTCCGCCGGGACCACGTCGCCGCCCGTCAACACCTCCCGCACGCCGGAGAAGCAGGACGGATCCTCGTCGACGAGGGTCCGGAGCAAACCGGCCGTCAGGTGCACATGGGACAGCTCGTGCCCGGTGATCAGCCCGCGCAGCACGGTCGCGTCCACCCGTTCGACCGGCGCCACCACCACGGTCCCGCCCGACAACAACGGCACCCACAACTCGTACGACGACGCGTCGAACGCGTGCGGCGCGTGGAACAACACTCGCGACGGCGATCCCCAGCACCGGTCCTTCGCCAAGCCCACCACGTCTCGATGCGTGGTCACCACGCCCTTCGGCACGCCAGTCGAGCCGGAGGTATACATCACGTAGGCGGCTTGTCCCGGCGGGCCCGGCCGGGGCAGCACGGCGGCATCGGCATCGGCATCGGCAGCGGCAGCGGCAGCGGCATCGACGGAGATCGTCCGGAGCGCCAGCCCGTTCAAGAACTCGTGGCCCGCCGTCGGTTCGTGTATCACCAGCGACGCGGCACCCGAATCCTCGACCACCGCCCGCATCCGCGCGGCCGGCCAGCCCACGTCCAGCGGCACGAACACCCCGCCGGCTTTGAAGATCGCCAGCAGCGCCACCACCAGCTCGGGTGACCGGTCCATCAGCACCGCGACCGGCGACTCCGCTTCCACCCCGGAGGCCACCAGCGCTCGCGCGAACCGGTCCGAGCGGGCATCCAGCTCGGCGTACCCCAGCGTCACGTCACCGGCCACCAGAGCGGCGGCTTCCGGTGTGCGGGCCACCTGCGCCGCGAACGCCTCCGGCACCGAAACGTCCGGAACGGCCACGGTGGTGTCGTTCCAGTCCACCCGCAGCCGTCGCCGGGACGGGGCGTCGAGCACGTCGACTCCGGTGAACGGCGTCTCCGGGGCCGCCGTCAGCGCGGTGACCAGGTTTCCGAGACAGGTGTGCAGAAGCGCGCAGACCTGGTCGGGGTCGGCGGGTGCCACGGCGTTCACGGTGATCGCGAAACCCGGGCCGTCGTTGTCGATGGACACGTGGAGCGGGTAGTTCGTGTGCTCCCGGGTGAAGACCGTCCGGATACCGTCGATGCCCTCGCCGGGTTCGGGCTCCTCCTGGTTGTGCCGGTAATTGAACAGCGACGTGACCAGCGGGCTGCCACCTGGCAGTTCGGCCGCGGCCTGCGCCGACGCCAGCGGCGCGTGCTCGTGGACCATCAGGTCGGCGAGCTGGCCCCGCATCGCGGCCAGTGCCTCGCCCACGCTCGCCTCGGCGATGCGCACCCGCACCGGAAGCGTGTTGAGGAACAGTCCGGGCGCGCGGTCGGCACCCGCGCCCGCGTTCATCCGGCCGAACAGGAGCGTGCCGAACACGACGTCGTCACGTCCCGAAACCGCGCCGAGTACGCGTGCCCATGCCAGATGGAACAGTGTCGCCGGGCTCACGCCGAGCGTCTGTGCCACCTCGCGCGTCCGCGCCGCCAGGGTGTCGTCCACCCGCCGGTGGCCGAGCGCGGCCGCCTCGCCGTCCCCATACGTGTTCAAAAGGCCGTACGGTGTGGTGGTTTCGGTGACGCCGTCGAGCAGTTCGGTGAAATAGCTTTCGTGGTCGGCCTGGGACACCCCGCCCCTGGTCTGCGCGACGAAATCGCGGAAACGCGCCGGCGGCGGCAATTCGCCTGCCCGCCCGGTGAGAAACGCCTGAAGGTCGGCGACTATCACGTCGAAGCTGGTGTGGTCCTGGATCAGATGGTGGATGCGCAGCAGCACCAGCCAGCCGCCCGCCGGATCGGCGGCGACGTACACCCGGATGAGCGGGGCATCGGCCAGTTCCATCCTGCGGTCGCCCGCGGCCAGGAGCTGGTCCACGGGGCTGGGGCCGTGGGGGTCGAGTGTGATTTCCTCGACCGGCAGCAGGGCGTGCCGGGTGACCACCTGCACGGGGTGCGGAAGCCCTTCGGACAGGATCGCCGTGCGGTAGATGTCGTGCCGGTCGACCAGCCATTGCAACGCCACGAGGAAGCCGTCGAGGCGATCCCGGGTGTCGACGGCCAGCACGGTCGGCGTGGCGTACACGTCGGTGCCGTCACGACCGGCGAGCAGATAGTGGAAATAAATCCCTTCCTGCAACGGCGCCAGCGGATAGACGTCCTGGATGTTGGGTGCCCCGCCCGGAATCGCCGCCGCGACCAGGCCGGCCTCGTCCTCGGTCAGGTCGACCAGCGTCAGCATCTCCGGCGTCAACTCGGTGGCACCATCCGGAATCAAATTCGACGGCACCTCCACCCAACCGGACCCGGCGACAGCGGCCAATCCAGCCGGGGTCGGTGTCGTGAACAACGCCCGCACCGACACCGACACACCACGCTGACGCAACCACTCCACCAACGACACCGCCAACAACGAATGACCACCCAGCACGAAGAAGTCGTCATCCACACCGACTCGCCCCAGACCAAGCACCTCGGCGAACGCCTGGCAGAGCAGCTCCTCCTCGATGCCGGCCGGAGCGCGGCCACCACCGGCGGTGTAGGACGGCGCGGGCAGTGCCGCGCGATCCAGCTTTCCGTTAGCGGTCAACGGCAGCGCCTCCAGCACCACCACCGCGGAAGGCACCAGGTACGACGGCAACCGTCCCGTCATGAACCCGCGCACGACGTCCGGCAGATCGTCGGCGCCTGCCTCGGCACTGGGCACGACGTAGCCCACCAGGCGGACATCACCAGGAGAGTCCTCCCGCGCGAGCACCGCGGCCTGTGCCACGTCGGGATGCGCCGCCAGTGCGGCCTCCACCTCACCCGGCTCCACCCGGAACCCGCGGATCTGGACCTGATCGTCCACGCGGCCCGCGAACACCAGCAGGCCGTCGGCGTTCCAGCGGCCCCGGTCCCCCGTCCGATACATCCGGACACCCGGGGACCCGAAGGGACACGCCACAAAACGCTCACCGGTCAAACCCGCACGATTCACATAACCACGCGCCAACTGCGGACCAGCCACATACAACTCACCCACCACACCCACCGGAACAGGCCGCAACCATTCATCCAGCACATACACCGACAAACCCGCAAGACCCCGACCGATCACACCCCCCTCGGTATTCGGTGCGAGATCGCAATGGGTGACATGCACCGTCGTCTCAGTAATCCCATACATATTCACCAACCGAGGACCGGAATCACCAAACCGCTCCCACCACTCGCTCAACCGCGCGGGCTCCAACGCCTCCCCACCGAACACCACCGCCCGCACACACGCCAACCCCGCCCCCGACTGAGCTGCCATCAACTGATAGAACGCCGACGGCGTCTGACTCAACACCGTAACCCGCTCCCGCTCCAGCAAATCCACAAACTCCCGCGGCGAACGCGACACCTCGAACGGCACCACCACAACCCGGCCGCCATACAACAACGCGCCCCACAACTCCCACACCGAGAAATCGAACGCGAACGAATGAAACCACGACCACACATCATCCGCACCAAAATCAAACAACCCACCAGCAGCCGCGAACAACGCCACCACATTCCGATGCGGAACCACCACCCCCTTCGGCAACCCCGTCGAACCCGACGTGTAAATCACATACGCCGCATGGTCGGGGCGCGCCACGCTCGGCCGGTCCGAAACCACGTCGTGCCCAGGATCGTCCGCCAGCACGACCGGGACACCCTGCGGCACCACCGACACGCAGTCCGACGTCGCGACCACACATACCGCGTCCGCGTCCGCCAGCACGAACTCGATCCGCTTTACCGGAGAATCCGGATCCACCGGCAAATACGCGCCACCCGCCTTGAGCACCGCCAACAGCGACACCACCGACTCGGCCGACCGTCGTGCGACCACCCCGACAACCGACTCCGGGCCGACACCCCGGCTCGCCAGCCGACGGGCCAGACCGTTCGCTCGCGCATCCAGTTCCGCGTACGACAGCTCGACGTCGCCCGCCGTGACGGCGATCGCGTCCGGCGTCCTCGCGGCCTGGGCCTCGAACAGCTCCGGCAGCGTGGCATCGGGGACCGGCGGCCCCGGCTCGTTCCATCCATCCAAAGTGGACAGTTCACCGGCGTCGAGGACGTCGACCGCGCCGAGCCGCAGGTCCGGCCGTCGGGTCACCTCGTCGAGCACTCGTGCGAACCAGGTCACGATCCGGTCCGCGGTGCTCGGGTCGAACAGGTCGGCGGCCACGACGAGCGTTCCGCGCAAGCCGGCGGGCGCGCCCGCCGGGTCGAAACTCTCCTCGAAGGCGAGGTCCAGATCGAATTTGGCGGCCACCGCCCCCGTGGGCACCATCGAGGTCCGCAGGCCGGGCAGCTCGGCGTCGGTCCCGGCGGTGTTCTGCACGGTCAGCATCACCTGGAACAGCGGATGCCGGGTCAGCGAACGGGCCGGGGAGAGCTCCTCGACCAGCCGCTCGAACGGGACGTCCTGGTGGGCCAGCCCCGCGAGGAGGTTTTCCCGTGCCCGCCCCAGCACCTCGGCGAAGGTCGGATTCCCGGACAGGTCGGTGCGCAGCACGAGGGTGTTGACGAAGAACCCGGCCAGCTCGTCGAGGGCCTGGTCGGTGCGCCCCGCGACGGCCGTGCCGATCGGGATGTCCCGGCCTCCGCCCAACCGCGAGAGCGTCACCGCCAACGCGGCCTGCAGCAGCATGAACACGGTCACGCCCTCGGCCGCCGCCAGCTCCAGGAGCCGCCGGTGCAGCTCGGCGGGAAGTTCGGCCTCGGCGACGTGGCCTCGATGGGACAGCTCCGCCGGACGTGGCCGGTCGACCGGCAGGTCCAGCTCGTCCGGTGCGCCGGCCAGCGCGGCCTTCCAGTAGCGCACCTGCTGTGCGATCACGCTGCCCGGATCGTCGTCGTCGCCGAGCAGCTCCCGCTGCCAGAGCGCGTAGTCGGCGTACTGCACCGGCAGCGGGGCCCACCGGGGAGCCGCGCCGCCCAGCCGTGCCTCGTACGCCAGCGAAACGTCGCGGGCCAAGGGCGCCATCGACCAGGCGTCACCCGCGATGTGATGCACCACCATGACCAGCACGTGCTCGTCCGGCGCCACCAAGAACAGCGAGGCGCGCACCGGGATCTCCGCCGCCAGGTCGAAGGGGTGCGTCGCGACCCGCGCCACCGCCGCCGTCAGGTCGTCGGGCGGCACTTCCACCACGTCCAGCGCGAACCCGGACTCGTCCACCGAAAGCACCCGCTGATACGGCTCGCCGTCGGCCAGCGCGAAAACAGTACGCAGCACCTCGTGGCGCCCGACCACATCACGCAACGCCGCCGCGAAAGCCGCCCGGTCCAAGGTCCCGGTCAGACGCAGACCCCAGGGAATGTTGTAGGTCGGGCTCGGCCCCTCCAGCCTGCCCAGGAACCACAACCGGCGCTGCGCGAACGACAACGGCACCAGGTCCGGCCGTGACCGCGCCGTCAGCGCCGTCCGCCCCGGCGCGGCGACCTGGTCGATCCGGACCGCAAGGCGCCCGGGAGTCCGGGCTTCGAACACAGTCCGGATCGGAAGTTCCACGTCCAGGATCGCGCGTACCCGGCTCACCAGCTGCATCGCCAGGAGCGAATGCCCGCCGAACGCGAAGAAGTCGTCGTCCATCCCGACCGACGGCAGCCCCAGGACATCGGCGAAGGCCCGGCACAGCAGCTCTTCCCGCGCGTTCACCGGAGCCCTGCCCGCTCCGGCCGCGTACCCGGGCGCGGGCAGCGCCGCCCGGTCCACCTTCCCGTTGGCCGTCAGCGGGAGCGCGGCCAGTTCCACGAACGACGCCGGGATCAGGTACTCGGGCAGGCGCCCGGCCACGTGGTCACGCACCACGTCGACGATCGAAGCGCTCCCGTCCACGGGCACCACGTAGCCGATCAGCCGCTTGTCCCCCGGGACGTCCTCCCGCACTACGACGGTGGCCTGCGCGACCGCCGGATGCTCGGCGAGCACGGCCTCGACCTCACCCGGTTCCACCCGGAAACCGCGAATCTTCACCTGGTCGTCCGCGCGCCCGGCGAACACCAGCCGCCCGTCCGGCGTCCAGCGAGCCAGGTCGCCGGTGCGGTACATCCGCCCGCCCGTCCCGTACGGGCACGCGACGAACCGCTCCGCCGTGGTCTGGGCGCGGTTGACGTAACCGCGCGCGATGCCGGCCCCGGCCACGTACAGCTCACCGGCGACGCCCACCGGGACCACGTTGAGCCCGTCGTCCAGGACATAGACGCGGGTGTTGTCCAGCGGCCGCCCGATGGGCAGCGCGCCGCCCACCTCGGCGGCATCGGCGATCTCGTGCTGGGTGGCGCACAGCGTGACCTCGGTCGGCCCGTAGAGGTGCCGCACGACCACCCGGGAGCCCGACTCCATGACCCGGCGCACGGCGTCGGCCGTCACCACGTCCCCGCCCGTCAGCACCTCACGCACCCCGGCGAAGCAGCCTGGGTCGTCCTCGGCCAGTGCCCGCAGCAGACCGGCGGTCACGTGCACGTGGGTCAACGCGTGCGCGGAGATCAACCGCCGCATCGACGCCGCGTCGATGCGCTCGCCGGGTGCGATCACCACGGTGCCACCCGACAGCAGCGGCACCCACAGCTCGTAAGACGACGCGTCGAAGGCGTGGGGGGCGTGGAACAGCACCCGTGCCGCGGCACCCCAGCACCGGTCCATCGCCAGGCGCACCACGTCCCGATGGGTGGCCACCACGCCCTTCGGCTCCCCGGTCGAGCCGGACGTGTACATCACGTAGGCGGCACAACCCGGCGGGACCGAGTCCGGCAGGTCCACCGCGGTGTCCGCCTCGGCCTCGACCGTCAGCGCCGCGACGCCGAGTTCGATCCCGGTGGTCGCCTCGTGCGCCAGCAACAGGCAAGCGCCCGCGTCCGCGGTCACCGCGCGCATCCGGGCCTCCGGCCAGCCGGTGTCCAGCGGCACGAAGACACCGCCTGCCTTCAGCACCGCCAGAAACGCGACCACCAGGTCGATCGACCGCTCCATCGCGACCGCCACGGCCGACTCCGGCCGCACGCCCGCGGCGACCAGCGCCCGCGCCAGCCGGTCCGCACGCGCGTCCAGCTCGCCGTAGGACGTCTCCACCTCGCCGGAGACGACCGCGACGGCGCCGGGATCGGCCGCGGCCCTGGCCGCGAACGCGTCCGCCACCGACACGTCCGCCACCGGTACCGCGGTGTCGTTCCAGCCGTCCACCAGCGCGGACAGCTCGGACTCGTCCAGCACGTCCAGCGTGCGAAGCGGCGTGGCGGGCTCGTCCGCCAAGGCGGTGGCGAGGGCGTCGAGACAGGTGATCAGCAGCGCGCCCACCCGGGCCGGGTCGGCGGGCGCCACCGCGTCCAGGGTGATCGCGAAGCCGGACTCGTGGGCGTCGACTGCGACCGCGAGCGGGTAGTTGGTGAGGTCGCGGGCCGACAGGACGTTCATCCCGTCCAGCGCCGGGCGGTCCTCCTCCGGAGTGGCCGGGCTGTGCCGGTAGTTGAAGATCGAGCTGAACAACGGACTGCCGCCGGAGAGACCGCTGGCCCCTTGGGCGAGCGCCAGGGGCGCGTGCTCGTAGGCCAGCAGGTCCGCGAGCTGGTGCCGAAGTCCGGTCAGTGCCTCACCGACGCCCTCCCGATCGAGGCGGACCCGGACCGGCAGGGTGTTGATGAACAGTCCCGGCACGCGGTCCGCGCCGGTACCGGCGTTCATCCGTCCGAAGAGGACGGTGCCGAAAACGACGTCCTCGCGTCCCGACACCGCGCCCAGCACGCGGGCCCACGCCAGGTGGAACACCGTGGCCGGGCTCGCTCCCCACGACCGCGCCACCTCGCGGACGCGCCTGCCCAGCGCGTCGTCCACCCACAGGTGAGCCTGCTCGGCGCCGGTGCCGTCGCCGTGCAGATCCACCAGCCCGTAAGGGGCGGTCGTCTCCGTCACGTCGCCGAGGAGGCCGGAGAAGTACCGCTCGTACTCCTGTCGTGGCACCCCGAGCCGTGCCTGCGCCACGAATTCGCGGAACGGGACCGGCGCGGGGAGTTCCCCGGCCCGCCCGGACAGGAAGGCTCGCAGGTCGTCGAGCAGCACCTCGAGCGTGGTGTGGTCCTGCAGCAGGTGGTGGACGCGCAGCAGGCCGAGCCATCGACCGCCGCGATGATCGGCGGCGAAGTGCACGTCCATCAGCGGCGCCCGGCCCAGGTCCAGCCGCCCGCCCACCCTGTTCAGGAGCTGTTCGACGGCGTCGGGGCCGCTGGGATCGAGGACGACTTCCGCGACCGGCAGCTCGGCGTGGCGCACCACGACCTGCACGGGTTCCCGCAGCCCCGCCGACACGACCGCGGTGCGGTAGATGTCGTGCCGGTCCACCATCCAGCGCAACCCGGCGAGGAAGGCGTCGAGGCGGTCACGCGAATCGAATTCGATGACGGTGGGCGTCACGTAGACGTCGGTTCCGTCGTGGTCGGCCATCAGGTGGTGGAAGAAGATACCTTCCTGCAACGGCGCCAGCGGGTACACGTCCTGGATGTTCGGCGCCCCGCCGGGAACCGCGGCCACCACCCGCGCGATCTCGGCCTCGGTCAGCTCGGCCAACGGCACCATGTCCGGCGTGATCCCGTCGGCGTCCGGCGGGATCAGGTTGGGCGGTACCACCACGGGTTCGGGGCCCGCGGCGGCGGCCAGCCCGGCCGGCGTCGGGGTCAGGAACAGGGCTCGCACCGAGACCGACACCCTGCGCTGCCGCAGCCACTCCACCAACGACACCACGAGCAGCGAATGCCCGCCCAGCACGAAAAAGTCGTCATCCACACCGACTCGTTCCAGGCCGAGCACCTCGGCGAACGCCTGGCACAGCACTTCTTCCCGCGCGGTCTCCGGCGCGCGACCGGTGCCCACGAGACCCGCGAAGTCCGGCGCGGGAAGGGCCTTGCGATCGAGTTTCGCGTTGGGTGTCAACGGGAAAGCGTCGAGAACGACGATCGCCGAGGGCACCAGATACGAGGGCAGTCTCTCGGCGAGGAAGGTGCGTAACTCTTCAACGGACACCGCGCCCGCGAGAATGACATAACCGGCCAGCCGGACATCGCCCGGAGTGTCTTCCCTGGCGATCACCGCCGCCTGGTCGACGTCAGGATGCGTCAGCAGGACACTTTCGATCTCCCCTGGCTCCACCCGGAAACCCCGGATCTGAACCTGCTCGTCCAGACGCCCCAGGAACACCAACTCACCATCGGCAGTCCACCGCACCCGGTCGCCCGTGCGATACATCCGCTCCCCTGGCTCGAACGGGCACGCCACGAACCGTTCACCGGTCAGGCCCGCGCGGCCTACATAGCCCCGCGCCACTCCGGAGCCGGCCACGTACAACTCGCCCGCCACCCCGGCCGGAACCGGCTCCAAGGTCTCGTCCAGCACGTAGACCCGGACGTTCGCGATCGGCTGTCCGATCGGGACAGAGCCAGGACCAACGTCGGCCCGGCAGCGCCATACGGCGGCGTTCACCGTCGCCTCGGCCGGACCGTAACTGTTGAACATCACCCGATCAACGGCCCATTGCGAGACCAGCTCACCCGGCAGCGCTTCACCACCCACGTCCAGCACAA
>NZ_JADNQO010000022.1:0-71941 GCF_047608665.1 Amycolatopsis sp. cmx-11-51 | reverse complement strand
TCGACGGGCTGGAGATCCTGCCGCCCGGCATTGTGCCGCTGGCACTCTGGCGGCCCGACGAGGTCGTCACCGACGCGACCACCATCGGGGTGCGCTTCATGACCGGAGGCGTCGCGATCAAGCGCTAGCTGTAGGGACCATGGTCGTTGTTGACGGTTGAGCTGCCTGTGGGGTGATCATGGCGAAGACCTCCGTGGGTGGTGCTGGTGTCTGACGCCATCACCGATCACGACGGGAGATCTTCGTGTCCCACCGTAACGCCCGGTTGACCGTGCATGGGCGCGGGTTGCAGCCCAGGTCGTGACAGCAGTCCAAGACGTTGTCGACAGACTCAACAGCACTCCGCCGAAGATCGACTATCAACGACGCAGACGTGCGCTCGACGGCTGGCTGATTCCCGAAGACGTCTAAGAGACCATCACCGAACCACTCCAGCGCCTGCCTCACCCAGCGAAGGACTTCGGCCCCCGCAAACGCCACATCACGTCGTTGCTGCTCTGAACCGTGATCACCAACGGCGACTACCGCGCGGCGTCCCTGTTCCGCAACCGGATCCAGATCAGGCCGCGAGACGACCGGTTCGCGAGCCTGACACACCGACTGATGTTCGAGTTCCTGAGCGGCAAGGGCCAGGGAGCGCAACAAGCACGTCTTCGACCTGCTCAACGTGTTCGCTCCCTACCGAGCCCAACTCGAACACGCCATTGACCACGGAGGGTGTGTCCCGCCAGGGCTGGACCAGACTTGGCCATGACCGACTGTGCTGGAGCCTCCAGACAACCGAAGCGCGGAAAGGTGGCCCAGCCCGATCAACCACGCCATGGCGGCCAGGGCGTATCACGCTCTCGGATCTGTTCCACCGAGACGTCCTCCCAGTATCTATGGGCTTCGAGCAGGTTCGGCCGAACGATCTCGGCCGGTACCCGGCGACTGGAGCCGGGCGACGCGGGTGTCCTGATCAGGTAGCCGCTGACAGGGCGATCGGTGTCGTCAGCGACATCACCGGGCTCGCGATGCCGGGCTGCGCAGGGCGTCGGCCCCGATCCCGTCGGCGAGCGCGTCGTTCCTGACACCTACTCTCCGCCGTACTCCAGGCCACCTGTCCTCGCGTTAGTGATCTGAGCGTTGGTCAAAGTGTGTGCTTCCGGATCCATGACGGCCTCCTTCAAAGTGTGGAGGCGCCCGCGAAGCTTCACGGCCACCGCGTCAGGATCGTCGATCTCGGTCCATGACTCGTCCCGGGCCAACGGGACGTCGGTGTACGAAGGGACAATGCACTGATCCAGCATGTTGACCAGGCCGCGGCTCTGGGCGGGGTTGATGTGGCCGAGCCAGTGTCGTCGCTCCACGCGGTAGGTGACGAGAAAGTTCGAGACCGGCCGCCATCTTGGGTGCCCCTCGGAATCCTTGACGTAGACATGCATGGGCTTTCGGCTCCCGACCTCACCACCGTCGCGGGGCAGGCGTCCTGCGTTCCATTCTTTGGCGAACCGCTCTAGAAGGCGAACTCGAGTCTTGCCACCGTCGTCCGAGAGATACGCGAAGAAGCCGTTGCGGTCGTCGCCGTAGATCGTGTCTCCGGCGAGAGCCTCGTGGGTGAAGGTAGGCAGGACGACTGGCGTAAGCGTCGTCCAGATGACGGGGAGTTCCAGGATCTCGAGCCACCGGCCCGTGGCACTGTCATGAAGGGCGTAGAGCTCGATGCCAAGGTTTCGGGCGATTCCGGCTGTGGTCAGGGTGTCGCGCCAGAGGTGGGATTTGTAGCATGCGCCGTTGTCGGTGAGGACTCGCTCGACGGTGATGCCGTGGGTAGTGAAGAAGGTTTGGGCTCGCTGCCAGAACGCGGCCGCGGTCTCTTTCTTCTCGTCGGGCAGGATTTCGCTGTAGGCCAGGCGGGAATGGTCGTCGACCGCGTTGTGCAGGTAGCTGTAGCCGACATGGCTGTTGCCGTTGCCGTCCAGGGTTTTGCCTGGTGTGCGGGTGCGGTGTCGCTGCCCGGCTTGGCGGCCGGTGACCCGGTGCCCGCCGCCCTCGGGGATGTTGCCCAGCTTCTTGATGTCGACGTGGATCAGGTCACCGGGTGCGGCGTGTTCGTAGCGGCGGATCGATCGTCCGGTGGCCCGGTCCAGGTGCGCGAGCCGGGCCATGCCGTAACGGCGCAGGACTGCGTGCACCGTGGACGGGTTCAGGCCGAGCAGGTAGGCGATCCGGGCGGGTCCCCACCGGCGCAGGACCCGGACTTTGATGATCCGCCGTTCGGTGCGGGTCGGGGTCCGCGACGGGCTCCGGACAGGACGGGACGAGCGATCGACCAGTGGCCGGTTCCCGGCGTGCGTGCGCACAGGGAACCGGCCACAGCGGCCAGGGAACCGGGACGAGGACCTCAAACGCGACTACCGGCGCGGGCGTGACGTCGCTGGTGGCGCTGTCGGTGTACGTCATCGCCGTGCTCGTCCAGCGCATGTTCGGCGATGGCGGGCCGGGACCCGAGCTGACCGCCATCGCCTGGCAGTGGAACGCGGGCAACGTGCTCCGCATGGTGCTCACCGCGGTGACCGGTTGGTCGTTGTTCCGCGCGTCAACCTGACCGTGCCGCGCGCCAGTTCGATGCTCGTGGGCGGGCGGGGCGCCGTCGCCCTCCTCCTCGCGGAGCATTTCGACGGCGGCCCGGTGCTCGAGTTCACGGCGTTTGGTGCCGTAGAACATCGCGGTGACCTCGTTCAGGTAGGTCGCGGTGAGCGGGGTGCCCGCCCGTTTGCGCCGTCTGGCGCGCACGAGTTCGACCACTCCTACCGCCACCATCAGGAGGGTGGCTGCCGGAGTGCTTCAGGCCAGCAGCGTTTCCACCGGGTCCACACCGCGAAGCCACCCGAATTCAGCCCAGGGTGGCTGGGAGGACCCGGTGCCCGTTGGAGATGAAGGACGCCGTGGGCTCCAGCTCCGCCGGTTCGACCGCCAGCGCCAGCCGCGGGAAGCGCGCGAACAACGCTGGCAGCGCGATCTCCGCCTCCACCCTGGCCAGCGGGGCGCCGAGGCAGAAGTGCACCCCGTGCCCGAACGAGAGGTGGCTCTTGTTCGTCCGCGAAAGGTCGAATTCCTCCGGGTTGTCGCCGACCTCCGGCGCGCGGCCCGCGGCCGCGTACGAAGCCAGGATCGCCTCGCCCCGCTTGATCATCACCTCGTCGTTGACGACGATGTCTTCGACCGCGTACCGCAGCGGGAGGTGCGCGACGGGCGCCTGCCAGCGCAGCGTTTCCTCGATGACGTCGCCCCAGCCGTACTCGCCGTCGAGCACCTGGCGCAGCTGCTCCGGATGGGTCAGCAACGCGGTGATCGCGTGGTCGAGCAGGTTGACCGTGGTCTCGTGCCCTGCCGAGATCATCAGGATCAGCGTGTCGACGAGTTCGGCTTCCTGCAACGAGGAACCGTCCTCGTCGCGTGCCGCGATCAGGCCGCTGGTCAGGTCGTCGCCCGGCTGGGCGCGCCGCAGCGCCACCAGTTCGCCGAGGATCCGGTACATCTGCTCGCCGTTGGCCGCCGCCTCTTCCGGGGTGGCGGTGGTGTTGAACACCCCGTCGACCGCCTTGCGCAGATCGGCGCGGTGCTCGTCGGGCACGCCGAACAGCTGGCAGATCACCTCGATCGGCAGCGGGTAGGCGAAGTGCTCGCGCAGATCTACGACCCCGTCGGCGCCCTCGATCCGGTCGAGCAGGCCGCCGGTGATCTCCTCGACCCACGGCCGCAGCGCCTCGGTGCGACGGAAGGTGAACGCCTTGGACACCAATGACCGCAGCCGCCGGTGCTCGCCACCGTAGGCGGTGAACATGTTCTGCACGGCCACCCAGATCATCAGCGGCCAGTCCGCGGGTACCGTGCCCTCCCGCCACGCGGTCCAGTGCTGCCGCGGGTCCTTCGACACCCGCTGGTCACCGAGCAGGCGCTTGAGCAGCTCCGGATCGGTTACTGACCACGCCACCACCTGGCCAGGGAGCTCCACCAGCGTCGTGGTGCCGCGGGCGCGGAGTTCGGCGTTCTCGGCGTGGATGTCGGCGCCGGTGGGGTCGAGGACGAGGGGGCGGGGTGCGGCGGATTCCAATGGTGCTCTCCAGTCGGTTCGGTGGACGGAACTGGTGTGGGAACGACGGGGGTGAACAGCACGGGCAGCGCGGCGAGCGCGCGGTGGAACGGGCCTGGCCGCCACTGCAGCTGGTCCTCCGGCACGGCGAGGCGCAGATCGGGCAGCGCGTCGAGCAGGGTTTCGATGGCGGTGGTGGCGATCAGCCTCGCCGGGCCCTGCGCGGGGCAGGAATGCACGCCGGCGCCCCAGGCGATGTGCGCCCGGTTACCCACCCGCTGCTCGGCCCGCAGCGCGGGATCGGTGTTGGCGGCGGCGAAGCTGATCACCACCGGTTCGGCGGCGGGCAGGTGGGTGCCCATGAAGTCGACCCCTGGCCACGGGTAGCCGGCGGAGTAGTTGGCCATCGGCGGGTCGCCCCAGAGGATCTCCTCGAGCGCGTCCTCCACGTGCAGGCTGCCGCCAGCCAGGTCACCGGCGAAGCGGTCGTCGACCAGCAGCAGCCGCACCCCGTTGGCGATCAGGTTCTGCTGCGGCTCGGTGCCCGCGCCCATCAGCAGCACCAGCTGGTGCAGCATCTCCTCGTCGGTCAGCCGCGCCGGGTGCGCCATCATCCACGACGGCACGTCCTGGCCCGGCTGCGCCCGCTTGAGCGCGAGCAGTTCGAGCATGCTCGAGGTCAGCTCGGCGTTGGCCCGCTCGGGATCGACCATGTCGAAGATGCCGCGCATCCCGGCCACCAGCCGGTCCCCGAGCGCAGGCGGGCAGCCGAAGAGGTGGTTGAACACCTGCAGCGACAACGTGGTCGCGTAGTCGGTGAGCAGATCTCCCTTGCCCTCGGCGGAAAACCGGGCGATCAGCTCGCGCGCGGTCTGCTCGACGTAACCGCGCAGCGCGTGCGGGTTGAGCCGCGCCAGGCTGCCGGTGACCGCGCTGCGCAGGCGCGCGTGCACCGCGCCGTCGGTGAACAGGCAGTTGGGGCGGTAGCCCATCATCGGCATGACCGGGTTGTCCTCGGGCTGGTTCTGCTGCCAGCGCCGGGGATCGCGGGGAAAGGTCGACGGCGCGCGCAGCACTTCCAGTGCGGCTTCGTAACCAAGGACCAGGGTGGCGTTCACGCCAGGCGCGAGTTCGACCGGCGCGACGGGTCCGTGCGCGGCCCGCATCTTCGCGTAGACACCGGCGGGATCGCGGGCGAATTCTTCGTCGTAGAGGCGGGCGCGCTCGGCGTGCGCGGGGCAGCCGGGCGGTGGTCCGGCGGCGGGAGTGCTCACGAATGCTCCTGGCGGATGGGGTCGAAGAGGTAGTCGACAAGGCTGATCAGCGCCTGCGCGGACGACCCGCGATCGCGGGCGTCGCAGCTGACCAGGCGGGTTTCGGGAAGCAGGTCCAATGCTTCGCGAAGCTCGGCTTCGGGAAATCTCGGGGCGCCGTCGAACTGGTTGATGGCCACCGCGTACGGCAGGCCCAGTTCCTCCAGCAGTCCCATCACGTCGAAGGACTCTTCGAGCCGGGTGGGGTCCACCAGCACCAGCGCGCCCAGTGCCCCGTAGGCGAGGTCCTTCCACATTTGCGTGAACCGCTGCTGGCCAGGCGCGCCGAACAGGTAGAGCACCACGTCGTCGCCGATGGTCAGCCTGCCGAAGTCCATCGCGACCGTGGTGGTGTTCTTGCCGCGCACCCCGGACAGGTCGTCCACCAGCGCACCGGCTTGCGTCATCGTTTCCTCGGTGCGCAGCGGGCGGATTTCGGACAGCGTGCCGACGTAGGTGGTCTTGCCGACCGCGAACGGCCCCACCACCAGGATCTTCACCGAGGTCCGGACGGTGGCTGGGACGTAGCCGTCAGGTGAGAGCACGGAGGCCATCGAGTACCTTCTGCAGGAGTTGGTGGTCGGGGATATCGGCCTGGCGCACGGCGGCGCGGGCTTCGATGTGACCGGAATCGAGCAGGTCGGACAACAGCACTTTGGTCACGCTGGTCGGCAGGTTCAAGTGTGCGGCCACCTCGGCCACGGCCAGCGCACCGCCCCGGCAGAGCTCCATCACCCGCCGCTTCTCCGGGCTCAGCCCGGCCATCGGCGCCCAAGTGGCGGAGACGACGGTGGCCACGTCCAGCGTGTTGCGGGTCGGGTGGGCGCGGCCCTCGGTGACCACGTGCGGCCGCACCAAAGCCTGCTCGCGCCGGTTCGGGGTCATGCCCGGGAGCCTCCGGCGGCCGGGAAGCGCGGCGGCGCGGTCAGTTCCTGGCCGAGCCTCTGCACCAGTTCCTGCATGCGGGAGGAGACGCCTTCGACGTCGACCCTGCCGGTAGTGGACACCGCGACGTAGGCGCCTTGGCCGGCGGCGGTGAGGAAGACGAACCCGCCGTCGAACTCGATCAACGTCTGCCGCCACTGCTCGCCGGGCTGGCGGCAGAACTCGCCGGTGGCGCGGGCGAGCGATTGCAGCCCGGACACCGCGGCGGCGGTGCGCTCGGCGTCGTCACGGCTGATGCCCTCGGAATGGGCCATCAGCAGGCCGTCGGCGGAGAGCAGCACGGCGTAGAGCATCTCCGGCATCTGCAGGGCCTGGTCGAGCATCCAGCCGAGCCGGTTGGTGGTCGCGTCGGTGTTCGTGCTCACTGGGCATCCCTTTCGAGGTCGGTGGAAGTGGCGCGGCCGCGACGGGTTCCGCGTTGCCAGGCCGCGGCGGTGGCGACCGGTTTCGAGTCGGGCGCCGGAGCGGCCGGTGCGGCAGGCTCCGGGGCCTGGGTGGCGGCCAGCGTGCGGCGGCGGCGCCGGGGCAGACCGTGGGCGGTGGTGCCCAGATCCGTGGTCTTCACCGGGGAAGCGGCCACGACGGGCTCGGCAGGCCGGGCTGGTTCGGGCGTAGCGGGCATTTCGGGGGTTTCGGTTCGTGGGACCGGGGTGAGCACGGCTGGGGACGGGCTCGGCATGGTGATCCTGGTGAGCAGTTCCGTCGGCAGGAACAGCACCGCGCGCACCCCGCCGTAGGGCGACCGGGTGTCCACCGAGACGCGGAACCCGTACCGGTTGGCGAGCGCGCCGATTACCGCGAACCCGATGCGCGGCGGCACCCCGAGCGCGGCGATGTCCTGGCCGCCGTGGCCGCCGAGCAGCCAGGACGCGCGCTGCACCGCCTCCACCGTCATGCCGACACCGGCGTCGTCGATGATGATGGCGAGGCCGTTGTGCGCCTGCTGGAAAGTGACCTGCACCGGGGAGCCGGGCTGGGAGTGGCGGGCGCCGTTGTCCAGCAGTTCGGCCACCGCAAGCACCACCGGCTCCACCGCCTGGCTGACCACGGCGGTATCCGACGGCGCGGGAATCTGGACGCGCGCGTAGTCGCGGATGCGGCCGGTGGCGCCACGGACCACGTCGGTCAGCGTGGCGGCCGAGCGCTGCAGACCGGGCCACGAACCGCAGAGCACCGCGGTCGCCTGCGCACGGCGGCCCAGCTGCGAGTTCGCGTGGTCGAGGCCGAGCAGCCCGTGGAGCACGGACGGATCGTCGTGTCGGTCCTCCATCTCCGAGATCAGCACCTGCTGCTCACCGGCGAGGTTCTGCACCGTGCGCATCATCGCGCGCAGGGTCGCGGCGGCGGAATCGGCGGAATCGCGGCGGGTCTGCCCGAGCAGTTCGGTGATCGTTTCGAGCACCGCGCGGTGCGGATCGCCGTTGCCGCGCAGCGGGCCCGGCACGGTCACCGACGGATTCGCCAGCGACTCCGCGATCGCCGGGAGCCGCACCTCGCGCAGGTGGCGCTCCTCGGCTTCGCGCGCGTTCAACTCGGCGACGGCGGCATCTCGGTACCGGCCGACGGTGGTGGTGACGTTGCGCTGCCGGAGCAGCAGCACGGCGAGCGCGATGGCGAGCAACAACAGACAGATCAAGCCTGCCAGCAGCAGGGTGTATTCCATGAAATCCTCACGGTCAGCTGGGCGGGGACCGACCAGCCGGCTAGGCGATCGCAGGGAGCCGCACCAGGTCCGCGTCGGGGCCGCGGCCGCGCTGCCGGGCGAGGAGCATTCGGGCGGGCCCGGGACAGGACGGCATGTGCGCAGCTCCACAACGGCGGGGACGGACGTCACATCGCGCCTGGCGCAATGTCAGCAGCGAGTACCGTAGCGCAAACTGGGCGTGTTCTCCCAGACTTCGTGAAGAAAGGGCGCACCGCCAGTGAGGAAGGGCTTCGCCGCCGCCGACCTCGTCGACGAACACGGCGTGCGGCTCCTCGTGTGTGACACGTAGTTCCGCGAATTTGGCGGGCACCGGCGGGTTTCCGGTCCGGTGCGCACGGTGGCGTGCCACCAGGACAACGGCCTGGTCCGCCAACTGCTGCGCACCTCTGGCGCGGGCGCGGTACTGGTGGTCGACGGCCGCGGTTCACTGCACACCGCGCTGACCGGCGATCTGATCGCGGGCTCGGCGGTGGAGAACGGCTGGGCTGGGCTGATCATCAATGGCGGTGCGGGACAGCGCGGTGCTCGCGGAACTTCCGCTCGGGGTCAAGGCGCGGGCACGAATCCGCGCAACAGCACCAAAACCGGCGCGGGTGGCGTGGACGTGCCGGTGATCTTCGGCGGCATCACCTTCACTCCGGGAGACCTGGTCTACGCCGAGCCTGGGCCGTCGACGCCGGCGAGCGGGCGCGTGTCGTGGCGGGCACTATTCGGACTGATGGCGCCACAGTGGCCGCTAAGCTGCTGCTCGAATAGAGTCCCACGTCGAGGACCATCGGTGGCCCGCCGCACGGGGGATGTCGGGTGAGGTGAGTAGCGTGGGGAGTGTATGAAGCCGCGCTTGCTGGTGAATGTGGAGGGCGTTCGATTCCGTTTGCCGCTCCGGCGCCGCCGCCCGGCCATGTCGAATATCTGTGGTGCTTGTCGCGGTGGCAGAGAAGCGCGGTGCGACGAGCCTGACTCAATCCGGCGCATGGTGCTGCGCTGCTGGACGTCGCCTGGCGTGGGTGACGTCCTGGAGCACCGGGGGCGAACAGCACTGTCGGCCCGGCCCTAACAAATGGGCGCCCATTTGCCTTACCAGCGGGCGCCGATTTGAGCCCAGTGAGTGTCCTGGCCGTAATTCAAGACTAGCGTGAGTCGCCAGTTGCCGCCGGGCATATTATGGCAGACCCATGACTGCGCCGGGGCCTCCAATCGGAACGGTGTCTTGCAATACTGGTGGCCCCATTTGTTCATCAGCACCCAGGTCGCTTGGCCTCTGCCGTCGGCGTCGGCGTCGACACTCATCGTGCCACCTGGGAAGTCCGGGACGCCCAACGTACAGGTGATTGTCGGACAATCCCGGCGAAATGCGGCTTGCGTGCCCACCTCGCCTGCGGCGGCGGGTTCGACCGCCGGCGCGGCCACCGCGGTACCAGCCCCCGTCAGCGTCGTGCCGGCCACCGCGGCCAGGCCGCCGAGCAAGCCCAACAAACGTCGCTTCACGAAATCTCCTTTGGAGTTTCAGCGGCCCGGCAGTACACGCATAAGACATGCGTACTTCCCCTGGGTCGGGCCGCCGCATCAATGACCACAGTATCGTGCTGAGTTGGATTTTCAGTACTCGCGGTTCTTCACAGGGCACCCCCGTTACGGTTATTCATGCACAGCTCCATTCGAGTAGTCATCTTGCACGGGCGCGCACTTGTTGCTCAAGGGGCTCTTGATGCGAACTAACAGGGGTTTGATGCAGCTTTGTGCATCGACCCTTCGGTGCCAGGGGATCGGATGGCGACGGGTCAAGAGCTGGAACGGAAGGCGTCACAGTAATGTTTACCCGAGGTTCCACCGCTGCAGCCAGGACGAGTCGCAACGCTCAACCGTCAGCGACGCCGCGTCCGGCCGCAGGCACCTGCTGAGGTCCGCCGCTGAATTGATCCGGCTCCAGTTCGCTGGATCGAACCCATGGCACGCCGTCAGGTGCAGCGTCAGTTCACCTTCGACGACGTCGATCTGGCAGGTCCGAGGAATGGCCAGAGCCCGATTGATTGGATGGTCGTCGGCGGACACGACCCCGTGTCCACGTTCCTGGCCACTTATCCCGAACTTGCCATGCGGTCAGGGGTTCGAGCAGACGGTGCGCTTCTGGGCCCGCCGTGCTTACTGCAACACTTGATCCATCGTGTGGGACGCTGAGCTCGCACTCGGTCTTGAACCGCACGTGAGACCTGACGCCGCGATCGTCGGAACCGACGAGTTGCTCGAGAACCTGCAATACGCCGGGTCCTACTCACCCCGTATCGCGATGCTCAGAGGCAGCGGCGAGACACTCCGGCTGACCGGTCCCGCCGCCAGCCGGTTCATCACGCTTACCTCATGCGGCTACTCCTGTAGGAGAGGCAGCGGGGCCGCCTAGGAATTCGCTGATGCCACTGTCACTTCCGTACGTGCCGACGATGTCTTGCTCGTCTGGGGCAGGCTCGATCAGCCTGCCGCGCGGGTGGCCGAGACACTAAGCTGGTCGAAACGTGGGCTCAGCCGTCCGCCTTCTGATGGGCACAACTGTCCCGCGAACGCGGTGTCAAGGACATTTGGCCGCTGTTTGTGACAGCCCTCCTGACGTGGTTGCGTGCCTGACCGGGACGTAGGCCGACATCGCCGGCAGGCGCACTTGCGCCGGGTCTTGGGACAAGAAATATCGCGGAATCACCGCAACAGCGGCGGGGATAGAAGGAGTCTTAAAGGTGTGGAGTCCACACGGCGCACCTTCGACGAATTTTCCCGTGAGCATCTTCCGGGCTTGCTGCGGTTCGCCGCCGTACTGACAGGCGACCGCGAGCTTGCCCAAGATCTCGTCCAGGACGCCTTGGTGCGCGCACACCGGCACTGGGGACGGGTTGTCTCGGCCGATCGGCCGGATCTCTATCTCAGGCGGATGGTCGTCAACGGCCACCTGTCCTGGCGGAAGCGTTGGTACCAGCGCTCCGTCCGGCCAACCGCCGACTACGCGGGCGCTGAACCGTCGTCCGGTGACCCGACGGCCACCATAGCCGACCGAGAGCAGCTTGTCGTCTTGCTCCGGAAGCTGACTCCCGCCCAGCATGCCGCCATCGTCCTGCGGTTCTACGAGGATCGTGACGACACCGAGATCGCTGAAGCGATGGGTTGTGCCACCGGCACCGTGCGGAGTCACATCTCGCGCGGGCTCGCGGTCCTGCGGCTCCACCTCGAATCCGACCTTGCGGAGGTATCTGAATCATGACCGACCTCGACCTGCTCCGAAAGAGCCTGCGAGAGAGAGAAAGCCTGGCTCCCGACGCAACCGCGACGCTGGTCAAGACGCACTCCATCCTGCGGCGGCGTAGGTCGGTACGGCGCGCGACCGCGCTCACCGCCACCGCCACCGTCACCACCGGTGTTTTAGTCGCCGGAGGGCTGCTAATGCTGGAAGGAGACCGGCCGCCTGTCGCGGTGGAGCCTGCTGCATCGGCTCTTCCGCCGGCGAGGACGGTCGAGACGGCACAGTCGCTGCCGTTCACGGTCGGTCGGCTGCCCGCGGGGTTCGTCCTGGACTCTTGGGCGCTCAAGCCCGGCGAGGTCTCGGCGCAGTATGTGGGCAACGGCAGCTTCGAGACGATCGTCGTCCGGGTCCGGAGCCAAGACCCAGTTGCCGGTACGGAGGATGAATCCCGCAGGATCAACGGGATCCTTGCGGTGCTGCGAACAGTGGACGCGCGGTCCGGCTTCAGGGAGTTGAGCTGGCAGCTGTCCCCTGGCAAATGGGCCAGCATCGGCGGCGCCTCAAGCGCCATCACGGTGAAGACACTGCAGGAGGTCGCCGAGTCCGTCACCGCACGGCCGAGCCCGGTGACCGCGACGCTGAGCAGGATCGCGGTGCCGCAGTCGATGACGTTGCAAGCCGCAGATGGAGGAAGCATCGACGGTCCGGAATCGTTCCGTTTCTGTCCTGACGGCTCCGCTGCTGACGGTCCGGCTTGTATCCTCGTCGGTATCCGAGCCGGGACCGCACCTGCCACATGGCAGAGGATCGGCCCGGGAACGGTGAACGACGTCAAGGAATTGCCTTTGAAGCCATCAGACGGGCTTCTGCTCACCGATGACGGCCAAGTCGTGGTCCGGCAGATCAACGCGAAGTACTGGATCTCCGTGACCTCTGCGAACGCGACTACAGCCACACTGAAAGAAATCGCGAGGAGCGGCGTGGCCTGAGCCAGGTACCGCGGGGTTCCCAGAAGAGCCGCCTGCAGAATCCATACGAGCGCCACCTTGTTCGTTGAGCAAGTGGCGCTCGTATGGATGGCATGATGTATCCGGCCCTTCCTGTCCGGCTCGTGACCGGCCGAAGGGTTGCCGTCGAATTCGCAACGGTGCGAACGGGGTCGGCGAGGTTCAGCGATGCGTCGGCACTGGGCCGTTCCGACATATAGCGTCGAGTTCGACAACCAACCCGACTGGTTTCCCAAGACGACACCGCCGACGACGAACATCGGCACGCCAACACGAGCTGGTTAATCGAGACCTTCTTCGCCGGGTGCTTGGCCGTAGGACGGGTGCGTACTTCCCCGCCTCACTGGAGCTGGCGGTGCTGGTGGGCGACATCGACCCCGGCGCGCTCGACGTCCTCGAGACCAAGCTCGGCGAACTCGGCCCGCACGCACGCGCCTGTGTGGAAGACTTTCCCTGCCCCGTGCCCGCGTTCACTTTCTGGCCCTGGCGCTAGAACGTCATCATGGCCCGCTGCTGCGCCGGAACCCGTTCGTGGAAGCCGGGTTGTCCGCGGAGATCTTCGACGAGCAGGCGGTGCTCCGCGCGCTGATGGACCTGCTCTATGACGAGCCCACCCACCGCGCGCTGGCCGACCGGCGAGCGGACTACCTACGCGCGCTCGCCCTACTGCCCAGTGCCGCCGACGCGGTCCGCGCCGCGCTGCGCCGCCCGCAATCTTGACCTCAAGCGAAGTTGAGGTTCTATCGTCGACATGTCGCCGCCGTGCCCGCGCAGGGCCATGCAGTTTTGGAAGGACTGGAATGCTCATTGCCACGGACGTTGCGGAGGTCCTCGCCGAGGTGCGGGTGTTGGAAATGGCCATCATCGGCCGCGACGGCAGTCCACAGGTGCGGCCGATGGCTTCCGCCTGGGTCTCCGAGTCCCAGCAGGTCGTCATCACCACCCCGGTCTCCTACCCGCAGAAGGCGTTCGACATGCGGCGGAACGGGCGCGTCGCACTGTTGTACTCCGATCCGGTGGGCAGCGGGCTGACCAACGCGCGCACGGTGCTGCTGCAGGGCGTCGTGAGCGCGCCAGATGTGGTCGCCACGCCGCAGGACCTCAAGGAGTACTGGCGGGAACTCTTCCGCAAGAACCCGAACCTGGTCGAGGAGTTCGCCGATGAGGGCGCCCGGTCCACCATGGACTGGTACTACCTCCGCCTGCCCTTCTTCTTTACTCCGGAAAAGGTGCACCAGCTGGAGAGCTTGTCTGCCGGGGGCGCGATCGAGCCTCAACCGGACGAGTCCGCTTTGATGGCGGTGCGGATCGAGGACTCGCTGCAGCGGTACCCGAGCGTCACGTTCGCGACGCTTGATGCCGACGGATACCCGTACGTCGCGCGCGCCGAGGTTGAAAAGTCCTCTGTGGACGGTGAGCTGACCCTGCGGACGCGTGAGGACTTCGCCGGGGCACCAGGTAAGGGGGCCTTGCTGTGGCATCGCCACAACGGGCAGTCCGGCGACATGGTTTCGCTGCACGTGACCGGGACCGCGGAAGGATCCGATACCGAGTGGACCTTCCGGCCCGAACGCATTCCCGGGGCGCTGGCCGGTGGGCACACCGACGATTCGTGGGAGGCCTGGATCGAGGACGGCCGCGACCGCACGCGTAAGTACCTCGAGCGCCGGGGTCTCATCGCCCCGACGATCGACTGGTCGGCGCTGGCCGCGCTGGCCCCTGCCTGAGTGGGGTGTCGGTCGTGCCGGTCGAGATCTTCTACGATGTGCTCTGCCCGTGGTGCTACGTCGGCAAACGTCGGCTCGACGAGGCACTGGCCCGTCGGCCTGCGAAGCTCCGCTGGCGAGCGTTCAACCTGATTCCGGGCGCGCGGCGTGAACCGGCGGGAACCGTGCCGGAGGCGATGGCGGCATACCTTGCCCCCGAACAGGTACCCGGTCGGATCGCGGTGATCCACGCCACCGGTGCCGAGCTGGGACTGGACATCGACCTGCCGGGGACTCGCCAGGTGACGAGTTTCGACGCGCATCGGCTGCTGAAGCTGGCGGCCGACCACGGCCGGATGGACGCGGTGATGGACGCGATGTACCGCGCGCATTTCACCGAGCACCGGGTCATTTCCGATCCGGCCGTGCTGGCCGAACTGGGCGCCGACACCGGGTTGGACCGCGCGGAGGTCGCGCGGGTTCTGAACAGTATGGAGTACACCGACGAGGTGCTCGCGGACTTCCACCGCGCGGCGGAAGCGGGAGTGCGGATGGTGCCGTCCATCATCGCCGGTTCCGGCGGCCCGCAGCCACTGCTGCGGCCCGTGGAGGTGCTCGCCGGGGCAGCGAAGAACTGAACCGGCCCCGGGTACCGGAAGCACGCGGTTGCGGTACCCGGGGTCTTCGTCATCCCGCGGTCGGCTGCCTGGCTTCCCGTAGCAACGTCACCAGCCGGTCGACGTCCAGCGCGCCGGACACCGCCCGCCGATCGCCGAGCCGGTAGGACGGCACGGCCGTCACCCCTACCTCCCTGGCCGTCCGCTCGTCGGCGCGGACCTCGGCTGCGTATCGCGTGCTGCCGAGGACGTCGTCGACGTCCTCGGCGGGCAGGCCCACCCCGGCGGCGAGCTCTCGGAGCACGGCGTGGTCGGACAAGTCGGCGGCTTCGGCGTGATAGGCGGCGAAAAGCCGGTCCAGCAGCGCCTCTTACAACGCCTCGTTCGGCGGCCGAGTGCAGCAGCCGGTGCGCGTCGAAGCTGTTGACCGGGCTGATCTTCTCCGGCGCCATGCGCACGCTCGCCGCCGTGGCCTTGGCGCGGATATCGGTGAA
Source organism: Amycolatopsis sp. cmx-11-51 (assembly GCF_047608665.1). NCBI lineage: Bacteria > Bacillati > Actinomycetota > Actinomycetes > Pseudonocardiales > Pseudonocardiaceae > Amycolatopsis > Amycolatopsis sp. cmx-11-51. The sequence goes on along the minus strand of NZ_JADNQO010000022.1, from coordinate 56,856 downwards.
CACGGACTCGATCTCGGTCTCGCTCATCTGCCAGTCCCGCCGCATGATCACGGCCAGCCGGTCGCCCTTGCCCGGCGGCAGGTGCGGGCGGAGTTCGAACGACCGCCACACCGTGCGCACATCATCCGCGAAACCACACCGCGCCAGCGCCGCACGCCAATTGAGTTTGCCGAGGTAGCACCACGGGCACATCACGTCCGACCAGATTTCCACGGTCAGCATGGGGTCTCCTCCTCAGATCCCGCCTTGCCCTTGACGGAGAGGGCGAGGATCACGGACAGTGCCAGGAAGGCGCCAACGACGATGAACACCAGGTTCAGTGAGGACGCCAGCCCCTCCAGGATCGGCTGGGCGAGCCTGCCGTCGACCTGCGCCAGGAACGAGGTGTCGTCGAGGCCGACCGTCCCCGTGGCCTGGATTTCCCCGACCAGCTTGGCGTTGGCGGGGACGGCGAGTACCTGTGGGTCTCGTAGCGCGGTGCTCAGCGGGTCCTGCTCCGACGCCGCGCGGAAGCTGTCCCCGACTCGATCATCGGCGACGCCGAAGAGCAGCGAGACGAACACCGCGGTACCGGCCACCCCGCCGATCTGCCGGGTGAAGCTGTACAGACCGCTGGCCAGCCCGATGTCCGAGGCAGGCACGCTGTCCTGGATGGCGATCAGGATGACTTGGAAGAACACGCCCATGCCGTAGCCGAGCACGGTCACCAGTACGCCGAGCACGAACACCGGTGTGGCCACGCCGACCCAGCCGAGCAGCAGGTACACCAGGGTCATCAGCGTCATGCCGCCTGCCAGCACCGTCTTGTACCCGAAGCGGTTCATCAGCGGGCTGGAATTGCGTGCGCCGAGCGTGGTGGCCAGCGACTGTGGGAGCAGCAGCAACCCGGCCGCGACCGGCGAAAGCCCCTTGACGATTTGCAAGTACAGCGGGAATAAGGCGAGTCCGGCGAAGACCCCTAGACCACCGAGGAAATTCACCATGTTGACCAAGGTGAACGACAGGTTGCGGAAGAGCTTTGCCGGCAGCAGCGCGCTGTCGCCGACCCGGCGCTCCACCAGGAGAAAGGCCACCAGCCCGACGCCGCCGAGCGCGTAGAGCGCGATCGAGAGCGGCGCCCCCCAGCCCCAATGCCTGCCGTTCTCGGCCACGACCAGCAGCGGCAGCACCGTGATGGCCAGGGTGATCGCGCCGCCGTAGTCCACGCGCTGCCGCGCGCCCTTGGCAGACACTTTCAGCAACAGCACCACGAGTAGGCCGGCCACCAGTCCGATCGGGACATTGATGAAGAAGATCCAGCGCCAGCCCGCGATGCCCAGTATTTCCGGAGAACCGGCGAACAGGCCACCCAGCACCGGTCCGGCCACACTGGCCACGGCGAAGACAGCACCGAGGTTCGCCTGATACCGCGCGCGTTTGTCCGGCGGCGCGATGTCGGCGACCACCGCGAGGGCGAGCGAGGTGAGCCCGCCGGCGCCCAGACCCTGCACCGCCCGCGCGCCGGCCAGCTGATAGATCGACTGCGAGAGCCCGCACAGCACCGAACCGGCGAGGAACAGCACGATCGCGATGATGTAGAGCCGCTTGCGGCCGTAGATGTCGGACAGTTTTCCGTACAGTGGCGCGGAGATCGTCAGCGTGACCAGATAAGCCGTGCTCACCCATGCCTGCAGAGTCAGGCCCTGCAGCTGGTCGGCCACCGTACGCAGCGCGGATGCCATGATCATGGTGTCCAGCGCGCCGAGGAACATGCCGAGCATCAGCCCGGTCAGGATGGTGACCACGGCGCGTCCGCCGGTGTCCGGCTGGGCGGCGCGCACGGTGCCGGTCATCGCGGTCTCGCAGTGATAGCCGCAGACGTCATAAACCCCCTTGGAGAACGAAAGAAGCCAGGCGAGGACGACTCTGCAACCTCAAGCATGATTGAGGTCAAGTGGACTTCGCCGGGAGTCTTGGCCGCGTCGAGTGATGCTGGACCGGCGCCCCGCAGGGTGAAGGCATGCGAGTTCTCTTTGTGGCAGGCGGCAGCGGGGGCGTCATCTTCGCGGTGACCCCGTTGGCCTTGGCGATGCGCTATGCGGGGCACGAAGTATTGGTGGCCACTCCACAGAACACGGTCCCGACCGTGACGAGCACCGGTTTGCCGGCTGTGGCGTCGTCACAGAAGAACATGATGGATTTCATGTTCGCCGATCGGCGGGGAACACCCTTAACCCTGCCGAAGGGCCCGCACGAGCGCCTGATCTTCAACGGCAGGGGATTCGGCCGGTTCGCCGCGGAGAGCATGCCGGCCCTCACCGACCTGTCCGCGCACTGGCGGCCGGACGTGGTGGTGGGTGGCGCGCTGTCCTTCGCGGCCCCGATGCTGGCGGCGGAAACTCGGCGTGCCCCATGTCAGACACGCCATCGGCAGGGGAGAGCCGCGGATCATCGACCTGGCGGCGGCCGCCGAACTGGGTCCGGAGCTGGAGGCACTCAGCCTGGACGAGCTTCCCCCGCCCGATCTTTTCGTCGATATCTGCCCGCCGAGCCTGCAGCGTTCCGACGCCGCCGAGGGGCAGTTCATGCGCTACATCCCGGTGAGCAGCCCGCGTCAGGTCAAGCCTTGGATGTACCGCCGCGGCGAACGGCCGCGGGTACTGGTCACCGCGGGCAGCCGGGTCACCCGCGACTATGACTTCGACGTGCTCACCGGCTAGGTGGAGAAGGTGTCCCAGCTCGACGTCGGCCTGCTGGTCGCGGCCCCGGACGACATCGCCGAAGAACTGCGGCCATTGCCGGACAACGTGCACGCCGGGTGGCTGCCGCTCGACGTCGTCGTGCACAGCCTCGACCTTCTGGTCCATCACACCGTTGGCAACACGATGCTCACCGCGCTGGCCAACGGCGTGCCACAGGTGCTCATCCCGTACTTGCCGAACGTCACCGACTACGCGCAGCGCCTCAGTACGTTCGGCGCGGCAGTGACCGTACAGCCGGGTGAGGACACCGCGGACGCGATCCTCGCCGCCGCCGTGCGAGTTCTGGACGATCCCTCATTCTGGGAGCGAGCCACGGAAATCGCCGAGGAGAACGCCGGTCAGCCGCCCCCGCCGACATGGTTGGGGCGATCAGAATCCCGAGGTCCGCCGCACCTCTCGATGTGCGGATCCGGCGCCGACAAGGCCGGACGGCCGACTGACTGACCCTACCCGCGCCCGTTGGGGGGGCATGTTCTTGAGGCCGATGGAAGTTGGCGTCCTCGCAGCACGCGCTTCGATCCGCGGAGGAGGACACCTAGTACGGGAACGTGGGGTGCCACGTCTGGGCTCGCTGGGGGCGGAGCTTGGTGAAGGTGGGCTGCAGCGGCGTTGCCGCTCGGTCTCTCGCGGGTTTCAGGCGGTTGGTGGGTGTTCCCGGTTCATGACTTTCGCGGCTTGGAGTCGGCGTCCGGTGCTGGGGCTGACCAGTGCGGCCAAGTTGCTTTGAGGGGCGATGGTGTTCGGGTTGTAGCCGTTGAAGGTGGTGACGCGAGGCGGCTTCGCGGATGTCCATGATGTCCATTGGCCGCTCGGTTGGGTGATCAGGTCCGGTTGGTCGCGGCGTTTGCGCCAGAGTTCTGAGCAGGCGAGGAAGGTCCCGACCACTGCGTAGTTCACCGATTCGACGACGCCGGTGAGGGTGGACAGGGAGTCCTCGTGAGCAGCAGTGTGTCGATGCCGATCACGACCCCGGCAAGGGTGTCGAGGATCGACCCGGTGGCGTGGAGAACGCCGGCTTCGTGTGCGTGGATCCGGGCATCTCGCCGAGCTTCGAGGTCGGTGCGCTGGAGGAGGTTGGGGAGCCGCCCGGTCTCCTTCAGGCACTTGATCAACGCGTGATCGTCGCCGTGGCGGTTCTCGCGAAGGTCGGCCAGGTGGACTGCCGCGGAACGGAGGTTCTCTTCGACCGCAGTGACCAGACCGTAGAGGTAGTCCATGATCCCGGTGATCGTGACGTCGTCCAGCCCGTAGTCGTGCCACCAGGTGAACCCGCCGCGGTCGGTGTCGAAGTCGGCTTCAATCAGGCTGGCCAGTTCCTCCGTCGCCTGGAGAGCCTTCAGCACGGGGTGGTCATAGCCCATGACATCATCCCTCCGGCCGTTCGCAGATCTGTGGGCAAGCACTGTAAGCCCGGGGAACACGCACCTCGTAACGGATTTCCGTGGGGCGAGTCGCTCTTCGAGAAGGCGAGCACCTGGCCAGGGCCAATTTTCACCCGGTCGGGTAACGCCAGTGCGCGGGTGCCGGTCCTGGGCAGCGTCGGCTTCGGACAATCGGTCGAGGCTGGACCAGGGGTGGCCGGAACCGGAGCCGGTCGCGGGCGGCAGCCGCGCTGGGTTGGTGGCGCGGCGCGGCCTGCCCTGTCCGGAGCGAGCAGTTCGGCGATCGCCCGGTGTGGCCGCGTTGGGGGCTGGCTCGACACGATCGCGAGCAGTTCTCCGTCGAAGCGGCGGCCGCCTCTCGCTGATACGCGGCCCCGGGCCTTCGTCCCTCACCTCTCTGCGCTCGTCACGGCTCAGAGAGGTGAGGGACGAGGACCAGGCGCGCGCCGTGGCGTGACGATGGCTGTCGGGTTCGGGAGGCTTTCGGTGGTGGGGTGGGTTCGCTGGCGATGACGCGCAGTGTTGGCGGGCCGTTCTGTGTTTGGTGCCGTTCGGGTCTCGGCTCCCAGCGGGGGTCGAGTTCGTGCCACAGTTGGGGCCAGTCGATTTCTGAAAAGTGGCAGGCGAGTGCACCGCCAGTGTTCGCGTAGGGCTGGGGCACGATGTCGGGTTTGCCGAGGGCGTGTTCTGCTGTGAAGGTTGTCCACCAGTCGAGGTGGCGTGTGCAGGCCTCGCACCAGCGGCGTTGTCCGGTTGTCCAGTCGGTGAGCATGGTGCTTCGGCTTGAGCTGCGACCGCAGCGTCCTTTCCGGGGCATCGGCGCCTGGCAGGCGCGTGTAGCGGGCCTCGGTTGTTCAGCTGGGCGCTGCCCGCGGGGAGCTGGGCCCTCTGGGGGCCGTGAGACGTCCCGTCGCAACCGGTCCTGGCCGGGTCTGACCAGGTCGAACGCGCGTCGGCCTACGGGCGGCCGCGGCGGGGCCCCGCCACGAAGGCTTTCCTCCGGCGTCCGCGCGGCGGCCCCGGGTGGAGGAAGAGTTTACGGCTCGTCATCCGGTCGACACCGGTCTGCTGTAGCTGGGCGAACAGTGGTGCGATTTGTCCGTTTCGAGTCAGTGCTGTCGTGCGAGGTCTAGCTCCCTGGGGTCTCGGCCTCCAGGGTCCTGGTCGCGCACTGACGGAGGTGCTCGAGCGCGGGTCGCCGACTGAGCTGCCCGCCTGCGGTGGTGCGGCCGGGAGTGGGTCTTCACACGTGTCCACGCGGCGGTCGTGCCGGGTCGGCACGCTCCACCAATGGTAGGAATGCCTGGTGACCGAACCGAATTTGATCGAAGCAGCCGCCGAAGAGGCAGTCACGCTCACCAGTGAACTGATCCGCATCGACACGACCAACACGGGGGATCCCGACACGCTCGTCGGTGAATGCGCCGCGGCGGAGTACGTCGCCGAGAAGCTCACCGACGCGGGCTACGAGATCACCTATGTCGAGTCCGGCGGCAAGAACCGACACAACGTGATCGTCCGGTTGCCGGGTGCCGACCCGTCGCGGGGCGCGCTCCTGATCCACGGTCACCTTGACGCCGTCCCCGCCGACGCCTCGGAGTGGTCGGTCCACCCGTTCTCCGGCGCGATCCAGGACGACTACGTCTGGGGCCGCGGCGCGGTCGATATGAAGGACATGTGCGGGATGGCGCTCGCGCTCGCCCGTCACTACAAGATCAACAACGTCGTGCCTCCGCGTGACCTCGTCTTCGCGTTCCTCGCCGACGAAGAAGCGGGCGGCAAGTACGGCGCTCAGTGGCTGGTCGAGAACCGCCCCGAGCTGTTCGAGGGCGTCACCGAGGCGATCAGCGAGGTCGGCGGCTTCTCGATCACGCTGAAGGACAATGTCCGCGCGTACCTCATCGAGACGGCGGAAAAGGGCATCCGCTGGATGAAGTTGCGCGTGCGCGGAACCGCGGGGCACGGCTCGATGATCCACCGGGACAACGCCGTCACCAAGTTGTCCGAGGCCGTCGCCAGGCTCGGCAACCACCGCTTCCCGCTGGTCATGACCGACTCGGTCCGTGAGTTCCTCGACGGCGTCACCGAGATCACCGGCTGGGACTTCCCCGAGGACGACATCGAGGGTTCCGTCGCCAAGCTCGGCAACATCTCCCGGATGATCGGCGCGACCCTGCGCGACACGGCGAACCCAACGATGCTCCTGGCGGGCTACAAGTCCAACGTCATCCCCTCGGTCGCGGAAGCTTCGGTCGATTGCCGGATCCTCCCCGGCCGTCTCGAAGCCTTCAACGCCGAGCTGGAGGAGATCCTCGGCCCGGACATCGAGAAGGAATGGATGGAGCTGCCGCCGGTCGAGACGACTTTCGACGGCGCCCTCGTCGACGCGATGACCAACGCGGTCCTCGCCGAGGACCCCGGTGCCCGCACGCTCCCGTACATGCTCTCCGGTGGCACGGACGCGAAGTCGTTCCAGTCCCTCGGGATCCGCAACTTCGGGTTCGCCCCGTTGCGGCTGCCCGTGGACCTCGACTTTTCGGCGCTGTTCCACGGGGTCGACGAACGTGTCCCGGTCGACGCGTTGAAGTTCGGCGTGCGGGTGCTCGACCGATTCCTTCGCTCAGCCTGATGCCCGGTCTGCTGGTCGCCGACGGGACACCCCTGCACTTCGAGCGCTGGGGTGCGTCGTCGGCGCCGGTGACCGTGGTTCTCCTTCACGGGTACGCCCTCGACAGACGGAGCTGGCGCGCCATCGCGCCGGTGCTGGCGGAAGCCGGGGAGGAGCCTGTCGCGGTACTGGCCTACGACCAGCGCGGGCACGGCGAATCCGGCGACGTCCGGCCGTCGTCGGCGACCATGGGGCACCTCGCCGACGACCTGGCCGAGGTGCTCGACAAGGTGGTTCCCGATGGCCGGGTCGTCCTGGTCGGCCACGACATGGGCGGACTCGCGATCCTGTCGCTCGCCCAGCGTCACCCGGACGTCTTCGCGGCAAGGGTGGCGGGAATCGGGCTGCTCGCCATGTCGGCGGGCGGCGTCACGCCGGACGCGATCTGGCCGAACGCGCTCGGAAAGCTCGGCCGTGACCTGGAAATGGTCTTCGGGACGAAGCTGATCGGCCTGGTGCGCGAGCATACGAGCAAAGCGGTGACCGCCGGGCTGCGTTGGTGGCTCTTCGGGGACGACCCGGTGCCCGGCGACGTCGAGCTGACCGTGCGGATGATCCGCGGCAACTGGCCGCAGACGGTGTCCGCGTTCCGGCCCGCACTGGACGCCTACACCCGGGAATCGGCGTTGTCACAGGTCGGCGCGGTGCCGGTGACCGCGATCGTGGGGGAGCGAGACAAGCTCGTGCCCACCGCGGATGTGGAGGAACTGGCGGGCGCGGTGGCGAACGGGACGTCCGTGGTGCTGCCCGGTGTCGGGCACGTCGTCCCGCTGGAGGCCGCGCCACAGGTGGTGCCGCGCCTCCTCGCCCTGGCGAATCAGGCCCGCCGACAAACCTAGCTTCCTTGACAACTTCTCTTTTCGGTGGCACCTTCGTGCCATGTTCTCCGTAGCGGTGATCGAGGACGCGGAAGCGGCCGAAGTTTCGCTGGACCCGGTCCGGGCCCGGCTGCTCGCCGAACTCGCCGAACCGGCGTCGGCCACGATGTTGGCCGGGCGAGTGGACCTGCCGAGACAGAAGGTGAACTACCACCTGCGCGCGCTCGAGAAGCACGGGCTGGTCGAACTCGTAGAGGAGCGGCGCAAGGGCAACGTCACCGAGCGCATGATGCGCGCGACGGCGTCGTCCTACGTGATCTCGCCGACCGCGCTGTCCGCGGTGCAGCCCGACCCGGCCCAGTCGCCGGACCGGCTGTCTGCGCGCTGGCTGCTCGCGGTCGCGGGCAGGCTGGTGCGCGACGTCGGTGTGCTGATCACCGGTTCGACCAAGGCACGCAAGCGAGTCGCGACCTTCGCGATCGACGGCGAGATACGGTTCTCCTCCGCCGAGGACAGGGCGGCGTTCGCCGAGGAACTCACCGTCGCGATCACGAACCTCGTGAGCAGATACCACGACGAAGGCGCCGAGCAAGGCCGCGACCACCGGATCGTCGTCGCCGTCCACCCGAGCGTCAAAACCGAGGCCGAGGAGCACTGAATGGGCCACGAATTCGAGGTCACCGAACGCGCCGAGGTCGACGCGACCCCGGAACAGGTCTGGGACGCCATCGCCACCGGACCCGGCATCACGTCGTGGTTCATGGGCCGCAACGAGGTCGACGGCGGTGTAGGCGGAACCGTCAAGACCGCGTTCGGCGCCTATGAACCCGCGTCCGCGATCACCGCGTGGGATCCGCTGGAGCGGCTCGTCTACGGCGAGGAGCCCGGTCCGGACGGGCGGTTCGTGGCCTACGAGTTCCTCATCGAGGGCCGTGACGGCGGCAGCACCGTGCTGCGGACGGTGACGAGCGGCTTCCTTCCCGGGGACGACTGGGAAGAAGAGTTCGAAGCGATGACCGCGGGCGGCGAGCTGTTCTTCCGCACGCTGATCGAGTACCTGAACACGTTCCCAGGGCGGCGGGCCGCGCCGCTGACGGTGTTCGGCCCGATGGTCGAAGACTGGGATCGCGCGTGGCTCACGCTTGGCCGGGAACTCGGCCTGGCGGGGAGGCCGGAAACGGGGGACCGGGTCCGGCTGTCGACCGGCTCGATGTCCACTGTGGAGGGAGAGGTCTACCTCGCGAACGAGCAGACGATCGGGATCCGGACTCCGGACGCGTTCCTCCGGTTCGTCCGCGGGTTTCGGGGGCCGGTGGTCGCGATGCATCACCTTTTCGGCGACGTCGACCCCGAAAAGCAGGAGAAGATCTGGGCGGACTGGCTCGCCCGCGTGTTCAGGGGCTGAAGGGGACTTTTCCCCTCATCTCACGCGGTGAAGGGCGCTTTCCCCGCATCGCATGCGGGGAAAGCGCCCTTCAGCCCCCGCGTGTTCAGGTGATCAGGCCGGGAAGGGGGGTGGCGGTGCGCTTGCGGCGCAACCACACCCTTCGCGTGCCATCCGAGTAGAGCCGGACGGTCGAAAGTTCCCAGCCGGCGAATTCGGCGTGGATCGACAGTTGCGTCGCCGCCGCCCGCCGCGAAACACCTGGAGGCAGCTGCAGCCGCCGGTACTCCCAATCCCCTTCGACCACCGCCTCGTCCACCACTGTCATGGCGTGATCACCTGGATCCCTTCTCCGATGGCCGAGCCGACGACCACGCGGCCGCCCTGCTCGTCGACGGTGACCGAATCTGGCTGCCGCAGGGTGGGGAACCGGTGCTTCTCGATCGGCTCCCCGCCGCGGACGTCGAAGCCGACGACCTCGTTGCGTTCGGTGAGGGTGACCCAGGCGAGGCCACGGGTGCGGTCGTAGGCGATGCCGTACGCCCCGCCGGGCACGGGGTAGCGCTGGCGCAGCAACAGAGGTGTCGTGGAGAAGGCCAGCAGCGCGCCGGCTCGCGCGTCGGTGACGAAGACGCGCCCGAGGTCGTCGGTGACCGCGTTGGCCGCGCCGTCGCCCGCGCGCAGGCCTTCGCCGATCTTGCCCTCGGCGAGGTCGACTGAGAACAGAGCCGTGCGCAGCTTGTCGAGGACGACCACGCCGTCACCGGTGTTCAGGACGTCGTCGGCGCTGTAGAGCTGGCCCGTGATGGTCTTCGGGCCCGCGTTTTCGGAAAGCACCTCGACGGTCTTGCGGTCGCGGACCGAGACCAGTGTCGCGTCGCCGTCGGCGAGCCCGGCCGATGGCTGCCCCGCGACCGGAACCGTCTCCAGCGCGCCACCCGGCAGGGAGACCTTCGCCAGGACGCTCTTGCCGGGAACGCTGGCGAGCACCTGCGAACCGGAGACCGTGAGCCGCTCCGCCGGACCGGGCAGGGCCACGGTCGTCTTGGGGGTGTCGAGGGACGCGAGATCGTAGATGCGCAGGGAAGGCGGCTCCGTGACGGCGACGACGAGCGTCTTGGTCGCCTCGTCGGTGGCCAGCGCCTTCACACCCGGCCCGGCGAACACCGAGCCCGCGGGTTTGACCGACACGGCGGGCGAGACCGCCGCTGTCACCGCGACGGGGTTCTGCACGACCTGCAAGGTGTCGTTCGGAGTGTCGTCCCCACTGCAGGACGAGAGCACCAGGGCACCGGCGAGCGGGATCGCGATCCGGGAAACGGCGGACAGCCGACCCACCTTGGTGCCTCCACCTGCTACTCGTCGAACGGACCTGTCCAGCATCCCCCAGGAACCCGACCGCGTCACGTCTGCGTCACCCAACAGTCACCTGAACCAGTTCTCGGGACGGCTCAAAGGCCGCGTTCGGGATATCCGACCTCGATCGCGCTGACGTCGTCGAGCGCCGAGCGGATGGCGGGCGGGAGCGTGATCTCCTCGGCCGTGAGCGACCCGGTCAGCTGACCGGTGTCACGGGCTCCGACCACGGGCGCGACCACTCCCGGCCGGTCGCGGACCCACGCCAGCGCGACGGCCAGCGGTGAGGTCCCGAGGCCGTCGGCGGCGGTCGCGACCGCCTGCACGATCCTGGCCGCGCGATCGGTCCGGTGATGTTCGACATAGCCTGCGAAAACACTCGAAGCGCCGCGCGAATCGGCGGGCGTCCCGGTGCGGTACTTGCCGGTGAGCACGCCACGGCCGAGCGGCGCCCACGGCAGGATCCCGATGCCGTGGTGCTCGGCCGCCGGCACCACCTCGCGGTCGATCCCGCGCTCCAGCAGCGAGTACTCGACCTGCGTCGAGACCAGCGGAGCGACGGCGGAACTGCGGGCCGCGGCGGTCGCCAGCTGCCAGCCTGAGTAGTTGGAGACGCCGACGTAGCGCGCCTTGCCGGTGGTCACGGCGTAGTCGAGGGCGGCGAGCGTCTCGTCGACCGGCACGGTGGTGTCCCACGCGTGCAACTGCCAGAGGTCGATGTGGTCGGTGCCGAGGCGGCGCAGCGAACCGTCGAGCGCGGTGAGCAGGGCACCGCGCGAGGCGCCGCCGCCGAACGGGCCGTCGGCGCGGCGGGCGACGGCCTTGGTGGCGAGCACGATGTCGTCGCGGGGGACGAGGTCCCCGAGCAGGGCGCCGAGAACGCGTTCGCTCTCGCCCTCGCCGTAGATGTCGGCGGTGTCGACCAGGGTGCCCCCGGCGTCGACGAACGCGACCAGCTGGCTGGCCGCCTCCTCCGAGTCGGTGTCGGCACCCCACGTCATGGTCCCGAGGGCCATCCGCGAGACCCGCAGTCCCGACCGGCCGAGCTGTCGCTTTTCCACGACGGGCGAGCCTAGCCGGAAGGCTAGTGCGGGACACGGAGCAGGTGAGCGTGTCGTGATCGAGTACCACCGGCCGGGTCAAGGCGGTGTCAACACCCTGAACGGAGGAGTGACACTCCGATGGATACATTCACGCCGTGCGACTCGGACTGAATTTGGGCTATTGGGGCGCGGGCAACGACGCGGCCAACCTGGCATTGGCGAAGAAGGCGGACGAACTGGACTACGCGGTCGTCTGGGCCGCGGAGGCGTACGGTTCGGACGCGCCGACGGTGCTGGCGTGGGTGGCGGCGCAGACCTCGCGGATCGACGTGGGCAGCGCGGTGCTGCAGATCCCGGCGCGGACCCCGGCGATGACCGCGATGACCGCCGCGACACTGGACACGCTCTCTGGCGGGCGCTTCCGCCTCGGCCTCGGCGTTTCCGGCCCGCAGGTCTCCGAAGGCTGGCACGGCGTGAAGTTCGCGTCGCCGCTCGGCCGCACGCGCGAATACGTCGAGATCGTCCGCACGGCGCTGGCCCGCCAGCGGGTCGAGTACGACGGCGACCACTTCCAGCTGCCCCTGCCCGATGGACCCGGCAAGGCGTTGACGCTGACCGTGCACCCCGTGCGCGAAGAAATCCCCGTATACCTGGCCGCCATCGGCCCGAAGAACCTCGAACTGACCGGCGAGATCGCGAACGGCTGGCTTCCGGTGTTCTTCTCACCCGAGCACGCCGGGGAGCAGCTGAAGCTGATCCAGGCGGGGGCGGAGAAGGCCGAGCGCTCGTTGGAGGGCTTCGACGTCGTTCCCACCGTCCCGCTCGTGGCCGGTGACGACTGGAAGGCCTGCGCCGACGCCGTCCGCGGGTACGCGGCGCTGTACCTCGGCGGGATGGGCAGCCGGGAGAAGAACTTCTACAACCAGCTCGCCTGCCGGATGGGCTTCGAGCGCGAAGCGGCGGACGTCCAGCAGAAGTACCTTGACCGGGACTACGAGGGCGCAATGTCGGCCGTACCGTTGGAGTTCATCGACGCGACGTCGCTGCTGGGCCCCAAGGAACGGATCGCCGACCGGATCCAGGCCTTCGCCGGGGCGGGCGTCACGACGCTGACCGTCGCGCCGTCCATGCCGGACCCCGACAGCTCCGCACGCGCTCTCGAGGTCGCCGCCGAAGCGATTGAACTGGCCGGTGTCGCCTGATGGGATGGTTCGAAGCACTGGTCCTGGGACTCATCCAGGGCCTTACCGAGTTCCTGCCGATCTCTTCCAGCGCGCATCTGCGGGTCTTCCCCGCTCTCTTCGGCTGGGACGACCCGGGCGCCGCGTTCACCGCGGTCACCCAGATCGGCACCGAACTCGCGGTCATCCTGTACTTCTCGACCAAGATCGGGCAGATCCTCCGCGCCTGGTTCTTCTCGATCTACAAGAAGGACTGGCGGCAGGACCCGGACGCCCGGCTCGGCTGGCTGATCATCATCGGCTCGCTGCCGATCGGGATCTTGGGCCTGCTGCTGCAGGACGCCATCGACGAAACCTTCCGTGACCTGCGGATCACCGCGACCATGCTGATCGTGTTCGGCCTGATCCTCTTGGTGGCCGACCGGATCGGCAAGCAGGAACGCACGCTCGACCACCTGACCGTGCCACACGGTCTCACCTTCGGGTTCGCTCAGGCGCTGGCGCTGATCCCGGGTGTCTCTCGTTCCGGTGGCACCACCAGTGCCGGACTGCTGCTCGGGTACACCCGCGCGGAGGCGGCCGAATACTCGTTCCTGCTGGCACTGCCCGCCGTGTTCAGTTCCGGGTTGTACAAGCTGACCGACATCGGCAAGGACGGCGCCCCGGCACAGTGGGGCCCGACGATCCTGGCGACGCTGGTCGCGTTCGGCGTCGGCTACGCCGTCATCGCCTGGCTGATGTCCTACATCAAGACCAAGAGCTTCGTGCCGTTCGTGATCTACCGGCTCGTGCTCGGCGTCCTGCTGTTCGTGCTGATCTTCACCGGCGTCCTCGACCCCAGCGCGGGCCCGCACGGGTAACCCCGCGTTTCGTCCTCTGGTTGCGATTGGTGCCCCTGGCAAAACACGGCACGTAGGGTGGGCCACGTGAGTACTGTGATCCTTCTGCGCCATGGCAAGTCCACGGCGAACGGTTCGGGCGTCCTCGCCGGGCGCACGCCCAAGGTCGGCCTGGACGACACCGGCCGCGCGCAGGCGGCCGCGCTCGTCGAGCGCCTGGCGCCGGTCCCGCTCGCCGAAATCGTGGTCTCGCCGATGCTCCGTTGCCGCCAGACGGTCGCGAAGCTGGCCGAGGCACGCGGTCTCGACAAGGTCAAAGAGCCCGGTTTGTCCGAAGTGGACTACGGCGAGTGGACCGGTCGCGCACTCAAGGATCTGTTCAAGGAACCGCTGTGGCGGGTCGTGCAGGCGCATCCCTCGGCCGCGGTCTTCCCCGGTGGGGAAGGACTGGCCGAGATGCAGGCGCGTTCGGTCGCGGCCGTTCGCGCGCACGACGCGCGGATCACCGCGAAGTACGGCGAGAACGCGGTCTGGCTCCTGTGCAGCCACGGCGACGTGATCAAGTCGATCCTCGCCGACGCGCTCGGCCAGCATCTCGACGCCTTCCAGCGGATCGTGGTCGACCCGGCGTCGGTTTCGGTCGTCCGCTACACCGAGACTCGTCCGTTCGTGCTGCGCGTCAACGACAACGGCGGAGACCTGGCCGGTATCGCCCCGCCGGAACCCAAGGCCAAAGCGAAGCGCGGCAAGAGGAAGCAGAGCTCCGACGCGGTGGTGGGCGGTACCACCGGAGCGTGACCATCGCCGTCGGTGGTGTCACCGCCACGGACGGCATCCACCGGCCCTCGCTGCCCGTAAGGTGGCGAGACCAGCAGATTCGACGACCCGGGAGCAACACCGATGATTCCGCAGGACAACCCGTTCGCCGCGCCGAGTGAGCTGCCCTACGCCCTTCCGCCGTTCGACCGAATCGCCGACGAGCACTTCCTCCCCGCCTTCGAAGCGGGCCTGGCCGAGCACGTCGCGGAGATCGACGAAATCGCCGGTTCCGCCGAGCCGCCGACGTTCGAGAACACCATCGTCGCGCTCGAAAAGTCGGGCAGGTTGCTGTCCCGCGTCTCCAGCGTGTTCTTCAACCTGGCCGGATCGAACGCGAACGACGAAATCCAGCGAGTGCAGGCCGAGATGGCGCCGCGGCTGGCCGCGCACGCCGACGCCATCAACCTGAACCCGGCGTTGTTCGCCCGGATCAACTCGCTGTTCGAGCGCAAGGACGAACTCGGCCTCGACACCGAGTCCCTGCGGCTGCTGGAGCGGCACCACACCGACGTCCGTCGCGCCGGCGCCGGTCTTCCCGAAGCCGACCAGAAGCGCCTGCGCGAGCTGAACGAGCAGCTCTCGACGCTGTCGACCCGCTTCCAGCAGAACCTCCTGAAGGACACCAACGAACTCGCGGTGGTCGTCGACGACGTCGCGGAACTCGCCGGACTGAGCGAGGACGAGATCGCCACGGCCGCCGAGACCGCCGGCGAAGCAAGCAAGTACGTCCTCAAGCTGACCCTGCCGACAGCGCAGGCGGCGCTGGCATCGCTGGAGGACCGCGCGCTGCGTGAGCGGATCTTCACCGCATCGGTGTCCCGTGGCAACCGGGGCAATGGGTTCGACAACAACGACATCGTGGCCCAGCTTGTTCGGCTGCGAGCCGAGCGGGCCGCCGTGCTCGGCTTCCCCGACCACGCCTCGTACGTCATCGAAGACGAGACCGCGAAGACCGCCGAAGCCGCGGTCGGGCTGCTCGAACGCCTCGCGCCGGTCGCGGTCGCCAACGCCAAGGCGGAGGCCGAAGAACTGCGGCGCTACCTGGAAGCCGATATTCCCGGCGCGATCTTGCGACCGTGGGACTGGGCGTTCTACGCCGAGCGCGTCCGTAAGGACCGGTTCGAGGTCGACACCGCGGCGCTGCGCCCGTATTTCGAGCTGAACCGCGTCCTGACCGACGGTGTCTTCTTCGCCGCGACCAACCTCTACGGGCTGACCTTCACCGAGCGGGAAGACCTGCCGAAGTATCACCCCGAAGTCCGGATCTTCGAGGTCTTCGACGCCGACGGCGCCGAACTCGGCCTGTTCCTGCTCGACTACTACGCCCGCGACTCGAAGCGCGGCGGCGCCTGGATGAACAACTTCGTCGACCAGACCAAGCTGCTGGGCACCAAGACGGTGGTGGTGAACGTGCTCAACGTCGCCAAGCCGCCGTCGGGGGAGCCGACCCTGCTGACCTTCGACGAGGTCATCACCGCGTTCCACGAGTTCGGGCACGCGCTGCACTCGCTGCTTTCGGACGTCCAGTACCCGATGTTCTCCGGCACCAACGTCCCGCGTGACTTCGTCGAGTACCCCTCGCAGGTCAACGAGATGTGGATGCTCTGGCCCGAGGTGCTGACCAACTACGCCAAGCACCACGTGACCGGCGAACCGCTGCCGCAGGAGCAGATCGACAAGCTCCTGGCCGCGCAGCAGTACGGCGAAGGGTTCTCCACCACCGAGTACCTCGCGGCGACCCTCCTCGACCAGGCGTGGCACGCGCTCGGCACCGAGGACGTGATCGACGACGTCCAGCGGTTCGAGACTGAGGCGCTGACCAAGGCCGGTGTCGCGCTGGAAGCCGTTCCGCCGCGCTACCGCACCACCTACTTCGCGCACATCTTCAGCGGTGGCTACAGCGCCGGGTACTACTCCTACATCTGGAGTGAGGTCCTCGACGCCGACACCGTTCAGTGGTTCCGCGAGAACGGTGGGCTCACCAGGGAGAACGGTGACCACTTCCGCCGCGAACTGCTCGGGCGGGGCGGCAGCGTCGACCCGATGGCCGCGTTCCGCGCGTTCCGCGGCCGCGACCCGGAGATCGAGCCGTTGCTGAAGCGCCGTGGTCTCGCCGGGGCCTGACGTACGTTGGTGAAGGCCCCTTCGTTGCTGTAGGGGCCTTCTCTTACTGGGGAAGGTGTGAAGGTCGAGTTTCCTACTCTCAGGGCAGGGTCTCGGCAAAGTCGCGGTCTTGCAGGTCAGGCGGTTGTTCGTCGCTGCGTAAGGCTGACGATGTAGGAATTGGGACGTTGAGCCTGGATCCACCGGTGTGTTTGGGTGTTGATCTTGCTGGTTGTTGTTGATCTTGTTTTTTGTTGGTGGTCAGGGTGGTGTGCCGGTCGTCTCATCCGGTGTGTCCACTGTGGTCTGGTTGTGGGGGTGGGGGGTCAGGGTGTTCGGGTTCTGGTGGCGGTGAACAGTCCGTGCCAGCTGTCGGCCCAGGGCCAGTTCGCGGGTAGTCGCAGGGTGATGGTGCGGGCGGTGCGGGTGATGCGGGCGGGGATGGTGATGAGGTGCCGGCGGAGGGTTCCGGTGCGGGCTTTGGCGTGGAAGACGCTGGTCAGGGTGCCGGCGGCGCGGAGCAGGTTGTGGGTGAGGCAGGCCAGGACGAGCCAGGCTTGGTTGGCGGCGAAGCGGCCGGAGGGGAAGTGGGCGAGGGCGGAGTCGTTGAGGTCGGCGAAGACTTGTTCGATGATCGCGTGTTTGCGGTGATATTCGTCGGCGGTGTGCAGGTCGAAGCCGGTGTCGGTGAAGACGGCGTGGTAGTTCCAGATCCGGAACAGTTCGCCTTGGTCGTTGGTTGTGAAACGGGGTGTGCGGCGCACCAGCAGCCGGGCGGTGGTCATCTGGCCCGGGTTGGTGGTCGGGTTGGTGAACGCGGTGTGGACTGTTTCGGTGATCTCGGCATGCGTGATCCACTCGCCGGTCTCGGGGTCGGGGATCGGATGCCGGTATTCGATCTCGCTCCAGGCGTCCTCGCCGATGGTGTCGATCGTGGTCATCACCGCCGCGTTTTTCTGGGCGACGATGGAGAAGGACACGCCTTGCTCGCGCAGCGCGGTGATGACCGGGCCGGTGTAGAACGCCGAGTCCGCGCGCACCACGATCATCCCGGTCGCGCCAGCGCGGCGCGCGAGGCCAATCGCCTCCCTCAGCATCGCGACCGCCCCGTGCCGGGAATCGGTGTTCCCGGCCCGTAGCTGCGCGGTCAGGATCACCGGCGCGCAGATCGGGGACGAGAGCGTGGCGATCAGATGGTTCAGCCCGCGGACGCCGTTGTAGGCGAATCCGTTGCCTTCCTTGCCGTGCCCGTAGGTTTCTGTGATCTTGGCGTCGATGTCGATGAACGCCAGCTGCCCGGCACCGGGCAGCAGCGGCACCTGCCGTGACAAACGCACCAGCGCCTCGCCGGTGACGGAGGACAGCTGGCGGGCATGCCCGTGGGTGAACCCGCGCAGCCACGACCCGCAGGTCGAGGGCGCCCGTAACCGGTCGAACAACCGGGACATCGCCCCGTGCCGGATCGCATCCAGGTCATCAATGGAGTCCGCGCCGAGCACCATCCCGGCCACGACCGAGAGTGCTTTCGCGTCGCTGTTCGCACCGACCGGGATCCCCAGATCGACCCGATCCTCGATCAGCTCACCCAGACCGACGCTCTCGGCCAGCCGCATCACCGGCACGATCCCCGCGCATGACACGAGATTCTCTTCATCGAACCTCACCGACACCGCGCCGGCACTATGAGACAATCGCATCCAGCAGATGCCCTCTCGCTCAGTGGATCATTTTCCTTCGCAAGAACAATCATCCCAAGCCAGAGGGCATCTGCGCGCCCACGACACGACAAACCAACAACATCCGACGGTGGATCCAGGTTGAGTGTCCCAATTCCTACATCGTCGCGAGGTTACTAGCGATGTTGAGTCCGGACTACCACCAGCAGCTCTGCGACTTTGCCGGGACCCTGCTCTCAGGGTACGGAAGGAAGCCTTCACGGACCCGTGGAAGAAGTGTATAACGACCTATACTTCTGGGGTCACGTCAAAACAGTTTCCAGCAGTAGGTAAACGCCACCGCCAAGGACGACACCGGCGGTCATCCCGGCCGTGACCTCGGCCCTTGTGTGGTCGCCGAGTTCGACTCGGGACCAGCAGACCCAGCCGACGCCGAGGAGGACCAGGGCGAGCCAGGGGCCGTAGACGCGGATCAGCATGACGCCCGCGCCCGCCGCCACCATCGCGTGCATGGAGATCTTGAACTTGAAGCCGAAGGTGATCGCGAGCGCGGCGACCAGGCAGACGAGTTCGGCCGCGGCGAGCGCGATCATCTCATGCGGAGCGCCGCCGGCGATCAGGGTGACGAATCCGGCGGCCAGCGAGCCGATGCAGACCGCGAACGGGACGAGCCTGCCGGCCCGATCGGTCACGTGGTGGCTGTCCCACTTACCCTGCCGGGCGCCACGCACGATCACGGCCATCGGGATCAGCGAGCCGGTGACGCCGACAATGAGGCCCCACAGCACCGTCTCGCCGAGGTGGTAGCCGGTGACCTTCCAGGCGACGATCAGCGGCAGGCCGAGTACCCAGACCCACGGGGCGAGCACCTCGGTCGCGATCCTCGCGAGGCGGTGGCGTGTCCCGGCGGCTTCCGTGGACAGGGCAGGCATGGCGGATGGTCTCCTCGAGATCGTGGCCGGAACGGCTCCTGCCGGGCACGTGCCCGGCAGGAGCGTTGATCATCGTTCCAGACCCCGGCGTCCGGCCCGCGCGAGGATGTCGGCCCCCGCCGGATCGGCCAGGACTTCCTTGTCGAAGTTCTCCTTGGACAGCAAGGTGTTCCCGGCCAAGGTCACCGTCTCGGGCGCTTCGCCGTCCGGCTGGACGTCCCAGAAGTTGCCGAGGAAGGCGACGTTGTCCAGCGGTGGGCCGACCTGGAGCACGATCGGGGTGTCGGCGCCATGGACGATGTTGCCGACGACGGTGATCCACGAGGCGCCGTAGTCGGCGTAGAGACCGAAGTTGTACGAGGTGAGGACGTCCCGGATGACGTTGCCGCGGACCACCGCGCCGCCGGCGAAGGACGAACCCTGCGGCGCGGAAATGTAGATCCCGCCACCGTCCATCAGTTTCCCCATGCTGCGTTCGACGAGGTTCGCGATCACCTGAGTGCCCCTGGCCCGCTCGCCGCCGGTGATGACGATGCCGTTGTGCGGCACGTCGTGAATCTCGTTGTGCGCCACGGTCGTCTCTTCGGACTCGACCACGAGGACGGCGGACGAGCCGCGGTACTCGGTGCCGATGTGGTGGACGAGGTTGTCCTCGAGCGAGACCCGGGTGCTGTCATGGACGGCGATCCCGCTGCCCGAGATCTCGTCGAAGACGTTCGCCCGGATCGCGACCTCGGTGCTGTCCTCGATCAGCAGCCCACCCGCGCCCAGGCGGGTGAAGTGGTTGTCTTCCAGCGTCACCCCGCGAACCGAGGCGAAGCTGACGTTGGCGGGCAGCTGGACCGGGCTTGCCGGGACATGGACATAGCCCATGTCCGCACCCAGGTCGATCTTCTGGAATTCGCCCTGCTCGTAGCGGGCGTTCCCGTGATAGTGCAGGTAGCCGCCGGTGCGGGTGGGGCCGGACCAGGCCGCGTCGGCGAAGGTGAAGCCGCGCAGCACGAGGTCGCGTACGCCCTGTCCGCTGACGAGCGTTTCGAGCACAGGGATGACGACGGTGGTCTTGCCGATCTCCTCACCGGGGCGCGGGCGGTAACGCAGGACGTGGGCGCCCGGTTCGGTGCGGTCGACGGCGAAGACGCCCGGCTCGGTCAAGAAGGCCACGTTGTTCTCGAGTATGGAAGGCGCGGCGAGACCGTCCCAGGTTCCGTCTCCGCCGGCGCCGTACCACTTCGAGTCGTAGAGGGACTTGGCGCTGTCGAAAGCGGGTTGGGCCATGGTGATGGTGGTGGAGGAGCCGTCGCCGGAAATCGACGCGACCGCGAGCCGTGCTTCCGACCACGGGTAGACACCGGGGTAGACGAACTCCAGTCCGGACGGGTCCGGCCATGACTGGGGCTCCACGCTGTCCGTGACGTAACCGGGCCCGATTTTCGTCACGTTCCCAGGTAGGCCGCTCGTGCGGGCCGCTCGTGTGGCGGGGCGGCCGTCCACGGTGAGCCGTCGTGGCTCCAGATCGCCGATCGACGCGGCCCAGGTGCCGTCATCGCCGACCGACCAGCCGGTGATCTCCCGGCCGCCGCTCAGTTCGACCTTCGCCTGGTCAGGCGTTCCGTAGCCGTGGGCCTGGTAGACCACGCGGAAACCATTCCTGCCGGAATCCGCCAGTGTGTCGTGGAAAGCAAGGGGTTCTTCGAGGTGGTAGACACCGCTGGTGAAGGTGACGACGATGTCCCCGGTCATCCCCGCGGTGGCGGTCCGGACGGCTTGCTGCGCGGTTCTCGGGGTGGCGAAGGGACGATCGGCGGTCCCGGGCCAGTCATCTTGGCCGTCGGGGGAAACGTGCAACCTGATTTCAGGCATGCTGAAGCGCTCCGGGGTGGTGTTTATGGGATATACTGAGGTTTATCAGCTAAACACGCGCGAGCGATGAGCGTCAAGGGAGAAGTGGTGGCGGACGACGACGCACAGCCGGATCCGGAGCGTGCGATCGAGCTGTTGTGGGGAACGTCCGAGCCGGATCGGCCCGGGTTGAGCCTCGGCCGGATCGTCACGGCGGCGATCGAGGTCGCGGACGCCGAAGGCCTCGGTGCGCTGTCGATGCGCAAGGTCGCGGAGCGGTTCGGCACCACGACGATGTCGCTCTACCGATACGTTCCCGGCAAGGCGGAGCTGGTGGAACTCATGCGGGACGCCGTGTACGGCGAGTTCCCCGTGGAGTCCGCGGACGAGCTCGGCTGGCGGGACGGCCTCGAACGCTGGGCGCGGCGGGCATGGGAACTGCACCGACTGCATCTCTGGCTGGTCCACAGTGCCGGAACCCGTCGCCTGCCGGGTCCGAACATCATGGCTGGGTACGACCACGCCCTCGACGTCGCGTCACGCAGTGGTTTGGCGCCCGCGCAGGTGATCGCCGTGGTGAACCTGGTCGGCGGATTCGTCGAGTCCGTCGCGCGCCAGGCAGGCGAGAACGCGGAACTCCAGCGAAGCACGGGTGTTTCCCACGAACAGTGGTGGAGCGAACGAGAGTCGCTGTTCGAGCGCCTCGACGCGTACCCGGCGCTGGAGAGGTTGTGGAACAGCGGGGGAATGGACGCGCCGCTCGACCCCTTCGAATTCGGGCTGCAACGCACCCTCGACGGCATTCAGATGCTCGTCGAAAGCCAGGGTAGTGAGGTAATGCGTGATGAAATCGGGGGAGGGGAGTGCGTCATGTGCGGCAAGCCGCTGGACGGGGGAGGGCGAGGCAGGCCCCGGGACTACTGCTCAAGGGCCTGTCAGCAGCGCGCTTATCGTCGACGCCAGTCAGAGCATCCCTCAACTTGAAGGTATAACGCCCTATACCGTAGGGCGACGAACAAGATCAAATGCACAATACAAGATAGAAACTCGCAAAGACCACGAGAGGTGCTCTGGTCCGGACCAGAGCACCTCTCGCTGGATCACGGTAGAAGATGGTCGAATTCGCCGTTCTTCGCGCCGAGGATGAAGGCTCGTATCTCCTGCGGTTCGAAAACGAGGACGGGGCTTGTCTCGCCGAGTTTTGAATCCCGCACGCCCACGTAGCCGGGCACGGAGTCGTTGACCTCGACGCAGCCGGCCGAGCCGGCGCTGTAGCTCGACTTCCACCAGCCGGAAAGGCCGACGAGAGTGGGTCGAGACGTCTCACTGTTCATAAAGTTCCCTTGACAATTTTTGAATGAAATCCCGTGTCCGTCCAGGATTCTCTGCTTGCGCCTGCAGGCGTTCGAACGTGTTCCGAAAGCGGACCAGGTCTTCTTTTTCCTCGTAGTAGAGGCCTTCGCGCCGGTTCTCGACGTATACGGTTCCGGGGTCGCCGCCGAATTCAGGTGGGTAGTCCAAGAGTACGAACATACCGTCCGATGCGCCGTGGGCTCCGGCTGCGAAGGGGAGTACCTGGATGTCGATGTTCGGTCGTTCGGTCAGTTCCACCAGGTGTTTCAACTGATCGCGCATGACCTCCGGGCCGCCTGTCCGGCGGCGCAGAACGCCCTCGTCCAGTACTGACCAGATCTGGGGCGCGTCTTCAGGACGGTCCAGTATTTCCTGCCTTGCCATACGCAGGTCGACCATGGTGTCGAGTTCGTTCTCGCTGTTCCAACGTCGACCTGCTCGCATTACGGCGCGAGCGTAATCACGAGTCTGGAACAAGCCGGGCAGTACGACCAGGTCCACGGTCCTGATGCGGGCGGCGCCGGTTTCCAACCCCAGATACAAATTGAACCAATCGAACACCCCGTGGTCGAATTTGATCCACCAGTCCCGGCCGCGTTTCGCTCGCTTCGTCAGGTCCCGGAAGAATTGTGCTCGCTCGGGTACTCCGTAAAAGTCGAGCAGGACTTCCAGGTCGGCGGGCGCCGGCAGATTTCGCGAGGTCTCGATATGCGCGATGACCGTCGTCGCCTTGCCGATGCGCTCGGCCGCGGCTGTCCGATCGTGGCCGGCCGCCTCCCGTAGGCGCTTCATCTCGAGCGCGATCCAGCGCTTGACGGCCGTGGGGTTCAGCGAGCCCACGAGGGAATCACCTCCTCAGAGTCTTGTCACGGAAGGCGACCCCAGGATCACCCGCTTAGTCCAAAATGTGCTATAGACGGCCACAATGTGAAGCTCTACATTTGAGTCATCTACAAGTGCGCAGTCTACATTGTAGAGGTGTATCCGTCGGCAACCGGGTAGGCGAGTCGACGGGGGACACGATCGAGAGGCGTCGCTGGCAGGGGCGGCTGTCGAGCCGTGGGTACGAGAGGGAGGCGGACGCGATGGGTGCACGGACTCTGTCGGGGGAAGGGGGTGGCCGGTGATGATCGAGATTGTGATGGTGACGCGCGATGAGGCGATTCGCCACGTTTACAGCGGAGACAACGGTTGATCGAGGAGGGGTTCCGATGCGTCCACGGATCAAGAACGAGCATCGGCCGGTCCGATTCGGCGACGGCTGGATCCGGATCGGCGGGGAGGTGTTCGGCATCGCCGCCGAACTGAGGGATCCCGATGGTGTCGTGTGGGCGTTGCTGGATCTGCTCGATGGAACACGGACGATGAGCCAGGTCGTCGCGGACCTGGCTCATCGGGCTCCCGCCTTGTCCGCTGAGGAGGTCGTCGCGGCCGTCGAGACGTTGACCGAACTCGGGTATGTCGAGAACGCCGACGAGCCGACGTGTACCACGCTGACAGCGCGACAACTCGAGCGTCACTCGAGAGGCCGGTCGCTGTACCGGTGGATCGATCTGACGCGGAGGAGTTCGAGCTGGGACTTTCAGGTCCTGTTGGCCCAGGCGCGGGTGGTGCTGGTCGGCGTGGGAGGTGTCGGCTGCACGGCCGCCCTGGGCCTTGTCATGTCGGGGGTGGGGCGGTTGCACTGCGTCGAATCGGACGTGGTCGAGCTGTCCAACCTCAGCAGGCAGGTTCTCTACACCGAGGAGCATCTCGGTCTGCCGAAGGTGGACGTGGCAGTGGACAGATTGCGTGCGGCCAATTCGGATGTCGAAGTCACCGGGGAGCCGACGCGGATCGAGGACGTGGCGTCGCTGCGGAGACTGGCCGCCGACTGCGACGTCTTGATCATGACCGCCGATGAGCCCTCGGTGATCCGGACTTGGACGAACCAGGCGTGCGCGTCGACCGGCACGCCTTGGGTGTACGGGGGATATCACGGTCCGCAGGTCAATCTGGGCATCTACCGGCCGGGTGCGGGGCCGTGTTACGAGTGCGCGCGACTGGCCGAGCAGGATCGGGACGCTCGACGGCCGCCGCTGGCGACGTGGCGACCCGCGGCGAGCATCCCGGCGCACGCGGCCAACGCGGTGACGGCGGGAGTGGCCGGGAATCTGGTGGCGCACGCGGTGATGTGCTTGATCACGGACGCGCCGAAGCTCGCGCTGAACTGTCAGTACGGCTTCAGTCTCGCCACCATGGACCACAGTTTCGTCACCGGCTTGGCGGAGTCGCACGCGGAGTGCCTGACGTGCCGCACGGCGGTGTGATCGGTTTCAGGACTCGTCTGCCAAGCGTCGGGACACGCTCTGGATCAGCCGGGCCGCTTCGTCGCCACCCACGGCTTCGGCCTGTAGCCGGCTGAACATGTGCTCGTACAGGGCGATCTCGTCCGGGTCCATGATCAGGTGATCGTCGGTGAACGTCTCCACCACGACGAAGTCGGCGTCGAAGATCCTGAAGCCGTGCAGGGGTGCGATCGGCATGACGGTACCGAAGGGCACGATCCGCAGGTCGACGGTACGCAGGCCGGCGAGGGAGTGGAGTCTGTCCAGCTGGCCGAGTTGGGTCTCGAGATCGCCGATCCGGATCCACAATGCGGCCTCGCCGATGACGAGCGGCAGGATTTTGCCCGGTTCGTACAGTTGTGCTTGCCGTTCGATCCGGACGGCCACCATATGCTCGATGTCGATGTCCGAGGCGCCGCCTGTGTGTGCGGGGCCGGAGGGCAGTGCGAGCAGCTTCCGCATGAAGCCGGGCGTCTGTACGAGTCCTGGTAGTAGCGCCGGCTGGAACATGGCGACCCGCGTTGCCTGCTGCTCCAGTTCGAGGACCGATCGTTGATTGGCGGCGGCTCCGCCGGGCTTTCGGAACTCTTCGCGAAGCGACACCGTTTCCACCCGGGCCCGCTTGAGCAGCTCGGTGACGATGTGTTCTTCTTCGTCGGCGCCTGCCGCGGCGAGCCATCTCGTGACGTCGTCGCCGGTCGGGAACTGTGCCGCGGTTTCTATTTTGGACACCCGCGATTGCGGCCAGCCCAAGGTTTTGGCGAACTGGTTGCCGGACAGTCCGGTGGCGGCCCGAATCTCGCGGAGTTTCGTGGCGAGCCGGGCGCGGTCCGGGCCAGGACGGGGTGGTGACGTGGGCATGATCTTCTTTCGCAGGGTCGGCGGAGCTGTCGTTCAGTGGGTGATCATGCTACTCCTGCTCGGCAATAGAGTGCGAATAATACACGAATAGCCGCTTCAAGCGAGCATAGTTGCCGAATAGCATCGAGGTAGGCGGGTAGGGGTGCCGACCGCCTTGGACCAGCGGAATAGAGGGAGTCCGATGTTCGCCAACTGGGTACAGATCGCCGAACTCGTGTTGCTGCCAGTGGGCCTGGGTATCGGCTTCGCGGCTGGACGAACCTGCCGTCAGGACGAACGCACATCCTTCGACGGCGAACTCACCATCACCCATCCCGGTTTGGTCCAGGAGTATCAGTACCCCACTCGGGACACCTTTCTCGTGGACAGACCGGCCCGATAGCCGGGGGAGGGAGAGCGGCCGGCAGGCCTCTGGAGCACTGCTCGAGGCCTGCCGGTCAGCTGAAGCACTCGAACCGGCAAGGAGTGTCAGGCGTGCTGGTCAGGGTGGCCGGTTCTGATGCCGCCGTCGATGGTGAACCGGCTCATCGTCGAATCCGATTCGGTGTTCACCGCGGATCGGACGCCGTTGCGCGCGGAAGCCTTCTCCCCGTGCTTCGGTGTCTACGCGAGGCTGGATCTGCTGGACGTGGGAAGTCTCGGCGAGGGCTGCGCGAACGTGGACCTGTCCGAAGCGACGCGGACCGTCCTGGCCGGGGTCGTGGCGCGAGGTCCCTTGCACCTGACCGTTCGCGGGGACGGAATCCGCCTCCGCACTGTCGACGGGCAGAACGACGAGTCGCTGGTACCGCTGCCGGATCGCTGGGTGGCGGGCTTCGCCGAGGTCGCCGCTGTCACGACGGGCTCGGTCGAGAAGGCGGAGCTGGACAAGCTCGAAACGCGGGCTTTCCTGCGGAGGCTTCCCGCTGCGGTCGGCAAGTCGTGGGCAGTGGTGTCCCCGGACGCGGGCTTCGGCTGACGTCACGGTCAGGTCCGGACTCGATCCCGGCGTCCGGGCTGCACCGGCTGCGGGTCGTCGAGCCGCTGATCCGGTTCGCCCGAAGGATGACGGTCTACACGCGTCCGGGCAGTGAGGTCGCGAGCTGGGTGATCGAGCTGGACCGAGCGAGGCTCATCGTGACGTTGTCCCGGAATCGTCCCGCGGGTTTCCGGCGAGGGTGGCTGCCTGAACTCGGCCGGCGAGGAGCGCGTTCAGCTGCACGAGGTCGACTTAGTGCCCGTCGCCGACGATGTCGCCGCACTCGCGTGCTTGAAGGCGAGTCACGCCTTCAAGCATGCGAGATACGTGTCTGAGCACGCAGTGCGGAGTCAGAGCGCGGCGAGCCTGCCGAACCCGTCGGAGCCGTGCCCGGCGTCGATCGCTTGCTGTACTTGAGCCCGTGCCGCGGCGAGGACACCGTTGTCGAGGTCTTGCGCGCGGATGGCCTCGAGGATGTGGTCCATGGTCGCCGCCGTGGCATCGAGTGTGCCCGCGTCGCCGGGGTACTGCTCTGAGGCGATCTGGCCGGCGAGCAGGTCGATCATGTCGGGGAAGAAGCCGAGCATCGCCTTCGCGTGTCCGGCGATGCCGGCGGCGGCGATGTTCTCCGCCTTGGCGAGGGTGAACATGTGGACTACACCGCTCATCGAGGTCCAGAGCATGTCCTGCAGGGACGCGTCGAAGGCGGCGGCGCGGCCGGGGTCTTCGCCGAGGTGGTTCGCGTTCTCGCCCAAGGCCGAGAGTGTCGCTCGATGGGTCTCGTAGACGTCGGCCGGTCCGCTGTAGAACAGGGCGGCATCCGCGCTTCCGATGGCTTCGGTGGTCGCGACGATCACGCCGTCGAGGTAGTCGATGCCGTGGCCGGTCGCCCAGGAGGCCAGGTCGCGGGCTTGCCGCGGGGAGCCGCCGCTGACGTTCACCAGGGTGCGGCCTTGGAGCGCGTCGGTGTCGAGAATGGACTGTGCCACCGCGTAGTCCCGCACGCAGACGAGGACGAGTGGGCTGGCCGCGATCGCTTCGGCGGCGGTCGCGGCGACGGTGACGTCGAGGCCGGTTTCCTTTCCTGGGGTGCGATTCCACACGGTGGTGGGGTGGTGGGCGGCGGTGAACGCGGCGGCGAGGGCGTGTCCCATGGGGCCGAGTCCGAGGACGGTCACGGTGGTCATGGCGGCTAAGCTAAACCTTGACATCGACGTGAGAGTCAAGGCTGGAGTGCGGATGCGGATCGGGGAGCTCGCGCGGCGGACCGGCGTCAGCGAGCGCGCACTGAGGTACTACGAAGAACAAGGTCTGCTGACGCCGCAGCGGCGGCCGAGTGGGTATCGCGTGTACGCCGACGCCGATGTGGCGGTGGTGCGGCGGGTCCGGATCCTGCTCGGGGCGGGGCTGAACACCGCGCAGATCCTGGAGATTCTGCCGTGCATCGTCGACGAGGACGGCTGGTTGACGCCCGACTGCCCGGAGCTGGTGGACGGCCTGCTGCGACAGAGGAACCGGATCGACGAGGCGATCGGTGAGCTGGAGGCCACCCGCGCCAACCTCGACACGATCATCGGCGCGGAACGGCGGGCGAGCTGATGACGACGGTCACGCGGGCTTCGGTGCCGGGAGCGGTCCGGTTGGCACGGGCGCTGCTGATCGCCATCGATCTGCTCGCGCAACGCGTTCTCGTTCGCCCACATCATCAGCGGTACTCGGGGTTCGGGCAGGCGGAGGTCGTCCGGTCCGCCGAGGTCACCATCGAGTTTGGAGCGGTGTTCCACGGGATCCTGCTGGTGCTGTGCGTGGTGCCGGCTCGGGACTTCTTCGCCTGACGACGAAAAGGCGGCCGCGTCCGGGGGACACGACCGCCTTCGTGAAACGGATCAGGCTCAGATGAGGCCGAGCTTCTTCACCGCGTCGCGCTCTTCGGCGAGCTCGTTGACCGAAGCGTCGATGCGGGTACGCGAGAAGTCGTCGATCTCGAGGCCCTGGACGATCTTGTACTCGCCGTTCGCGGCGGTGACCGGGAACGAGGAGATCAGGCCTTCCGGGACAGCGTAGGAGCCGTCGGACACGACCGCCGCGGAGGTCCAGTCACCCTCGGGGGTGCCGTTGACCCAGGTGTACACGTGGTCGATCGCCGCGGAGGCGGCCGACGCCGCGGAGGACAGGCCGCGGGCCTCGATGATCGCCGCGCCGCGCTTGGCGACGGTCGGGATGAAGTCGTCGGCCAGCCACTGCTGGTCGGTGAGGACCTCGGTCGCCGGCTTGCCGGACACCTCGGCGTGCGCGATCGACGGGTACTGGGTCGCGGAGTGGTTGCCCCAGATCGCGACCTTCTTCAGCTCCGTCACCGGAACGCCCAGCTTCTTCGACAGCTGCGCGAGCGCGCGGTTGTGGTCGAGGCGGGTCATCGCGGTGAAGCGGTCGGCCGGGACGTCCGGCGCGTGCGCCTGCGCGATGAGGGCGTTGGTGTTGGCCGGGTTGCCGACCACGAGGACCTTGATGTCGCTCGCCGCGCCGGCGTTGATGGCCTCGCCCTGCGGCTTGAAGATGCCACCGTTGGCCTCGAGCAGGTCGCCGCGCTCCATGCCCTTGGCACGGGGACGGGCGCCGACGAGCAGGGCGACGTTCACGCCCTCGAAGGCCTGCTTCGGGTCGTCGAAGATGTCGATGCCCGACAGCAGCGGGAACGCGCCGTCTTCGAGTTCCATCGCGGTGCCCTCAGCCGCCTTGACCGCCTGCGGGATCTCCAGGAGCCGCAGCTTCACCGGGGTGTCCGGGCCGAGCAGCTGACCGGACGCGATGCGGAAGAGCAGCGCGTAGCCGATCTGGCCGGCCGCACCGGTGACGGTGACGTTGACAGGGGCTTGGGTCATTGCGGTTCTCCAGCTTGAGGCGACATCGACTTTGTACCGCGATGCTAGTCCTGTCCCGAGTCGCCGTTCGGGTGCGTCCAGTCACTGTTTTCTTGATCGATGCCGCCATGGCCGCGTTCGCGGCGCCAGCCGGTGGAAAACCGTTTCACCCTCGTCGGTGAGTTCGACGACATGCACCCGCCGGTGGTCCGGATCACGTCGCCGGGTGACAAGTCGCCACACCGGCCGGTGTGGCGACTTCGGGTCACGGGGCGTTGGTGGCGGTGCTCGGCGAGCCGCGAGCCTCGTCGCCGCAGGATCGCGGTTGTCTTCCCGGAATCGTCAACACCGAACCCGCGAACATATTTTCCATATCGTGCCAACCGAGTGGTGTTTTCCGGGGCCGATGGTGTTCTCAGCTGTCCCGGAAAACGGTTACAGACCATAATTCAATTTCATGAACCGATTGCCGGAACAGTTTCGTCCGATCGGCGGGCGGCACCATGAAGATCGTTTCGCTAACATGAGTCCGCCCAGTTCCCCGCCCCGTGTGGAAGTTTTGGGAAGGACCCCATGCTCAATTCAGTGGTTGTCGCCGTATCGCTTTTCTCTTCGATAATAACACCGAATAGCTGGTCGCCGCCGCCGGGACCGCCGCCGGACCGCGTCACCATCGACGTGATCACCGTCAACGGTTCCGGCTGTCCGCCGGGTTCGTCGGCGGTCGCCGTCGCCAAGGACAACAGTGCCTTCACGGTGACCTACAGCGAATACACCGCCCAGGTCGGCGTCGGCGCCAAGCCGACCGATTTCCGGAAGAACTGCCAGCTGAACCTCAACATCCACGTGCCGCAGGGATTCACCTACGGTATCGCCAGTGCCGACTACCGCGGATTCGCCTCGCTCGAATCGGGCTCCAAGGCGTTGCAGCGAGCGAATTACTACTTCCAGGGTAATTCGCCGACCGCGCAGGTGAGCCACCCTGTCAACGGACCACTGTCGGACAACTGGCAGTTCCGCGATGAGGCTGAGGGCGGCGTCATCATCTACAAGCCGTGCGGTGAGGACCGGAACCTCAATGTGAACACGGAACTGCGGGTCGGGGCCGGAAGTTCGGATCCGAAGAAGACCACCAGTTTCATCACGATGGACTCGACCGACGGCGCGTTCAAGACCACCTACCATTTCTCGTGGAAGACCTGCCCGACCTCCTGACTGTCCCTCCAGGGTGACGGCCTGCTTCCCCGCCCGGAAGAAGGCCGTCCCATCCATGCCTGGTCAGGGCCTTGGCCGCCCTGTACGAGGTCCTCACGGCTCGTCGTCGCCCCAACCGGCGGCGACGGGTCTTCTCGACGACCCCCTTTTTCGGCGGTCACCGCCATTTCCGGTGGCCGAAACCGTTTTCGCCCGATCGGCGGGCGGCCCGGAAACGATCGTCTCGCCAACGTCGAATCCGCCCAGTTCCCCGCCGGGTGGAAGTCTTGGGAAGGATCCCATGCTCAACGCGCTGGTTGCTGCCGTAACGCTTTTCCCCTCGGTCGTCACGCCGAATGGCTGGGTGCCGCCTCCGTTGCCGTCCGATAAAATAGTCATCGATGTCGTGACGGTCAACGGAACCGGATGCAAGCCGGGCACCGCGGCTGTTTCCGTGTCGCCGGACAACACCGCATTCACGGTGACCTACAGTGAATACAC
The DNA here is from genome assembly GCF_047608665.1 of Amycolatopsis sp. cmx-11-51. Taxonomy (NCBI): domain Bacteria; kingdom Bacillati; phylum Actinomycetota; class Actinomycetes; order Pseudonocardiales; family Pseudonocardiaceae; genus Amycolatopsis; species Amycolatopsis sp. cmx-11-51. The sequence continues at coordinate 26,017 of NZ_JADNQO010000022.1, read as the reverse complement.
CGCCCAAGTCGGCGTCGGTGCGAAACCGACCGATCTGCGCAAGAACTGTCAGCTCAACCTCTATGTCCACGTTCCGCAGGGATTCACCTACGGTATCGCGGGCACCGATCACCGCGGATTCGCGTCCCTGGCCGCGGGTGCCACCGGACTGGAACGAGCCAACTATTACTTCCAGGGCAATTCCCCGACATCCTACGTGAACCACAACCTGAAAGGACCGTTCGAGGACAACTGGCAGTTCACCGACGAGATCGAGGTCGGTGCCGTCGTCTACAAGCCCTGTGGTGAGGACCGGAACTTCAACATCAACACGGAATTACGGGCCGCGGTCGGCACTTCCGATCCGAAGAAGACCACCAGCTTCGTCACCATGGACTCGACCGACGGTGCCATCAAGACCACCTATCACTTCTCCTGGAAGAACTGTCCCAAACCGAAGAACTGATCCCTGAGGCGGCGGCCTCCTCCGAACCACGACGAAGGAGGCCGTCACCCTTTCCCGGACGGCGCCGGATCGGTGGCCTCGACCCCGAACACGCGGCCCAGCGCGATCACCGTCTCGTCGAGATGGCCGAGACTGGTGAGCACCGAACGCGCTCGCGGATCGTCGATCCGGTCCGCCACCGGCGTTCCGTCGTCCCGCACCAGCGTCCCGTGCCCCGAACCGCCGGGATCACCGATCGCCTTCCCCAGCACCGCGATGTTCTCCCGGATCCGCCCGGTGTACAGCAGGAGCCGATCAGACTCGGTCACCAGCAGCCCGGCCTGCGATCGCGCCGCGACATGCCGGGCGCGGAAGGCGATCGTCTCCACCGTCGTGAGCACGTGCCAGCCGTAGTCGCGGCGGCTGCTGAGATTCACCGGATGGGTCAGCGGCTCGATCGTCTTGCGGACCTTGTCCACCGCCCGGTCCAGGTCACGTGACTTCTCGATGACGCTCACGTTCTCCGCGCCGGACAACAGGCCGGCGGCTTTGTCGACGAACTCGTCCAGATCGTCCAGCAGTGCCGCGGCGTCGTCCAGCATCACCGCCCGGGTACGCACCGGCACGATCACCACCGCCGCCAGCACCCCGGCCACCGCGCCGACCGCGGTCTCCGCGACCCGGATCCACAGCACCTCCAGGCTGAACGTCCCCAGCAGGCTGTAGAGCAGGCCGAGCATGCTGGTGACGAAGAACGCCATGATCACCTGCGACACCCGTGCCATGTAGACCATGCCGAACACGCACACCAGGATCAGCGCCAGCGTCGCCGGCACACTGCCCGACACGAGCAGCGTCAGCACGAGCCCGCCCACGATGCCGATCAGCGTGCCGCCGAGCCGCCGGACACCCTTGACGAACGTCGCCCCGGCGGTCGACGAGCCGATGAACACCACGAACACCGTCAGCACCGCCCAGTACCACCGCTGGCTCGACACCAGCTCCCCGCCGAGCACGGCGAGCCCTCCGCCCACCACGGCCTGGATGGCGCTGCGCGTCTGGTTGTCGTAGGCGAACGCCGCGGACTTCTCCTCTTCCGGATCCTCGGGATCGTCGGCGGCATCGGAGACGTCGTGCTCAGCCACCCGCTGCGCACGCACATCGGCCAGCGCGAGCTCGGCGATGGCCCGGCGGACCCCGTCGCCGGGCGCGGCGTGCTCGTCGATCCGGCTGCCTTCCACCAGCATCTTGCTGAACTCTTCGGTCTCGCTGATCAGCGGAAGGTCCCGCGGGTCGCGTTCGATCAGCGACCGGAACCGCCGCATCCGCGCGATCAGATCGTCCCGGACGTCCTCGTCGAGGTCTTCGGCGCAGGTGCGCTGCACGGTGATCGTCAGCCACTGCACGGCGAGTTCGACCTCGATCGCGCGGCGGCGGAGCCGGTTCGCCGATTCCGCGCCGGTGACCTCGGGCGCGGTGTCCTCGATGAGCAGTACCGACTCGTGCATCCGCGAGTTCGTCGTCCGGAGCCGTTTGCGGGTGCGTTCACTGCCGCCGACCGCCAGGTAGTCCTCGGCCGCCCGCACCACCGCGGCGAGCCTCGCCCGGAACGCCCGCCGGATCCGAAGGAACTCCGCGTCCGTATGCCTGCGCAGCAGGACGAACCGCACCACCGCGTTGGCCGCGATCCCGATGGTCAGCGCCAGCAGCAGCACCGGGACCTGCTTCAGCTGCGTCTGCAGGAACATCGCGAAGAAGAACAGGAAGAACGAGATCGACCCCAGCGCGATCCCGCGCGAACCGAACCGCTGCGCGTAGACCGCCACGAAGATCAGCAGGACGAACACGATGCTGTCCAGCGGCGGCGCGGCCGAACCGGCACTCGCCGCGGTGAGCGACGCGGCCCCCAGCACCAGCGCCAGTACCAGCGTCAGCGCCTGCTGGCCCGGTGTGTCGTCGTTGACGGTGAAGGCGGACGTCATCGCGGCGATCGCGGCGACGAGGGTGACCGTGAGCGGCTGGTGGAACGGCAGGATGGCCAGTACCGCGACGACGATGCTGAGTACGGCCGAGAAGCCGAGCCGGAGCCGGACCAGGCCGGGATCGGAGGCGACCAGACGGTCGGTCGTGGCCTGGGTGATGCGCGAGATCATCGGGCGAGCAGCTCTCCTTGGGCGAGGGTGACCCGCCGGGCGGTGGACGAGGTGATGCGAAGACGGTATCTCGCGTGCCTCGACGGCTCCGCGAGGGCGAACGGCCGCGTCTGACGACGCCAGCGGAACGTCTCGCCCTCACGCTGGTCCAGCAGCGCCCAGCGCTCGCCGTCGTCCGAACCCTCCAGCACCCACGAACACGGATCGCCCCGGCGGCTTCCCGAGGTCAGCGTGTACATCACGACATCACGGGAGGTGTCCACGACCGGGAAGTCGATGACCGGCTCACCGCCGGAGAAGGTGACCTCGGTCCTGGTCGTGTCGTCGAACAGGGCACCGGCGCCTGCCGTGATATCCGTGAGCGGGCGCGGATCACGCGGCTCGACGGGGGAGCGGCCCCAGTTCGACGGCTCGCTGCCCATGGCGAACTCCAGCACCGCGCCGTCGGCCAGCGCGGAATGCGGGAGTGTGCTGCTCTCGTGCGGACGTCCGTCGATCGTCAGCCCGTGGACGTACACGGTGTCCTCGGTGTTGCCGGGCGCCTTGACGACCAGGTCCTTCCCGTTCTCCAGGTGGACGGTCGCCTTCGCGAACAACGGCGAGCCGATCGCGTACTCGGGGCTGCCCATGGCCAGCGGGTAGAACCCGAGCGCGCCGAAGACGTACCAGGCGGACATCTCGCCGTTGTCCTCGTCGCCCGGATAGCCCTGGCCGAGGTCGCCGCCGACGTAGAGCCGCCGCAGGACCTCCCGCACGATCCGCTGCGTCTTCGACGGCGCGCCGGCGTAGTCGTAGATGTAGGGAATGTGGTGCGACGGCTGATTGGAATGCCCGTACTGTCCCATCCGGACATCGCGGGCCTCGGTCATCTCGTGGATCAGCCCACCGTAGGAGCCCGGTTTGCGGCCGGTCTCCGGCGTCGCGAAGAACGTGTCCAGTTTGGACTCCAGCGCTTCGGCGCCGCCGTGCAGCGCGGCGAGCCCAGGGCCGTCGTGGGGGACAGAGAAGACGGTGTTCCAGGAGTTCGTCTCGGTGAAATCGCCGCCCCACGCCTCGGGGTCGTACCCCTCGGCGGCGAAGTGACGGCTGCCGTCGCGGTTGCGGCCCTGGAAGAACCCGATCCGGGGATCGAAGTGGTTCACGTACTGCTGTGAGCGCTGCCGGAAATACGCGGCGTCGTCGTGCCGTCCTAGTGCTCCGGCGAGGTTGGCCAGGCCGAAATCGTTGATACAGCCCTCCAGCGCCCATGACAGGCCCTCGTGGACGGACGTCGGCGTGAACCCGAGGAAGATCGACTCGTGCAGGCCCTTCCGGCCGACGCGCTGCCCGGGTGGCGCCACCGTCGCGTTTTTCAGCGCCGCTTCGTAGGCGGCCTCGACGTCGAACCCCCGCACGCCCTTGAGGTAAGCGTCGGCGAAAGCGACGTCGGAGCTGGTGCCGGTCATGAGGTTGGCGTAGCCGGGGGAGGACCAGCGCGAGATCCAGCCGCTCTCGCGGTACTGCTGGACGAACCCGTCGATCATCCGCCCGCACCGGCCCGGGCTGAGCAGGGCGTACGCGGGCCACGTGGTGCGGTAGGTGTCCCAGAAGCCGTTGTTGACGTACATCTCGCCGTCCACGATCTTCGCGCCGGTCCGGGTGCGGGTGCTGGGCCGGAGACGGCGGATGACCGGGCTCGCGTGGCGGACGCCCTTCGGGGTGTCCTCATGCGCGGAGTTCGGGTAGAGGAACAGGCGGTAGAGGTTGGAGTAGAACGTGTCGCGCTGGTCCTCGGTCGCACCCTCGATCTCCACCCGGCCCAGCACCTCCGACCAGGCGTCGCGGGCGCTGTCCCGTACTTGCTCGAAGGTGGTGGTGGCGGGGATCTCCAGGTCGAGGTTCCGTTTCGCCTGCGCGAGGCTGATCAGCGACGTCGCGATCCGCATCGTCACCTCGGGGGCGGCGAACTCCAGGAACCCGGTCACCGAGCGCCACACCGGACGCCGGATCTTCCCGCCGCGTTCGGCCGGGACCTCGAACTCGGCGTGGACGAACATCCGCCGAGCCCCCGCCGACAACCTGCTGCGGACCCACGTGTGCCCCGTGACCAAGCCTTTCGCCGCGTCCAGCCGAAGACCGCCTCGGTTGCGGGCGTTGTCGAACAGCAGCCAGCCCCGATCACCCGGGAAGGTGAACCGCATGATCGCCGCGTGATCCGACGGCGCGATATCGGCGGTGACACCGTTGGCGAACCGGACACCGTAGTGATGCGGCCGGTCGGTCTCGTCGTCGTGGGAGAACGCGAGCGCGCGGCGGGACCGGTCCGCTTCGACCGGACCGGTCCCCGGCATCACCTGGAAGGTGTGCCGGTCGCCCATCCACGGGCTCGGCTGATGCGACAGCGCGAACGCCTGCAGTGCCGGGCGGTTCGCGGCGTCGTTGTGCCGGTGGTAGCTGTAGAGCCAGTTGGTGACACCCGCGTCGGTGACCGGGGTCCAGAAGTTGAAGCCGTGCGGGACGGCCGTCGCGGGGAAGTTGTTGCCCCGCGAGAACTCGTCACTGGAGTGCGTGCCGCGAGTGGTGCGGACGTGGTCGACCGGCTCACGCACCTCGATCGCGCGTTCGGTGATCCGGACGTCGTCCAGCCAGCCCGCGCTTTCGCCGTCCGGTGGCTCGCTGATCAGCACGATCCGGGCGATCCGGCGTCCGGCGAACTCGCCCAGCCTGCGGCGCACCGGATTCCACTGGCCGACGTACAGCGTCTTGTCCAGGCCTTGCTTCCCGGCGCTGAACCCGGCGGACGTCCCGTCGGCGAACTCGACATCCAGCGCCACGAACGTGCTGCGGTAACTGGGGACGGCGCCGATCTCGGCCTCGGGGAAGACCACATAGGACAGTTCGGTGTGGCCGGTGACCTCGACATCCACTTCGAACAGCGTCGCGCGCAGGGAGTTCTCATAGCGGAGAGCGCGCGTGCCGGTGAACCCGACGCCCGGCTTCGCCGTCGGCGACGACCGTGGCCCGGTGCCCACGCGCAAGGCCGGATCCACCGGCTGCGGATCACCCGTTTCGAAAGAGGAGAAGAACCCGGTGATCGTCACCAGGCCACCGTAACTCGCGCGCGTGAGCACGGCTCGGTGTGACCGAACCGTCCAGTGGCTCAGGCACCTACGGGATAGGCGTGCAGTCGATCGCAGGTCCGTGAAGGCCTCCTTGAGGGACTCTGGGTCCCTTAAGGAGGCCTTCACGGACCGCGAACCCGCCTCAGCACCAGCGACAACGACGCGCGTGAGGGCCCCTCCCTAGTGCAGGAAGGCCCCTTCCTTGTGCCTAGCCGTCAGGGTCCAGGCACAGGCGAGGTCTTGCAGGTCAGGCGGCTCTTCGTCGCTGTGGGGCTGGCGATGGAGGAATGGGGACAAGGAACCCCGGTACACGCCCGAGCGGGGAGGAGTTCGGACGTTCAACGTCCCCAAAACCTCCCCACTCGACCCTGGCAGGCACCAAAAATGTCAAACCGGACTACCCCAGCAGCTTCGCGACTTTGCCGGGACCCTGGCGCCTAGCGCAGGGGAGGGGCCTTCCTGTACTTCCGGCAGGCAACCGTCCTTACCACTCACGAGCGGGAGGTGAGGAAGTCCTCGAAGGTGCCCACGCCGGTCGCGTTCTCCGGCGTCAGGTTGCCGCCCGCCCGAAACGCCCGGGACGCTTTGCCCGGCGACCACAGTGACACGATCGGCTTCCGGCGCCCCACCGATCGCTGGTAGGCCTCCGCCAGGTCACGGGCGGTCCGGACCTCGGGGCCGCCCATATCCGGCACCCGCCCCGAGGGCTCGCCGGACGCCAACGCGACCAGCCGGTCCGCCACATCGCCGGTGCTGACCGGCTGGAACCGGAATCCGGACGGCATGAACGTCACCGGCAGCCGCCGCTGCGCCGCCGACGCCCGCGTGACGAGATCGTGGAACTGTGTCGCGCGCAGCACCGTCCACGGCAGACCGGACTCCTCGATCACTTTCTCCGAGGCCAGCTTCTCCTTGTAGTAGAAGAACCGGATCACGTCGATGCCGACGATCGAGATGTACACCAGATGCGGGCTGCCCGCCCGCCGCGCCGCCTCGGCCAGATTCCGCGTCACCTGCTCGTCCCCGCGGCCCAGTGTCGACGCGCAATGGATGATCACCGACACATCGGCGATTGCCTCGGCGAGCCCGGTGCCGGTCCGCAGATCGCACCGCGCCCACTCGCCGGGCTCGTCCGACGGGCGCGGCCGCCTGCTCATGATCCGGACCGGCAGGTCGCCGTCCCGCAGTCGCCGCACCACCTCCCGGCCCAGATCGCCGGTACCGCCGGTCACCAGAATCGGTTTCGTCACCTTGGTCCTCCGTTCACGAGAGTTTTCACCCTCAAGGACCGGACGGCGACCCGGAACGTGACAGCTGCCGCGAGACGAACGCGAGTTTGTCCGGATTCGCGACCGCGCAAAGCCCGGCGATCCGGCCGTCCACGACCTCGAACCCGAGGATGCCGTACAGCGCGCCACCGTCCGTCGCGATCACCGCGGGACCACCGTTGACCTCGCCGATCTCGATCGATACCCCCGTGGCACCGGCGAACATCCCGGCGTACAGGCGCGCGACCCTCGCGGCGCCGTGCACCGGTCGCCGCGCCGCGGTGACCTTCCCGCCACCGTCCGACCACGCCGTGACGTCCGCGGTGAGCAGGCTCTCCAGTGCGGGCAAGTCACCGTCCCGTGCGGCCGACAGGAAGCGTTCGACTAGCTTCTCCAGATGCGACGGGTTCGAAACCCGTCGCTCGTCCGATCGGTCCAGCGCCCGCCGGGCCCGGCTGTGCACCTGGCGCGAGTTGACCTCGGAGAGGTCGAGGATCGCGGCGATCTCACGATGGCTGTAGGCGAAGGCCTCTTTCAGCACGAACACCGCCCGCTCGACCGGGCTGAGTTGTTCCAGCAGCATCAGCATCGCCAACGACACCGAATCCCGCTGCTCCGCGGTCTCCAGCGGACCGAGTATCTCGTCCGAGGTCAAGACCGGTTCGGGCAGCCACGGTCCGACATAGCGCTCTCGCCGCGCCCTGGCCGAGGTCAGCCGGTTCAGGCACAGATTGGTGACCACCTTCGCCAGCCACGCCCGCGGTGACTCGATCGACTCGCGTTCGGCGCCCGCCCACTTCAGGTAGGCGTCCTGGACGGCGTCTTCCGCCTCCGCCGCCGAACCGAGGAGACGGTACGCGAGCCCGAACATCGAGGGCCTCAGCTGCTCGAATTCCGTGACGCGATCCATCAGGCCTCGCGGCGGAAATCGTCGAGGAGCTCCTCCAACCGGAGCAGCTCCGCCTCGGTCACGTCGTCGGGAGAGGGGAGCACGGCTGAGAGTCCCCACGCACGGCCTCGGGCCCACGTCGCGTCGTCGACTCCGAGCAAGGTGCGGAAGGTGTCCCGCGCCGGTCCGGACAGAAAGGACCACGCGGTGATCAGGTCGGTGGCGGGATCTCCGACGGCGACCGTGCCGAAGTCGATGACCGCGCTCACCCGGCCGTCCCGCGACAGCAGGTTCCCCACCGCCGGATCGCCGTGGATCCACACCGGACGCCCGTGCCACGCGGGCGCGGCGAGTGCGGCATCGAAGACGGCCGTCGCCGTCGCGGTGTCCACGAGCCCTTCGAGGGCCGCGATCTTCGGACGCAGGCGGCTCTCCACGATCGCCGAGTCACGTTCGTCGCCGACCGGGACACCGCGGAAGCCGTTGCTCCACTCCGGTTCCGGCCCGCCCGTCGGGTCGATCTCCCGCAAGGCCGCTAGAAACTCTGCCAGGTCCGTCGCCGCCTCGACCTCGTCCCGCAGGTTCTCCGGGCGGGCGACGTCGCCGTCGATCCAGGCGTACACCGACCACGGGAACGGATACCCCTCGCCGGGTTCACCCTTCGCCAGCGGGACCGGGACAGGCAGCGGGAGCCGCGGCGCGAGGAACGGAAGCCATCGTTGCTCGCGCGCCACCTGGCCCACCCAACGCGAGTACCTCGGCAGGCGGACACTCATCGTGTCGCCGAGCCGGAAGGTCATGTTGTCTACCCCGGGCTTGGCGACCGGCTTCACCGGCAGGTCCGCCCACTCCGGGAACTGTGCCGCCAGCAGACGGCCTACCAGCGCCTCGTCGATCTTCAGGTCGCTCCCGGATCGATCCCCATCGGACACGATCTCCCCCTACGAATCCACCACAGTCCATTGTGGACACCGTCGTGTCGGTATACCGCTCACCGGGATGGGCGTACCTGATCGGCGCCGACGTCCACTGTGACTGTATCGGTACGACCGGACAGGGCCTGCTCGCCGCAGCCCACGACGGCCGGGTGCGGCGGTGCGGGGTGCCCTGCCTCACTTACTGGGGAAGGTGTGCAGGTCGAGTTTCCTGCTCTCAGGGTCAGGGTCGGTAAAGTCGAGATCTTGCAGGTCAGGCGGCTCTTCGTCGCGGGGTCACACCGGTTGCGGAGCTTGATCACCAGAGGTTCAGGGACAGGCTTTCCCCGCGGCTTCCGGCACACGCCCGAGCGGGGAAGATTTCGGACGGTCAACGTCCCAAATCCTCCCCACTCGACCCTTGCGGGCACTAGCGACGCCATGCCCGGTATCACCAACAGCAGCGCAGACCAGCTCCGTGACTTCGCCGGGACCCTGACTCTCAGGCAGGGAAGAGGGCCTTCACGCGCCGCCGCTGTAACTGGTGGTGCTACCGCGACCGGGGTGAGGTTCCGGCGCGAGGTGAGGGGAACCTTGAGGGACTCTGGGTCCCTCAAGGAGTCCTTCACGGACCTGCGACCGCCCGAGATGCAGCCGGCGAGGTCACCACCGGGATCGGCGTCGCGCTGACAGCGGCTCAGCAGGCGGCCGACTTCCAGAAAGCGATCACCTACGCCGGTCTCGCCCTGTTGTCCGCGGTCCGCGTGGGATTCGGCATCCTCCGCAGCCGTCGTCCCGTATAGACGTGAAGGCCCCCTTCGCGAGGAAGGGGGCCTTCACGCACTTATCGGAGAACTACAGCTTCGCGCACTGCCCGACGGACGGGCCGCGGACGGTGTTCCGCAGGTCGTAGTCCGTCGGAGCGGGGGAGTTGGCCGCGCACGCCAGCGGGCCGCCGATCGTGCTGGCAGTCAGCACCGGCCCCTTGTTGCCCGTCAACGCCACCGGTCCGCCGATCTCGGTCAGTTCGATCGACACCGGCCCGGCCGCCCCGGTGATCGCCACCGGACCGTTCACCTTCGTCCGGTCGAGCACGATCTGCGCCGCGCCCGTCGCCGTCAGCGGCCCGGAAATCGACCCGCCGTGCACGATCAGGCTCGCGCCCGCCGCCACCGACACCGGACCGGACACCGTCGCACCGTCCAAACAGGTCACGCCGTCCCGAACGGACAGCGGGCCCTTCCGCTCGCCGGTGACGGTCTGCGTGCACGCCGCGTCGGGCTTGCCCAGCACCTCGAACTCCGAGAGCGACGCCTCCCCGCCCGTGGTCGCGGTGACCTCGAGCCGGTAGTAGGCGTAGTGCGCCGGGTTCGCGATCTTGAACGCCTTGGTCTGCTGCCGCCACGGGAACTTCTGGTCGGTCCGCTGATCCGCGACCGCCCACGTCTTCCCGTCGTAGGAGCCCTTCAGCACCCAGCTCTTCGCGTCGCCCGTGCCCTTGCCGGAAGTCAGCGTGTAGAACGAACCCGCTTCCTTCGTCGAGGGCACCTGGTACTGGATCGGCGCCTTGACCTTCGCCTCGGTCCGCGACGTGTTGTCGAAGAACGCCGCGTCCCCGCCGGAGACCGGCCTGGTCAGGTCGTGCACGGGAGTCGGCGCCGCGTCGCCCTTGGTGATCGACTTCGGCGCGTCGTCCGGGCCGGTACCCCACGAAGACGGATTCGGGCCCATGTCGAAGTCGAGTGTCCCGCCGTTGGCGATCGCCGAATGCGCGAGCGACGTCGAGGTTTGCGCCTTGCCGTTCACCTTCAGGCCCTGGACGTAGACGTTCTTCGCGCTGTTCTTCGGCGCGTTGACCACGATCTTCTTGCCACCGGGCAGGTTCACGGTCGCCTTGGTGAACAGCGGCGAGCCGATCGCGTAGTCCGAACTACCGACCTGCAACGGATAGAAGCCCAGCATGCCGAACAACCACCACGCCGACTGCTCGCCGTTGTCCTCGTCACCGCCGTAGCCCTGTCCGACTTCACTGCCGACGTACAACCTGGCCAGCGCCTCGCGGACCTTCGCCTGCGTCTTCGACGGCTGACCCGCGTAGTCGTACATGTAAAGCGTGTGATGCGCGGCCTGGTTGGAATGCGCGTACATGCCCATCCGGACGTCCCGAGCCTCGGTCATCTCATGGATGATCCCGCCGTAGCTGCCGTACTTCAGGCCGGTCTCCGGCGTGGCGAAGAATTCGTCCAATTTGGACGCCAGCCCCGCCTTGCCCCCATAAAGGTTCGCCAGGCCCTTGCCGTCCTGCGGAACCGAGAACCGCATGCCGTACGCGTTGGTCTCGGTGTAGTCGATACCCCACACCTCGGGATCGAAGTCCGCCTTGCTCCGGGTGAACTCGCCCGCCGCGTCACGGCCCTGGAAGAAACCGACACTCGGGTCGAACACGTTCACGTACTGCGTGGCCCGTTCGGTGAAGTACCCGTAGTTGTCCAGGTACTCCTGCTTGCGCGGGTCGCTCGCCGGAGCCTCGTCGTAGAGCTTCTTCGACATGTTCGCGATGGCGTTGTCGTTGACGTAGCCCTCGATCGCCCAGGAGAACCCGTGGTCCGCGGTGTTCGGCGCGTACCCGAGGAACGTGCCCTCGTCGATGCCCTTCCGCCCGACCGCGCCGTTGGGTGGGGTCACCGTGGCGTTCTTGATCGCGGAGTCATAGGCCGACTGGACGTCGAATCCCTTGACACCCTTGAGATAGGCGTCCGCGAACGCGGCGTCCGAACTGGTGCCGGTCATCAGATCCGCGTAACCGGGGGAGGACCAGCGCGAGATCCAGCCGCCGTCGCGGTACTGCTGCACGAACCCGTCGACCAGCTTCCCGGTCGTGTCCGGGCTGAGCAGCGAATACGCCGACCAGACCGTCCGATAGGTGTCCCAGAACCCGTTGTTGACGTAAAACTCGCCGTCGACCAGTTTCGCGCCGGTCTGCGTCGGGGTGTCCTGTCCCGTCTTCGGCGACACCGGGCTCGCGTACTTCTTCACCGGCTTCTCAGCCGTGCCGACGTTCTCGAAGCCCGAGTTCGGGTACAGGAAGAGCCGGTACAGGTTGGAGTACAGCGTGATCAGCTGATCCTTCGACGCGCCCTCGACCTCGACGATCTTGAGCTTCTCGTCCCACGCCTTCTGCGCGGATTCGCTCACCGATTCGAGGGTCGCGTCCGGGGCGAGTTCCTGCGCCAGGTTCTTCTTCGCCTGCTCGACGCTGATCAGCGAGGTCGCTATCCGCATGTTCACCGTCTTGTCGGCGCCCGCGTCGAACTTGAGGTAGCCGAGGACGTTGTCCCGTTTCTGGTCGCCGGAACCGGTCGACAGCTTCGAACCGGCGGTCACCGGCTTGTCGAAGGTCGCGTAGACGAACATCCGCGACGCGCCCGCGGACAGTCCGCTCTTCACGTCGCTGTACCCGGTGATGGCCCGGCCCGCGGGGTCGAGGGTGAGCCCGCCGTTGTTGTTGACGTTGTCGAAGATCAGGTTCGAGTCCGCGCCGGGGAACTTGAACCGGTACAGCGCCGCGTGATCGGTCGGCGCGACCTCCGTCTTGATGCCGTTCTCGAAGTCGACGCCGTAGTAGTGCGCCCGCGCCGTCTCGTTGGAATGTTTGAACGGCAGCTTCCGCGCCTCACGATCCGGGTTCGGCACGCCGGTGGCGGTCGAGGGCAGGAACTGGAAGGTCTGCCGGTCGGCCATCCACGGGCTCGGCGCGTGACTCGCGGAGAACGCCTGCAGCGCCGGGAGGTTCTGCTCGTTGTTGCGCGAGTGGTAGGAGTACATCCAGCTCAACGTGCCCGCGTCGGTTGTTGGGATCCAGAAGTTGAACCCGTGCGGAACCGCGGTCGCGGGCATGTTGTTGCCACGCGAGAACGACCCGTTCGACAGCGAACCGCGCGTGGTCAGCACGTTGTCGGACGGGCGCAGGCTCGCCGGCGGTGTCGGAGTCGCGGAGACCTTGATGTCGTCGAGCCAGCCCTGCAGTGAACCGGGGCCGTTCGCGTTGTCGTAGCCGACCAGGATCCGGTCGACCGTCTTGCCCTTCGCGACCAGGCCGATCTGCGAGCGCACCAGGTTCCACTGGTTGGTGTAGAGCACCTTGCTCGCGCCCTGGCCCTGCGGGGAGAGTCCGAAACCGTACTGGTCGACAGCGCCGAGCTGGCTCAGGTACGTGCCGTCGGTGAACGCCAGGTCCACCGCGACGTTGGTGCTCGGGTACTTCAGGTCACCGCGGATGAACTCCGGCTGCACCTTGTAGGAAAGCTCCGAGGTCGCCGCCACCGGGATGTCGACGTCGAAGATCTTGTTGTAAGACCAGCCGTGCCCCTGCGCCTTGTGGCTGCCGGAGTAGTGGAACGCGCGTGTGCCGGTGAAGCCGACGCGGTTCTTGTTGGTGTAGCCACCGGTCGGGCCGCTGTCGGCGAAGCTGCGCATGTTCGGCAGGGCAGGCGGGGCCGGGTCCTCGTTGGCCAGCAGCAGCTCCGAGAGCTGCATGATGTCGCCGCCGTTGTTCTTGATGATGGTGAGCCGGAAGAACTTGTAGGCCGCGCTCGCCGCGGGAAGCCGGTACTGCTTGGACTGGAACCGGCCGGAGAACTTCTGCCCGGTCTGCTTGTCCAGATCGGTCCAGGACTGACCGTCGGCGGAGCCTTGCAGCGTCCAGTCCTGCGGGTCGCGGTTGTCGAAGTCGTTCGCCGAGGACAGCGCGTACCGCGTGATCGACGTCGGCTCCGACAGCGCGACCTGCGCCCAGCCGGTCGGGGTCCAGGCGAGCCACTTGGTGTCGGTCGAGCCGTCGACCAGGTTCGACACCCCCTCGTTCGGGGTGTTCTCGCTGTTGGCCGACGTCTCGGTGACCTTGCCGCGGATGTCACCGGGGATGGTGGTGGCGTTCGCGCCGTCGACGCCGAACGCCTTCGGCTTGCCGGACGGGTCGACGTCGACGGTGTCGCTCCACGTCGGCTGCGGTTCGCCTTCCTCGAACGAGGAGTAGAAGTCCGGGGGAGCGTCTTCGGCCGCGGCGGTGGCCGGGAGGGCTGCCAGCCCGGACGCCACGACCGTGGCACTCAGGAGGCTGCAGACCAGTGGTCTGACGCTTCGGGGCATCGTTGCACCAATGCTTTCTCGCGGGGGCATGCTGTGCGCCGCGCGGGCGGGGACCGGTGGCGCCAAGAGAGAAGAACTCGCGTGTGACATCGATGTCAAGACACCCGGACAAACCTGACTCGAACTGGACAAGCCGGATGCCCGCTTCTCTACCCTGAAATGGGGTGGACAACCTCCAGGGGCCGAGCCAGGGTGCATGGAGCAATGTCAAGCTGATCCGGGAAACTGGGGTGGGGAAATGCGGCGGTTGTCCATGCTCGGCGTGGCAGCGCTCATCACGGCAGGCTCGATACTCACGGTACCGGCGGCCACCGCCGGCGAAACGACTTTCCGCCCGGTGCGCACCTGCGCCGATCTGGTGCGGACCTACGACGTCTCCGGGGCGGTCACCCACGTCGAAACGGCGACCGTGGTGCCCGCGACGGCGACCGAACCGGAGAACTGCGACGTCCGCGGCTACGTCGAACCGGCGGTGCAGTTCCAACTGCGGCTGCCGACCAAGACGTACGCGGGCCGCTATCTGCAGTTCGGCTGCGGCGGTTTCTGCGGCGCCGTCGCCACCCCGCCGTTCGCCGACTGCGGACTGCCGCACGGCGGCGACGTCGCGGTCGCGGCCACCGACGACGGTCACGTAGGCAAGACCCCGCTCGTCTTCGACGACGGCAAGTGGGCCGAGAACAACCAGGCCGCGCGCGACGACTTCGCCTTCCGCGCGCCACACGTCGTGTCGAAGGCGTCCAAACGCCTCATCACGGCGTTCTACGGCGCTCCGCCCACGAATTCCTACTTCAGCGGCTGCTCCGACGGCGGCCGCGAAGCACTCCTGCTGGCTCAGCGCTACCCGCACGACTTCGACGGCATCATCGCCGGCGCGCCCGCCGGATACTGGGGACCGCTCCTCGGCGTCTACCAGACCTGGCTCGCCAAGGTGAACACCGGCGCCGACGGCAAACCGATCCTGACCGCGGAGAAGCTCCCGGCGTTGCATGCCGCCGCGGTGTCCTCTTGCGACCGGTCCGACGGGCTCACCGACGGCGCCATCGACGACCCGCGCACCTGCCGCTTCGACCCGGCCACGATCATCTGCCCGCCGGGCACCGACAACGCCGGCTGCCTCACCGCGGCACAGGTCGAAGCCACCAAGAAGATCTACGCGGCGCCGACCGACGAACGCGGCCGCAAGCTCTACCCCGGCGGCCAGACCGTCGGCTCCGAACTGTCCTGGTACGGCTGGACCGTCTCGGCGCCGGAATACGGCGGCATCCCGGTCGCGTTCGGGCTCGCCGACAACTACCTGAAGTACATGGCGTACCCGATCAAGACACCGCATTCGTCGGTCGAGGAGTTCGCCTTCACCGCCCGAGATTTCAACCGGCTCACCCCGGAAGGCGTCCGCTACAACGCGATGTCGCCGGATCTCCGTGAATTCCGGCGCTCCGGCGGCAAACTCGTGATCTGGCACGGCTGGGCGGACCAGGCGATCCCCGCGGCGGGCACCGTCGACTACTACCAGCGGCTCACCCGCGCCAACGGCGGCCTCGCCGCGACGCAGAACTGGGCCCGGCTGTTCATGGTGCCCGGGCTCTACCACTGCGCGACCGGCGACAAACTGACCGAGTACGACCCGCTGAAGGAACTGGTTTCCTGGGTCGAACGCGGCACCGCGCCGGACCGGACGATCGCCACCGGCCGTGACGCCGACGGCAAGGTCTTCCGCACGCGGCCGGTGTTCCCGTACCCGCTGCAGGCCAAGTACGACGGCACCGGAAGCGTCGACGACGCCTCGAACTTCGTACCTGTTCCGCCTTCGCGGCCTTCGCAGGACATCGTGAACTGGGCCGGGAACGACCTGTACAGGAAGGCCGGCCCGGTCGCTCCCTGACACGCGGTTCCAGGTGAGCAACGTCAGTACGTGAAGGCCCCTTCATTGCGTCTAGCGCAAGGGGCCCGGCAAAGTTGCAGAGCTGCTGGTCAGCGCTGCTGTTGGTAATCCGGCTCAACATCGCTAGTGTCGCGTGATCGTGCTTGCTTGATGTTGGGTTTCGTTCGTCGGACGGCGATCTCGCGTGATCAGACGGCGGTTACGCGTGGTTGGACGGCGATCTCCGGAGATCGCCGTCTGATCACGGGTAAGACCTGCAGGATCACGCGACACTAGTGACTGCGATTGCCGGGGTTCTTGAGGGAGGCATGTCCCTCAAGAACCCCTGTTGATCAAACTCCGCAACCGGTTGTGACCGCGACGAAGAGCCGCCTGACCTACAGAACCTCGACCTTGCCGGGCCCTTGCGTCTAGCGCGATGAAGGGGGCCTTCACGTACTTGAGCAGATGTCGCCTAAGAAAGAACGCCGTCCAGTAGCCGGACCCGCCGGTCCGCGATCCGGTGCACGTCGTCGTCGTGCGTCGCCACGATGACCGCGGCACCCTCCTCCGCGCAGCGCCGCAGCAACCGCAGCACCCGCGGCGTGCTCCCGGCGTCCAGGTGCGCTGTCGGCTCGTCGGTGAGCAGGACCCGAGGCCGCCCGCTGACCGCCCTGGCGAGCGCGACCCGCTGCTGCTGCCCGAACGAGACCTCGAGCGGATAGCGGTCGCCGAGGTCACCGATCCCGAGTTCCTCCAGCAGCTCGGCGACCCGCGCGTGGATGTCCTTCGCACGGGGCTTGGGGATGTCGGACCGGAGTCGCAGGGGCAACGCCACATTCTCCGCGATCGTCAGTTCGTTCGCGAGGCCGAGTGCCTGGGGCAGGACGGCGCAGGTGTGCCATGGCGGCGCGCCCGCTATCGGGATGCCGTCCAACAGGACACTGCCGGAATCCGGCGAGTCGAAGCCGCACAGCAGGGCCAGCAGCGCGCTTTTGCCGGAACCGGATCGGCCGGAGACGGTGACCAGTTCACCCGCGGCCACACGCAGTTCGAGCCCGCGCAGGACTTCGACGTCCCCGCTGGGATGGGGGAACCGGCGGCGCAACCCGACGGCCTCGAGGGCGGGTTCCGCCATTACGGCACGACCTCCCGTTCTTCGATGCTTTCGAGGCTGCCTTTGTGCATCCGCGCGACGCGGCTGCCGAGTTCGATGAGGCGGTCGTCGTGCGAGGCGACGATGACGGCGAAATCCTGATCCGCCAGGTATTTCAGCGTGCCGAGCACCAGGTCGGCCGACCCTTCGTCCAATTGGGACGTCGGCTCGTCGGCGAGGACGACGGTCGAGCGGCGCGCGAGGGTGCAGCCGAACGCGAGCCGTTGCTGCTGCCCGCCCGACAGCGCGGAGATCCGCCAGCCACCGGTCCCGCCCAGCCCCAGCTGATCGAGGATGTCGTCCGGCAGGCATTCCGTCCCCGCCGACTCCGCCGCCGCGCGGAGATTGTCGGCGACGCTCAGGTACGCGAGCAGGTTGTCGGTCGGGTTCTGGAACACCAGACCGAGGTGGTTTCGCCGCAACACCCGTCGCTCGCGATGCCGCAGCTTGCCGGTTTCGGTTCCCTGGAAGGAAATCGTGCCCCGCACGGGCTGCTCGAACAGGCCGAGCGTCCGCAGCAGGGTGGACTTGCCGGAACCGGACGGCCCGGCCAGCACGGTGATCCCGCGTGCGGGAATGTCGATGGTGACGTCGTCGACACCGGTGACGGTGCCCGCCGGCGTCGGGTAGTCGACGCCGATACCGTCGAGCCGGAAAATCGGTTTCTCAGGCACGGATCAGCTCCGCGGTCCGGGCGGTGCGCACCGAGCGCATCGCGATCCAGCCTGCCAGCGCCACGACGAGCACGCCGACGGCCAGCACGGTCAGGGCGAACGGGGTCGGGTTCGGCAGCGCCGACCTCGGCGCGAGGAAGGTCGCCGGATCGAAGCGCGGCACCGAAAGGCCCGCGACCGAGATCCCGCAGGCGACACCGATGACCACGGCGAGTCCGCTGAGCGTGCCCAGTTCCATCAGGTGGCTCGCGAGCAGGGCACGCGGCCGCATCCCCATCCGCAGGACCAGAGCCCCGGCCAGTGCGTTCTGGCGACGGCGGACCTCGACCGCGACCAGCAGCGACAGCACCGCCACCGCACCGAGTACCGCTCCGAGCAGGGCCATGAACGAGAACGTCCAGGACACGAGGTAGAACGGGAGCGCGTCGAGGGCGGACTCACGGGTGACGCGGTTGACCGCGGTGGCCACCCCCACAGTGGTCAGCGCCTCGGTCACCTGCGTCAGCGGGGCGCTGGACAGCACACTCCACTTGGGCACGACGCGCAGTTGCGCGGGGCTGAGCGACTCTCGGGAGATCACGTACCCGGCCTTGGTGCCGATGATCGGGAACATCGGCGTTTCGCCGATCGTCCTGGCGTCCGCGAGACCGGCGCCCAGCGTGGGTTTCTGGGCGGGGTCGTTCCCGACCCGGATCGCCGGGACACCGGTGCCGGAACTCGACAACTGTCCCAGGAGCCGGTCGACCTCGGCGCCGTCGAGCGGGCCGAGTGTGGCGGCGTGCCGGAAGGTCCGCGGATCCACGACCAGCACGACACTGCCGGTACCGGTCAGCTCGCCGACGATCGTGGTGTTGCCGCCGAGCTGGGGCGGCAGCTGGACCTTGCCGGTGCCGATGACGCTTTCGGTGTCGACCCTGGTCTCGGCGCCGACGAAGATCGCCGACTTCGTGTGCAGCGCCTCCTCTTGTCCGCGCGCGATCCCGATGCCGGTCGCCAGGGTGCCGACGGCCAACGTGCCGATCACGAGTACGCCGGTGACCGGCGCGCGGGCGCTGGCCAGCCGCCGGATCGCCATTTGCAGCGCGGGCCGTGACCACAGCCGCGCGCGATGCGACGCGTGCAGGGCGAGCCAGCCCAGACGCGCGGCGAGCAGGCCGACGGTGAGCACGACGAACACCGGATAGGTGAGGGCGATCGGGTCGACCTGGGGGAGCGGATTGCCGATCCTGGACCCCTTGCCGTAGTCGACGAGCCGGTTCCAGCCGAGCAGTGCCACTCCGGCGGTGACCAGTTCCCACGGGAAGATCGCCAAGAGCTTCACGCCCTTGGCTCGGCCGGACCGGACCCGGCCGAGTTCGAACTCCCGATGTGTGCGGACGGCGATCACGCCTGCCAGCAGGGCGAGCGAAACGAGCAGGATCGCGGCCGCGGCGAGAGACCCTTGCAGCAGTGCCCCGTCGTCCAGTTCACCCGGTGGTCCGTAGACCCCGAGCAACAGGCGCGCAAGTACCGCGCCCGCCGCGCCACCGACGACGATGGTCAGTCCGAGTTCGGCGACCGCGAGCGACCCGAGCGCCCCCGGCGCGCTGCCGCGGGCGGACAGCAGCCTCAGCTGCGGGTGCCGTCGTTGATACCACTGCAACGCGACAGTGCCGATACCGGCGCAGCCGACCAAAATGCTGATGGCCGCGAGCGGCAGGATCGAGATCAGGACGTTCGACTCCGCCTGGTTGCTGATCGCCACCGAGCGCTCGAACGGCTCCGACCCGATGATCGCGTCACCGAGGCCGTGGCTGCCCAGATCCGCCTTGACGTCGGCGATGAGCGCCTTCGAACGTTCCAGCAGGTCCTCGGCCTCGCTCACGGTCTTGGGAGGAGCCTCGTAGAACGACATGTGCAGGGTGGCGATCGCCGGGATGCCCGAGGCGCGGACCGCGTCGTCGAACGTCTTCCCGTCGGGGGCGAACATGACCGAGTCGAGCGGGTCGTTGGCGAGCCTGCTCACGACGGCGTTCCGCTGCTGGGAGCACCACCAGCGAGGTGCCGGGTCGGCGAGGTCGCGGTACAGCCCGGTCACCGGAGGGAGCGGCGTGCCATTGATGCTCGGCGTGACCCCGGTTTTGATCCCTTCGGCCTTGGCCACGACGGTGCCGAGCAAGAGCCCGGCGCCCACTGATCCGTCCGCCAGCTCGAGGTGGCCGGGAACCCCCTGGTCCCGGTGGGCGATGGTGACCTTGTAATTGGGGTCGCCGTTGAACTCGGTGCCGAAGAGGTACGGCGTGTAGCGGGAGGTGACCGGCGTGCCGAAACCGTGCGCCGGAGCATGACGGCGGACGGAGTCGGCGACCTGCGGAGCGACCGCGACGGGGACGTTGTCCTTGCTGAACACGGGCCCGTAGTAATCCGGGCACGCGAGACCGGACTGGTACGCGACGGCCGCGCCCCCCGCGGCCGAAGCCTGCAGGATGGCGGCGGTACCGAGGAAACAGGCCAGCAACGCGGTCACCGCCGCGATGATCAAGGTCAGCGGGCTGCTCAAAGCCGCCCGCGGAGCCGCTCGCCACGGCATCGTCACCCTGGGCCCGCCGGTAGCCCCCCACCTCACCCGCATGAATACGCACGCTACCTGTCAAGGCGTCTGCGCGACAGAAAGAAATCACTGTTTGTTGCCGACGTGAAGTAAGGGCATGGTCCATTGTGGTGACACGGGTGCCCTGCTATTGACTGTCTGTCACCAGGCGATCGATCGGTGTCGTCGCGCCGGTCGCGACCTCCCCGGAGAAAACGGTTTCTCCGAGGGCCGCGACGAGAACGCCGGTGATCCTGTCGACGTCTTCGCGTTCGGCCTTCGGCAGGGGAGCACCCGCCGATTCCCGAGAGGCCGCCGCGGCGCCCAGCAACCGCGCGGCAAGGCGATACGAGCCGGCGGCGGATTCCGCCCCGGCCAGACCCTCGAGGCCGAGCGCGATCGCGCGCGGATCCCCGCCGAGGCGAGCGATCGCGAGGCCGTCCCGCTGGAGCCGCTTCGCCTTCACCGCGTCTCCGCGCTGCTCGGCGATGAATCCGAGCTCGGCGAGGATCAGGGTGCTGCCCGCTTCGGACTCCACCCGGCGATGCCAGTCCAGAATGGACAACAGCCGCCGTTCGGCCTCGTCGAACAACCCTTGACGCCGCGCGCCGAGCGCGAGTCCGGTCTCGGCGTAGATCTCGCCGGGTTTGAAGCTGTGCTCGACGGCCAACGACTTGGCCCGCTCGTGGAACTCCTTCGCCCCGTCGAAATCGCCGGTGAGCAACGCTGTCCGGCCGAGCCAGGACAGTTTGTAGGCGACCTCCGGCCACAGCTCCAGCTCCTCCGCACGGCGAAGGCTTTCCCGGTGGACCCGGGCGGCGTGGTCGTAGTCCCCGGCGATCGAGGCCAGCACGCCGATGACGAACGACGCCTGCAGCCAGCCCCAGCGTTCGCCAAGCCTGTCGAAGATCCCGGCGCTCTGCGCGGCGATCCGGCCGCCGCCGGTGAGGTCACCCCCGGAGATCAGGTGGCTCGCGCGGTCGCTCAGCGCGGCCGCGGCACTCCAGTCGTCGCCGATGTCACGGGCGGCTTCGAGCGCGCCGAGCGTGAGTTTCTCCGCCCGGCACAGGTCGCCGATCGTGGACCACGCGTAGCCGAGGAACCACAGCGACCGCGCCCGCGCGACGGGATCGACGATGTCCCACACGGTTTTCTCCGCCGCGCCCTCGGTGCAGGTGCCGTCGAGCACGGCGATGCCCGTGCACCAGCCGAGAGCCCGTGCGCGCTCGTCGCCGTCGTCGATCTCGGTGTCGAGCACCAGGTTCAGACAGCGCCGGGCTTCGGTGAGCCGTCCGCGGAGGAACCAGAACCAGGTCGTCGCGTTCACCAGCCGCAACGCGAGCCGGTGTTCGCCTTGCCTCAGCAGAGTTTCCAGCGCACGCCGGGTGTTGGCGCCTTCGGCGTCGAGCCTGTCGAGCCAGCGCCGTTGTTCCTTGCCACGCAGCCCCGCGTCGCCGCGTTCGGCCAGCTCGACGTGGAATCGGGCGTGCCGCAGGTACAGATCGTCGAGTTCACCCGCTTCTCCGGCGTGTTCCAGTGCGTACGCCGAAACCGACTCCAGCAGGCGGAACCGCGGTTCGCCTGTCCCTCCTGGCCTGCTGACCACCAGAGACCTGTCGACGAGCCGGGACAACAGGTCCAGGACGTCACCGGAAGCGATCTCGCCACCTGCGCAGACCGACTCGGCGGCGTCGAGCCCACAGCCTTCGGCATGGACGGCGAGCCTGCGCAGCACGATCTGCTCGGCCTCGCTCAGCAGACTCCAGCTCCAGTCGATCATCGCTCGAAGGGTCTGCTGACGGCGTGGCCCGCCCCGCCTGCCAGAGGACAGCAGGCCGAACCGGTCGTCGAGGCGGGCGAGGAGTTCGCGCACGCCGAGCGTCCGGACCCGGGTGGCGGCGAGTTCGAGCGCCAGCGGGATCCCGTCGAGCGTGCGGCAGATCCTGGCGACCACGGCCGCGGTATCCGCGTCGAGCGCGAACCCCGGGGCGGCCGCCGCGGCCCGGGCGGCGAACAGCCGGACGGCACTCGATTCCCGCACGGCGGCGAAATCGGCCTGCTCGGGCAAGTCGAGCGGCGGGACCACCCAGACGGTCTCGCCGGGCAGCCCGAGCGGCTCCTGGCTGGTGGCGAGCACACGCAGGCGCGGCGCCGCCGACAGCAGCCGCTCCACCAGCGCCGCGACCGGCTCGACGACCTGCTCACAGTTGTCCAGGACGACCAGAATCTCCTTGTCACGCAAGGCATCGGCCAACGACTGGGTCGGTGACTTCGCCGAGGTGGCCTCCTCGCGGAGGTCCAGTGCGGCCGTCAGAACGACGGCGACCAGGTCTTCCGGCGGGCAGGTCGGGCATTCGACGTTGTCCAGGCCCGCCAGTTCGACCAGCCAGGTGCCGTCGGCCATCGCGAGCTTCGACGCGGCCTCGACGGCCAGCCGGGTCTTGCCCACCCCGCCGGGCCCGGTGAGAGTGACCAGCCGCGCGTCGGTGACGAGCGAGCCGACCTCCTTGACCGCGGTCGTCCGGCCGACCAGTTCGGTCAGCGCCTCGGGCAGGTTCCCGCGTACCGGCCCGGCGGCACGGACGGGTTCGAGATCCGGGCTGCGAGTCAGGATCGCCTGGTGCAGGGCCGCGAGGGCCGGTCCCGGTTCGAGGCCGGACTCGTCCCGTAGCCGGGCCCGCAGTTCGGCGTAGGTTTCGAGCGCCTCGCTGTGCCGCCCGGCGGCGTAGAACGCCCGCATCAGCAGGCCGCGGAGCCGCTCCCGGAGCGGATGCCGCGAGACCAAGCCCGCCAGCTCCCCGGTGAGGACGCCGTGTTCGCCGAGCGCCAGCCTGGCTTCGGCTCGCTCTTCCTCGGCGAGCAGCCGTTCCTCTTCCAGCCGCTGCGCCGCGGCCACGGCGAACGGCTCGTCCTCGAACCCGGCGTACGCGGGCCCTCGCCACAACGCCAGCGCGTCCGCCAACAGTGCGGCGCGTGCACGTGGATCGACGGTGTCGCGGGCGCGGGCGGTGAGCGTGCGGAACCGGTGGACGTCCAGGTCGCCGGGCTCGACGGTGAGGGCGTATCCGGCGGGTTGGCGCGTCACGATTTCGCGGGCGCCCGGCTCGGCTCGTTCGAGCGTGCGGCGCAGCTGGGAGACCTTGGTCTGCAGGGTGTTACCCGGATTGCCCGGCGGATGCTCGCCCCACAGGTCGTCGGTCAGCGACGACACCGACGCCGCCCGGCCTTCCCTGCTCAGCAGCCCGGCGAGCATCAGGCGGACCTTCGCCTCGGGCACGACGACGGGCTCGCCCGCGGTCGTCCACACGGCGAGTGGGCCCAGCACTCCGAAACGCACGAAACCGACGTTAGCGCGGACCACCGACAATCTCGTGCGCGGACCCGCAGCGATCCGTGCGCGGGCCGCGTCACGGTGGTCCCATGACCGAACACGGCAAGACCCCGGTGACGGTACTGGGGCTGGGCGCGATGGGAACCGCGCTCGTAGAGGCACTACTGGCCGCGGGACATCCGGTCACCGCGTGGAACCGGACCGCGAGCCGCGCCGAGGGCGTGGCGGCGAAGGGAGCTTCGGTCGCTTCGACCGTGGCCGAGGCTCTCGCGGCGAACAAGATCGTGATCGCCTGCCTGCTCGACTACGACTCGGTGCACGAAGTCCTGGACCCGGCCGCGACCGGGCTCGCGGGACGACAGCTGATCAACCTGACCAACGGCACCCCTGGCCAGGCACGCGAGATGAGCGCCTGGGCCGAGGGCCTGGGCGCGGCGTACCTGGACGGCGGGATCATGGCCGTCCCGCCGATGATCGGCTCGCCCGCGGCGTTCATCTTCTACAGCGGCTCGGGCACCGTCTTCGGCCAGGCCCGCACCGCGCTCGACACCTTCGGCGGTGTCAACTACCTCGGGGCCGATCCCGGACTGGCGCCGCTCTACGACATCGCGCTGCTCAGCGGGATGTACGGGCACTTCATCGGCGTCATCCAGGCCTTCGCCCTCGTCGGCTCCGCCGGAGCCAAAGCGAGGGAGTTCGCTCCGCTGCTTCGCGGCTGGATGGACGCGATGAGCGGCTTCCTGGAGCGCGCGGCCGAGCAGATCGACGACGGCGACTACGTGACTGACGTCGTGTCGAACCTCGCGATGCAGGCCGCGGCCTTCCCGAACCTGGTGAAGACCGCGGAAGAACAGGGCGTCAGCGGCGAGTTGCTCGCGCCGCTCCAGCCCTTGATGGACAAACGGGTCGCGGCCGGGCACGGCGCCGAAGACCTGATCGGCGTAATCGAAACTCTGAAGAAGTAAGGGAAACACAATGATCACACTGATCGGGCTCGGCCCGATGGGACAGGCCATGGTCCGCGTACTCCTGGAGAACGGCCACGGAGTCACGGTCTGGAACCGCACCGCCGCCAGGGCGGACGACGTGGTGGCGGCCGGTGCCGTGCGCGCCGAGACGCCGGCGGACGCGGTGTCGGCATCGGAGCTGGTGCTGCTGAGCCTCACCGACTACGCGGCGATGTACGACATCCTCGGCAAGGCCGAGGAAACGTTGGCGGGCAAGGTGATCGTCAACCTCAGCTCGGACACCCCGGAGAAGACCCGCGAAGCAGCCGACTGGGTCAAGGCCCGCGGCGGGCAGTTCATCGCGGGCGGCTTGATGGTCCCGGCCCAGTTGGTGGGCAAGGAGGAGGCGTACGTCTTCTACAGCGGCCCCACGGCGGTGTTCGAGAAGCACCGCGAGGTCCTGGCGCTGATCGGGCGGGCGGACTTCCTCGGCGAGGACGTCCGGCTGGCGCAGCTGTTCTACCAGGCGCAGCTGGACATCTTCCTGAACTCGCTTTCGGTGTTCCTGCACGCGAGCGCGCTCGTTCGCTCGGCCGGGGTACCCGTCGAGAAGTTCCTCCCGTACGCCAAGGACAACTTCGCGACGATGGGCTTCTACCTGGACGCCGCGGCGGAGCAGGTCGAGAAGGGTGATCATCCCGGCGACGAGGCCGACGTGACGATGATGGGAGCGACCGCCGACCACATCGTGCAGGCGAGCCGGGACGCCGGGATCGACGTCGTCCTGCCGGAGGCGATCAAATCGCACTACGACCGGGCGATCGCCGCAGGGCACGGGCGTAGCTCGTGGACCAGCCTCTTCGAGGTCATCAAGGACGACCGCAAGTAGTCCTCTGTTCGCGGCGGTATCCTCCGCAGTACAGGAAGGCCCCTTTTCCTTGCGTCTAGCGCAAAGAAAAGGGGCCTTCAAAGTCGCAGAACTGCTGTTCGGCGCTGCTGCTGGTAATCCGGGCTTGGCATCGCTAGTGCCTGCCAGGGGCCGAGCGGGGAGGCATGTCCCTGAACCCCTGTTGATCAAGCTCCGCGACCGGTATGACCCCGCGACGATGTAGGAACTGGGACACTCAACGTCCCAATTCCTACATCGTCGGCTCCGCCTAGTGTCGCGTGATCCTGCAGGTCTTACCCGTGATCAGACGGCGATCTCCGGAGATCGCCGTCTGATCACGCGTAACCGCCGTCTGATCACGCGAGATCGCCGTCCGAGGAACGAAACCCAACGTCGCGCAAGCAGGATCACGCGACACTAGCGACGAGTACCGCCCGACCTGCAAACCTCGACTTTGCCGGGATCCTGACCTTGCGCCCCCTGAGTCAGGTCTGGTGAGCGGTCCGGGCGGACAGATCCTCCCCACTCACCCCTTTCCCGCGCCAGACCGCCAGGGCCACCCACGATCGCAACTAGGGCGTGTTTCAGATGTTAGAGCCATTCGTTGATCGCGGCGATGGTGACGGTGGCTTCGTAGCGGACGGCGAGTTTGTCGTATCGGGTGGCGACGGCTCGGTAGCGTTTGAGCCGGTT
>NZ_JADNQO010000021.1:0-89775 GCF_047608665.1 Amycolatopsis sp. cmx-11-51 | reverse complement strand
GATCTGACGGACGCCGACTCGACACCCTGCCGGGCCCCCGCGTCCCGGTCACCGAGGACGGCTCCCCGGCGCGGCGCCCGCACGGTCGCGTTGCGGGAACCACCGCTGAGAAAACGCGTGACGACACAGCGCGATGCGCGGCGGGCCGATCGAGCAACCCGCTTCCGGCCGTCCGCGCGCCTACTGCTCGCGAAGTTGCCAACAACGCGCCTACCGCAGCCTGAAGCGCTGACACCACCGGCCTCACACCGACACGGCCAGGTCCTCCAGGCGGACCGTGCTGAGCGACTGCTCCGCACGCTCCCCGCCCACCGGCTGTAGTACTAGAACAGAAACTCCAGGTTCTTATAATCATGACTACAGTGTTTGAATAGGGGCGTCGGATTTCATGAGGGCGATGACGTCATCGACACGTCAACTCAATGCCATGACGGAGACGATCGCGGTTGCGTGTCGAAACCAGAAAGCGCCCCGATCACGTCGTTCATCCCATTGGGCCGCGATCACGATCGCCACTCCGCTCGCTCAGAAATACCCGCAGCTGGAGCAGATCTTCACGCCGATCGCCGCGAAGCCCGACACCGCGGCGCTCACGGACCTGGACAAGAAGGTCAGAGTCGACGGCCAGAAGTCCGCCACGGTCGCCCGCGACTGGCTCAAGTCGGCGGGCTTCATCAGCTGAACCGTCCGCGCGGGCGGACGGGGCTTGATCAGCGGACCATGTCGCCGCGCCGGGATTCCGCTGCTGTCGCGCATCGATATACAGACGATTATCAAAGTGCGAGGTATCGGCATCAGCACGCCCTTGAAAGGCGCTGAATGATCCGGGCATGATATGGGAACAGGCCGGTGAGCTGAACAGGAATACGCGGTATTCGTAGCTGGAGACTGTGCGCGGGGGAAGACGCCGGTCGAGTGCGGAAAGCTACGCATTGCCGACCGTCCGGTTCGGCCTGTTCCAGGCATCCAGTGGCAAGCAGATCCCGAGGCGTCAGCCTGCACTATTCCTTCAAGCGAGGAGAAAGAAACATGCGATGGTTAAGAGCGGCGGTAGCGATGATCGGTGTGGTGACAGCACTTGTCGTCGCCGCGCCCACGGCGTCGGCTTCGTCGTCCGGTACTACGAACGAGCAATACTGTAATCATCAGGTCTGCATGGAGGTGAACAGCAAGAGCGGGGGCTACTACAGCGTCCGTGCGGCCTTCCGATCCAACCCGCCGTTCGGCGCTACGCACTGGGGTCACTTCCATCTCTGGGGGCCCGGCCTGGACAAGTACACCCCCTCTCAGGAACGACCTGCCTACCAGTGGACCGAGTGGTTTCTGGCCCGCGGGGTGGGCAACGTCTGCGTGGAGGGCTGGTCCCTTTTGGACGGCAACATGAGGTCGATCGGGTTGCCCTGCGGCCCGACTCACAGCTGACGACACGAAACCGTCGCCGTTGGCCAGGCCGCAGCAACGGCCAGAAATCCGTCCTTGCGGTGGACGCGGCCGAGCGGGAGAGCACCCGGTATATACCCGAGCGGTCGTAGGTTCGATCCTGCCGCGCCCACCGAAATGACGCGACAATCCGCCGGCGGATCTTCTCAACGCGGTCGAGACCGTGGACGAGATCGGCGAGAACTACACCGCGGAAGACACCCTCCGCCGCGGTGTCGGCACCACGCTCGTGGAAGCCGGGGTCGCGGCGGAGAAGGTGTTGCACGGGATGCATCACCCGGCGTCGAAACTCGTGGTCGACGTCAACCGGCCCGAGCAGATCGCCGGACTGGCCGAACAACGAGGACTTCCGGTCGGCGCGGAACGAGTTGTTCGAGGACCACTGGAGTGCGGTGCCGTCCCCTAAAAAGCTGCGGAAGAACCAGACGGTTCGTCCCGAGGTCAGCTTCCTGCTCCGGGGACGCCGACACCGAGGCCACCGGCGTCCGCGACGCGCGTTTCATGGCCATCGGAACGCTCCGGGTCGCCGCCGAGCAGGGTTACGACCGCGCCAGCCTGAACGTGGACGCGGCGAGTTCGGAGTCTTCGAGAGAGCGGGCTTCGCGCCGAAGATGCGTTAAGCGCGTTGGGCCCTCGAAACCTGACGCGGACGTGCCCCAGGCTTGAGCAAGATGCCAGGCACCGTCGACAGATGCTCGGTCGAGCACGTAACTGCCGTACCGCTCAAGCCGGTCGAGATGGTCGAAATCCTCCCTGGCGTCGCTGCCGCCGACCTGGAGGAAGTAGTCCTGACTGACAGTGGGGCTCACCACGACCGTCACCCGTCCCTTGCCCGGCAGGCTCTGGAAGGTGTGCGGCACATTCCGCGGCCCATAGACGATCCCGCCGGGGCCGACATCGTGCACCTCGGCGGTCGCCAATGAGGTGCCTCCGATCCAGTAGCGGAAGACTAGGCCGAGCACTTCGACGTCCTCGGCGTCTCCGGGTGCGGTGGGCCCGTTCTCGCGCTCGCCGACGGGCGTCGTGTCGCTGCCGGGGCGGGTTAGTAGCTGGGCGGCGCGGTCTCGATCTCGGTGCGGCACCGCGGGCACAGTATCCCGCCGGGCCCCGTTTCACGATCGCCGCACTTCGAGCACTTCTTGGCACCGGATTCCGTCTCCACACCCCGACCTTAGGCCATTAGAGTCGGCCATGTGTTCGACACGGTCCCGCCTGAAGATCTGCCGATGCGGCCATCACAGTCGACGTCGGCGGGCGAACACTGCCCGTGGGGCTGTGACCTGTCCCTGGCGGGGTCCAGGCCAACTACTCCCACTGGTATGGCACGTCGGCGTTCATCTGCACGGCGTGCCGGGACGCCGGCGGCCTGGAAGCGGGGGAGTGGATCACGATCAACCCGTCGCGCTCGGCGCAGAAGCATCCGAGTGAGGTCGACGGGCTGACGATCGCGCTCGTGGTGCTGCCGCCGGGGCCGGGCAGATCCAACTGATCCACCAGGGCTCACGTCTGGATAACTGGCGCCCCGCTGAGCGCGCGGTCAAGAATGTCGGCGGCCTGAGGATTCGCTGTGCCGGCCACTACATAGTGCGTGCACGTGAAGTCACCGGTGGCATGACTGCCGGCATGGCTCTTGAAGTCAGGGACGCCGATCCGCCTCCGCATCGTGTACAGCGCATTACCGACGTTCTTGGGCGTGCGCCAGGTGCCCGTGTAGGGGTGGGGGAACACGAATTCATCTTCGGCGACGTCGGCTGACTTGCGCAGGTTCGAACGCTTCGACTTCACTGGGGTGCGCTGGGCTCCCAACCCGACCGGCTCAGTGATCGTCGCATTGATCCACAGGTGCTTTGGCGGGATCTTACGTGTCTCTTCGCCGGGTGTTCCGGCGAACACAGTTCGTGTGATCGGTTCGTCACTGAGGTTGACGTATTGCCATGAGAGGGCCACGGTCTCGCCAAGCCTGGTTCCTAGACCAAATAGCGCCCGGGTGATGGTAGGCAGGTCAGCGTCACGCGCCAGCTTGTCGCCGTCGATTTTGGCGAACAGCGAGGGAACCGCCTCTGCGGTGACCGCTTTTGCGGCGTTCTGTGGTCCTCCCACGATTCGACGCATCGACTTGACCGGGTTGTGGGTGGGTGAGTATGACTGCCTCCACGCCGAACTGAAGCAGGCCGCGGGTGACCTCACGAACAACGCGTCGTGTCGTCGGTGCCAGCTTCTTGGGCTTAACTTGCTTTGCCTCTCCTGTGGCTTGAGGTGCTGCTTACTCCTCAACCCAGCCTCGAACTGCTGCAGACGACTGACAGTGCACTCGGTGAACAGGAGCTGCCCAATCCCAGGAATGATGTGTGTCTTCAGCGTTACGACGTACCGGTCCACTGTGGTCGGAGCGCATTCCTCGCGAACGCGCTCAAGGAACGCAGGTATAGCCTCGATCAGGCGTGAGGATGCGGTCAGGGGCTTGCTAGGAGTGATGAGAGGCACAGGTGAGAGCAGTGAGAGCAGGTATCGATCGGCACTGGTCACGGCTGTGTCGGGGAAGGCTGTGGGGCTTGTGCCTGCGTCAGCGACGACGGTGATGGCTCGAGCTGCGTTTCAACTCGGCGAAGCAGGTGAGCAGGGTTTCGCCGGTGTGGTTGCGGTAGTTTGCCATGGCGCCATCGGTGTAGGCGAATCCCCCTGGCAAGCTTGGTCTTGGGGATCCATCGTCCATCAACGTTGCCATAGAGTCGAATTCGCCGTGGGTACCGAGTGGGAGGGGCCTGCGTGCCCTTCGTCATCTCCGTGAGCATGGATTGCCGTGCTGCCCTCGGTTTGACCTGACTGGGCTGGGCGATTGCCCTACCAGCCATGGCTCATGGTGGTGCCTGCGCTACCAGGAGTCTTCACCCTTGCGGGGTCGATCGCGGTCATCGTCATCCGTAGGTTGTGACGAGACAGATCACCACCGGTTAAGGGGAAATGATGAATGCAGGGGGCACGTGCGCCTTGGAGCTGGAATCCGTGAGCAAGGTCTACGGATCCGGTGATGGCGCGGTCACGGCTTTGAACGGGGTGACCGTAGGGGTGCGCAGGGGCACGTTCACCGCTGTGATGGGACCGTCGGGATCGGGCAAGAGCACCTTCCTGCACTGCGCGGCCGGGCTGGACCGGCCGAGTTCGGGGCGAGTGCTGCTGGGCGACACGGAACTGAGCAGGCTGAAGGAGAAAGCGCTCACTGAGCTGCGGAGGACCCGCATCGGGTTCATTTTCCAGGCCTACAACCTGCTGCCGTCGCTGAACGTTTTGCAGAACATCACGCTGCCGATGCGGCTGGCCGGGAAGAAGCCCGACCCGCAGTGGATGCGCGAGATCGTCGAGGGCGTCGGGATCGCCAAGCGGCTCGAACACCGCCCGTCGGAGCTGTCCGGCGGCCAGCAGCAGCGCGTCGCGATCGCCCGCGCGCTGATCACGAGGCCGGAGGTCGTCCTCGCCGACGAGCCGACCGGAGCGTTGGACACCCGCACGGCGCGTCAGGTCCTCGACCTGCTCCGCTCCATTGTGGACGACATGGGGCAGACCGTGTTGATGGTCACACACGATCCGGTCGCGGCGTCGGCCGCGCATGGCGTGCTGTTCCTGGCCGACGGCAAGCTGGCGGGTCACCTTCCGCAGCCCACCCCGGACCGGGTGGCCGAGCGCATGACCCACCTCGGGGAGTGGTGACGTCATGTGGGATTTGGCATGGCAGACGATCAAGACCCGCCTGAGCGGCTTCATCGGCGCGTTCATCGCGATCCTCTGCGGCACGGCGCTGGTCGCCGGCTGCGGCATCCTGATGGAGTCCGGGCTGCGGGCGGGGGTCCCGACGCAGCGGTACGCCGACGCGGCGGTCGTCGTCGGTGGACAGCAGACGGTCGACCCGCCAGGGGCGGGCCCGATGGAAAGCCAGCAGGTCGGAGAGCAGGCCTCGGTGCCGGTGGCGATCGCCGGGACGATCAAGTCGGTGCCGGGGGTCCGCGGCGTGGTGGCGGAGCAGAGCTTCCCCGCCAACGTGGTGAAGGCCGACGGCCAGGCGCTGACCGGGCCGGAGGGCGGCCAGTCACTGGGGCACAACTGGGACGCCGCCACGCTGGCCCCGTTCTCGCTGCGTGACGGCCAGGCACCCACGCGCGCCGACGAGGTGGTCCTCGACGCCGACTTGGCCGCCCGCAGCGGTGTCACCATCGGGCACCCGGTGAAGATCGCCGTCCGTTCGACGCCGGTGGACTACCGGGTCTCCGGGATCGCCGCGCCGAAGTCGGGTGACGGCCTCTCCCGCCAGTCCTCGGTCTTCTTCTCCCCGGAGAAGGCAACCGAACTCGCCGGGATACCAGGCCAGGTGCACGCGATCGGCGTACTGGCGGACCCGGGTGTCACGCCGGGCGACCTCGCCGACCGGATCAGCGACGCGGTCGGCACCGACAAGGTGACGGTGACGACCGGGGTAGAGCGCAGCACGGTCGAGTTCCTCGACGTCAGCCAGACGCGGATGCTGCTGATGGCGCTCGCGGGCTCCTTCGGTGGCTTCGCGCTCCTCATCGCGGTGTTCGTCGTGGCCAGCACGCTGGCGCTGGTCATCAACCAGCGTCGCCGGGAGTTCGCGTTGCTGCGGGCGATCGCGGCGACTCCTCAGCAGATCCGCAAACTCATCGGCGCGGAGACGATGCTGGTCGCGTCGGTCGCCGGTGTGCTGGGCAGCGGCCTCGGCGTGGCGGTGGGCTTCGGCCTGAGGAACGCCTTCGGCGCCATCGGGGTGATCCCGCCGGACTTCGAACTGGCGCTCAGTCCGATCCCGCTCGTCGCCGCACTGGTGCTCAGTCTGGGCACGGCCCGGCTGGCCGCGTGGTCGGCATCGCGACGTCCGTCGTCGATCCGCCCGGTGGAGGCGCTCGGCGAGGCCGCGGTGGAGCGGCGTGAACTCGGCCGCGTGCGCGTCATCATCGGCTGCGCGCTGGTGGTGGCCGGTCTCGGCGGCTCGATGGTCCCGATCTTCCTGCGCGGCGACGCGGGACTCGCCGCTTCGTCGGGGTCGGCGCTGATCATCGTGATCGGACTGGCCGTGGTCAGCCCCAAGGTGGTCGCGTTCATGACGCGGTTGATCGCACCGGTGCTCAACCGGACATCGCGGATCAGCGGCTACCTGGCCGCCGCGAACAACCAGGCCAACTCGCGGCGCCTGGCCGCCGCGGTGACGCCGGTGATGCTGGCGGTCTCGTTCGCGCTGACGATGTTCTACAGCCAGACCACCGCCGCGGCCGCCCGGCAGGAGGAGACCGTCGAGTCGACCACCGCGGACCACGTGCTCGCCAGCGGTACCGGCGGCCTGTCCCCGGAGGTGGCCGAGGCCGTGCGGCGGATCCCCGGCGTCGCCGTCGCGACCCCGGTCGTGCGCACCGAGGTGATGAACACGGTGCAGGAGCAGGAAAGGCTGCGCGTCGAGCGGTACGGGGCGCAGGGTCTGGACGGCAATCAGGTGCGCGGGAACCTGGACCTGGGCGTCGTGTCGGGCAAGATCACCGACCTGACCGGGAACACCGTGGCGATGAGCGAGTCGGAAGCCGACTGGTACGAAAAGAAGATCGGCGACGAGGTCGAGTTCTTCTACGCTGACGGCGCTCCGGCGAAACTGCGGCTGGTCGCCACCTACAGCCACGACCAGGCGTTCGGCCGCTACGTGCTGCCGGTCGAGTTGGCGAGGGCGCACACCGGTGACCGGAGGGACGATTCGGTGCTGGTGCGGCAGGAAACCACCGCCGACACCGCGACGGTGGCCGCCGCGCTGCGTGACCTCGCCGTCCGATATCCGGGGCTGGTCGTGACGCCGGGATCGGCGGTGGCCGCGCCCGACGGCGGCCAGCAGCAGGCTCAGTTCTACGTGAACCTGGTCGCGGTCGGCGTGATCCTCGGCTACGTCGTGATTTCGGTGGCCAACACGCTGGTGATGAGCACGGCGCAGCGTTCGCGGGAGTTCGCGCTGCTGCGGCTGATCGGCACCACGAAGCGCCAGGTCGTCCGGATGATGCGGTTCGAAGCGCTGGCGACGGTGGGGGTCGCGGCCCTGCTCGGCACGGTGGTGGCGGGGGTTCCCCTGGTACTGCTGAACCTCGGACTGCGAGGGACGCCGCTGCCGTCCGGTCCGGTCGTCGTCTTCGGCGGGGTCATCGCCGGGGCGATCCTGCTCGGCGTGGTCTCCCTCGGCCTGTCCACCCGGGTGGCGTTGCGGTCGAAGCCGATCGAAGCGATCGGTCTCCGCGAATAGACGGTTCCCCGTCGTCCGGTCAACCCTCCGCGGCAGGCCGGACGGCGGGGATCTTCCCACCGCGGAAGGCGTCCACGAACAACCGGTGATCTTCCCGTGACTGCTCGGCGTAGGCCATCCCGAACTCGGTGAGCGTGCGGACGAACTCGTCCTCGCGGTCGCCGATCACCCCGGCGATGGCCGCTTCGCTCTGGAAGTCGACCAGTGTCTGATCGGAGTCCGAATCGGACACACAGTGCATCTTCGCGGTGGCCCGGCCCAGGTAGTCGAGCACCGGACGCATCTCCGACGGCTCGGTCAGATCCGACCAGTCCAGGTCGTCGACGTAGGGTGACAACTCCGAGACGACGAACCCGGTGCCGTCGATCTCCGTGTACCCGAGCCAAGGATCCGCGTGTGCCTGCAGCGCGCGCTGCGAAACGGCGGTGCGGTGACCCTCGTTGGTGAAGTAGCCGCGGATGCTCTGCTCGGACACGATCCGGCTCGGCGCCGCGACATTCCCTTGTTTCATCGACAGGACGACGTCGTTCTCCAACGCCTGGGTACGTCCTTCGA
The DNA here is from genome assembly GCF_047608665.1 of Amycolatopsis sp. cmx-11-51. Taxonomy (NCBI): domain Bacteria; kingdom Bacillati; phylum Actinomycetota; class Actinomycetes; order Pseudonocardiales; family Pseudonocardiaceae; genus Amycolatopsis; species Amycolatopsis sp. cmx-11-51. The sequence continues at coordinate 81,500 of NZ_JADNQO010000021.1, read as the reverse complement.
CGAGGATGTTGTACGCGGGCAGCCCGGCCGAGCCGATGCCGAATCCGGTCCTGCCGACGATGTCCTTGACCCGGTAGGTGATGCTGCCGAACCGCTTGTGCTCCGGGATGGTGTCCAAATAGGACTCGAAGGCGGCGATCGCGGTCTTGCGTTCCGCCTTCTCCAGGACCCGGACCCCCGGCCCGTGCCGGAACCTGCGGTCGTAGTCCTCCACTGTGGTCACTGCATCGAGCAGGTCGATCCGGGTCTTCAGCCGGGCCCGGAGCAGCACGTTGTGCAGGATGCCTTCGGTGCTGTCGAGCTGGAGCCGGACAAGCTCGTCGCCGGGGCGCTCGGCGTACTCGCGGACCTGCTTCACGTAGGCACGCAGATAGGTGCCGATCAGCGTCTCGATGTCGTCGTCCGAGATCGCCTTGCTCCACGCCAGCAGCGCGACACTGGCCGCCAGCCGCTTGAGATCCCAGGTGAAGCAGCCCAGATAGGCCTCGTCGAAGTCGTTGACGTCGAACACCAGTGTCCCGGACGAATCCATGTAACTGCCGAAGTTCTCGGCGTGGAGGTCGCCCTGGATCCACACCCGGCTGGTCTCGTCGTTCGCCCACGGGTCGTCCTCGTGCGCCATGTCCGCGTAGAACAAGCACGCGGAACCGCGGTAGAAGGCGAACGGCGCGGCCGCCATCTTGCGGAACTTACGGCGGAACGCGTCGGCGTCCGCGCGCATGAGGTCTTCGAAGGCCTCCACCAGCACCTCGACGATCCGCGCCTGCCGATCGTCCTCACCCTGCTCGCGGATCCATTCGACCACACCTGCCATTGCGACCTCCAGACGGCTCTCACCGTGCCACAGGTCGGCGTGCCGGGCAGCTCAGATCTTCCGGAATCGCGCGTCCAGCAGCGCGAAGGCGCCGAACGCGGCGATACCGGCCGCGAGCGCGAGCAGCATCGGGCCACCGTAGGGCTGCGCGACCAGCGTCTTCAGCGCGACGTCGAGCCCGCTCGCCTTGGCGGGGTCGAAGGTGACCGCGGCGATGACGGTCAGGACGCCGATGGTGCCGTACGCGGCGGAGAGCGCGATCCAGCCGACCTGGCCGAGGCGGATCGTCGTGGTGCGGGTCGTTCCGGAGGCACTGCCGAAGTCGAGTTCCCGCACGAACGTCTTCCGGAACCCGCGCTGGGCGAGGAACACCGCCACCGCCACGACGGCGATCCCGACGACGGTCACCAGAACCTGGCCGTAGGACTGCGCGAGGATGTCGGCGACCAGCGAGCCTTGCCCGTCGTCGGCGCCCGCGATGGCGACCTTCACCGCGCTGTAGGAGACGAGGCCGTACAGCACGACCTCGATCCCGCTGACGATCCGGCGGACCGTCCGCCGCCGCGCCTTCACCTGCCGGTGCCCGGTGACCGCCTCGCTGAGCTGCCACAACGCCAGTACGGCGAGACCGGCCGCGATCAGCCACAGTAGCCACGCGCCGCCTTCCGCGACCACCACCTGCAAGGCGCCCGCCTTGTCCGCCTTGGCCTTGTCGCCGAGCGCGACCTGCGCCGCGAGCCACGCGACGAGCAGGTGCACGACCGCGTAACAGACGAGCCCGCCTCGGGCGATCAGGTCGAACGTCTTGCTGTCGCGCATCGGGTGATCCTTGTCGAGCGCGCGCCTGTTGACCAGGGCCGGCCGGAGCAATGTGTCCGATCTGTCAAGTTTCGTGATCAAGCCGCACTTGATCTCCACCTAAGTGGAGGGTGAATCCTGATGTGACCGACTTGAAGGAGTGACCATGAGTGAGGACAAGGGTTTCTACTCGATCATCGAGTACGCGGTCGACGGACCCGAGACCCAGACGGCGTTGGTGGAGGCTTTCGCCGAAATCCAGGACCGCTGGGTCCGGTTCTACCCGGGCTACGTCTCGGCGCGTTTCCACGCGAGCATCGACGGGACACGGGTCTTCAACCTCGTCAGCTGGGCGAGCGAGGCGGACTACCGGCATTTCGAGGAGACGTCGGACACCGCAGGCCGTCTTGAAGCCATCCAGGCGGCGCTCGACGGCCTTCCAGGAGAGGTGGAGTCACGGGTGAGCGCGAACCCGCGCTATCGCGTCGTCCGCGAGACGGGCCCGGGCCCGCGGGTAGGTGGCTGATCGCGTCGCCGGGAGGGCCGAAAGTCCCGGTCCGCCGGTCCGGGCACGACCACCCCGCGTCGCCCGGTCGGCTCCGTCCGCCGGATCCCGCGATAGCGAGCACGGATCCCGAAGGCCGCGAGCAGTCCGAGGACGGCGAGCCCGAACGGCCGGAGCGTGACCGTCCACGGCCACGCGGCGCCGCCGAGCGCCAGGTGTCCGGTCTGGTACTCCAGGGTTCTGGCCGTCCATCGCGTGGTCGCGGTGTCCGTGGTGCGCACCAGGTCTTGGAGCACGGCGTCGAACGGGAAGCCCGGCCCGGTGTGCAGGTACACGGGTGAGTATCCTTCGGCGGCGTGCGTCGCGGCCGCGTCGGCGCCCGGCACGATCAACCGGTCGACGTCGTCCTCGGCAGGCGTGCCCCTCGGGGCGAAAGTCAGCCCGTGCCGGGACCGGATCGGCGCGCCGTCCAGGCCGACGGCCGTTGTTTCGACCGCCAGCGATTGGCCGTAGGTGTCGAACACCGCGGCGAGTTCCAGCTCACGGATCCCGGTGGTCAGCAGGACGCCCAGCATCGGCTTGTCCCACCGGAAGGCGGTGTTGAACCCGACGACGGTGTCCGCGGCCTCGAAGGTGTGCTGCGCCATCGGCGTGCTTGCGCCGGGGGAGTAGTGCGTCCACCCGACGGCCTCGGCCGCCTTCCGTGCGGTTTCGGTGCCGGCGAGCCGCTCGGTGACCCGGAGCGCCCCGTCGATCCCGGACAGGATCCCGGCCGTGGTCACGATGGTGCCGTCGTCGACATAGCGCGTGCCGCGGATCCAGTCCACGGCGGGGAACTCGTCGTCGAAGCCGCCGATACGCGACCAGTGCGCGGTGGCTTGCCGCCCATCGAGAAGCCCGGCCGAGGCGAGGACACCCGAACCGTTGCAGACACTCACGAGCAGCGCGCCCTTCGACGACTGCTGCCGGAGCCAGTCGGTCACCGGTCGCGTGGTCGGCTCGCCGAGATCCGGCAAGGCGGGCACCACCACGACGTCCGGGGCGGCGGACGAGAGCAGCCTGTCGAGGTCGGCGAAGCCGAGGTCGGGGATCAGGTCGAGTCCGCCGGTCAGGGTGACCGGCCTGGCCTCGGGTGCGACGGTGTAGACGTTGAACGCGCCGCTCGTCGCCAGGACTTCGAACGGGGCCAAGGTATCGGAGACGACGGCGCCCTCGTTTCCCACGACGACCACCGCGGTCGGCTTGGCGGAATCGTGCGCCCGGCGCACCGGCTGTGGCGAGATCCCGTCGGTTCTCGGTGTGTAGCGGTTCTCGAAGCTGGCGCTGAGCGTGATCCCGCCCAGGGTGAGCGGCAGGGCTAGTGCGGCGACGGTGAACGCCAGCACGGTCAGCGTGACGCGGAGGAAGGCGCGCATGGTCAGGCCCCGTACTCGACGCGGCGGCGGAGCATGGCGGCGAGCATCGCGGGCACCATCAGCACGTGCCCGGCCGTCATCACCGTCGGTCCGGAGACCAGTCCGGTCCAGAAGAACGGCAGGACGAGAACGTAGGGCAAGTACATCGCGGCCGACATCTCCGCGATCGAAACCCAGCCGTGGCGCCGGATCCGCATCCACAACGCCATGCCGAGCGACATGTTTGTCGCCATCACCAGCGCGCTCGCGGTCACGTTCTTCGCCAGGTCCGGCCACAGGAACGACCAGACCGGTTCGAGGACGAGCATCCCGGCCACCATCGCGAGGAGCATTTCCACGGCGTGCCGGATGAAGTGCAGGACGGCCCGGTTACGGGTCTTCGGTTCGATCGTGTGATTCATTTTCGGCTCCCTCGATCGGTTCGATGGGAGCAATGTTCGGCCGCGGCAAGGCATGTCGGCAGGTGCCGGAAGTCATGGACGGGGTCATGTGACCCGTCAGAAGAGGCCGAGTTCTCTCGCGCGCAAGGCCGCCTGGGTCCGGTCCCGCACCTGGAGCTTGGCCAGCACGCTCGTCACGAGGTTCTTCACCGTGCCCTCGGCGAGGAACAGCGTTTTGGCGATCTCCCGGTTGCTGTGGCCGTCCGCCAGGAGCCGGACCACTTCCAGTTCACGGTCGGACAGCGGCGTCGTCAGCGGCTGGGCGCGCGGTGTCTCGGCAGGCAACCGCGCCACCCTGGCGACGAGCTTCGCCGCCACCGACGGTTGCAGGACCGACTCACCTCGCTTGGCCGCGACCAGCGCCTCCACCAGCCGGGTCGACGAGACGTCCTTGAGCAGATAGCCGACGGCCCCCGCCCGCAGCGCGGCAAAGACGTCCGCGTCGTCGTCGAAAGTGGTCAGCGCCAGCACGCGTACGCCAGGTTGCTCGGCCCGCAACCGGGTGGTGGCCGCGATCCCGTCCAGCACCGGCATGCGCAGATCCATCAGCGCGACGTCAGGACGGAGTTCGGCACAAAGCCGCACGGCCTGCTCCCCGTCACCCGCCTCACCGACGACCTCGATCTCCGGCTGGACTTCCAGCAAGGTCGCCAGTGCTTCGCGGAACAACGCCTGGTCGTCGACGATCAGGACGCGAACGCTCATCCCGGCACCTCCACGGTGAGCGTCAGGCCGTTCCCCGCGTCGGAGCCGACAGAGACTTGCCCGCCGAGCCCGGCCACCCGCTCCCGCAGCCCGACGAGCCCGAAGCCCTTGTCCGACGGGCAATCTGCGGCGAGCCCGAGGCCGTCGTCACGGACTTCGAGCCGGACACGATCGGTGACGGCGTAGTCGAGCACCACGGTCGCCGCGTTGGCCCGCGCGTGCTTGCGTACGTTGGTCAGTCCTTCCTGGGCCGCCCGGAACAGCGACTCCTCCACCTCGGCGCGGGTCTCCCTCGCCGTCCCCTTGATCTCGAACCCGGTCGGCACGCCCACCGCGGACGCCTCGTCCGCGAGCACCCGCAACGCGTCCGCGAGTGGCTTGGAGCGCGGCTCCCGTAATGCCGAGACTGAGCGGCGGACCTCCGCCAGCGCCTCCCGAGACTGGTCCTGCGCCTTGGCGAGCATCCCGTCGACCCGCTCCGTGCCGGCGGTACCGATCACCGCGCGGGCGGCCTGCAACATCATCTGCACGACCGTCAGATGATGGCCGAGTCCGTCGTGGATGTCGCGCGCGAGCCGGTTGCGCTCCTGGGTCGTCGCGAGTTGTTCGGCCTGGGCGGCGTAGTCACGAAGCCGTTCGTGCGCCTCGGCCAGTTCCTCCCGCGCCCGCTTCTCCCGGACGACCAACTCGGTCACGACGGCGGCGAACACCATGACCGCGAGCGTCCCGAGCCCTTCGCGGAGCCCGTCCAACGGCGACATCGGCAGGTGGATCAACGGAATCAGCACCGCGACCCCGAACGCCACGGGCAGTGGCAGCGACAACACGGTGTGGCAGACGAGGACCACGAGAAGCAGGACCGATCCGACAGCGGCACCCGAGAGCGAGAACAGGGTGAAGCCGAGCGGTAACTGAACACAGACATACGCGATCGCGAGGGCGCGTCCGCGTTTCTGGACCCAGGGGAAGCCGACGATCGCGATCGCCGCGTAGACCAGCCCGACGACGAGCGTCGGCAGCACGAGCGTCTCGTACTTGGCCGAGCCGAGGGGCAACGTCACATACGCGACGAGGGTCAGCACGGCCAGGGCCCGGTTCACGGACACACAATAAACGCAATTAGTCCTCTAGTTGCGGTACTTCGTACCCGGAACTACCGCAACTAGAGGACGAAACGCGGAGTCAGGCGATCGTGCTGTTCCGGATCTCCAGCGAGAAGGGGGTCTGGACGTCTTCGGGTTCGAGGTCGCTCCCGCCCGCGATGCGGCGCCTTAGCAGATCGACCGCCGCCCGCGCGATCGCCGCCTTGTCCGGGGCGATCGTCGTCAGCGAGGGCAGGCTGTACGCGCTCTCTTCGTTGTTGTCGAAGCCCACGATCGCCATGTCGGACGGCACCTGGACGCCCCGCTCGGCGGCGGCGCGCAGTGCACCGATGGCGAGGAGGTCGTTGAAGCAGAAGACCGCGTCCGGCGGTTCCGGCAGCGCGAGCAGATGCGCCATCGCCTCGGCCCCGTTCGCGCGGTGGTAGCGCAGCGCGGGCAGGACCAGTTCCGGCGTGGACGCGACGCCGGCCTCCTCGAGCGCGAGGTGGTAACCCTCCAGCCGTTGCGCGGCGGTGTGGCGCTGCGGATGCGCGCCGATCGCGGCGATCCGGCGACGGCCGAGGGAGAGCAGATGCCGCACCGCGATCCGGGCGGCCTGGACGTTGTCGATGCCGACGTGGTCTATCGGGACGTCCACGACGTGCTCGCCGAGCATCACCAGCGGCACGCCTGGCGCCAGATCGCCGAAATCTTCGGTGTGCAACGCTTCCGGGCTGATGATCGCCCCGTCGATCAGATGCGGGCCCAGCGCGGACAACGCGTTGCGCTCCCGATCCCTGGTGCCGAGGGTCTGTTCGATGAGGACGTTCCACTCGTGCTCCTGCGCCGCTTGCAGCACCAGGCCCGCGAGCTCACCGAAGTACGGGATGCTCAGTTCGGGCAGCATCAGCCCGAGGAACCCGGTGCGGCCACGGCGAAGGTTGCGGGCACCGAGATTGGGCCGGTAGCCGGTCGACGCCAGTGCCTCCTCGACCCGCCTGCGGTTCTCCGGCTTCACGAAGTCGTAGCCGTTGACCACGTTCGACACGGTCTTGACCGAGACGCCCGCAAGCCTGGCGACGTCCTTGAGCGTGGCCACCCTCGCTCCCCTCTGAGAGATCCGGCACAGATCCGGCACAGCCTAACCGCGCGAACGGCGGATTTACAACGTTGTACCAACGATGTAAATCTGGCATCGTCCCTGTGAGTGACATGGGTCACCGCAGGCCCGTGTGCTCGACTTCCCCGAGGAGCGATCGATGTCCCTGCCCATCCGCCGCACCCTGGTCCTGGTGACCGGCCTCGCGCTCGCGCTGACGGCCTGCACCAGCCGCGAAACCCAGCAAGCCGCCCCGTCGGGGGCGGGACCGGCCGCTTCGGCGGCGCCGAGCCGGGCCGCGACCGGGCCGGGATGCGCCCGCGAGAAGACCGGATACCCGCAGGTGGACGTGAAGAACGCGGTCATCGGCTTCTCCCAGTCGGAGAAGGAGGCGAACCCGTTCCGGATCGCCGAGACACAGTCCATCAAGGACGAAGCGGCGAAACTCGGTGTCCCGGCGGACAAACTCCTGGTCACCAACGCGCAGAGCGATCTCAACAAGCAGGTCAGCGACATCAAATCGCTGCTGGACCGGGGCGCGCAGCTGCTCATCGTGGCGCCGCTGAACTCCGACGGCCTGCAGCCGGCACTCGACGCGGCGAAGGCCAAGAAGGTCCCGGTCATCACGATCGACCGCAAGGTGACTTCGCAGCCGTGCTCCGACTACCTGACCTTCATCGGGTCGAACTTCGTCGAGCAGGGCAAGCGCGCGGCACAGGAGATGGTGAACGCGACCGGCGGCACCGGCAAGGTCGCGATCCTGCTCGGCGCTTCGGGCAACAACGTGACCACCGACCGCACCAAGGGTTTCAAGGACGAGATCGCCTCGACGCCGGGTGTCTCGATCGTCGCCGAGCAGACCGGTGAGTTCGACCGGTCCAAGGGCCAGGGGGTCATGGAGCAGCTGATCCAGAGCAACCCCGAGATCACCGCCGTCTACGCCGAGAACGACGAGATGGGCATCGGCGCGGTCACCGCGCTCAAGGCCGCGGGCAAGACACCGGGCAAGGACGTCAAGATCGTCTCGATCGACGGTACCCGCAACGCCGTCCAGCTGATCGCCGACGGCAGCTACAACGCGGTCATCGAGTCCAACCCGCGCTTCGGCCCGCTCGCGTTCTCCACGCTGCAGGACTTCGCCGCAGGCAAGGAGATCCCGCCGACCGTGGTGATCTCCGACGACCAGTACGACTCGGCGAACGCGGCGCAGAAGCTCGGGAACGCGTACTGAAGATGGAACCGGTCCTCGAGGTCGAAGGCGTGACGAAGACGTTCGCCGGGGTACGCGCGCTGGACGACGTGTCGTTCGCGCTCCGGCCGGGTGAGGTGCACGCGCTGGTCGGCGAGAACGGCGCCGGCAAGTCGACGCTGATCAAGGTGCTCACCGGCGTGCACCGGCCGGACTCCGGCACGATCCGCGCGCGGGGCGCGATCTCCACGATCTACCAGGAGGTCAACCTCATCCCGCTGATGAGCGTGGCGAGCAACGTGTACCTCGGCCGCGAGCCGAGGAAGCGGTTCGGGCTCGTCGACCGGGCGCGGATGAACTCCGACGCGGCGGCGCTGCTGGCGGACTATCGCATCGACGCCGACGTCCGCCGTCCACTCGGGACACTCGGCGTCGGCGCCCAGCAGATGGTCGCGCTGGCGCGGGCGGTGTCGGTCGACGCCGACGTCGTGATCATGGACGAGCCGACGTCCTCTTTGGAACCGCGTGAGGTCGAGACGCTGTTCGAGGTCATCGGCAAACTGCACGAACGCGGGATCGCGATCGTGTACGTCAGTCACCGGATGGACGAGCTGTACCGGATCTGCGAGCGCGTCACGGTGCTGCGGGACAGCAAGCGTGTCCACACCGGACCGCTCGCCGACCTGCCGCGGCTCGAACTCGTGTCGATGATGTTGGGCCGCAGTGTGGGCGACATCCGCAGCCACGGTGCGACAGCCTTCGAGGGCGGCCACGAGTCAGGCCGGGAACCGGTGCTGCGTGCGGAGAACCTCACCAGCGGCAATCGGCTCGCGGATGTCTCGGTGTCGATCAAACCCGGCGAGATCGTGGGGCTCGCCGGGTTGCTCGGCTCCGGCAGGACCGAGACCGCGCGGGCGATCGTCGGCGACCTGCCCCTTTCCGGCGGCACCGTGCTCGTCGGCGGAAAGCCGGTCCCGCGAGGGAATGTGGCGGCCGCGATGCGCGCGGGTGTCAGCATGCTCGCCGAAGACCGCAAGACCGAGGGGATCATTCCCCATCTTTCGGTGCGGGAGAACATCGTGCTCGCCGCGTTGCCGAGGCTGTCCCGCTTCGGATTGGTCAGCCGTGGCCGGCAGGACCGGATCGTCGACACGTTCGTGAAACGCTTGCGCATCAAGGTGTCCAGCCCCGATCAGAAGGTTTCCGAACTCTCCGGTGGCAGTCAGCAGAAGGTGCTGCTGGCCCGCTGGCTGTGCACCGAACCCAAGGTGCTGCTGCTCGACGAGCCGACGCGAGGGATCGACGTCGGCGCGAAGGCGGAGGTCCAGGCGCTCATCGACGAACTCGCCCGCGACGGGCTGGCCGTCCTGTTGATCTCGTCGGAGATGGAAGAACTCCTCGACGGCGCAGATCGGCTGGTCGTGCTCAAGGACGGCGCGGTGGTCGGGGAACTGGCGGGGGAGCAGCTGACCCAGGACCATGTGCTGGCCGCGATCGCTTCGGGCGGGGACACGGAATGACCAGCACCCAGCAGAGAGCAGAGGATCCTGGAAGCACCATGGCGGACACGGGGAAAACGGTGGACCGGACCCGGGTGGCGCGCTGGCTGCAGGAGTACGGCGTGTACGTCGCCGTCGTCGCGCTGGTGCTGTTCAACATCGCGTTCACGGCGAACTTCCTGACCGTCGGCAACTTCCGCACCCAGCTCATCCAGGCCGCTCCGGTGCTGGTGGTGGCGCTCGGGATGGCGCTGGTGATCGGCACCGAGGGCGTCGACCTGTCGGTGGGCGCGGTGATGGCGCTGTCGGCCGCGCTCGTCCCGCTGTATCTCGGGGCGGGGACGTTGCCGGCGGTGGCCATCGCGCTCGCGGCGGGTCTGGCGGCCGGCGCGTTCAACGGCGTCCTCGTGGCCAAAGTCGGCATTCAACCGATCGTCGCGACCTTGGCCTTACTGGTCGGTGGGCGCGGTCTCGCGCTCGTGCTCGCCGACGGCCAGCTCATCCAGCTGCACGATCCGGCGTTCCTGGCGTTGGGCACCGGCGAGGTGCTCTGGATCCCGGTGAGCGTGCTCATCGCGGCCGTCCTGGCCGTGCTGGTGGCGGCGCTGGTCGGGAAGACGGCGTTCGGCAGGCGGCTGGTCGCCATCGGCGGCAACCGGCGGGCGAGCGTGCTGGCCGGGCTGCCGGTCAACCGCGTCCTCATCGGCGTCTACGCGCTCTGCGGGCTCCTTGCCGCGCTGGCCGGGGTGCTTTCCACCGCCCGCCTCGGCGCCGGTGACCCCGCGGACGCCGGGCTGCTGATGGAACTGTCCGCGATCACCGCGGTCGTGGTCGGCGGCACCCCGCTGACCGGCGGGCGCGTCCGCATCCTCGGCACGGTGATGGGCGTCCTGCTCATGCAGCTCGTCCGCGCCACGCTCATCAAGCACAACCTGCCGGATTCGACCGCGCAGATGATCCAGGCCGCGATCATCGTCGGCGCGGTGTACGTCGCACGGGAACGGAGCAGCCGATGACCGCGGCGCCCACACTGGCCGGTCAGGACTCCACCCGGCGTGAGCTGATGACCGGAGTGCTGCAGAAACAGGGCGCTGCGATCGCGCTGGTGCTCATGGTCGCGGTGGCGTGGCTGTTGTTCCCGCGCTTCGGCAGCCTGGACAACCTGCGCGACATCGCCCTGCAGAGTTCCTTCCTCGCGATCATCGCGCTCGGGATGACGTTCGTGATCATCACCGGTGGCATCGACCTGTCGGTGGGGTCGGTCTACGCGCTCGGCGGGGTCTTGGCGGCCTACGGGTCGCAATGGGGATTCCTCCTCGCGCTGCTGCTTCCGCTGGCGGTATGCGGGCTGATCGGCCTGATCAACGGGCTGCTCGTGGCGAAAACCGGGATGGCGCCGTTCATCGTCACACTGGCGACGTTGCTCTTCGCGCGCGGCTTGTTGCTCGCGATCACTTCCGAAGGCGCCACGACGTACAAGATCCCTGAGAACGAGGCGTTCGTCGAACTCGGTCGCGGCACGATGTTCGGCTTCGGCTATCCGGTGTTCATCGCCGCGGCCCTGTGCCTGATCGGCGGGCTCATGCTGCGGCGGACCCGGTTCGGGCAGTCGGTTTTCGCGACCGGTGGCTCGGAGCAGTCCGCGAAGCTGATGGGACTGCCGGTCGCGCGCACCAAGGTCACCGTCTACGTGATGAGCGGTGTCCTTTCCGGGCTCGCGGGCGCGCTCACCGCGGCCTACCTGCAATCCGGCGTCACGGTGATCGGGGTCGGCCTCGAACTGGACGCCATCTCCGTCGTCGTCATCGGGGGCACCCTGCTGACCGGCGGGATGGGCACGATTCTCGGAACGGTCATCGGAGTGGGCATCCGAACGGTCATCCAGAACGTCATCAATCAGATAGGAACTCTCGACAGCAACTACCAGTCGGTGGTCAGCGGCGCGTTCCTGCTGGTGGTCGTGGTTCTGCAGCGGTCGCTGGCCCGTACGACCACCCGGAGATAGGGAGATCGCACGCACCGAAGAACCGCACGCGCCCTGACGTCTTGGCGCGCGGCCCGGCCGCGCACGTGTCGTCCATCCCGTCACGCGTGACGTCCAACCAGTCACGCGAAACGGCCAGCCCGCTATCCGGGGCACGCTCACTCACTCACTCACTCCTGCCTGCCTACCGCAAGTAGAGGACTAATTGCGATTGGGCAGCAGCGGGAGAAAGAGTGGGACACTCCAGATCCTGCCGCAAGACCGCTGGCCGCTGCGGAAGGCGTCAGTACCGCGTGGGAGTCACACCACGCCCGGTAACCTTGCCGCCATGACCGGCCCGGACGTACCTCTCTCCTTCAAGCTCGCGTACGTCCCCGGCGTGACGCCCTCGAAGTGGGTCCGGATCTGGAACGAGCGGTCGCCCGGCGTTCCGCTCGACCTTGTCCAGACGACTCCCGCCGAAGCCGCCGCGCTGGTCCGGGAGCGCGAGGCGGACGCCGTCCTGCTGAGACTCCCTATCGACCGCGAGGGCCTGCACGCGATCCCGCTCTACACCGAGACGACCGTGGTCGTCGTCCCCAAGGACCACCTGGTCGCCGCCGCGGACGAGGTCTCTGTCGAAGACCTCGCCGACGACGTCGTGCTGCACCCGCTCGACGACACGCTGGACTGGGAGCGGCCGCCCGGGAAACCCGCGCTGGAGCGCCCGGCCACCACGGCGGACGCTATCGAACTGGTCGCCGCCGGCGTCGGGCTCCTCGTCGTCCCGCAGTCCCTCGCGCGGCTGCACCACCGGCGGGACCTGACCTACCGCCCGATCTCCGGCACCCCGGAGTCCGGCGTCGCGCTTTCCTGGCCGGAGGACGAGACCACCGACCTGATGGAGCAGTTCATCGGGATCGTCCGTGGCCGGACCGTCAACAGCACCCGGGGCCGCCAGCAGCCCCAGGAGAAACAGGAGAAGAGCAAGCGCCCCCAGGCCGGCGGCCGGAAGCCGCCGTCCGGGAAGGCGACGGGACAGCGCGGCGCTCCCAAAGGCGGGAAGCGTGGAAAGCCTCGGCGCAAGAGCTAGCTCTCGCTGTGAGCGGCCTTCACCCGCGCCTCCTCCTTGCGGACCTCGGCCTGGGTTTCGCGCTCCCGCTGGAGCCAGTCGGGGTTGTCGGTCTTGACCGCGTCGATCTGCTCCGTGGTGAGGGCGTGAGTGATGCCACCCCGCGCCAGGCCGCTGATGGAGATGCCCAGCTTCGCCGCGATGACCGGGCGCGGGTGCGGGCCGTTGCGGCGAAGGTCCCGCAGCCACTCGGGCGGCTCGGCCTGCAGCGCGTTCAGTTCGTCGCGGGAGACGACACCCTCCTGGAACTCCGCCGGGGTGGCCTCGAGGTACACACCCAGCTTCTTCGCCGCTGTCGCGGGCTTCATGGTTTGAGGGGTTTTCTGCGACGTCATCCCCTCAGGGTAACGAGCGCCTCGGACACCTCCGATCACGCCCGGTGATCAGCCTTCCCGGTGTCTTCGAGAAGGTTGTGAGCCGTCTGGGTCGGCGCCTGCTTCCCGCCAGAACACCGTCAGACGCCCTTGTCCGGGAGGGTCACGACACCGAATCCGGCGAGCACTCCGACGACGGCGACCGCGGCGAGGACCAGCCAGGCGACCGGATGCCCGAGGTTGAGCGTCCAGTAAGTCCCGACCCGCCGGTGCACCAGCAGCGCCGGGTCGTCCCGGTTCAGGTAGACCATCCCGGCCGCGTGCCAGTAGCGCTCGTCGTCGCGCTGTTCGTACCGGGTTTCCGCTTCGTCGCCGGTGGGTGACAGCCGGTGCCCGGCGTCGCCCGCCCGGACGGAGAAGACGATCCACGCGATGAAAGCGGCAGCGAGGGGGAGGTAGGCCACGATCGTGACCGGCACCGTCGTCTCGATGACCTTCCACAGTTGCAGCGAAACGACGAGCAGCGTCGCGTTGACGCAGCCGGCGGAGATCAGCAGCAGGCTGAGCACGCCGTGCAGGTACGCCCGGTACCGCGACGCCGACGCCGCCGGTTGTGCGGCGTCGATCTCGGGGCGGGCCCTGGCGATCGCGACGGTCAGGAGCGAGACCAGCACGACGACGAAGGCCTGGGCGAAGACAGTCGAAAAGGCCGCCAGGTCGTCGAGCAGGCCGATGACCGCCGTGGCGACGGCCAACAACACCGACGGCGCCAGAAGAATCCACTGTGGACGAACCGGGTCCGAGCGCAGCGAAGTGTCGGTGGCGACCGCTTGCCGTGTTCCGGTGTACCAGCCGCCGTCCCGTTTCGCGGCGACGATCGACCGGTGCGCCAGGGTTCCGAACAGGGGGCAGCCCACGATGAGGCCGATCAGGACGACGTCGGGCCCAGGCCAGTCGAAAAGAACGGCCGCGCAGGCGAGCAGAGCGACCGCCACGGTTCCCTGGTGGTAGCGACGGCGTACGAGGGCGATAACGGGTTCGCCGGTGCGCCCGGCGGGGATCCGGACGCCGAACGGGAGCGTCGGCCGCGCCAGCGCTGGCGCGGAAAGGAAGACGGCGGCGGTGCACCCGATCAGGGCGAGGCGCAGCCAAACCGGGCCGGTCATCGCCGCGCGTTCACGGCGAAGGAGTCCAGTACGGTCTCGCAACGCCCTGTCACCTCGCGCGGGCCGAGGCCGAGCGCGACGGCCTCGGCGAGCAGGGTGCGCAGCCGCTCCTGCCACTCGTCCGCGTAGCCGTCCTTCGCCGGTCCGGACGCCGCGTCGCGCCGGACGATGGCGCCGGTCTTGCGGTTGATCCGGATGAGCCCCTGCGTCCGCAGCAGGTCGTAGGCCTTGTTGACGGTGTGGAAGTTGATCCCGAGGTCGGCACCGAGTTGCCGGGTGGAGGGCAGGGCGCTGCCCTCGGTCAGCACTCCGTCGGCGACGGCTTCGACGACCCGGTCGCGGATCTGCTGGTAGATCGGCACCTCGCTGTCGAGGTCGAGAGTCAGCAACACGCAGCAAGGATATCTGCTATACACTTACTATAACAACTACATCAGATTGATAGCGTTGGAAGGTGATCGTGATGGCGAAGGTGGATGTCACCGGCGGAGGGTTGCGCGTGAGGTTCTCGACCTGGGAGCGACTGGCGGTGTGGCGCGACGAAGTGGTCGTTCCCCTGACGGCGATCACGGCTATCGAACACGTCGAAGAACCGGTCGGCCGGGCGCGGGGCGGACGTGCCGGGGTGTTGATCAGCGGTGTGCTGAAGGTGGGTTTCTGGGGGCTGGGGACAGGAGTCCGGCAGCTGGTGTCGGTACGGAGGGGAGTTCCGGCGCTGCGAGTCGGGATCGACCGCGCCGCCGCCGGGCTGCACTTCGACGAGCTGCTGATCAGCGCGTCCGACTCGGCAGAGGTCGCCGAGGCGCTGACCGCCCGCGTCTAGAGGTAGTCGAAGAACCGGTCCCACCACGACGGCGGCCGATCGGGCGGGTAGAGGCCGTCGAATCCGCTGATCCCGGTGTACTTGGTCCACAGCGGAGGTTCGGAGACGGGCAGGTAGTCGAGTGCTTCCAGCTCGTCTTCGATCCGTTTTCGGTCATGGGCCGGGAAGAACTCCTGCTCTTCGTCCTCGTCGTAACTGCCGGGATTTCCCAGTGTCACCACGGCCAGGCCACCGAAATTGCTGATCGTGACCGTCAGATGGTCCGACGCGGAGGTCGCGCCGGCCGGGATCTCGATCCTGCCGAGATGGCTGGCGTCCTGGACGTGACGGTCGACCTCGCAGGAGCAGTCGAATCGCCGATCGAGCCGCTCGGCCAGTCGCTCGAAGCGAGCCCGTGCCGCGGGTCCGTCGAAATCGTGCGGCACCTCCCAGTGGCCGGGTTCGTCCAGCTCTCGCAGCACTGCCCAGGTCTGCTGTTCGTCGAGGGGCATCGTCGCCTCCCGGCCTCGGGTGGTCTAGTCCACTTACCGAAACTGACCTTAACCAGCCGCGTCCAGCGCAGACAATGGTGGGACGAATTCTGGTCGGAAAAAAGTTCCCTACTAACAGGGGTAGCGCCAGCGCTACCGGTGATTCGGCGGCCTGCCCTCCTGATCTTCGAATCCGGTTCGACCAGTGTTGTCGGTGTTGATCCGGTCGAAGAAGGAGTGCGAATGACGGTACGCAAAGGCGTTGTGGTCCTGACGGTGGCGGGGCTGCTTGGCGCCGCGTGGACCACTGCGGCGGACGCGGCCCCGGCCAAGGGAACGGAGCTGCAGAAGGGCCTCGACTCGTTGGTGCGTCAGGAGAAGTTCCCGGCCGCGCTGGCCTACGTGACCGGCCGCGGCCGCCCGACGTCGCTGGTCTCGGGGTCCTCGCGGATCGACCGTCAGGTCCCCGTCCCGCGTGACGGCGCGGTTCGGGCGGGCAGCAACACCAAGACGTTCACCGCGGTCGCGGTCTTGCAGCTGGTGGCCGAGGGCAAGGTGCAACTGGACGCGCCGATCGAGAAGTACCTTCCCGGGATCGTGCGCGGGGAGGGTATCGACGGCACCAAGATCACCATCCGGCAGCTGCTGCAGCACACCAGCGGGCTCCCGAACTACACCGAACACCTCGGGCTGCGGGACTTCGAACAAGTGCAGCACCGCTACTTCCCGACCCACGAGCTGCTCGCCGCGGCGTTGAGCCACCCGGCGAAGTTCGCGCCTGGCACCAAATGGGAGTACAGCAACACCGGCTACCTGCTGGCGGGCATGGTGATCGAGAAGGTGACCGGACGCCCGATTCAGGAGCAGATCACCGAACGCGTGATCAAGAAAGCGGGCCTGAAGCACACTTACTGGCCGCAGGTCGGCGACCAGACCATCAAGGGACGGCACCCGCAGGGTTACGCCGTCGGCGATGTCGCCACCGGCAAGGTGATCGACGCGACCGAGATGGATCCGTCGTGGGCGGGCGCGGCCGGTCAGCTGATCTCGACGCCCAGCGACCTCGGCAAGTTCTTCCGTGTCCTCCTCGAAGGCAAGCTGGTGCCCGCCGCGCAGCTGGCCGAGATGCGGAAGACGGTCGACGCGCCTTTGTTCCCCGGGACGAAATACGGCCTCGGCCTGATGAGCAACCCGCTCACCTGCGGCGGGGTGTACTGGGGGCACGGCGGGGACATCGACGGGTTCGAGACCCGCGGCGGCGCCACGGAGGACGGCCGCACTGTCGGGCTCGCCGTGACCGCGATGCCGGGGGCCTTCGGCGACGGCGAGAAGGGAGCGAAGGCCGTGATGGCCACGGTGGACACCGCGTTCTGCAAGTGATCGAGCGGGGCGGTGCGCGGCCGGAAAACCGGTCCTCGGACCACGCGGGGTGTGGCTACCCTCGCCACGGAACTCACCCCGACGAGAAGGACTGGACCGTGCGTCATCACCACGCCGACGTCGTCCCCTCGGTTCGGTTCGAGGTGATCCTGGTGGCTCCGGGTGCCCGGTGCCCGCCGTCCGCAACCTTGGCATCCTCGCCCACGTCGACGCGGGCAGACCACACTCACCGAACGGATCCTGTACGTCACCGGCACCACCTACAAACGAGGTGAGGTCCACGACGGCACGACCGTGACCGATTTCGATTCCCAGGAGCGAGACCGTGGCACCACCATCTTCGCCGCCGCCGTCAGTTGTTCGTGGGACGAACGATCGCTCCGTGTCCTCGACGGCGCGATCGCGGTGTTCGACGGCGTCGCCGGGGTCGAACCGCAGCGCGAATCGGTGTGGCGCCAGACCGATCGGCACGGCGTGCCGCGGATCGCGTTCGTCAACAAGCTCGACCGCGCGGGCGCCGATCTGGACGCGGCCGTGGAATCCAGCCGGACAGGCTCCATCCGCGTCCGCTGGTGGTCCAGTTGCCGACGGATGCGACCGCTGGCCTGGGCCGACGGTGCCGAGACCGCCGAGGACGGGCCGGTTCCGGAGTCCTTTGTGGATGAAGCGAACCGGTGTCGCTGCCTGCTCGGAGAGCCTGTGACGGAACTCCACCCAGTCGTGTTGGAGGAGTTCTGCGAATCGTCGGTGATTTCGACGGAAACGCTGGTTTCGGCGCTGCGGGAGCTGACCCGGACCGGCGGGGGGTGTCGTAGTGCTGTGCGGTTCGGCCTACCGCGACCGTGCCCTTGGCGGAACTGGTCGGCTACGTGACGTGACTGCGCAGCCGGACACAGGGCCGGGGCACGTTCACCGCCCGGCCGACCGGCCACGCCCCGGCACCGGAAGGGCTGCCCGCCGGGTAGAACGACGATGGCCCGCCCACGACATTGTGGGCGGGCCATCGCTCGATCCGCTGCCATCCGGCGATCGGGCGCCGGGCGGCAGCAGTCTTCACCAGGTCACGGCGCGGGGTGCGGCGGACGGCAGTTCTGTCGCGGCAACGCGTGCGAACCGTTGGTGTACACACCGTCCGCGATCGTGTCCTCCATGATCGAGCGGTGATCGGTGGGACGGGCCCACTGGTAACAAAGGTGCTGCGCGAAGTACCCGCCAGGAGCTTCGAAGGTGTCGAAGTGGCAGACACCGTCGGTCTCGATGCAGTAGCGGATGAACGGGATGCCACCGAAGTCGGTGCGGCCGGGCCCGAACGACACGTAGCCGCCGAACGGCGACGGAGCACCGGTGCCAGGAGGGAGCACCGCGCTGATCCCGCGTCCCGGCGGACCGACGGGCTGCATCGGGTCGGCGAAGATCTTCGCCCTGAACCGCGACTTGTCCACGGCGAGCCTGCCGCCGGCGATGTCGTTCAGCACCAGGTTCGCGACCAGCGCGCCCTGCGAGTAGCCGACGACGGTGAATTCCGCGCCGGGGTTCTCGTCGAAGGAGCTTTGGACGACGCGGCGGGCTTCTTCGTGCCCGCGGGCGACGCTCTGGTCCATCGGTGTCTGGTCGCAGTTCGGTGCACCGGCGGCGCCCGCCGGGTAGTGGACCACCTTCCGGATCCCGCCCCGCAACCAGGCGTCGTTGTACACGCTCGCGGCCCCGTCGCAGGTGCCGCCGATGAGGATGTAGTAACGCGCCTGGTCGGCCTGCTCGGCTTGGGCAGACGGCGCGACGGCGCCGATCAGCCCGGTGGCCAGTGCGGCCGCCGCCAGGACCCCCCTGAGTTTCTTCATATTCATCGTCCTTCCGTTCGACTACGGTGCGTGTCGAAACGTTAGGGATGCGTCATGAAATTTTGATGAAACCCGCTGTCAGGGCCAACGAACTGGGCTGAACGGCCCTAGCGGTGGGAGAGCACGTTGACCACGTGGCCGCTGGGATCGCGGACGAAGAACCGCCGGACGCCCCACTTCTCGTCGGTCAGTTCGTGCACGATCTCCGCGCCGGAGGCCTTGGCCGCCGCATACCTCGCGTCGACGTCGTCGACCTCGATCGAGGCGACCGGGACGACAGGCGCTGTCTCGTCATGGGTCATGAGGCTCAGCTGGACCTCCGGCCGATCCGGGTCGGCCACGGTCACGATCCAGCCTTGGTCCATCACGACCTCGAAGCCAAGCACGTGGACGTAGAAGGCTTTCGCCTGCTCAATCGACTGGGTTTCGAGGTCGGGGACCACTCTCTTGATCGTCATGCGCGAATACTGGCACAGGGGTCCGACACTTCCGGGGGAGCAGGAGCGGCGTCGCGAGCAGGAGAGCGCCGGCGATGCCGACCGCGGCACGCGGGCCGGTAAACGCGGCGAGCAGACCCCACAGCGCGGTCAGGGCAGCCGTGGAGAGCTTGCCCGCGATCGACCAGGCCGACAGCGTGCGCGCCGCACGGTCGGTGGGCACCTGTTCGAGCCTGCTGGTGGCGAGCACCGGGTTGAACACTCCGATGCAGGTGATCAGGGCGAATTCGACGACGATGACCAGGATCAGCCCCGAGACACCGGGATGGATGAAGACCAGTCCGACGGGCCAGCAGACGCGCAGCCAGCCGGAGACGAAGAGGACCCGGTCCCGGCCGAACCGCGGAACGACCCTCCGGGAGAGTCTCGCCCCGATCAGTCCACCCAGACAGGGCACGGCGAAGGCGATCGCGTACTCGAACGGTGTGAAGCCGAGCTGCCCGAGCATCAGGACGGCGAACAGGGGCGCGGTCGCCATGATCAGGCCGTTGACCACGATCGTGTTGACGAACAGGGGTCGCAGCGTCGGATGGGTGAGGATGAACCGCCAGCCTTCTCGCAGGTCGCGGCCGCTCAGCCGAGGGCCTTCCGGCTTCGCGGGTGGCGGTTCCGAGCCGCCGACGGCGCGGATCCCGGCCGCCGACAGCAGGTAGCTGACCGCGTCGGCGGCGATCGTGACCACCGGTCCGAACAGGCCGACGGCGAAGCCGCCGAGCGGCGGGCCGAGCACCGTCGCGGTCCAGGTGGTGGATTCGAACCGGGCGTTCGCGACGAGCAGGTCCTCCGGTGGCAGCAGCGATTTCAGGAACGACCCGCTGGCGGCCAGGAACGTGATGTCGGCCGCGGCGACGACGACCGACACGGCGAGAAGCTGGCCGAAACCGAGCAGTCCCAGCGTGTACGCCACCGGAACGGTCAGCAGCGCCCCGCAGCGGACCAGGTCCATCGCGATCATCACCGGCCGCTTGCGGCGGAACTCGACCCAGGGGCCGAGCGGCAGCGCGACCACCGCGCCCACGACGAGCCCGGCGGCCGCCAGCAGCGAGACCTCGGTCGTGCCCGCCCCCAGTGTCACGATGGCGATGAGGCTGAACGCGTCGAACGCGAACCTGGTGCCGAAAGCGCTGGCCGCGTACGCCGCCCAAAGCCAGCCGAACCGTCGCCCCAGCGATCTCCCACCCACTCGCGAGATCAAAGCAAGCCGGGGCCTCGAAGTCGAACAACGGATCGTCGGCGGGTCACAACCGTGAGTTGTACGACTCGCTCAGAGGTCCCCGAGCGCGGTGACCGGCGACTCGACGCAGTCGGCGACGAACCGCAGGAAACCGCCGGCGGTCCCGCCGTCGCAGACCCGGTGGTCGAAAGCCAGCGTCAGCTCGCAGATCTTCCGCGCCACGAGCGCGCCGTCTACGACCCAGGCGCGGTCGATGATCCGGCCGATGCCGAGGATGGCCGCCTCCGGATGGTTGATGATCGCGGCGGAGCCGTCCACTCCGAACACGCCGTAGTTGTTCACCGTGAAGGTCCCGCCCGTGAGACCCGCCGGGCCGAGCTTTCCTTCCCGGGCTTGTGTGGTCCGCTCGCCGATCGCGGCCGAAAGCTCTCTTGTGGACAGTGAGCCCGCGTCGCGGACGACCGGCACGACGAGTCCCCGGTCGGTCTGCGCCGCGAAACCGAGGTTGATGTCCCGCAACTGGACGATTTCGTCGCCTTCGACGCGCGAGTTCAACTCGGGGTACTTCCGCAGGCCCGCGACGGCGAACCGGGCGACGAGGCCGAGGAGGCTGACCGGGCGATCCGGTGCCGAGGCGTTGAGCGACTTCCGCGCCGCGACGAGTTCGGTCGCGTCGACGTCGACCCAGACCGTCGCCTCGGGGATCTGACGCCGCGAGGTCGTCAGCTTGTCGGCGACCGCCTTGCGGACCCCGGTCAGCGGTATCCGCTTCTCACCCTCCCGCGGCTCGGGAACGGTGAGCGCCGCTTCGACGTCGGCGCGCCGGATGATGCCGCCGGGGCCGCTCCCGGTCAGCCTCGCCAGGTCGATCTTGTTGTCGGCGGCCATTTTGCGGACGAACGGCGATATGACGCCTGGTGTCTTCGACGGCTTCTGGGGAGTGGTGACGGCGGTGCGCGTGCGACGGCGCCGGGTCGTGGTCGTGGTCCCGTAGCCGATGAGGACGTTGCCGCTGCCCTCGCTCGCGGTCGTCACGCCGGGTTCGGTGAAGCCGGGGCCGATGGTGAGCAGGGGAGCGCCGACCGGCAGCGACTGGCCGGGTTCGCCGTGGAGGCGGGTGACGACGCCGGCGAACGGTACCGGCACCTCGACCGCGGCCTTCGCGGTCTCCACTTCGACGACGGGCTGGTCGACGCCGACGGTGTCGCCTTCCGCGACGAGCCAATTCACGATCGACGCCTCGGTCAGTCCTTCGCCGAGGTCCGGGAGCAGGAAGTCAGGCACCGGCCACCGCCGGTTCGTCGTTCCACTGCAACCGGGCGACGGTGTCCAGGATCCGGTCGACGTCCGGGAGCTGATGGCGCTCCAGCTTCGGTGGCGGATAAGGAATGTCGAGTCCGGTGACTCGCAGGACGGGCGCGTGCAACTGGTGGAAGCACTGCTCGGTGACCCGCGCGACCACCTCGGCGCCGTAGCCGCCGAACCCGGCGGCCTCGTGGACGACGACCGCGCGCCCGGTGCGGCGCACCGAAGCGGTGACGGTCTCATCGTCGAACGGGTTCAGCGACCGGAGGTCGACCACTTCGACGTCCCAGCCCTCGGCGGTCGCAGCCTCCGCGGTCTCCAGCGCGGTGGCGACCATCGGGCCGTATGCGATGAGCGTGACGTCCTTGCCGTCACGGCGAACGACCGCGCGGTCCATCGGGACGCTGTCACGGGTGAAGGAGACGGGTTCCTTGGACCAATAGCGGCACTTGGGTTCGAGGAAGATCACCGGATCCGGTGAGTCGATCGAGTCGCGCAGGAGGTCGTAAGCGTCCTGGGGAGTGCCGGGCGTGACGACGCGCAGACCGGGCGTGTGGGTGTAGTACGCCTCGCTCGAATCGCAGTGGTGCTCGACGCCGCCGATCCCGCCCGCGTAGGGGATCCGGATGACCATCGGCAGCGACAGCGCGCCACGGGTGCGGTTCCGCAGTTTCGCGACGTGCGAGGTGATCTGCTCGAAGGCGGGGTACGCGAAGGCGTCGAACTGCATTTCGACCACCGGGCGGAACCCGCCCATCGCCATCCCGACCGCGAAGCCGACGATGCCGGACTCCGCCAGCGGTGTGTCGAAACAACGGTCCTCGCCGAAGTCGGCGGTGATGCCGTCGGTCACCCGGAACACGCCGCCGAGCGGGCCGACGTCCTCTCCGAAGATCAGCACGCGGTCGTCGTCCTTGACGGCGTCGCGCAGGGCGGCGTTGAGCGCCTGGGCCATCGAGATCTCGGTCATCAGCCCTCCACGGCTTCCAGCTCGGCCGCGACCAGCGCCCGCTGAGCGGCCAGCTGACGGGTCGGAACGGCGTACACGTGCTCGAACAACGACAACGGATCCGGCTCCACGTCCGCGTTCAGCGTGTCGCGCACCCCGGCCGCGAAAGTCTCCGCCTCGGCCTTGAACCGCTCGATGTCTCTGCCGGACAACAGGTTCGCGGTGGTCAGGTAGGTCTCGAGGCGGCGGACCGGGTCGGCCGCGCGCCACTTCTCGACCTCGGCCTGGTCGCGGTAGCGAGTGGCGTCGTCGGCGTTGGTGTGCGCGTCGATCCGGTAGGTGTGCGCCTCGACCAGGACCGGTCCACGACCGGAACGTGCGTGCGCGACGGCGTCGTTTAGCACCGAAAGGACCGCGACGGCGTCGTTGCCGTCGACCTGTTCGGAGCGGACGCCGTAGCCGACGCCCTTGTAGGCCAGCGCGGGCGCGGCGCTCTGCTTCTCGAACGGCACCGAGATCGCGAACCCGTTGTTCTGCACGAAGAACACCACCGGCGCTTTGAACACGGCCGCGAAGTTGAGCGCCTCGTGGAAGTCGCCTTCGCTGGTGGCGCCGTCCCCGATGAGCGCGAACGCGACGGCCTCCTCGCCCCGGCGCTGCATCGCGTGCGCGAGTCCGGCCGCGTGGAGGGTCTGGGTGGCCAGCGGGGTGCATTGGGGAGCGACACGGGTCTCGGCCGGGTCGTAGCCACAGTGCGCGTCGCCGCGAAGCAGCGTCAGGATCTCACCCGGTTCGAGCCCGCGGGCGACCAAGGCGACCGAGTCACGGTAGGTGGGGAAGAGCCAGTCGGCCTCGGTGAGGGCGAGCGCGCTCGCGACCTGGCAGGCTTCCTGGCCGGCGCTCGACGGGTAGACCGCGAGGCGGCCCTGTTTGGTCAACGCGGTCGCCTGCACGTCGAACCGGCGGCCGAGCACCATCAGCCGGTAGGCCTCGACGAGCCGATCGGCTGGCGGCTCGAGGTAGTCGCCGTGCTCGTCGACGCGCGTGCCGTCCTCGGCGAGGAACCGCACCGGAACCGGTGACGGCAGCAACGCGGCGGCTGGGGTCTCCCGCGACATGGCGCAGCACCACCTTTCACAGACATATGATGCTGAGATCGTGGTTTCTGGAGTCCTGGTGTTCAAGAGGTAGGCGAAATGAGCGACAAACTGTCCACAGGATCGGTTCAGCCATACCAAGCGTCCACCAGTGGCGTGGCTCACGGACCCGATCCGGGACGAACGGTCCTTGCCCTCGACGACATCGACCGCGCGATCCTCGCCGAACTGTCCGCCGACGGCAGGCTCGCCGTCCGCGCGCTGGCGGAGCGGCTGCACATCTCGCGCACCAACGCCTACGCTCGCCTCGACCGGCTGATGTCCGACGGCGTCATTACCGGCTTCGGCGCCCGGATCGACCCTCGGCGGGCCGGGCTCGGAACGAGCGCGTACATCCTGATCACCGTCGAGCAGACGTCGTGGCGCACGATGTCCGCGGAGTTGCGGGAGATCCCGTACGTCGAGCACGTGTCATTGGTCGGCGGCGATTTCGACATCCTGCTGCTGGTGCGGACACCGGACAACGCGTCGCTGCGGGACGTCGTCCTGGAACGACTGCAGGCACTGGACGGCGTGCGGTCGACCCGGACCTGGCTGATCTTCGAGGAACAGGCGGGCGCCGCTCCCCGCGTTTAGTCCTCTAGTTGCGTTTATCGCAGGCGGTCCGTGACCCAGCCGCCGACGAGTCGGTCTCGCGTGTCCCCAAGGACGCATTGGGGACACGACCCGAGCTTCTGTAACGTCGTTCGCCTCAGCGCCGAATACAGCCTGGTTCGATGGCGGAGGCGGCGGCGCCTTGCTGACTGTCAGGCAACACCGGCAAGCCCATTCGGGTGATAACGGATCGGCATTCGATGTATCTGACCTACTCCCCATTGACACCTCCCTACGATCACGGCGACGGGGCGGAGGACAGCGGTGACGGTGGAGAGCGCGGGGCAGGATTATCTGACGCGGCAGGTAGGGGCACTGCTCGAAGCGATTCGCGAGGAGGGGCCGGTCGGCGAGGGCAGGCGGAGTTTCCGGCTCGCCGGGCATCTCGCCGCGGAGGGCGGGTTCCACCTCGGTGACATCCTCGCCGCCACGGCGCAGCTACTGGCCGTCCACGCTTGGAACAACGGCTACCTCGGCGCGGCGGAACTGCTGACGCGGCGCATGCGGGACTTCGGCGCCGAGTCGGTCGAGCTGGTGCGGTATCTCGTGCGGCTGGAGACCGGCTGCGAGCAGGGCTGGCTCCCGCACGCGGATCGCGATGAACTGATCGCCTACGCCCGGCGTGTCCAGCGTGCGGACATCGAGGAGCGCGCGCAGGCCATCGAGCCGTCGCTGCCCGGGGTCACCGACCCCGAGCGTCCTGATCGGATGGCCAGTGAGTCGTGAGATGGTGCTCGGGATCCGCGAGGATGCCGCGGATCACCGAGCAGGCCGCGCCGCGGACGGCGGCCCCCGTGCCGAGCGCCGAAGGGACGACGCGCACCGGCGACCACGCCGTGCTGGGTACGCGGCGTTCCAGTTCGGCGAGGAGTGGCTCACGAAGCCACGGTTCGAGGCGCGCGTAGGTTCCGCCCAGCACCACGGCGGGGACGTCCATAAGATTGACCACAGTGGACAGTCCGATGCCGAGATGGCCCGCGGCGGTGGTGACGGCGGCGAGCGCTGTGGCGTTTCCCGATTCCAGCGCGGAGATCAGGTCGTCCACCGTCTTCGCGTCCGCCAGTCGCAGAATCTCTTCCTGTCCGGCCATTCTTTCCAGGCAGCCGTTCGCGCCACAGGAACACGGCGGGCCGTCGGGCGCCACCGGCAGATGGCCGATCTCGCCGCCCGCGCCACGCACGCCCTCGAACAAGGCGCGGTCCAGCACGATTCCCGCGCCGATCCCGATCTCGCCGGAGACGTGGACGAAATCGGGTAACGCGGTGCCGTGCCAGAGTTCGGCGAGCGCGGCGAAGTTGGCTTCGTTGGCGACGGCGAAGGTCTCGCCGAGCCGATCCGCGAGATCGACGTCGCGCCAGCCCAGGTTGGGGGCGAGCCGCACGAGGCCGGATTCGACCAGACCCGGAACCGCGATACCGACACCGCCGACGGGCACGCCGAGTGTTTCCGCCTGCTTCCGCGCCTTGCGCAGGAACGCCGACACGCGCTGGAAGACGCGCGGAGTCCGGTTGTCCGCGTACCGGACCTCCTCGAACCGGACGGCACCGTTCAGGTCGACGAGGCAGGACGCCAGGTAGTCGACGCCGATCTCGATGCCGAGTCCGTGTGGCCCGGTGGGGGAGAGCGACACGACGGTGCCGCGCCGTCCCGGTCCGACGCGCCGCTCCGGCGCGCCTTCGGCCACGAGATCCGCCGCGATCAACCGGTCGACCACGCTCGACACGGTGGCCTTCGTGAGTCCGGTGTCCGCGGAGAGTCCCGCCCGCGAAGTTCCCGGGCCGTCCGCGATCGCGCCGAGGACGAGAGCGGCGTTGTGCTGCCGCACTGTGTGCTGTCCCGCCGGACGCGTGCCGATCATCGCGCGAGTGTATTCGTTCGATGCCTGAACGAAAGCCTTGACCCGCGCGGGTGCGCGTCGATAAGTTCAGGCATCAAACTAATTGGTGGAGGCGTGATGACTCAGTCACCGAGGCGTGAGGACAAGTTCAGCTTCGGGCTGTGGACCGTTGGCTGGCAGGGGAACGACATGTTCGGTCCGGCCAGCCGGGGCCCGCTCGACCCGGTCGAGGCCGTGCACCGCCTCTCGGATCTCGGCGCCTGGGGCGTCACCTTCCACGACGACGACCTCGTCCCGTTCGGTTCGGCCGACGCCGAACGCGCGCGGCATCTGCGGCGGTTCCAGGCCGCGCTCGCCGAAACCGGCCTCGTCGTCCCGATGGTGACCACGAACCTGTTCAGTCATCCCGTCTTCAAGGACGGTGGCCTGACCAGCAACGATCGCGACGTCCGCCGCTACGCCCTGCGAAAGGTGCTGCGAAATCTCGACCTCGCCGCCGAACTGGGCGCGGCGACCTTCGTGCTCTGGGGCGGCCGCGAAGGCAGCGAGACCGACGCCGCGAAGGACGTCCGCGCGGCGATGGATCGCTACCGTGAGGGCATCGACTTCCTCGCCCAGTACGTCATCGACCAGGGCTACGGCCTCCGGCTCGCCCTCGAACCGAAGCCGAACGAACCGCGCGGTGACATCCTGCTCCCGACCGTCGGGCACGCTCTCGCGTTCATCTCCACGCTGCGGAACCACGAGATCGTCGGCGTGAACCCCGAGGTGGGGCACGAGCAGATGGCCGGGCTCAACATCGTCCACGGCATCGGGCAGGCGCTGTGGCAGGGCAAGCTGTTCCACATCGACCTCAACGGTCAGCGCGGCCCGCGCTTCGACCAGGACCTCGTGTTCGGTCACGGCGACGCGCTGTCGTCGTTCTTCCTGGTCGACCTGCTCGAGCACGGCGGCTACGACGGGCCGCGCCACTTCGACTACAAGCCGCTGCGCACGGAGAACATGGACGGAGTCTGGGCCAGTGCCGAGGCCAATATGGCCAGTTACCTGCTGTTCGCCGAACGCGCCCGTGCCTTCCGTGCCGATCCCGAGGTGCGGGCCGCCCTCGAGGCCGCCCTCGTCCCGGAACTGGCGACGCCGACGCTCAACGGAGGCGAGACGGCCGCGGACCTGCTGGCCGACCGTTCGACGTTCGAGGACTTCGACCCGGACAAAGCGGCGGAACGCGGGTACGGGTTCGTCCGCCTGTCCCAGCTGGCGCTCGAACACCTCACCGGGGCCCGCTAGAACCTGTCGACGTCGATGACGGCCTTGGCGAACTCCTGCGGCACGTTGTGACCGATTCCGTTAAGGACGCGTGCTCGTACTTGCCGGCGAACTTCGACCAGTGGGCCTTGCCGTCGGTGTTCGGGCCGTCGAAGGTTTACTTCGGCGACGCGACCTTCCGGAACAGCTTGTTGAAGTCATGTCGGCTCCTTCGCTGCCTGCGGTTTTGAGAAACACGCCTAGGCGACTTCCGGTTCGACCCCGAGGAACGCTGCCTCCAGACGGCGGATGCGGGCCCAGAACTCCGCCTCCCTGCCGGAGTCGAGAACGCCGAGATGACCGCCGGGGACGACGCGCCCCACGAACGGGCCGGACGTCCACACCCGCCAGCCACCGGTGGCGTCGTCGCCCGTGGCGAACGCGGGATCATCGGTGCCGCGCATCGCCGCGATCGGGCACGAGAGCCGGGTCCTGGCGGGCCCACGGTAGGCGTTCAGCAGCTGGAGGTCGCCGAGCAGCAGGTCCAGGGCGTACTCCCAGCTTTCGGGTGAGTCGCGGTAGCCCGCGACCGGGGTGAGCCCGGTGCGGCCGAACACCCGGCCCATGGCCGAAGCCCCGGCCTTGGCGTTTTTGTCCGGCGAGCGCCGCTGTGGGGCGCACGCGTCCACGACGATCAACGCGCCCGGGACGGCGCCCAGCCGTTGGGCCGTCTCCAAGGCGACGAAGGCTCCCATCCCGAAGCCGATTACCACGGTGCGGGAGAACCACTCCGACGTCATCTCGTCGGTCAGCCGCGCGGCCAGTTCTTCGACGGACGCCGCCGGGGTCTCCGCGAGCCGTTCCCCGTGCCCGGGATATTCGACGCCCCAAACGTCGGTGTCGCTCGCGGCGGCGAGCGGGCCGAAGGCGCGGGGTGTGCCTCCAGCAGGCGGAAGCAGCAGGTAGCCGGGCCCGCGATCGTCCGATGTGGACAGTGGAACGAGTGCGGGTGCCATGATCCGAAAGGTACGCGTCGTCAACCCGAATGGGGTAGCGCTTTGGCTTCGACCAAGATCAAATCACCCGGTAGGGGGAGACCGCGAAAGATCTTCGAAAAAGGCTGCCCGGCTGTCGTATCCGGCGTTCGCCCATCGACGTCCCGATAAAAGCCGGAAGGAGAAAGCGATGAACACCACGACACTGGCCTCGACCACGCGGCTGAACCCGGTGAGCCGCACCCTGCCGGTCCTGCCGGCGATGGAGGACGACGCGGAAGATGTCGACCGCCTGACCTGCCACGTGCACGGACGCTGGATCCACCAGTGTGTCGCCTCCCCGCTGCACGTCAACCCGATCACCCGGCACCGCTGGTGCCGTTCGTGCACGACCGCGTTGACCGTTTCCGTCGACGAGCTGTTTGGCGCCGTCACGATGTCCTGCCCGCTGTGTGGCCACGGTGAAAGCGCCGCCTCAGCCCGGCTGATCGCGGCGTGCCGGGCCAGTCTGGTCGCCGCGCGCCGGGGCTCCGGTGCGCGGGCTGCCCAAGCGAGCCACTCGAGGAGGCGGTCGACGATCAGGTCGCGATCCTCCGGCCGGAGATAGAGGTAGTGGCCGGCGTCGGGCAGGATCTCGACGTCGACATGGGGAAGCAGGCTCTCGAAGCGGGCAGCGGCAGCGACCGGATCGTGCACGACGCTACGCCCGCCGAACAGGGCGAGCACCAGCCGTGGCGGCGGGCTGGTCGAAGATGTCCTCCCGGCGGACCACGTGAGGAAGCGACCACAGGCGTTCGCTGTCGAGCACGGCAGCGGGCGCGCCGTACAGAACACCTTCCGGGCGAACAGCGCCGAAACGATGCGCGCGTCCAGCAACCCGATGGACGCGAGCCTGCCGGGTGCGTGGATCGCCTGGTTGACCGCGTGCCAGCCGCCGGTCGAACCGCCAACGAGGTGCACCGCGGTCAGCCCCAAGGTCTCGAAGACGTCATCGAGAGCGGCCGCACGGTCGCGGATGTCCTCGAACGGCGCCGTTTGCACGCTTCCGCCCGCCTCGCCGAGGGTGTCGATCGCGTAGACCGCGTGCCGTTCGGCCAAAGCGGGGTGCAAGGCCGAGCCGCCGCTCTTGGTCCTGGCGCTGAGGTTCGGCGCGTACACCTCGGACAGGTCGGTGCCGTCGACGTTCGACAGCTTCGCGCGGACGAAGAAGAAAATTCTGCCATGCAGTTTGGCCTTGTCCCCGTCCTTGAGCGGCAGGCCGTCGATGTCGGCGTCGGATGCTTTGACCGAGTCCACGGTGACCGTCAGCCCGACGACGCCCTCCGCGGCTGGGCTCGACCGCCTCCCCGGTGACCTCCAGTGTGGGCGTGGTGGTCAGATACGGCTTGGGTGTCGTCGTCGGCTCGCTGGCGGACGTCGTGGCGCCGGCGCTCTTGGCCTGGCCGATGTTCGACGGCTGCGTGCAGCCGACCAACGCCGTGCCGAGCATCACGGCGATGGCGGTATGACGAACTCTCGGAGCACTCCACACATTGAGCGTTCCTCCGATCGGTGGAGGTAGGTTGCGGGCATGACCCAGGTTTCGACGCCTGCCGAGGCGGCCGCGAGGATCACCGGACGAGCCGTCGTCGAACAGCGGGACCTCAAGGGCGCGGTGGCCGAAGTGGTGCTGGACAGCGGCGACACCGTGATCGTCAAACGGGGTCACGCGCGGAACGCGACGACCGCGGAGGCGGCTGGACTGCGGTGGCTGGGGGAAGCCGGCGCCGTGCGGGTGCCCGAAATCCGCGGAAACGACGACGAGTGGCTGGTCACCGAATTGGTGGGTGGCGGGCGCCCGACGCATCACGCGGCGGAGCGGCTGGGGCGGGGAATGGCGGCGTTGCACGAGGCTGGAGCGCCCACGTTCGGCGCGGCGCCGCCCGGCGGACCCGGCGACGCGTGGATCGGCCTGGCCCCGATGCGGAACGTGGCGGGGGAGGACTGGCCGCGGTGGTACGCCGAACACCGGGTCCTGCCCTATTTGCGCGGCGCTGTCGACGAAGGCACTTTGGCCGGTGACGAAGCCGCGGTCATCGAGCGAGCCTGCGCGCGGCTTCCGGAAGCGGCAGGGCCGGCCGAGCCACCGGCCCGCCTGCACGGCGATCTGTGGAACGGCAACGTCCTGTGGGGTGCCGTCGAGGCCTCACTCATCGACCCGGCCGCGCATGGCGGTCATCGCGAGACCGATCTGGCGATGCTGCAGTTGTTCGGCTGCCCGCTGCTCGACCGGGTACTGGCGGCCTACCAGGAGGTCTCACCGCTCGCCGACGGCTGGACCGAGCGCATCGGGGTACACCAGCTGTTCCCGCTTCTCGTCCACACTGTCCTTTTCGGACGGTCTTATGCCGGGCAGGCGGTCGCGGCCGCGCGAGCGGTCGGCTAACGCGATACCCGGTCGAGCCATTCCGCGAGCAGTGCGTGCTCGGCCTGGGTCAGCTCGTTCCCGGGTTCCTTCGCCAGCGCGGCCTTGAGCGCGATGGCGCGGCTGGGGATGTCCGAAGCGTCGTCGGCACTGTCGGTGGTGATCGTCTGGATGACGTGTTCGCGTGCGGCGATGATCAGGTCAGCGTCACGCTGCTCGGGCGGGCTCGCGATGAGGGACAGGATCACCCCCATTCCGGTCGCGTGCACCAATTGCGCGGCTCGTTCGACCGGTACGCGCAGACGACCGGCCTCGGCGATGCGTTCGACGATCCGGCGGAGCATCGCGTCGGCCTCCTTACGTGCTTCGCGGACGCGAGGTTCGCCGTACATGAGCATGTAGAAGGCAGGCCGGGACAGGCCGAACTCGACGTGCAGATCCCAGCCGCGCCGGAGATCGCCGACCGGGTCGTCGGATTCGCCGAGGGAGTGTTTTCCCGACAAGTAGCTCTGGAAGCCGTGGGCGGCGACCGCGTCGAGGAGGCCCTCCTTGTCGCCGAAGGTCCGGTAGAGCGTCGGCGCCTGCACACCAGCGGCGGCGCTGACCGCACGCGTCGACAACGCGTCGCGTCCGCCGTCCACCAGTAACTCCGCCGCCGCGCGGACCAACCGGTCTTTCGTCGTCAACGTCATGTATCAACGGTAACACAATTGCGGTAGCGCTGATTCAGTATCGATGATACGTTGATCGTGTTATCGACGGAAACATCTGATGGGAGCCTTACATGACACGCGTAGCGATCGTCACCGGCGGGTCACGCGGCATCGGCAGGCAGAGTGCCGAGCGGCTGGCGTCCGACGGATTCGCGGTCGTCGTCGTTTACGGCGGCAACAAGGACGAGGCGCAGGCCGCGGTCGACGCGATCGCCACCGACGGCGGCCTGGCGATCGCCGTCCAGGCCGATGTCGCCGACGAGCACGCCGTCGCGGCCCTCTTCGACACCGCGGAGAAGACCTTCGGCGGGATCGACGTGGTGGTCCACGCCGCCGGGACGATGTATCTCGCGCCGGTGGCCGAACTGGACCTCGACCGGCTGGACCGGCTGCACCGCACCAACATCCGCGGCACCTTCGTGGTCGACCAGCAGGCCGCCCGCCGCGTCCGCGACGGCGGCGCGATCATCAACTTCTCCACCTCGGTGCTCGGGCTGGCTCTACCTGGCTACGCCGCGTATGCCGCCACCAAGGGGGCGGTCGAGGCGATCACCCTGGTCCTCGCCCGTGAACTGCGTGGCCGCGACATCACTGTGAACGCGGTCGCCCCCGGCCCGACCGCCACGGCGCTGTTCCTCGACGGCAAGGACGAGGAAACCATCGCGAGCATGGCCGCGCAGCCGCCCCTCGAACGCCTCGGCACCCCGGCCGACATCGCCGAGGTCGTCTCGTTCCTCGCCGGTCCGGCCCGCTGGGTCAACGGCCAGGTCCTGCGCGCCAACGGTGGCATCGTCTGAGTCATCGTCGCGGGTGTCGTGGTGTCCGGTGAAGCACGGGCGAGCATCCGTGGACGGGCTACCCGCCAATCAGGCGGGCTCGCCACGGAAATACGAGCCCGCCCAGCGTGTCCTTTGTGGACAGAAGGTCAGACGACGGTGCCCTCGGAATCGTCGTCGGAGTCCGCTTCCTCGATCTTCCACTTCAGCTGGAACTCGACCTCTTCCTCGCCGTCACCCCGCTCGTGCTCGATCGAGAACTGCGCGCGGGCAGGGACACGGAAACGTTCCCCGGCGATCTGGATGCGGAACGAGGTCTCAGTCTCGAGAGCGTCGGCGAGACGGCGTAGTTTCGCGACGACGTCGGCGGTGGAATAGACGCGTTCGACGTCTCGGGGAGCGGGTCCGGTCACGGTGTCCTCCAGGGTCCGACACCCTGGCCGGGTGTTCGTGGCGTCATTCAATCGTGTGACCGTCGTGCGCTGTAGGCGGGGTCACAGTGTCCGGGCGAGGCGGAAGCCGACGTCGTCGACGCGGAAGGTCGGGTGGCTCCGGCGCCGCACCGAAGCCCGGCAGCTCCAGTGTTCGTCGAACCATCCGCCGCCCCGCAGGACCCGGTACTCGCCGTACACCTCAGCGTCGTAGACGTCCCAGCACCATTCCCAGACGTTGCCGAGCATGTCGTGCAGGCCCCACGCGTTGGGCGTCTTCCCGCCGACGTCGTGCACAGACTCCGCCGAGTTTTCCCGGTACCAGGCGATCTCGTCGAGCGGTCCGTAGCGGGGGCCGGTCGTGCCCGCGCGGCAGGCGTGCTCCCATTCAGCCTCGGACGGCAGGCGGTAGCCGTTCGCGGACCGGTCCCACGACAACGAGTCCAGTCCGTACGCCGGGGTCAGCCCTTCGCGTTCGGACAGCGTGTTGCAGAACTGGAGGGCGTCCAGCCACGAGACGTCGACGACGGGAAGCCTATCGCCCTCGCGGGTGGCCGGGACCGGCGCGAGCAGGAAGGACTCGACGTCGACGGTCCAGTTTCGTTGCGTCCGCCGGTCCGAAAGCGTTACTTCGCCCGCCGGGACGGTGATCATCTCCATGGTCCGGCCGATGTTACCCAGGTCGGCGGCCTCGATGCGCCATGATGGGCCGGTGCCCCTGCTCATCGGACCAGCCCTGCCCGCCGGTACTTTCCGGGCCGTCAAGCAGCCGTGCCTGATCGTCGACGACAGGCTGGTGTTGCGCCCCTGGTCCGCTGACGACGTGGAGGGCGTCGAAGCCGCGTTCGCCTGTCCCGCGATCCAGCGCTGGCACATCCGCCGTATCGACGGGGAGGACGAGGCACGCGCCTGGATCGCGGGCTGGGAGCAGCGCTGGGCTGACGAGACGGACGCGAGCTGGGCGGTGGTCGACGCCCGTGAAGACCGGGCGGTCGGGCAGGTCGGCCTCCGCACCATCTCGCTTTTCGAGGCCTCAGCGCAGTTGTCCTACTGGGTTCTCCCTTCCGCGCGGGGCACCGGGATCGCGGGCGGCGCGGTGGCGGCGTTGACGCGGTGGGCGTTCGAAACCATCCGGTTGAACCGGTTGTTCCTCCTGCATTCCATCGCGAACGCCGCCTCCTGCCGTGTCGCGGACAAGACAGCCTTCGGTCTCGAAGGCACCCTGCGTTCTTCGATGTTGCACGCGGACGGCTGGCACGACGTCCACCTGCACGCGCGGCTCAGGAGCGACTCGGCACCCGCGTGAGCGCGACGACGGCGAGTGCCGCACTGATCCAGATGGCGTACCGGTAGTCGCCGGTCGACTCCGTGACCGAGCCGGCGAGCACCGGACCCAGGAACGCGCCGAGGTTGAGCGCGACGGTCGCGAACGAACCACTCAGCGCCGGGGCGCCGGGTGCCACGTGCATGACCCTGGCCACGAGTGCCGAACCGCAGCCGAACGACAGTCCACCTTGGACAGTGGTCACGAGGAACAGGGCGACCGGGTGCGAGCTGGTCGCCGCCAGCACCGTCCAGCCGACAGGCAACGCGCACAACGCCAGGATCAGACCGCGCCGAAGTCCGCCGTCGCCCGTGCGGCCCGCCACGGTGACCCCGATGAACGCGCCGACGCCGAAGGCCGCCAGCAATCCGGAAACCGCCGCGGCGGGGAGACCGGCGACGTCCGTCGCGATGACCGCGAGAAACGCGAACGTCGCGAAGGTCGCGCCGTTGACCAAGGCCGCGAGGATCATCGCCTGCCGCACTGGACGTGTTTCAAGCTCGCTCGCTTCGCGCTTGATCGAGATTTCGCGCGGGCCGGCCGCGTCGGCGGGCGCCGAACGGAACACCAGCACCAGCGCGGGCAGGCACGAGGCGGCGACCGCCCAGAACGCCGAGCGCCAGCCCGCGAGATCACCCAGCACGGCTCCGGCTGGCACGCCGGCGACACACGACAGCGTGATACCCGCCAGCAGGACCGCGGTCGCCCGCGCCTGCTTTCCCGGTGGTGTTAATGCGGCCGCGACGGGCATGGCGACGGCGAGGAATCCGGCGTTGACGACGGCCGCGACGATCCGGGTGCCGAACAGCACCGGGAAACTCGTCGTCAGCGCGCCGATGACGTGCACCACGACGAAGGCGGTCAGGAACCCGGCCAGCGCCCGGCGGCGAGGCCAGCGCGCACTGAGCACGGCCATGGCAGGAGCGCCGACGATCATCCCGACGGCGTACGCGGACGTCAGCGTGGCGGCGGCGCCGACGGGGACCGACAGGTCGCCGGCGATCCCGGGCACGAGACCGGAGGCCATGAATTCGGAGGTGCCTTGCGCGAAGACGGCAAGGCCGAGGACATAGACGAACAGGGGCAACTGACGACTCCCAAGCAGAAGGTGAACAGGAGAAGCCGTGCGCTGGACAGGGCGAAGCCCGGCCGGGCGCACGGAACAGCGCTCCGGTCACCGGAAAGCGAGAGAGCCGCCGTTAGGCCGTGTCCTGTAAGGAAACGGCCTAACGGCCGGTCACGACGGCTCGCCGCCGGATGACCGGCGGCGGGGTTCTGTCCGACTCGGGGCTCGTCACGAACGGGAACAATACACACCAGGCTCGCAAACGGCCGAACCGGTATTGCCGCTCAGCGAAGGGAACGGTGTCCGTTCCGCGTACCGGAACGCTTTCGTTGCCGCCTCGAATGAAGCCGAGTAATGCACTCTGACCTGCGGTTTTCGTAATTGTTTCGGTGCTGGGAACCGATCGGGGATTCGGTTAACCTCGACTCCATGATTCCCACGGTTGTCTGGGGTACAGGCAACATCGGCCGCGCCTCCATCCGGGCCGTCGACGCGCATCCGGCGCTGGAACTGACCGGTGTGCTCGTGCACGACCCCGCGAAGATCGGCCGCGACGCGGCCGCGCTCGCCGGTGTCGACGGTGGACTGGGTGTGGCGGCGACAGATGACGTCGAAGCGGTTTTGGCCGCGGGGCCGCGGGCGGTGGTGTACGCGGCGTCCGGCGACATCCGGCCCGCTGAAGCGCTGGCCGACATCATCCGCGCGATCCGGGCCGGGGCGGTGGTCGTGACACCCGCGCTCTACGCGCTGTACGACCAGCGCAACGCGCCCGAAGAACTGCGAGAGCCCGTACTCGCCGCGATCGCCGATGGCGGTGGTTCCCTGTTCGTCTCCGGCGTCGATCCCGGCTGGGGCAACGACATCCTGCCGTTGCTGATCAGCGGGCTCGGCACCACCGTGGACGCGGTGCGCTGCCAGGAGATCTTCGACTACTCCACTTACGACCAGCCGGATTCCGTCCGCTACCTGGTCGGCATGGGGCAGCCGATGAACTATCAGCCGCCGATGCTGGCCCCGTCGGTCCCCACGATGGTGTGGGGCGGGCAGGTGCGGCTGATCGCCCGCGGCCTCGGCGTCGACCTCGACGAGATCCGCGAGACGCTCGACCGCCGTCCGCTGGAAGAAACCGTGACCACCCGGGCGATGGGCGAGTTCGAAGCCGGCACGCAGGGCGCGGTCCGGTTCGAAGTGCAGGGGATCGTGGACGGCGAGCCTCGCATCGTCATCGAGCACGTCACCCGCATCCACGCCTCGTGCGCTCCGGACTGGCCGACGCCGCCCAGCGGTGACGGCGCGCACCGGGTGATCATCGAAGGCCGCCCCAGGATCGAGGTCTCGATCGAGGCCACCGACGAGGGCGAGAACCGGTCCGCCGGCGGCAACGCGACCGCGGTGGGCAGGCTGGTCGGTGCCATCGACTGGCTCGTGGACTTCAAACCCGGTCTCTACGACGCACTCGACGTCCCGTTGCGACCGGCCACCGGCAAGCTCGGAAGGAGCGCGCGATGAACATCGACATCCCGGAGGGCAAGGACCCGATCGGCTACGTCTGGGGTGAGATGGTGCCCGGCATCGGCGTCGCGGCGTCGAAACTCTCGCTCGCGGTCTACTCGCACACGACGCTCGGGCTCCGCGAGTTCGAGGCGGCGAGGTTGCGGATCGCGCAGATCAACGGCTGCGTCTTCTGCCTGGACTGGCGGACCGATCGCGACGGCGTGAAGGTCGAGGAGGAGTTCGCCGACGCCGTCACCGAGTGGCGCACCACCGACGCGTTCGACGAGCGGACCCGGCTGGCCGCCGAGTACGCCGAACGCTACGCGCTCGACCACCACGGCATCGACGAGGAATTCTGGAAGCGGATGGGCGAGCACTACAGCCAGAAGGAAATCGTGGAACTGAGCATGAGCATTGGTTCCTGGCTCGCTTTCGGGCGGCTGAACCACGTTTTGGGAATCGACACCGTCTGCGTCCTGCCGACCATATAAAAGTGCTCGTCTGAAGAATGAGCCGGGGCGACCGCCCCGGCCCTTAAAAGATTGTCTTCACAGATCAGTGGCGACGATCTTTTCGATGTTTCTTTCCGCCAGCGCGGTAATGGTGACGAACGGGTTCACCGAAGTATTACCCGGAATCAGTGAGCCGTCGATCACGTAAAGCCCTGGGTGACCGTGTAGCCTGCCGTAATTGTCGGTCGCCTTTCCGAGCACCGCGCCGCCGAGCGGGTGGTAGGTGAGATGATCGCCCCAAATCTTGTAGATGCCGAAGAGGTCGGTCCGGTAGATCGTCCCTTCTTTGGAGTTGATCTTGTCGAAGATCGTCTTCGCCATGTTGATCGACGGCTGTTTCCAGGCGGTCTGCCAGTCGAGGTCGACCTTGTTCGCGCTCGCGTTCCACGAGAACGTCGCCCGGTTGGGGTTCTTGGTGATGGACAGGTAGAACGAGGCGAAGGTCTCGATACCGGTCGGCAGCGGCGCGACCTCGGCGAACGCGCCGCCCGCCGCCCAGTTGTCGATGCCGGCGGTGGGGATGGACGACTGCAGCGCGCCGGTGGCGTCCCATATGTGGTTGGCCCGGCCGCACATGACGTTCCCGTTGTCGCCCCAGCTCTTTCCGACCTCGTTGCCCAGGTTGGGCAGCGCGCCGGTCGCCTTGAGCTTGACCAGTAGTTTGCTCGTGCCGACACTGCCCGCGGCGAAGAACACCTTGTCCGCGGTCACGGATTTGGTCGCGGTGACCGTGCCGCTGGTGTTGAGCTGTTCCAGGATCACGGTGTAGCCGCCGCCGGACGCGGGGGTGACCGTGGTGACGCGGTGCAGGGGTGAGATGGTCACGCGTCCCGTCGCCTTGATCCGCGGAAGATAGGTCTGCTGCAACGACTTCTTGCCCGCGTTGTTGCCGTAGAGGATCTCCCCGGCCAGTGCGGACTTCGGAACCGTGCCCGCCTGCTCCTTCTTCATGTAGTCCCAGTCGTACACGTCCGGGACGAACAGGAACGGGAAACCGGACCGCCGCGCGTGTTTCCGGCCGACTCGCGCGTACTGGTAGCACTCGGCCGTCTCGAACCAGTTCGGGTCGATGGTGGCGACACCGAGACCAGCGTTGGCGCGCGGGTAGTAGACGCCGTACATCTCGTCGGCGTCGACCGTGGGCAGAACCGCGCCGAAGTTCTCGCGTTTGGGCGTGACGGCCATCCCGCCGTTGACCAGCGAGCCGCCGCCGACGCCGCGCCCCTGGTAGACGGTGATGCCGCCGAAGTCCTCGGCGTCGAGGATCCCGGTGTGGCGCGGGACGTCCTTGTCGATCGGGAACCCGAGGAAGTTGCTCAGCGGCTGTTTGGTCCTGGTCCGCAGCCAGAAGGACCGGTAGTC
This sequence comes from Amycolatopsis sp. cmx-11-51, assembly GCF_047608665.1. Lineage (NCBI taxonomy): Bacteria > Bacillati > Actinomycetota > Actinomycetes > Pseudonocardiales > Pseudonocardiaceae > Amycolatopsis > Amycolatopsis sp. cmx-11-51. The sequence continues at coordinate 43,033 of NZ_JADNQO010000021.1, read as the reverse complement.
GGGGGTGGTGGTGTTGGCGAAGATCTTGCCGTCCGTGCCAGGGGTGTCCCACGCCATGCCGAGTTCGACGAGGTGCACGTCGACACCCGCTTCGGCGAGCCGGAGCGCGGCGACACAGCCACCGTAGCCGGAACCGATGACGAGCGCCGGGACTCGTGCGGCGTCGGCGATCGAGTTGCTCGCGGACGGCTTGTTCCCGGCTGAGGCGGAAGCGGTCCCGCCAAGCGCCGCGGCGCCCAAGATAGAACCAGTTCCTGCGATGAAAACGCGGCGGGATAATCGTCCCGATGTGCTTCGCCACTTGATTTCGTCGCTCATGTGATCATCCTCACCGTTGAGGGATTTAGAACAAGTTATACCCAGTACCTCGACGGGTGGCAATAATCGCCGGCTTTCTTTTCTTCAAGCACGGGCCAGGTGGGTGGGCATCGCGAGCGTGGATGGGCCACTATGTACGGCTGTGGAGTCCACTCGAGTTGATCGCTGGCTGTGGGCCGTCCGGCTGACCAAAACACGCCCGGACGCCGCCGCGGCATGTCGTGGCGGCCATGTCCGCGTGAACGGCAAACCCGCCAAACCCGCGACCACGGTCGTGGCGGGCGACGAGGTGCGTGCCAGGGTCAACGACACCACGCGAATCTTGGAAGTGACGCGGGTGATCCAGAAACGCGTCGGCGCCGTCGATGCCGCGACCTGCTTCATCGACAGGACGCCCGCACCGCCGCCCGAGTCCGCGATACCCGTGGCGCGGCGGGAGCGAGGTGCGGGGCGCCCGACCAAGCGGGAGCGGCGGGTGCTCGACCGCTTCCGTACCGGGGAAGGCTGAGCAGGCTCGGTCTTGGCTGCGCCTGAGGTGGCGAAGGGTGCTCCCGATGTGGCATTGGAGACGCTCAGCGACCCAATGTCACAGTGGGGTCACTGTGAAGGCCGCGCGGGGTCACATTGGTTGCGGAGCTTGATCAACAGAGGTTGAGGAACATGCCTCCCCAAGGAACCCCGGCACATGCCCGAGCGGGGAGGTCTCGGACGTTGAACGTCTCCAATCCTCCCCGCTCGAGTCTGGCAGGCACTAGCGACGACAAGTCCGGATTGCCGCCGGCAGCTCTGCGACTCTGCCCGGACCCTGCTCTCAAGGTAGGAAGGAGGCCTCCACGGCTTGGTCGCACCGTGGCGCACACTTCCGCGACGGCAGTGGTGATGGACCGTTCACATACGTGGACGTGGTTCACATCCGTTGACGGGCGACAGGGATGTGAACTATAAAGACGGGGTCCGGGTGTACACGCCGCAACACCTTCCGTCAGTCCGTCACGGAGGTTTCGGGTGTCCCGAAAAAGTCCTCTTCGTCGTGCCGTCCTACCGGCGGTCGCCGCCGTGGTCGCCACCGTCGCACTCCTGCAGGTACCACCCGAGGTGGCGGCCGCGGCGCCGGGCCCCGGTGCGCTGACCGGCCTCGATGTCGGCGCGGCCAATCGCCGCGTGCCGGTCACGGGGCTCTATGACTGGTCCAAGGCCGGGTACCGGGGCGGCGGCGCGCTGCCCGGCTCCGGGGAAGTGAATCCGAACGCCACCTGCCAGGTCACCGCGGCGGAACTGGCGAGCCAGTACAACGTCAAGCCCGACGACGGCGCCGACGACACGAACGGGATCCAGGCGGCGATCGACGGGATCAAGGGCGCGTGCTCGCCGTCCGGGAGCTACACCAAGCTGAGCACGATCACCTTCCCGGCCGGGCGGTTCGACGTCACGCACGAGATCCACGTCGACGCGGACTACCTGATCCTGCGCGGCGCGGGTAGGGACGCGACGAAGTTCGTCTACAAGCCCGACACGAACACGCTGTACGACGCCCTCACCCCGGACGGTTCCGACTGGGACGAGGACGGGATGACCTCGGGTGCGGGCAAGGGTGGCTGGCTGTGGCCGGGACGCGGGCTGTTCCGTGTCCAGTCCAGGGGAGTGCACTCGTCCTACGCGAGCGACTACTCGTCGGCGCCCGCCAATCGCAAGGACATCTTCGAAGGCACGATCAACGTCCATTGGAAGGCCGGGGTGAAGCTGCGGGGCAAGCCGGGTGACACCGCGTTCGCCGCGCGGACGGGGGAGCGCGTCGTCCACCTGGCGGGCAGCGGCGCCCTGACGTCACTCGCCGCCGGGAACCTGGTCAACCTCCGTGCGGCCAACTCGCGGAAGTTCTACGAGCAGCAGCAGGCTACCCCGACCACGTTCCCGCTCCTCAATATGCACATGCGCCAGCAGATCTTCACGATCACCGCGCTCGACACGTCCGCGCGCACCATCACCCTCGACAAACCCCTCGAGTACGACGTCCCGGTCACGTCCACTTCGGACGGCTCGGCCCCGATCGACGGCGCCACCTACGACTCCAAGGCGGCGCCGCTGGTCGACCCGGTGCTCGGCGTCGGATTCGAGAACCTCGGGTTCACGCAGGACATGCCAGGCCTGAACCCGGCGGAGGCGAACAACAACTACGGGAACATGGCACCGGCCGCCGAGATGCACGGAATCGTGTTCAAGTGGGCGGCGAACTCGTGGGTCCGCGGCATCCGCGCGGAGATGACCGGGTCGCACCCGATCGTCACGGAAGAGGCCAAGAACCTCCAGATCGTCTACAACGAACTCAACGGCTCGTGGAACAAGGGCAAGGGCGGCAACGGCTACTTCCGCGGCTCCCGGGTCTGGGACTCCCTCTACGCCGGGAACACCACGACCCTGCTGCGGCACTTCACCTTCCAGTGGTCCGCCTCGGGCAACGTGGTGATCGGCAACTCGTTCGACTCCGACCTGAACCTGCACGGCGGCTGGGAGCGCAACAACCTTTTCGAACTCAACACGGTCAAGGTCCCTTACGCGCACCGCTCCGGGAACTGCCGGGCCAACTGCGGCGAGGAGGGCGGCGGCGGTCCCGACGATTCGAACTGGTATCCGATCTGGTGGGGCGCGGGCAAGAAGGCCGTCAAGTGGTCGGGCGGTTCCGGCTACCGCAACGTGTTCTTCAACAACGCCATGACCAAACAGCTCACGGACAACGGCCCGTATAACGACTTCTACGCCGAACGGCACCGCGTCTACGTCTTCGGCTGGGATGGCACCGCGTATAAACACCTCGACGTCGGAGGCACACCGATCGCCGACTGGGCGAAGAACGAGCAGCGGGACTACACCGGCGGGCACGGGGTCGACGCGAGCACGACCGACGCCGCGTCTTCGCTGTTCCTGAAGTCCGTCGACGGGACTCCGCCGTCCTCGTCGACGGGCACACCCACCACCACGACCACGCCGACCATCACGACCACGCCGAATCCCGGCGCGTGCCTGACGGCGGCGTTCGCCCGTAAATCGGTGTGGGACAGTGGCTACGGCGGCGGTTTCACCATCACCAACACCTGTTCGGCCACGGTGGGGACGTGGGCGGTCGAGTTCGACCTGCCCGCGGGGACGACGGTCAGCAGTTCGTGGAGTTCGGTGCTGACCAAGACCGGCCGGCACTACCGGTTCGGGAACGCGACGCACAACGGAAGCGTCAAACCCGGCGGCACGGCGACGTTCGGTTTCAACGCCGCAGGTCAGGGACTTCCGGTCGCGTGCTCGCTCGCCGGAACACGATGCGGAGGCACGGAATGACGAGGAAACGACTGCTCGCCGCGATCGCGGCCACGGCGTCGGCGGCGGGCCTGTTCGGCGTCGTCGTCACGGCGGAGGCGGCCGGGCCCAGCCTGTCCGCCACGTTCGCCAGGGGTTCGGTCTGGGACAGCGGGTACGGCGGGAAGTACACGCTGGCCAACACCGGCGACGCGAACAGTACACAGTGGACGATCGAGTTCGATCTGCCTTCCGTGTCGAGGGCGGTGAACGGGCTGACCAACATCCCCGTCACGCGTTGACGGACTCCGGTGGCGGGAGCGGCACGGCTTCCGCCACCGGTCACTCCCAAATCGCGGAGATCGCGACGGTGGCGTAGCGGGTGGTGAACCGACCGCCCATGCCGTCGATCGTCGCGCCCACCTCGGCGAGAATTTCCTGTAGGACAACAGGTTCGACCCAGGTGAGCGAGCCGAACGTCGGGAGCTGTTCCAGCCATTCGTCGCGGGTGTAGACCCGATCCCAGTCGTGACGGCTTCGCTCCGGTTCGCCGAATCCGCCGACTTCTCGCAGGCCGTCTGCGACCTTCGCGATGAGCGGACCGTACGGGTCAGTAGGCTGTGTCGGCACGCTCTTGAGGTCGATCGGGGCGTCCGGCACGAGCCGCTGGTAAGCGTCCGCCAAGGTGTCCGTGACCTCCTCCGGCGGTTCGGGCACATGCCAGAACGCGGCGAAGACCCCGCCCGGCCGCAGCACTTCGGCGGCCTTGGCGGCGCCCGCGACCGGGTCGATCCAGTGCCAGGCCTGGCCGGAGACGAGCAGATCGAACCGGCGTCCGGCCGGTTCCCAGGTTTCGAACGTCGCGACCTCGACGTCGATTCCGCTCCGGCGGGCGAACGCGGCCATTCGCGGGTCCGGTTCGACGCCCAGGACCTGACAGCCCGCCGCCCGCAACTGGCGCGCTTCGATCCCGGTACCGATGCCGACGTCGAGGGTTTCGCGGCCTGGAGCGGAGGTGATGAGGCGGTCGATGAGTTCCGGGGGATAGGCGGGCCGGGTGCGGTCGTAACGCTCGACGTCCCCGCCGAAGGATTCCGCGGCCTGCCGATGCCGGTGAGGCTCCCGCCCCGAAGCTAGAGTGGGCATGCGCCCACCCTAAGTGGGCATTTGCCCACTCGTCAACGCAAGGGAGCCGTATGCCGACCGGGGTAGCTCTTCGTGCCGTGCGCGCGCAGTTGTTCGACGCCGCTGAACGGGTCCTGCTGCGGGACGGGCCGAGCGGGCTCACCAGCCGCGCGGTGACCACCGAAGCGGACTGCGCGAAAGGCGTGCTGCACCGGCATTTCGACGACTTCGACGCGTTCCTCGCCGAGTTCGTGCTGGACCGCGTCGAGAAGCTGGACCAAAAGAGCCTTCGCGAGGCCGTCGGTACCGGAACGGTCGTCGACAACCTGGCGAAAGCTCTGACGGCGGTGTTCGAGTCGGTCGCGGTCGCGATCGTCCCGCTCGTGATCTTCCGCGACGAACTGCGCGCCCGATTGCGCCGCCAGTGGCCTGCCGGGGTCCCGGTGCTGACCCAGGCCGCCGTGATGATCGCCGGCTACCTCGCGGCGGAACGCGAAAAGGGCAGGATCACCGAAGACGCCGACGTCGACACGCTCGCGGCGACGCTCATCGGCGCCACTCACTTGCTGTTCGCCGACCGCACCGGCGCCGCCCCCGAGGCAGAGCAGGTGCGGAGGACGGTGGCCGCCGTCGCCGGGTCCTGGATCAGGCCTGCGCGGCGGTGACGGTGTGCCGCAGCAGCAGTGACGTCGTGACCGGGCCGACGCCGCCGGGTACCGGCGTGATCGAGCCCGCGATCCCCTCGACAGCGGCCTGGTCGACGTCGCCGACGAGCCCGCCTTCGGCCGTCGGGTTGGTGCCGACGTCGATCACCACGGCACCGGGCTTGACGTGGTCCGCGCCGATGAAGTGCGCGCGGCCGACCGCCACGACCAGGACGTCCGCGGTCTTGGTGACCGCCGCGAGGTCCTTGGTACGGGAGTGGCAGACGGTCACCGTCGCGTTCTCGCCGAGCAGCAGCAGCGCGGCGGGCTTGCCGACCACGGTCGAGCGGCCCACGACGGCGACCTGGGCGCCGGACAGGACGACCTGCTCACGCTTCAGGATCTCCAGCACCGCGGCGGCGGTGGCGGGCGCGTAGGTCGGGAGGCCCGCGGTGAGGCGGCCGAGGCTGACCGGGTTGGCGCCGTCGACGTCCTTGCGCGGGTCGATGTGCGCGCCGACGTCGTCCAGCGTCACGCCCTCGGGCAGCGGCGTCTGGCAGATGATGCCGTGGACCGCCGGGTCCGCGGACAGCTTGTCGAGTTCGCGGGTGACGTCCTCGCCGGTCGGTTTCTCCAGCTGGACCACCCGGCAGTCGACACCGACCTTCTTCGCCGCGCGTTCGATCGAGCGCACGTACCAGGCGGTGGCGTCGTCGTCGGTCGGCACGAGCACGGCCAGCGTCGGGGTGGTGCCCGATTCGCGCAGCTTGGCGGCGGTCTCGGTGACTTCGGCGGTGATGGCGGCGGCGATCGCGCGCCCGTCGATCAGCGTCATCGGGCGATCCTCTCGCGGACCTTGGCGACGAGCGCGTCGGCGCGCCCGGCTGCGGGGGTGTGCTCGGCGAGGCGGGCCTCGGTCTCCTTGCGCAGTTGCTCGTCGGACATCGACGCGAGGTTGACCTCGACGTTGACCACGGCCGACTCGAGCGCGGACTTGGCGGAGGAGGCGGCGACCGCGATGTCGGAGATGACGTTGGTGTTGGCGCCTTCGAGGATCGAGGCGGCGACATCGACGACTTCGGCGGCGAGGGCGGCCGTGCGCAGGGGAACGTCGGCGGCGCCGACCAGCGCGGCCTGGATCGCGGCGCTGCGGGCCTGCTTCTCCTCGTCGGTGGCCTTCGGGAGCTTGTACGCGGAGACCACCGCGTCGAACGCGGCGGCGTCGTCGGCGGCGAGGCCGAGTGCGCGACCGCGGAGGTCTTCGGCCTTGGCCAGTGCTTCCGTCATCGTCGCTTCGTGCTCGGCGTACTTCGGCTTGCCGATGGTCAGATTGCACACCATGGAGACCAGGGCGGCACCCACGGCGGCGTTCATCGCGGCCGCCGCGCCACCACCGGGCGTCGAGGCCTTCGAAGCCAGCTCGTCGAGCCACTGACCGACAGGTTGAGCCTCCACGCGATGTTCCCTTCCCGCTGGTTTTGCCGTCGCGCCGAAGCCTACTCGGGGCTTCCTGGACGGCCCGAAGGCCACCTTTCGCCGATGATCGACGTCGGCGGAAGGTGGCCTTCGGGAAGCGGGTCACGCGCGCTGGTACTCCTCCCAGGTGAGCTTCGGCGAGACGGCGGGGCCGTCGTCGGAACCTCGGCCGGAGAGGCCGTTGTACCCGAGGTAGTAGTCACCGGCCTGGTGCTGCGCGCCGGACGACAGGTCCGGATCGGACAGAGCGATGGCGTGGATGTGGTAGGCGAAACCCTGAGCCGGAGTCCGGACCCAAGCCGCGAAGCCCACCTGGCGCAGCTTCTTCGCGACGTCGGTCCGCGTGGCCGAGGACATCCCCTCGACGCCGATGTCGAGCGCGCCGCCGCCGTCGTGCGTCCCGGCCGAAGCGCCGACGCCACCGGGGTTGTACGAGCCCTGCGTGATGGTCAGCTGCCTGCCGAGCAGACCCTCCGCCTTCACCAGCATCGCCTTGGTGCGGGTGTTCATCGCCTTGCCGTGGTAGGTCAGGCGGCTACCCGCCGCGACCGTCGCGGTAACGGTGTACCGGCCGTCGCCCAGCTTCTCGAGCGACGTCTTGCCCGGCAGACCGGAAGCGTCGATCCCGGTGTACCCCAACGACTTCTGATAGCTGGAATACGCCGTGATCGTCGACGTGCCGAAGTGGCCGTCGACGTATTGCTGGTCGAGGAGTCCCTTGTCGGCCAACGCCTGCTCGACCAGCAGCACGCTGTCCTTGGCGCCTGGTGTCAAAGCGTTGTCGGCTCGTCGCGGGTCGATCTGCGCGGCCTTGAGCACCGCTTCCATGCTGGCCGCGGGCAACGCGGTCACGGTCACTTCGGCACTGGCCGGTGCGGCCACGCCGAAAGAGAGCGCGGTCGCTGTCGCGAGCACGGCTACCTTGGTCAACAATTCCTGCCTCCTGAAACGAACTCGCCCGTTGTCGGGCCAGCATGAGCAGCGCGAATACAAGGGCCGTACAAACGTGCCTTCCCGGGATCGTGATATCCCCCGGTCGGGTGTCACTCCGGCGGAATCGGGCGTGACCTGATATGACTTCCCGTGGACGCCGAAAGGTTGAGACCCCCATGGTGCTACGGACTTCGCCACCCTCACGGGCTCATCTCAGACTGCTCACCCCGGCGGACTCGGCGCCTCCGGCGCGAAGACGGGACCGGTACGGCGAGATCGCCGACCGGCGGTTGGCCGCGATCCTCGCCGCCGAAGACGTGGCGGAGGAACACGGGCTGAGCGCGCACGCCCGGACCACCTGCTACGTGCACCGCTGCTGGGTGCATCAGTGCATCTCCGATCCGATGCACATCGTGGTCGTGACCGGGCACCGCTGGTGCCGCCGGTGCGATCGCACGGTCGTCGTCGAGGTCGACGAGACCGCCCCGGGATCGGTCGAGCTCTCCTGCGACGGCTGCGGCGTCCCGCCGGACACGGCCGCGAACCGCGAAGTACTGCTGGCCTGCCGGGCCAGCCTGAGTGCCATGCACGGCGGGGAAGCTTCGACGCTGTACGTCGTCCCGGACGCCTGAAGAGGCCACATAGGGGTATCCGGGCGGCAGGATGGCCGTATCCGGCGGAGCCGCCAGGAGTAGTCAGTGGTTTGGACCACCACTGTTACCGAAGCGTGATCCGGACATATCGCGCGGAAGGTTACTTTGTTGTGGCGCGCAACGAATTGCTTCGCCCGTGGATTTCCAACGCCGGAGGTGTCACGACGTGAACCGAATCCTTGTGCGGCCCAAACGACGGACAGAGGTCCGGGGGGTGCTCGCCCTCGGCCTCTCGGCGCTCCTGATCGCCGCTGGTCTCGTCGGTGCCACCGCCGCCGCGGCCGCCGACTACAGCCAGAGTGCCGCGTCCTCGAGCGCGACCCAGGCGCAGCTCTCCTTCACACCGGCGACGACCGCGCGGTACGTCGACCTCCACTACACCGGTGTTCCTGGGGTGGGGCAGCAGAACGTCCGGATGACCGACAGCGGCGGCACGTGGCGGCACACCGTCGGTTCGCTCGCCACCGGCACGGTGCTCGACTACTGGTTCACCTACGAGAAGAACGGGCCGCAGTACGAAACCCCGCACTTCAGCCACACGCACGGCGGCACTGGCACGACGGTCGCCGCGCCGACGTTCGACCCGCCTGGCGGCAGCTACCCGAGTGCCCGTTCGGTGACGCTGTCGACAGCGACCGTCGGCGCGACCATCCGGTACACAGTGGACGGTTCCATGCCGACCGCGTCATCCACTGCGTACACCGGGCCGATCATGGTCTCCGCCTCCTCGACGGTTTCCGCGATCGCGCTGCAATCAGGCTTGGCGAACTCCTCGGTGGCCTCGGCGAGCTACACGATCGGAACGACACAGGCGTCCTGCCCGGTCCAAGCCGACGTCCCGGACTTCGGCCCGAACGTGCGGATCTTCGACCCCGGCATGTCGGCGCAGTCGGTCCAGGCCCGGCTGGACGCGGACTTCAACCAGCAGAAGGACACCCTGACCGCGCAGTTCACCGAACGCCGGTACGCGCACCTGTTCAAACCCGGTGTCTACAGCGGGATCCACGACGACGTCGGCTACTACACCTCCGTCGCCGGTCTCGGGCAGAACCCGGGCGACGTCGTGATCAACGGCGACGTGACCGTCGACGCCTTCAACGAGTCGGACAAGGGAGTGGCGCTGCAGAACTTCTGGCGCTCGACGGAGAACCTCGCCGTCGTTCCGAGCAGCGGCGCGACCCGCTGGGCCGTCGCGCAGGCCGCGCCGTTCCGGCGAATGGACATCCGCGGTGGGTTGAACCTCTTCCCGGCCAGCTATGGCTTCGCCAGCGGTGGCTACACGGCTGACAGCAAGGTTTCCGGTAAGACCGCGTCGATCTCGCAACAGCAGTGGTACACCCGCGACAGCAACTACGGCAGCTGGGAGGGCGGCGTCTGGAACATGGTCTTCTCCGGGACGAACGGTGCCCCGGCGAACACCTTCCCGAACCCGCCGGAGACGACGCTCGGCACCACGCCGGTGTCCCGCGACGTCCCGTATCTCTACCTCGACGGCTCCGGCAAATACCGCGTTTTCCTGCCTTCCCTGCGCACCAACGCTTCCGGGCCGAGCTGGGTCAACGGTGGCACCCCTGGCAGCTCGCTGCCGATGAGCCGGTTCCACGTCGTGAAGGCGGGGGACACGGCGTCGTCGATCAACACCGCGCTTTCGCAGGGCTGCAACCTGTTCTTCACGCCTGGCGTCTATCACCTGAACCAGACGCTGAACGTGAGCAAGGCGAACACCGTCGTCCTCGGCATCGGATATCCGACGCTGGTGCCCGACAATGGCGTCGACGCGATGCGGGTCGCCGACGTGGACGGTGTGCGGCTCAAGGGCCTGCTGTTCGACGCCGGCACGACCAACTCGCAGTCCCTGCTCACGGTCGGCCCGGCGGGCTCGACGGCGAATCACTCGGCCAACCCGACGACACTGCAGGACGTGTTCTTCCGGATCGGTGGTCAGATTGCGGGGAAGGCGACGAACAGCCTGATCGTCAACAGCCGTGACACGATCATCGACCACATTTGGGCCTGGCGAGCGGACCACGGCAACCCGGGCACGTACGGCTGGACGATCAACACCGGCGACACGGGCGTGGTCGTCAACGGCGACAACGTACTGGCGACCGGTTTGTTCGTCGAGCACTACCAGAAGTACCAGGTGATCTGGAACGGCCAGAACGGCCGGACGATCTTCTTCCAGAACGAGATCCCGTACGACGTCCCGGACCAAGCGGGGTGGAAGAGTCCCAACGGGCTCAACGGTTACGCCGCCTACAAGGTGGGGGACAACGTGACCACACACGAGGCGTGGGGCCTCGGCAGCTACTGCTTCTTCAACGACAACCCGTCGGTGAATCTGTATCACGCGTTCGAGGTGCCGAACCGCTCCGGCGTCCGGTTCCACAACCTGGTGACGGTGTCGCTGAACTACAAGGGGACCATCACCCACGTGATCAACGACGCGGGGGCGGCGACCCCGCAGGGGACCACGCCGAGCAACCTGATCAGCTACCCGTAGCGCTCGCCTCCTCGACCCCTGCGGTCCTGTCGCGCTGAGGCGTAGTTCGTGGTCCGTGAAGGCCTCCTTAAGGGACCCAGAGTCCCTCAAGGAGGCCTTCACGGACCACTCCTCTGTATAACGCCCTATACTGCTTGGCGTTGAACTGGCCGCAGTTGGACTCGCGTTGTTAGGCTCGAGATCATGATCAGCAGTGATGCGCCCGCCGTCGTCGATGCCCTGCGCCAACTCTTCCGTTCCGGTGTCACCAAACCGGTGGCCTGGCGGCGGACGCAGCTCATGGGGTTGCGCGCTCTCCTGTCCGAACAGGAGGACGTCTTCCTCGAGGCGCTCTACGCCGACCTGCGCAAGAACGCCGCCGAGGCGAAGCGCGCGGAGATCGCGCTCGTACGCAACGAGATCGACCACACGCTGGAGAACCTGGACACCTGGCTGAATCCGGAGCCCGCCGACATCCCCCGGACCCTGCGGCCGGGGAGTGGCCGCGTCGTGCGCGAACCGCTCGGAGTCGCGTTGATCATCGGGCCGTGGAACTACCCGCTGCAACTGGTGCTCGCGCCCTTGGTCGGGGCGCTGGCGGCGGGCAACTGCGCGGTCGTGAAGCCGAGTGAACTGTCTCCGAACACCTCGGCCGCGATCGCCGAGCACCTGCCGAAGTACGTCGAAGGCGTGCGCGTCGTCGAGGGCGCGATCCCGGTGACGACGGCATTGCTGGAGCAGAAGTTCGACACCATCTTCTACACCGGAAACGGGACCGTCGGCCGGATCGTGATGACCGCGGCCGCGAAGCACCTCACACCGGTCACGCTCGAACTGGGCGGGAAGAGCCCGGCGATCGTCGAGCCGGGCGCGGATCTCGCCTTGACCGCGCAGCGGCTCGCCTACGGCAAGTTCGCCAACGCGGGTCAGACCTGCGTCGCACCCGACTACGTCCTCGCGATCGGCGGCACCGGTCCGAAGCTGGCGGAGCACCTGGCCGAGACCGTCGAAGGGATGTTCGGCGAGAACCCGGCCACCAGTGATTCCTACGGCCGGATCATCTCGACGCGGCACTACGACCGGCTCGCCGCCTTGCTGGACAACGGAACCGCGGTCGTCGGCGGCAAGGCCGACCCCGGCGAGAAGTACATCGCGCCCACCGTGCTCACCGACGTCTCTCCGGACGCCCCGGTGATGCAGGACGAGATCTTCGGCCCGATCCTGCCGATCATCGAAGTTCCCGACGTCGACGCGGCGCTGGCGTTCGTCAACGAACGCGACAAGCCGCTCGCGTTGTACGCCTTCACCGAATCAGAGGAGACGAAGCGCCGGATCGAGACGGAGACGTCGTCGGGTGGACTGGTGTTCGGCGCGGCGATCATCCACCTCGCGGCGCCTGACCTGCCGTTCGGTGGGGTGGGGGAGAGCGGGATGGGCCGCTATCACGGCCGCTACTCGATCGACACCTTCAGCCACGTGAAGGCCGTGTTGGACAAGCCGCTCGCCTGAACCGCTCACGAGGCGGGACGCCGCACCGGCGGCGGCGGAACCGTCTTCGCCAGCACGATATCCGCCAGCCGGATCGTCGCGAGACCGCGTTTGGTCTCCACGGTGCATTCCGCGTCGTCGCGGGAGCGCAGGTAGCCGAGCGCGTCGGTGAACCCGCCTTCGATCCGGTAGCGCACGACGACCCTCGTGCCGACCGGGACGTCCGGCAGGGTCATCGGTTCAGGTGCGCGGTGAGCTCGTCGTCGCTCGGTTCGACCAGGTGGGTTCCGTCCGGCCAGACGATGGTCGGGATCCGCCGCTCACCGTCCTGCAGTGCTCGCACGGTCTCTTCGGCGCCGGAGTCCGCTTCGACGTCGATGTAGTCGTACTCGACACCCTCGGCGTCCAGCAGGGCACGGCTGCGTTTCACGTCGGGGCACCAGCCGGCGCCGTACACGGTGAGGTCGCTCATGGATCACAGCATGCCAGGTCGCGGTCCGGCGGCGTGTTCGGCGAGGGCCGAACGGTCGGCGAGACCGGTCTTGGCGAGCAGGCTCGCGACGTGCTTTTCGACCGTCCTGGGGGAGATGTGCAGCCGGGCGCCGATTTCCTTGTTGCCCATGCGCTCGGCGAGCAGCACCAGCACCTCGTACTCGCGGACGGTGACGCCGGACGCGCGCAGGTCGCCGGGGACGCGGTCGACACCGGCACGGCGCTGCCGGACGGGTGCGCCGAGTCTGCGGAGCAGGCTCCGGCAGGCGGCCGCGACCGCCTGGATGTCCCGGCCGTGGAAGTACTCTTCGGCCTGCTTGAGCCAGCCTGCCGGATCGCCCCAGCCGTCGGCGGCGGCCGGTTCGGCGATCAGCCGGAGTCCGAGGTGCCGGGCCAGCGGATAGGGCTCCGACGTCTTCAACGCGGCTGCCACCGCTCGCCCGGCTTCGGTCGCGTCGCCTCGCCTGCCGTGCTCGACGGCGTGCGCGAATTCGACGAACTGCCGGTTCCATCGCATCCCGCTCACGGCGGATCCGGCTTCGGGGCACGCGGCGCCGCCGAGGGTGTCGACGAGCGTCCTGAGCCCGTGTTGCCCGGCGAGGTGGAACCGGCTCGGCCGCCGGTCCTCCAGTTCGGTCACCTGCTCGAGTTCCCGGCGTGCCCGGTCGAAGTCCTCCTCGAGCAGTGAGCAGAAGACCCGCGCCAGCCCGATGCTCAGCACCATCTCCTGCGCGTTCTCGCCGCCGCTCTCCCGGAAGTCCTCGAGCGCCTGTTCCATCGCCGGGCGGTCCGCCCGGTGCCCGGCCGACATCGCCGTGGTCATATGCGCGTACTGCAGCAGCGCGGTCAGCCGGAGCCTGCCGAGCACGGCGAGGTTCTCCTCCAGCAGTGCGTGCGCGGTCTCGAACTCGCAGCGCAGGATCGCGTGCATGGTGCGCACGGAATCGACCGCGCAGTGCAGTGTGATCGATCCGGTCCGCTGGGCGTCGGCGCGAGCGAGCAGCAGGGTCTGCTCGTCGCCGTTCATCAGCACGCGATGCCCACCGAGCCGGACCAGCGCCTGGGTGCGGAGGTGGTGGAGGTGGTTGTCTTCGGCGGTCCGCCGCGCGAGTTGCATGTAGTGCTCGGATTCGGCGAGGTCACGCGACAGCGCGAGCATGCCGAGCACCTGGAGCGCCTGGCAGACGACGAACGGCTGCGCGGTCTCCTCGGCCACTTTCCAGGCCTGACGTGCGAGTCGTTCCGCCGTGCCGGTCCGGCCTGGGACGTCGAGCCAGAGGTTCGCTTCGACGGCGTCGAGCGCGGCTCGCTGGGCGGGCGTGATCGCCGAACCGAGAGGAGCGCGGGCGCGTTCGATCTGGCCGAGGCATTCGTCGTGCCGTCCGGCGATGTAGGCGGCCCAGGCCAGCTGGGTATGCAGTTTCGCGGCTCGTTCGAGTGTCCCGATCTCGCCGAAACCGGCGGAAAGCTCGACGGCGCGGTCGAATTGACCGGTTTGCCCGAGTGCGTACAGCAGCGTCTCCAGGACTTCGGCACGATCACCCGCGTCGGCCCCGGCGAGCAGGTCGACGGCCTTGGTGAGCATCGTGACCGCGGAGTCCGCGGCACCGGCGTCGAGGGCGCGACGACCGGTTTCGGCGAACAGCCGTCCCGCCGCCCGCTCGTCCAGCGCGGTCAGCCGGAGCGAAGCGACGAGCGCGCACAGATCGCCCGGCAGTCCCGGGTACAGCTTCTCGACGGCGTCGGCGGCCTGACGGGCGAGCGCCGCCTTCCGCGCCGGGGACTGGCGCTCCAGGAGCGCTTCCGCGGTCAGCGGATGCCGGAAGGCGTACCAGCCTGGCGTCGTCTCGTCGGTGGTCACCAGGTTCGCCGACACCGCGGCGGTCAGGTGGTTGTGCAGCGTTCGGTCGTTGGTGCCGGTGACGGTCTGCACCACCGACAGCGGGAAACGGCGGCCGATGATCGCGGCGACCGACAGCAGTTCTCCCGCCTGTTCGCCGAGTTGCCCCATCCGGACGCCGATACTGGTGACCAGCGCGGCGGGCACGCGGGCGCGAAGCTCGCCGATGACGCGCCAGCCGTCCCGGCTCTCGACCAGCAGGCCGTCGTTCACCATGCCGTGGAGGAGTTCCTCGACGATGAACGGAAGGCCGGCGCTGTTGCGCCACAACAGTTCCGCGGCCGGCGCCGGCAGGTACCCCGGCTCGGTCTCCAGGCAGGCCGCGGCGAGGGCGCGGGTGTCGGCGAGGCCGAGCCTGCCGAGTTCGAGGACCGCGCAGCTCATCCGCTGGGCACCGGAGGTCGCCAGGCGGAGGGCATCGGAGGGTTCGTTGCGGAGTGTGCCGACGAACAGGGTCTGCGCCGCGGACAGGTTGTCGACCAGGTATTCGAGGATGAACAGCGTTTCGGCGTCGGCGTCCTGGAGGTCGTCGAGGACCAGGAGCGAGCCGCGGTCGCGGCTGGTGACGGCCAGCAGCCGGAACACCGCTTCGGCGAGCACCATCAAGGAGCCCGATTCCCGCGGCCGGTCGCCTTGGCTCCAGTCGGGGACGAGCTGGGCGAGTACCGGGATGAACGGGTCGAGTTCCGCCGCTTCGGGCGGGCCGCCGCCGCGGAAGTGCGAGAGCAGCGCCTGGGTCAACGGCCGGAACGGGACGAGCGGGCCGATCGAACTGGCCCTGCCCTGCAGGACCGGGATATCCGCGGCGACCGCTCGTGAAGCGGCTTCGATGGCGAGCCGGGACTTGCCGATCCCGCCTTCGCCCACGAGAAAGATCGCGCCGCCGCGGCCGGCGATGGCGCGATCGAGAGCTTCGGAAAGCTCGGCCAGTTCAGCGTCGCGACCGATCACCCGCGACGAACGGATCCCCACCGCCGTGACTATAGCGAGCGGATTCCCGTGCTACGGCGAAGAGTTGATCACGAAGGCGGGCGGCGCGAGCCCGCCTTCGTGAGCCTTTCTCAGATCCAGCCGCCGGCGAAGACGCTGACCACGGACGGCGAGCCGGGGTCGCCGGACAGGGTGGCGAGCGGGTTGGCGCTCAGCCGCGGCTTGCTGCCCGCCAGCGCGTGGTTGCGCGAGCCGACCTCAAGGGCGCGCGGCAGGTTCACGGCGCCGAGGGCGTCTTCGGTGGCGGGCAGATCTCTTTCGTACATTCGGGTTTTCTCCTCATACTCGGTTTGCCGGTTGAACGATGGTGGCCGCCGGATGCGGACGGTCGGGGCGGAGCAGGAGCGCGGACGGGACCAGATCGCCGAATCCCAGCCGCAGCAGCCCGTAGCCGATGCCCGCCAGGCCGCTCAGCAGCCCTGGCGAGGGGATCGCGCCGGGGGTCCCGCAGCGCGTACCGCGCTGGTCGACGGCGGCGAACAGATGGCCGGTCCGCCGTCGTACCGCCGCGGCGGCGCCAGTGTGCCCGTTCTCCGCCAGCACGCACAACACTTCCAAGACTCCGGACTCGCCGTGGCACAGACTGAGATCCCGCAAGGGTGCCTCGTCGGACAACCGTTTGACGGTCTGGTCCAGTTCCAGGGCGTTGGCGGGATCGGGTAGGTTGGCCGCCAGGCCGAGAGCGGCGCCCGCGAGACCGTCGCACCAGCCACCGGTGCTTTCCGCCCGATCGTCCGCCTTTCCGGGCGGTTCTTCGCCGGTCCGGTCGTGCGCACGCAGGACCCAGTCGATCCCGGCGGAACCGTGCGCGAAATCCGTCCTCTGTGGACGTTCGCGATCGAGCAACTGCTCGGTGTAGCGACCCGCCCGTGCCAGCGCCGTCTCCAGTCCTGTTTGGACATACACCGAGCGCATCGAGGCTACGCCGCCCGCGAGGCCCGTCGTGAATCCGGACGGCGTCTCGGAGGTGGCGTCGGGCATCAGCTCGACGGCTTGTTCGATGAGGTCGCCCGCGGGAAGACCGACGAGGGTGCTGAGCCGGGCGATCGTGTACGCGACGCCGCCGAGACCCAGCAGCCCTCCGCAGCCTGCGGTGGCGGCCAGCTCACGGTCGGCCCGGAGCGTGGCGAAGAGGCCGGGGAGCGGCGTGATCGCGTACGCGGCCAGGTCGCGGTAACGCGCGATCCCGGTCAGCTCGGCGAGCTGGGCGAGGAACAAGGCGACCCCGCAGTAGCCCTCACCGAGGCCCGCGCCCATCGGCAGCACGGTCCAGTAGCGGTCGTCGACGAGTTCGATCCCGAGCCAGTTGGAGCGGCGTTCGTCGGAGAAGGCGTTGGCGACGAGGTGATCGGCGATCCCGCACGCGGTGACCAGCAGGCGTTCCGCGTCGGGTGCCTGGTTCGGCACCGCCGTTTCGACGGTCTCGCCGCTACCGTGGTGCCCGGCGGTCGCCGTGCTGATGGCGAGGGTGGCCGAGATCAACCACTCCTGGTCGCGCTGGTCGAGTGGGTCCATGTCGGCGACCTTCGCGAGCACGGTGTCCAGCGACGGCCGGTCGACGACGCCTTCGACGCTGTCGCCGCGTGAGTCCTGCAGCGACGTCGAGCCGGGGGCCGAGGTGAACATCGGGACGTCGCCCGCCCACAGGTCGGCACGCTCGTGCGGCACGAGCCGGAGGAGCTTCTCCTCTCCGGCCGAGTCCTCTTCGAGCAGGTCGAACGCATGGTCACGGTCGGCGGCGTCGCGAAGAAGGTCGGGATGGGTGGTCTCGTCCAGCAAACGGAAGTAGAAGTTCGTCGGCCGGATGAGCACCCGGATGGGGTCCTCGGCGCAGCGCCGGAGGTGCTCGGCGAGTTCGTCCCGCGCGCTGGAGATCGCGTCGTAGCCGAGCCGGAAACCCGCCAGCAGCGCCGCGCTGTGCTCGGCGGGGGCGACGTCGCGGCCGTCGAGGCGCGGGAGGTTGTTCCCGCCCGCGAGTTCGCCGGGCACGCGGACCAGCCGCATGTGGTCGGTGCCGGGATCGGCCCAATCGACCCGGTCGGTGGGCAGCTTGCCGCCTCGGCCTGCCAGGCCGGAGATGTCGACGGCGCCGTGTTCCCCGGCGAAGAGCTGGGGGAGCAGCAGCGTGCGCTGGACCGACCGCGCCAGCATCGCCGCCGCGGGGTCGCCGTCCGGCGGTTCGGCAGGCGACGGCTGGAACAGCGTCTCGATGTCGATCAGCACCGGCTGGTCGCCGTCGGCGATGATGTTCTCGTAGTGCACGTCCGTGGCGTCGAGCGCGTGCAGGAGCGCCAGCAGGATGCCCTGGCGGCGGTAGAAGCGGTCGACGTCGGCGATGTCGCCGCACGGCCGGTGCTCGACGAACCGCAGCCAGCCGTAGCCGTCGCGCGGCAAAGCGTCCGCGGTCCGCAGTTCGAGGCCGGGAAGCCGTTTGTTGAGCTGTTCGACGACCTCGGTGAAGCGCTCGTGCAGAATCAGCGGCCGGGGTTTGTAGATCACCTTGGCGCCGTTGGAGAAACGGAGCAGTTTCACCGAACGTCCCCGCGCGTGCGAGTCGCCGATCCCGCCCGCGACCTCGACGAGCGTGCCGAGTTCGCCGTCCGCGACCGAGCAGGGCAGAGCGTCGGCGTCGGCGGAGAAACGGGTGAGCGTTTCGGCGTTGGCTTCGGCGGCGTGAAGGCAGGACTGGGCGATCAGCCGGGCCAGAACCGGGTATTCGCCGAACAGCCGGACGAGTCCGGCCGGAGTGGACTGCTGCCGCACGAAGTCCGCGAAGCGCTCTTCAGGCGTCTCGCCCTGGAGGGTTCCTGCCTTGCGGGCACGGTGGAGTTCGAGGACCAGCGTGCGGACCGAGAGCTTCAGCAGATGCTGGTTGAGTTGAGCCGCGAAACCCTGACGGAGCGCGTCGATGTCCGCGTCGGCGAGGTCGCCGGGGACCGCCGCACGGCACGCGGCGTCGACGAACGACCTGAAGACCCCGGCGAACGCGACACGCCAGTCACCAACTGGGGGGCGCTCCGGCAGAAGCGTGGTGACGGCGTGTTCGGCGAAGTCCGCCCATGCGGGCTTGTCCGCTTTCCGTTCGCGCGGGGTCTGGCCGTGCACCCACCACTTCAGCGGCAGGGACGTCGCCGGTAGCTGGGGCGTCACGGCAGTGATGCTTTCAGTTCGGCGGTGCCCGCACATGGGGGTGCGACACCCACATTCAGCGCACGCACGAAGATGCCCGGAGAGTGACGACCGCCCCGGCTTCACCTAACGTGAGTAGTCGACTACTTGCGGTAGGTGAAGGGGCACGGCAGCCCGGGAATATGGGGTCCCGGCACTCATGCGCCGGGACCGGTCCCGGGTCGACCATGGTCGGGTGGCGGGAACTCGCGGCGATCGTAGAGGGATCGCCGCGACGTCGGGCGCGGGCCGGTTCACTGGGGGTTCGGCCCGCGCCGCGGGAGTGGCGATGGCTGAGGAGACAATCCGCTCCGAGCCCGTCGATGTCCTGTATGACAGCGGTTCGCTCAGTCGATGAGGACTCTGAGAATGCACCTGACCGGGGAGAAGGCCGGACGAAAAACTCCTGAACAAAAACAACGACATACTGCACACCTCGTGCAGGCCTGGACACGGAGCTGGCGAAAGTCGATGCCGTCCTCACCGTGTTCGGATCTTCGCACCTCGTGTTCACCGCAGGCATCGTCCCGCGGGGAGAGACAGTGACGAGCGTTATCGTCCAGGCCTCCAACGACTGTTTCCTGGCATACGACCTCGTGGGCGGCCCTTAGTGCCCGCCCGGCGGCGCAAGAGCCACTGGGCGGCCGCGCCGCCCTGCCCGCCGCGCCCCACATAGACCCGATGACCCTGTTCCGGCCCGGCAAGTAGTCTCCAGTCGACGGTGGAACAGGGGGAGTGATCGTGTCCAGCCACTTCGAGGCGATCGGGATCAGTGTCACCAGCCAGGACGAGTTCGGGGAGAAGGTCGTCTCCTTGATCAGTGCGGGCACAGCCCGGCAGATCGCCAGGAAGATCAGCGAACATGTATGGACTGATCCCTCTGGCGCCCGGCTGGTCGCGCAGATCCGCAACCGCGAGATCGAGTTCCTCCTGCCGTGTCTGGCAGGCACGGCACCCGCGGTACCGGTGCGCGACGTCCGCCTCGTCGATGACGAGACCGCGATGCTCGAACTCCTCGACGGAGTCGATGGGGAGTTGATCTGTCCCATCGCGGTGGAGCTAGAAGACCGAGCGGTCCTCGCCCACTCCGGCGGGCGGCTCGAGAACGGATCCCTGGTGCTGGCGGCCCTGGCAGAAGACGTCACCGTGCACGTCGACGCCTAGGCCTACTACGCCGCACAGGGCGATGACGGGCCGAAATTCGCCGCCGACCACTTCATCCCCTCCGGAACTATCCGGCCCGTAGAACCTTCGCCCGGCTGGACGCCCTCCGCCCACGCGCTGTTCGCAGGCGAGGTCATCGAAATCGAGAATCCCGTGAATACCGTTACCGGCACGGCATTCCACCGGATCCGGGTCCGCACCATCGCCGCGATCGAACTCGACGTCGCTATCGCGACCACCGTCCTCGATCAACCACCCACGCGCGGCGACATCGTGAGTGGGACCTTCTTCCTGACCGGAAGATTGGGACTGCAGCCGACCGACCCCGCGGAAACCTCACTCAAGCGGCGGCGCTGGTTCCGACGATAGGCCCACCGCCGGCAGATCCGAAGACGCGCTCGACATGAGCGGAGCGGCGGCGTTCGGAGCGTGTTCGGTAGCGAGACCGGTGAGTGGGTCGTGTGGAGCGTAGCGGTTCCAGCAGGTGCCCGCCGGTGTGATGAGCACGTGCTGCGGGACGGCTGCGGTGCG
Organism: Amycolatopsis sp. cmx-11-51; assembly: GCF_047608665.1. Taxonomy (NCBI): domain Bacteria; kingdom Bacillati; phylum Actinomycetota; class Actinomycetes; order Pseudonocardiales; family Pseudonocardiaceae; genus Amycolatopsis; species Amycolatopsis sp. cmx-11-51. The sequence continues at coordinate 22,384 of NZ_JADNQO010000021.1, read as the reverse complement.
CCCGGCCGCGGTGGGTGCACCGCTCGCCCGTCTCACGGCGGCAGGTGGGGGAGTGGGTCCTTACACGCCGCCACGACCGTGTTGTCGTGATGCGAGTGACTCGCCGGACCGGCAAGCTGGTGTCATGCGGGAACCCTTGTGGCTTTTCGCCGATCAGCTCGGTCCACACTTCTATGGTGGGGACTTGGCCGAGCGGCCGATCGTGCTCATCGAGTCGGCGCACGCCCTCGCGCACAAGCGATATCACAGGCAGAAGCTCCATCTCGTTCTCGCCGCACTGCGACGGCTCGAGACAGAGCTCGGCGAGCGGGTCACCTTGATACGGGCAGAGACCTACCGAGCCGGACTGGTGAAGCTGGGCAAGCCAGTCGTCGTGCACGAACCAGGGTCCCACGCGGCAGACCGGTTGGTGCGCAGACTGCACGCCGAAGGTCTGGTCACCGAGATTTTCCCGACACGCGGGTTCGTTCGTTCGAAGGCGGACTTCGCTTCCTGGGCACAGGGACGCAAAAGATTTTTGATGGAGGATTTCTACCGAGACCAGCGCCGCAGTTCGGGGGTGCTCATGGAACCCGATGGAGAACCTGCCGGGGGGCGATGGAACTTCGATCATGACAATCGAAAGCCGCCACCGAAACAGCGGACTCTCGACGTGGCGAAACCGTGGTTTCCGAGCGAAGACGACATCGACGAGCAGGTCCGCTCGGATCTCGAAACCCTCACCCGCCGAGGGAAGATTTGTCCGGTCGGAGCAGATGGCCCACGCAGGTTCGCGATCAGCAATGCCGAAGCACAGCGCGCACTCGAAGTATTCCTGGACACGCGGCTCGCCACCTTCGGGCGACACCAGGACGCCATGCTCAGCGAGGACTGGGCCATGTCTCATGCCCTGCTGTCCGTGCCGCTCAACCTTGGCTTGCTTGATCCCCTCGATGTGGTCGAGCAAGCCGAACGCCGCTACGAAAACGGCGTGGCGCCCCTCGGGAGCGTCGAGGGATTCGTCCGCCAAGTACTCGGCTGGCGTGAATGGGTGTGGCATCTGTACTGGCATCTGGGCCCGGACTATCTCGACAGCAACCGGCTCCAAGCCGACAACCCAGTACCGTCGTGGTGGTCGGATCTCGATCCGGAAGCGGTGACAGCCCGCTGTCTCGGCACCGTGCTGGCCGGAGTACGTGATCGAGGCTATGCCCACCACATCGAACGACTCATGATCCTCGGCAACCACGCTTTGCAGCGTGGCTACCAGCCACGTGAACTCAGTGAGTGGTTCGCCACCGCTTTCGTCGACGGTTTCCCGTGGGTGATGGCGACGAACGTGATCGGCATGAGCCAGTACGCAGACGGTGGCGTCGTCGCGACGAAACCTTACGCCGCGGGCGGGGCGTACGTGAATCGTATGAGCGATCACTGCGCCGGTTGCCGATTCGATCCCAAGGTCCGTGTTGGTCCCGACGCCTGCCCGTTCACGGCGGGCTACTGGGCCTTTCTCGATCGCAACGCCGCCAGGCTGCGGGACAACCAGCGCATGCGGCAGCCGCTCGCCGGGCTGAAGCGGCTGTCTGATTTGGACGCTTTGGTCGAGCAGGAAAATCGGAGAGAGGTCTTCTGAGACATGGCGGCGCCGATACGAGGAGTGTCCTTCGTGAAGCGTCAACGACGGACGAGGCTGCGGCATACTCGGTATCTGGGCGCGGAATCCCCGGCTGTGCCGACTACTCGCGCACCGCGTCCGAAGCTGGCTCGCCTGCTGGACACCGTTGCAGGCGGGTCACCGTACTGACCCGGCGAGGTCCGCGTCCGCCCTCGTCACACTCGTGCTCCGGTGAAGTACCGTGACTCGGCCAGGCGGTTGAGAACACCGATTCGGCCGCGGTTGGGAACCGACCGGACCGGGTGCCCGGTGATCCCCCAGTGCTGTAGCAGGGTGTTGGCCGCGGTCCAGCCGGTGGCCGCGGCGCGTTCCATGAGGGCGACTGGCAGATCGATGCGGATGCCGTCGCCCGCCAGTGCCAGTGCCGGGTCCGGTGTCGTCACTGTGGGGCGTCGCGCGAAGTCGCCGACGCCGAACAGCGGACAGTCTTGGCGCCACAGGTTGATCGCGCCGATCACGCCTGCCTCGCGCGTTTCCGGGTAGATCTCGTGCAGTCGTTCGTCCATGGCGCCTGCCAGGCTTTCCTGATCGGTTTCGGTGGCCGCGTAGGCGTGGAGTTCGACCACGGAGCCTTCGGTGTGCGCGGCCCAGCGCCGGGCTTCTCCCTCGAATCGATTTAGCAGGCTGATGTTGTCAAGGGGCGGGACGCTTCCGGTGCCGAGAAAAGGTGACCGGTCAGGGTGGACTGGGCGGTCGAGCCAGAGCCGTCGGATCAGGAAGGGGGGCGCCGTGCGCAGGGCGCCGACGGCGGTGCGCCAGGGAGCCGTGCCGAGTGTCGGTGACGCCGCGACGATCTTTCGCAGCCCGGTGACTTCGCAGGCGAGGACGACGGCGTCGAAGTGTTCGGTGCGGCCGGCTGCCTCGACGTCGAACCCGTCGGGGGTGCGCTCCAGCGCGCTCACCTCGGTACCGGTGCGGATCTCGACCCGCCTGTCGGCGAGATAGGCCGCCAGCGGATCCCACAGTGCCTGTGGGAAGGGCTCGGTCGGCACGTCGAAGACGAGACCTTCGCTGGAGCCCAAGAAATAGAGGTGGAACATGGTCGCCAATTCTGCGGCTGAGAGCTCGCTCGGGTCGGCGAAGAAGCTCCGCGAGAAGACTTCGAACGCGAGGTGCTGTGCTGCCGCCGGGAAGTTGATCGACTCCAGGAAGGACTTCGCATCCGTCTTGTCCAGCTCGTAGTACGTCTTCGGCACGCTGACCGTCGCCAAGGGCAGCGCGTCCCGGCCGCTGATCCGCAACAGGTCTCGCGGTGTGAAGGTCGGGCTGCGCCAGGCGAAGGCCAGCGCGTTCCAAGGCGGATTGCGGGGGAGCCCGGCGAAGGTGTCGGTTCGACCGTGCGCGTCGAGCAGTGGATAGTCGGTCAGCGGTGTGAGCCGTTCCAAGTGAGGATCGGTCCGGGTCAGCAGCGCGCGGAGATTGTAGTACTGACGGAAGAATGCGTGGAAGCCGCGGCTCATGGTGACGTCGGAGCCGTCCGGTAACCGCTCCCGCCAGCCGCCGACTCGACCGCCGAGATGGGTTTCACGTTCGAAGACGGTGACGGTGACGCCGCGTTCGGCCAGCCCGGTGGCCGCTGTGAGCCCGGCGATTCCCGCGCCCACCACCGCCGCGGTGGGACGTCGCCAGGTCTTTCCGGCGTCGGACAGGCCTGCCAGTGCCGGCCGGGTGACGATTCGAGGGTCGGTGCCCAGAGAGGGAGTCACGGTGTCTCCAGCGGATTGGTACCGAGGACGGTGTGCACGACACCGCGTTGCCAGCCAGGCATTGATTCGGTGCGGACATCGGTGAATCCCGCGTCGTACAGGCGCTGGGTCAGCGCCCCGATGCCGTCGAATTCCAGCACGCTGCGGCGAAGGTGCCGGTAGAGTGTCGCGTCGCCGGTGGTGACCTTCCCGAGCGGGATGATCACGCCCGCGCACACCACTTTCCAAATCCAGCGAGCACGCCGGGAATCCCGTACCGAGTACTCGTGCAGGGCGATTTGGCCACCCGGCTTCAGTAGCCCGCGCAGCCGCCGCAATTCGCCTGTGGGGTCCGCGAGATTACGGAGCAGGTACGCAGCCAGAAGGGCGTCGAAGGGTCCTTGGATGCCGGCGAGTTCCTTGACGGGCGTGTGCACGAACTCGACGTTGGCCGGCCAGGACTTGGCGCGAGCTCTTTTCAGCATCTCCCCGGACGCGTCGAACGCCGTGATCGCGGCGTCCGGCGCCACGGAGAGCAGTGCCGCTGTGGACGCGCCCGTGCCACAGCCGGCGTCCAGAAGGCGAAGCCCGCGCGTCTCGAAGGGAAGGTCGAGCCGCAGGGCGGAGAGCCGCAGATGTTCGTGGTAACCCGGATTCCTGGCGACCAGCCGGTCGTACCAGCGAGCCTCGGTGTCGAACGCCGAGGGGACGGTCGCACGGGGCAGACCGTCGCGCGCCATGCCGCTCACGCCTGCTCCTCTTCTCGTAGCCGGGCCCGTTCCCATAACAGCAGGACGGCGGTGACCAGTGCGTAGCCGAAAAGGAAGTCCTCGACCGGAATGTCCCAGGGAAACCGCCAACCCGTGAGGTGTTCGGGCGCGTACAGGACGATCGGTTCGGACAGTTTGGTCAGCCAGCCGTCGACCGGGATCTGGAAACCGGTGACGATGACGATCGTGATCCAGTACGGGAGCCGTCGGAACAACCCGGTCCGCAGCAGGACTAGTTCAGCGAACACGACCCCGGCGACCGCGACGACGACGGGCACGGTGTAGCCCCAGGGGATCATCGCCGGACCGCTTTCGCGCCGCGCCGCTGGAAGGCGGCGAGGGTGACCTGGACAATCTCGTAGGTCAGTACCCCGCAGATGGGGATCACGATGAAGAAGAGGATTTCTTCCAGAGGAATGGCGAAAGGCGCGCGAATTCCCGTGACCAGCTCGGGTGCGTAGCTCCAGACGCCGCCGGCGATCGCCACCGCGTCCCAGACCAGGAACACCGTGGCTACCGGAAGCAGCGCGCGGGCCAGCCGTCGCGGACGCCGGTACACCCGAGCACCTGCGAGTTCGAGCGGGAGCGTCACGATCACGCAGGCAGCCAAGACGAGCAGGTACTCCACTTTGCCCACGTCAGGCCACCGCCATCGGGGGAGCGGGCGCCGCATGCCGCTGTCGTGCCCACTGGGTGCGGGCGACGGCGCCGACGGCGACTGCGAGGCGGAGCCCGCGCGACACCGTGGCCCGGCCGGCGAAGACGTCGTGATCGGCGTCTTCGATCCGGTTCAGGATCCGGCCGTACAAGGTCGCCGCGGTACTCACGCACGGCCGTGAGATCGGATGCAGCATCGCGATCCCGGGCCTGGCTTCGGCGTAGATCCGTCGTGTTTCCGCGATCTGGTGCCGAATCGCGGCTCGCACCGCGGTATCCGCGCCGCCGTTGCTCGAGCACCAGCTCAGGCGGTCGCGGTCGACGCCGTGCGCGGACAGTTCGTCGGCGGGGAGGTAGACGCGGCCCCGTTCGAGGTCCTCGGCGACATCGCGCAGAAAGTTGGTCAGCTGGAAGGCCTTTCCCAGTGCGGCCGCGCGAGGAGCGGCTTCCTCGCGGCAGGACACTGTGCCGAGGACCGGGAGTACCTGAAGGCCGATCACCTCCGCCGAGCCGTGCACGTAGGTGTCGAGTTCGGCCCGCGTGGCGTAGCCGGTGACAGTGAGGTCCATCCGCATCGACGCGAAAAAGGCTTTGAAGTACGCCGGGGACAACGTGTATCGAGTCGCGGTGTCGATCACGGCTGTCAACAGGAGATCTTCGCTCTGGCCCGCACTTAGGTCGGCGAAGAAGCGATCCTCCACTGCGGACAACTGTGCGTCCAGAGTGTCCGGTGTGGCACCGGGCGCCGGCTCGTCGACGATGTCGTCCAGCCAGCGGGCAAACCCGTAGAGCGCGTGGATGGCCGGGCGCTGTGCCGGAGTCAGCAGCCGTGTCGCCAGGAAGTACGTACGGCCGTGCCGGGCGTTGAGCTCACGGCATCGGGCATAAGCGTCGCGAAGCGCGGGAGTGCCGATCCCGGCGGCATCGAGTTCTCGTCGTGTCATCGCGCGCCTTCTCTCGCCAGGTCGAAGGTTCGTGAGCGACCGCGTGTCACCCCGGTGATGCGGTCGGCGGCGAGCCGCCCGGAGATCAGCACTGTCGGCACGCCGACTCCGGGTACGGTCGCTCCTCCGGCGAGGACCACGTTCTCGGTACCACGCGGAAGGTTCTTCGGCCGGAACGGTCCGGTTTGGCCGAACGAGTGGGCATAGCTGAACGGTGTCCCGGCGACCAGTCCGCGCTCAGCCCACTCGGCGGGGCCGATGATCTCGGTGAACTCCGGTTCGAATCCGGGGAGCAGGCGTTTTCGGGCCAAGTCGAGGATTTCCGCGGCATAGGGCGCGGTTTCGATGCTCCAGTCGATGTTCCCGCGTTCGAGGTTGGGTACCGGGGCGAGGATGGAGTACAACTGCCGTCCCGGTGGCGCGAGTCCGGGATCGGTCGCGGTGGGCCGGGTGATCAGCAACGACGGGTCGGACATCCGGCGGCCGTCGGTGATGAGTTCGTCGAACGTCGTGTCCCACGCTCGCCCGAACGAGATCGTGTGGTGCGCCGTGTCTGTCTCGCGGGCGGGACCGCCCGCGTGCACGATCAGCGCGGACGGCGCGGGCCTCAGCGGGGCAGGCCGTCGCGGAGCGTGCCCCAGCAACCGATAGCTCTCGTGCAGCTCGGAAGTCAGGACTACGGCGTCGCACGGATGGCGCTCACCCGACACCGTTCGGACGGCCGAGATGCGGGGGCCGGTCCGTTCGAGCCCTTCCACCGCGTCGCCGTAGTGGAAGGTCACTCCGGCTGCCGCGGCGACCCTGGCGAGAGCGAGGGGGAGGGCGGCGACGCCACCGGGCGGGAAGTACACGCCGCCGACCGTGTCCATGTAAGAGATGACCGCGTAGAGGGCCAAGGCGCGCATCGGTGACTCGCCCGCGTACAGGGCTTGAAAGGTGAAGACACGCTTCAGACGCTCGTCGGAAAGGAACGCGCCGATCCTGGGTTCCAGTTTGCGGAAGCCGCCGAGCGCGAGCAGGCGGGCCAGTTCCGGCCGGACCATGCCCAGCGGGGAGTCGATGTTCCTGTCGATGAACCGGTCGAACTCGGCGCGATAGAGCCGCGTGAGCCAGTCGCGAAGCCGGAGATAACCGGCGGCCTCGGCCGACCCGGCGAACTCGCGGACCGCGTCCGCCATCGCCAGGCCGTCGGTGTGCACGGGGAGAGAACTACCGTCCGCGAACCGGGCCATGTAGGCGGGATCCAGACGGGTCAGCGGCAGCTCCGTGGCCAGCTCGGCACCGACGGCCCCGAAGGTGTCCTGAAGAATCGAGGGCATGGTCAGGACGGTGGGACCGGTGTCGAGCAGATAGCCGTCTCGGTCGATCCGGCCCGCCCGTCCGCCTGGCCCGTTGTCCCGTTCCAGGACGACGACCTCGCGTCCTCGACCCGCCAGGTGCAGCGCCGCGGCCAATCCCGAGAGTCCCGCTCCGACCACGACGACCCGGTTCGTCGGCCCCGGCACCGTCTTCACTGGTCTCGCTCCGTGCACCGGGCGGCGAGCACGGCGAGTACTTCCGCGGCGTGCCGCGGTACGACCGCCGGATCGATCACCGCGAGAGCCTTCTCGGCGCGCTCCCGAATCAGCTCTCCGAGGCGTTCTCGTGCCCCGGTCGCGACGATGAGCTCTCGCCAGCGCGAGACGGCAGCATCGTCCACAGTGGTCAGTTCGATGAGGTTCGTCAGCTCGGTTCGTTGCCCTCGGTCGGTCATAGTGGCTGCGAGCACGATCACGCTGGACGCCTTCCGGTCACGAAGATCCTGTCCCGCGGGTTTTCCGGTGATCGCCGGGTCGCCGAACACGCCGAGCAGGTCATCGCGGAACTGGAACGCCTCGCCGAGGAGACCGCCGTACTCCGCGAGCCCGGCGAGCACGGCCGGCCCGCATCCGGCCAGCGCCGCTCCGAATTCCAGGGGGCGCCGGACGGTGTAGTTGCCGGATTTGCGCCGCAGGACATCGAGAAGACCGTCCCAGCTGGGCAGGGAGCGCGCGTCGTTCACCAGATCGCCGAGCTGGCCGACGGCCAGTTCGGCCCTCATCAGGTCGTACACCGGCCAGCCCCGAGCCAGTGTTTGCGGATCCAGGCCGCTCTCCCGCAGCAACTGCTCCGACCAGACCAGGAACAGGTCACCGAACAGGGTCGCCGCCGATTCGCCGAACCGCGTCGCGGAACCGCTCCACCCCTGCTCGGCATGCCAGCGGGCGAACCGCACGTGCAGGGCGGGGCGTCGTCGCCGGACCGACGATCCGTCCATCACGTCGTCCTGCGCCAATGCGAAACAGTGCAGCAATTCCAAGCTGGACGCGGCACGGAGCGCGGCATCCGATTCCGGTCTGCCGCAACACCAGCCGACATGGGCGAACATCGGCCGCAGGCATTTACCGCCCGCCACGAACTCGGGTATCACGGTTTCCGCGAGTGCGCCTTCGCGATGACCCGAGAGATGTTCCGCCGCCCGCGCCGTGACGAAGTCGTGCGCCTCGGCGAGGCAACGCTCACCTACCCTGTCCAGCCACACGGCAGGTGACTCCTCCGCCGGCGCCACTCCCGCCGCCACGGTCACCGCCATCCGACCACCCTCCAGTTGCCGACCCATTCGATTCGCAACCGTTTCATACCTGGTGTAGCTTGTCCACTGGACCCGGTGATCCGTCGCACCTGGAGGACGTGTCGTCGACATGGCAAGGAAAGCGTCAGAAGGGCTGTTCGTCGTGGTGGTCGGCGCGGGTCGTTGACGAATCGAAAGTGACGTCCCGGTGAACGAGGGTGGTGTGGCCACCCGCCCGCCCTCGACGGGCCCGGTCTCGCCCCGCCGCCGGGTCAGGGCGCCCGCCGGGTGTGACAGGAATACATTCGTTAGTGTCGTCCCGATCATTTGGCAGTGTGTCGTGAAGACTTTTTTGTTGGCATGGTGGGAAAAAGTCTGTGTGGTGGTCGGCCAGGTCCATCGTCGCGTTGTGATGGTTACGCGGACTGCAGCATTCTCACGTTCCCTGACATTCCCCCGCGCGCTGGCCGCGTGGACCTTCGCAGCCGCGACCGTGCTCTGCCAGATTCTCTACTCGGTCACTGATCCAGGAGAGCGCACGCCGCTCACCATCCTGACAGTGGTCTGCTTCGCCTCGGCATCGCTCGCCGACGCCTGGGCACGTGCCGGGGTTCGCACGGTCGTGACGCTCGTCGTCGTGGCCGGAGGCGGCGGCTTGCTCGCCGAGATCACCGGTCTGCACACGGGCTTCCCATTCGGCCACTACCAGTACACCGATCTGCTTGGCTGGTCGGTCGCCGGCGTACCGGTCCTCATCCCACTGGCGTGGCTGATGATGGCTTGGCCCGCGCTCCTGGTCGGCCGAGCGCTGGCCGAACGACCGGCCGGCGTCGTCGTGGTGGCGGCCTGCGCCTTGGCGTCCTGGGATGTGTTCCTCGACCCGCAGATGGTGGACGAAGGCTACTGGACGTGGGTGTCGCCGGAGCCGTCTTTGCCCGGCGTCGTGGGGATCCCGCTGACCAACTTTCTGGGCTGGTTGCTCGTCGCCGCTATCATCCAGGCGGTATTGCATCTGTTGTCACCCCGAGCCGAAGATCCAGTGCCGAGCTTGGCCACCGGGCCTGCCCCGGTGATGTACCTGTGGACGTGGTTCTCGTCGATCTGGGCGCATCTCGCTTTCTTCGGCCGCCCGTGGGTGGCACTGGTCGGCGGCCTGACCATGGGAGCCTTGGCTGTGCCGTTCACCGTGCGCATCGTGCGGGGGTGGCTGTGGTCTCACTCGGCCGCCTGATCGTGCGGGCGGCGTCATCGGCCGCCGTCGCCGCGGCCGGGCACGCGGCCTACAACGCGCGCATCGTCCGGGTGCCACCGGAGAAACCGGACCGTTGTCCGGAGGCCGTCTCGATCCTGCTTCCTCTGCGGGATGAGGCTTCGCGTGTGGCGCCCGCTTTGAGGTCGTTGCTGGAACAGCAGGGGCTCGACGACGTCGAAATCCTGGTGCTGGACGACTGTTCGACCGACGGAACAGCGGAGGTCGTGCGGCAGGTCGCGGGCGAGGACCCGCGGGTTGCCGTGTTCACCGGAGTCGAACCGCCGGATAGGGTACTCGGCAAACCGCACGCGTGCCATCAACTCGCCGAGCGGGCCCGTGGCTCTGTCCTGGTGTGCGTCGACGCTGACGTCGTGCTCGCCCCGCACGCCGTCGCGGCGGCGGTTTCCCTGCTACGCGAGGCGCGTCTGGACGCCGTTTCGCCATTTCCCCGGCAGCGCGCGGACGGTGCCGGTGCTCGCCTGGTGCAGCCGTTGCTGCAGTGGTCATGGCTGGTGCTGTTGCCGTTGCGGCAGGCCGAGCGCTCGCCGCGGCCCTCGCTCACCGCCGCCAACGGCCAGTTCTTCCTGATCGACGCCGCGATGCTGCGCGAATGCGGTGGTTTCCTCGCGGTCGGCCATGAAGTCCTCGACGACATCGCGCTGATGCGGGCGGTCAAACGCGCTGGCGGACGCGGTGTGGTCGCGGACGGCAGCGGGGTCGCCGAATGTCATATGTACGAGACATGGCCGCAATTGCGCGACGGCTACGCCAAATCGCTCTGGTCGGCCACCGGATCGGCGCCCGGAGCCGTGGCGATCTCCGCCGCGCTGCTGGGGATTTGGGTCCTGCCCGCCGTCGCGGCCCTGACCGGATCCCGCGCCGGACTCGTCGGGTACGCCGCGGGCGTCGCCGGACGCGTGGTCACCGCACGCCGCACCCGAGGCCGGGTCTGGCCGGACAGCCTGGCTCACCCGGTCTCGATTCTCACCCTTGTCGGACTCATCGCCCGCTCGTGGTGGGCACGAAAGAATGGGCGAATCGCTTGGAAGAACCGCGCGCTGCGCCAGAAGGAGACCGGATGAGCGACGTCGTGGTGGTCGGTGGCGGTATGGGCGGACTCGCGGCCGCCGCCCGGCTCGCCGCGGCCGGTCATGTGGTGACCGTGCTCGAGCGGGCTCCGCGATGCGGGGGGAAGCTGGGAACCTTCAGCCGGGACGGCTTCACCTTCGATACCGGTCCGTCCTTGCTGACTCTGCCGGGTGTCTACCGCGAACTCTTCGCGGCGACGGGCACCGACCTCGACGAAGTGGTCGACGTCGTGCCGGTCGATCCTGCCTGCCAGTACCGTTTCGCGGACGGTACCGAACTGGCCATGCCCCACGACCGGGCTGAGGTGTCCCGCAGCCTGGATGACGCATTCGGTACCGGTGCCGGTGCGGAATGGACTTGTCTGATGCGGGAGGCGGAACACCTCTGGGACCTCGTCGGCGAACAAGTCCTCCGGCGTCCGCTGCGCGGCACCCGGGACCTGCTCCGGCACGCCACCGGCGTCCGCGACCTCCTCGCCATCGCACCGTGGCGCACCCTGCGCGGGCTCGGACGCCGCCGGTTGCGAGATCCGCGGGCACGGATGTTGCTCGACCGCTACGCCACCTATACGGGATCAGATCCCCGCAAGCTTCCGGCGGTCATGGCTGTCGTGCCCTACGTCGAGCAGGAGTTCGGCAGCTGGCACGTCCGTGGAGGGCTTCGCCGGCTCGGCGACGCGCTACTGGGCAGGCTCGCCGAACTCGGCGTCGAGATCCGGACCGGCGCCGAGGTCACCGCGATCGAGACGGGAGCGGGGGGAGTGAGCGGGGTACGTCTCGCCGACGGTGAACGCCTGGCGGCGAAGGCGGTGGTGTGCAACGCCGATGCCGCGCATCTTTACGGCCATCTTCTCGACGACCCGCGCGCCCGGGCGCCTCGCCGGGCGCTCCGGCAGGTTCAGCCGTCACTGGCCGGGTTCGTGCTGCTGCTCGCCCTACGCGGGGTGACGCCGTCTCCCCGCCACCACCGGGTGCTGTTCCCCGCGGACTACGACGCGGAGTTCGACGCCATCTTCGGCAAGAATCCGCACCCGGTGCCGGATCCTACGGTCTACATCTGCGCTCCCGACGATCCCGACCTGCACCCGCCGGACTGCGAATCGTGGTTCGTCCTGGTCAACGCCCCCCGGCACGACCCGGAGTCCGGAGTGGACTGGGCGGCGCCCGGGCTGGCCGAGAAATACGCGGATCGTGTCCTCGATGTCTTGGCCGAGCGCGGACTCGACGTCCGCGATCGCTTGCTATGGCGCGAAATTCGCACACCGGCCACACTGGAACACGAAGCCGGGGCGCCGGGCGGTTCGATCTACGGCTCTTCGTCGAACGGCCCTCGCGCGGCTCTCCTCCGGCCGGCCAATTTCAGCCCGATTCCCGGCCTCTACCTTGCCGGTGGCTCAGCCCATCCCGGCGGAGGTCTGCCGTTGGTCGCGATGTCAGCCGCGATCGTCGCCGGACTGATCGGCCCAGCGGTCCGGGAGACCGCGGGCCACGGCGATCGAGAGGTGAATCAGGCCGATGACTGACAACCCGGCCCACAGCACCGCGCACGTCTCCGCCCACTGCCAGCCCGTCCACGGTGTGCCGGCCGGAGCGAGCGCGACGCCCGTCACCGCGACTGCCGCCACGATCAGGCGCGTCGGACGTTCGGCGACCGTGATCGCCCCGGCGCCCCGCAGCCCCACGCCCTGGGCACGTGCCCGGAGAAATTCGTGCAACAGCAGGAGCATCGCCAGCCCGGCGCACCAGGCGAACGGTGCGCCGAGAACGAAAAGCACCGCGGCGAAACAGAGTTCGGTGACCCTGTCCGCGACCGCGTCCAGTACCGCGCCGGCCGGCCGCGCCCGGCCGGTGAGCAGTGCGACCGCCCCGTCCAGCCCGTCGAACACCCCGGTCGCGAGGAGTGCCACCAGTGCGAGCCACAGCCACCAGCCGTTCGCCGAGGCCAGGAACACCGCGGCCCCAGCGCTCAGGACCCCGCAGCCGGTGAGCACGTCCGGAGGCACCTTGAGGATCGGTCGGGCCAGCGTCTGCACCGCACGCAACCAGCGGACCGTCAATGCGCTTCCGGAAGCGTCGTGTGCGTGTAACCGCGACCAGCCCGCGACTCCGTCTTCAGCCGAAGCCGGTGCGCCGGAGTGAGTGGCGGAAGCGTCCGGCGCCGGACCGGAGTGGTGCTGAGCGACGTCAAGCACTCCTTGCAGGGGCGTGACCTGTCGCTCTGGGCCGCCGGCGTGACGTTCTTCGCCATACTGGCTGTGGTCCCGCTCGCGCTCGTCGCCTTGCGCGGAGCCGCTTTCGTCGTTTCGCCGGAGTTCGTCCTCCACGGCGTCTCCCGGTGGGGCGACGCGTTGCCGCCCACTCACGATCCGGGCGCCGCCCTGGACGCGCTCACCTCCGCCGCGCTGCGTAGCCCGTGGACCGCGCTGGTGGTGACCTTGCTTCCCGCCACCTTCTACGGCGAAGGATTGCTGCGCGGGTTCGCGCAGGTGTCCGGCCATTCGCCCGGGGCATTCGTCGGCTGGCGCGGGCGCCTGATGTTCGTCCCTGTTCTTCTGATCAGCCCGACTTTGGCGATCGTGCCGCTCGCCACCGCGGATGTCGTCGCCGACTTGTACACCGGGGGTGGCTGGTCGACGTTCTGGGGAATCACGGTGTCCTTTCATATCGACTGGCTGATCATCGCCGCCGTCACCGCGATCGTGTTCGTCGGTAGTGCGCCGCGCGGTGCGCGCCGCAGACCCCTGCTGCTCGGCGCCCTCGCGGTGGCCTCCTTCCTCGCGGGGTTCTTCCACGGCTTTCTCCTGTTCCTTGCCATCCCGCTCGACTGGAGCATCCCGTTCGGCGGCCTCACCGGGGTGGGCGTCCTCTCGGCACTCGTACTCTGGCTCTATCTCCTGCACGTGATGCTCCTGCTCGGTTTCCGGCTCACGCTGAGCGTGGAGCGCACCGACGCTGGAACGACGCTGATCGCGCAAGCCCCCGCACGCGAGAATCGATGCGAAAACACACAGTAGAGTCCGGAGTATTTCCAGCTCAGGGCACGTTTCGGAGCTGTGTACGTCAATTGTCCCACTGAAACGTTGCGCAAGCGATTTGTGCGACCGGAAATCGGATCGGCTCGATCGATCGCAGCCTCGAAGGCGCGGTGCGGACCGTACGCGCACATCGCTAGCGCCTGAGTGTTCGGCGGTCGACGGAGTATTGTTCTGTACGGGTACAGCAGCCACACACGCTATGACTTGTGGCGCAAAACCGGTTGATGCTCATGATGTTGCGCGATTCAGGCGGACGTTGACCGGTTGTCAGCCGCCCGGAGGGAGGCAAGGGGAAGCGGGCGTGCCGACAGGCGGTTTCCGTCCTGTGGAAACGTGGAGTTGATGGACGTCGACGAGATGAATCACCCTGCCGGACCCCGGGGTGCGGGCTCGTGGACCCCTGGCAAGGTTGCGGAATTGCTGGGCGTCTCACCGGTCACGCTCCGAACTTGGGGGACGCGCTACGGGGTTGGCCCCTCGCTTCGCGCGGATGGGCGCCATCGCCGGTACTCCGATGCCGACGTGCGCAGGCTTCAGCACATGCAGCGGCTCACCGATCGTGGCATGCGTGCCCGCGAGGCCGCTGCGGCGGCGTTCTCCGGCGATGAAGACGCGATCCCCGAGATCTCCGTGAAGCGACGAGCCGACGAGATCGAGACGGCCGCTGAGGAGCTCGAGTTCACGTCCTTGGCGGCGCTGTTGGACGAGACCCTCGACGCGCTCGGCCCCGCCGGGATGTGGGCAGGCGTGGTGGTCCCGGTCCTGCGCAACCTCGGAGGCCGTTGGTTGCGCGGCGACGTGTGCTTCGAGTCGGAATGGGCGTTGACCGCCGAAGTCTCGCTGGCGCTCCAGCGTTTCAGCGGCAGGTTCGCCAACACCGCCCCCGGCCGTATCGTGCTCCTTGCCTGCTGTCCGGAAGAGCGGCACAGCCTGCCGATGGAGGTTCTCCGGGCGTCGATGGCCGAAGTGGACATCCCTGCTGTGTTCCTCGGGCAGATGGCTTCCGCCGAAACCACGTTCGGGATGGCGTCGAAACTGGACCCGGTCTTGATTCTGTTGTGGTCGATGTCGGTCAACACCGCCGACGACATGCTGAGCCAGCGTCTGCAGCGCCGCGGGTTCGACGTCGCCCTGGCCGGTCCGGGGTGGAAGGAACGCAACGTCAACGACATCCCGTGGGTCAACGAGCTGACCGACGCGCTGGATCTTGTCGCCGAAAGCTTGAAAGCCTGAACCTCCTGGCCAAAGCGTTGCGCAATCGCTCCAAATATCAGAGGATGCTTGTCGTCGGTCGGCTCGGTCGATCGCACGGCAGGAGTGTGACTTGTGGACTTCAGGCGACAGGTGATCGAACGCTGGCCGGAGCGGTGGCCGGTCCAGCCGTTCCAGGAGCCGGCCTGGGTGCGGCAGGAACCGACTTACCGCGACTGCAGTCCCACCTTGATCGCCGGCGCCGTCAAACGCGCCGACGCGCGTCCCGCGGGCAACTGGTACGTCGTCGCGGCCAGCCGTGCGATTCGTGCGAACGAACCCCTCGGCCTCCGGGTCGGCACGCAGGAACTCGTGGCCTGGCGCGGCGAAGACGGACTCACGACGATCGGCCCCGGCGCGTGTCCCCATCTGGGCGCGCCCCTCGATCAGGCTCGCGTGCACTGCGGCGAATTGGTCTGCCGCTGGCACGGTCTGCGGGTCGGTCCTGAGCGGCCCGGTTGGACGCCTTTCCCGTCCTATGACGACGGCGTCCTCGTGTGGGCGCGGCTCGACCGGCTTGGAGGTGAAGCTCCCACCGAGCGGCCGTTCGTGGCGCCAAGGCCGGACGGAAATGCCATGATCGACGCTGTCGCCACCCTGACCGGGATCTGCGAACCGGAGGACGTCGTCGCCAATCGCCTCGATCCCTGGCACGGCGCTTGGTTCCACCCGTACTCGTTCGCTCGGCTGCGTGTTCTCTCGGCGCCGCAAGGAAACGACGTCGCCGAGGCGGACGACCGGTTTGTCGTCGAGGTGACCTTCCGGCTCGCGGGCAAGCTGGGCGTGCCGGTGATCGCTGAGTTCACCTGTCCCGAGCCGCGCACCGTGGTGATGACGATCGTCGAGGGTGAAGGTGCGGGAAGCGTGGTCGAGACCCACGCGACCCCGCTCGGTGCCGGCCACGACGGCCGCCCGCGCACCGCCGTGATCGAAGCGACGATCGCCGCGTCGGACCGGCCGGGATTCGCCAAGGCTACGCGGATCGCGCCGATGCTCCGGCCGCTGATGCGCCGCGCGTCCGCGCGGTTGTGGCGAGACGATCTCGCCTACGCGGAGCGGCGCTACGAGGTGCGTACCGCTTACCATTGACGTGAGGGCGAGGCACGGACGACGCCGTTCGGCGCGCCGTGGAGTCTGCGGTCGCGGTGGGCTCGTATCTGCGATCAGGGATTCCCGAATACAGCCGTAACGAAGTCGCCACACAGGGGCGGGACGCCGGATGCAGCATGTCGATACCTGCCGCGCTTCGCGGTAGATTCTCCGATTGATCGCGATCTGCTCGGTGAGGGCGCGGCGTACTCTCGGATCCAGCCGCCGTTGATATAGCTGGTCGCGAGGAACTCGACTTCGGGCCCAGTGCTGGTCTTCCTCGTCGAGCAGGTGGGTAGTCCGCACGCCCAACAGGAATCGGACACCAGAAAGTGGCCCTCGAGCAGTAGGTTCCGTCCAAGCAGTTCGGTGCCGGGCAGGTGGAAGGCGCTGAGGAAGTCAGAGGGGTGAACTCGTGATCAGGTATCGACGCCTGTGCCCGGGACCACACTCCGTCCGGAGCCGGTGGCCCTGGTCGTTCGACACCCAGCAGATGCCGGTGGCGATCGAAAGTTCACGCGGGTGCGAGGACCTTGTCGGGGTCGTAGTGGATCTCTCTGGTGCTGAGATCAGCGAGCACGGACAACGGGTCGACGCCGCCCCACTCGATTGACAAAGCTGGATGCAAGCCCGTCAAGTGCGACCGAGGGCCTGCTCGCGAGTGGGCGGCCAGTCTGAGCGCTGTCGCCACGACGAGCCGGCTGGGCGTCATCAGGGTTCGGTCTCGACGCGGTCCCGGTTTCCCGGCGGGCCTGGTCCAACGCCGCCACAGGCCGTGCGTGGGCCCGCCTGCTTCGATCGCGGAGTCACCGTCGACAAAGCCACCGACAGCCCGGCGCGTTCCGGTAGTTGCTCGAGCAGGACGTGCGGCTTCGAAACGACGTCACGGTAAGCGCGGTCTTCCCTCGCGGCTACCGGAGTAAGCGGCCGCGCGCATCGACGCCAGCCATTGCGGCACCAAACGCAACCCGGGCGGTTGGGCCGTCACCGGGTCGAAGGCGATGCCCGGTCTTTCGGTGTCGACGCGCGACAGGACGATCTCGGCGACTGGGCGCCACGATGCTCCGGCCTCAGCTACCTTCAGCCGTAGTCGCAGCGGACCGTCGTCCAGCGACCGGACCACATCGGCGATCGAAGCACGATCCACCGGCAGGTCGGCCACCTCGGCACCGAACCAGAGGTTTCGGTCATCGACGCGGTAGGGCATGAGGCTGCAGTACCGATCGCTGTTCCAGGAGCGTAGGGGCCAAGGCAGCATTCGGCCGATGCGGCGGCCGGGCATCGAGGTGGTGAGCAGGAGGTCCCAGTGCCGGGGTGAGGTGCCAAACCTCAGGGCCAGCCCCAGCGCGTCAGGCACGGCGCCCGGCATTCCCGCGCCTTTCGACATCCTGGCGAGCACGGGCCCAGGCCGAAGTGGAAGGGATTCGGTTGATACCGAGACAACCTCGCCCGCTAGCAGCACACCACGGGGATGAACGGCAGATGCGCGCCTGAGCGCCGCTAACAGACGAAACACCGACTTGATCGCAGTGGTCATACCGCGGTGTTCCCCCGCTGAGCATGACCCAATCGCGTGCCGCAAGCGGCGAAGGAGCCAATACGCGGTTGTACCGGTCGCTCACGGCCACCAGCCAGCTCGAAGACGGCCGAGGAGATCCACGCGCCCAGGGACAGTGACGATCAGCGGATGCGGCTGGCACGCAGCGAACCGCGATGCTACGGCGGCGACAGGAAAGTCGGCCGTACGAAAGGACTCAACGACACGAAGGAACTGACGGGTTTCATACGTCAGGACTACCCGAGTCCGCGTTGGCTGCACGCCGGGACATCAGCAGGCCGATCACCACGAGTGTGGCGCCGAGCGCGAGGAAACCGAGGTCGTACCCCAGCTGATCAGGCCCGGAGCGAACGTGGTGCACGCCGAGAATCAGATGGTCGACAGTGCCTTCGACGAGATTGAACACGCCCCACCCGACCGCTACGCCGCCCCAGAGGGTTCGCGAGGGCAGGCGGCGACCGCGATTGAGCGACGTGATACCGGCGATCACGAAGAGAAGGCACAGTAAATGGAACAACCCGTCGCCGACCATATTGAGGTGCAGGTTCTCCGCGGTGTCCGGTGGATACCAGCTCGACAACATGTGGTGCCAGTTCAAGATCTGGTGGGCGACGATGCCGTCGACGAATCCGCCGAGGCCCAGCCCCAGCAGTATCGCCGCCCGGCTCACCTGGCTCATCCCGCCGTCAGCTCGGTGACCGCAGGCGGCTGCGTAGTTCCGAGACGAATGACGCATCCGTAGAGGCCATGACCGCCAGGTCGATCTCTGGAAGGAGGGCGAGAGCCGACGGAAGCACACTGTCGAGGATCAAACCCACGGCGCACAGCACCACGTCAGAATCCGTCGCGTGCGCGGGCAGGGTGACCCGTTCACGCAGACAAGGACTGAGCAGAACGTCGAATGTTCCCGGTGCGCGACCCCGACAGCAGTACTCTGCCCGGTAGCGGAAATTCTCGACACGGTCTATCCGCCAGATGGCGTGGGCCGTCGGGCGACTCGGGGGAGTGATGACGTCCGGCATGGCAACCGTATACCCGGCCGGTGCCGGGATAAACGAACAACCCGGGCGAATCATGCCGGAATGATTATTTTCCGCGTCGAAGGGCGTCCCTGGATCTCAGCGCCGGTGAGGGGGACCCGCTGTCGTGCACGAAAAGCCGAGGCCGGTGTTTCGTCATACCAACTTGCTTCAGCGCGCGCAAAACGCAGAAGCTCATCGATGGTGTGTTCGGTGAGATATCGGTGACGATGCAGTACTTGTTCCAGGGCTGGAACTGCCGGATGGAGGGCAAGTACCAGGATTTGATCATGGATACGACGACCGAGGAGATCGGCGATCATCGGTGACGGTGGGGCGTTGGCCGCGGATTCGAACGGCAACCTGTCCACCACCACCCCCGGTGGTCAAGCCACTGCAGCCCCACCAATCAGCTCACCTCGATCACCTCACGACCCTGGTCGTGCTGGCTGTTGTCTGGCCCACCATTTCAGCCCCACCGTTCGTTTCGCTCAGCCCGTCAGTACGCCGGCGCCGGTAACGACACAATGAGCACAGCACTCCACAGGCGAGGAGACAGCCCCTTCCGCGCGGACTCCAGCCGGCACTTGCAGATATCGCCTGCGTGCCCACCAGCACATTGTGACGACAGGCGATAGTTGGCATGCGACGAGGCGGTTCCAGGTTCGATTGGACGCCGAGCAGTGACCGCGGCCGAGCGCTTCAGTTGCCAGCTCAGCGCGGTAGTGGGATGAGTCCTCCACTAATCTGGCCTGGAAGCTCCGACTGCCACGTCCGCTCGTGCCGATGAGCGGACGATGCTGCAGGAGAAGAGACGACGAACTGCCGGATTGCCGATCACCGGCGTGCCGGCCCCCGCCGGACAAAGCTGACCCCGCGTGCCCGAGAACACCGCGGCGGGGCCGGGCTGGCGATCGGACGGCTCGGCCTGCCTGTCGTTCAAGGCGCGTTGCTGAAGTCGCACCCCGCGACCACAGCGAATGTGCAGGACGGCCAGCTCTTGGAACCGGCCGGGCTCGGCGAGACCTGCGGCCGCGTCACCAAAGCCCGGCTCAACCCGCAAGCGGCCGACCCTGTCCATCAGCAGACAGCTCTGGACAGTGGTCGAGGACCGGCACCAGCTACCTCTGGACCCGGCACCACCCGTCGACCGGCGAGCGGCTGTCCCGACCGAGAGGCTGACTTACCGCCTCAAGTCCTGTCTGCGCTCATGTGCCGCAGGCAGCGTGCGAGAGAGGGTGACTGACGCGGGACGCGCACGGCTACTCCTCCTGGCCTCGTACCTCGAGCGTTCTCACCAGTATGGGAGGTCAAAGAGCCTCAGCCCAGAACGACACGGGGTTACAGCCGGGCATTCCAGGACGTGGGCGCTACTGCGCAACTCCGTCGGCGCTCGCACGAACCGCGCCTTCGTAGACTCGATCGTCTCGACCACCAGTTCGACCACCGCGCCGGTCCCCGGCCGTCCGGGAAGGAGTGGCAGCGTCTCATTGCGGCAGTTCCCTGAGCTGTTCCGGGAGGTGCACGTCCTCCGGCACCGAGTTCACCACCTCGTCGAGCAGTTCGGGCAGGCGCTTCGACAGCTTGCCGATGCCGTCGGAGAGGGCTTCGCACGTCGCGCGCGCCTGTTTGAAGTACCAGTGGAGGATGTCCACGCACGAGCTGGACTGTTCGGTGGGAATCGTGATCTCCTCGGGGTCCTGGCGGCTCTTCGCCACTGACTCGAGCTTCGAGGCCACCATGGAGGCCACCGCGATACCGAAGGAAAGCGCGTACGGCATAGCGGGGATGAATCCCGCCAAGGTCAGCAGCACTCCTAAGGTCTTGATGAGGTCGATCGGGGAGGCGTCCAGGTTGCGGATCGCTGCGTCCGCCTGGCCCATGATCCCGTCCAGCTGCTTCCTGGCCGACTTGACGAGAGCGGCGTAGGCCACCAGGGTTGCGCCGAACTCCGCGTGCATCGGCCCCCGGACGTGGATCAGGAAGTTCATCAGCTGAGTGAACTTGTTCAGCGCGGCGACCTGTCCGGGGCCTTCCCACACCGCCTCGGTCAGCACCTGTATTGCGCTGTTGAGCTCGGCGAAGTCGGCGAGGGCTTCCTTGACGTCCTGTGATGCCGAGCCCGTGTCGGCACCCTTGTCGAACGCGAGGTTGTAGAACGCCCAATCGATGGGCGGCGAGTAGGCGTCGGGACCGGCATACCCCGAGTCGCTCATCAGGACGTGCTGCCCGGACAGCACTTCGGCGAATGCCATGAAGTGCTCCGGCGTCGTGCCGAGGTGCTCGATCACCGAGGAGACGTACTGCGGCTTGGTCATCGCATTCAGGTATTCGTCGGGAGTCGCCACGGGGATCGAAGACGCACCGTAATCGTGACCAGGGACGCCGCGGTTGTGGAATTCGTACTTCACCTCGTAGAGGGTGCCGATGCACGGGATCCACGCGTAGACGTTGGAGCTGTTCGCCAGCGCCTCAAGACAGGCGGCGAACCCGGCGGCGTGCGGCATTTCGCCGGTGTCCACTTCGGCCAGCAATCTGCTCGACTCATCGGCAGGCGGCGGCCATTCGTTCACCATTATCCCCCCAAGGTGTGGCTACGGCATCCTGCCGAGGATGGATTCGAGTGTCGTGCGCGCGGCGTCGTCGGCCTCCGAATACATCGCGATGGCCTGCTTCAGTGCTGCACCGTGCTCGTTGATGAGGTCAACGAACCGTTGTTCGAGCACAAGCATTCTGCTGAACTGATTGTCCCACTCGCGGCCGAAGGCCTGATAACTCCGTTGGTACTGACCTGTCTCACCCGCGTGTCCCCTGAAGAAGGCGTCGTCGAGCGCGCCGGGCAAGGCCGCCAACCTGTCGGTCTTGGCCTGAAAGTAGGCCTTCACCTCGAGCAGCTTCTGCCGCGCTTCTTCCATGCTGACCACATCGGCGGTGAAACCGCCTCTCGTGTGTTCGTCAGACGTGTCCGGATCCATGGAACCACCTCCCCAGGCATTTTGGCGATGATAGCGCCCCGACCCCGCGCAGACGCTAAATCGGTCAAAAAGGCAACCTGCACACCGCGATAACGACACGGGCAGCGCAGCCCATGCCATGGCGCCACCGCCGGCACCGACCTCGCGAAGACCGTCGCCGAGATCAGATCCTGGTGCAGCAGCTGCGGGCACCACTGCGCGGTCCAAGAGGCGATGTCCGATGCGTACCACCACCCCCGAGTGCAGCCGCAACGCCCACACGGACTCCTGCGGGCTGGAGCTGATCCTTTCAAGCGATTTGCAACAATTGCTCTCCGGGGTCGATCGTCAAATCATCGGTCGCGGTCCAGCTCTCGTTTCCCAGCCGGGTTGAACTCTCAGCTGGACTGAGGGGACGAGCATCCCGAGGCGCGCCCGTATGGCCGGTCGGCACTGTCGATTGAAGGGTTCTACCGCCACCAAACCTCGCTCGGGATCAACGAGGAGTTGGGCAGGTTCCATCGTGGCGGTGGATGGTATTCCGCCTGTCGGCAAGGAAGGTGACCTTGACGTTAGGCGGCAGGGCTGCATGTCAAACTCGTGAAGATCCGCCAGTGTCGAGTCGAACGGGTGCCAATGTGCATGGCGCTCTGAGCTATCTCGGCCGTTGCTGGAAAGTTCCTGCCGAACAGACGACCTCGGCGGCCTTAGCCTCGATCTTGCACATGGGACTGTGGAGTAGGGCGAGTTTGTTGCGGTGGCGGGGTTTGGTCGAAATTCGTTGTGTGGGCAGGGTTGTTGGCCGACTGTCGTGTCGGCGGGCGGGTTCCGAGGGTTC
>NZ_JADNQO010000020.1:0-97457 GCF_047608665.1 Amycolatopsis sp. cmx-11-51 | reverse complement strand
TGATCGGTCAAACGACGCGCCCGAACTGGTTTTGCCATCCACCCAGACTGACGCCCCGACGATCACCCGCCACGAACGCCGACCGGCGTGTCGCCAACCCGGCCAACGTTCATGGACACAGCACTAGTTGCGGTACTTGCGCGTGCAACTACCGCAACTAGAGGACTGATTGCGGGGAGGGGAGGGGGTTATGCACAGGTGGGGGGTGTTGTGGACAAGTGCGGTGAAGATGATCTTGAAGCCGAGGTGACGGCGGGGACAGGAGGCATCGTCGAGGCGTGTCCAGAAATCCCACCAGCGAGTTCTCCGGCCCCTTCGTCGGTAGCCGCGCTCTCAGCGAAGGGGACCTCACCCGTGCCCAGCTCCGTTCAAGCCTGTACAACCGCCTGTTCCAGGACGTCTACGCCCCGGCGGGTATTCGCCAAGATCACGGGTTGCGGTGCAAGGCCGCGGCCCTCGCCGCGCCTGAAGGCGCGGTGCTGACCGGTTGCTCCGCCGCTACGGTGCGCGGGTTCCCGTTCGCGCTCGCGGATGACCCTGTCGAATTCGTCGTGCCCGAAGAGAAGGGCTTTCACGGTCTGAGTGGAACGCACCTCCGTCGCACCAGGCTCCTCGGCGAGGATTTCGAGCCCTGGCGTGACGGCCGGATCGCCACCCCGCTGCGCATGACGATGGACATCCTCACCAACACTCGCCTCCATCGCTCCTTCCCGCGTGTGGTCGGCTTCCTCGATGTTCTGCTCCACGAGGGATTCGTCGACCGCGACGCGCTGGAGGTGTACCTGCGACACCGGCATGACCACGGCATCGTCCGGGCGCGCCAGGCGTTCGCCCTCTCGGATGGGCGAGCGGAGTCGATTCCGGAGTCCGAGGTCAGGGTGTGGCTGAGACTCCATGACATCGAGGCGGAGCCACAGGTGGAGGTGTACCGAAATGGCCGGTTCCTCGGCCGCCTGGATCTCGCGATCCGCGAGGCCAAACTCGCCATCGAGTACGACGGCGCTTGGCACCTCGATGGCGAACAACCGCGCCTGGACGCCCGGCGGCGCGCACTCATCGAGGCGGAAGGCTGGAAGTTCATCGTCATCACCAAGGAAGAGCTCTACGTCGACCCGCGGGCGATGGTCCACCGGGTACGGACGGCCCTCGCCGCCCGCGTTTAGTCCTCTAGTTGCGGTACTTGCACGCGCAACTACCGCAACTAGAGGACTAATTGCGGGGAGGGGGTGTGAGGAGGGTGCGGATGGCGGTTTTCAGGGAAGGGAGCAGGGCGGCCGGATCGGCGGAGGTGAGCATCCGGTTCGCGAAGCCGTCCGTCAGGGCGAGGACGGCGTCCGCCAGGTCGGAGGCCGCGAGGTCGTCACGGACGTGTCCCTCGGACTGTGCCTTCTCGAGGTACTGCGTCGAGAGTTCTTGCAGTTCGTCGTAGCCGGTGCGGATGAACTCGGCCCACGACGGCAGGACGGCGGCGCGCGCGGTGAAGGCGTTGACGATGATGACCTCCGCGCGACGTTGTTCGTCGAGGGGCATCGCCTCGATCAGCAACCGCGACAGCAGGTCCAGCAGATTCCCGGACCGATCGAGGGTGTTCCAGCGCTGTTCCAGGAACTCGCTCGTCAGATCGAGGGCGAAGCGGAACAATTCTTCTTTGGTGGAGAAGTACTTCTGCACCGCGCCCGCGGACACTCCGGCCTCGACGGCGACAGAGCGCACGCTCACCGCCTCGACGCCGTCGCGCGCGACGATGCGCAGGAGGGCGCCGGCGATGTTCCGGCGGCGCTCGGCACGGTCCACGATCTTCGGCACGGCCGCATCCTACTTTTCGGTGGACGTCTTGCCCGGCTGGAGCCTTTGGAATACATTCGTATCCGAAAAGGGGGTCCTGGGGTGGACGAAGTCGCACAAAAGAGGCGGGCGGAGGAGAACCGGCTCGCCGCCGCGCTGGCCAGGGGTCCGGCGGAGGTCCTCGATTTCCTCCTGCCGTTGTGGGTGGGGAGCCAGCTCGGCGCTTCCGCGGCCGAGGTCGGTGCGCTCACCGCGCTGGAGACACTGGTGTCGTTCGTGGCCCGGCCGATCGCGGGCTCGCTCGCGGACCGGTTCGACCGCGGGCGGCTCGCGGCCGCTGGAGCGGTCCTGTATGGACTGTCCTTTGTGGCCTACGCCGTCGCGCCAGGCATCGGTGTCGCTAATGGCGCGGCGGTTCTCGGAGGTGCCGGAGGGGCGCTGTTCTGGGTCGCGTTGCGGGCTCGCGTGGGGGAGGGACTCGGCCGGGACGACGGCGCCTTCAGCAAGCTGTTCGCGGCCGAGGGTGGCGGCACGTGGATCGCGTTCCTGGTCGCGCTGACCGCGATCGCCTGGATCGACTACCGGGGCGTGTTCTGGCTGGGTGCGGCGGCCTGTGCGGTGGCCGCGGTGGTGCTGATGACCGCCGAATCCGCGCCGGTGCGTGAAGAAAGCGCGCCACGGCTTCTGCGACTGGGCAGGCGGATGCGGCCGATGCTCGTCCTCGTCGCGCTCACCGCGATGGCCGAGGCCGGGGTCGCGCTCCTGCTCCTGATGCACCTTCAACGCGGGCACCGGCTGGAACTCGGCGAGATCGCCGCCGTGTTCATCCCCGGGTTCATCGTGTACAGCTTCCTGCCGGACTACCTGCACGGCTTCGTCCGCAAGGTCGGCCGGACACGGGTGCTCGCTCTGGCGATGGTGGCGAGCGCGGCCTTCGCCGCCGGTTTGTCCTTCGCGCCCGACCCGCCCGTGCTCGCGGTCATGTGGATCCTGTCCGCGGCGGCGTTCGCGGCGGCCATCCCGGTCGAGCAGGCGGTGGTCGCCGAAGCGGCCGGGCTCAGCCTCGGCCGGGCGATGGGGATCTACGAGAGCGCGGCGCTACTCGGAGCGACGATCGGGACGTTCTCGGCGGGCCTGCTCTACGGCTCGGACACCGGCTGGCGCGTCGCGTGCTTCGGTGCGACGGCGCTTTTGCTCTTCGGATCGTTCGTGGTCCGTGGCGCCGTACGGCGTGTCGGAGTTGCGGAGTTTCCCGTGGAACCAGCGAAAACGGTGTCACAGAAGGAAGAACCGGCTCTCCGCATGATCGAGGAGGCATCGCAAGAGCCCGAACCGGTGAAGGCCGATGCGAACAAGCGCGCGAATCCGATCCGGAACTGGGCGATCCGCGCCGCCGTCTATGTCCTCGCTCAGGCGGCGCTGGCGATGGCCGGATACAGCTGGCCGGTCGAGGCGCTGTTCGGTGGGCCGCACGACGCCGGCTGGTTCTGGAATTCCAGTGGTCACTGGTTGGTGAACCTCGGCCGGATCTGGACCTTCGTCTTCGTGATCGACACCGGCTGGACGGCTGGCCGCGAGATACTCAAGAAGCGGCCTTATTGACATCTTGTCTAACATGACACCATGTCTCATACGTGGGTGACGGCCAGCGACGGTGTCCGCCTCTCGGTCCGGGTGACCGGTGCCGACGACGCGCCGACGGTGGTGCTCGTCCACGGATATCCGGACAACGGGTCCATGTGGGACGGCGTCGCCACCCTGCTGGAATCCCGCTACCGGGTCGTCGTCTACGACGTCCGCGGCGCGGGTCGTTCGGACAAGCCTTCGGGACGCGCGTCCTACAGATTGGATCAGCTGTCCAGCGACCTCGCCGCGGTCATCGACGAAGTCCAGCCGCAAGACAAGGTCCACCTGCTCGCGCACGACTGGGGCTCCATCCAGACCTGGCATTCCGTCACCGGGGACAGGCTGCGCGGACGGCTCGCGTCGTTCACGTCGATCTCCGGGCCGAGCCTCGACCACGCGGGAGCGTGGTTCCGCGCGCAGGTCCGCCCGAACCCGAAGCGGCTCAAGAACGCGCTCGCCCAAGGAACACACTCGACGTACATCCTCGGCTTCCAGATCCCCCTGATACCGCAGCTGTTGTGGCGTACCGGCGCGATGGGCGCGCTCATCGGCCGGATGGACCCTGCCGCCGCCGTACCGTCCACTTCGGACGGTTTTTACGGGCTCAATCTTTACCGTGCCAACATGTTCACGCGCCTGTCCCGGCCTCAGCCGCGTAAGACCGAGATCCCGGTGCAGGTGCTCGCGCCCACTGGCGACAAGTTCGTCACCACGCCGTTGCAGACCGAGATCGAGCGCTGGGCGCCGGACCTCCGGGTCCGCCGGATCGTCGGCACGCATTGGGTCGTCCGGGAAAAGCCGCGGGTGATCGCCGATGCCACCGCCGAGCTGATCGACCACGTCGAAGGTGGCGAGGAAAGCCGCGCGCTGAAGCGGGCCCGGCGCTCGGGTGGTTTCGCGGACAAGCTCGTCGTGGTCACCGGCGCCGGCAGCGGGATCGGCCGTGCGACCGCGCTCGCGTTCGCGGACAAGGGCGCCGACCTCGTCATCACCGACATCAACGGTTCCGCCGCCGTGGACACCGCGAAACTCCTGCGGAACAAGGGTGTCACTGTCGGTGAGTACATAGTGGACTCCTCCGACACCGAAGCGGTGGAGAAGTTCGCCCTGCGGGTCAAGGAAGAGTTCGGGGTCCCGGACATCGTCGTGAACAACGCGGGCATCGGCCTCTCCGGCCCGTTCCTTGACACGACGGTGAAGGACTGGGAGCGCCTCATCGACGTGAACCTGTGGGGCGTCATCCACGGCTGCCGCGTCTTCGCCGAGCAGATGCGGGATCGCGCCGAAGGCGGCCAGATCGTCAACGTCGCCTCGGCCGCCGCCTATCTGCCGTCGAAGATCCTTTCCGCCTACGCCACCACGAAATCCGCCGTGCTGACGTTGAGCGTGTGCCTGCGCGCGGAGCTCGCCGCCGAGAACATCGGCGTCACCGCGATCTGCCCCGGTATCGTGAACACCAACATCACCAGTACCACGCGGTTCGTGGGTGTCGACGACGTCGAGCAGAAGCGGCGGCAGAAGTCGAGCGGCAAGCTGTACGCGAAACGTGGTTTCGGCCCGGAGAAGGTCGCGCGCGACATCCTGCGCGCGGTCGAGAAGGACAAGGCGATCCAGCCGTCTACGCCGGAGGCCAAGGCCGCGCTCGTCCTCTCCCGGCTCGCTCCCGGCCTGCTGCGTGCCGCGGCGAAACTGGACGTCACCCCGTGACCTCGGCCAGACGACCTCGCCGGATGTCGCCCCAGGCGCGCCGCGAGGACCTGATCCGTGCCGCGCTGGACCTGTTCGGCTCGCGCGCGCCCGAACTCGTCACGGTCGACGACATCATCGCCCGCGCCGAGGTCTCGCGGCCGCTGTTCTATCGCTACTTCCCGAGCCTGCGGGCACTGCAGGTCGAAGCACTGAAGACGGTTACGGAAGGGCTCATCGACGGCCTCGCCGGGCTTGAGGAAGGCCCGCCCGAAACGCGGCTGCGGGCCGCCGTCCGCGGGCTGATCGATGTCGCCGACCACTACCGGGCGGGTTACGTCGCCTTGCTGCGCAGCGGTTCGGTGATCGCGACTTCGGAGACGGACGCGGCGATCGACGAGGTCCGCAACCGCGCCGTCGAGCTGATCCTCGACGCGCTGGGACTGTCGGAGCCCTCGCCTATGCTCCTGCTGACCTTGCGCTGCTGGACCGCCGTGGTCGAGGGTGCCCTGCTGAGCTGGCTGCAGGAACGCGCTTTGCCGCGGGAGGTGCTCGACGGGTGGCTGGTCGATCAGCTGACGGCGATGCTGTCGGCGACGGCGCCGCACGATTCTTCGGTCCCGCAGATGCTATGAACGGTCCGTTACTTGCAAATTTTGCAAGTAACGGACCGTTCATAGCGCATGTCAGGCCTGCTTCGCGACCAGCTCCCAGCCTTCGACGTCTTCCGGGTGGCGCGGCTCGGGACCGACGTACTTGGCCGAGGGGCGTACGAGACGGCCGGTCTTCTTCTGCTCCAGGATGTGCGCGGCCCAGCCGGCGGTCCGCGCCGAGCTGAACATCGCGGGCATCATATGCGGCGGCACCTGGGCGAAGTCCAGGATCACGGCCGCCCAGAACTCGACGTTGGTCTCGATCGGGTGATCCGGACGCCGCTCGCGCAGCTCCTTCAGCGCGACCTGCTCCAGCTCCGCGGCCGCCTCGTAGCGCGAAGCGCCGAGCTCCTGACAGGTGCGGCGCAGCACGCGCGCTCGCGGGTCCTCCGCGCGGTACACGCGGTGCCCGAAGCCCATCATCCGTTCCTTGCGGTCCAGGATGCCCTTGACCAGGCCGACGGCGTCGCCGGTCTTCTCGACCTCTTCGATCATCGGCAGCACCCGCGCCGGCGCGCCGCCGTGCAGCGGGCCGGACATCGCGCCGATCGCGCCGGACAGGGCCGCGGCGACGTCGGCGCCGGTCGAGGCGATGACGCGGGCGGTGAAGGTCGACGCGTTGAGACCGTGCTCGGCGGCCGAGACCCAGTAGGCGTCGATGGCCTTGACGTGGGCCGGGTCGGGCTCGCCGCGCCAGCGGACCATGAACCGCTCGGTGATCGACTTCGCCTCGTCGACCCGGGTCTGCGGGACGGCGGGCTGCCCGATGCCGCGGGCGGACTGGGCGACGTAGGAAAGCGCCATCACCGACGCGCGGGCCAGCTGGTCGCGGGCCTCCTCGTCGCTGATGTCGAGCAGCGGCCGGTAACCCCAGATCGGGGCGAGCATGGCCAGCGCGGCCTGGACGTCGACCCGGACGTCGCCGGTGTGCACCGGCAGCGGGAACGGCTCCGCGGGCGGTAGCCCCTGGCCGAACCGGCTGTCGACGAGAAGGCCCCAGACGTCACCGAAGGTCACCTTGCCGGCGAGATCCTCGATGTCGACACCGCGATAACGCAGCGCGCCACCGTCACGGTCGGGTTCGGCGATTTCGGTCCGGAAGGCGACCACGCCCTCGAGACCCGGTCGGAAACCGTCGTCGACCTTCTCCGACGGCTGATTGGTGCTGATCGTGGAGGCACTCACTGTGGTGAAACCTTTCGATGCGCATTCCCCGGCTTTGTGTTTCACGCGTGGACGGGATACACGCAGCGAAGGCGCGCCTCATCGCACGGATGGACAAACCTTGCTCCACGCGGGGGCCAGGGGCAATCGGAAGATGTGGTGGTTTCGGTCACGATTACGAGAACGATTCAGTGAAAACGGCCTCCGTAAGCGAAGAGTTACGGCGACGTTCACTTTGCGTGTACCGGCGCCCAGGTAAATCCTGTGTTTCGAGAACAGGCGACGGCCGGTTTCCGGTGATAGACCTTTCGCATGCACTTGAGCCCCCAGGAGCGGGACAAACTGCTCGTCCACGTCGCGGCGGACGTGGCGCGCAAACGGCTGGAACGCGGGGTCCGCTTGAACTATCCGGAGGCGGTGGCGTTGATCACCGACCACGTGCTCGAAGGCGCCCGCGACGGCCGGACGGTCAGTGAACTGGTCTCCAGCGGGCGCTCGGTGCTCTCCCGGGCACAGGTGCTGGAAGGGGTGCCGGAAATGGTCGATTCCGTGCAGGCCGAGGCCACTTTCCCGGACGGCACGAAGCTCGTCACCGTGCACGACCCGATCGTCTAGAAGGGGCCGCGAGTGCGACCAGGAGAGATCATCACCGGTGTGGAACCGGTCGAACTGAATCCCGGCAGGCCGCGGGTGCGGCTGCTCGTGCGGAACCTCGGCGACCGGCCCGTCCAGGTCGGTTCGCACTACCATTTCGCGGCGGCCAATCCGGGGCTCGAATTCGATCGCGAAGCCGCGCGGGGGCATCGTCTCGACGTGCCCGCGGGAACTTCGGTGCGCTTCGAACCTGGCGTCGAACGGGAAGTCGACCTCGTCCCGCTGGCCGGGAATCGTCGTGTGCCCGGATTGCGCGCGGAGTCCTGATGCCGTCGATCGACCGCGAGCGCTACGCCGAACTCTTCGGTCCCACGACCGGCGACCGGATCCGCCTCGCGGACACCGATCTGCTCATCGAGGTCACCGAGGACCGCGGCATGGGGCCGTCCGGCAGCGGGGACGAGGTGCTGTTCGGCGGTGGCAAGGTGATCCGGGAATCCATGGGCCAGGGGATGGCGACCAGGGCCGAAGGCGCGCCCGACCTGATCATCACCGGCGCGGTGATCCTGGACCACTGGGGCATCGTCAAAGCCGACGTCGGCGTCCGTGACGGCCGGATCGTCGGCATCGGCAAGGCCGGCAACCCGGACACGATGGACGGCGTCGACCCGGCGCTGGTCATCGGCCCGTCGACGGAGGTGTTGTCCGGGAACGGGAAGATCCTCACCGCGGGCGGGATCGACTGCCACGTCCACTTCATCTGCCCGCAGCTGACCGATACCGCGCTGGCGTCCGGGCTCACCACGCTGGTCGGCGGTGGGACGGGGCCGGTCGAGGGCAGCAAGGCCACCACGGTCACGCCCGGCGCGTGGAACCTCGGCCGGATGCTGCAGGCGATGGACGGCCAGCCGGTCAACGTCTTGTTGCTGGGCAAGGGGAACACCGTCCGGCACGAAGCGCTGCGCGAACAGCTCGCCGCCGGCGCGGGCGGGTTCAAACTGCACGAGGACTGGGGCAGTACCCCGGCCGCGATCGACGCCTGTCTCACCGTCGCCGACGAATCCGGTGTCCAGGTGGCGATCCACACCGACACGCTGAACGAGGCGGGCTTCTTGGAGTCCACTGTGGACGCTATCGGTGGTCGTTCCATCAACGCGTACCACACCGAAGGCGCGGGCGGCGGGCACGCGCCGGACATCATCAAGGTCGCCGGGCTGCCCAACATCCTGCCGTCGTCGACGAATCCGACGCGTCCGCACACCGCGAACACCCTCGACGAGCATCTCGACATGCTCGTCGTCTGCCACCATCTGAACCCGTCCGTACCCGAGGATCTGGCGTTCGCCGAGAGCCGCATCCGGCCGACGACCATCGCGGCCGAGGACGTGTTGCACGACCTCGGCGCGATCTCGATGATGAGTTCGGATTCGCAGGCGATGGGCCGGATCGGCGAGGTCATCATCCGCACCTGGCAGACCGCGCACGTGATGAAACGACGGCGTGGCGCGCTGCCCGGCGACGGCGCGGCCGATAACCTGCGGGCTCGTCGCTATGTCGCCAAATACACGATCAACCCCGCGATCGCGCACGGAATGGAACGCGAGATCGGTTCGGTGGAGATCGGGAAGCTCGCGGATCTCGTGCTGTGGGAGCCGAAGTTCTTCGGTGTCCGGCCGCATGTCGTGCTCAAGGGCGGATTCCCCGCGTGGGCGGCGATGGGCGACGCGAACGCGTCCATCCCGACGCCGCAGCCGGTGCTGGCCCGTCCGATGTTCGGCGCGGCCCCGGCGATCGCCGCCGCGAGCGGTTTCCACTTCGTGGCACCGGCGGCGATCGACAACAACGTGGCCGAACGGTTCGGCATCTCGCGGGCACTGGTACCGATCTCGGACACCCGATCCCGGGGAAAGGCCGACATGGTGCTCAACGACGCCACCCCGGACATCCGGGTGGAGCCGGACAGTTTCGCCGTGCACGTCGACGGCGAGCTGATCGAACCGCGGCCGGTGACGGAACTGCCCATGGCGCAAAGGTACTTCTTGTTCTGATGGATCCTGTTCCGATGGACCTCGCCGCGCTCATTCTGGCCGACTCCCGGTTCCCCGGCGGCGGTCACGTCCATTCCGGCGGGCTCGAAGAGGCCGTCGCCCGGAAGCTGATCACCCGCGAACGCGACCTGCCGGGCTTCCTCTCCGGGCGTTTGCGGACCGCGGGTTCGCTGGCCGCCGTGTTCGCCGCGGCTTCCGCGCACGCGGCCGCCCGCAGCGTCCAGAGTGGACACTGGCGGCGGCTCGACCTCGAACTCGACGCCAGGACGCCGTCGCTCGCGCAGCGGGTGGCGTCCCGTGCGCAAGGGAGAGGGACGGCGAGGGCGGGCAAGGCGGCGTGGCCGTCTCCGGTGCTTTCCCAGCTGCTGAAGGAAACTCCGCGACCACATCATCCGGTGATCGTCGGTGCGCTGATCGGGGTACCTCTCGACGCCGCGATGGCGGTGGCCTACCTCTCGATCAGCGGCCCGGCGAGCGCGGCGGTGCGGCTGCTCGGGCTCGACCCGTTCGCCGTCAACGCCGTCGTGGCGAGGCTTTCCATCGAGGTCCGGAACGTTTCCCTGAAGGCCGCCGAGGCCGCGGGCGACGATCCGGCCGATCTCCCGGCGCCCGGATCCCCGGCGCTCGATCTGTTCGCCGAGGCACACGCCCGGCAGCACAAGGAAGAGGTGCGTCTCTTTGCCAGCTGAGCACGGACATGGACACGGTCACGTCCATCCGGTCAACTTCGACCCGACCGCCGCCGAACCCGATCACTACGACCAGGCGCCGACCGCCGGGCGCGCGTACCGGATCGGGATCGGCGGGCCGGTGGGCAGCGGGAAGACCGCGCTCACCGCGGCGCTGTGCCGGGCACTCGGCGACGAGGTGAACCTCGCCGTCGTCACCAACGACATCTACACCACCGAGGACGCCGACTTCCTGCGCAAGGCCGGGGTGCTCGACCCCGAGCGGATCGAGGCCGTGCAGACCGGTGCCTGCCCGCACACCGCGATCCGCGACGACATCACCGCGAACCTCGACGCCGTCGAGCGGCTGGAAGAGCGATTTCCCGGGCTGGACCTGGTGATCATCGAAAGCGGCGGGGACAACCTCACGGCGGTGTTCAGCCGGGGGCTCGCGGACAGTCAGGTCTTCGTGGTCGACGTCGCGGGCGGCGACAAGGTGCCGCGCAAGGGCGGCCCTGGCGTCACCACGGCCGACCTGCTCGTGATCAACAAGATCGACATCGCGCATCTGGTCGGCGCGGACATGGACGTGATGACGTCGGACGCGCACCGGATGCGGGGTGAGCTGCCGGTCATCAAGCAGTCCCTTGTGGACACTCCGAACGCGCCGGATGTCGCGGCGTGGGTCCGTTCACTGCTGCCGGCCCGAGCGGGGTGAAGGCGCACGCGCGGCTGACCGCCCGCTTCGATGGCGGCCGGACCGTACTGGGTGAGCTGCGTTCGATGGCGCCGCTCACCCTCCTTCCCAAGCGGGGCACCGGTGTGACGGCGATCGTGCACCTGGTCAGCTCGGCGACGTCGCCCCTGGGTGGCGATGAGCTGAAGCTGACCATCCGCGTCGGCACCGGTGCTTCGCTGCGGCTCGCCGGAGTCGCGGCGACCGTCGCGCTTCCCGGCTTGCACGGCGAGGAAAGTGTGTCCGAAGTGGACGTCGAGGTGGACGGCGGCGGGTCGCTGGAGTACCTGCCGGAACCGACCGTGGTGACCGCCCGCGCCCGGCACCGCGCGGTGTTCAAGGCGTCTCTGGCGGCCGACGCTTACCTGCACACGCGAGAGGTGCTCGTTCTCGGCAGGGCGGGTGAGCGGCCCGGTTCGCTGGTGACCACTCAACACGTGACGCGCGGCGAAGTCCCGGTGCTGCGGCAGACGCTGGAGATCGGGGATCCCACTTTGGACTCCAGTCTCGCGCATCTGGCCGGGCGCAGGGTACTGGCGACCGACCTGGTCGTCGGCGGCCCGGAACCGCCCGAGGCCTCCGGTGAGTGGTGGTCCCGCACGTCGTTGGCCGCCGGTGGGACACTGACGACGTCGCTGGCGCCCGATGCCGTGACCGCGCTCAAGCCGTTCAAAGAGAGCTGAAGGGGACTTTCCCCGCATCTAATGCGACGAAGGGGCCCTTCGTCGCGTCGCATGCGGCGAAGGGCCCCTTCAGCCCCCAGGCTAGAACTTGGTGCCCAGCCACGTCATCGCGACCGGGCCACCCGCCGAGACGCCGCCGATGTGTTCCAGCAGCGGGAATTCCTGCCAGGTGACGTCGGCACCGAGTGCGCGGTAGCGGTCGCGCAGCCCCTTGCCGACCGACAGCGGGATCAGTTCGTCCAGCGACGCGTGGTACAGGTAGACCGGCGCGCCCGGTTTGGTCTTGCCCGCCAGGTTCTCGCCGAGCCGGGCCTGCCAGCGCGGATCCGACGAAACGTTCGGCACGGTGGTGAAGTCGTTGAGCCGCGCGAAAGGCGCTGCCGCACCGAGGCCGACGGTGCACGCTTCCTTGACCTTCGCGACGGTCTTCTCGCCCCGCGCGTTGAGCACGTCGTCGAACGGCAGTTCCGGGTAAGCCGTCGAGTAGCCGACAGCGGCGCCGAGCACCAGGCCGAACGCGGGGCCGCCGTCGTTGAACTTCAGGACCGCGTTCAGATCCGCCGGGACACCGCCTTCCGCGACCCCGACCAGGTTGACGTCGGGTGCGTAGGACGGCTGCAGTTCACCGGCGAACGCCGCGGCCTGACCTCCTTGCGAGTAACCGAAGACGCCCACCGGACCGGTCTTGGACAGCCCGGCTTCGGGCACCTTGGTCGCCGCGCGGGCGGCGTCGAGCACGGCCCGGCCTTCGGACTGGCCGACGGCGTAGGTGTGCGTGCCCGGCGTGCCGAGGCCTTCGTAGTCGGTCACGACGACCGCCCAGCCGCGCGATAGTGCTTGGCTCATCAGGAGGACTTCGTTCTCGGACCCGTTCGTCAGCCGGGTCGACGGCGCGCAGTGGTCGCCGAGGCCGTGGGTGCCGACGGCGTAGCTGACCAGCGGGCGCGGCCCCTTCGTCCAGGGCGTCGGCGGGACCAGCAGGATGCCCGACACCGTGTTCGGCTGTCCGGTCGCCGAGGTCGAGCGGTAGGTGAGTTTCCAGGCCTTCGCCGGGGCGGTGGCGATGACCGGCTTGTAGTCGACCAGATCGCCGGGCCCGCTCGGCGCGGCTTGCGCGGCGGGCGCGCCTATCAGTGCGGCTGCGAGGGCTGAGACCAGAACTGTCCGAAGCACCGTTGCCTCCAGTTTGGTAATTGAGATTTTCGCAATGTAGGCGGTGTTGGTAGCATCTGGCAATCCCTATTACCGAATCGGGGGAGGTCGAGTGGCCCGCACGTATGGCGGGGTCGCACCCGAGCAGCGGCGCGCCGAACGGCGTGAACGCCTGCTCATGGCGGCCCTGGACCTGTTCACCTCGACGGGCTACCAGCAGGCGAAGATCACCGAGTTGTGCACACGCGCCGGCGTTTCGACGCGGAACTTCTACGAGGAGTTCGAGAGCAAGGAACAGGTGCTGCTGACCCTGCACGAGCGCATCAACGCCCTCGCGCTGGAGCACGTCACCGAAAACCTGGAACGCCTGGAGGACGCCGACGCGGTCACGCGGATCGGGACCCTGCTGGACGTCTTCGTCAGCACGGTGACGTCAGATCCCCGGATGCCGCGGCTGAACTACGTCGAGGCGGTCGGTGTCAGCGCCGCTTTGGAGGCGCAGCACCAGGAATGGGTCGACAGGTGGGCCGCGTTCATCGAATCCGAGGCCCGGCACGCCGCCTCGTACGGCGTCGCGCCGGACCGTGACTACCACCTGACGGCGATCGCGCTCGTCGGCGCGGCGACCGGACTGCTGCGGGAATGGCAGGCGCACACGCCGCCGCTACCCGTCGCCGACGTCGCCGCCGAACTCCGCGCGCTGATGCTCGCCGCCATCACGCGGCCCGGCTGAGCACGCGGCGTCAGTTCTGGGCGCCTTCCTTGTCCGGGTCGAGGTCGATCCGGTCCCGCCGATCGCCCTCGGGGTGCCTGCCCGGATCTTCCTTGGCCCAATCACCGAGCGTGCCGATCGCTGTCTGAAGCCGATCCTTCTGCTCGGCGTCGGTCTGCGCGTACTTCTCGGCGGCCTCTTTGATGCGGTCGCCCGCCGCCAGGTAGCGCGCGGTCGTCTTCTGGAAGAACGATTCGACGTCGTTCCGCAACTGCTTCAAGGCGGTGTCGGCGGCGGTGGGGACGACCCCGCGACCCGCCAGTTGGCCGTCGGCGTAAGAGGTTTTCGCGAGTTCCCCGAGCAGGCCCGAGTAGATTTCGGCCGCTCCGTAGCAGGCCTCGGCGAGTTCCAGTACGACCGTGACGTCCACGGCGTAGCGCTGGGTTCCGTCCGAGCCAGCTTTGGCGGTGCCCTTCTTCTGGGGTTGAGTCATGTCGTAGAGCTCCAGATCCATGCGGTCGACCCCGGCGATCTCGTGCTCGATGGCCTTGATGGCGTCGTGGTATTCCTTCTCGGCTTTGTCCAGGTCGGCGTGGAGGCCGCGGACGCCGGTGTCCACATGGGCGAAGAATTCCGCCAGCTGCGGGAACTTCAGCTCCGAGTTCATCGGCGGCGCCT
The DNA here is from genome assembly GCF_047608665.1 of Amycolatopsis sp. cmx-11-51. NCBI lineage: Bacteria > Bacillati > Actinomycetota > Actinomycetes > Pseudonocardiales > Pseudonocardiaceae > Amycolatopsis > Amycolatopsis sp. cmx-11-51. The sequence continues at coordinate 83,272 of NZ_JADNQO010000020.1, read as the reverse complement.
TCAGCTCCATCGCGAACTCGAGCAGGACGAGTGCGTTGCCGACGCCGGCCGGAGCCGTGCGGCCCAAGGCTCCGATGACGGTTTTGGCGTAATCCCAAGCATCGCTGACGGCGTTCAGCAGCAGCTTCTCCTTGGGAGGCTCCGTCGGCGCCGGGGCGGTGGCGTTGAGCGCGCGGGTGGCCTCCGCGATGAGGTGCAGGATGTTGTTCCTGGCGGCGTGGATGATCGCGGCCCGGCACGAGTAGCTGTTGCCGAGCCACTTCACGAGGATGTCCTGGTGTCTGAGGGTGGGTTCCACCGTCGCGAGAAAACCGTCCTGGAGGCTGTTCGCCGCGAGCCCCATCCAGCCGGTCATCCAAGCCCGGGTGCCTGACTTGTTGCCGCCCGCGAGGAGGGCGATCAGGTTGTCCAAGTCGTGGTCGCCCATCGCATCGCCGAGCCTCATCTTCTTCTCGACCGACGAGAAGGCGCTGTAAGCCTCTTCGAGCGACGACAGTTCCGGCCCACCCGCGAGATCCGGGATCGCGGTCGCCAGCTGTTCCCGCTTCCGCCACGCCCAATCCCCGACCTGGGAGAAGACGTCGAGCGCCCGGCATTCGACGTATTTCGCGTCCGGCACGCTCCAGCCGTCGCAAGCATCCGCCGACGGCCGGGTCGCCGGTGTGCCGTCATTGACGGCCCACTCGACGATCGGGCAGGTCGTCAGATGGCCCCGCGACTCGACCGGGACCTGCCATCGGGCAGGCTCCGGCGCACCGGAGATCTGGCTCGTGCCACCTCGGACCAGTTGACCGGCGTCGTTCAGCCAGCGCTTTTCCAGCGTCTGCCAGTAACTGTTGAGCGCAGCCGTAAGCGTCGCCGAATACTCGCTTCCGCTCAGATACTCGCCGGTCATCGCACCCACCCCGTTTCGCATTCCCGCGGCCGGACTGGGCGGGAATGCGATCGAGGGTAACAGGACGATGTGACGTCTGGGGTCAGATTGTCACTTCTTGTCCGCGATCGGGTTATGAAGCGGCGGAAGCCCGGCGGAAGGTGTTGTGCAGGACGGCCAGCAGCGCGTCACGGACCGACAGCCGCTGCCGCGCGTCGAAGGTGATCAGCGGGACCTCCTCGCTCACCGCGAGCGCCCAGCGCACGTCCTCGAGGTCGTGCTTGAGGGAACCGTCGAAGACGTTCACCCCGACCACGAACGGCAGTCCGGCCTTCTCGAAGTAGTCGACGGCCGGGTAGCAGTCGTCGAGCCGACGGGTGTCGACGATGACGAGCGCGCCCAGCGCGCCCAGCACGAGGTCGTGCCACATGAAGCCGAACCGGTCCTGCCCCGGCGTGCCGAAGAGATACAGCTTCACCTCTTCGTCGATGGTGATGCAGCCGAAGTCCAGCGCCACCGTGGTGGTGGTCTTCGACGGCACCTCTCCGCTCGTGCCGTCCACGGCCGCGCCGGTCGAGGTCATGGCGGCCTCGGTGGTCAGCGGTTTGATCTCCGAGATCGCTCCGACGGTGGTCGTCTTGCCGACGCCGAAACCGCCCGCGATGACGATCTTGACCGGTGTCGGCGGCTTGGCCGCCGCCGGTTCAGCGAATTGATTCGAGTCCACGAATGACCCTTTCGATCATGCCGAGGTCCTGGGTGAAGGCTCCGGCCGGGCGCCGGAGCACCACGTAGCCGAGCGCGGCGAGGTCCGCCACGAGCACCCTGGCCACGCCGATGTGCAGGCCGAGCATCGCCGCCACTTCGGCGACGGATTTCGTTTCCCGGCAAAGGGAAACGATCTCCCGTCGTTCGAAGGTCAGCCTCGCCTGCGACGCCGCGCCGAGCCTGCTGGTGAGCACCTGCGCTTCGATTTCGAGCGTGCCGTCCACCGGCTGCGCACGGCCGGCGGTGAGCAGATACGGGCGCAGCGGCGAGATGCTCTGTTCGCCGCCGCGGGGCCGAGGTACCTGATCGTCGCTCATACCCTTATCCCCTCGTCATTTCAGCTGCCGACGCTCTTCTTGAGTTCCTCGATCAGCGCGGGGGTGAGCACCTCGGTGGCCCGGTTGGCGAACATCGCCATCTCGTAGGCGATCGTGCCGAGGCTGGCCTGCTTGGTGGCGAGCACGCCGAGCGAACAGCCGATGCTGATCGTGCAGACCAGCAGGTAGCCCTGTTCCAGCTCGATGATGATCTTGTCGGGCGAACCGAGCGGGTGGCTCTCGGAGACACCGTGCGCCAGACCGAGCATCGCCGAGCAGATCGCGGCCAGCCGGTCGGCGTTGGCCCGTTCCAGCTCGGACGACATCGCGATCAGCAGGCCGTCGGCCGAGACGGCGATCGCGCCCATCGCGCTCGCCGTGTTCTGTGCGAAGCGCGTCACCAACCAGTTGAAGTTCCGGGCTTCGACGCTGACTCCGGTCGTCATCTCTTGCTCTTCTCTCTCTGTTCCATCTCCGGGTTGACGGCTTTCTCCAACCCGTCACTGAAGGCGTCGAACGCGGCACGTTCGGCCTCGGGGTCACGCATGCCCCTGGGCTTGGCGGTGTTCAGGGCGGCCCGCGCGGTCTGATGCCGCGCGGCCGGTCCTTTCGACAGGCCCGGCGCCAGCTGGGCACCGGGGACCCGCCGGGTGAGACCGCCGCGGGAGGCGGCGGGCACGGGTGTCGGGGTCGGCATGGGCGTCGGATCGCCCGCCGGTGGGCTCACCGGGGGCGGCGGGGTTTGCGGCGGCACCGGGTCCTTGAAAGACCCGGTGGCCTTCGCGAGTCCAGCCTCGAAACCGTCGAAGACCGATTTGGCCGCTGCTGGATCATGCCTTGACTTCTGCCGCGACGGCGCTTCGGGGGCACCGGGAAGCTGCGCGCCCTTGACCCGCCGCCGCAGCCCGCCACGGGTCTCCCCGGAATCGGCGGCCGGTGTCGGCGCGGGAGCTTCGAGCGCGGGCAAGGGTTCGGCCGCCGCCGCCGGGCGTGACGTGGGCAGCGACGTGGGCAGCGACGTTCGCAGTGGCACGGGCAACGGGGTGGGCTCTGGCATCGGCATCGGCTCCGGAAGTTCCCGGTCGGTCTTGCGGAACCAACGGAAGTCCTTGGGGCGCTGGCCGTCGCGCGGGATCATCCCGGCGATCGCCAGCGTCGGCAGCTCACGTCCGGAAGCCTTGTCCCGCGGCTTGGGCGGGGGCGGGGACTGCCGCGGGGCGGGTTCGTCGCCCGGTTCCGCCGTCGGCCACGCCGGCGGCGGAACGGACTTCGGCACGGGCTGCCGGTAGGTCAGCAGATCCGGCGGGACGGCGATCCGCGCGGTGATGCCGGCGCCCGGCTCGGTCTCGGTCAGTTCGACCTTCAGCCCGTACCGTCGTGCGAGCCGCCCGACCACGAACAGGCCGAGCACACTGGTCGGCGCCAGTTCGAGCCGCTCGCGTTCGATCAGCCGCCGGTTCTCCTCGGCGAGCCGTTCGGCGGTCATGCCGATGCCCTGATCCACGATCACGATCAGACAGGAGCCGTCGGCGAGGATCTTCGTGCCGACGTCCACAAAGGACTCCGGCGGGGAGAACGACGTCGCGTTCTCCAGCAGCTCGGCGAAGATCAGCACCAGATCCGAACCGAACGGCGACGACAGCAGGACGTCGCCCATCGAACCGAGCCGGACCCGCTGGTAGTCCTCGATCTCCGCGAGCGCCGAACGCAACGCCGTCGACAGCTCGATCGGCCCGGAAATCCTCGCCTCGTCGCGGTTTCCCGAAACGACGAGGAGGTTGTCCGCGTTCCGGCGCAGCCGGGTCGAGAGGTGGTCGAGCCGGTAGAGGCTCGCCAGCAGGGCGACGTCCTGTTCGTTGCGCTCCAGTTCGTCGACCAGCGCCAGTTGCCTGCCCACCAGGTTCTGCGTCCGCTTCGCGACGTTGGCGAACATGAGGCCGACGTTGCGCCGCGTGACGGCCTGCCGTTCCACCAGTTCGGCCGCGGTGGCCTGTACCCGGTTGAACGCCTCGGCCAGCTTCCCGAGTTCGTCCTGGGACGACACGTCGATGGTGGCCAGGCGTGGCGCGAGTTCTTCGGCCTGCTCGGTGTCGGAGACGCGGACCAGTTCGGTACTCGCGAGGTCCGCGACCGACGTCGCCGCCGTGGTCAGCTTCCGCAGCGGATCCGCGATCGACCGGCTGACCGCGATCGCGAGACCACCGACCAGCAGGAACAGCACACCGGCGCCGATACCGATCGTCCACGCCAGGTTCTGCGCGGCGTCGGCTCGCGCGGTCGCCGCGTCGGTGATGCCGGTGGTGACCGTGTCCTGGGCGAGCCGTCGCTGATTCGACTGGGCCTCGACGGCGCCGAGGATGTCCGGCAGCAGTGCCTGCACGGCCTGCTGGCCCCGGGTGTCCGGGAGCTTGGCCTCCAGCGCGTCGACCCGGCGGCCCGTCTCGCCCTGTTCCACCGCCACGACCTGCGTCGCCTGGCTGACGTCGGCCTGCTGCACGAACCGTTCGAGGAACAGCGACGACTGCTGCTTCGCGTCGTCCAGCACCGGTTCACCGGAGTCGGGGGTGACCAGCACGATGATCAGCGCCATCCCGCGCAGCGCGTTCTCCTCGTTCGCGCGCAGCAGCGCGTCGAGCGCCGTCAACTGCCGGGTGCCCTCCGCGTCACTGGTCTGCTGCGGGACGAGCCGCAGCGAGTTGATGACCGCGTCGATCACCGCGTGGTAGGTCCGTGCCACGCTGTCCAGCGAGGCACCGCGCCGGAGCGCGCTTTCCCGGATCTCGTTCAGCGATCCGATCCGCACCAGCGCGGCCGCGAGTTCTTCCGGTGCGTCGGCGCTCAGCTGCGAGCGCACCTGGTTCACCGTGTCCGCGACGACGCCCTGCTGCTTCTGCATCGCCGCGCTGCTCGCCGACGAAGACGCGATGTAGTGCGCCGTCAGCAGTCGTTCCCGCTGCAGTTCCCACGCCAGCGTGCCGAGGGCACGGGCCTGTGACGCGACGTCGGCGGTGGTGCGGGCGGACCGGGCGTCGTCGATCTCCCCGGCGACGTAAGGCACCGACACCAGGACCACGGCGGTCAGCGGCAACATCAGGAGCAGGTTGAGCTTGCCCCGGATGCCGAGTCTGCCGAGCAACCCGGAACGCGGGGTGCGTTCCGGCCGGGTCTTCCCGTGCCTCATGATCACCTTTCTTCTCAGCTCCGCCCGAGGTGGCCGCGGTGCTGCTCCCGGACGAGGTCTTCGATGGACGCGCGCAACGCGAGGAACTCGGGCGCGCGTTTGACCGCGAGGTCACGTTCACCGGGCAGGTCGACCGCGATGTCGGCGGCCACCCGGCCCGGGTCCGAGGCCAGCACCACGACGCGCCGTCCGAGGAACACGGCCTCTTCGACGTCGTGGGTCACCATCAGCACCGTGGTGCCGGTGTCGGTCCAGATCCGGCGGATCAGAACCTGCATGTCCTCTTTGGTCTGGACGTCCAGCGCGCCGAAAGGTTCGTCCAGCAGCAGCACGTCGGGTTCGCACACCAGCGCCCGCGCGATCGCGACCCGCTGCTTCTGCCCGCCGGAAAGCTGCTTGGGCAACGACTTCCGCAACCCGTCGAGCCCGGTCTCTTCGAGATACCAGTCGATCCGGCGCGCGCGTTCGGCCTTGCCGAGGCTGAGCAGTTCGAGTCCGAACGCGACGTTGCTTTCCACCGTGCGCCACGGGTACAGCGCCCCGTGCTGGAACACCAGCCCGCGATCGGGGCCCGGTCCGGTCACGGCGTCGTCGTCGAGGGTGATCAGGCCCTCGGTCGGTTCGGCCAGCCCGGCGATCAGCGAGAGCAGGGTCGACTTGCCGGACCCGCTCGCGCCGACCACGCAGACGAAGTCGCCGCGCGTGATGTCGAGGTCGATCCCGTCGAGGGCCCGGGTGGTTCGGCCGCGAACCGTGTAGTCCTTGGCGACGGCCTTCAGCTGAAGCGTCATGCCGCCCACTTCCCGACCCTGGATCGCAGGAGCCGCAGCGCGATGTCGATGACCAGGCCCAGCAGGCCGATCACGATCAGCAGCGCGAAGATGCGGTCGGTCTGGGTGAACCGCTGCGCCCGCATGATCCGCAGGCCGAGCCCGGCGGTGGCGTTGATCAGTTCGGCGACCACCACGAAGTTCCACGCGGCCGCGGCGTTGACGCGGGTCGCGTCGATCATGCCGGGCAGCGCGTGCGGCACGATCACCTTGCGCAGGACCTCGCCGCGCCGCGCGCCGAGTGTGTACGACACGTCGATCAGCGAACGCGGCACCCCGCGGACGGCGTCGGCCGTCATCAGCGTGTTGAAGAAGACCGTGCCGAGGAACAGCACCGCGACCTTCGACGGCTCGCCGAGGCCGAGCCAGATCATCAGCAGCGGGATGAACGCGCTGGCCGGCAGGTAGCGCAGCATCGCGATGACCGGTTCGAACAGCGCCAGCCCGGCGTTGAACGTCCCCATCACGATGCCGAGCGGGATCGAGACGATCACCGCGAGGCCGAAACCGAGCAGCACCCGCTGGGTGGTGGCCCAGAGGTCGCTGAACAGTTCGCCCGACTCGATCATCTTCAGCAGCGCGTCGAACACCGCGACCGGGGTCGGCAGGAACGTGGGCTTGATGGTGCCCAGCGCGTTCAGCGTCACCCAGATCAGCAGCGGGATCGCGAACGAGGCCACGGCCAGCGTCCACCGCCAGCGCGCGGGGATCGGCGTCCGGAGCGAGAACAGCGGGGAGGCGTTCGGCTTGAGGCCCGCCCGGCGGGGCAGCGGCGCCCAGTCCGGTCGCGCGCCGCCGCCGCGTCGACGGTCTTCCTGTGCTTCGGCGAGGCGCTGCTCATCGTCGAGGAGCCGGGCTTCGGCCTCGTCAGCGGCGTCCGTCCGCTGAACGGCCTGCCTCGCCGAGCCCGTGGTGCTCACTTCACCGCCTTGACGTACTGGTCGTCGAACAGCCCGTCGAAGCTGGGCCGGTTCTGGGCGAGCCCGTTGGCGATGATGAAGTCGGCGATCCGGCCGGCCTGGAAGTTCAGGTGGGCGGGGGTGACGCCAGGGGTGAACGCGTCGAGGTTCTGCTGCTTGGTGAAGATCGTCGTGCCCGCGTCGTAGCTCTTGTACTCGTCGATCGACACGGCGCCGCGTTTCGCCATGATCCGCACGGCCTCGTCCCGGTTCTGCTTGATCCAGTCGATCGTCTGGAACCAGGTGGTCACCAGCGCCTGGACCTCCTTCTTGCGCTCCTTCGACATCTGCTCGGAGACGACGAGGTGGTCAGGGATGGCACCGGGGAACTCGGCGGACGTCGCGATCGCGCGGCTGCCGGGGCGCTCGAGCGCCTTCGAGGTGAAGGGGGCGAAGGCGGCGACGGCGTCGACCTGCTCGCCCACGAACGCGGCCGCGGCGGCGTCGGTCAGCAGCGGGACCAGCTCGACGTCCTTCTCGGTCAGCTTCGCCTCCTGAAGCGCGAGCAGCAGGAGGTAGTGGTCGACGGTGCCCTGCTCGACGGCGACCTTCTTGCCCTTGAGGTCGGCGACGCCGGTGATTCCCTGCCGCGCGATGATCTTGTCGTTGCCGGTCGAGTTGTCGTTGACCAGGACCACCGACAGTTTCGCGCCACCGCTGACCGACGCGAGCGTGTCGTTGAGAGTCTGGCTGTTCGCGTCGATCGCGCCCGAGGACAGTGCGTTGATGCTCTCGGTGTAGCTGTCGAACCACTTCAGGTCGACGGTCACGCCGTTCTTCTCGAAGAGGCCCTTCTCCTGGGCCACCGCCCACGGGAACCAGCCCGGCCAAGCGCTGTAACCGATGGTGACCTTGGTGCCGGAAGCGGCCGTGCTGTCGGAACAGGCCGAAAGGGCCGTCACACCAGCCAGCGAAAAGGCACACAACAACGCCGTCATGAGACGGCGGGAACGGGAAATCACAACGCACTCCTGGGGAAGGGGAGTAACACGGTCGTAGAAAGTTCCGGCGGCGCGAGCGCAGGAGTGATCGATCGGCCGCACACCCGGCCGTACCATCCAAAACCTCTGAACACACTGGATAGAGGTGATCACCCCGTTGCCCTCGGCGGCGATCCTATCGAGTGGCGCAAGGCCTACCTAGTGTGATCGTCAGCTCTTGCATGAATTCCTGTCACATTCTGCTAACCGAGTAGCTCTCGACAGGTTGGCAACCCAGGGTACGGCGGCGCGCGTCCTCCGGGTGGCCGGTGAAAACCTCGCCGGACTTCTGGAGGGAGCAGAGGATGAAGATTCGTTCGGCCGCGCTGTGTGCCGCCGCGGCGGCGTTGGTGGCCACCACGCTCGGAGCAGGACAGGCGAACGCGACCAGACCGTCCAGTTTGGTCCTCGCCCCGACCACGATCGTCGCAGGTGGGACGGTCACCGCGGACATCTACTGCCTGCGCCCGTCGGGGGCGGGCGAGCTCGCGACGACGCTCACCGCGGACGGTCTCGCCGCACCGATTCCCTTGCGGGTAGTGGGAGACGGTGGCACCGGCGGCATCGGTGTCGCCTTGCGGGGCGACGGTCCTGTAGGGACAGTGCCGGGCCGGTACAAGGCGTCGTACGACTGCTGGGGCTGGATCGTCCGCGCGGAGTTCGTCGTCACGAGCTGACGGCGCGACACCGGAGAAGCGAAGGCCGTTTTCGGGATTTCGACCGTCCTGGGGGCGGCCTTCGTCGTGTTTTCGCGCCCGGGTCTTGGCACATCTCGCGGAGATGTGCCGCAGAGCTGATTTCTATCGCGCGACAGAATTAGGACGTGCCATCGGCCGACCTGACGGACGATAGGCCGAATGTCGTAATCAATTGTTGAAATCGCGGGAAAAGGGTGCCGGGGAATTGCCCGGGGAGTCGTCGATTTTCGAAGGATAAGTTCGGGTGAATTCGATGTGACGTGAGTGGTGAGGGCGGTTAGAGCGCGGTCCGTGAAGGACTCCTTGAGGGACCCAGGGTCCCTCAAGGAGTCCTTCACGGACTCGGAACACTCGGGCGGTCGCTCAGTGGTCTCACCAGTCGGCATGGTGGCGCGTGAAGGACCCTTCCGGCGGGCAAAGCCGTGCGACAGGACCGCATGGGTTTGATCGATCAGGGGCGGAAGGTAACCGGGAGGTGGCGGCTTGCGGTCCGGCGGTTACGCACAGATGACCAGCCGGGGGTGGCGGGTGTCACCGTTCAGTGGGTTTCGCCGCCGCCTTCTAGGCAATACCGTCGGCGGCAAAGCCGAAGTCACAGATGCCCCGACCGGGTACGGAGGTTTGGCGGATGATGCCGGAGATCAAGGATGGCGTGGACGGTGACGCCGTCGTGCGCCTGCCCGGAATGCGCGTGGCCTACGAAGGGGCCGCCTTCGACGAGTCCGCACTGGCGGAGACCTGGACCGCTCAGCTGCAGGACTGGCTGAACCAAGCCGTCTCCGCCGGGGTCGCCGAACCGAACGCGATGGTGCTCGCCACGGCGGACCCGGAGGGCAGGCCGTCCTCCAGGACCGTCCTGTGCAAGGGCCTCGACGAACGCGGTGTCGTGTTCTACACGAACTACACGTCGACGAAGAGTCACGACCTCACCGCGACGCGCTACGCGTCGGTCACCTTCCCGTGGTACGCCCTGCAGCGCCAGGTCCACGTGCGCGGCGAGGTGGAGAAGGTCAACGTCGCGGAGACCGCCGAGTACTGGGCTTCCCGTCCGCGGGGCTCGCAGCTCGGGGCCTGGGCTTCGCCGCAGTCCCGCGTCGTCGACGGCCGCCGCGCCCTCGAGACCGCGCTTCACGGCATCGAGCGCCGCTTCGCCGACGTCGAGAACATCCCGTTTCCGCCGCACTGGGGCGGATGGCGCATCCGGCCCGACTACGTCGAGTTCTGGCAGGGCCGCGAGGAGCGCATGCACGACCGGCTCCGCTACGTCCGCACCGACGACGGCTGGCAGATCGAGCGCGTCGCGCCGTGATGTCGGTCGGCGCTGCTATCTGTCGCGCGCTGACGAAAAGCGCGCCGAAGGGGCGCCGTTCCGTGTTCACCTCGCGTGAGTGTGGAGGGCGCCCCTTCATCGCGTTTTCGTGGGCCTTCGGCCCAAAAGAGGGCGCGCGACGGTGAAGTCTCCCCGTCGCGCTGGCGCGCTCCCGGGAGACCGTAGGGGGCACCGAGGCGCAGGTGTGAGGCGGGCGGGGGCTGAAGGGGACTTTCCCCGCATCGCATGCGGTGAAAGCTCCCTTCACCGCGTCCCATGCGGCGAAAGTCCCCTTCAGCCACCGGGTGACGTAAATCGCGCGCGGTTGGTTAGTTAGCGCGGCTAAACTGTCGGGTTGTGAGTGACGACGTGGGGGTTGGACAGCGTAAGGGTCTCCGCAAGCTGTTCGGTTCGATCGTCGTCGACACCCGGCCGCTCAAGATCCCCGCGTTCCGCCGCCTCTGGCTGTCCACCGCGGTCACCGCCGTCGGTAGCCAGCTCACCGCCGTCGCGGTCCCCAAACAGGTCTTCGACCTCACCGGTTCGTCGGCCTACGTCGGCCTGACCGGCCTGGTCGCCCTGATCCCGTTGCTCGTCTTCGGCCTCTGGGGCGGCGCGATCGCGGACGCCGTCGATCGCCGCAAACTCCTCCTCGTCACCAATGTCGGCGTCACCGTCACCTCGGCGGTCCTGTGGCTCCAGGCGTTCCTGAACATCGGCTCGGTCTGGCTCGTCCTCGTCCTGCTCGCGGTCAACCAGGCGTTCTTCGCGATCAACATGCCGACCCGCGGCGCCGTCGTCGCCCGGCTGGTGCCGGACAACCTGATCGCGCCCGCGACCGCGTTGAGCAGCACGATGGCCACCTTCGGCGCGGTCTTCGGTCCGCTGCTCGCGGGCTCACTGATCCCGGTCCTCGGTCTCTCGACGCTCTACCTGATCGACGTCATCGCACTGACCGCGACCCTCGTCGCGGTCTGGAAGCTGCCCCCGATCCCGCCGCTCGGCGAGATCGCGCGCCGCGCCGGGATCCGCGACATCATCGACGGCTTCAAATACCTGGCGACGCAGAAGATCCTGCTGGCCTCCTTCCTCGTCGACATCATCGCGATGGTCGCGGGCATGCCGCGCGCGCTGATCCCGGAGATGGCCGAGCGCACCTTCGGCGACCCGCCCGGCGGTGGCCCGGCGCTGGGCTGGCTCTACGCCGCGCTCCCGGCGGGCGCGATGCTGATCGGCCTCTTCTCCGGCTGGCTGACGAGGATCCAGAAGCAGGGCGTCGGCGTGATCATCTCGATCTGCGTCTGGGGCGGGGCGATCGTCGGCTTCGGTCTCGCGAATTCGCTGTGGCTCGCGGTCTTCTTCATGGCACTCGCCGGGGCCGCCGACATGGTCAGCGCGATCTACCGGATGGCGATCCTCCAGGTCGCCACCACCGACGAGATGCGCGGACGGCTGCAGGGCGTGTTCACCGTGGTCGTCGCGGGCGGCCCCCGGATCGCCGACCTCACCCACGGCTGGGCCGCCGCCGGGGTGGGCACGGCCGCCGCGGCCTCCGGCGGCGGGGTACTGGTCATCGTGCTGGTCATCGCGGCGGCGCTGCTGATCCCGTCCTTCTGGCGATACCGGGCCCCGGTGGCCTGATTCGCCGGGGCTATCGTCGGGCCCATGCGTATTTTACGGGCGATCGCCGGATTCGCCGCTGTCATCGCGACCCTTTCCGCCTGTTCGTCCGGGGGCCAGAAGCCGGACAACGCGGCCGGGCCGTCGAGCCAGGCTCCCACTTCCTCCGCCGCGCCGAGTTCTTCGGCCGCGCCCACCGGAGGCGCCGGTTCGAAGGAGCCGTGCGCGCTGCTGCCCGCCGAGGCCGTCTCGAAGGCGATCTCCGTCCAGGGCGTGACCTCGGCGCCAGGTCCGGTGCAGGACACCGCCGCCAACGGTGGCAAGGCCAAGAGCTGCGTCTACTCGGCGGGCGGCAAGCAGGTCGGCGCGCTCGCGGTGACCCGCTTCGAGGGCAACAAGATCAAGCCCGCCGAGATGGTCGCGGCGCTGAAGAAGGCGAAGCCGGGTGCGAAGGACGTCGCCGGTGTCGGCGAGGGCGCCCTCTATTACGTCGACGAGAACAAGACCGCCACGCTGGCCTCCGCCGAACTCGTGAACGACGTGCCGGTGCTGGTCAACTACACGGGTCCGGCGAAGATGACGCAGGAGATGATGGTCCCGCTGGTGAAGACCGCGGTCGACGCCGACTGACCGAATCACCCAGTCCCACGGTTCGCCAGCCCGTGACGAAGAACTGACCATATCGGACTGTCGGCCCCAGACGCGATACGGCACACTCTTGCCGCATGGTGGACACGACGACAACAGAACAGACCGGTCCGGCCGGTCAGCCGAGCCTCAAACGGGTCATGGGTTCCAAGCTCCTGCTGTTCTTCGTGGTGGGGGACATCATCGGGACGGGCGTCTACGCGCTCACCGGACAGGTCGCGGGCCGGGTGGGCGGCGCGCTGTGGCTGCCGTTCCTGATCGCGTTCGTGGTCGCGATCATGACCGCGTTCAGCTACCTGGAACTGGTCGGAAAGTACCCGCAGGCGGCGGGGGCGGCGCTCTACACGCACAAGGCGTTCAAGATCCGCTTCCTCACCTTCATGGTGGCGTTCGCGGTGATGTGCTCGGGGATCACGTCGGCCTCGTCCGCGGCGAAGGCCTTCGGGGACACCTATCTCGCCGAGTTCATCACCGCGCCGATGCCGCTGGTGGCGATCCTGTTCGTGATCGGTCTCGCGCTGATCAACTTCCGCGGGGTCTCCGAATCGGTGAAGACCAACGTGGTGCTGACCTGCATCGAGATCGGCGGCCTGCTGATCATCATCGGGGTCGGCGTGTGGGCGGTGCTGAACGGCAACGGGGACGCCTCGCGGCTGGTCGAGTTCGACACCGAGAACCAGACCATGCTGGTGGCGATCACGTCGGCGACCTCGCTGGCGTTCTTCGCGATGGTCGGCTTCGAAGACTCGGTGAACATGGCCGAGGAGTGCAAGGATCCGATCCGGATCTTTCCGAAGGCGATGCTGTGGGGCATGGTCATCGCCGCGACCATCTACATCCTGGTCTCCGTGACCTCTTCGCTGCTGGTGCCGGCCGACGAACTGGAGGCCGCCAAGAGCAGCGCGCTGCTGAAGGTGCTCGACGTCGGTGCCCCGGGGTTCCCGCGTGAGGTCTTCTCCGCGATCGGCCTCTTCGCGGTCATCAACTCGGCGCTGATCAACATGCTGATGGCCAGCCGCCTGCTCTACGGCATGGCGAACCAGCGGATCATCCCGAAGCAGCTGGGCACGGTGCACCCGTTCCGCCGCAGCCCGTGGGTGGCGATCGTGTTCACCAGCGTCATCGCCATCGGCCTTGTGTCCTTTGTGGACATCAGCGTGCTCGGCGGCACGACGGCGTTGCTGCTGCTGGCGGTGTTCGCCATCGTCAACGTCGCGGTCCTGGTGCTGCGCAAGGAGAAGTCGGCGCACAAGCATTTCCGTGCGCCGACGATCATCCCGGTGCTGGCCGCGATCTTCTGTGTCTACCTGGTGACCCCGTTGTCCGGGCGGCCCGCGCGTGACTACAAGGTCGCCGCGATCCTGCTCGCCGTCGGTGTCCTGCTGTGGGGGGTCAACTGGCTCGTCATGCGGGCCACGCACAAGGAAGAGGACCGGCAGCCCCTCGAGCCGCCGGTCGGCTGACCTCTTCTAGCCCCGGCCTTCTTTCAACGACTGAGTGACTGGTACTCAACCGGGCTGTGGGCCGAGAACACGGTGACCTCGTCGGCGTGTTCTCGGCTCAGCTCGCGGAGCCGTTCGACGTTCTCCAGCCGCGGCCTGCGCAGAGTCTGCACCATGTTCTGGAACACGGTCATCCCCGGCGGGCAGTGCGGTTTCACCGGATCCAGCTGACCGTGGAAGAAGTACGCGTCGCCCGCGTGCAGCAGCCAGCCGTCGCCGGTGTCGACGGCCACCCCGGTGTGCCCCTTGGTATGTCCCGCGAGCGGCACCAGCAGGATCTCCGACGGCAGGCCCTTGAGCTCGCGGACCGCCTGGAAGCCGAACCATTCGTCGCCGGCCTCGTCGTATTTGCTCCACAGTGGACGGTGGGCGAACTGGTTGGCACGGAATCGGAGTTTCTCGCTCGCGTTACGCGGTGCGGTCGCCGCGTCGTGCTCCTCGGCGCGGACGTGCACGACGGCGTTCGGGAAGTCCGCGAGCCCGCCCGCGTGGTCGACGTCGAGGTGGGTGCAGATGATGTGCCGCACGTCCTCCAGCTTGTGGCCGAGCGCTTCGACGTGATGAGCCGCGGTCTCCGTCTCGACCGGTTTCGCACCGACCATCACCGTGAACGGCGTGCCGAGCCAGGCGCCCGGCCGCGCCACCCCCTGGCGGCCGAATCCCGTGTCCACCAGCACGAGCCCGTCGCCGGTCTCGATGAGCAGGCAATGCGCCACCAGCTCTGAGCGGCGCAGCAGACCCGGCTGACCGTCGAGGAACTTGCCTCCCGGGGCCCGCATCGTGCCGCAGTTCAGGTGGTGGACCTTCATATCCTGCTCCTCTGGCTGAACCGTTCGAAGGCGGTGGCGTCGTGCGCGGCGAAGACCGACACTTCGTCACCGTTGTTACTGACAAGTTCGCGCAGCCGGCGCTGGTTGTCCAGTCGTGCTGCTTTTTCCGTCTGCATGTACGACTCGAAGAAGCCCAGCGCGAAGGGGATGTGCGGCTTCTGCTCGAGCTCGCCGCCGTGGAAGACGGCGTCCCCGGCGTTCAAGATCCAGCCGTCACCCGTGTCGACGGCGATCCCGGCGTGCCCGCGGGTGTGCCCGGCGAGGGGGATGATCAGCACGTCCGGGACCCCTTCGAGTTCGCGGACGGCGTCGAAACCGAACCAGGGCTCGCCGTCGGCGCGATACGACCTCCAGATCGGGCCGTGGTCGAACTGGACCTTCCGGTAGCGGCTCGCCTCCTTGCGGTCGATCGGCTTCTCCAAGGCCTGGAGCTCGCGGGCGTGGACGTGGACCCGCGCCTGCGGGAAGTCGACGAGCCCGCCCGCGTGGTCGAGATCGAGGTGAGTGAGCACGATGTCGCGCACGTCGGCGGGGTCGAAACCGAGTTTCCGGATCTGCGTGGTGGCGCTGAGGTCGTCGTCCCGGTCGGGGTGGACCAGCCGCACGAAGCCGGCGCCGAGCCATTCGGCGGGACGGCTCACGGTCGGCGTGCCGACGCCGGTTTCGATGAGCACGAGGCCGGTTTCGGTCTCCAGCAGCAGGCAGTGACAGATCAGTTCCGCGCGGCGGAACAACCCCGGCCTGCCGTCGACGAGCTTTCCGCCGATCGGCCGCAAGGTGCCGCAGTTGAGGTGGTGGACACGCATCAGGACAGCTCCCGTTCGAGTGTGGTGCGAAGGTGCGGGGCGATCGCGCGCAGCGGCGCGGTGTCGTGCAACGTCTTGGCCAGCAACAGCCCGCCCTCGACGGCGGCGAGGACGACGGTCGCCAGGTGGTCCGCCTTGTCGGTGTCCAGTGCCCCGGCGATGACGGTGTGCCAGGAGGTGTAGCCGTCGGCGCAGGCCTGGCGGATCACCTCGCTGTCGCCCGACGCGTCCAGCGCGACCGTCGCGAGTGGACAGCCGCGCTGGAAGTCCGACTCCTCCAGCGAGGTCGCCAGCGCGCCGACGACGTTCTCGATGCCGGTGACGACGTCGGGGGAGTCCGCGACGATCGCGCGCAAGGTGTCGCAGAGTCGCTCGGCGGACTGGCGGATGGCCTCGGCGGCCAGCTGCTCCTTGCCGCCGGGGAAGTGGAAGTAGAGCGATCCCTTGGGAGCGCCACCGGCGGCGACGAGCTGATTAAGGCCGGTGGCGTGGTAACCCTGCTGGTGGAAGAGTTCGGCGGCGGAATCGAGCATGCGCTGCCGAGTGTCGGTGCGGCGGACCATGCGGCCGACTGTAGCCCAAACTATGACGACCGGTCTAGTGAGTTCCGCGTGGCCGACTGGCCGTTTCGCGTGATTGGCTGGACGGCACGTGTGAGCCGATGGACGACACGTGTGATGGAACGGACGACACGAGCGCGGCCGGGCTACGTGGTGAGTCGTCCCTCTGGACACACGTGTCGTCCATCCCGTCACGCGTGTCGTCCCTCTGGTCACGCGACACCGCCACTGGCGCCCAAGAGTAGCGGAGAGCGGTACACGACCTCGCCGAGTTCGTCCGACGGGAGGTCGTCCCGGACGTGCAGAGCGATTGAACGAGGTCTTCGTCAGCGACACCGGATTCCTCGTGCGAGACAACGGTTTCGTCCAGCAACCAAGCAAGGGTGTCCAGTGTGGACACATGCTCGGTCCCGACGTGCTCGGACTGCGTGAGCAGGTACTCGAGTTCTTCGCCGCGACCTCGTTCGGGACGCGCCGCGCGCTCCGCTCCGGGACACGGCCGACGGGACCGGTCATCGCGGCGGTCTCCTTCGTCCGGGCGTGGCGTTCTCGCACTACTTCGGACAAGGTCGCCGGTAGCCTCGTCCGCATGGCCAATCCCACCGGAGAGCAGTTCGAGATCACCCGCGGCAACGCGCGCGCCGTCATCACCGAGATCGGTGCCGGGTTGCGCGCGTTCGAGGTCGGCGGGGTGCCGTACGTCGAGGCGTTCGCCGAGGACGAAAAGCCGCCGAAGGGTGCCGGGCAGGTGCTGCTGCCCTGGCCGAACCGCACCAAGGGCGGCCAGTGGGTCCATCAGGGTGAAAAGCAGCAGCTCGCGATCACCGAGGAGGCGCGCGGCAACGCGATCCACGGCCTGACCCGCCACGAGGAGTGGGAGCTTCTCGAGCACGCGGAGTCGTCGATCACCCTGGCCGTCGACGTCCCGGCGCAGGACGGCTGGCCGGTGCCGCTGCGCGCGACGATCACCTACGAGATCTCGCCGCGCGAACTGGTCGTGACGCACGAGATCCGCAACGAGGGTGAGAGCCCGATCGGTGTCGGGCTCGGCACACACCCCTACTTCCGCATCGGTGACGTGCCCACCGACGAGCTGACCCTGACGCTGCCCGCGAGCCGAGTCCGGCCCTCTCTCGGCGACGAGCAGATGCCGTACGCCGCCGAGCAGGACGTCGAAGGGACCGAGTACGACTTCCGGTCCGGCAAGGTCCTCGAAGGCGTCGACCTGGACACGGCGTTCGGCGGGCTGAGCGTCGCCGGGGACGGCGACCACCACCACGTCCTCTCGCACGGGGAGCAGGAACTGGTGGTCTGGGCCGGGCCGGACTTCCACTGGGTGCAGGTGTTCACGCCGGACGACCTGGTCGGCCGCGGCCGGGCGGTGGCGATCGAGCCGATGACCTGCCCCGCCGACGCGCTCAACACCGGCACCGACCTGATCGACCTGGAGCCCGCCTCCTCGTGGACCGGCAGCTGGGGAATCCGGGTCCGCTGATGACGTCACCGCTCCGGCTGGGGCCCGTGGACGCGGGCGAAGCGCTCACTCTGCAGCTCGCGGCCTACGTTCCGGAAGCGAGGGCGCACGGGAACATCGACCTCCCGCCGCTGGTCGAGACCTTCGAGCAGGCCAAGGATGCCCTGGGCGATCCCGCGTGTTTCGCCTGGGGCATCAGGGAATCCGGACGGCTGGTGGCGAGCGTCCGGATCGTCGTCGACGGTGCGGCCGGTCTGGTCGGCAGGCTCGTCGTGGCCCCGGACAGGCAGGGACACGGGCTCGGCAGCTCGCTGCTGCTCGCCGCCGAAGCGGCCATGCCGCCGTCGGTGACCGTGTTCCGCCTGTTCACCGGCGAGCTGAGCGCCGGCCCGCTGCGGATGTACTCGAAGCTCGGCTACGTCGAAACGCACCGGACGCCCGAGTCGCACTACGAACTGGTCCACTTCGAAAAGCCCCGCGTGCGTCCGGCCGGTCCAGTTCGTTAGCGTGTCAAAGTATGTCGAACAAAGCACTGGTCAAGGCCATCGTCGGTGGTTACGTCGTCCCTGTCGACGGTGAACCGATCGAAGGCGGCACAATCCTCATCGAGAACGGGAAGATCGTCGCGGTCGGCACCGACGCCGACGTCGACGTCCCCGACGACGCCGAACTCGTCGACGCCGCGGGCACCTGGGTGCTGCCCGGGTTCATCGACGCGCACGCCCACCTCGGCGTCCACGAGGACGGCGAAGGCTGGTCGGGCGACGACACCAACGAGATGACCGACCCCAACGGCGCGCGGTTCCGGGCGATCGACGGGATCGACCCGTACGAGCCCGGCTTCGACGACGCGCTCGCGGGTGGCGTCACCAGCGTCGTCATCAAGCCCGGCTCGGGGAACCCCATCGGCGGGCAGACGATCGGCGTCAAGACCTGGGGCCGGACCGTGCTCGACATGATCTTCGCCGAGGGCGTCAGCGTGAAGAGCGCGCTCGGCGAGAACCCGAAGCGGGTCTACGGCGACAAGAAGCAGACGCCGTCGACCAGGCTCGGCGTCGCGTCGACCATCCGCGACGCGTTCACCGGCGCGCGCAACTACGCCGCCAAGCGTGATCACGCCGCCGGTGAGGGCAAGCCGTTCGACGTCGACCTGACCAAGGAGACCCTGTCGAAGGTCCTGGACGGCGAGCTGTTCTGGGACCAGCACGTCCACCGCGCCGACGACATGGTCACCGCGATCCGGCTGGCCGACGAGTTCGGCTACAAACTGGTGATCAACCACGGCACCGAAGGGCACCTCATCGCGGACCTGCTCGCCGAGCGGGACGTGCCGGTGATCCTCGGCCCGCTGTTCACCACCAAGTCCAAAGTGGAGCTGCGCAACCGCACCCTGCGTGCGCCCGGCATCCTCGCCAGGGCGGGCGTGCGGATCGCGATCACCACGGACCACCCGGTCGTGCCCATCAACTTCCTGGTCTACCAGGCGGCGCTGTCGGTGAAGGACGGCCTCGACCCGGAGACCGCGCTGAAGGCGCTGACCGTCAACCCGGCCGCGATGCTGGACCTCGACGACCAGGTCGGCTCGCTGAAGCCGGGTCTCGACGCCGACGTGGTCATCTGGTCGGGTGACCCGCTGGACGTGATGAACCGGGCCATGCGGGTGTTCGTGCGCGGGCGCGAGGTCTACCACTTCGACGAGGAGACCGGGGTCGGCGTCACCGAGGAGCGCCGGTACCGCGAGGGCTGAGCAGTCGGTCGAGATCCAGTTTCACCGGAAACGGCTCGGCGGCACTGAATTCACCGGTCATGGCCGGAGCGTCCTGGTAGCCGAGTTCGCCAGCCTGGTGACAGGCGACCAGTGAGACGGGCTCGTTGAGGTCGACGATCCAGTAGTGCGGAATCCCCGCGTCGGCGTACTCGCCGTGTTTGGTCACGTAATCGGTGCGCTTCGAGCCCGGCGACACGATTTCGACCACTACGACGACATCGTCGGCGTGGTACATCGTGTCCTCTTCGTCGATCCGTTCGCCCGCTTCGCGAAGGGCGATGATCAGATCCGGTCGCCGGGCGAAACCCGGCTCGCCGGGCGGCACCAATCCCAGGTCGACGTCGATGTCCTGAATGAACTCGAGGTGATCGGGTAGCTGTGGTTCCAGTTGCCTGGCCAAGGCGTAAAGCGCCTTGTTGTGTCTCCTCGTGGGGCTCGGCGACATGACAAGGCGGCCTTCCACGAGCTCGGTGAATCCGGAATCGGGCTCACCGAGCGCCGCGTACTCCGCGATCGACAGCAGGTGATCCGGGATGGCCCACCCTGGTTCACCGTGCGACCCGGTCGTGGAGTCGGGAAGGGCTGTCACAGCGTCTCCTCACGTCGTCCACAGTTTCTCACGGTGGCCAGGTGACCACTAGTGATCGTATCGGCGCGGACAGTCAGGCTTTCCGTAGTTCCCGTGCGATCACCATGCGCTGGATCTGGTTCGTGCCCTCGAAGATCTGCGGCACCTTCGCCTCCCGCATGTACCGCTCCACCGGGAAGTCCTTCGTGTAGCCGGCGCCGCCGAGGACCTGCACCGCGTCGGTGGTCACCTTCATCGCGCCGTCGGTCGCGACGAGCTTCGCGATGGACGCCTGCCGCTGGAACGGCAGGCCGCGGTCGCGGCGGCGGGCGGCGTCGAGGTACATGGCGCGCGACGTCTCGACGGTCGCGGCCATGTCGGCCAGCAGGAACTCCAGGCCCTGGAACTCGATGATCGGCCGCCCGAACTGCGTGCGGCCCTTCGCGTATTCGAGCGCTTCGTCCAGCGCGGCCTGCGCGAGCCCGACGGCGCACGCGGCGATGCCCAGCCGTCCGGAGCTGAGCGACGACAGTGCGATCTTCAGTCCTTGGCCCTCTTCGCCGATCAGCCGTTCGGCGTCGACGGCGGCGTCTTCGAACATCAGTTGCGCGGTCGTCGATCCGGTGAGGCCCATTTTCCGTTCGGGCGGCGCGGCCGAGAGACCCGTCGTCGAGGCGTCGACGAGCAGGCACGAGATGCCCTGCCCGCCGTCGTCGCTCGTGCGCACCATGGTCGTGTAGAAGTCGGCCTCGCCCGCATGGGTGATCCACGCCTTCGTGCCGTTCACGACGTACCGGTCGCCGTCGAGCCGCGCGCGGGTGGAAAGGGCCGCCGCGTCCGAACCGGCGTGGGTTTCGGACAGCGCGTACGCGCCGAGCAGGTCACCCTCCAGCATGTCGGGCAGCCAACGGTCGCGCTGAGCGTCGGTGCCGTGGTGCGCCAGCGCGAAGCAGGACATCGTGTGCACGGAGAGCCCGACGCCGACGGACATCCACGCGGTCGCGATCTCCTCGAGAACCTGCAGGTAGACCTCGTACGGCAGTTCGCCGCCACCCCAGCGCTCCGCGTACGGCAGGCCGAGCAGCCCGGCCTGCCCGAGCAGGCGGAACTGCTCGCGAGGGAAGTGCGCGGTCTCTTCGTACTTGCTCGCGATCGGAGCGAGTTCCTCGCGCGCGATCTCCTTGGCGAGGCCGATCAGATCCTGGGCCTCGGTGCTGGGCAGCAGACGGTCGGCAGGCATGACTCCTCCGAGCTGAGCTGTACTCAAAACAGTACTGCGGGCTGATTGAGCGTACAGTAGAAGGCGCTGGGGGTACACCATCCGCGTAAGGGATAGTGAGCTGATGACCGAGAGGCCCACCCGCCGCCAGCCGACCGCGCGTCAGCGCGCGCTGCTCTCGGAACTCGAAGCGCTCTTCCTCGCCGAAGGCTTCTCCCAGTTCACACTGGACGACCTCGCCGCCAGGCTGCGCTGCTCGAAGTCGACGCTCTACGCGCTCGCCCCCAGCAAGGAGCAACTCGCGGTCAAGGTCGTCGCCCACTTCTTCAAAGGTGCCGCCGAGCTTCTGGAGGAGCGGCTCGCCGGAATCGACGACGCTCGCAAGATCCTCGGGGAGTACCTCGCCGGTATCTCCGAATACCTCAATCGCGCCTCGGCCGCGTTCATGACCGACATCGCCGAATTCGCGCCGGCGCGGGACGCGTATCAGCTCAACAGCCGCGCGGCGGCCGCCCGGATCCGGTCGTTCATCGACCGTGGTGTCACCGACGGCGTCTTTCGCGAGGTGCACGCGCGGCTGATCGCGGAAATGGCGGGATTGATCATCGAGGGAATCCAGACCGGCGTGGTCGGTCAGCGCACCGGCGTGACCGACGCCGAGGCGTTCACCGCTCTCTCGGAGCTTCTTCTCGGAGGCCTTGCGCCGAAAATGTCCTGAACTGACAATTCTGGTGGTGGAACCGCCGGCTCGGCTAGCATCGCGCCCGTGATCGTCGTAGGTGGAGAGGCGCTCGTCGACCTCGTTCCCGGTGAACCGTTGGATTCCACTGTGGACGGTGGGTTGCGCGCGCTGCTCCCCCGGATGGGTGGTGGTCCCTACAACGTCGCGCTCGCCGCCGGTCGGCTCGGCGTGCCGACGGGCTTCCTCTCCCGTGTCTCGAACGACCGTTTCGGGGTCGCGCTGGTGGACCGGCTGCACGCTTCCGGTGTCGACATCGCCTTGCTGCAGCGGGGAAACGAGCCGACGACGCTCGCCGTGGTCGCGCTCGACGAAAAGGGTTCCGCGCGGTACACCTTCTACACCGAGGGCACCGCGGACAGGCTCGTCGGTGATCCTGGCCCCCTGCCCGAGAATGTGACGGCGCTCTCGCTCGGCACCCTCGGCATGGTCCTGGAACCGGGTGCGAGCACGTACGAAACCGTGTTGCGCCGCGAATCCGCCCGCGGTGTCCTGACCGTCCTCGACCCGAACATCCGGGCGGCGCTGATCACCGATCCGGCGGCGTACCGGGCCAGGTTCGAGTCCTGGCTGCCGCATGTCCGCCTGCTCAAGATCTCCGACGACGACACGGAATGGCTCACCGAAGGGGCCGATCCGGTCGACGCCGCAAAGGTCTGGACCTCTTGCGGAGTCGATGCCGTTGTGCTCACCCGTGGCGCGGAGGGGTTGTCCGTCATCACACGGGCGGGGGAAATCGCCCAGGTGCCGTCACGCCGAGTCGCCGTCGTCGACACGATCGGCGCCGGTGACACCGTCCAGGGCGCTTTGCTGGCGTGGCTGTATTCGAACGAGGTGCGCGACGTGTCCACTCTCGACGCCGTCGGCTGGCGTTCGGCGCTCGAATTCGCGGCGAAAGCGGCGTCGATCACCGTCTCGCGGAGTGGGGCGGAACCGCCGACGGCCGGGGATATGGCATCTGCCGTGTGAACCTGGTCCCAAAGCGGCTGTTGTGAGCAACTCACCCGCTGCGCGTTGACCCCACTCTCGACTAGCGTGGTGGGGAATTCATACCCCAGCGGGGCGGTGTGCAGCGAGGCCGTGGGTCACGCGCGTGAAAGAGGGCGTACCTGTGGAACCTACAGGCGCCGCCGGCCCGTGCTGAACGTGAGAGGGACTTACATGTCCGACGCGACGACGGCTGCGGGGCAGTCCGGCGAGACTGTGCCACTTGGTTCTCGGCGGGAAAGCGAACCTCAAACCGCGACGCTGCGCCTGCCCAATGGCGAGCACGAGTTCAAGGTGATCCACCCCGTCGAGGGCGCGCCGGGGATCGAGCTGGGGAAGCTGCTGGCGACGACCGGGTACATCACCCACGATCCGGGGTTCGTGAACACCGGTGCCGCGTCTTCGGCCATCACCTACATCGACGGCGACGCCGGCATCCTGCGCTACCGCGGGTACCCGATCGAGCAGCTGGCCGAGAAGTCGACCTTCATCGAGGTCTCCTACCTGCTCATCTACGGCGAGCTGCCCACCGAGACGCAGCTGTCCGAGTTCACCGAGAAGATTCAGCGCCACACCCTGCTGCACGAAGACCTGAAGGCCTTCTTCGGTGGCTTCCCGCGCGACGCGCACCCGATGCCGGTGCTCTCCAGCGCGGTATCGGCGCTGTCGACCTTCTACCAGGACTCGCTCAACCCGTTCGACGAACCCAACGTGGAGCTGTCGACCATCCGCCTGCTGGCCAAGGTCCCGACCCTGGCCGCGTACGCGTACAAGAAGTCCGTCGGACAGCCCATGCTGTACCCGGACAACTCGCTCGGCCTCGTCGAGAACTTCCTCCGGATGACCTTCGGCTTCCCGGCCGAGCCCTACGAGGTCGACCCGGACGTCGCCAAGGCGCTCGACCTGCTGTTCATCCTGCACGCCGACCACGAGCAGAACTGCTCCACCTCGACCGTGCGCCTCGTCGGCTCCTCCGAGGCGAACCTGTTCGCCTCGATCTCGGCGGGCATCAACGCGCTCTTCGGCCCGCTGCACGGTGGCGCCAACAGCGCGGTACTGGACATGCTCGAGGGCATCCAGGCCGAGGGCGGCGACGTCGCGAACTTCGTCACCCGCGTGAAGAACAAGGAAAAGGGTGTCCGCCTGATGGGCTTCGGGCACCGGGTCTACAAGAACTACGACCCGCGCGCGAAGATCATCAAGAACACCGCGGACGACATCCTCTCCAAGCTCAAGGGCGGCGACCAGCTGCTCGACATCGCGAAGAAGCTGGAAGAGACCGCGCTCTCGGACGACTACTTCATCGAGCGGAAGCTGTACCCGAACGTCGACTTCTACACCGGCCTGATCTACCGGGCGCTCGGCTTCCCGACGAAGTACTTCACCGTGCTGTTCGCGCTCGGCCGCCTGCCGGGCTGGATCGCGCACTGGCGCGAGATGATCCAGGACCCGGCCACCAAGATCGGCCGCCCGCGGCAGATCTACACCGGCTCCGCGGAGCGGAACTACGCGCCGATCTCGGAGCGCTGACCTCCGCCTCGGCAAGTTTTGTGAACGGGACTTTCCTTGCGAATTCCGCGAGGAAAGTCCCGTTCATCTCATTCGGGACTGCGCGCACCGGCGGCACCGCCTAGGGTTCCCGGCGTGACCAGAGAAGCCCCCGTAGTGCTGTGGTTCCGCCGCGACCTCCGCCTCGGCGACCACGCCGCCCTGCTGGAAGCCTCGGAGCACAGCAAGCACGTCCTGGCGCTGTACGTCCTCGACGACGCGCTCCTCAAACCCTCGGGTGCCCCGCGGGTGGCGTTCCTGCACGGCTGCCTGAAGGCATTGGACGACCAGCTCGGCGGCCGCCTGATGCTCGTCAAGGGCGACCCGGTCAAGGAGGTCGTCAAGGTCGCGCGCGAGATCGGCGCTTCGGCCGTGCACGTCAGCGCGGACACCGGCCCGTACGGCCGCCGCCGCGACGACGAGGTCGAGAAGGCGTTGGCACGGCACGACATCGCGTGGACCGAGACGGGGTCGTCCTACGCGATCACGCCCGGCCGGATCACCAAGCCGGACGGCGAACCCTACCGCGTGTTCACCCCGTTCTACCACGCGTGGGTACGTCACGGCTGGCCGAGTCCGGTGGACACCGGAAAGTCCATAGTGGACTGGGTGGAGCCGCCCCGTTCGGTGCAGCTTCCGAAATCCCCTTCCCTCGAGGGGATGGAGCTACCCGAGCCCGGCGAGAAGGCGGCACTGGATCGCTGGCACGAGTTCCTGGACGACGGTATCGAGACCTACGACGAGGATCGTGACCGCCCGGATCGCCCCGGTACGACAAGGCTTTCGCCGTATCTGCGCTGGGGTTGCGTCCACCCGCGCACCCTGCTCGCCGACATCGCCGGGAACGAGGGGGTCGGCGCGAAGTCGTTGCGCGGCGAGTTCGCCTGGCGTGAGTTCCACGCCGACGTTCTGTGGCATCGCCCCGAAACCGCGCGGAAGAACTACGATTCCCGCTTCGACGCCATGGAACACGAGAGTGACGACGAGGCCTTCAAACGGTGGTGTGAGGGCCGCACCGGATTCCCGATCGTCGACGCCGGGATGCGGCAGTTGCTCGCCGAGGGCTGGATGCACAACCGCGTCCGGATGATCGTGGCGAGCTTCCTGGTCAAGGATCTGCATCTGCCGTGGTGGCTCGGCGCGCGGCACTTCATGCGGCATCTGGTCGACGGCGATCTCGCGTCGAACCAGCTGAACTGGCAGTGGGTCGCCGGCAGCGGCACCGACGCCGCGCCGTACTTCCGGATCTTCAATCCGACCACGCAGGGGGAGAAGTTCGACCCCTCCGGCGAGTACGTCCGCCGCTACGTCCCCGAGCTCCGTTCCACGCAAGGGGAAGCCACGCACAAGCCGACGGATGTCAAGGACTATCCGGCGCCGATGGTCGACCACGCCCACGAACGCCAAGTCGCGCTGGAGCGTTACGGCGCCATCAAAGGGCCATGAAGGCCCCCTTCCTGTACCCAGGCGCCAGAGTCCCGGCAAAGTCGAGGTCTTGCAGGTCAGGCGGTTGTTCGTCGCTGTGTAAGGCTGACGATGTAGGAATTGGGACGTTGAGTGTCCCAATTCCTACATCGTCGCGGAGTCACACCGGTCACGAAGCTTGATCAACAGGGGTTCAGGAACATGCCTCCCCCAAAAACCCCGGCACACGCCCGAGTGGGGAGGATTTCGGACGTTCAACGTCCCGAACCCTCCCCACTCGGCCCTCCCCTTGCAGGCGTCAGAAATGTCAAGCCCGGACTGCCGCCAGCAGCGCTGACCAGCGGCTGCAACTTTGCCGGGACCCTGCGTCCAGCGCAAGGAAGGGGGCCTTCATATACTTGGATCAGCCCTTCAGGGCCTCGGACAGCTTGATCCGGCTGCCGACCCGCAGGACGCTGTTCTGGTAGATCCGCGCGCCCAGCCAGGTGAACAGGGCGATGGCGCCGACGGTCAGGCCCAGCGACAGCACGACCTCCCACACTTCGACGGTCCCGGCCGCGATCCGGGCGGGCATCAGCACCGGTGACAGCAGTGGCACCAGCGAAAGGATCACCGTTCCCGTGCCTTCCGGCGACTGCGCCAGCAGGTTGAACCCGACGACGAAGCCCAAAATCAGCACGATGTTGACCGGGCCGATCACCGACTGGGTGTCCTCCTGCCGGGAGACCAGCGAGCCCATCGCGCCGTAGACGGTGGCGTACAACAGGAACCCGAGCAGGTACCACACCACGCCCCACAGCAGCGCGCTCGTCGCGACCCCGGACAGCGTCAGCACGTTGGTCGCCGACGCGACGGCCAACCCGACGCCGCCGATGATCACCAGCTGGGTCAAGCCGACCAGGCCGAGCCCGATCACCTTGCCCAGCAACAGATGCCACGGCCGGACGGTGGACAGCAAGATCTCCACGACCCGGCTCGACTTCTCTTCGACCACACCCTGGGCGACCAGCGTCCCGTAGGTCACGATGCTGATGTACAGCAGCACCGCCACGATCAGCCCGATCACCATCCGCTGGGCCTTCTCCGGATCCGGCGGTTTGATCGAGTCGACCTCGACCTGGGTGTCGGAGACCGTGCGCAGCACCTGCTCCGGGTTCTCCACGACTTCGGAAAGCTTGCCGTTGAGTACTTCCTGCTGCGAAACAGTGGTCAGCAGGGCACGCAGCTTGGTGTCCAATTCGGACTTGACGAGCACTTTCAGCTCGGTGGCGTTGCCGGACAGCAACGCGTCGAGATCACCGTTCTCGACCTGCGACCGGCCCTGCGCCGGATCGGCGACGACGACGGTCTCGATCTTCTCGCCGACCGCCGTACCGGCCGTCTGGAGCTGTTGCGCGATGCCGGCGGTCTGGCCGGTGAGCCCGATCTTGCTCTTGTCCTCGTTGCTGATCAGCGTGGACTGCAGCAGGACGTAGCCCATCAGCATGACCAGCAGCACGGCGGTGCCGATCACGAAGGACCTGGTGCGCAGCCGCGTGTTCAGCTCACGTTTGGCGATGAGCCAGACCGCGCGCCAGGGCGATACGGTGTTCATGCGGAAACTCCTTGTACTGCGGGCTTTTCGGCGACGGCGTCACGGAACAACTCGGTCAGCGAACGCCTGCGCTTGGTGAACTCGGTGACCGGGCCGGTGGCCAGCGCCGCGGCGAGCACGGCCTGATCGTCGGCGTGGGCTTCGAGCTCGAGGATCGTCGTCGGGCCGTTCTGCTCGACCGACCGGACACCGGGAACGGCCGAGGCCCAGCCGGGCGAGGCGTTGGGCGCGGTGACGACAAGGCCGTTGCCCGCGTCGGCGGTCAGTTCGGCGACGGTGCCGGAGGCGACCATCCGTCCACTCCGGATGATGCCGACCCGGTCGCACAACCGCTCGACCAGATCCAGCTGGTGACTGGAGAACACCACCGGCACCCCGGTGGCGGCCTTCTCCCGCAACACCCCGCTCATCACGTCCACGGCCAGCGGGTCGAGACCGGAGAACGGCTCGTCCAGCACCAGCACCCGCGGGTCGTGCACCAGCGCGGCCGCGAGCTGCACACGCTGCTGGTTGCCGAGGCTGAGTTTCTGGACCTCGTCCTTGCGGCGTTCGGTCAGGCCGAGCCGGGCGATCCAGTTCTCCGCGCTGCGGTGGGCGTCGTTGGCCGACATCCCGTGCAGTTCGGCGAGGTAGACCAGTTGCTCCAGCACCTTCATCTTCGGATACAGCCCTCGTTCTTCCGGCATGTACCCGATATGCGTGCGGGTCTCGTGAGTGATCGGCGCGCCGCCGAGGCGCACCTGGCCGGAGTCGGCCGCCAGCACCCCGAGGACGATCCGCATCGTGGTGGTCTTGCCCGCGCCGTTGCTGCCGACGAACCCGAACAGTTCACCGGGCTGAACCTCGAAGCTCACCTCGTCCAGCGCGACCTTCGCGCCGTAACTCTTGGAGATCCGGTCGATCTCCAGCTTTCCCTCGATCATTTCCACTTCCCCTCCTCGAAATACCGCACCAGCGCCGTGAAACCCCGGTGAACGCCGGAGACCGTGCGGTTTCGCTGGACCAGTCCGTCCAGTTTGACGTTGCTCACCACCGAAGTGGCCCGATACACCAGGACCGCCCGCCCCGCACCGGCGAGGACCCCACCGGCCACCAGCACGACGGCGACCATCCCGATGGACACCTTGTAGCGCTTCTTGTCCCCGGTCATGCCGGAGTCACCCCCTCGAAGTCTTCGGGATCGTCGTCCGGCAGTGCCCAGCCCAGGATGACCGCCGACAGCGTGGTGCCGGTGATCAGCAGGGCGCAGCCCATCATCGCGCCGCGCGCGCCGCCGTGTTCGGTACCGGAGACGAGCAACCCGTAGAGCACCGCGACGATCATCAACCCGACCAGAACCTGGTAGCTGACGAAGGTGGCGCGATGCCGCCACTCCCGC
The DNA here is from genome assembly GCF_047608665.1 of Amycolatopsis sp. cmx-11-51. Taxonomy (NCBI): domain Bacteria; kingdom Bacillati; phylum Actinomycetota; class Actinomycetes; order Pseudonocardiales; family Pseudonocardiaceae; genus Amycolatopsis; species Amycolatopsis sp. cmx-11-51. Next base: position 54,690 of record NZ_JADNQO010000020.1, on the reverse strand, counting down.
TCGCGTTCGTCGAGGCGGAGCGAGAAACCGCCGCTCATCTTGCCGGTGAGGATCCGCAACAGGTATTGCGCGCCGCCGGCGACGACGCAGCCGCCGAACCAGCACAGGAAATAGGCCAGGGTGTACCGCGTTTCGAACAGGGCGGCCCCGGCGATCAGGACCAGGTCGCCGGCCACCACGAACACGCTCAACGTCCGCCGCCGCTTCCGTGTGCGCCAGGTCGGCAGCCGCAGCGCCCGTTTGCGTTCCCTTTCCTCCAGCCGTTCCAGCTGTCGTTCCCAGGAGGCCGCGAGGCGTCCCCGTTTCTCACTCATGTTCCCCCCTCCCGGTAGACCTGAGTGGACAGTGGCGTGAACGGTTCGCGGCTGAACACGGCTTCGACCGGGAGGTCGAACACTTCGCAGATGCGGAACGCCAGATCCAGGCTCGGGTAGTGATCCCCCCGTTCGAGCGCGCCGATGGTCTGCGGGTTGACCTCGACCGCCGCCGCGAGGGCGGCCCTGCTCAGCCCGCGCTCCGCCCGGAGCACGGGAAGCCGGTTGTAGATCGGCAGCTCTTTGCCGCGTCTGACCGGACTCATGGAACATACTGTTGCAAAAACCCAACGTTTCGTCAACCTAAAAGCGCGCTTCACTGCGCGTAGTTGACTAATCGCGGGTGGGTCAGACGAGCCCGGCGAGCGACTTGTCGACGAGTTCCTGGACGCGGGCACTGGCGGCCTCGGCTTCGGCGGCGACCAGGCTGAGCCGGGTGCGGCGCTCCAGGACGTCCTCGACGTCGAGCGCGCCCTCGTGCCGCACGGCCCAGACGACCTCGGCCGCGCTGATCTCGGTCCCGCCGAAGAGGGGAAGGCCCAGGTCGGGATCGACCTCGCCGAGCGCCGCGATCTTGGGCGCTTCGGTGCCGTATTTCGCGACCAGCCGGGCAGGAGCATCCACAGTGGACAGACGGCTTCGCTGGATCGCGCCCAGCAGCGGAAGCCGGGACGTGGTCGACGGCCCGGCGTGGAGCCCGGATCGTTTCAACGCGGTGTCGACGGCGTCCTCGGCCATCTTCCGGTACGTCGTCAGCTTGCCGCCGACGACGGTGAGCACGCCGTCGGCGCCGGTCACCACCGCGTGCTTGCGCGAGAGATCCGCGCTTCGCCCGCCGCCGCCTTCGACCAGCGGCCGCAGTCCGGCGAACGTGCCGGCGACGTCGGCGCGGGTCAGCGGGCGGGTGAACGCCGTCGACGCCACTTCGAGCAGGAAGTCCACATCGGACTCCGGCACGGTCGGCACGCGCGGGACAGGGCCGTCGGTCGGTTCGTCGGTGACTCCGACGAACACCCGGCCGTCGGGTTGCGGCAGCAGGAAGACGAACCGGTTGTTCTCGCCGGGGACGGGGACGTTGACCGACGTCGCGCCGATCCGTGCCGCGCCCGAAGCCAGGATGAGGTGCGAACCGCGGGACGGCCGCAGCCGTACCGATTCCGCCAGTTCGCCCGCCCAGACGCCCGTCGCGTTGATCACCTGACCGGCGTGGATTTCCACTTCCTGACCGGTGAGCCTGTCCCTGGCCAGTACCGAACCCGCGTCGAGCCGGAGCGCCTCGACCCTCGTCAGGATCTTCGCGCCGCGTGACGCCGCCGTGCGCGCCAAACTCACCACGAGCCGCGCGTCGTCGGTCAGTGCGCCGTCGTAAGCCAGCAGCGCGCCACGCAGGTCTCGGGGGGACAGGCCGGGTGCGAGCGCCAGCGCCTCCGCGGCCGGGATCGACCTCGGCCGGGGCAGCACCGACGCCGGGGTCCCGGCCGCGCGGCGGAGACCGTCACCGGCGGCGAGTCCGGTCATGATGAACGCCTGCTGGCCGCGGGAGGTCTTGCGGTACATGGGGAACAGCTGCGGGATCGCCCTGGTGAGGTGCGGCGCGGTGCGCGTCATGAGGATGCCGCGCTCGACCGCGCTTTCGTGTGCCAAGGCCAGATCGCCCTTGGCGAGGTAGCGAAGTCCGCCGTGGACCAGCTTGCTGGACCAGCGTGAGGTCCCGTACGCCAGGTCGTACGCCTCGATCAAGGCCACCGACAGACCACGCGCGGCCGCGTCCAGCGCGATCCCGGCGCCGGTGACCCCGCCACCGACCACCGCCAGGTCGACCCGCTCACCGCCGGCCAGTGCCGCGAGTTCCCGCTCGCGACGCAGGGCGTTGAGTGAGCCCGGCGTCACGGCCGCAACGCCGCGTCGAGCACGTGGGCGAATTCCGCCATCAGGGTCTTCTCGTCCACGTCCGCGGTGGCGGGGCGGTACGAGAAGGCGAAGGACTGGATGAGCAGCAACAGGGTGCGCGCCTGCGACGGCAGGTCGCCCTTGCGGATCGAGCCGTCTTCGTGGCCCGACCGCAGCAGATGGTGGATCACGCCCTCGGCGAAGCGCTGGGTCTTCCCGAGCCGCTCGACGATGTAGGGCAGGACGAGTTCGGGGTCGAGGTCCAGCAGCGTGCGGAACAGCGGGTCGCCCGACAGTGCGGCGACGGCGGCGGCCGAACTCCGCACGAGCTTTTCCCGGAAGTCGGCCGGTTCGACGTCCGGCTCGGCGGCGCCTCGCAGCAGCCCCCCGAATTCACGGGTCATGAGGGTCGCGAGCACGCTGCGCACGTCCGGGAAGCGGCGGTAGACGGTCATCCGGCTGACCTTCGCGGTCCGCGCTATCTCCGCGAGCGTGGTCCGCCTCACGCCGACGGCGAGAACGCACGTCCTCGCCGCGTCGAGCAGAACGTCGTCGGACACGCGCGTGGAGGCCTGGCGGGATCGGGTATCCGCCAGTGCCGAAACGCCTGTTTCCGCAGGTGAGTGACGTTGTACGTCCATATGTAACACTGTAGTCGTGACAGAGCTTATTGACCACCGGTTAAGACGATCCTGGACGCCCGGAGCCGGTGACGCGGCCCACCTTCCGGTGAAGGCGCTGCGATGGCTCGTCCAGCGTATCGGCCCGTTGGGCTCGCCGGTGCCGTTCGCGGGGATTTCGACCTCGTCCGTTCCCGATTCGGCGCTCGGCGAACAGCCGAAACGTGATCTCGAGGACCTCGTCGGCGCCGAGCACGTCCTGGTGGTCCCGGGTGAGCGGCTCGCGAGGGCGAGCGGTTTGTCCTATCTGGACCTGCTGCGGCGACGGGGGTTCGGTGATTTCCCGGTGCCGGACGCCGTCGTCCTGCCGGAGAATCCCGACGAAGTCCAGTCGGTGCTGGAAATCTGCGCACGACACGACGTCGGTGTCGTCCCGTTCGGCGGTGGGACGTCGGTCGTCGGCGGGGTTTCGGCACTGCGCGGGGACAAGGCGGCGGTGATCGCGCTCGACCTCACCAGGCTCGGTGACCTGGTCTCCGTCGATCCCGTGTCCCGGATCGCGGTCCTGCAGGCGGGCGTCACGGGCCCGGAGGCCGACCGGCTGCTCGCCGCGCACGGCTTCACCCTCGGACACGTTCCGCAGTCCTACGAACGCGCCACCATCGGCGGATTCGCCGCGACCCGGTCCGCCGGGCAGGCCTCGTCGGGCTACGGCCGGTTCGAGGACATGGTTTCGGGCGTGCGGCTCGCGACCCCGCGCGGTGAATGGAAACTCGGTGTCGCGCCGGCGTCGGCGGCCGGACCCGACCTGCGGCATCTCGCCGTCGGCAGCGAAGGCACGCTCGGTGTGATCACCGAGGTCGCCCTCCGTGTCCGCCCGGTTCCGGAAGTGCGCCGCTACGAGGGCTACGTCGTCGACGGCTGGGAGAACGGCACCGCCGCGGTGCGCGAACTCGCCCAGCGGCACGCGCTGGCGGACATCACCCGATTGTCCGATGTGGACGAAAGCGAGGTTTCGCTGGCGCTCAACGACAGTTGGAAGACCAAGGCGCTGCGCCGGTACGTCCGTCTGCGAGGGATTTCAAATCCCTGCCTGCTCATCGTCGGCTGGGAAGGTGCGTCGAAGCGCGAGGTCGCGCGGCGCCGTCAGGACACGACGAGGGTGCTGGAGCCGTTCGGCGCCGTCCGGATCGGGCGGACGCTCGGAGAATCCTGGCGCCGCGGCCGGTTTTCCGGACCGCGCCAGCGGGATGCCCTGATGGACAACGGCGTCTGCGTCGAGACCGTGGAAACGGCCGCGTACTGGGCGGAACTGAGCGACCTGCGCGACGCCGTGCGTGCCGCGCTCACCGCCACCCTCGGCCGGGCCATCATCATGTGCCACGTCTCGCACGCCTACGAAACGGGCGCGTCGCTGTACTTCACCGTGCTCACCGCACGCGACGAGGCCGACCCGGTCGGCCAGTGGCGGCGGGCGAAGGCCGCGGCGTCGGAGGCGATCACCGGGATCGGCACCATCTCGCACCACCACGCCGTCGGCGTCGACCACGCGCCCTATCTGGCGGCGGAAATCGGTGAGATCGGCGTCGAGGTGTTGCGAGCGGCGAAGAAGGCCGTCGACCCGGCCGGGATCCTCAATCCCGGGAAGCTTCTTTGACCAGGCTCCCGGCGTCGACCAGCGTGCAGTCCAGGCCGTGCGTCTCGGCGGGGATCCCCTCCAGCGCCGCGGCCCGGCGCTGTTCGAGGTCGGCGACGCGGATATGCCTGCCGTCCACGAGGATCGGCAGGCGGATGTCCGCCGCGCCGACGTACGCCACCACGTCGTCGAGCACGGTGCCGTCGTCGAGGGTGATGGCCGGGGCGGTCAGCCGCACCAGGCTGTAGCGGCGACTGTTGCCCTCGCACTCGTCGAGCACGGCAAGCTGCTCGGGGGACGCGAACCAGATCGAGTGCTCTTCGACGACCCCTGGGGCGGCGGCGAGCGTCGCGGGCCGTTGCCCGTCCCGGAACCGCAGGCCGGACGCCCACACCGCGGCGAGGTCGGTGCAGCGCGCGTGGCAGACGACGACCGGACCGGCTAGGCCCATGTTCTCCCGCAGCCAGGTGATCTTGGACGGGCACGCGTTCGAGCCGTAGGCGAGCACGGCCTGGCGTTCGCGCCAGCCCTCCGGCGCGGTGTCGAGGCTGTGCCCGGCGCCGTCGAAGTGGACGAACGAATGACCCGGCCGCGCTCCCGGGTACGGGTCGGCGGGGAAATCGGCGTCGGTGAAGAGTTTCACCACGTCACCACGCTGCGGAGGACGTCACCCTGGTGCATCCGCTCGAAGGCCTGCTCGACACCGTCGAGCGCGATCCGCTCGGTGACGAACTTGTCGAGCGGGAGCCTGCCCTGGAGGTAGAGGTCGATCAGCATCGGGAAGTCACGTGAGGGCAGGCAATCGCCGTACCACGACGACTTGAGCGAGCCACCGCGCGAGAAGAAGTCGATCAGCGGCAGGTCCAGCCGCATGTCCGGGGTCGGGACGCCGACGAGCACGACCGTGCCCGCGAGATCGCGGCCGTAGAAGGCCTGACGCCACGTTTCGGGCCTGCCGACCGCGTCGATCACGACGTCCGCGCCGAACGAGTCGGTGAACTCCTGGATCGCTTCGACGACCTGGTCTTCGCTCAGCCCCTTGCTGTTCAGGGTGTGTGTGGCGCCGAAGTCCTCGGCCCAGGACAGTTTCCGGTCGTCGGTGTCGACGGCGATGATGGTCTTCGCGCCGGCGAGGTTCGCCCCGGCGATGGCCGCGTCACCGACGCCGCCACAGCCGATGACCGCGACGGAGTCACCGCGGCTCACCGCGCCGGTGTTCAGCGCCGCGCCGAGACCGGCCATCACCCCGCAGCCGAGCAACCCGGCGACGGCGGGTTCGGCGGCGGGGTCGACCTTCGTGCATTGTCCACTGTGGACCAGCGTCTTTTCGGCGAACGCGCCGACGCCGAGGGCCGGCGACAGAGCGGTGCCGTCGGCCAGTGTCATCGGCCGGGCGGCGTTGAACGTCGAGAAGCAGTACCAGGGCTTGCCCCGGCGACAGGCCCGGCAGGTGCCGCAGACCGCGCGCCAGTTCAGGATCACGTAGTCACCCGGTTCGAGGTCCGTGACGCCGTCACCGACCCCCTCCACGAACCCCGCGGCCTCGTGGCCGAGGAGGAACGGGAACGCGTCGTTGATCCCGCCCTCGCGGTAGTGCAGGTCGGTATGGCAGACGCCGCACGCCTTGACCGAGACGACGGCCTCGCCGGGCCCGGGATCGGGCACCGTCACGGACTCCAGCGAGACCGGTTCACCCTTGGCGCGGGAAACGACGCCCTGGACCTCGTACGGCATGCTTACCTCCGAGTGAGTTCTCCATCCATGCCCCCGCCGCCGCCCTCAACGGACGCGCTGCGCGCGCGGATGGAATCCATGCAGCTTGCCACGGAACCAACCCGGGTCGCGACATCCGCACGGGTGCGGAATCGTTTCAGTGCGTCCCTCAGCGCGGCGTGACGAGGTAGACGACGCCACCCGGAGCACCGGAGACCCCGCCCGTGGTGTTGTACCGCTTGGTGCGCTGCCAGATCGTCTCGAACTGGTGTCGCTTGTAGACGCTTCGGACCTGGTCGTTGCTGCTGGCGGCCGGGTCGTTCGCGATCACGTCACCGTCCTTCGTGAAGCCGACGACGACCATGATGTGCCCGGCGGTGCCGTAACCCGCGCCGTCGAGTTCCTCGGCCTTGAACGACTGTGACGTGATCACCGGGATGCCGCGCGCGATGTAGTTTTCGAGTTCGTTCAAGGAGTGCAAACGGGTGATGTGCCCACGCAGTCCGAGTGAAGCGGCGTACGCGGTGTTGAACGGCCAGTTGCCGGTTCCGTCGTAAGCGTGATCGAAGGTATAACGGGCGGCGTACGCGACGGTCGGATCGACGTAACCCTCCGGGATCCACGTCATGTCCTCGCGCCTGGGCCGTTTGCCCCAGTACTCGGCCACCATTTCGGTGGACGTCGGGCTGCACCAGCTCTCGCCGCCACCGCCGTACTCGGGGAATTGTCCTTTGTGGAGGTTCTGGGCGTAGGCGGGCACCTTGAGTTCGATCCCGGTGGCGCGGCCCGGTTGCGTCGCTCGGACCTCGAACCGGTCCGGGACCAGCGACGTCATCGCGCCGAGCGAGGTCACCGACGGTGTGGCACGGGAACCGGCCTCGCGGTACAGGCTGACCCGCAGTTGGTACGACCGGAGCGCGACGCCCGCCTTCATGACCAGCGTGTCGACGTCGACCGCGGCGTCGGCGTCGCTCTGGCCGTCGACGCTGGTGCGTTTGATGTCGGCGTCCCCGCTGGCCCACCGGCCCATGACGTACCAGGCGGTCTCGGCGCCCGACGAGGTTCGGCCCTTCGCCTCGATCTTGAGCCAGGTCTTGGCGGGTGTCTTCGCGTTCCACGAGGCGATCAGCTGAGAGGCGTCGAACCCGTGCTTGTGGCTCTTCGACGTCCATTGGCCGTATTCGTAGGTCTTCGTGGTGCCGAGTGCGGGTTCGGTGTGTTCGATGGTGCCGATCGGGCGGTCGATGCGCAGTTCGCCGTGGTGCAGGTCGAGCCCTTCCAGCCTGCCGTCACGGAAACCGCGCTGACCGGACCATTCGTGGTAGTCGATCGACTCGTCGTCCGGCTTGCCGGGGCTCGCCTCCACCGCCTGTGCCGTCACCGCGGTCATCGTCGCGATCGTCAGCAGCGTGACCAGCCCTCGTATGCGCATCCCGGCTCCATCCTCCGTGTCCACCCAGTAGGCAAGGGATTTTCGCCGGTCACGCGAGGTATGTAAACAGTTGTCTGCAAGACGGCTCGAGTCTGTGTCACTTTCGCGACCAGCCCCCGCGTTCAGTCCTCTGGTTGCGGTGCTTGCGTGTGCAAGTACCGCAACCAGAGGACTAAACGCGGGAGATCCAGGCCGCGGGTCAGGCGAGGGGGTTCGGCAGCAGGAGTTCGGTGTTCCGGTCCTGTAGCGTCCCGACGGCGGTGAGCGAGGCGTGGATGTCGTTGTAAGAGAACTCCCGATACAGCGAAGCAAGCGCTTGCGTCGAGGTGTCCGAGTACGCGGCCTCGTACGGCGCTTCGGCCTCGATCAGGGTCGTGAACAGCGACAACGTGCCGTCAGCGTTGTCGGCGACCTCGATGATCCGCGCGTGCTGCGGGAAGTCGATGTGCGACGCGGTGTTGATCTCCCAGAAGCCCTGCTTCGCCGTTTTGCCGGGGCGCGGGGTGATCTTGTTGTGGTGCGTGTGCCCGTTGACCCATGCCAGCACGTTCGGGAACCGGTTCAGCAGCGAGACGAAAGTGTCGCCGTCGAGCCGCGGCTCCAGCGGGTGCCGCGCGTCCGGGAGCACGTTGCCCATGGTGTCGCTGGTGTGGTGGCTGAACAGGATGAACAGCTCGTCCGTCACGTTCCGCGTGACCTTGCGGCCGAAGAAGTCGTAGTACGTCGAGCTGTTGCGCTTGAGCGTGTTCTCCACCCAGGTGAACTGCCCGAGCCCGATCGACCCGTCCGCGAGCCCCGCCATCGTCGTGGTGTCGAGGCTGATGCCGACGACACCCGGCGCGATCCGGAAGGTGTAGTACACATTCCGCCCGTCGGCGTTGTCGCCGCTGAACCCGTGCCCCACCGGGCCTGGGCCGGTGTTGGCCGCGTCGAGGTGGCGCTGGACGAACTCCGCGGTGCTGAACGGCCGCCGTCGCGCGTCGGGGGTGATCTCGCGGATCGTGCCCGAGCCGCCGAACAGCTCCGTGATGGGTACGCCGGACCCCGAGCCGATCGCCTTCGCGAGCTTCCTCGACGTCGTCTCGTCCTTGCCGATCACCTTGAACCGGCCGGTGTACCAGGCGTCCATCCCCGGCAGGTCCGGCAGTGTGCCGACGATGCTGTCGTCGTGGTTGCCGAAGGTGCAGAACCACGGGACGTCGAGACCGGGCGAGGTGAACGTGTTCGAAGCCGCGTCGAGCAGGTCGGGCAGCTGCGGGAAACCCTTCTTCGTGTAGGCGTCGTCCAGCGTCTTGCCGGGGTTCCAGTAGTGCGACGAGCCGGACGTCTGGACGCCTTCGTGCGCGTTCGGATCGCCCGACGTCGGGTTCACCGTGCCGCCGTTGAGCACCTTGAGGAACCATTCGAGTTCGATCAGTTCGTGGTTGTCGGTGTTGTCGCCGGTGGTGACCATGAAGTCGATCGCCCGCCCGGTGAACGGGCCCGCCTCGAGGCTGTTCACCCGCTCCACCAGCGCCGTCGTCGCGACCGGGCCGAGTGTCTCCTGCGGCCGGTGCGCCGAGCCGATGAACGGGTGCAGGTACTCGAACCGCGCCGGGCTCTCGGCGTCGGTGAAGTGCAGGTCGGTGAACTGCGCGAACGAGGCCATCGCCCGGCGCCGGTCGTCGCGGCCGGACTTCGGCGCGGCGAGATCGCCCCTGACCACGAGCGGCCAGCCGGGGCCCGCGGTCAACCGGGTGTAGCCCGGACCGCTCTTCACCGGCGCCGCGGCGGATTCCAGCGTGGTACCCGCGGTGCGCACCGCGCGGCTGGTGGTGCGTGCCAAAGCCCGGTCGAGCGCGTTGGCGGTCGGGGTGCACAGCAGCAGGCCGACGCCGGCGGCGCCTGCCGCGGTGAAGGTGCGCCTTGAGATGTCGGACATGGCGGTGCCCCTACTCGTCGCGGGTGGATGTCGCGGAAGGACGATGCCGGAAGACGTTAGCCGTGGGGTGAACGCCAGAAAAGGGCAATACGAAAGATTGTCACGTTCGGCCGAACGTTCTCGCGTCGTGGTCGTTAAGCTGGTCGCTCGGCGAGTGAGGAGGTGGCCCGGTGGGTGCTTCGGCCTGGTCCGTCCGCGGCCGGTTCGACGGTGATCCGGAAGCGGCGCTGGACGCGATGAAGGCACGCGTCTTCGAAGAGGGCGACTACCTCTGGGAAGAGGACGAGCTCGGCCGCCCGGATTCGGTCGAGGAGCTCTACGAGGTGGAGAGCGTCCAAGAGTCCGGGACCCATTCGGTGCTCGACGTCCACGAGTTCATCAGCGCCACGGGTGAGGACGACTTCGGCACGATCCGGCCCTTGACCGACGCCGAACTCCTCATCGCCTTCGGTACCGAGGAGCCGTCCGTCGCCGGCTTCGACGAACTCGACAAGGCGGGACGGCTGCCGTACGAACGCCGTCCGCGCTGGAGCGCGAACTGTGCGCTGCTCTACGAGGACGACGTCGCCGTCGAACTGGCCATCTGGGGCGTTTCCGGCGACTAAAGGCGTGTCTCCCAACTGGGGTTGGCAGGTTGGGCGGGGACACGCGTGCGCGTTTTTCGGCCGGAGGCCTCGGATTCGCGGAGGCGGGCCGCTGGTACGGCTGGGTGAGGGACCAGCCGATGCCGCGGCCCGGCTGCGGAAATCCGAAAGCACGTCCTACCCGGTTTGCCGAGCGAAAGCCCCGCCGAGTCTGGAATCCTTCGTCGGACTTTCGTGCGGAGACGGTTTCCGCCAAGCGAGTGCCCGGTCGGCGGCCGTTCCCGCGGCAACGCGGCCGCGTCCCGGTGGCTCAGCAACAGGGCGCGAGGTGCACCGGGCCGCGCTCGGCTGGCCAAGTGTGCCTCCGTCGTTGGTCGCCGACGGCGGCGCGGTGATCCTGTCGACCGTACTGCTCGTCGCTTACGTCCGCTCGCGGCGGCTCACGCGGACAGGCGACCCAGTTCCGCTTTGACGGCCTCGATGGCGGCCTTCGTCTCGGCGACCGGATCGGCACCGTCGCGGACTATCCGGCCCACTGCCTCGACGAGCACGGTGTTCGCCATCGGCGTCCACAGTGGACCGGCGGCGCGACCGGTCTCCTTGACCAGCCGGGCGGCGTCGTTCGCGGGGGCGATCTTGTCGAGCACGCTCAGGCGTGCGGGCAGATGGAAGCCGAACTTGGTGGCGAACTCCTGCTGGAAGTCGGTGCGCTCCAGCCACAGCCACTTGACGAAGTCCTTGGCGGCGTTGGGGTTCAGGCTCTTCGAATGCACCATCGCGCTCAACCCGCTGACCGGGACGGACGGCGCGCCCGCCGCGTCGAGCCGGGGGAAGGCCAGGATGCCGAAATCGTCCTCCATGGTGTCCTGGATCTTCGGCAGATTCCACAGCCAGGTCCACTGCATGGCGGTGAGCCCGTCGATGAACGGGATCGGGTCCGCCCAGTCCGTCGAAGTGCCCAGCAGCAATGAACCGTTGAGGTCACGCAGTTTCGTGAACGCCGTCGCGGCGCGGGGATCGTCGAAGCCGACGGACTTGCCGTCCTTGACGTAGTCGAGGCCCGCGGCCCACAGCAGCGGACCGGCGAGCGCGGCCGCGCCGGCGTCGTTGCCCGCGAACAGCCCTTTGACGCCGTCTTTGGAGAGTCTCCTTGCCACGTCGACGAGTTCGTCGAGCGTCTGTGGCGGCTGGACTCCGGCCTCCTGCAGGAAACTCTTGCGGTAGAAGAGGACCTGGGTGTCGAGTGCCTGCGGGATCCCGTACGTCTTGCCGTCGACGATCTGGGCCGCGAGTGCCGCTGCGGTGAAATCGCCTTTTACGGAGCCGATGATGTCGTCGAGTGGGACGAGGAGGTTCTGCCGGACACGGTCGACGGTGACTTGGCCTTCGAAGACATCCGGAACCGGGCCCGCCTGGAGTGCGGCGGCGAGTTTCGTCTCGTAGTCGTCGGGATTCCACTGCACGGCGACCTTGGACTTCTGGTACGCGGCCGCGTAGCGCGTGACGGCTTCCTGGACCCCCGATTCGGGGTACGGGTGGTACCACTGGGAGAGGTCCACCGGCTTCGGTTTCGGCCGGGTCACCCCGGCGGAATAGGCCGTCGAAGGTGGCGGGTTTCCTGATTGGACAGTGTTCGACCCGCAGGCGGAGAGCGCGGCCGTCCCCGCCAGTGCCAGGAACGTCCGCCTGCTTGTCTTACGCACCAACAAAACCCTTCCGTGAAGGTGATCTTGAGAGACAGCGTCCCTCAAGATCACCTTCACGGAAGGGCAGGCGCGCGGGAGATTAACCCGTTAGAGCTGACTGATGTCGAGCTTTCCCTCGGAGTGGAACGCCCGCAGCCGCTTCTTGTCGAACTTGCCGACACTGGTCTTGGGGACTTCGTCCACAAAGGTCCAATTCTCCGGAAGCTGCCACTTCGCGACCTTGCCGGACAGGAACTCGCGCAGTTCTTCGGCCGTCACGGTCTGGCCTTCCTTGACCACGACGGCGACCAGCGGGCGCTCGTCCCACTTCTCGTCCGGGATGCCGACCACGGCCGCCTCGGCCACCGCGGGGTGGGCCATCACCTGGTTTTCCAGGTCCACCGAGGAGATCCACTCGCCACCGGATTTGATGACGTCCTTCGCGCGGTCGGTGAGCGTGAGGTAGCCGTCCTGGCTGATCTTGCCGACGTCGCCGGTGCGCAGCCAGCCGTCGTGGAACTTCTCCGGGTCGGCCCCGTCACCGGTCGTGCCGCTGTAGTACGACCCCGCGATCCACGGGCCCTGCACCTCGAGTTCGCCGACGCTTTCGTTGTCCCAAGGCAGTTCCTCGCCGTTGTCGCCGATCAGCCTCGCGCTGACGGACGCCGGGAACCGGCCCTGGGTGTAGCGGTACTCCCACGCCTTCTCGCCGGTGGCGGCGGCGGGCGGACGTGCGACGCTGCCCAGCGGCGACGTCTCGGTCATCCCCCAGGCGTGCAGGATCGGCACGTCGTAGCGGTCCTCGAACGCGTGCATCAGCGACGGCGGCGCGGCCGAGCCGCCGACGATGACCTCGCGCAGGTGGGAGATGTCCTGCGGGTTCGCGTCGAGGTGCGAGAGCAGGCCCTGCCAGATCGTCGGGACGGCGCCGGCGAAGGTCGGCTTCTCGGTGTCGAGCATCTGGGCGATGGGGGCGGGCTGGAGGAACCGGTCCGGCATCAGCAGCGACGCGCCGACCATCAGCGCCGCGTACGGCATGCCCCAGGCCATCGCGTGGAACATCGGGACGATCGCGAGGGCCTTGTCGTGCTGGGCCAGCCGCATGCTGTCGGTCATGGTGACCTGCATCGAGTGCAGCCAGATCGACCGGTGGGAGTACGCGACGCCCTTCGGGTCACCCGTGGTGCCCGAGGTGTAACACATCGCGGCGGCCGAGCGCTCGTCCACCTCGGGCCAGTCGAAGGTGTCCGGCTGGGCGGCCAGCAGCTCGTCGTAGGAGTGCACCTGGACGCCGTCTGGCGCGGTGAGGGTGGAGGCGTCGCCGTTGGCCACGATGACGTGACGCACGGTCTTCAGCTTGGGGAGCTGCTTCGCGAGCAACGGGACCAGCGTGCCGTCGACGATGACGACCTGGTCCTCGGCGTGGTTGGCGACGAAGACCAGCTGCTCCGGGAAAAGCCGGATGTTCAGCGTGTGCAGCACCGCGCCCATGGCGGGGATGGCCAGGTAGGCGGCCATGTGCTCGGCGTTGTTCCACATGAAGGTGCCGACGCGCTGGTCGCCGGTGATACCCAGGCTCCGGAGGGCGTTGGCGAGCCGCGCGGCGTGCTTGCCGAGCTCACCGTAGGTCTCACGACGGGCTTCTGAACCGGTCCAGGTGATGACTTCGCTCGCGGAGTGCACTCCTGCGCCGTGGCGGAGCAGTCTGGCGATGGACAGCTGTCCGTCCTGCATCGTGCTCAACATCGTGTACTCCCGGTAGTGCTCGGTCGCCGGTGAACTGGGGTTGGGTCGACTCTAATCCGGCTGGGGTGAACTGGTCAGTAACGTCGCGGGCAACCGTTCGGTCACAGTGTCGCGCTATCGGGTGTCCGCCGGTTCGGGTCAAGATCGTCAATAATTCGTATTTTTCCTACCATGAAACGAAAAATGGCTAACAGTGCGAAGTCGAGGTATCGCTCATAAGGGTGATGAACGCCATCGAAACACCGCCCGAAAGGCGTGTTTCCGCAGGCTGGGGCGGTTGCCCATGACGTGGTCGAGGGGTAATAAGTGCGTGTCGGTTTCACGGTCGCGGAACGGGTGGCGTTTACTGGGGCCGTGGTACAGAGACGGCTGGCCAGCGCTTGCTCTCGCAAGCATGGGTAAAGGCCGTCGGCCGCGAAAGCGGAGACCTGAGATGAAAGGACTACTACGTTGGCTCTGCCCACGTTGACTCCGGAGCAGCGCGCCGATGCCCTCGCCAAGGCGGCTGAGGCTCGCAAGGCGCGCTCCGAGCTGCTTGCGTCGATCAAGTCCGGCAAGGAGAGCATCGACAAGGTGCTCAAGCAGGCCAAGGAGAACAAGACCATCGGCAAGACGAAGGTCACGCAGCTGCTGAAGGCCGTCCCCGGTCTGGGCGCGGTCAAGGTCGCCGCCCTGCTGGAGCAGGCCGGCATCGACCCGGACCGGCGCGCCGCCGGCCTGGGTGAGCGGCAGCGCGAGGCCCTCCTCGAGGCGCTGAAGTAACGCTTCCGCCCAGGTCACGGGCTGACCAGGGGAAGGTGTCGCCCGAGAGGCTGTCGCCAGGGCGACACCTTCCCCTGGTCTCAGCCGGAGCCTGGGACGCTGGTGGGGTGACGACCAGTACCGCACCAGCGACCCCGGCAGACCTGGCCGCCCGCTACGAGCGGGGAGACTTCCTCCTGGCCACGGCTCGGCACGCGCTCCTCGCGAGCGGGGCCGCGGCCACCGCGACCGACACCGATCCGGCGCGGTTGTCCCGGGCACTCCCGGGGCTGTTCACCGACTCGGGTGCTCCGATCGCGGTCGGAGTGCTGCCCTTCGACACCACCTCGACGCCGAGCCACCTGGTTCTGCCTCGTACGGTGCACCGCGCGTCGGCCGATCACGCGGCCGTTCCGCCGCGCACCGCGCTTCCGGGGCCGGTGAAGGTCACTCCCGTGCCCGAACCGGAGGCGCATCTCGCCGCCGTCCGCGCGGCCGTCGCCGCACTGAGCGACCGTGACCTGCGCAAAGTGGTTCTGGCCCGTGCGCTCGATCTCGGCTTCGCTGAGGCCGTCCCGGTCGCCGACGTCGTCCGGAACCTCGCGAACGGGAACCCCCGGCACACCACCTACGCCGCGCAGTTGCCCGGCGGGCGCACGCTGGTCGGCGCCACTCCCGAACTCCTGCTGTCCCGCACCGGTGGTTCGGTCGTGTCCAGGCCGCATGCCGGGTCGATGCCCCGGTCGGCGGACCCGGCGATCGACAAGGCGAACGGTCAGGCACTGCTGGCGTCCGAAAAGGACCACCTCGAACACGCCGTGGTGGTGGAGTCCGTCGTCGAGATCCTCCGGCCGTTCTGCCGTGCCCTCGACGTTCGCGGCCCCGAACTGGTCACGACTCCGGCGATCTGGCACCTCTCGACGACCGTCACCGGCGAGCTGATCGACCAGGACGTCACCGCGCTGGACCTCGCCGCCGCGCTGCACCCGACGCCCGCCGTCTGCGGTACGCCGACCGACGCCGCGCGCTCGCTGGTCCAGGAACTCGAGCCGTTCGACCGCGCGTACTATGCGGGTGCCGTCGGCTGGGTCGACGCGGCCGGAGACGGTGAATGGGCCGTCGGGATCCGGTGCGCGGAGATCGCCGACACCTCCATGCGGCTGTACGCCGGCGGCGGCATCGTGCCCGCTTCCGACCCCCGGACCGAGCTGGACGAGACGTCGGCGAAGTTCCGCACCCTGCTGGCCGCCATGGGCCTGGAGATCTAACCCCCACGCGATTAGTCCTCTAGTTGCGGTACTTGCACGCGCAACTACCGCAACTAGAGGACTAATCGCGTGGGGGTCAGAGGGTCGCGAAGTCTTCGGTGACCGAGATTTCGTCCGCCGTCAGCAGTGCGACGGCGGCCCGGTAGCCCTCGGTCGCCTTCAGGTCGGCGAGCCGCGTCCGTGCGGGGTCGAGGGCCGCGTTGCCCGACCGGACCAGCCGCGCCTCCTCGTCGTACCCGGAGAACGTGATGCTCTGCAACGGGATCTTGAGGCCCTTCCCGGTGGCCTTCATGACTGCTTCCTTGCGCGTCCAGTACGTGAAGAACGCCGTCGCGCGCTGCTCGTCGAGCAGGCCGGCGATCGCGGCCTGCTCCGGCGGGCTCAGCGCGTACTCGATGAGCGAATCATCGGCTCGCCTGCCGGCGGTCTCGACGTCGAGCCCGACCGGGGTCCCGCTGGTGGCCGCGACGCCGATGAGGTCGCCGGAATGCGAGATCGACAGCATCAGCGCCGCGCCGGGCACCCTGGGACGGCCGTGCGGTTTGCCGCAGTCGTCGCAGGTCGCGTCGAAGCTCACGTCCTCGACGGCCAGGCCGAGCCGTTCGGCGGCGACGGTCTTCGCCAGCACTCGGCCGGTCAGGAACCGGCGTTTGTCGATGTCCTGGCGGTAGTTGGCGTACCGGCCCTGCTCGAGCTCGTCGAGCAAAGCCAGGAACCGGGGTTCAGCGGGCAGGGGCGGGGACCAGCGGACCGCACATTCGATCACATCTCCTTCTTACCCGATTCCGCCCCGGCTTCACTCGGATGTTCGTCGAGAAGCGTCGCTTCGTCGAACGGTGATCGGCCGTTCAGGGTCCGGTCCAGCTGCTCGCGGTCGATCTCCTTGGTCCAGGTGCCGATCAGCACGGTCGCGACGGCGTTGCCCGCGAAGTTCGTCAGCGCGCGGGCCTCGGACATGAACCGGTCGATGCCGACGATGAACCCGACGCCGTCCACCAGTTCCGGCCGGTGCGACTGGAGACCGCCCGCCAGCGTCGCGAGCCCGGCACCGGTGACGCCCGCCGCACCCTTGGACGCGATGATCATGAACACCAGCAGCGAGATCTGCTCGCCGATGGCCAGCGGTTTGTCGAGCGCGTCCGCGATGAAGATGGACGCCATCGTCAGGTAGATCGCGGTGCCGTCGAGGTTGAACGAGTATCCGGTCGGCACGGTGATGCCGACGACCGGTTTCGACACCCCGGCGTGTTCCATCTTCGCGATCAGCCGCGGCAGCGCCGATTCCGACGACGATGTCGACAAGATCAGGAGGAACTCGCGGCCGAGGTATTTCAGCAGCTTGAAGATGTTGACCCTGGCCAGCAGGCCGAGGATCAGCCCGAGCACCACGAAAACGAACAGCGCGCAGGTGATGTAGAAGCCGAGCATGATCACCGCGAGGCTCTGCAGTGCCTTCCAGCCGGTCTCGCCGACGACGGCGGCGATGGCGCCGAACGCGCCGACCGGGGCCGCCCACATGATCATCGCGAGGATCCGGAACACGAGCCGCTGGATGTGCTCGATACCGCGCCGGATCGGCTCGCCCTTCGTGCCCAGTTTCTGCAGCGCGAACCCGGTGAGCAGCGCGACCAGCAGCGTCTGGAGCACCTCGCCCTCGGTGAACGCCGAGACCAGCGTTTCCGGGATGATCCCGAGCAGGAACTCGACGGTGCCCTCGCTCTTGGCGATCTGGCCCTGGCCCTTTTCGGCGATCTCCGGGGTCAGATGCAGGCCGGAGCCGGGCTGCAGGATGTTGCCGATGACCAGGCCGATGACCAGCGCGACCGTCGACATCACCAGGAAGTAGCCGAGCGCGAGCCCGCCGACGCGGCCGACCTTCGCGGCCTTCGCCACCGAGCCGACGCCCAGCGCGATCGTGCAGAAGATGATCGGCGAGATCATCATCTTGATCAGATTCACGAATCCGGTCCCGAGCGGCTTCAGTTCCTTGCCGACCTGGGGGAACAGGATGCCGACCGCGATGCCGAGCACCACCGCGGCGATGACGGCGATGTAGAGGTAATGGGTGCGGTCCCGCTTCGCCGCGGGTTGTTCCGTGCTCATGGGTGCCCTTCGACGAGAAGAGAACAGGTCGCGAAAACTTATGACAACTTCTCGGCGAACGACAACCGAAGCGGTACGCTGAACTAAGCGAGCGCTTAGTCAATGCCGAACAGGAGCGGGCCGACCATGGATTTCTCTCTGAGCGTCGAGGAACGCGAGGTGCGCGACTGGGTCCGCACGTTCGTCCAGCGCGACCTGATGCCGCGTGAGCAGGAGGTGCTGCGCCGCGAACGCGCCGGTCAGCCGGGCCTCACCGGCGAGGAACTGCGCGAACTCCAGCTGAAGGCCAAGGAGTCCGGCTTCTGGGGCGTGCAGACGCCCGAGGAGTACGGCGGCATGGGCCTGTCCGCGGTGATGACCGCGTTGCTGGAGGCCGAACTCGGCCGCACGTTCGTGCCGTTCCGCTTCGGCGGCGCCGCGGACAACATCCTCTACTACGCCAACGACGAGCAGAAGGAGCGCTATCTGCTCCCGACGATCTCGGGCGAACGCAAGTCGTGTTTCGCGATCACCGAACCCGGCGCTGGCTCGGACGCCAAGGCCATCCGGACGTCCGCCCGCAAGGACGGCACCGACTGGGTCATCAACGGCGAGAAGACCTTCATCACCGGTGGCAACGAGGCCGACTTCGTGCTGGTCTTCGCGATCACCGACCCCGAGAAGGGGGCGAACGGCGGCGTCACCTGCTTCCTCGTCGATCGCGACGCGGGCTGGAAGTCCGAATACATCGACACCATGGGTGAATGGGGCCCGGCGGCGCTGGTCTTCGAGGACGTCCGCGTGCCGGAGACGCAGATCCTCGGTGAACTCGGCCACGGTTTCGACCTGGCCATGCAGTGGATCGGCGCCGGCCGCTACCTGCTGCCCGCCCGCGCGATCGGCTCCTGCGAACGGCTGATCTCGATGGCCATCGAGCACGCCAACACGCGGGAGACGTTCGGGCAGAAGATCGCCGAGCGCCAGGCGATCCAGTGGATGATCGCGGACTCCGGCACCGAACTGGAGGCGTTGCGCTGGCTGGTGCTGCACGCCGCCTGGCAGGTCGACCAGAAGCTGGACTCGCGGCACGCGCAGTCGATGGCGAAGCTGTACGGCGGGGTGAAAGCGAACGAGATCGTCGACCGCGTTTTGCAGATCCACGGCGGAATGGGCTACACGCGGGAACTGCCGGTCGAGCGGTGGTACCGCGAACTGCGGCTGCTGCGGATCTACGAGGGCACCGACGAGATCCAGCGCCGGACCATCGCGCGCAACCTGCTGAAGGGGCACGTCAAGGTGGGCGGCACCCTGGGCTGAAGCGCCCTGCCAGAACGATCACTCCCCAACCGGGTGGCGACGCAGTGAAGGCCTCCTTCCTTATTCTCAAAGTAGGGAAGGAGGCCTTCACGGACCTCTCGGCCGACTCTCCCACGCCAGGTGACAGGGCGTGAGGAAAGTCCCGTTCAGTACATCGGCAGGCTAGTCGTCGTCCTTCTGGGTCCGCATCGCGATCGGGACCCCGGCCAGGTCCTCCTCGTTGCAGAGAAGTTTCACGTCATAATACGGCGAACCCTTGCGGTCGTCGTAGTCGAGATGGACGGCCAGCACATCGACCGGTTCCCCGAGCCACTCCTGAGCCTGGCGTAGCCATGTCGCGCACCGTTCGAGGGCCGTGGGCAGGTCGTCGTCGCGGAATCCCACCGGGCGGTAGGGGACGTCCTGCACCTGATCACGGGGGTTCGAAGGCATCGGCAACGCCGGCGAGAGACCCGAGTCGTCCAGTTCGAGTTGGATCGTTTGCTCAGTCACCCTTCGAGCGTCCCCCAGACAAGCCGTCTGAGCAAGGCGTACCGGGTATGAGTCGCCGCTAAACGGGCACTCGCCACACTCCCGAGACCACTTCACGGCAGTTTTGCAGGTGGGTGGGCTCCAGCGGTCTGGCACAGCCTAACGCCCGCAGCGCCAGTTCCGCGTAATGCGAGGCCAGCTGGTCCAGGGTGAGCGGCCCGCGCGGTGAATACCAGCGCGCGACCCCGCTGCACATCTCCACCAGTGCGAGCCGGGTGACCGAAGGCTGGTCGGTGTGGAAGACACCTGCCGCGACGCCGTCTTCGATGGCGTCGGCCCACAGTCTTTCGTAGGCATCGCGCAGCGCCACCACTTCGGCCCTGGCGGCGGGGGTGAGCGCGTGGACCTCGTTGTCGACCACGCGGGTGTCATCCGGCTGGATGGCGTGCGCCAGTACGTGCAGTGCCACCAGGGATCCGAGTCGCGACACGGGATCGGGCAACCCGGCGGTCGCCTGTTCAGCCGCGTCGAGCAGCCGCCGCAGCGACTCGTTCATGATGGCCACCAGCAGATCCTCTTTGGTGCCCATGTAGTGGTACAGGCTGGCGGAGGACAGCTCCGCCTCTTGGGCGAGATCCCGGATGCCGGTACCGTGGAAACCTTTGGTGGCGAACAGTTTCACCGCGGCCTGGCGGACTCTTTCGCGGGTGTTCACAGCCAGGTCCCGGTGGTCCTGTCCCACGATCCGGCACGCAGGTCTTCGGCCTTCTTCAGCTCGCCCTTGGCGACCCGTTCCGACGGCGTCATCGGCAGGTCCACCGTGAACGTCCAGAACCGGGGAACCTTGAAGTAGGCCAGTTTCGCCGAGCAGAACTCGGCCAGTTCGGCCGGTTCGCACTGATGTCCCTCGTTTTCGTCGAGGACGAGGTACGCCTTGACCTCCTCGCCGCGGATCTCGTCCGGCACCGCGATGACGGCGGCGAGTTTGACCGCCGGATGCAGCTGTAAGGCCCGCTCGACCTCGTCGGCTGAGATGTTCTCGCCGCTGCGGCGGATCATGTCCTTGGTGCGGCCCACGTAGTACACGCGGCCCTCGTCGTCCATTGTGGCCAGATCGCCGGTGTGGAACCAGCCGCCGTCGAACGCGCGCCTTGTCGCTTCGACGTCGTCGTGATAGCCGTGCATCAGCCCGACCCCGCGGATCAGCAGCTCACCGGTTTTCCCGCGCGGCAGTGGTTTCCCGGCCGCGTCCGCGATCATCACCTCGCGGGTGGGCGCGGGCCTGCCGAGACAGCCGGTGCCGATCGTCTCCTCGTGATCCGCCGGGTACATCCGGATGTCGCCGCCGGTTTCGGTCATGCCGAAGGCCTCGTACCACGGCGTGTCCCAGCGCGCTTCGAGCGTGGCGTGCAGGTCGCGCGGGATGGCCGAAGCGCAGATCGCGCGGACCTGGTGAGCCTTGTCCAGTTCGCTCTCCGGCTGGCGAAGCAGGAGCGTCGGCATCAGGCCGAGGCAGTAGAACCAGGTGACGCCGTGTTCGCGGACCTTCTCCCAGAACGTGGACGGGTGGAAGCGGTCGAGCACCACCAGCGTCGCGCCGCCCGCGAGCCCCAGCGCCACGTTCCACTGTGGATCGATGTAGTGGAACGGTTGCGCGGTCAGGACGACGTCGTCCGCGCCGACCATGGGGAAGTCCGTGGCCAGGCTGATCGCCAGTGTCGTCCAATACCGGTTCGGCAGTACGCAACCCTTGGGTGCGCCCGTGGTCCCCGACGTGTACTGGATGTTGACCGGGCGTTCGCCTTCGCTCGTGAAGGCCGGGTCGCCGCCGGGATCGGTGAGTTCACCGGGGGTAAGCACGCGTTCGAGCGTGGTCTCGGCCGCGATCTTGTTCACCAGCTCCAGGAATTCCTCGGCCGCGACGGCGAACCGGGCGCCGGAATGCCGGAGGACGTGGGCGCCGTCGAATTCGCGGTACCCGGTGTTGACCGGGACGAGTACCCCGCCAATCTTGGCCAAGGCCAGCCACAGCAACGGGAATTCGGGCTGGTTGCGCAGCATCACCGCGACCCTGTCACCCGGCTTCACGCCGAGGTCCAGCAGTGCGCGGGCGAACTCCGTGCTGCGCGCGTCGACGTCGGCGAAGGTGAAGCGTTCGCCGGTGGAGTCGAAGATCCACGCCGTCTTGTCCGGCCAGAGCACGGCGGCCCGGCCGGTCAGCCCGAGGAGGGTGTCGATCCCGGCGAGCGAGGTCATGTCCGGCTCCGGAACGCCTCGGCCGACGCGAGGACGGCCGCGGAGTGCTCGGTGATCAGCGCGTGGCTGACTTCGAGTTCGAGCGCGGCGTCGAGCGAACTGTCGAGGCCGGAATCGAGGGCGCGTTTGGCCATCGTGGCCGCGGCGGCCGGATGGGCGGCGATCCTGGCCGCCCAGTCGAGCGCGGTGTCCATCAGGTCGTCGGCGGGCAGGACGGCGTTGACCAGGCCGAGTTCGTGCGCCTTGGCGCCACTCACCCGCTCGCCGAGCAGCAGCAGTTCCTTGGCCTTCAGCGGGCCGACCAGCAGTGGCAGCAGCCGCGAAGCCGCACCCGTGACGCTCAGGCCGAGCGAGACCTCGGGGAAGGCGAACACCGCGTCGTCGGCGGCGAGGATCAGGTCGCAGCCCATCGCGAACTCGGCCCCCGCGCCGATCGCGTATCCGTGGACCGCGGCGATGACGGGCTGACGGAGGCCGCGAAGGCGGCGGGTGACGTCTTGTAGCCGGTCGAGTCGCGGGCGTGAATCACCTTCCGGGGTGGGCTCTTTGAGGTCGTGCCCGGCGCAGAACGCGCGTCCCCGGCCTGCCAGCACGACCGCCCGCGCGTCCGAGTGCGCGGCCGCGTCGAGTGCTTCCAACAGGTCGTCGACCAGTTCGGTGACCACCGCGTTGAGCCGTGCCGGGCGGTTCAGCCAGATCACGCAGATGCCGTCGTCGAGTGCGTAGTCCACGGTGCTCATGACGCGGAGCCTAGACGACCGATCGATCGATCGATAGGGTCGAATCCATGCGGGTCGACACGGTCTACGAGAACGCCCGGTTCCTCACCGGAGTTGCGGAATCCGATGCTTTGGCAGTGCTGAACGGGCGAATCGTCGCTATCGGCGCGGATGCTTCCGCGCTTTCCGCAAAGCGCCGGGTCGATCTCGGTGGTTCGGTGGTGGTGCCCGGTTTCCACGACGCGCACAACCACATGGCCTGGTTCGGCATGGCTCTCGACGACGTCGCGCTGTCGGCTTGCCGCAGCGTGGACGAGGTGTACGACGCCGTCGCACGGCGCGCGGCCGACACGCCGCCGGGCGGCTGGATCATCGGCAGCGGCTACGACCAGAACAAGCTCGTGGGCGGCCATCCGACGAGGCAGGGGCTCGATCGCGCCGCTCCCGGACACCTCGTGCGGCTCAAGCACACGTCCGGGCATATGACCGTGGTCAATTCCGCGGTGCTGGAACGGCTGGACCTCGCCAACGTCCCGGTGGGTGGTGACGTCGTCCGCGACGAGGACGGTTCGCCGACCGGGCTGCTGCGGGAACAGGCCCAGCTGATGCTGCGGCCGCTGACCTACCCGACACCGGTGGAGACCGTCGTGCGCGGGCTGGACCGGGCGAGCGCGCGATACCTCTCCGAGGGGATCACGAGCGTCCAGGAAGCCGGGATCGGCGGGGGTCTCGTGGGGGAGACCCCCGCCGAACTCGCCGCGTACCAGCTGGCGCGTGATCGAGGGGTGCTGCGGGTGCGGAGCACGGTGATGGTCGCGGCGAGTGTGCTGCACGAGCTGGACGCGGGGGCGCGCTCCGAGGCACGCTTTCCCGCCGAGGAGCCATCAGCGCTGTACGGACTCGACCTTGGCCTGCGCACCGGCTTCGGCGACGAATGGCTGCGGATCGGCGCGATGAAGCTGTTCGCCGACGGCTCGCTGATCGGCCGGACCTGCGCGATGCACGAGCCGTTCGCCGGGGAACCGGACAACGTCGGCTACTTCCAGGTGCCCGAGGACGAGATCGCGCGGACGATCGCCGCCGCGCACCGGGCGGGCTGGCAGATCGCGACGCACGCCATCGGCGACCGCGCGATCACCGTCGTCCTCGACGCCTACGAAGCCGCGCTGAAGGCGGATCCTCGGCCCGATCACCGGCACCGCATCGAGCACTGCGCGGTGCTGAGGCCCGAGGAGCTGGAGCGGCTGGCGTCGCTGGGGCTGATCGCCTCACCGCAGGGCCGGTTCGTCAACGAGATCGGCGACGGGATGCGCGCCGCGCTCGGCCCGGAACGCGAGCCATGGTGCTACCGGCTCAAGAGCCTGCTCGACGCGGGTTGCGTCCTCCCCGCCAGCTCGGACCGCCCGGTCGTCGAAGGCGCCCCACTGCTCGCGCTGGCCGACATGGTGCGGCGGAAGACCGCGTCGGGCGTCGTCCTCGGCCCCGAGGAACGGCTTACCCCGGCCGAGGCGTTGCACGCCTACACCTACGGCTCCGCCTATGCCGCCTTCGCCGAGAAGGACCTGGGCACGCTGCTGCCCGGCAAGCTCGCGGACTTCGCCGTCCTCTCGGCCGACCCCACCGACGAGTCCACTTTGGATTCGGTCCACGTCGTCGCCACCGCCGTCGGCGGCGACCTCGTCTACGAACGGAGCTGACACTGATGCCGGTACGGGACGCCGTCGCGGACGACATCGAGGAGATCTGCGCGCTCATCGAGGAGCACGCGGTCTACGAGGACAAACATGATCTGAAGCTGGACCGCCAGGAGCTGGCCGGGTTCCTCTTCGGGCCCGCTCCGAAGGCCTGGGTGCTCCTCGCCACCCCGCCGGGTGAGCCGGGTGAGGTCGCGGGTTTCGCCTTCTGCAGCTGGAACTTCTCCACCTGGGAGGCCAAGCCCGGGATCTGGCTCGACGACCTCTTCGTGCGCCCTGCGCATCGGCGGTTCGGCCTCGGACGGGAGCTGCTCGACGAGCTGGCCGCACGGACGCCGGGCCGGGTCGAATGGGAGATGCAGGAGGGCAACGAGAAGGGTGAGGCGTTCTACGCCCAGCTGGGCGCCGAGCAGGTCCCCGGCTGGATCCGGTACCGCTGGCGGCCGCACGCGGGGTGAGCCCGCGACCAGGCGGCAAGCCGTAAACTCGCACCCATGGGTGAAGGGGCAAATCGCAGGTCGTCGTCCGTCGAGGACTACGTCCGGGTGATCTACGGGCTGGTGGAACGCGGTGAGGCCGTCACCAACACGTCGCTGGCCGGGCGGCTGGAGGTCAGCCCGTCGTCGGCGTCCGGCATGGTCACCAAGCTGTCCCAGCTGGGGCTGGTCGCGCACGTCCCGTACCGCGGGATCGAGCTGACCACCGAAGGCAGGCAGCTCGCCCGCTCGGTGCTCCGCCGTCACCGGCTGATCGAGACCTACCTGGTGTCCGAACTCGGCTACACCTGGGACGAGGTGCACGCCGAGGCCGACGCGCTCGAACACGCGGTGTCGGACAGGCTCGTCGAACGCATCGCGGCGAAGCTCGGCAACCCGGTGCGCGACCCGCACGGCGACCCCATCCCCGCCCCCGACGGCAGCGTCGAGGAGATGCCGATGCGTATCCTCGACGACCTCCCGCCCGGCGCGGTCGGCGAGATCGTCCGCGTCTGGGACACCGACCCGGAACTTCTGCGGTATCTCACCGAGCACGCCATCAACCTCGGCGAGCGGATCGAGGTCGTCGAACGCCAGCCGTTCGGCGGTCCGATGGTGGTCAAGGTCGGCTCGCCACCGGACGCGGCGACGCACGCGATCGGCAAGGAGATCGCACAGGCGCTGTCGGTCGCGCTGCGCTGACCTATGTCCACTGTGGACACATTTCGCCAGGGACGCCAGGTGGGAATTTTCCCTACGTCCCTGCATAATTCGGCGCTCGGACACGTCACCCACCTGCCGGGTGGATAGGTGATCCAAGGCCCTTCCGATCATGTGTTCGCCCGCCTAGGCTGCGCTGTTCCGGGTGGCTAGCGAGCGTGCGAAGGCGATGACAATGACCGGTCAGCGGACACACACCATCGACCGGGGGGTAGCGGAAGGACGTGAACTCAGGCGGCTGCTGGAGAACGGGCCGTTCGCGGACGCCCTCAGGGCGGCGATCAGGGCGAGGGGTCTCGGTCTCGACCGGATCCGGTATCGGCTGCGAGGGCGGGGGTGCTCGGTCAGTCTCGCGACGCTGAGCCATTGGCAGTCCGGGCGGTGCCGTCCCGAACGGCCGGAATCCCTGCTGGTGCTCAAGAATCTCGAGGAGGTCCTCGGGCTGCCGTCGGCGTCACTGTCACGGCTTTTGGGACCGCCACGCGGCCGGGCGGCCCGGTGTACGGTGCCCGGCGAGGGCCTGGTGACGCAGCGAGGCCGGGAGACGTAGGGAGAGTCGGTGCGGGCGGTCGTCTTCGAGGAGTTCGGGGTGCTGCCCGAGGTACACGAGGTGCCGGATCCGGTGGCCGCGCCGGGCGGGGTGGTGATCGCCGTCGACGCGACCGGGGTGTGCCGCAGCGACTGGCATTCCTGGCAGGGTCACGACACGTCGGTGAAACTGCCGCACGTCGCCGGGCACGAACTCGCCGGCCGGATCACGGCGCTCGGTGAGGGCGTCCGAGGCTGGTCGGCGGGGGACCGGGTGACGGTGCCGTTCGTCTGCGCCTGCGGCACCTGTGCCCAGTGCGCGGCCGGTGACCAGCAGATCTGCGACCGGGAGTTCCAGCCGGGAGCGACCCACTGGGGCTCGTTCGCGGAGTACGTCGCCATCGAAAACGCCGAGGTCAACCTCGTGGCGCTGCCGGACTCGCTGTCCTCGGCCGAGGCGGCGGCGCTGGGCTGCCGGTTCGGGACGGCGTTCCGGGCGGTGCTGCGCCAGGGCGGCGTGCGGCCCGGTCAGTGGGTCGCGGTCCACGGCTGTGGTGGCGTCGGCGTCTCGGCGATCCTGCTGGCCGTCGCGGCCGGTGCTTCGGTCGTCGCCGTCGACCCGTCTCCTCCGGCCAGGGCGCTGGCCGCGCGGATGGGCGCCGCCTTGGCCGTCGACCCGTCCGCGTTCGACGGCCACGAGGCCGTCGCCGCGCACGTCCGCGACCTGACCGGCGGCGGCGCGCACGTCTCGCTCGACTGCCTCGGCTCACCCGCCACCTGCGCGGCCTCGATCGGCGGCCTCCGGAAGCGGGGACGGCATGTCCAGGCCGGCCTGATGCCGCCCGCGCGGGGCATCGCGCCGATCCCGATGCACCGGGTGATCGGCGGGGAACTGGAGATCGTCGGCATCCACGGGCTGCAGGCGCACGAGTACCCCGAGATGCTGCGGGTGGTGGAAACCGCCGGGATCGATCTCGCGGGCATGATCGGCAGGCGCGTCGGCCTCGACGACGTCCCCGCGGTGCTGGCGGAGATGAACGACCCGGTGCCCGCGCGGGCGGGCGTGACGGTGGTCGAATTCGGTCTGTGACCGGGTAAACGCAGGGTGGTCAACCGGCCGATCGGAGTAGTCCGATGGGTGGCTTCGCACGGCTCCTTGTGGCAGGTTTTCTCGCTGTGACAATCAAGGACGCTCCGTCTCAGCCGCGGTTCTTCCAGCGCCTGCTGAGCCGGTTCGCCGCGGCAGGCGTCCTGGTGCGGGGCCACCGGCTCATCGGCGCGCGCCCTGGCAAACTCGACGTGTGGACGCGCTGATCCCCCGACCCCGGAACGAAGTCGCACCCGATGCCGTGCACGTCCCCGGCTGGCTCGACCTCGACGCGCAACGCCGTCTGGTCGAAGCCTGTCGTGGATGGCGTGGTTACCGTCAGACGCGGTTGCCGAACGGTGGCGTGATGTCCGTGCGGACGGTCTGTCTCGGATGGCACTGGTACCCGTACCGGTATTCGCGAGTGACCGACGACGGCTCCCCGGTGCTCCCGTTTCCTTCCTGGCTGGGCGATCTCGGGCGACGGGCCGTTCTTGATGCCTACGGGTCTTCTTCGTCTTCGTATGACCCCGACATCGCGCTGGTGAACTTCTACGACTCCGCCGCGAAGATGGGGATGCACCAGGACAAGGACGAGGCCTCGCTAAAACCCGTCGTGTCACTGAGCCTGGGGGACGCGTGTGTCTTCCGGTTCGGGAACACGTCGGATCGCGGGCGGCCGTATACGGATGTGGATCTGCGGTCGGGGGATCTGTTCGTGTTCGGCGGGGAGTCGCGGCTGGCTTTTCACGGGGTGCCGCGGGTGCTACCGGGCAGTGCCGACCCGGAGCTGGGGTTGGTGGGGCGGTTGAACATCACTTTGCGGGTTTCGGGGCTGGGCTCCTCGTGATCCACCCAGTGAGGGGTGCGGTCCGGCATCGGCACCGCGCCCGAACACGACACTGTCGCCTTGCCTCTCGATGACCGTCCTTGCCACTCACGAGTTTCTTGTGCCGGGCTGGTCGTGTCGTCCATTCAATCACGCGTGTTATCCCGCTGGTCACGCGAAACCGCCATCGGCGCACCGCGGTAGGTACCTAGGGCACCCTCGGCCTAGCGCGACTTACCACTCAAGGGTGAACCGCACCCGCTGTCCCGGCCGAAGCTGTGCGGCCAGATCCAAGTCGGCCTCGTCCACCACCGCGATCACCGGATAGCCCCCGGTCACCGGATGGTCGGCCAGGAACAGGATCGGCTGCCCCGAAGGAGGGATCTGCAACGCACCGGGCACGGTGGCCTCGGGCGGCAGCTCGCCATCACGCGCTCGTGACAACAGAGGGCCCTCGAGCCGCACGCCCACCCGATCGACATCGGAGGTGGCCACGAACGGCGAACCGACCAAAGTGGACAGTGCCCCGGCGGTGAACCAGTCGAGTCGCGGTCCAGGGGAAACCCGCAGGACCGGTTCCCCGGGCAGCGAAGGGCGGGGTGCGAGATCGACACCGGGATGGGCCAGCACCCGATGTCCCACCGGCAAGGTCATCCCGGCCGACAACACTGGCGGCCCCAGTTCGCCGAGGGTGTCGGTCGCCCGGGCGCCCAGCACCGGCAGGACGTCGATGCCGCCGCGCACGGCGACATAGCAACGCAATCCCCGAGAAGCCGTGCCGAGCACGAGGTCTTCGCCCGCCCGCAGAAAGACCGGCGAGTCAGGGCCGGCGGCCCGCCCGCCGGCGGTGATCGAGCAGGTCGCGCCGGTGACGGCGACAGTGGCCGGCGCCGAGAACCGCAGTACGAGGCCGCCGAGAACCGCCTCCAGGGCCGCGTTGCCCTCGGGGTTCCCGACCAGCCGGTTCGCCAGCCGAAGTGAACCGCGGTCGGCGGCGCCGGACCGGCCGACGCCGATCGCGGCCAGGCCGGGGCGTCCGAGATCCTGCACGGTGGCGAAGATCCCCGGGCGGACGACTTCGATCTTCGAGGTCATCGGAGAACCGCTGAAGAGAACCTGATCCGCGTACCCGGCGTCAGCAGGTTCGGCGGCTCCCGCTCGACGTCCCAGACCGGCAGCGTGGTCCGTCCGATCAGCCGCCATCCACCGGGCGAGGCGTTCGGGTACACCGCCGTGTACTCGCCCGCGATCGCGACCGATCCGGCGGGCACCCTGGTGCGCGGGCTCGTCCGGCGCGGCAGGCGCAGGGCGGGGTCGAGTCCGGTCAAATACGCGAAACCCGGCGCGAAGCCACAGAACGCCGAGACATACGTGCCGTCCTCGTGCCGCCGGACGACCGCCTCCGCCGACATTCCGGCGGCGGCCGCGACGTCGGCCAGGTCCGGACCGTCGTAGCGCACCGGCACTACGATCTCGGCGGCTTCGCGCGGCGCGACGTCCACTGTGGACCGATCGAGGACGTCGCCGGCGAGCCGGTCGTGGTGTGTCCGGCCGGGGTCGAACCGGATGAGCAGGGTCCGCGCGGCCGGGACCAGTTCGACGACGCCGTCCGGCGGATCCCGATCCAGTGACGCGTGCAGCCCGAGCACCTCCGACGGATCGTCGAAGTCGACCATGGCCGCACGTGCCCCATAGCGCAGCACTCGCATCACGCGGCCTCGATGAACGGTCCGATGTGGACACCTGACGCGTCGAGCCCCGCGCGGATCCGTCGCGCCAGTTCGACGGCTCCGGGCGTGTCGCCGTGCACGCAGAGCGAATGCGGCTGGAGGCTCAGCTCGGTCCCGTCGTCGGCGACGACCTTGCCGGTGGTCGCCATCGCGACCGCCCGTTCGGCCACCGCGTCGGCGTCGTGGAGCACGGCGCCCGGCAGTTTCCGTGAGACCAGAAGACCTTCCGGCGTGTACGCGCGATCCGCGAAGGCTTCGGCGTACGCGGGGAATCCGGCCTTTTCCGCCTGCTTGGCCATTTCCGAGTTCGGCGGGCACAGCAACGCGAGCGCGGGATGGAACCGCCGGATTCCCTCGACGACCGCGGCCGCCTGCTCCGGATCGACGGAAGCGGTGTTGTACAACGCCCCGTGCGGTTTGACGTACCGCACCCGTGTCCCCGCCGCCCTGGCGAACGCGTCGAGCGCGCCGATCTGGTAGAGCACGTCGTCGGTCAGGTCGGCCGGGGCGACGTCCATCGCCCGCCGCCCGAAGCCCGCCAGATCGCGGTAGGCGACGTGGGCACCGATGACGACGCCCCGCATCGCCGCGCGTTCGCAGACGCGCCGCATCACCGACGGGTCACCGGCGTGGAAACCGCACGCGACGTTCGCGCTGGTGACGATGTCGAGCATGGCGTCGTCGTCGCCCATTTTCCAGGCGCCGAAACCTTCGCCGAGGTCACTGTTGAGATCCATCAAGCCACCCTGAACTCACTGTCGAGCTTGTCGGTCACGAACATGTAGCCCGGCGCGTGCGTGATCGCGAACGGCGGCCGCGAGGCCATGAGCGCCGCTTGCGGGGTCACACCGCACGC
Source organism: Amycolatopsis sp. cmx-11-51 (assembly GCF_047608665.1). Lineage (NCBI taxonomy): Bacteria > Bacillati > Actinomycetota > Actinomycetes > Pseudonocardiales > Pseudonocardiaceae > Amycolatopsis > Amycolatopsis sp. cmx-11-51. The sequence goes on along the minus strand of NZ_JADNQO010000020.1, from coordinate 24,375 downwards.
CCAGAACACCGGCACGTCACCGGGTTCCGCGTCGACCGGGTCCCCGAAATCGGGGCGGGCGAGATCCGCGATGCCGAGCGCGGCCGGGTCCCCGATGTGCACGGGCGCACCGTGCACATCGGGCATCCCACGGGTGATGCGCACAGCGTCGTCGACGCGATCTTCGGGGATCTGCCGCATCGAGACCACCATCGGCCCGTGCAGCCGCCCAGCTGGGACACACTCGCGGTTCGTCCCGTACATCGCCACGTTGCGGCCCTGGTCGACGTGCCGCAGCGGGATCCCCGCCACGGCCATCGCCGATTCGAAGGTGAAGCTGCAGCCGATCGAGAACGCGACCATGTCGCTGCGCCACAATCCGCTCGCGTCCGAGATCTCACCGGACAGCGCGCCGTTCTGCCAGACGCGATAGCGCGGCAGGTCGGTGCGCAGATCCGCGCCGGGCGCCAGCCGCGTCGACGGGTCGCCGGGATCGCTGACGTCGAGCACCGGGCAGGGCCGAGGGTTCCGCTGGCAGAACAACAGGACGTCGTAGGCCCAGTCTTCGGGGACGGCGATGAGGTTGGTCTGGGTGAAGCCGTTCGCCCAGCCGGTGGTCGGCTTTTCGGCGCCAGCGCGGAACAGGGCGCGGGCCTCGCCAGGGGACATCGTCGCCGGTTCGTCAAAGGTGGTCATCGCGGTACCTCCTCCTCCGATCGTCGTCACCGGAGTTCGCGGCCGCGAGTCTCGGGCAGGCCGAGCAGTGCCAGGATGGCGATGCCGTAGCCGACCGCGCCGAACACCATCGCGCCGCCCGCGCCGAGGAAACCGACCACGGCGGGGAAGGTCGCGCCGATGGCCCGGCCGAGGTTGTAGGTGAAGCCCTGTCCGGTCCCGCGCAACGCCGACGGGTACAGCTCGGCGAGGAACGCGCCGAAACCGCTGAAGATCGCGGACATCGAGAACCCGAGCGGGAAGCCGAGGAACAGCACGAGGGTGTTCGCGCCCGCCGGGATCTGGGTGTAGGCGATGATGAGGCCCGCCGACAAGACCGAGAACAGCAAGAACGTCTTCTTGCGCCCCAAGAGATCCGTGAGATACCCGCCGGTGACGTACCCGATGAACGCGCCGGAGATCAGGAACGCGAGATAACCGCCGGTCCCGATCACGGTGAGGCCGCGCGTGGTCTTCAGATAGCTCGGCAGCCAGGTCGCGAGCGTGTAGTAACCGCCCTGGACACCGGTGGCGAGCAGGGCGGCGAACAACGTCGTGCGCAGCAGGTCCGGCTTGAAGATGCCCGCCAGCGAGCCACGTTCCTTCTTCGCGGTCCGGGCGGCCTCCGCGACGGGCGCGTCCTGGACGTTGCGGCGGACCCACAGCACCAGCAGCGCGGGGATGACGCCGGTCCAGAACATGACGCGCCACGCGATGTCCGGGCTCCAGATACTGAAGACGACCGTGTAGACGACGACCGACAGCGCCCAGCCGACCGCCCAGGCACTCTGTACGAAGGCGACCGTCCGGCCGCGGTAACGCGCCTGCGAATACTCCGCCACCAGCGCGGCACCCGCGGCCCACTCACCACCGAAGCCGAGGCCTTGCAGGGCGCGGAAGATCAGCAGCGTTTCGAAGTTCGGCGCGAACCCGCAGAGCACGGTGAAGATCGTGTACATCGCGATGGTGATCTGGAGGGTGCGCACGCGGCCGATGCGGTCTGCCAGGATGCCCGCGCCGATGCCACCGATAGCCGAGACCACCAGCGTCGTCGTGCCGAGCAGGCCGGCTTCGCCGCCGGAAAGGCCGTAGTACGCGGTGATCGCGGCCAGGCCCAGCGGCAGCGTCTGGTAGTCGAACGAGTCGAGCCCGTACCCGCCGAACGCGCCGACGAAGGCCCGGCGGCCTCGCGAACCGAGCGTGCGGAACCAGGCGAAGGGGTGGGTGTCCTCGGTAGTGGCTGTCGCGTTCATCGGCACCTCCAGAGGGTGATTCTCATCGTGGCACGGGTCACATGGGTAAGCACTGTAAGTATTGTTCAACAATTCCACAAGAGGATGCTTGGCTTGTCCTCTTGTACCTGGATAGGGTTAGTCGTGTGACGATCGCGGAGGGTGGTCCCGTCGCAATGCAAGGACTCGAAGCCGATCGGGGCATGATCAGCCGCACCAGTACCGCCGAGCGTGTCGCGGGCGTCTTGCGCACGCGGATCGCCGAAGGCTTCTTCCTGCCCGGCGTCCGGCTGTCGGAACACGACATCGGCTCGGCGCTCGGCGTCTCCCGTAACACGCTGCGTGAGGCCTTCCGGCTGCTCACGCACGAACGGTTGCTGACCCACGAACTCAACCGCGGCGTCTTCGTGCGGGTGCTGTCCGTCGAGGACGTCGTCGACCTCTACAAGGTGCGCAAAGTCGTCGAATGCTCGGCGGTGCGGGCGGTGACGGAAAAGCCATCGACGTTCGAGAAGCTCGCGCGCATGGTCGAGGACGGCAAGCTCGCCGAGCGGGGTGAGCGCTGGCAGGACCTCGGCACCGCGAACATCCGGTTCCACTCGGCGATCGCGGAACTCGGTGGCAGCGAACGGATCGACGAGCTGATGCGCGGCATCTTCGCCGAACTCCGGCTGGTGTTCCACATGATGGCCGACCCGCGGCGCTTCCACGAGCCGTACCTCAAGCGCAACGCGGAGATCCTCGAGCGCATCGAGGCCGGCGACGGCCTCGGCGCCGAAGCGCTCCTCGCGCAGTACCTCACCGACGCCGAAAACCAGCTCGTCGAGGCCTACGCCGAACGCACCCCCTGACGCGTTTAGTCCTCTAGTTGCGGTAGTTCTGAGTACGAACTACCGCAACTAGAGGACTAAACGCGTAGGTCTGGGTGAACTGACCTTGAGTGGGCAGTCGGGCCGAGGTGTACTCGCAGCGCCCGTACCAGCGGTTGTAGTTGCCGGGGTTCTCCTTCTTCGCGGTGATGACCAGATTGCCCTGGCCGTCGAGCGCCGCAGCCCGGCGGAACCGGGAGGAGATGGACATCGTTGTCGCCTCTCTGACCGTTGGGGACGCGGGCGAGGAGAAGGCGCACGTCGGAACTATTTTGTTGCGCTGGCAACAAAATACGCATGGTCTTACCACTGCGACAAGATGTTCAGGCACGTATTTTTCGACCTCGAATTTAGGGTCAAGCGGCCGTGCCCCGCTTCGATCCGGCAGTCCGTAGGTCCGCGCCCTGGTCCAGCAGGGCAGCGACGGGGAGAGTGGCGGCTCCTATGGCGACCGCGTCCGGCCCGAGCCGCCCGAGGTCGATCTCGGTCTGGTCGAACACGTGCGCGAGCGCGTGCTCACCAGCCACGCGCCGGATCTCGGGCAGGTACTCCTCGCCGAGCGCGAGCCCGGCCCAGCCGCCCAGCACGATCCGCTCCGGGTTGAACAGGTTGATCAGGTTGCCGATCCCGGCGCCGAGGTAGCCCGCGGTCTCTTCCAGTACTTTGGCCGCCGCCTTGGACTTGCCCGCCGACTCCAGCAGGACGGCGAACTGCGTCTGCTCGTCTTCACCCGTGGTGGGTTTCCCGCCGCGCGCCTTGCGATAGCGCGCGAGGACACCCTCCGCGCCGACGTAGGACTCCAGGCAGCCACGCGATCCGCAGCGGCATTCCTGTCCGCCGTAGACGATCGTCGTATGACCCCATTCGCCCGCGCTGCTGGTGGAGCCCCGGTAGGTGGTGCCGTCGGTGACCACGGCCGCGCCGACCCCGGACCCGATCAGCACGATCACCGCGTGCCGGGCACCGCGACCGGCGCCGAACCACATTTCCCCCTGGCCTTGGGTTTTCGCGCCGTTGTCGACGAACAACGGCAGCTCGACGCCCTCCGCGCGCAGAAGATCGGTCAGCGGGACTTCCTTCCAGCCGATGGTGGGCGCGTGCACGCGGAGCGCCGCGCCCTGTTCGACGGTGCCGGGAACGCCGACGCCGACACCGAGCACGGTCGCTTCGTCGATCCCCGCTTCGTTGATCACTTCCCGGATTCCGGACGCCACCTGGGTGACGGCCGCGGCCGCGTCGGGTCGCGGGGAGGCGAGGGGGTGTTCGACGGTGGCGAGCCGGTTCATGGTGAGGTCGAACAGTTCGACCTTGACCCCGGTCTCGCCGATGTCGACGCCGGCGACATGGCCGTATGCCGGGTCGACGCGGAGCAGGACGCGTGGCCTGCCGCCGTCGGACTCGACCAGCCCGGCTTCGGTGATGAGGCGTTCTTCGCCGAGTTCGGCGGTCACGTTGCTGACGGTCGCGGCGCTCAACCCGGTCAGACCGCTCAATTCGTGGCGGCTGAGCGGGCCGTCGAAGTAGAGTTTCGACAGCAGGAGGGAACGGTTGTGCCGCCGCAGGTCACGGACGGTGGTGCGCTTGGCAGGCATGCGGATACCCATCTTGTGGCGGCGGACCTTTCGAGGATGCCCCACGACCTTAGCCTCCGCCATGTATTAACTGGTGAAATAAGGCGGGACCAGGCCGGAAGGAGGTGCCATGACGGGAGAAGACGAGCTCATCGGCACCCTGCCGTCCGATTTCCGGTGGGGGGTCGGCAGCTCGGCCTACCAGATCGAGGGCGCGGTCGCCGAAGACGGACGAACACCGTCCATTTGGGACACCTATGGCCAGTCGCCCTGGACCATCGACAACGGCGACACCGGCGAGGTCGCCTGCGACCACTACCACCGGATGCCCGCCGATATCGCGCTGGTGAAGAAACTCGGCGTCGACACCTACCGGTTCTCCGTTTCCTGGCCGAGGGTGCAGCCGCGCGGGCGCGGCGGCGTCAACCCCGCCGGGATCGGCTTCTACGACCGGCTGGTCGACGAACTGCTCAACAACGGCATCGATCCGTGGCTGACGCTCTACCACTGGGACCTGCCACAGCACCTCGAAGACGCGGGCGGCTGGCCGTCACGCGACACCGCTGTCCGGTTCGCCGACTACGCGATGCTCGTGTTCGAGCGGCTGAGCGACCGCGTCCGACACTGGACCACGCTGAGCGAGCCGTGGTGCACGGCCATGCACGGTTACGTCCACGGGGTGATGGCGCCCGGCCGCCGGGACGCGAAGGCGGGGATGGCGGCGGCCCATCACCTGCTGCTCGGCCACGGTCTCGCCGTGCGGCGGATGCGGGAACTCGCGCCGCCCGGCACGAAGTTCGGCATCACGCTCAACCTGAGTACCGCCGACCCGGCCACCCCCAGCGAGGCCGACCGCGAGGCCGCCCGGTTCGAAGACGGGCTCGGGACGAGGTTCTACCTCGACGCGCTCGTGCACGGCCGGTACCCGGAAGACGTCCTCGAAGACCTCGCGCGGCAGGGCATCCGCCTGCCGTCCGAGCCGTGGGACCCGTCGATCATCGCGGCACCGCTCGACTTCCTCGGCGTCGACTACTACTTCGGCACGCGGTATTCCGGGGTGGAGGAGAACGGGGACGCCGTCGAGCATTTCGGGATGCCGTCGTTCCGCAAGGTCCCGTTCGGGGCCCCGTCGACGGCGCTGGGGTGGGAGATCCTGCCGGACAAGCTCACCGAACTGCTCGTCCGCGTCAGCCGGGACTATCCCGGTTTGCCGCTTTACGTCACCGAAAACGGCGCCGCGTTCGCCGATGTCCCCGACGAGACCGGCTTCGTCCGCGACGACGACCGCGCCGCGTACCTGTCCGCGCACATCGCTGCCACGGCCGCCGCGCGACAGGCGGGCGCGGACGTCCGCGGCTACTTCGCCTGGTCCTTTTTGGACAGCTTCGAATGGGCATACGGCTACGCCAAACGACTCGGCCTGGTTCGGGTCGAACGGGATTCCCAGGCGCGGACGATCAAACAGAGCGGGCTGGCCTACCGCGACATCGTCGAACGGGTGCGCGCCGGACAGCGGTAGGACTTGCCCCACCGTGGATCCGGCGGTTCACTCCCGTCACCGTCCTAACGTCGGCATCGGGAACAAGGGGAGAGACGATGACCGTCAGACTGGAGCACCCAGACCCACCGCCGTCCGGTCAGGAAGAAGTCAGGGATCGCGCGATGATCGTCCGCTGGACCTCGGACGCGCCTTCGTAGATTCGCGGCGCCCGGACCTCGCGGTAGAGGTGTTCGAGCAGATGCCCGCGCCGCAGTGCCCGCGCGCCGTGGATCTGCACGGCCGAGTCGACGACGTACTGGGCGGTCTCGGTGGCGAACAGCTTCGCCATCGCGGCCCGGCCGGCGAGGTTCCGCTCGCCCGCGTCATAGGCGGCGGCCGCGGCGTACACGAGCAGACGTGACGCCTCGGTGCGGGTCGCCATCTCGGCAAGGGTGTGGGCCACGGTCTGCTGCTTCAGCAACGGCCCGCCGAACGCGACCCGGGTCTCGGCGTGGGTGACGGCGGCGTCGAGCGCGGCCTGTGCCATCCCGACGGCGAACGCGCCGACGCTCGGCCGGAACAGATCCAGTGTCCGCATGGCGACACCGAAACCGCGGTCCTGTTCGCCCAGCAGTTCGCCCCGCTCGACCCGGACCCCGTCGAACACGAGAGTGCCGATGGGATGCGGGCTGACGAGGTCGAGGTGCTCGCCGGAAAGTCCGGCGCGATCGGCCGGGACGACGAACGCGGAGACGCCGCGTGAACCCGCTTCCGGTGTGGTGCGGGCGAAAACGCTGTAGAAGTCGGCCTCGGGGGCGTTGGAGATCCACATTTTCTCACCGGTGAGGCGCCAGTCGTCGCCGTCGGGCTCGGCGGCGAGTTCGAGTGCCGCCGCGTCCGAGCCCGCGTTCGGTTCGGTGAGCGCGAAAGCGGCGACGGCGTCACCAGCGGCCACGGCGGGAACCCACTTCGAGACCTGTGCGTCCTGTCCGGACTGCAGTACCGGATAAGTGCCCAAACCCTGCAGTGCCAACGCTGTCTCGGCTTCGGTGCTCTGACTCGCGAGGGATTCCCGTAGGATGCAGAGATCCGTCGCGGCGGCCTCGCGGCTCGGGCTGCCGCCGTCGGCACCGGGGAACAACCGGGACAGCAGGCCGAGCGTGCCCATTTCCTTGAGCAGTGGCCGGTTGACCGCGCCTTCGATGCCGGATTCGGCCAGTGGGCGGAGTCTTTCGGCGCCCAGCCGTCGGACTTCGTCGGCGAAGGCGCGTTGTTCCGGGTTCAACGCGAAGGCGGTCATCGATCGCTCCCAGGTCGCCAGCGGGCATGTGCGGTGCCGGGTTCCCCCGAGCGCAACAGTTCCAGCCGTGGCTTCGGCCCGTCGGTGCGGCCGCCCTGCGGTTTCCGCCTGCCCGCCGCGTACTGCTTCGGCCACGGTATCGGGTAGTCCTGTTCGGCGGCGGCGTGCAGTGTCCACTGTGGATCGTAAAGGTGGGTCCGGCCGAGGGCGCACAGATCCGCGCGGCCCGCCAGGATGAGCGAGTTGACGTCGTCGTAGGAGGAGATCGCGCCTACGGCGATCACCGCGATCCCGTACTCACGCCCGATCTCGTTGCGGATGCGGTCGGCGTACGGCGTCTGGTAGCTGCGGCCGTACTCGGGTTTCTCCTCGCTGACGACCTGCCCGGTCGAGACGTCGATGCCGTCCGCCCCGTGCTCGGCGAACGCGCGCGCGATCTCGACGGCTTCGTCGACGTCGATCCCGCCGTCGTACCAGTCGGTCGCGGAGATACGGACCGTCATCGGCCGCTCGACCGGCCACGCCGCGCGGACCGCGTCGAAGACCTCGAGCGGGAAGCGCAGCCGGTTCTCCAGCGAGCCGCCGTAGTCGTCGGTACGCCGGTTGGTCAGCGGGGACAGGAAGGATGACAGGAGGTAGCCGTGCGCGCAGTGGAGTTCGAGGAGGTCGAATCCGGCGCGGCCGGCGGCACGGGCGGATTCGGCGAACTGGTCGCGGATCTCGTGTAACTCGGGGGCGGTGAGTTCGCGCGGCGCCTGGTTCGCGTCGCTGTACGGGATCGCGGACGGGCCGCAGATCTCCCAGTTGCCCTCCGGCAGCGGCTGGTCGATCCCGTCCCACATGAGTTTCGTGGAACCCTTGCGGCCGGAATGGCCAAGCTGGACACCGATCCGCGCGGGAGTGTTGCCGTGGACGAAGTCGGTGACCCTGGCCCAGGCGCGCTCTTGTTCCCCGGTGTAGAGCCCTCCGCAGCCCGGGGTGATGCGGCCGGTCTCGGAGACGCAGACCATCTCGGTCATCACCAGCCCGGCGCCGCCGAGCGCCTTGCTGCCCAGATGCACCAGGTGGAAATCGTTCGGGACACCGTCGTCCGAGGAGTACATGTCCATCGGGGAGACGACGACGCGGTTCGGCAGGTCCAGGTTCCCGACCCGGAATGGCTGGAACATCGGCGGCCGGACCTCGGTGTCCACGGTGGACGCGAACCAGGTGTCCAGTTCGGCGGCGAACTCGGGGTCGCGCAGCCGGAGGTTGTCGTAGGTGACACGGCGGCTGCGGGTGAGGATGTTGAACGCGAACTGCGGCGGATCCTGATGCGTGTACTGGCCCAGGTTTTCGAACCACTCCAGGCTCGCCTGCGCGGCGCGCTGGGTCGAGGTGACGACGGGACGACGCTCGGCCTCGTAGGCCTTCAAACCAGTGTCCATATCGGACTGTTCGTGCAGGCAGGCGGCGAGTGCGAGCGCGTCCTCCATGGCGAGTTTCGTGCCGGAGCCGATGGAGAAGTGCGCGGTGTGGGCGGCGTCGCCGAGCAGGACGACGTTCTCGTGCCGCCAGCTCGCGCAGCGCACGGTGGCGAACGCGGTCCACTTCGAGTTGTTGGCGAACACCTGGTGGCCGCCGAGGACGTCCGCGCACAGTTCGCGGATGACCTCGATCGACTTCTCGTCGCTCTCGCCCGGCGCGAGTGCCGTCGTGGCGATCTCGCCGAACGCGCGCTGCCAGACGTCCTCGTGGAGTTCGAGGATGAAGGTGCTCGCGGTGTCGCTGTACGGGTAGCCGTGGATCTGCATGATCCCGTGCGGGGTTTCGAGGACGTGGAACTTGAAGGCGTCGAAGACCAGATCGGTGCCGAGCCAGATGTATTTGCAGCGCCGGGTCCGGATGTCCGGCCGGAAGCTTCCGGCCAGCGCGGCGCGGGTCGGCGAGTTGACGCCGTCGGCCGCGACGACGAGGTCGTACTCCGCGCTCGCCTCGGCCGCGCTCGGCGCCTCGGTGCGGAAACGCACGGCCACGCCGAGTTCCGCACAGCGTGCCTGGAGGATGCCGAGCAGTCGTTCGCGGCTCATCGCGGCGAACCCGTGCCCGCCGGAGGTGCGCACCGTGTCGCGGAAATGCACGTCGATGTCGTCCCAGCGCGCGAACTCGCGCCGCATGGCGGCGTGGATCACCGGATCGGCGTGCTCGATGCCGCCGAGGGTCTCGTCGGAGAACACCACCCCGAACCCGAAGGTGTCGTCGGGCGCGTTGCGCTCCCAGACGGTGATCTCGTGATCGGGATGGAGCTGTTTCGCCAGCGTGGCGAAGTAGAGCCCCGCCGGGCCGCCGCCTAACACCGCGATACGCACGTCGCTCAGGGTATGTCGCGGTATGTACGACCGTCAACGATGCGGGATATGCTGACCAGCATGGAGCGTATCAATCCGCCAGGGCTCGGCCGCCCTTCCGGCTTCTCGCACGCTGTCGCGGCGAGCGGACGGTTCGTCTTCCTCGCCGGTCAGACGGCTTTGGACGAGGAGAACCGCATCGTCGGCGACGGCGTGGTCGAGCAGTTCGAACGTGCGCTGACCAACTTGCTCACCGCGTTGCGCGCGGCGGGCGGGGAGCCGTCGGACCTGTGCAGCGTGACCATCTACATCGTCGACATGGACGACTACCGCGCCCACGCGCGCGAGATCGGCGCGGTGTGGAAGCGGCTGGCCGGGAGCGGGTACCCGGCGATGGCGGGGATCGGCGTCAGCCGGCTTTGGGACGTCGAGGCGCTGGTCGAGGTGCAGGGCTTCGCCGTCGTCTAGTACTGGATGCCGCCGCCGTGTCGTCCGTCTGATCACGACGCTGGTGATCAGGCGGACGACACGCGTGATCAGCTGGACGACACGCGTGAGGGGCGGATGCGGTGCCGGGCTAGCTAAGCAGCGTCCGCGAGACGTGCGCGGCCGCGGCCTCGCCCAGTCGCGAGTGCAGCGTGAAGAACAGGTACCCGGCCCGGATCCCGGCCCACGCGGGCGGCAGCAGTTCGGCGGGCAGCCCGGGGTCGAGGTAGGGCAGGCGCCGCCAGTGGGTCAGCACCCGGACGTAGTCGGCGAACGCCTCGGCCTCGTCCGTGGTCTTGCGCCGTTGCCAGCGCCGGAGCGCGGGCGTGTGCTCGTCGAGGAAAGCCGCATAGAGCGTTTCGAGCTGGTTGAGGTCCCACCACTCGCGGATCTTCTCCCGCACGTCGCCGAACGCGAGGTGCTCGGCGTGGAAAAGATCGGCGTAACTCTCCAGTTCGAGCCGTCGCAGCATGTCCGACGTCGCGTCGCGCAGATGCGCGGGCGCGATCCAGACACCGGACGACGCCGTCCCGAAGCCGAGCCTGGCGAGCTGGGTGCGAAGAACATGCCTTTTGTGCCGTTCGGCTTCCGGGACGGAGAACACCGCGAGCAGCCAGCCGTCGCCGGGGGTGGCGCGGGCGCGGCGGAAGATCCGCTCGTCCCCTTCGCGCAGGATCGCCAGCGCGGTCTCGGAAAGTTCGTAACCGGCCGCGCCGTTCCGGCGCACCGCGGAAAGGATCCCGCGCCGCTTCAGCCGGGAGATCGACGATCGGACGGCGGGTTCCTCGACGTCCACCCCGGCCAGCAGGTCGATCAGGGAACGGACCGAAAGCCAGCCGCCTTCGCCGCGTGAGTAGAGGCCGTACACGGTCACGATGAGCTGGCGCGGTTGCGCCGTCCGCCCCGCGCCGTCGACTTCGGTTGCCTCCGACACGGCCGTCACCCGGTCACCATAACAATGAGCCCCCGCTCCCGGCGCCCGCACATTTCGGCCGTGACCGAAGCGTTCCGCACTTAGCGTCGCGGTATGGAGAATTTGCTGATCGAAGCCCCCGTCCCGCCGGTGCCCCAGGACGTCGAGCCGGGTGGTGTCCGGTGGCTGCGCGCGAACGTCGCCCGGTTCAGCCCCGCCGAGGACCACGCGCGGCGCCGCTCGCTCGTGCTCGCCGAACTCGCGCCGATGGCTTCGTTGCGGGACAAGGCCTCCGCGTTCACCCGGGAGCTACAAGGCGAGCCGGTGGACCGGATCGTGTGGACGGTCCCGGTCGCCGTCCTGGCTGCCGAACTCGGCCTTCCGGACGTTTCCCGCGACATCGCGACGGTTTCCGCCGCTTACCACCCGCACACCGAAACCGGTCCTGACGCCGAAGAGGCCATGCGGCGGCTGATCGAGGACTGTGGCGGCGATGTCGACGAGCGGACGGCCGCGCGGATCGGGCTCCTGGTGCAGGCCTGTGACGCGACGGCCAAGCTGCTCGGCAAGGCCCTGGCCGCTCACCGGCCCGGCGAGGACGCCACGAGCCTGCTCGACCGTGTCCTGCGCGAGGATCCGCCGGTCCGGATCACCCGGCGGTGGGTCGGTGGCGAGGTCGTCGAGGTGGACCTGACGGAACGTCCGTTCGGAGCAGGGCCCAGACAGTGCCCGGGCCAGGCACACGCACTCGAAGTGGCCGCGGGAATTCTCGAAGTCCTCTTGTGCTAATACTTACCCCGGTCATCTGGAACTGGGGAGTTTTCGCATGCTGTATTTCAATGGTTTCTTCGGCGTTCTCACACTCGGTCTGTGGATCTTCTGCGTCGTCGACGTGATCACCACGGACGAGGGGTCATGCCGCAACATGCCCAAGGGGATGTGGCTGCTGCTGGTGCTGATCGTCCCGTTGATCGGCTCGATCGTCTGGCTGGTCGCCGGCCGTCCGCAGCACGCCGCCCGCGCCCCACGCGGCCGCTGCGAACGCGAAAGCCCGGCGTTCCCGGAGTACGACCGGCCGGGCCGGTTCGCCGCGACGAGCGCCGAGGGCGACGAAGAGTTCCTGCGGAAGTGCCGTGAGCGCGCCGAAGCGCAGCGCCGCAAGGCACGCGAAGACTGAGTAGCCTCGGCGGGAGAAAGATCGACGCTGGAGGACGAATGACCGACCCGCTGGACTGGAACCGGAACATCATCAAGGAATTCCGTGAGAACGAGGGGAAGGTGGGCGGGCCGTTCGAGGGTGGCTCCCTGCTGCTTCTCACGACCACCGGAGCGAAGAGCGGTGAGCCGCGGACCTCGCCGCTCGCCTACGCGGAGGAGGACGGCAAGTACGTCATCGCCGCGTCGTACGCCGGTGCCGACAAGAACCCCGCCTGGTACCACAACATCGTGGCGAACCCGAAGGTCACCGTCGAGGTCGGCACGGAGAAGTTCGACGCGACCGCGACCGTCGTCCTCGAAGACCGTGCCGAGCGGGACCGTCTCTACGCGAAGATGGTCAGCCTCATGCCGGGCTTCGGGGACTACGAGAAGAAGACCGATCGGGTGATCCCGATCGTCACGCTCTCCCGCTGACTTCGCAATTAGTCCTCTAGTTGCGGTCCTTGCGCGTGCAACTACCGCAACTAGAGGACTAAACGCGGGGGTGGTCAGCGGGGTGGTCAGTGTGCGGCGCTGGGGGCCTCGACCGCGCGAGGCTCCCTCGTGAGTTCGACTTCGGCGGCACGCAGGGCCTTGCGCTCCTGGCGGCGCGCGATCAGCTTCTTGCCGGTGACGATCATCGGCTGCTCCACCCAGCGGTGGATCAGGTCCGCGATGCCCAGCCCGACCGCGAACACGGTCAGCGCGCTGATCATCCGGTGCTCGCCCAGCGGTGGGATCGCCGCGACCACGACGAAGTGCACCGGGCCCTGCAGCAAGTAGAGCGAGTACGAGCGCTCACCGACGAAGCGCATCACCTTCGTCCCCAGCAGCCAGCGCAGCGGTCCCGGCGAGACCAGCACGACCAGCAACATCGCCGAGAGCAGGCCGTAGGCGATCAGCAGGCCAAGGTTGCTGCCGGTCTCCCACCACAGGCTTTCCATGTTGACGTGCAGCACGGCGAACGCGCCGAACACCGGGATCGCGGCGAGCGGATGGGTCAGCGGTTTGATCACCGCGTAGGACCGGCGGTAGTGCATCGCGATCGCCAGCACGCAGCCGATCAGCAGGATCGCGTAGTGCACCGTCGACCGGTAGATCGGCACCTGCGGCCCGTTGAGCACCCAGCCGCTGGTGACCCCGACCAGCCCGGCCATCAGCGCGAACGCGGCGAACGCCAGCGCGAGTTTCCGCCAGGCCGCGGCCAGCCCGACGGCGCCCGCGACCACCAGCAGGAACGGCCAGACCAGGTAGAACTTCTCCTCGATGCCCAGCGTCCACGAGCCGCTGAAGAAATTGTCCGCGCCGTTCGGTTTGCTGCCGGGCAGGAACTCGTTGAAGAACGTCAGGTAGTACTTCAGCGCGTGCGGGAACTCGCGGGTGAAGAACTCGCCGCGCAGCCATACGAACACGACGATCCCGCCGAGGATTACCAGGTACGGGGGCAGGATCCGGAACACCCGGCGCAGGTAGAAGGCCCAAAGCGAGATCCGGCCGGTCCGGTCCTGCTCACGCAGCAGCAGCGTCGTGATCAGGAAACCGGACAGCACGAAGAAGATGTAGACACCGACCCAGCCCGACAGCCAGCTCCACTTCGGACCAGCGAAGTGGAAGAGGATCACGATGGTGGCCGCGATCGCGCGCAGCCCGTCGAGCGCGGGGAACCGACGCATGGCGAGGAACTCGTCATGGCCCAAAGTGCGCACAGTGCCCCCTAATGGCGGTATCGGCCCGGAAGTATACGGGTGCCGGCCTGTGCGCCTTCCGCCCGGATCGGGGCCTTCTGCCTGCGGATTCTGGACATCACCCAGCGTCACGCGCCGGTTCGACGTTGTGCGTGAGCCGGAACCGGTTCGCCGGGTCGACGGCCTTCTTGATCTTCGCGAGGCGTCGCAGGTCAGCGGCCGAGTACACCTTGGACGCTTCCTCGGCCGGGTCGCTCTCGCCGTAGACGAAGGTCAGGAGTTTGCCGGTCGACCAAGGCTTCAGCGCTTCGAACAGCTTTCCGTGCGCGCTCCGGATCTCCGGGATCGAAGAGTCGTCCACTACGGACAGTGCCCGGACGGTGAAGCGGGCCTCGCGGTCCCAGCCGACGCCAGGGTGCTCGGGCACGTCGGACAGCGCGCCGCCGAGCAGGTCCAGCAGGACGACGGTCGGCACCGGCGCGTCCGGGCCGGCGTGTTCGAGGATCGCGTCGAGCATCGTGTCGTTGAGTTCGGACACGGTGGCGTTGTCGGCGCGGTAGCCGTGCGGGAACGGCGGCTCGTTCGCGATCTTGCCCGATTCGGTGAACGGGATCTCGGCGAGCGTGTCGCCGAGCACCTTGGCGGCGGCGCGCAGCGGGGCGACCAGGCGTTCGCCCTCGGCGGTGTCACCGAGGTACGCGATCCGGATCTGCGCGACGTGCTGCCCGCGCAGCGGCTCGGGCACCATCGGCAGGTCCGGCATCGGGACCATGCCCAGCGACGACGTCATCTCGCGCGGCATCTCCGCCGCCCAGTCACGCCAGGTGTGGAGTACCGCGGCCAGCGATTCGGTGCCGAACTGCAGGCTCCCGCCGTACAACCGGGTGACCGGAACGAGCCGGAACTCGAGCGCGGTGACGATCCCGAAGTTGTCGCGGCCACCGCGCAGTGCCCAGAACAGGTCCTGTTCGGTGTCCGGGGTGGCGCGCCGGAGTTCGCCGTCGGCGGTCACGACCTCGATGGCGGTCACGCGGTCGGCGGCGAGGCCGTACTCGCGGCCGAGCAGGCTGAACCCGCCGCCGAGGGTGTAGCCGACGACGCCGACACCGGGGAACGAACCGCTCAGCGGTGCCAGCCCGTGCTCGGCGGCCGCCTCGATGACCGCACCCCAGCGCACACCCGCGTCGACGCGGGCGATGTCGCCGTCGATCCGGATCCCGGTCATGCGCTGGGTGGTGACGAGGACGCCGCCCTCGAAGGGGACGCCCACGCCGTGCCCGGTCGAGTGGACCGCGATCGGGAGGTCGTGTTCGCCGGCGTACCGGACCGCCTCGACGACGTC
Source organism: Amycolatopsis sp. cmx-11-51 (assembly GCF_047608665.1). Taxonomy (NCBI): domain Bacteria; kingdom Bacillati; phylum Actinomycetota; class Actinomycetes; order Pseudonocardiales; family Pseudonocardiaceae; genus Amycolatopsis; species Amycolatopsis sp. cmx-11-51. The sequence continues at coordinate 9,280 of NZ_JADNQO010000020.1, read as the reverse complement.
GGCGGCCGAGGCCGCGGGCACGATCACGGCGGGACGTCGGGGGACGGCGGTCTGAAAGCCGGCGAGTTCATTGTCGTAACCGGAATCGCCGGGGCGGAGCATCGTGGTCATGCCTCCAGCCTGATCTCGATCCGGCCAGAAGTCCAAGATCTGGTTTGTCTGGGAACTAGAATCATCCGTTATGGAACTGCGTCAGCTCGAATACTTCGTCGCGGTGGCCGAGGAGGCGAACTTCACCCGGGCCGCGGAGCGGCTGCACGTCGCGCAGCCCGGCGTCAGCGCCCAGATTCGCCGTCTCGAACGCGAACTCGGACAGCCGCTGCTGGACAGGTCGGCCCGGGCGGTGCGGCTCACCGAAGTCGGCGCCGCCGCGCTGCCGCACGCGCGGGCCGCGCTCGCCGCCGTCGCCGGGGTGCGGCAGGCGGTCGAGGAGCTCACCGAGCTGGTCCGCGGCCAGGTCGCGATGGGCATGGTGTCCTCGCGTGGTCCGGTCAACCTGCCGGATCTGCTGGCGCGGTTCCACGAACACCATCCCGCGGTGGACATCACGCTCGCCGAGGCGACCTCCGACGTCCTGCTCGCGGGTGTCGCCGACGGCCGGTTCGACATCGCGCTGATCGGGCTCTCCGGCGAACCGCCGCCGGGGATCGGCTTCGAGGTCGTCCTCGACGAGCCGCTCGTCGCCATCTCCGGGCCGGACGATCCGCTCACCGGGCAGGCCACGATCACGCTGTCGGAGCTGGAAAGCCGCTCGCTGGTGAGCCTGCCGAAGGGCACCGGCATGCGCGCGATCGTCGACGCGGCCTTCCTCGCCGACAGCGCGCAGCCGCGGGTGACGCTGGAGGCGGGCGACCCGAACGTCGTCGCCGAACTGGTCGGGCGCGGCCTCGGCGTCGCGGTGGTGCCGATGTCGCTGGCGACGCACTACACGGAACTGCACGCCATGGAGATCACACGACCGGCGGGGTTGCGCGCGAAACTGGCGCTGGCCTGGCGGACGGAGGGGCCGGTCAGCCCCGCCGCCCGCGTGTTCATCAGTCAGGCACGGGCGCTGCTCGGTTTGTGAGCCGCCACAACGAGGTGACCTCCCGCGCGCGAAACACGTGCAGTGGATCGCGTGGATCGGTGGCCCGGCGATGCCTCGGCCGGGTGTCCTCCCGGCCTCGGACCTCGAGTCCGGAGCGCTCGAATGTCCTGAGGAGCTGGGCGCGGGTGCGCAAGCCCAGCAGTTCGGCGAGGTCGGACAGGATCAGCCAAGCCTCGCCGCCAGGTTCGAGATGCCATGGCAGCCGGTCGAGGAAGGCATTGAGCATCCGGCTTCCCGGGTCGTAGACGGCTCGTTCGAGCGGGGTGTGCGCGCGGGCGGGCAGCCAGGGCGGATTGCAGACGATCAGTGCCGCGCGCCCCGGCGGGAACACGTCCGTCTCGAGGGTTTCGACGTGCGGGAAGCCGAGGCGCTCGAAGTTCTCCCGCGCGCAAGCGAGTGCGCGGGGCTCGGTGTCGGTCGCCACCACCCGTTCGACGCCCCGACGAGCGAGGACCGCGGCGAGCACACCGGTCCCGGTGCCGATGTCGAACGCCAGTTCCTTCGAGGGCAACGGAGTTCGCGCGACCAGGTCGACGTATTCGCCGCGGACCGGGGAGAAGACCCCGTGGTGCGGATGGATCTTCGCGCCGAGTGCCGGGATTTCGACGCCGTTGACCCGCCATTCGTGCGCGCCGACGACGCCGAGCAGTTCTCGTAGCGACACCAGCGACGCGGTTTCCGAAGGGCCGTAGACCTCGGTGCAGGCCGCCCGGACATCCGGGCCGCGGCGCAGCGGCAAGACGTGTCCCGGATCCAGCGGGACCAGCAGCCTGCCGAGGATCCTCGCCCGGCGCGCTTGATGGATTCGGTGGTCTCGAAAGGGTTTTCCGGCCGCCGAACCGCATCGGCGCGACATCGCGGCGAGGAGGTTCCGCGCGTTCGGGAAGTCGCCGTGCCAGGCGAGTCCGGTGCCTGACACGGCGAGTCGATACGCCTCGTCGGCGGTGACCCGATCGTCGACGGTGACGACGGTTCGAGGCGGTATCGCGGCGACGGTGGTCAGCCAGCGCCGACCATCGTCCTTTATGGACAGGGGGTTCATGGTTTCCGTTCCTGGATTCGCCCATGGCGAAGAGACCCCACGGGCGGTGCTCGTCGGGGGACAAGATCAGGAACGGCGGCTAGTGGACCGCCGCGGCATGGACCGGTGTCGACACGAATCCGATGCTACTGGAAATCGGCCGCGTGGTCGGCCGCCCAGGCCTCGAAGTCCTGTCCGGGCCTGCCGGTGACGTCTTGGACGGTCGAGGTGACCTCGCCCGGTTTCGCCACCAGTCCGCGGAAGCCGGTCAGCATCGTGTCGACGATGAAGTCCGGCATCCTCGCGAGCATCGCCTCGCGTGCCGCCGCCAGCGGGATCTCCTCCCAGCGCGCCGGACGGCCGGCGGCCTCGCCGATGATCCGGACCTGGTCGGCCTGGGTGATCGGCCGCGTGCCGGTGAGGACGTACTTCGCCCCCTCGTGCCCGCCGCCGGTCAGCGCCTCGACGGCCACCGCGGCTAGGTCCTTCTCGTGGATCAGCGGCATCGACGCCTCGCCGTAAGCCCCTCGGACGACGCCGTCCGCGCGGATCGACGGCGCCCAACCGAGGGTGTTCGTCGCGAATCCGTGCGGCCGCAGGAAAGTCCAGTCGATACCCGCCGCCTCGATCGCCTCCTCGACGGTCCGGTGCCAGGCGCCGATGAGGTTGTCCTGCTCCGCCAAGGAATCGTCGACGGCACCCGAAGACAGGAACACCACTCGCTTCACTCGTTCGCCCAGCAGCGACACCGTGGGCAGGAGCGCCTCGGCGGATCCGGCGAGCATCAGGAACACCGTGTCGACGCCGTCGAGCGCCGGCGCGATCGTCCCGGGTTTCGCCAGGTCACCGCGGACACCGTCCGGCGGCGGATTCCGGCTCAGCGCCCGGACCGGTACGTTCCGCGCTCGCAACTGGGTGGCTACTTGCGCGCCGACGTTGCCCGTGGCTCCGGCGACCAGGATCGGCTTCATGCCGCCACCGCCGAGACGACCGGGCGGTACCGCTTGACCGACCCGCCCTCGGTCATACCGGGGTAGGTCTGCACCTTCTTCCAGACGTCCGTCGTGCCGATGCCGTTCGCTCCGGGGGCGGCGAGCGCGGCGAGGTGTGCTTCGGCGCTGGTCCATTCGGCGTAGTTCAGCACGCGTGTCCCGTCAGTGCTCACATGGAAGTACCCCGAGATCCCGCCTTCCGGTCGCGCGGGTTCCGAGTCCAGCGCGGTGAAGACGAGGTCGATCCAGTCCCGCTGCCGCTGTTCGTCGGGCCCCTCGAATTCGACCGAGACGACCACGAGCGCGCCGGGGATCCCCTCGCTCCGGTTCCCGCGGTAGAGGCGGTAGACGGGCGCGCCGTCCAGGTTCTCGATGGCGTCTTCGCTGGTCCACTGCGCGTAGGTGAAGGCGCCGTCGTGGTCGATTCCCTCGTACGCAATGAAGGAGACGAGTCCTTCGCCCCCGCGCCTCTCGAACGCCTCTCGCGCGGCCTCGGCGCTCGGCCACTCCCGCGCCACCGCCACCAGTTCCTCCGCCGGTGTCGGCCAATGTCCTGTATGGATGGTCGTTTTCGCGATCCCCTGTTCCGTCATGCCTCCAGCATGAAACTTAAACAAGGGTTCAAGTCAAGCTAGGATCGTGGACATGTCCGAACCGCCGTCCGAGCTGACCATCGGCGAGCTGGCCCAGCGCAGCGGTGTCGCCACCTCCGCCCTGCGGTTCTACGAACGCCAAGGCCTCATCAGCAGCAGGCGGACCAGCGGAAACCAGCGCCGGTACCCCCGCGGCACACTCCGCGCGCTCGCGTTCATCCGTGCGTCGCACCACCTCGGCATCCCGCTGGAGGTGATCGGCGGCGTGCTCGACCTCCTGCCGGAGGGCGCCGCGCCGGACCAGGCGTTCTGGCAGCGTGCCTCCCGGTGCTGGAGCGCCGAGATCGACAAACGCATCGAGAAACTGGAGTGCCTGCGCGACCGGTTCACCGAATGCATCGGCTGCGGTTGCCTGTCCTTCGAGCAGTGCGTGCTGGTCAACCCCGGTGACGTCCTCGCCGCCGAAGGACCCGGTCCGGCCCGGTTGATCAGCGACTGATCGCGGCCAGTTTCCGTTCCAGCAGCCGCCGTTCGGCGCTGTTCTCCGCTCGCCGGATCGCCGCCTCGTAGGCCTGTGCCGATTCCGCTTTGCGGCCGAGCCGGTGCAGCAGATCGGCGCGGATGGCGTGGTACAGGTGGTAGTCCTCCATTTTCAGCTCGTCGATCGCGTCGAGTGCCGCACCGGGACCGTCCACCTCGGCCACCGCGACGGCGCGGTTCAGCGTGACGACCGGCGTCGGGTTCATCGTCAGCAGCAGGTCGTACAGCTGGACGATCTGCGACCAGTCCGTGCTTTCCGCGCCGACGGCGTCGCTGTGGACGGCGTTGATCGCCGCCTGGATCTGGTACGGACCGGGCTGGTTCCGCCGCAGGCAGGCGCGGACCAGCGTCTGCCCTTCGGCGATCAGTTCCCGGTTCCACCGCGACCGGTCCTGATCGGCCAGCAGTACGACGTCGCCGTCCGGGCCGGTGCGGGCGAGCCGGCGGGACTCGGTGAGCAGCATCAGCGCCAGCAACCCGGTGACCTCGGGTTCGTCGGGCATGAGGCCTGCCAGCAGCCTGCCGAGCCGGATCGCCTCGGCGCACAGGTCGTCCCGCACCAGCCGCTCACCGGAGCTGGCCGTGTGACCCTCGTTGAACACGAGGTAGAGCACGGCGAGCACCGAACGCAGCCGGTCCGGCAGATCGGCGTCGTCCGGGACGCGGTACGGGATCTTCGCGTCGCGGATCTTGCCCTTCGCCCGGACCAGCCGCTGCGCCATCGTCGTTTCGGGGACGAAGAACGCGTGCGCGATCTCGCCGGTGGTCAGCCCGCCCAGCAGTTTCAGGGTCAGCGCGACCTGCGCGGTGACGGCCAGCGCGGGATGGCAGCAGGTGAAGATCAGGCGCAAGCGGTCGTCCCGCACGGGTCCCTCCTCCGCTGGTTCGTCGGCAGCGTGGATCAGCACGGCTTGGGCGTGTTTGTCGTCGCGCGCGGCTTCCCGGCGCAACCGGTCGATGCCCTTGTTGCGGGCGGTCGTGATGATCCAGCCCGCCGGGCTCGGCGGCAGACCGGTGGACGGCCACCGGTCCACCGCCGCGGCGAAGGCGTCCTGGACCGCTTCTTCGGCGATGTCGATGCTGCCGAAGACGCGGACCAGGACGGCCACCGCGCGGCCGTACTCCTCGGTGAAGACGCGGCCGATGTCTTCGGTGGTCAGGGGACGCACGAAGGGTCTTCCTCGCCCTGGAACGGCCGGACCTCGATCGGCAGGCCGGTGATCTCGGCGATCCGGCGGCCCCATTCGAGTGCCGCGTCCAGATCCGGCGCCTCGACGATGGTGAACCCGCCCAGGTGCTCCTTGCCCTCGGCGTACGGGCCGTCCGTCATCACGATGTCGCCGTTCTCCTTGGCCCGCAGCACGGTCGCCGTGGTCGGCGGGTGCAGCCCGGCGGCGAACACCCAGGCGCCCGCGGCCTGCATCTCGCCGTTGAGCGCCTGGAGCTCGCGGGTGATCGGCTCGAGGAACTCCGGCGGCGGGATGGGGCCGTCGGGCTGGTAGAGGCTGATCAGGTACTGGGTCATCGCGTCCTCCTCGTTCGAAGCGGCTTGTCACTTCCTATACGAAGAACATCCCGCCGATTCGACAACGATGGCGATATTTTTCTCCCAGAAGCGTTGTCGCAGGTCAAGCGGTGTTCATCAGCACGACGTCTGGCGCGAGCACGCCGGTCTCGTCCCAGCCGCTCTGGCGGCTTGACTGGTACTGCCGGACCCAGGTTGACCAGGACGTGCCATCTCTCCGCGTGAGCCGGTTTCCTGGACTCAGAACGAAAACGAGTCCACTCAGGAGAGACAAAGATGACTGACTCCCCGGCACGGCACGCGAACAGGGTCGCCGTCGTCACCGGCGCGTCCAGCGGGATCGGCGAGGCGACCGCGCGGCGGCTCGCCGCCTCCGGTGCCGCGGTCGCGCTCATCGCCCGCCGGGCGGACCGGCTGGAGACCCTGTCCAAGGAGATCGAACAGGACGGCGGAACGGCACTGGTGATCGCGGCCGACGTCGCCGACGCCGAAGCGATGCGCGCCGCGGCGGCCGAGGTCGAAGTGAAACTCGGCCGGGCGGACCTGCTGTTCAACAACGCCGGCGTGATGCTGGCCGCGCCGATCGACGAACTCGCGACCGGTGACTGGCAGCGCATGATCGACGTCAACATGACCGGCCTGATGAACTCGATCGGCGCGTTCGTCCCGCATCTCGTCGCTTCGGCGGCGGAGAAGGGTGTCGCCGACCTGGTGAACACGTCGTCCATCGGCGCGCAGGCCATCTTCCCGTCCTTCGCCGTCTACGTCGCTTCGAAGGCGTACGTCACCCACCTGTCGAAGAACCTTCGCGCCGACCTCGGCCCGAAGGACGTGCGGGTCGCGGTGGTGGAGCCCGGTCTGGTCGACACCGAACTGCAGGGCCACGTCACCGACGCCGGTGCGAACGAGTGGCTGGACGGCGTGCGCGAGACGCTGACCTGGCTGGAGCCGGGTGACATCGCGGAGACCGTGGCGTTCCTGACGTCGCTCCCAGCGCGGGTCAACGTCCAGCAGATCACCGTGATGCCCACCGGTCAGGTCTGATCCGGGTCGCGGGGGAAGAGGATCCGGGCGATCGCGCGGGCGGCGGTGTCCGGATCCTCGAGGTGTTCGGCGCGCAGCGCGCCGGTGAGCCACAGGTTCGCGAAGCCGTGCATCAGCGACCACGCGGCGACTCCCGCCAGCTCATCGTCGCTGACCGAGGACGCCCCGCCCGCCAGCAGGCCGCCCGCGCGGTCACGGGCGGCGACCAGCGCCGTGTCGTCCTCGCGGTGGAGTTCAGGGCGGAACATCACCTCGAAATGCGCGCGATGCTCGATCGCGAACCGCACGTAGGCCACCCCGACCTCGACGAAGTCCCGCGTGCGTTCGCCCGTGGCGGCGAGTGCGTCCGCGAGCAGTCCGAATCCCTCGGCGGCCAGTGCGGTGAGCACTCCGGTCTTGTCGCCGAAGTGGTGCACCGGACCGGCGTGCGAGACGCCGGCGCGCCGGGCGAGATCGCGGAGGCTGATCCCGGCCGGGCCGTGTTCGGTGATGGCCGCGACGGCGGCGTCGAGCACGGCCCGTCGGAGGTCGCCGTGGTGGTACGGACTCATGCCGATGAATCTAGTCATTGACAAGATAGCCCGCAACGACGCATCTTGTCAGTGGAAAGTTTCGCTGCTCGGAGGGTGTTGTCATGGATCCCGGTCTCGTACCCGTACTGATGTTGGCCGCCGTCACGGCGACGTCGTCCCTGCTGGGGGTGGTGGGTGCCCGTCGCCTGAAGCCCTGGCCGGTGGCCGTGCGCGGCGGTGTCGCGGCCCTGTTCGTCACGACGGGGCTCGCGCATTTCATCGGCATGCGCGAGGAACTCATCGCGATGGTGCCGCCCGCGTTGCCCGCGCCGGCGCTGCTGGTCACCGTCACCGGTGTCCTCGAACTGGCGGGCGCCGCGGGAGTGCTGTGGTCGCGCACGGCGCCGTGGGCGGCCGCCGGGCTGACCGTCCTGCTGCTGGGGATGTTCCCGGCGAACGTGTACAAGGCGCTGAACGGGCCGGTGACGTCGGTGATGGACGAACTGGTACCGAGGAGCCTGATGCAGGTGGTCTTCCTCGCCGCGACGGTGTCCCTGGTGGCGCATTACGCGCGTACGCCGAACGGCCCCTTTGCCCAAAGGAGACCTTAAGTCTTTCCCAAGTTCGGACCCCTCCCCGAAGAACCGCCCTACCATCCGAGAATGAAGATCTCATTGTGGATCGGATTCTGTGGGCTGTGCATCCTCGCCGGGCATATGCTTCTCGGTGCGGTGGGTCTCGTACTGCTGATGAGCTGCCTCCCGGCGGGGCACGATCACGAATCCGTTGACAAGACAGGGAAAGCGCCCGCGCGACTGGCCTGAGGGGCCGCGCGGGAAATCCTTATCCCAAGGTGCTCGCGAAAGCGAGTGCGCCCAGAACCGGAACAACTATCACCGCGATCACCACCGTCCGGCGACTCGGTTTGGGACTTTCCAGGAATGCGACGATTCCGGCCGGAACCAACGCGACGCAAAGGCCGGTGGTGCCGATGATCGAAACGATTTCGGTTCCCTTCAGCACGCCCAGCGGTAGTAGTCCCATCGTCGCCAGCCCGATCGACTGGACGGCGTTGAGCGTTTTGGCGCGATAGGCGGCGAAGGCGAGCACGAACCAGCCGAACAGGATCGTGAACGACAGGAAACTGAACAGATGCAGATCCTGATATGACTCACTGACCACACTCTCGGCGAAACCGGCGCCGCGCCGGATGGTGAGACCCATCGCGGCCTGGTCGATCCCGGCGTGGAAGGTCCGCTCGAAGAGTCCAATAAGGACGAACAGGCCACCCCAGGCGGCCAACGCGGGCTTGGTGCGCCCGATCTTCGTGGCGAGCGCGATGATCGCGGGGAACAGCAGGACGTTGCCCGCGAGGAAACACGTGTAGGCGGCCGTCATCAGGCCGGGATGGTCGCTCATCGCCCTGAGCTGATCGGGGAAGAAGAAGGTGAACCGGGACCGCAGCAGCGTGCCGGTGAGCAGCAGGACCGGGCCGAGGACCATCGAGACCGCGGCGACGGGGCGGCCGGGGAAGACGTAGTCGATTTCCATGGCGGTGAGCCTGCCGATCCTGGCGCGTGCCCGGATCGGCTCACGGTCCGGTCTTTCGGCTCAGACCGTGGGTGGACTCGTGAGTGGTCTGGGTTCGCCGTTTATCGGCAATGGGCTCAGAACACGGGGCGCATGTCGCCGATCCAGTGACAGCGGCTCCGCTGGTGGAGCGGCTGACGGGGTGCGGTTGGCGGCACTGGGTCCATGCGCGGCATGGGAGAGCGCTCGCCGGTTCTCGGCAACGGGCCCAGAACGGTGCCGGAAGACTGGCTGCTTATCGCCGATCCAGTGACAGCGGCTCCGCTGGTGGAGCGGCTGACGACCGCGCAGCTGACGGCACTGGGCTCGTAAGCGGCTTGAACGAACGTGTGGCCGGTTTTCGGCATTGGAGGCGGGCGGTGGCATACGTCGCGCG
>NZ_JADNQO010000019.1:0-117112 GCF_047608665.1 Amycolatopsis sp. cmx-11-51 | reverse complement strand
TCACAGTGTTTCGGTGGTTATAGCGTCAGGGAAACGCCCGGTCCCATTCCGAACCCGGAAGCTAAGCCTGACAGCGCCGATGGTACTGCAACCGAAGGGTTGTGGGAGAGTAGGACACCGCCGGACTTACTTCAGGACAGGGTCCTGACCAGGGTCGAGAACCTCTGACAGGTTCTCCCCGGTCAGGGCCCTGTCTCTTTTCATGTCCGAGGACGGACTACAGTGGTCCGTTGGCGCGCCCAGAGGGTGTCGCCGGTATCGAAACTTTTTCAATAGTGGCAGGAGGCCAGGTGTCCGAGTTCGGTCGACGTGACTCAGATGATGGCGCGTCCGGCCGGTCGGGCCGCCGGGACGAGAGTCCCCGCGGAGGCCGGTCTGACGCGCAGCGAGGTGACCGGCGTGGTTCCGCCGGCGGCAGCCAGGACCGGGGCGGTCGCGATGGCGGCTACCAGGGCCGCCCGCGCCGTGACGACCGCGGTGCCCGCGGTACGAGCAGCTATCCCGGCAAGCCCGCGCGCAGTGGAGACGGTCCCCGTGACCAGCGCTCCGGCGGCAGTCGGTTCGCGGGCCAGGGGCGTGACGAGAACCGCCCGCGCTACAACAACGACGATCGTCGCGGCCCTGGTGCCGGCGACCGTCGTGACGACCGGTCCGGTAGCCGCGACAACGACCGTCGTGGCGGCTACCGCGGCGGCGACAACCGCAGTGACAACCGCGGCGGCGATCGCGGTGGTTACCGGTCGGACAACCGTGGCGGTGACAACCGGGGCAGTGACCGCGGTGGGTACCGTTCCGACAATCGCGACAATCGCGACAGCAGGGACAACCGCGGCGGAGACCGTGGGGGTTACCGCGGCGGCGACAACCGCGGCGACAATCGTGGCAGTGACCGCGGTGGTTTTCGGTCCGACAACCGCAGCAGTGAGAGCCGGGGTGGCGACCGCGGCGGTTACCGCTCTTCCGACAGCCGTCCCGAGCGTCGCTACGACAACCGTTCCGACAATCGCTCGGAGAGCCGTTCGGACAACCGTTCCGAAGGCCGGTACGAGAAGCGCTCCGACAGCCGCCCGGCCCGTTCCGGCTACGGCTCGGACAACCGCGGCCGTTCCGACGACCGCCCGTCCGGCAACCGCTACGAAGGGCGCCCCCAGGGCAAGTCGTACGGCGACCGTGACAACCGGGGTGGCAGCGACGACCGTCGTCCGTCCTACCGCGACCGTGACGACCGCGGTGGTTCACGTTCCGGTGGCTACAACAGCGACCGCCGTGACGACAATCGCCCCTCCTCGGGGGACCGTCGTCCCAGCGGCGGTGGCTACGAGCGCAAGTCCTACGGCGACCGCGACAACCGTGACAACCGCGGCGGCGGCTACCGTCCTTCCGGCGACCGGCCCGACCGCAGGCTTTCCTCCGACCGCCCGGAGAAGCGCTACGACGACAAGCGCGGCGACTCCCGTGGCGACGAAGGCCGGTTCGAGCGCAAGCGCGACGACCGTCCCCAGCGTGACCGTTCCGAGGGCCGCAAAGACTTCCGCTCCACGCCTCGCACCGACGACAGGCCCGTCGACGACGAGACCATGGCGCGCGAGCTGCTGTCGGCTCCGGAACTGCCTGAGGGCATCGAGTTCTCCGAACTCGACGAAGAGGTCCGCCGTGAACTCCGCACCCTGCCCAAGGCGCTCGCGGAAACCGTCGGCAAGCACCTCGTCGCTGCGGGCGGTCTGATCGACGAAGACCCCGAAGCCGCGATGGAGCACGCCAAGTACGCGAAGGCCAAGGCGTCGCGTGTCCCGATCGTCCGTGAGGCGCTCGGCCTGGTGGCCTACCACGCGGGCAACTGGTCGGAAGCCCTGTCCGAGCTGCGGGCCGTCCGCCGGATGACCCGGTCCGACGAGCACATCGCCATCATCGCGGACGCCGAGCGCGCCATCGGCCGCCCGGAGCGGGCGCTCGACCTCGCGAAGGAGGTCGACAAGGAGCGTCTCGGCAAGGCGACCCAGGTCGAACTCTCGATCGTCGCCGCCGGCGCGCGCCGTGACCTCGGTCAGCTGGACGCGGCCGTCGTCTCCCTGCAGGGCGACGACCTCAAGGCGGAGAAGCGCGACCCGTGGAGCGCCCGGCTGTTCTACGCCTACGCCGACAACCTCGCCGCCGCCGACCGCAAGGACGAAGCGATCCGCTGGTTCCTGAACGCGGCAGAGGCCGACGAGGAGGACGAGACCGACGCCGCCGAGCGCGCCGCGGAGCTCACGAATGGCTGACGCCCTGTCGGCCGGGTACGACGCGGTCCTGTTCGACCTCGACGGCACGGTCTATCACGGCAGCAAAGTGGTCCCGGGTGCTCCGGAAGCACTCCGGGCGCTCCGGGACCACGGCACCGCCGTCCGGTGGGTCACGAACAACGCCTCCAAGGCACCCGCGGAGGTCTGCGCGCATCTGGAGGCACTCGGACTCCCCGCCACCCCGGACGAGGTTCACACGAGCTCTCAGGCCGCCGCCGCCCTGCTGGGTGAGCGGCTGCCCCAGGGCGCCGTCGTGCTCGTCGTGGGCACGGAGTCCCTGTCCGCCCAGATCGAATCGGTGGGGCTGCGCACGGTCCGGGAAGCCGGTCCGGACGTGGCGGCAGTGGTGCAGGGTCACTCTCCGGAGAACACTTGGGCCGCCCTCGCGGAGGCGTGTCTCGCCATCCGCGCGGGCGCCTTGTGGGTGGCGACCAACGTCGACGCGACCCTGCCGACCGAACGTGGTCTGCTGCCGGGCAACGGGTCGATGGCCGCCGCCCTGCGCCACGCGACCGGCGCCGAACCGCTGGTGGCGGGCAAACCGGCACCGCTGCTGTTCACGACGGCGGCGAAGGACGCCGGCGCGGAACGCGCCCTGGTCGTCGGTGACCGGCTGGACACCGACATCGAAGGCGCGGTCGCGGCCGGGATCGACGCGCTCTGCGTCCTGACCGGTGTCGCCGACGCGGCCTCCCTGCTCAAGGCGAGGCCGGAGGAGCGTCCGCGCTACCTCGCGTACGACCTGTCCGGTCTGAGTGACCGTGCGGATCTGCTCGAGGTCGGCCCGAAGGACGGCTGGCGTGTCACCGCACAGGGTGACGTGCTCGAGGCCGAGGGTGAAGGTGACTCGTTGGACCTGTTGCGCGCGTTGTGCGCGGTGGCCTGGGAGTCGGGGATCACCGAGGTCCGTGGTGTGGGCGACACCGCCCGCGCCGCGCTCGGCGAGCTGCGCCTCGCCTGACCAGCGCTGCTAACTTGGTGGGGTGCAAGACCACTTCCATCCCGTTCCGCGGCCCCCGGTGCCCGGCCCGCCGCCGGTACAGGCTGACCAGTTCGCCCAGCAGGACACGGACCCCCGTGCCGGGGTCGACGAGGCCGTCGCCGGTCTCGATGACCTCGCTTCGCTTCCGCTCTCGGAGCACGTCGAACGCTTCGAAGCCGTGCACACCGAGCTGACGGTGGCACTGTCCACCATCGACAAGGTCTGACCGCGTGCCCAAACGCGCCCGCCTGGACGCGGAGCTAGTCCGGCGGGGTCTGGCCCGCTCCCGCGAGCAGGCGTCCGCGCTGATCGCCGAGGGCAAGGTCAGCGTGCGCGGCATGGTGGCCACCAAACCCGCGACCGGCGTCGAGTCCGGTGCGCCGATCGTGGTGCGCGACGGCGACGATCCGGGCTGGGCCTCGCGCGGCGCGCACAAATTGCTCGGCGCGCTCGAAGCCTTCACCCCGCAAGGTCTTTCCACCGAAGGAAAGCGCTGCCTCGACGCGGGTGCCTCGACCGGTGGCTTCACCGACGTCCTGCTGCGCAACGGCGCCACCACGGTGATCGCCGCCGACGTCGGCCGTGGCCTGCTGGACTGGCGCCTGCGCACCGACGACCGCGTGGTCGTCCTCGACAAGACGAACGTCCGAAACCTGACCCCGGAAGACCTCGGCGGACCGGTCGATCTCGTGGTCGGGGACCTCTCGTTCATCTCGCTCAAACTCGTCCTGCCCGCGCTGTCCACCTGCGTGCGGGACGGCGCCGACCTGGTGCCGATGGTGAAACCCCAGTTCGAGGTCGGCAAGGACCGGCTCGGCAGCGGTGGCGTCGTCCGTGACCCGGAGCTGCGCGTCGAAACGGTGCTGGGCGTGCTCGCCGAGGCCGAGAAGCTGGACCTGAGCCTGCGCGGTGTCGTGGCGAGCCCGCTTCCCGGGCCTGCCGGGAACGTCGAATATTTCGTCTGGCTTACCCGCGGGGCGGGGGAGACCGTCGGCACCGACGCCGAACGGCTCGTCCGGACCGCAGTCCTGGAGGGACCCCAATGAGCGATCGCGAGGTGCTGCTCGTCGTGCACCCGGACCGGGACGCGACCCGGGACGCGGCACGCGAGGTTTCGGCCCGTTTCGCCAAGGCCGGTGTGCGGCTGCGGGTACTCGACGAGGACGTCCGGGAGATGCTCGAGGCGGACGGCGGGATCGGCGCGCCCTGCACGGTCATGGCACCGGAGCAGGATCCGGCCGCCGGGACCGAGTTGGTGTTCGTGCTCGGCGGCGACGGCACGCTGCTGCGGGCCACCGAACTGGCGAGGCCGAACGGTGTCCCGGTGCTCGGCGTGAACCTCGGCCGGGTCGGGTTCCTCGCCGAGGCCGATTCCGACAAGCTGGCCGACACCGTCCAGCGCGCCGTCGACGGCGACTACCAGGTCGAAGAGCGGATGACCGTCGACGTGGCGGTCACCGTCGACGGTGAGGAGACCGTCCACACCTGGGCGCTCAACGAGGCGAGTGTCGAGAAGAGCTCGCGGGAGCGGGTGCTGGACGCGCTCATCGAGGTCGACGGCAGGCCCGTGTCGTCCTTCGGCTGCGACGGTGTCCTGTGCGCCACTCCGACCGGCTCGACGGCTTACGCGTTCTCCGCGGGCGGACCGATCATCTGGCCGGACGTCCAGGCGCTGCTGGTGGTGCCGAGCAACGCGCACGCGATGTTCTCCCGGCCGCTGGTCGTCTCCCGCGACTCGGAGATCACCGTCGTCATCGATCCGGACGGCTCGCCTGCCGTCCTGACCTGCGACGGATCGCGGACCTTCGATCTTCCAGCCGGCGCGGCCGTGCGGGTCACCTGCGGCAAGGTGCCGGTGCGCCTGATCCGGCTGTGGGAAGGCCCGTTCACCGACCGGCTGGTGCACAAGTTCTCGTTGCCGATCAAGGGCTGGCGGGAGCGACACGCCCGCTGACGGATGAGATGAACGGGGCTTTCATCTCAAAATTCGCCATGAAAGTCCCGTTCATCTCATGGCGGGTGCGGGAACCGTCGGGGTGGGCCGCTACGGTGGGCGTCGTGCTGGCCGAGATGCGCATCCAGGGCCTCGGAGTCATCGAGGACGCCCTGCTGGAACTGCACGCGGGCTTCACCGTGGTCACTGGTGAGACGGGTGCGGGCAAGACGATGGTCGTCAGCGGGTTGCACCTGCTCTCCGGCGGCCGAGCCGAAGTGTCCAAGGTGCGAACAGGAATGCTGAAGGCCTTCGTGGAAGGCCGATTCGAGCTGGGCGGCGCCGAGGGCGCCACCCGGATCGTCACCGACGCCGGGGCGGAGGTCGACGAGGACGGCAGCGTCATCGCGCTGCGCGCGGTCTCGGTCGACGGCCGGTCACGGGCCCACCTCGGTGGCCGTTCGGTGCCGGTCGGTGTGCTGGCCGACCTGTCCGAGCAGCTGATCGCGGTGCACGGGCAGAACGATCAGCTGCGCCTGCTGCGGCCCGCCGAGCAGCGTGCGGTGATCGACCGGTTCGCCGGCGAGGCCGTCACCGAACCGCTGGAGCAGTACCGCGCGGTCCGCGGCGATTGGCTCGCCGTCGTCGCCGAACTGACCGAACGGTCCACGCGCTCCCGAGAGATGGCCCAGCAGGCCGACCTGTTGCGGCACGGTCTCGCCGAGATCGACGCCATCGCTCCGGAACCCGGCGAGGACACCGAGCTCACCGAGCAGATCAAACGGCTCGCCGCCGTCGACGAACTGCGTGCCGCGTCGAGTGCGGCGCATGCCGCCGTCGCCGGTTCGGCGGACGGTGACCCGGACGCTCCCGGTGCGCTGGGGCTCATCGGGGAGGCGACACGCCACCTGACCGGGTCCGAGGACGCCGTGCTGCGTGAACTCGGGCCACGGCTGGACGAAGCCTCGGTGCTGTTGTCCGAAGTAGGCACCGAGCTGGGCAGCTACCTCGAAACGCTCGACGCCGACCCCGCGCTGCTGGAGAAGGTCCTCGCGCGCCAGTCCGACTTGAAGCGGCTCACCCGCAAGTACGCGGCCGATGTGGACGGTGTGCTCGCCTGGGCCGACGACGCCCGTCGCCGGATGTCCACGATGGACACCTCCGAGGAGGCTCTGTCCGAACTGGCCACCCGCCGTGACGCACTCGCGGTGTCGCTCGCGGAACACGCTTTCCGCCTGTCGGAGGCGCGGGTCGAGGCCGCCGCCGAACTGGCCGAGGCGATCACCGCCGAGATGTCCGGGCTCGCCATGGGACAGGCGGAGATCGAGATCACCGTCGAGCGGCGCACCGTCGACGAGAGCGACACCCACGCGGTGAAGGTCGAAGGCAGGCTCGTGCACGCCGGGCCGGACGGCGTCGACGACGTCGAACTGCTGCTGCGCGCGCACAACGGCGCGCCGCCGCTCCCGGTGCACAAGGCCGCTTCCGGCGGTGAGCTTTCCCGCGTGATGCTGGCGATCGAGGTCGTTCTCGCGCACGCCGACACCGTGCAGACGCTGGTGTTCGACGAGGTCGACGCCGGGGTCGGCGGCCGCGCGGCGGTCGAGATCGGCAGGCGCCTCGCGCGGCTGGCGCGCAGTCACCAGGTCCTGGTGGTCACCCACCTGCCGCAGGTGGCCGCGTTCGCCGATCAGCATCTGGTGGTGGACAAGGGCACCAGCGGCGGAGTGACCCGCAGTGGCGTACGCGTGCTCGAACAATCCGAGCGCGTCGTCGAACTCGCGCGGATGCTCGCCGGAATGGAGAGCACCGAGACCGGCCGGGCGCACGCGGAGGAATTGCTCGCCGTCGCCGAGGCCGACAAGAGCGCGCCGGACAAGCCCAAGGCCCGCCGCGGCGGAAAGCGCAAGAAGGCGAAGTAACGGCTCCGCTCCTGCCACGGTCAGGTCGCCGCCGACAGCGTGAGATGAACGGGACTTTCATCGCAAAATTTGCGATGAAAGTCCCGTTCATCTCATCCGGACCAGGGGAGCGCTCGGACCGAGTAGTCACAGGGAGTGGCCGCCCACCGGGCCTGCCGCCAGCCTGAATTACGTTCCGAAACCAGGTCAACCCCTTCGTGGGACAGCCGACGTGGCGCGACCGGGTGTGGGTTAATCGGCGTGTTTTCTTCGGCGTGGCGGACGCAGAAGGCCGCGCGGATTTGTCACTATCGGTCGCATGAAGCTCACCGGCTTGCTCACTCGTAACCAAGAAACCCTCCCCGGGATCACCGGCGTCGCCAGGGTCGACAGGCGTACGCGTGAACTTCTTCGCCGGCTGAGCCCGGGCGACATCGTCGTCCTCGACCAGCTCGATCTCGACCGGTCGACGGCCGATGCCTTGGTGGAGGCCGACGTCGCGGCGGTGGTGAACGCTTCGCCGTCGATCTCCGGCCGGTTCCCCAACTTGGGCCCGGAGATCCTGCTCGAGGCCGGGATCCCCCTTGTCGATTCGATCGGCGGCGAACTGCTGCGCAAGGTGAAGGACGGCACCAAACTCCGCCTGCACGAGGGCATCGTCTACATCGGTGAGCGGCAGCTCGGATCGGGGATCCAGCAGACGCGCGAAAGCGTCGCGGACCAGATGATCGAGGCCAAGGCCGGGATGTCCACCCAGCTGGAGGCGTTCTCCGCGAACACGATCGAATTCCTCCGACGGGAACGCAGTCTCATTCTCGACGGCGTCGGGGTACCGGAGATCCGGGTTCCGTTGAAGGACCGGCACGCCCTCGTGGTCGCGGGCGGCAACGGGCACGCCGAAGACCTCAAGAAGTTGAAGAAGTACATTTCCGAGCACCGTCCGGTGCTGATCGGCGTCGACGCCGGGGCCGACACCCTGCGAGCGCAGGGGTACCAGCCGGACGTCATCGTCGGCGACCCGCACGGGATCGGCGCGGAAACGCTGCGCAGCGGCGGCGAGGTCGTGGTCCCGGCGCAGCCGGACGGGCACGCGCCGGGCGTCGAGCGGATCCAGGACCTCGGGATCGGCGCGGTGACCTTCCCCGCCACGGGTAACGCCGAGGATCTGGCGCTGCTGCTGGCGGACGCGCACGAGGCCAGCCTCGTGGTCACCGTCGGTTTCCAGGCGACGCTGCGGGAATTCCTCGACCACGGGCGGTCCGGGTCGAACCCGTCGACATTCCTCACCAGGCTCAAGCTCGGCACGAAACTGGTCGACGGCAAGGCGGTCGCGACCCTGCACCGCAGTCGTGTGTCGATCGGCGCCATTGTCCTGCTGGTACTGGCGACTCTGGTTGCCGTCGCGGCCGCGCTGCTCGTCTCCGACGTGGGTTCGGTCTATCTCGACTGGATCCGCGACACCTGGAACTCGTTCATCGCCTGGGGCAAGGGACTTTTCACGTGATTTCACTGCGGTACCACATCGTTTCCATCGCCGCCTGCTTCCTGGCGCTCGCCATCGGGGTGGTGCTCGGGTCCACGGCGCTGAACGGTTCGCTGCTGTCCGGTCTCGCCGGGCAGAAGGAGGACCTGGGCTCCCAGGTCGCGGATCTCGAGGCACAGCGCAATTCGCTGAACGCCCGGCTCAGTGACGCGGACTCGTTCGCCGGGGCGATGGGACCGAAAGTCGTCGCCGGTCAGCTGGACAAGCGTTCGGTGGTGCTGGTGACCACGGAGGACGCGAAGCCCGCGGACCGCGACGCGCTCAAGCAGCTTGTGGGGCAGTCCGGTGCCGCCGTCACCGGTGAGATCCAGCTGACCGAGGCGTTCTCCGACCCGATGCGGTCCGATCAGCTGCGCGACGTCGTGACACGCCTGCAGCCCGCCGGTGTCCAGTTCCCGACCGCGGGCGACCCTGGCACCCTCGCCGGTGCTTTGCTCGGCTCCGTGGCGTTGCTGAACAAGGACAACGCACAGCCGCAGTCCACACCGGTGGAACTGGCGGCCGCGCTCGGCGGGCTCACCGACGGCGGTTTTCTCAAGGCGGGCCAGGACGTCAAGCCCGCACAGCTCGCGATCGTGCTCACCGGCTCCAAGTACACCGGCGACGGCGCCGGTGACCGTGCTTCGACCGTCGCGCGTTTCGCCGCACAGCTCGACCGCTCCGGCGCGGGTACGGTGCTGGCAGGCGACGCGGGGTCCGCCGACGGCACCGGCGCGATCGGCGTCGTCCGCGCCGACACCTCGGCGACCTCGATCTTGTCCACTGTGGACAACGCGGAGACCTCGGCGGGCCGGGTCACCACGATCATGGCGCTGCGCGAGCAGCTCGAAGGCGGCGCCGGACGCTACGGCATCGCGGGCAACGCCCAGGCTCCCGCCCCCGGTATCGCCGCCGCGGGCAACTGACCCCCCCTCGCGATTAGTCCTCTAGTTGCGGTACTTGCACGCGCATCTACCGCAACCAGAGGACTAATTGCGGGGCCGCGAGCACCGGTGCCTGCGCGAGCCACAGCGCGATGAAACAGATAGAGCCGAGTGCGTGCAGGCCCAGGAAACCGACCGCTGACAAGCGATGGGCGATTTGGTATCCCAAATATCATCACGAGGTGACCCGTCGTCAAGGTTCTGCCGATAGACTCGGTTACGAGCTGTTACGGCTGTGTCGAGAAGGAGGTCGGGTGGCCGAGGACGGACCGCGCCAGCCGCTGGCCGCGACCCGGCAACGGGTCCGGGACGAGCTGCGTGAACGGATCCTCACCGGGCGGTTGAAGCCGGGAGACCGGCTCGTCGAACGCGAACTCGCCGAGGACCTCGGTGTCTCACGGGTCCCGGTGCGCGAGGCCATCCGCAGCCTGGAGGCCGAAGGTTTCCTCACCGTCCAGTCGCCTCGGCGCATCGTCGTGCGGCAGCTGGCCAGGGCCGACGTCGAGGAGCTGTTCGACGTCCGGGAAGCCCTGGAAGGCCTCGCCGCGGGGCTGGCCGCCGAGAGGGCGGACAAACCGGGACTCCGTGCGCTCGAACGCCTGCTCGCGGAAGCCGCGCGTGCCACCGAAAGCGGTGATCCGGCCCGGATCACCCTGCTCAACACCCGCTTCCACGACGAGATCGTCGCGCTGGCGGGCAACGGGCTCCTGCACGAGATCCTCCGCCCGCTCGAGGGCAGGCTGCGCTGGCTCACCAGCCAGAACGAGCACTGGGGCGAGCTGCTCGACGAGCACCGTCGCCTCTACGACGCGATCGCTTCGGGCGACGCGGACCAAGCGCGGACCCACGCCGTCGAGCATGTGCAGGTGAACCGGGAGGTCACGCTGAAGGCGCTGTTCCCCGAAGATGACGGAGAACGCTCCGCCGGGTGAACCGGACATGTCAGACTCGCGACATGATCACCGACGAACAACGGGCCGCCCGCACCGCGCGGGCGGTGGCCGCCGCGGTCGCCGCGGGACGAGACCTCGGCATCACCGTCACCGAACCCGAGGTCCTCTACGACGTTTTCTCCGTCATCGTGCGGCTGGCGCCTTCGCCCGTGGTCGTGCGCGTGCCGACCGTGCTGCCGCGCACGACCACCCTGGAGACACAACAAGCTGACCAGCGGCGCGAACTCGCCGTCGCGAGCTGGCTCGCCGGGCAGGGGCTCCCGGTCGTCGCGCCAAGTCCGCTCGTGCCGGCGGAACCCGTGCAGCACGACGGTTTCTCGATGACGTTCTGGGAGTACATCGAGTTCGTCGAGGACGCGAACCTCAGTGTGGAGCACTCGGCCAAGCTCGTGGCGAAGCTGCACGCGGCGCTCCGTGAATACCCGGGTGAGCTGGAGTTCCTGAACGGACTCGATCCGTTCGTCCCCGACGCTCTCGCCCAGCTCGAAGACCGGCCGGATCTGCTCGCCCCCGCCGACCTCGACCGCGCCCGTCGCGAATGGGACGTGTTCCGGCCGATGCTCGAATCGGAGGAGGCGTTCGCCGAGGCTTTCCCCGGTGTCACCGTCCAGCCGATCCACGGCGACTCGCCGGGCTACAACCTGATCGTCACCACCGAAGGCGACCTTTACGCCGACTTCGAACTCGTCAACCGCGGCCCGATCGAGCGCGACCTCACCTTCAACGGCCCCGAGGGCATCGAGGCGTACAACGCCGCCGCCGAAGAAGCAGGGCTGCGCAAGGTCGACGAAGGCGTATTGCGGACGCTGGAGGCCGTGGGCCTGCTGCAGGTGGTCGCCTGCCTGGCGATGGCACCGGAGCTGCCGATGCTCGTCGACGGCCTCAAGCCGATGATCGACCAGTGGCGCGAGACGCCGTTCCCCGGTTAGCCGAGCATTGCGGTCCAGGCTTCGGCGAATCCGGGGTAGGTCTTCCCGACCGTCCCCGGGTTCTCCACCTCGACGCCTTCGACCTTCAGCCCCAGCACCGCGGCCGCCATCACGAGCCGGTGGTCGTCGTAGGTGTGGAACTTCCCGCCGTGCAGCGGCGCCGGCGTGATCCGCAGCCCGTCTTCGGTCTCGCGGACGTCGGCGCCGAGCGACGACAGTTCGGTGGCGAGCGCGGTCAGCCGGTCGGTCTCGTGGCCGCGCAGATGCGCCACCCCGGAGATGACCGACGGGCCTTCGGCGAAGCACAGCAGCGCGGCGATCACCGGCGTGAGTTCGCCGACCTCGTGCAGGTCCAGTTCGACGCCGGGGATCGTGCCGTCGCCGGTGACCGTCAGGCCGCCCGTGTCGAGTTCGGCGGTCCCGCCGAGGACGGGCACCAGGCTGCGAAGCCAGTCGCCGGGCTGGGTCGTCTGCCGCGGCCAGCCCGCGATCCGCGCCGTGCCGCCGGTCGCGAGCGCCGCGGCGACGAACGGGGCGGCCGTCGAGAGATCCGGCTCGACGATGTACTCGGGGCAGGAAAGCCGTGTCGGGGCGACGTGGAATTCGGCTCCCTCACGGTCCACAGTGGCGCCGAAGCGGCGCAGCATCTCCACGGTCATCGCGATATGCGGTTCGCTGGGCACCGCGCCGCCGACCAGGCGCACGGTGACGCCCTGCTGGAACGACGGTCCCGCGAGCAGCAGCGCGGACAGGAACTGGCTCGACGCCGAGGCGTCCAGATCGACCTTGCCGCCCCGCAAGCCACCTTCGCCGTGGACGGTGAACGGCGGCGCGTCACGACGGTCGTCGTCGATGCGGGCGCCGAGGCCACGCAACGCCTTCAACAGCGGCCCGATGGGACGGCGCCGGAGAGCCTCGTCCCCGTCGAACAGCGCCGGGCCGGTGCCCAGCGCGGCGAGCGCGGGGGTGAACCGGGCGACCGTTCCCGCGTTGCCGAGTTCCACCCGGACGGTCTCGTCGGGATGGACGCGGCCGGGGCCGAGCGGATGCACGAGATAGCCGCCGATGCTGCCCTGCGAGTGGGCGCCCAGTGCGTAGATCGCGCCGAGCATCAGCCGCGCGTCCCGCGAGTCGAGCGGGGCCCGCACCCGCGTCGGCGCGCTGGCGAGCGCGGCGAGGACATAGGCCCGGTTGGTGATCGACTTCGAGCCGGGAACGCGGATGTCCGCGTCGAGCGGGCCTTCCGCGACCGGTGCGGTCCAGGTGTCGTGCGCGTCTGTCACGTCGCGAGGGTAGCGGTTTTCCACTCCATCGGACGCTTGCGGCGTGGCCGGTGAGCGCTCCGGCGGGCGTGGGATAAGGTGGAAGCCCGTGGGACTTCAGTCGCGGGCTACCAAGTATGTCTTTGTCACCGGAGGCGTTGCCTCCTCTCTGGGTAAGGGACTCACGGCTTCCAGCCTGGGTCAGCTCCTTACCGCACGTGGGCTCCGGGTCACGATGCAGAAGCTGGATCCGTACCTCAACGTCGATCCAGGCACGATGAACCCGTTCCAGCACGGTGAGGTGTTCGTCACCGACGACGGCGCCGAAACCGATCTGGACATCGGGCACTACGAGCGTTTTCTCGACCGGGCTCTCGACGGCAAGGCCAACGTCACCACCGGGCAGGTCTACTCCGAGGTCATCGCCAAGGAGCGCCGTGGTGAGTACCTCGGCGACACCGTGCAGGTCATCCCGCACATCACCGACGAGATCAAGTCCAGGATCACCGCCGCGGCGGCCGCGGACGAGGACGGGAACAGCCCGGACGTCGTGATCACCGAGGTCGGGGGCACCGTCGGCGACATCGAGTCGCTGCCGTTCCTGGAGGCCTGCCGTCAGGTCCGCCACGACGTCGGCCGTGATCAGTGCTTCTTCCTCCACGTCTCGCTGGTGCCTTACCTCGCGCCGTCGGGCGAGTTGAAGACCAAGCCGACCCAGCACTCGGTCGCCGCGCTGCGCAACATCGGCATCCAGCCCGACGCGCTCGTCTGCCGCGCCGACCGGGAGCTGCCGGAGGACCTCAAGCGCAAGATCGGCTTGATGTGCGACGTCGACACCGAGGCCGTCATCGCCTGCCCCGACGCCCCGTCGATCTACGACATCCCGAAGGTGCTGCACCGTGAGGCGCTCGACGCCTACGTGGTGCGTCGTCTCGGGCTGCCGTTCCGCGACGTCGACTGGACGGTGTGGGGCGACCTGCTCGACCGCGTCCACAACCCGTCGGAGACGGTGCGGGTCGCGCTCGTCGGCAAGTACATCG
Source organism: Amycolatopsis sp. cmx-11-51 (assembly GCF_047608665.1). Taxonomy (NCBI): domain Bacteria; kingdom Bacillati; phylum Actinomycetota; class Actinomycetes; order Pseudonocardiales; family Pseudonocardiaceae; genus Amycolatopsis; species Amycolatopsis sp. cmx-11-51. The sequence goes on along the minus strand of NZ_JADNQO010000019.1, from coordinate 103,364 downwards.
ACCTGCCGGACGCCTATCTGTCGGTGACCGAGGCGCTGCGCGCGGGCGGGTTCGCTCATCGCGCCAAGGTCCAGATCTCGTGGGTCCCCTCGGACTCCTGCGAGACCCCGGCCGGTGCCGCGGCCGCGCTGTCCGATGTGGACGGTGTGCTGGTGCCGGGCGGGTTCGGCGTGCGCGGGATCGAGGGCAAGGTCGGCGCGATCGCCTACGCCCGCACCCACGGGCTGCCGCTGCTGGGCCTGTGCCTCGGCCTGCAGTGCATGGTGATCGACGCGGCGAGGAACCTGGCCGGGATCGAGGACGCGAACTCGGCCGAGTTCGACGACGCGAGCGCGAACCCGGTCATCTCGACGATGGCCGACCAGCGCGACGTCGTCGCGGGCGAGCGCGACATGGGCGGCACGATGCGGCTCGGCGCCTACATCGCCAAGCTCAAGCCGGGCTCGCAGGTCGCGAAGGCGTACGGCAGCACCGAGGTCTCCGAGCGGCATCGTCACCGCTACGAGGTCAACAACGCCTACCGCAAGCGCCTTTCCGAAGCCGGTCTGGTGTTCTCGGGCACGTCGCCCGACGACCACCTCGTCGAGTTCGTGGAGCTGCCGGCCGACAAGCACCCGTTCTTCGTCGGCACCCAGGCGCACCCGGAGCTCAAGAGCCGCCCGACCCGCCCGCATCCGCTGTTCAGCGCGTTCGTGAAGGCCGTCGTGGACCGCAAGGTCGCCGAGCGGCTCCCGGTCGAGCTGGCCGAGACCCCCGCGGCCACCCGGTGACCGAGCCAGGCAAGCACGAGTTCACCGTGGCGTCCACAAGGGACGTCCACATCGGACGGGTCGTCGGTCTGCGGGTCGACGAGGTCGTGATGCCCGGCGGTGGCACCGCGCGCCGCGAGGTCGTGGAGCACCTCGGCGCGGTCGCCGTCGTCGCACTGGACGCCGACGGGGCGGTCACGCTCATCCACCAGTACCGCCACCCGGTCGGGCGGCGGCTGTGGGAACTGCCCGCCGGCCTGATCGACAAGGCGGGGGAGGACCCCGTCGGCGCGGCGAAACGCGAGCTGGTCGAGGAGGTCGGGCTCAGCGCCGAGCGCTGGGAGACCCTCGTCGACGTCGCGGCGTCGCCAGGGTTCACCGACGAGGTCGTGCGCGTCTACCTCGCCAGGGAACTGTCCGAAGTGGACAGGGAGATCCTCGGCGAGGAGGAGGCCGACCTCGTCACGGCGAAGTTCCCGCTCGCCGAGGCGGTCCGGATGGCGCTGGCCGGAGAGCTGGTGAACGGGGCGACCGTCGGCGGCGTGCTGGCCGCGCACGCGGTGCTCACGGGCGCTGCCGCGACGCGGCCGTCGGACGCGCCTTGGGAGGATCGGCCGACGAAGTTCGCTTCGCGCGGTCTCTGAAACTCGTGAGTGGTAGGGACGGTTGTAACCGTCCCTACCACTCACGATCACCCCGACCGAAGCGCGGCCGTCTCCGGTGTCGCGAAAGCCACTTTCGCGACACCGGAGACGGCCGACAGTAGGTATCCAAGACACCCTTGGCTCTATCCGTCCTTACCACTCACGAGGCAGTAGTCCTGTCGACCAACAGCTGGGTATCTCGGCTGCGCGCGGGCAGGCCCCGGAAGAGCGGAGGTCCTCCGAAGACCTGCCCACAACGTATCCCGTTTCACACCTGCGACGCGGTACGCGCGGCGAACCCCCGAACGGGCCGCGGTCGTCCTAGAGTGTCCGTGTGTCACGGGCCGCCGGAGTCGCCCAGGTGGTCGCCGCTTACCTCGACCATCTGGTGGTCGAGCGCGGAACCGCGAGGAACACCCTCGACAGCTACTCCCGAGATCTGCGCCGGTACACCGCGTACCTCGGCGGCGCCGAGGTCGAGCGATTCGCCGACGTCACCCCCGCGCACGTGACCTCGTTCGGCGCGGCGCTGCGCGAAGGCGACGAAGAGCATCGGCCACTGGCCGCGTCCTCGGCGGCTCGTGCGCTTGTCGCGGTGCGGGGGCTGCACAAGTTCGCGCACGCCGACGGCATCACCGAAAACAACCCGGCCCGCGAGGTTCGGCCGCCCGCCGCGGCGAAGCGGCTGCCCAAGGCGTTGCCGGTGCACGATGTGCTGAGACTCCTGGAAACCCCGCCACCGGAAGGGGAACGGCCGCTGCGGGACCGGGCGCTGCTGGAACTGCTGTACTCCACCGGCGCGCGGATTTCCGAAGCCGTCGGGCTCGATGTCGACGACATCGACGACACCGAACGGACCGTGCTGCTCGACGGGAAGGGCGGCAAACAGCGGATCGTTCCGATCGGCCGTCCCGCACTCGAAGCGGTGCACGGTTACCTCGTCCGCGCGCGGCCGGCGCTCGCCACACACGGCAGGGGGACACCGGCGATGTTCCTGAACGCCCGCGGCTCCAGGCTTTCCCGGCAGAGCGCGTGGCAGGTTCTCAAGGACACGGCGGAATCCGCGGGCATCAAGGCGGGCGTCTCCCCGCACACGCTGCGCCATTCCTTCGCCACGCATCTGCTCGAAGGCGGCGCCGACGTCCGCGTCGTGCAGGAACTGCTCGGCCACGCTTCGGTGACCACCACCCAGGTGTACACCCTGGTCACGGTCAACACGCTCCGCGAGGTCTACGCGACAGCACACCCCCGCGCGCTCGGCTAATCGACCCTGTCGGCACGGCGAGCCTCTTTGGCTCGATTCGCGAATCGCGCATAGGCTGCCGAGGATCCTGCCGAAGAGGAGCTTTCGCGTTATGTCGACACCGAACGAGCCGGCGAAGCCGTCCGCGTCCGCCGGTTCGGCCGCGGCGAGCCTCAGCCAGGTGACCATCGCAACCCCCGCCGAACACGACGGCGACGAACCGTCGGAGGACACGATCTCTTCCCGCGGCCGCAAGGCCAAGCGCGCCAAAGAAACCAAACAGCAAGAACGCGAGAAGGACGGCATCGGCCCGACCGGCCGTCCGTACCGCGAGATCCCCGAACCGCCGCCGCTGGAACGGCACGGCCCGGCACTGGTGATGGCCATGTGCAACCAGAAGGGCGGCGTCGGCAAGACCACCTCGACCATCAACCTCGGTGCGGCGCTCGCCGAATGCGGCCGCCGCGTGCTGCTGGTCGACTTCGATCCACAGGGCGCGCTTTCGGTAGGCCTCGGCATCCAGCCGCACGAGCTGGACCAGACGGTCTACAACGTCATCATGGAGCGCTCGGTCAGCATCACCGACGTCATCCGGAAGACCCGGGTGGACGGCGTCGACCTGCTGCCGAGCAACATCGACCTGTCCGCGGCCGAGGTCCAGTTGGTCGCAGAGGTAGGGCGCGAACACACTTTGTTACGGGTCCTTCGTCCGGTCATGAACGACTACGACTATGTTCTTGTCGACTGCCAGCCCTCGCTAGGCCTGCTTACGGTGAACGCACTGACCGCCGCGGACGGTGTGATCATCCCGCTGGAGTGCGAGTTCTTCAGTCTGCGAGGCGTAGCGCTCCTGATCGACACCATCGAGAAGGTGCAGGAACGCCTCAACCCCAAACTGGACATCACCGGGATTCTCGCCACCATGTACGACCCGAGAACCCTGCACTCGAAGGAGGTCATGGCGAGAGTGGTGGAGGCATTCGGCGACATCGTGTTCGACACGGTGATCAACCGCACCGTGCGGTTCCCCGAGACGACTGTCGCGGGCGAGCCGATCACGACCTGGGCCCCCAAATCAGCCGGCGCGGCGGCCTACCGCGCGCTGGCCCGTGAGGTGATAGCCCGGTGAGCAGGCGAGCTTCCCTGCCCGGAGCGTCCGAGCTGTTCAGGATCACCTCCAGCCCGGCCCTCGATCTCCCGCCCGCGCCCGAGCAGCCCGCCCCCTCGACGGGGAACGGCAACGGGCACGACACGGAGAACGAGGCGGGACAGGGGCACAAGGAACAGCTGACCCGTGCCGCGCGCAGTGGTTCCGGGCGGACCAAACACGACGCGAAGATCACCGTCTACGTCTCCGGCGACGAACTGCTGGCGATGGAGCAGGCCAGGCTGAACCTCCGGGCGAAGCACGGGCTCGTGCTCGACCGCGGCAGGCTGGTCCGCGAGGCGGTGGCCGTCCTGCTGGCCGATTTCGACGCGGGCGGTGAAGAGTCGGTACTCGTCCAGCGATTGCGGGCGGGCACCGAGGACGGGAAAGAGACCGAGAACTGATGGACGACCCGGCCGAGGCTGCTCCAAGCGGCCCAGAGCCGGTCGAGCGGACAGAGGCAGACGAGACCCCCGCCGTGCACGAAACCGTGCACGGCGGGATGGTCCCCGAAGGACTGGCCAATGAAGAGCTGAGCACGTCCAGGTTCAAGGTGAACCTGGCGAACTTCCAGGGCCCCTTCGATCTGCTGCTCCAGCTGATCTCGCAGCACCAGCTCGACGTCACCGAAGTCGCGCTGCACCGGGTCACGGACGATTTCATCGCCTACACCCGCGCGCTCGGCACGGAATGGAACCTCGACGAGACGACCGAGTTCCTGGTCATCGCGGCCACCCTGCTCGACCTCAAGGCCGCGCGACTGCTGCCCGCCGCCGAGGTGGAGAGCGAAGACGACCTCGCCCTGCTCGAAGCACGGGACCTGCTGTTCGCGCGCGTGCTGCAGTACCGGGCGTACAAGCAGGTCGCGGCACTGTTCGGCGAGCTGGAGGCCGGCGCGCTGCGCCGGTACCCGCGGTCGGTCGCGCTCGAAGACCGGTTCATGGGTCTGCTGCCCGAGGTGATGCTCGGCGTCGACCCGGCGAAGTTCGCCGAGATCGCGGTCGCGGTCTTCAAACCGAAGCCGCCGCCGACGGTGTCGATCGCGCACATCCACATGGGCCGGGTTTCGGTGCGCGAACACGCCGCGCTGCTGCGGCTCAAACTCGCGGAACGGGGCGAAGCGACCTTCAGCGAGCTCATCGAGGATTGCGAGCACACCGTCGAGATCGTGGCGCGGTTCCTCGCGCTGCTGGAGCTGTACCGCGAAGCGACGGTCCAGTTCGAGCAGCTGGAGGCGCTCGCAGAACTGCACGTGCGCTGGACCGGCGGGTCCGTGGCGGAGGCGTCGGTGGCGGCCGAACAGGATCTGGCCGTCGTCGAGGACGAGGAGTACGGGTGAGCCCGGAGAACACCGAAGAGACCGAGAAGACCGAAGAGACCCCGGCCGAGACCAGTGACGGGCCGAAGGCTCCCATCGCCGAGTCTGATGAGGTGAAGGACGCTTTCGTCGCATCTGATGAGGGGAAAGTCCCCTTCAGCTCCCCGGAGCTTGAGGCGGAGACCGGGGCCACGCCGGAGCCGCCCGCCGACGAACGGCTCGTCGCGGCAGGCGACGGGGACTACCCCGACGTCACCTCCGACGAAGCGCTCGAAGCCTCGCTCGAGGCGCTGCTGCTGGTCGTGGACTCGCCGATCAACGAGGAATCGCTTGCCGACACCGTCGGGCAGCCCGAGTCACGGGTGACCGTCGCGCTGCGCACGATGGCGCAGAAGTTCACCGACCGGGCCAGCGGAATCGACCTGCGCCGAGTGGGTGAAGGGTGGCGGTTCTACACTAGGGACGTCTATGCCCCGTTCGTGGAGAAGCTTCTGCTCGACGGCCAGCGTTCCAAGCTGACGCGAGCCGCACTGGAGAGCCTCGCCGTGATCGCCTACCGGCAGCCGGTGACCAGGGCCAGGGTCGCCGCCGTCCGAGGTGTGAACGTGGACGGGGTGATCAGGACGCTGCTGGCACGCGGCCTGATCGAGGAGATGGGGACCGACCCCGAAACCACTGGCACGCTGTACGTGACGACCGAGCTGTTCCTGGAGCGACTGGGGCTGTCGTCCCTGGCCGACCTTCCCCCGATCGCTCCTTTGCTACCCGAAGTGGACACCATCGATGACATCTGACCCGCATCCCGACGGCATTCGGCTGCAGAAGGTCCTTTCGCAGGCAGGCGTCGCCTCGCGGCGCGCGGCCGAGGACCTGATCGTGCGCGGTCGCGTGAGCGTGGACGGCAAGGTGGTCACCGAACTCGGCCGCCGGGTCGATCCGGACAACTCCGTGATCCACGTCGACGGCACCCGCGTCCAGGTCCGTGATGATCTCGTCTATCTCGTACTGAACAAGCCCAAGGGCGTGCACAGCACGATGAGCGACGACCGCGGCCGCCCGTGCGTCGGCGACTACCTGCGCGGCCGGTTCGAGGAGACACCCGGCATCGTGCACGTCGGCAGGCTCGACGAGAACACCGAAGGCCTCCTGCTGATGACCAACGACGGCGACCTCGGCCACCGGCTGATGCACCCGTCGTTCCAGGTGCTGAAGACCTACTTCGCCGAGGTCGAGGGCATCGTCCCGCGTGGGCTCGGCAAGGAACTGCGGGCGGGCTTCGAGCTGCCGGACGGCATCGTCAAGGTCGACCAGTTCCGGGTCAAGGACATGCTGGCCGGGCGGACCCAGATCGAACTGGTCATTCACGAGGGTCGCAAGCACATCGTGCGGCGGCTGATGGCGGCCACCGGGCACCCGGTGCGCAAACTGGTCCGGACCGCGCTCGGCGACGTCCAGCTCGGTGCTCAGCGGTCGGGTTCGGTCCGGCGGCTCAACCGCGGCGAGGTCGGTTCGCTCTACCGCGCCGTCGATCTGTAAGCCCGGACCCCGCCCCGCCACCACCCTCAACGGACAGGCTGCGCCTGACTGTAAGACTTTCCGCTCTACTGCGCGGGTAAGCATCGCGTTTAGCTCTTCCTGACGGGCTTTCAGCCGACGGGGAAGGGCTCAACCGTGAAAACAGTTGTGCTGGCAGGGATTTTGGCGGTCGCCGCGGCCGTGGTCGTGGCGCCGCAGGCCGCCGCCAAACCGCGGGGCAGCGAACCGGTCTACGATTTCGCCCAGGCCGTCCGCGAGACGGCCTGGGTGGACATCGGGCTCGACGGTGACGGAGACGGCCGCTCGGACCGGGTGGCCGCCGACATCATCCGCCCGAAGGAACCGGCGGCGCAGGGCAAGAAGGTCCCGGTCATCATGGACGCGAGCCCGTACTACTCGTGCTGCGGGCGGGGCAACGAGAGCGAACTCAAGACCTACGACCCGGCGGGCAGGCCGGTCGGGTTCCCGCTCTACTACGACAACTTCTTCGTCCCTCGCGGGTATGCCGTGGTCCTGGTGGATCTGGCCGGTACCAACAAATCCCGCGGTTGCACCGACGTCGGCGGGCCTTCGGACGTCAACTCGGCGCGCAAGGTCGTCGACTGGCTGAACGGCCGTGCCAACGGCTACCTGACGGCGACCGGATCCGCCAAGACGCACGCGACGTGGTCGACCGGCGCGGTCGGCATGATCGGGAAGTCCTACGACGGCACGATCGCCAACGGTGTCGCCGCGACCGGCGTCGACGGGCTCAAGACCATCGTGCCGATCGGCGCGATCAGCTCCTGGTACGACTACTACCGTTCCGACGGCGCGAGCCTGCGCCAGGGCAGCCCGGCCGGGCTGGCGCAGACGGTCTCCCAGCGCAACGGCGGCCAGAACTGCAGCGCCGCGAACCGGAAGCTCACCGAGGGCGCGACGGCGAACGGCGACTACAACTCGTTCTGGCTCGACCGCGACCACATGCAGAGCGCCTCGAAGGTGAAGGCCAGCGTGCTCGCTTCGCACGGCCTGGGCGACCTCAACGTCAAGACGATCAACTTCGGGCAGTGGTGGGAAGCGCTGAAGGTCGAGCGCAAGGTGTGGCTGACGCAGGCCGGTCACGTCGACCCGTTCGACTACCGGCGCTCGGCGTGGGTCGACACCCTGCACAAGTGGTTCGACCACTACCTGCTCGGCGTCGACAACGGCATCGAGAAGACGCCGGGTGCGAGCGTGGAACGGGCTCCGGACGTCTGGGTGGACCAGGCGGCTTGGCCGGCGGGCAGCGCGGTGACCCTGCGCCCCGCGTCCGGCGGCACTCCGGGCGTCGGCACGCTCGGCACGACCGCCGGGACGGGCACAGCTTCGTTCACGGACTCCTCCGGCCAGACGTCGAACGGCTGGGCGGCACGACCGACGGAGACCTCCGGCGGGCGCGTGCTGTTCAGCACCGGCGCTCTCGCGAAGGATTTCCACGTCTCCGGGACGGCGAAGGTGACCGTGACCGCGACGCCGTCGACGTCCACCGCGCGGCTCTCGGCGATCCTGGTGGACTACGGCCCGGCGACCATCCGGAACTACACCGGGCCGAAGGAAGGCATCAAGAACGAGATGACGCAGTCGTGCTGGGGATCGAGCGCTTCCGGCAACGACGCCTGCTACCTGAACACGAGCACCGACGCGGTTTCGGTCGGGTTGAACATCATCAGCCGCGGCTGGGCCGACCTGGCCAACCACCGTTCGCTGAGCCAGGAATCACCGCTGACGCCGGGGCAGCCGTACACCATGACGTTCCGGCTGGCGAGTACGGATCACGTTGTCCCGCAAGGACATCAGCTCGCGCTGATCATCGGCGGGACGGACGGATCGTTCATCGGCGGGCCGTCACGGTACCCGAAGATCACGGTGGACCTGGGTAAGACGTCGCTCGCTCTGCCGGTCGCGGGCTCGGGTCCGTCGGCTGTTCCGGCCGCGCTTCCGGCGGCTCCGGTCCAGATCGCTCCGGCCACCCTTTCGGGGCTTGAGCGCGGCTAGTGTCGCGTGATCCTGCTTGCTTGACGTTGGGTTTCGTTCCTCGGACGGCGATCTCGCGTGATCAGACGGCTATTACGCGTGATTGGGCGGCGATCTCCGGAGATCGCCGTCTGATCACGGGTAAGACCTGCAGGATCACGCGACACTAGGGAACACGTGAGAGAGATTCAGCTCGTCTGGGAGGCGGGGCTCTTCGAGCCGAAGGGACGGCGCTGCAGAGCGCGGGCCACCGGTTCGACGATCCGCGCGGCTGTCGGGCCGAGGATCGCCATCAGGAGCACGTAGGCCGTCGCGAGGGCCGCCAGTTCGGCGGTCACCGCTCCCGCCGCCACCGCCAGCCCGGCGATGACGATCGAGAACTCGCCTCGGGCGACCAGCGCGGCCCCGGCTCTCGCCCGGCCCATCTTCCCGATGCCCTGCCTCCACGCGGCCCACCAGCCGGTGCCCACCTTCGTGAGCGTGGTCGCCACCGCCAGCACGACCGCCCAGCCGAGCACGGGCGGGATCGACGCGGGGTTCGTGTTGAGGCCGAACACGACGAAGAACACGGCGGCGAAGAGATCCCGCAGTGGTTCCAGCATATGCGTCGCGTTCTCCGCCGTGGAACCCGAGATCGCGATGCCGAGCAGGAACGCGCCGACCGCGGCCGACACCTGCATCGCCGAGGCGAGTCCCGCGACCAGCAGTGCCGCGCCGAGGACCTTGAGCAGGAACACCTCGCGGTCCGGGCTGTCCACCGCCGCGGAGACGTACCGGCCGAACTTCAGCGCGATCACCAGGACGACCGTGATCACCATCAGCGAGATCCCGACCGCCTTCATGCCGCCGAGGAAGCTCACACCGCCGAGCACCGCGGTGAGGATCGGCAGGTAAAGCGCCATCACCAGGTCTTCGAACACCAGGATCGACAACACCACCGGCGTTTCCCGGTTACCGAGCCGCCCGAGGTCGCCGAGCACCTTCGCGATGATCCCGGACGACGAGATGTAGGTGACGCCCGCCAGCACGATCGCGCCGATCGGCCCCCAGCCGAGGATGAGTGCCACGATCGCACCCGGCGCGGCGTTGAGCACGATGTCGACGAGCCCCGCCATCCACGAGCGTTTCAGCCCGGTGAACAGTTCGGCCGCCGAGTACTCCAGGCCCAGCAGCAGAAGCAGGAGGACGACGCCGATCTCGCTGGCGAGGTGGGTGAAGTCACCGATGTCGCCGAGCGGGATCAGCCCGCCCTGTCCGAAACACAGGCCACCGATCAGGTACAGCGGGATCGGGGACATTCCGATCTTCCCCGCGAGGCGCCCCAACACGCCCAGCCCGAAGAAGACCGCCCCGAGTTCGATCAAGGACAGTGCGGTGTGATCCATCCGCGATCAGCCGTACTTCAGGATCTTGACGGCGGCTTCGAGTCCCTCGGACGTCCCGACCGCGACGAGCACGTCGCCCGCGGTGAGGTTGAAGTCCGGGTTGGGGGAGGGGTGAACCTGACCGGCCCGCATCACCGCGACGACCGAGACGCTCGTCCGGCTCCGCATGGCGGTGTCGCCCAGCGTCCGGCCGTCGAACGGCGACGACGACTTGATCGGGAGCTGCTTGGTGTTGATCCCTGGCAGGTCCCGGTGTTCCTCGGTGAGCTGGGCGACGAGCTGGGGCGCGCCGAGCAGATTCGCCAGCGCGCCGGCCTCGTCGGTGCTGAGCGGAAGTGAGGCCAGGCAGGCGTCGGGATCGTCCGTTTTGGACACGATCAGCTCGACATGCCCGTCGCGATGGGTCACGACGCCTACGCGGCGTCCGTTGCGAGTGGCGAAGTCCTTGCGGACGCCTATGCCGGGGAGCGGGGTCACTTCGACGTTCACGCTGTCAACAGTAACTCACTGTCCGTTTTGGGCGGGGCGGACGAGGAACAGCGCCGAGATCAGCACCATCACCGCCGCCGTCGCGCCGTGGATGCCGAACGCGGCGCCGACGGCCCCGTTGTGGGTCAACACGATCAGCATGTCGCCGACCGGGATGAACGCCAGCGCGAGGAGCGCCCAGCCCACCGCGCGGGCGTTCCGGAACAGGAGCAGCGCGAGCAGCACGAGCGCGGTGCCGATGTCGCGGACACCCTTGACCGCGAGGATCGGGTCGCCGACGGAGGGCATCACGGGCAGCCCGAAGCCGCCCGTCTGGGTCTGCGGGAAGAACACGTAACCGGTACCGAAGTAAAGGACGAAGAGCACGAGAGCGGCGGACAGGGTGTAAGCGATCTTGATCCTGGTCATGGTCTCCGACTCCAGAAGCTAGCAGCGCTAGGAACACGGTGGACGTTAGCGCTAGCGATGCTAGATTGTCTAGCGATGCTAGTGTTTACGTATGGTCACGAACCCCCGGCGTGAGCGGGACCGCTCGCAACGCGAACAGCTGATCGTCACGACCGCCCGCGAGATCGCCGAAGACGAGGGCTGGGACGCGGTCACCACCCGGCGGCTGGCGGCGAAGATCGAGTACAGCCAGCCGGTGCTCTACAGCCACTTCTCCGGCAAAGGGGCGATCATGGCGGCCGCGGCCCTCGAAGGGTGCGCCGAAATGGCCGTGGACTTGCGGAAGGGTGCCGGGATGGCGGAGGACTCGCGTAGCGCCCTTCTGCGGCTGGCCGAGAACTACTTCGACTTCGCCGACCGTAAACCCGCGCTCTACGACGCGATATTCACCCTCGCCAGTGAACTGACGTTCGCCAGCGCGGACAGCCCCGCCCCCTTGCGGGACGCGTTCGGCGCCCTGCTCGAATGCGCAGGCCCCGCGGCGGGTGAGCACGATCCCGCCCTCTACACCGAGACCTTCTGGGCCGCCCTGCACGGCCTGGTCACCCTCGAGCGCAGCCGACGGCTGCCGCCGCACGCGCGCGCGGAACGCATCGGCATGCTCGTCGACCGGTTCGCCGTGGGCGGCTGAGGCGGGCCGTTCGCCACCAGGCAGAATGGTCGTCGATCAGGTGAGCGACGACGATGAGTCAGAGGAGTGTTCCGGTGGCGGGAGCCCTGCGTGGTGTGGTCGCGATGGACGGCCCATCCGGTACCGGGAAGTCGACGGTTTCGCGGAAGCTCGCGACGAAGCTCGGCGCCGGCTACCTCGACACGGGCGCGATGTACCGCGTGGTGACCCTCGCCGTTCTGCGCGCCGGGGCAGACCTTGCCGACGCGGACGCGGTCTCCGACGTCGCCCGGAAGGCTGAACTCGGCATCGGGACCAGCCCTGACGAAGCGACCGTGACCCTGTCCGGCGAGGACGTCGCCGCCGAGATCCGCGGCGCGGACGTCACCACCGCCGTGTCGCCGGTTTCGGCCGTTCCCGCCGTCCGCGAACTGCTGGTCGCCCGGCAGCGTGAGATCATCGACGAGGTGCTCGGCCGCGTCGGCGGCATCGTGGTCGAAGGCCGCGACATCGGCACCGTCGTCTCACCGGACGCCCCGCTCAAGATCTTCCTCACCGCCTCGGCCGAGGTCCGTGCCGCGCGCCGCAGCGCGCAGGACTCGGCCGCCGGTCGCGAGTCCACCCACGCCGTCGCGAAGGCGGCGGTGGAGCGGCGTGACCACCTGGACTCCACGCGGGCCGCGTCACCGTTGCGCACGGCCGAAGACGCCGTCGAGGTCGACACCTCACAGCTCAACATCGACCAGGTGATCGTCGCGCTGGCGGAGCTGGCGCTGCACCGCGGTCTGCTCGAAGGCTGCCCCGCGGAGGCCGCCAGGTGAGCGCGAAAGGCCTGCCCGAGGGCGCGAGCGGCCCGCTGCACGCCTTCGGCCGGGGGATCTCGAAGTTCATCGTCCGGCCCGCGTTCCGGGTCAGGGTGCACGGCCGCGACCGCGTGCCGTCGTCCGGTCCGGTGGTGTTCGTCGCCAACCACAGTTCGATGGTGGAACCGCAGCTGCTGTTCGGAATGTTCTCGCGGCGCACCGCGTTCCTGGTCAAAGCGGAACTCTTCACGGGTTTCGTCGGCTGGTTCTTCCCGAAACTGGGCCAGATCCCGGTGAAACGGGGGGCGGTGGACCGCAAACCGCTGATGATGGCGGTCAAGGTGCTCGAGGACGGCGGTGCGGTCGGGATCTTTCCCGAAGGCACCCGCGGCCTCGGTGACGCCGAAAACTTCGAGCGCGGCGCGGCCTTCCTGGTCCGCGCCGGGAACGCGACCGTGGTTCCGGTCGCCACTCGGGGGACATACAGACCCGCTGGTGCCAAGAGGCGCTGGCGGCCCCGCGTCGACATCATGGTCGGCGAACCTTTCACTCCCGCGATCGGGAAGGGAAGGACAGGGCTGGAGGAGGGAACCGAGCGGCTTCGCATCGCGCTCGCGGATCTCGTGAAGGCACTGGACGAATGGCGCTTGGAGCACGGGCTCCAAGACACGCGACAGAATGTGAAGTAACGAATGTCTGAGCTTGACGGAGTCGGCGAGATCGACGGCTCCTGGTCCGACGAGTCCGAATTCACCGCGCTCGACGCGCAGATCGCCGCCGGCGAGGCCGAGGAGGAGGCGCAACTCGCGCAGCCGGTCCTCGCCGTCGTCGGCAGGCCGAACGTCGGCAAGTCGACCCTGGTCAACCGCATCCTCGGCCGTCGCGAGGCGGTCGTACAGGACGTCCCCGGCGTGACCAGGGACCGCGTCGCCTACGACGCCTTCTGGGCGGGCCGCCGGTTCACCCTTGTCGACACGGGCGGCTGGGAGCCGGACGCGACCGGGCTGCAGGCCTCCGTCGCCGCGCAGGCCGAGATCGCGATGGCCACCGCCGACGCGGTGCTGCTGGTCATCGACGCCAGCGTCGGCGCGACCGCGACCGACGAGGCCGCCTCGAAGGTGCTGCGCCGCTCGAAGAAGCCGGTGCTGCTCGTCGCCAACAAGGTCGACGACGACCGCCTGCTCGCCGACACCGCGTCGCTGTGGTCACTCGGCCTCGGCGAACCGCATCCGGTCAGCGCGTTGCACGGCCGTAGTTCGGGTGACTTGCTCGACGCCATCGTCAAGGCACTGCCGACGATGCCGCGTGACGGCGACCGCGCCACCGCCGGCCCGCGCCGGGTCGCGCTGGTGGGCAAGCCGAACGTGGGCAAGTCCAGCCTGCTGAACAAGATCTCCGGCGAAGAGCGGTCCGTCGTGGACTCGGTCGCCGGTACCACGGTCGACCCGGTCGACTCGCTGGTCGAGCTGGATGGCGACATCTGGCGGTTCGTCGACACCGCGGGCCTGCGCAAGCGCGTGAACTCGGCCAATGGCGCGGAGTACTACGCGTCGCTGCGGACCAAGACCGCGATCGACGCGGCCGAGGTCGCGATCGTGCTGCTGGACGCCGCCGAACCCCTTTCGGAGCAGGACCTGCGGGTGCTGACCATGGTCGTCGAGGCGGGCCGCGCCTGCGTCCTCGCCTTCAACAAGTGGGATCTCGTCGACGAGGACCGTCGTCACGCCATGGTGCGGGAACTGGACCGCGGCCTGGTCCGGGTGCCGTGGGCGGACAAGGTCAACATCTCCGCGCTCACCGGGCGTTCCGTGCGCAAGCTCGCGCCCGCGCTGCGGACCGCGCTGAAGTCTTGGGACCAGCGGGTCCCCACCGGTCAGCTGAACGGCTGGCTCGCCGACCTCATCGCCGCGACCCCGCCGCCGGTCCGAGGTGGCAAGCAGCCGAAGGTGCTCTTCGCGACCCAGGCCGGCATTCGGCCGCCGACGCTGGTCCTGTTCACCACGGGCTTCCTCGAGGCCGGCTATCGGCGATTCATCGAACGCAAGTTCCGTGAGCGTTTCGGCTTCGAAGGCAGCCCCGTCCGGGTGAATGTCCGAGTACGCGAAAAGAAGCAGAGGCCTAAGGTCGGCGGAAAAGCGGCAGGAAAACCGAAGACCCGCTGATTTCTCACCATGTAGGTGAATAGTTCACCAGGCGGACACGTCGATGACCTCGGTCTTCGGCGTGTCCCCGGTGAGTTTCGACACTCTGCCGAGACCTCGCCGAGATATGTCGGGCAACTGCGGTAAACTGAATGGTCTGACTAGCGGGCGCCTCATTCGAAGAGCGAGCCCGAATGACGCACTTCGTGAAAGGTGTGATGGGCTTGCGCGCCCATGGTTCTGGTTTGCCCGTGGTGATGTCCCGATGACGCTGACCGCCGATTCCCGGCCGATCGCCTGTGTCGCCGACATCACCGTCGCCCCGTCACCCGCCCCCATCGCCGACCGCGCCCTGTTCTGGTCCGGCCTCGGTGCCGGCGAGCGCACCCTGACCGACCTCCTCGCCGAGACCGCCGCCCGCCATCCCAACGCGGGCGCGATCGACGACGGCGAGACCACGCTGTCCTACCGCAAGCTCGTCGAGGAGATCGACGCCTACGGCCGCAAGCTGACCGCCAACGGCGTCGGCGTCGGTGACCGGGTTGGCGTCCGGATCTCCTCCGGCACCGCGGAGCTGTACATCGCCATCCTCGCCGTCCTGTCCGTCGGCGCCGCCTATGTGCCGGTCGACGCGGACGACCCGGACGAGCGCGCCGACCTGGTCTTCGGTGAGGCCGAGGTCGCCGCCGTCGTCTCCGATGGCGGTGTGATCACCGTGCTCGGCTCACCCAACGGCATCGAGGGCTCTCCCGCGCCGACCGACGACGCGTGGATCATCTTCACCTCGGGTTCGACCGGTAAGCCGAAGGGCGTGGCGGTCTCGCACGCCTCGGCCGCCGCGTTCGTCGACGCCGAGGCGCGGCTTTTCCTCACCGAGGAGCCGATCGGCCCCGGTGACCGCGTGCTCGCGGGCCTGTCCGTCGCCTTCGACGCGTCCTGTGAAGAGATGTGGCTCGCCTGGCGTCACGGCGCTTGCCTGGTCCCGGCGCCGCGTTCGCTGGTGCGGACCGGTGTCGACCTCGGCCCGTGGCTGGTCGCGCAGGGCATCACCGTCGTCTCGACCGTCCCGACGCTGGCCGCGCTGTGGCCCGCCGACGCGCTCGAAGACGTCCGTCTGCTGATCTTCGGCGGCGAAGCGTGCCCGCCCGAACTGGCCGAGCGCGTCGCCGTCGAGGGTCGCGAGGTCTGGAACACCTACGGCCCGACCGAGGCCACCGTCGTCGCCTGCGCCGCGCAGATGATCGGCGAAGGACCCGTCCGCATCGGCCTGCCGCTGGCAGGCTGGCAGCTGGCCGTCGTCAACGAGGCCGGTGAGCCGGTCGCGATGGGGGAGACCGGCGAGCTGGTCATCGGCGGTGTCGGCCTTGCCCGCTACCTGGACCCGGAGAAGGACGCCGAGAAGTTCGCGCCGCTGCCGTCGCTGGGCTGGCGCCGCGCCTACCGCAGCGGTGACATGGTCCGCGCCGAGGCTGAAGGATTGCTGTTCCTCGGCCGCCTCGACGAGCAGGTCAAGCTCGGCGGCCGCCGCATCGAACTCGGCGAGGTCGACGCCGCGCTCCAGGCGCTGCCCGGAGTGCAGGGCGCCGCCGCCGCGATCCGCCGCACCAAGGCCGGTAACCAGGTGCTCGTCGGGTACGTCGTGCCCGCCGAAGGCACGAAGTTCGATCACGACGAGGCCGCGACCAGGCTGCGCGAGCAGCTGCCCGCGGCGCTCGTCCCGCTGCTGGCGCTGGTCGATGACCTGCCGACGCGTACCTCCGGCAAGGTCGACCGCAACGCGCTGCCCTGGCCGCTGTCCACTGTGGACGCCGCCAAATCGGGCCTGTCGCCGACGGAGAGCTGGCTCGCCGAAGGCTGGGCGGAGATCCTCGGCGTCTCGGTCGGCAATCCGAAGGCCGACTTCTTCACCAACGGCGGCGGCAGCCTGACCGCCGCGCAGCTGATCGCGCGGATCCGTACCCGCCACCCGCAGGTGTCGGTGAACGACATCTATGCCAACCCGAAGCTCGGCGCGCTGGCCACGCTGCTGGACGCGCTGAGCGGCGAGAAGACCGAACGCCGCGACATCGCGCCGACCCCGCGCAAGGCCGGGATCATCCAGTCGCTGCTGATGATCCCGCTGATGGGCCTGGTCGGCCTGCGCTGGACGACGATCGCCGCGACGCTGTCGAACATCCTGTCGCTGGCCGGTTTCACCTGGGCGCCGACGCTGCACTGGGCGTGGATCGCCGTCGCGTGGGTCGCGCTGTTCAGCCCGGCCGGCCGGATCGCGATCTCCGCGACCGGTGCGCGGCTGCTGCTGCGCGGGGTCCGTCCCGGCAGCTACCCGCGTGGCGGGAGTGTCCACTTGCGACTGTGGACGGCCGAGAAGATCGCCGAGTTCAGCGGCGCGGACAGTGTCGCGGGTGCTTCCTGGATGACGACGTACGCCAGGGCTCTCGGCGCGCGGATCGCCAAGGACGTCGACCTGCATTCGCCGCCGCCGGTCACCGGCATGCTGAAGCTCGGCCGCGGTGCCGCCATCGAACCCGAGGTCGACCTGACCGGGCACTGGGTGGACGGCGACCTCGTGCACATCGGCAAGATCCGGATCGGCGCCGACGCGCGGATCGGCGCGCGCAGCACGCTGTTCCCCGGCGCGCGGATCGGCAAGGGCGCGGAGATCGCGGCCGGGTCGACCGTCCGCGGCAACGTGCCCGCCGGGCAGCGCTGGGCCGGTGCTCCCGCCGCCCGCGCCGCCAAGGACGCGCTGAAGTGGCCGCCGAGCCGCCCGCCGCGTTCGCGGTTCTGGTCTTCGGTCTACGGCGCGACCTCGGTCGCACTGGGCCTCCTGCCCGCCGTCGCCGCCCTGCCCGCCGTCGCGGTGCTGGGTTACGCGATCGCAGGCACTCCTTCGCTGGGCGCCGCGCTCGGCCAGGCGCTGCTGTTCACGCCGCTGGCCACCGTCGCGTACTTCCTGAGCTACGCCGTGCTCGTGCTCGTCGGCGTCCGTTCGCTGAGCATCGGCATGGTCGAGGGTTACCACCCCGTCCACGGCAGCGTCGCGTGGCAGGTCTGGGCGACCGAACGGCTGATGGGCATGGCGCGCGACGGGCTGTTCCCCTTGTACGCCAGCCTGTTCACCCCGGTGTGGCTCCGGCTGCTCGGGGCGAAGGTCGGCCGCAACGTCGAGGCGTCCACCGTCCTCGCGCTGCCGAAGATGACCCAGGTCGACAGCGGCGCGTTCCTGGCGGACGACACCATGGTCGCCACCTACGAACTCGGCCACGGCTGGCTGCACGTCGCGCCCGCCCGGATCGGCAAGCAGGCGTTCCTCGGCAACTCGGGGATGGCCGCGCCCGGTCATTCAGTGCCGAAACGCGGTCTGGTCGGCGTGCTGTCGTCGGCTCCGCTGAAGGCCAAAAAGGGCTCGTCGTACCTCGGGATGCCGCCGCTGCCGGTCCGCCGGTCGGTCGGCGAATCCGACACGAGCCGCACCTACACGCCGCCGCTGCGGCTGAAGGCGGCCCGCGCGCTCGTCGAGTTGTGCCGGATCGTGCCGGTGATGTGTGGCGTCGCGCTGACCGTGCTGGTCGCGGCCGGGATCCTCGCGCTGGCCGGGTCCTACGGCTTCTTGGTCGCGCTGCTGCTAGGTGGGCCGCTGCTGCTCGCCGCCGGTGCCGTCGCCGCGCTGACCGCCACCGCGATGAAGTGGCTGCTGGTCGGCCGGTTCCGCGCGGTCGACCACCCGCTGTGGAGTTCGTTCGTCTGGCGCAACGAACTCGCCGACACCTTCGTCGAGGCGCTCGCCGTGCCTTGGCTGATCGGTTCGCTAGGCGGCACGCCGCTGCTTCCCGCGTGGCTGCGCACCATGGGCGTCAAGATCGGTCGCGGTGTGTGGCTGGAGACGTACTGGCTGCCCGAGTCGGACCTCGTGAGCTTGGGTGACGGCGCGACGATCAACCGCGGTTGTGTCGTGCAGACGCACCTTTTCCACGATCGGATCATGACGATGTCGCCGGTGACCCTGGACGAGGGAGCGACGCTCGGGTCGCACGGTATCGTGCTGCCTGGCGCGAGCATCGGCGCGCGGACGACCGTCGGACCGGGGTCACTGGTGACCCGGGGCGACGCGGTTCCCGCCGACTCGCGCTGGCTGGGAAATCCCATCTCGGCCTGGACGAAGTAGGGGACTGTCGGCGGAGCTGAGGTGTGTTCGGAATGGTGACCGTGCGGGTGAACCCGCCGTCGATCACGGCCGCGGGTTCATCAACAGACAAGATGGGAAGCGGGGTTCTTCGCGGGTGATTTCGAAGGCCTCCGCGCAGCCCTCGCCCGGCGCGGACACCTCCGGCGACTCCTATCTGCCCCATCACGGTAACGGCGGTTACCGGGTCCGGCACTACGATCTGGAGCTGGACTACAAGATCGGTCCCAACCGGCTGTCGGCCTCCGCCGCCATCACGGCGGAGGCGACGCAGGCGCTGTCGCGGTTCACACTCGACTTCGGCGACTTCCGGATCAACCGGGTGCTGGTCAACGGCAAACCCGCGAAGTACCTGCGGCGTGGGCACAAGCTGCAGGTGAAACCCGCGAAGTCGGTGCCCGACGGGGCCGAGTTCCTGACGGAAGTCTTCTACGTCGGCAACCCGCGCCCGCTTTCCGGGCTGTGGGGCGACATCGGCTGGGACGAACTGACCGACGGCTCGCTCGTCGCGAGCCAGCCGGTCGGGGCCCCGTCCTGGTTCCCGTGCAACGACCATCCGGCGGACAAGGCGACCTACCGCGTCGCGCTGACGACATCGTCGCCGTATCTCGTGGCCATCACCGGGGACCTGGTGTCGCGGCACGAGCGCGCGAGCACCACGACGTGGGTCTTCGAACGGCCAGAGCCGACGGCGACCTACCTGATGAGCGTCCAAACAGGACGGTACGACGACGTCGAACTGGTCTCCGGCCCCCAACCCGGCTGGCTCTCGCACCCCGAAGCCGCCGCGTATCGGATCAACCTCGACGGCGGCTCCGTGGTCACTTCGGTCCCGCAACGGGCCGCCGTGCCGCCGCGACTGCGCCGGCCCTTCGAGCACGATTTCGGGCGGCAGGGCCGGATCATGGACTCGCTGCAACGGCTTTTCGGGCCGTATCCCTTCGGTGAATACGTCATCGTCGTCACCGACGACGACCTCGACGACCCGATCGAAGCCCAAGGCATGTCGATCTTCGGCGCCAACCACGTCGACGGACGGCGCACCCACGAACGGCTCGTCGTGCACGAACTGGCGCACCAGTGGTTCGGCAACAGCCTGACCGTCGCCGACTGGCGGCACATCTGGCTGAACGAGGGCTTCGCGACGTACGCGGAATGGCTCTGGTCCGAGGAATCCGGCGAGCAGAGCGCCCACACCTTGGCGAAGACGTGGCACGCGCGGATGAAGGCGAAGCCCGCGGATCTGCGTCTCGCCGACCCCGGCGTCTCGCGGATGTTCGACGAGCGGGTGTACAAACGCGGCGGCCTGTTGTTGCACGCTTTGCGTTGTACCGTCGGCGGTGCGGTGTTCTTCCCGCTGGTGAAGGCCTGGGCGGTGGAGAACCGGCACGGTTTGGTGACCACTGCTGCTTTTGTCGCGCTGGCTGAACGCTTCGCTGGTCGCTCGCTGGACGCCTTCTTCGAAGCTTGGCTGGACGCTCCGGCGCTGCCTCCGCTTCCCGCCCCTGACGCTCCAGCGCTGCCTCCGCTGGTCTAAAGGTCCGGATGCCCCCAATGCCACATTGGGGGCATGTCTTGAGTTGTCCACAATGGGGCTGGTGTGGCGAGTTGTCCACAGGGAACGAATCAGTGCTGGTGAGGGGTACGTGTCGCTGACGATGATCTTGGGGTGCGATCTGGGGAATGGGCTCGCGATCACGAGGGCCTTTACAAGCTGAGCCGCGACGGCGTGATCACTGTCGCGCGGCTGGTGGAGTTCGGCGTTTCGAAGAGAACCTGCTACCGGCGTTGCCGACCTGGGCAGCCCTGGCAGCGGTTGTTGCCCGGAGTGTTGCTGCTCGGCTCGGGGCGGCCGACTCGCCGCCAGATGGTCGACGCAGCTCTGCTCTGTGGCGGGTCGGAAGCGATCGTCACCGGTCTCGAAGCTTGCCGCCGTCAAGGTTTGAGGGGGCCGCGGAGCACGGCTGACCGGGTTCATCTGCTGGTGCCCGCTTCTTGCCAGGTCAGCAGCGCAAGGTATGTGCTCGTAGAGCGGACTACTCGAATGCCTCGCCCAGTGATCGTCGACGGAGTGGCCATGGCTCCACTCGTCCGGGCGGTTCTCGATGAATGTCGTAGGTTTGCCGCGCACGACCCGGTTCGAGCGTTGTTGATCGAGGCCGTTCACCGAGGCGGGCTGAATCCCGAGGCCCTCATCCGGGAACTCGAAGCAGGCAGTGATCGAGGTAGCGCAATGCCCCGTGAGGTCCTGCGTGACGTCCTCAGAGGGGGGCGTTCGGTCGCGGAAATCGACGCGATGGCTGTCTGGCGCCGGACCGGTCTCCCGGAACCGCTGTGGAATCACGAACTGAGGGATTCCGGTGGTCGCTACGTCGGGACTCCCGATGGCTACTTCAGGAAAGTCCGTCTTGCGTGGGAAATCGACTCGTATGACTTCCATTTCGCGCGGAGGCAGTACGCCGGCACGCTCGAGAGGAACGGTCGATACACCGCCGAGGGAATCCTTGTCCTGCAGACTTTGCCGAGCCGCTTGAGATCGGAGCCGCAGGAGGTCGCCGCTGAACTCGTGACTGCGTACGACACCGTCCGCGACCGATGGGGCAGGCGGAGACGTCCAGATCGACCTGAGGCGCGGGGAGGGGGCCGTCGTGCACCGCGCGGGGCGACGGGCCCGACCTCGAGATCCGGCCCGTCCCGGCGAACGGGGACGGCGCGCCGCGGGGGATGCCCTGACTTCCGCATGTGGTACGTGAGAGTGTTTCTGCACTTCCTCCGCCGGATGACAGGAGCACAGATGTCCCAGCCGCCGCAGTCGGGCGAGCCCGAAGGCCAGGTTCCCGATTCCGGGCCCCCGCAGGGGCAGCCGTACCAGCAGCAACCCTATCCGCAGCAGCCGTACCAGCAGCAGGGCTGGTACGGCGCGCCGCAACAGCCGCCGCCGCCGTCGTCGAACAAGACGGCGCTCTGGGTCGGGCTGGGTGTGCTGGGACTGGTCGTGGTGGTGGCCGTCGTGGCCATCACCGGATTCGTGGCGCCGGGGTTCTTCCTGTCGGACTCGAAGGGCGAGAGCGCGGTCGCGTCCTCGTCGCAGGCTCCGACGTCGAGCGCCCAGGACACGACGACGCGGAGCCCGGTGCAGATCCCCGCGGGCCGGATTCCGCTGCCGAAGCGCTCCACGCCGTTGGCGGATCCGACCGACTGCGCGTATCCGGCGAGCTCCAGCGGCGAGGTGCCGAAGAAGGCCACCCCGCCCGCGGCGGGCCCGACCCCGGCGTCCGGCACGACGGCGGCCACGGTCAAGACGACCGCGGGTGAGATCGGACTGACACTGGACCGCGGGCTCGCGCCGTGCACCGTGGCGAACTTCCTTTCGCTGGCGCAGCAGGGTTACTACGACGGCACCTCGTGCCACCGGCTCGGCACGTCGGGGCTCCAGATGCTCCAGTGCGGCGACCCGGCAGCCACCGGCATGGGCGGGCCGGGGTACACCATCCCGGACGAGGTCTTCCCGGAACTCAAGTACGGCCGCGGGCTCCTCGCCATGGCGAAGACACAGGCGCCGAACTCGGGCGGCAGCCAGTTCTTCATGGTCTTCGGTCAAGCGGAACTGCCTGCGGAGTACACGGTGTTCGGGAGCATCTCGGACGCGGGACTGCAGGTGCTGGACGAGGTCGCGCGCGGTGGCGTGGACGAAGCGAAGGGACCCGGCGACGGGACGGGGCCGCCGAAGACCCCGGTGACGTTCCAGTCCATCGCGGTCGGCTGAGTGGCCACCTCGTGAGTGGTAAGGACGGTTCTGTTGGACCGGTTTGCCTACCTACTGACTTCGATCACCGCGCTCGAGGCCCTGATCGGGTGGCCCTCGTGAGTGTGGGCGGGCGCACGGGTCCCGATTCCTCCCATCGTCAACCCTGACAGTCATCGAAACACTGCCACCGGACTCATACTGAGTCTCGAGCCAGGAAGGTGATACAGGAGGGACTGAGTGGGGAGGATCGGGGACACTCAACGTCCCCGATCCTCCGTTGATCAGGTCCGAGACCGGTGAAACCTCGTGCCGATCCTGGTCACACGTGGGTAGGCACATACCGGTCCGCTTCAACCGTCCCTACCACTCACGAGGCTTGGGTCAGAGCGGGTTGTAAGCGCCCAGCGGAGCGGTGCAGAACGGCCCGCCGACGTACTCCGCCGCCACGCCGGTCGGCGCCGGCTTGTCCGCCAGCTGATCGGCGTAGGTCTCCGCGTTGTCGAGCGACTTGTAGCCCAGTTCCTCGGCTTCGGCGAGCGAGTAGATCCGGCGCGTGTTGTCGGAGACGCCCCAGATCAGCCGGTAGCCGGGGGAGGGGTAGCTCAGGCACGCCTCGAACAGGCGGGCGCCGTCGTCGGGGGAGAGCCAGGTCATCAGGCCGCGCGGACCAAGGACGAGCGGGTCTTCGAAGCACGAGCCGATCCGGATGACGATCACGTCCATGCCGAACCGCGAGTGGTACAGGCTGCCGAGTGCTTCGATGGCCGCTTTGCTGACGCCGTAGTAGGTGTCGGGGCGGGGGGTGGAATCGGCGGGGAGGCCGTTCTCGCCTGCCTCGTCGTTGCGACGGAAACCGACGGAATGGTTGCTGGAAGCCAGGATCACCCGCGGCACACCGGCCGCCCGCGCGGCTTCGAGGACGGTGTGGGTGCCGTTGATGTTGACGTCGAGCGTGGCTTCCCACGAGTGCTCCCGGCTGTGCCCGCCCAGGTGGATCACCGCGTCGACACCGGCGCACGCCTTGGCCATCGCCTCCGGGTCGGTCACCGACGCGACGATCAGCTCGACGTCCTCACCTCCCGCGGCTTCGGGCTGCGCGGCCAGGTCGAGCAGCCGCAGCACCCGCCCGGAGCGGCGCAGCCGCGGCCGCATCAGGGTGCCGACGATGCCCGCCGAGCCGGTGATCAGGACGCGCTGGTCTGCCATGAGTACCCCTTGTCAGTGAAGAAACGGGAATGATCAACGGATACCGGCGCGGCGCAGTTGCTGGCCGAGTTCCGCGGTGATTTCGGCGAGGAGTTCGCCGACGCGTGTGGCGTCCGCGTCGGTGACTTCGGTGACCGGCATGGAGCAACTGATCGCGTCCGTGCCAGGGATGCGGTACGGGATCACGGCCGCGACGCACCGGACGCCGAGGCTGCCTTCCTCGATTTCCGACGCGTAGCCGCGCTCGCGGGTCTTCGCGCATTCGGCGTGCAGCGACTCGGCCGAGGTGATGGTGTTCGGGGTCAGCGCCGACAACTCCCCGGTGAGGAGTCCGTCGATCTCGTCGTGCGTCAGTTCGGCCAGTAAAGCCTTCCCCAGCGCGGTCGCGTGGGTGGGCAGGGTGCGGCCGACGCGGGAGACGAGGTGCGTCGAGTGCCGTGACTCCCGTGTTTCCAGGTAGACGACGTCGGTGCCCTCGCGGCGCGCGAAATGCGCGGTGAAACCGGTCTTCTCCCGGATCCGCTCCAGCGCCTCGGTCGCGAACGGGACGACCGGGTCGCGGTCGAGGTAGGCCGTGCCGCAGATCAGCGCGCGTACGCCGAGGCGGTAGCGGGCGGTGTTGGTGTCCACTTCCAGCCAGCCTGCTTCGAGCAGGGTGCGGAGCAGTCCGTGCAGGCTCGACCTGGGAAAACCGGTCCGCGCGTGGAGATCCGACAGGGAAAGCCAGACGTCGTTCGCGGCGAAGGTCTCGATAAGGTCGATCGCCCGCCGTGCCGACTTGACCCCGGCGGGCTCGGACGCACCGTTCGCCACCGTGACAGCGGCTTCCTGCTGTGGCATCCGCGCTCCTCCATCCGGCCGTTGACTAGTGACCTCGGCCATATTAGCGTCCCGAACAGCGTTCTTATGGATGAACATAATCACTATAACAGAATCCGTTCATGGATGTGAACATGTCGGGCTGGATCACATCACCGTGGACGCGGAGAGGAGTCAGCGGTGCATTTGCTGGACTGGATCATGGTGTCCGCGTATTTCGTGCTGATGGTGGTGATCGGCCTGTGGTCGCACAGCCGGGTCAACACGGTCAGTGACTTCTTCACCGCCGGCGGGAAGATGCCGTGGTGGCTGGCCGGGATCTCCCACCACATGTCCGGCTACAGCGCGGTGCTCTTCGTCGCGTACGCGGGCGTCGCGTACACCGACGGCATCACGGTCTACTTCTGGGGCATGGCCAGCATCGGCGTCGGCATCGGCAGCTGGCTGTTCGCCGCGCGGTGGAACCGCCTGCGCTCGAAGCTGGGCGTCTCCTCACCGCTGGAGTACCTGGCGAAGCGCTTCAACGTGCCCACCCAGCAGGCGCTGGCCTGGAGCGGCAGCCTCCTGAAGATCTTCGACATCGCGGCCAAATGGTTCGCGGTCGCGACGATCCTCAACGTCTTCGCGGGTGTGCCCTACACCTGGGGCATCATCATCACCGGTTCGATCACGCTGATCTACTGCACCGTCGGCGGTCTCTGGGCCGACGCGCTCACCGACTTCGGCCAGTTCGTCATCCAGGCCATCGCGGCGATCGTGATGCTGTGGGTCGTGCTGGACAAACTCGGCGGCGTCTCCGGCCTGTGGACCGTGTGGGGAGACCTCCCGCCTGCCCACCTGAACCCGACCACCTCGAAGTTCACCACCGTCGTGTTGCTCGTCTACGTCCTGGTGAAGACGCTGGAGTACAACGGCGGTATGTGGAACCTGGCGCAGCGCTACATGGCCGCGCCGAACACGTTCGAAGCCCGGCGCAGCGCGCGGCTGTCTTCGATCCTGTACCTGGTGTGGCCACTGGTGATGATGTTCCCGATGTTCGCCGCCCCGCTGCTGATCCCGGACATCGCGAACCCCAACAACGCCTACGCGATCATGACCACGACGTTCCTCCCGCCGGGGCTGGTCGGGCTGGTGCTGGCCGGGATCTTCTCGCACACGATGGCGATGGTCTCCTCGGACGCCAACGCGATCTCCGCGGTGATCACCCGCGACATGATGCCGGTGCTGTGGAAGAAGGCCCGTAGCTTCACCGAAGCACAGGGGCTGCTCGCCGCGCGCGTTTCGACGGTGGTCTTCGTCGTGCTGACCATGGCGGTCGCCACGCAGGCCGAGAAACTCGGCGGTGTGCTCGGTATCGTCGTGCTGTGGGTCGCGGCGCTGATGGGCCCGATCTCGGTACCGTTGCTGCTGGGCATGCTCCCGGCGTTCCGCCGCTCCGGCTCCCGCGCGGCGCTGATCTCGTGGGCGGGCGGTCTCATCGCCTACGCGATCGCTTACTACGGCTACAACGCCACCCTCGCGGTCACCGTGTCCACCCCGATCCTGGTCTCGCTGGCGCTGTTCATCGGACTCGGCCACCTGATGCCCGAGCGCAAGGCCACCACCGACGAGATCATCGACACGATCGACCGTGACGACGACGTCACACCCAGCAAGTCGCAGGACGGCACCACCGTGCCCGCCTGACCGGGCCCGTACCCGGGACCAACCACAAAGACGAAAGAGAAATCCATGGCACAGCCCAAGTTCGAGGCACGCTTTCCCGCCGAGAACTCATCAGCACAGATCGAACTCGACGGCCTCTTGGCGTTCCCGCTGACCCCCTTCACCGAGGGGCTGGAACTGAACCTCGACGCGTTCGCTGAAAACGTCGAGAGCCACGTGGTCGCCGGAGCCGGCGCGCTGTTCGTCGCCTGCGGTACGGGCGAATTCAGCTCGCTGTCCCCGGACGAGCACGCAGCGATCCTGCGTAAGGCTCGCGAGGTCGTCGCCGGGCGCGTGCCCGTATGGGTCGGGGCAGGCGGCGGTGCGGCGTCGGCCCGTGCCGGGATCGCGGCGGCGGAGGCGGGCGGCGCGGACGGCGTCCTCCTCCTGCCGCCCTACCTGGTCACCGGCCCGCCGTCCGGGCTGGTCGACCACGTCCGGTACGCCGCCGGGGATTCCTCGATCCCGGTGATCGTCTACCACCGTTCCACCGGGGTGTTCACCCCGAACTCCGCGGTGGAACTGCTCGACATCCCGTCGGTGGTCGGTCTCAAGGACGGCTTCGGCGACGTCGAACTGATGAGCCGGATTATCACCACGATCCGCTCCGTCGACAGCGATCGGGCCCGGGATTTCCTGTTCTTCAACGGTCTTCCCACAGCCGAGGTCTCCGCGCGCGCGTACGCCGCCATCGGTGTGGCGCGGTACTCCAGCGCAGTGCACTGCTTCGCCCCCGAGATCGCGGCCCGCTTCCACCGCGCCCTCGTGGAGAACGACGACGCCGTCATGGAGGCGTTGCTCGCCGGGTTCTACCTGCCGCTGGTGGCGCTGCGGGACGAGGGACAGGGCTTCGCCGTGTCGCTGGTCAAGGCCGCGGCGCGGTCGCGCGGTGACAAGGTCGGCACGGTCCGGCCGCCGCTGGTCGAGCCCACCGCCGACCAGATCGCCCGGCTGGAGAAGATCGTCGACGACGGGTTCGCCGTCCTCAAGTCCGTCGGGGCCGGTGCCTGAAGATGAAGGTTCTCGAAGTCGTCCTGACCCCGGTCGCCTTCGCCGACCCGCCCCTGCTCAACGCGATGGGAGTGCACGAGCCCTTCGCGCTGCGCGGCGTCGTCCAGCTGATCTGCGAAGACGGTGTGGTCGGTCTCGGCGAGTCCTACGGTGACCTCGCGTTCCTCGAACAGGTCCGGAAGGTACTGCCGGAACTCAAGGGACAGGACGTGTTCGACCTGCCCGGCCTCCGCCGGAAGGTCGCCACCACGCTGGGCGAGGTCGTCTTCGCCGACGCGCACGGGCTCACCGGCGGATTCTCCGTCAGCAAGACGGTCGCCAGCGTGTACTCGCTGTTCGAAGTGGCCGCTCTCGACGCGCAGGGCCACTACCTCGGCAGGCCGGTGGTGGACCTGCTCGGCGGCAAGGCGCGTGACGCCGTCGACTTCTCCGCCTACCTGTTCTACAAGTTCGGCGCCCACATCGGGGCCGAAGAGGACTCGTGGGGCGAGGTGACCACGCCGGAAGCACTGGTCGGCGAGGCGCGGCGCATGGTCGAGGAGTACGGCTTCTCCTCCATCAAGCTCAAGGGCGGTGCCTTCGACCCGGATCAGGAGATGGACGGCATCCGCGCGCTCGCCGGGGCGTTCCCGGACCACCCGCTGCGCATCGACCCGAACGCGGCCTGGACTCCTGAGACCGGGATCCGGGTCGCCGAAGAGCTCGACGGTGTCCTGGAGTACCTCGAAGACCCGACGCCGGGCATCGAGGGCATGGCGCGGGTCGCCGAGAAGGCGAACATGCCGCTGGCCACGAACATGTGCGTCGTGCGCTTCGCGGACATCGAGCCCGCCTTCCGACAGCGAGCGGTCAGCGTAATACTTTCGGACCATCATTACTGGGGTGGGCTGCGGGACACGCAAGCCCTCTCGACCACGGCGGAATGCTTCGACGTGGGGCTTTCCATGCATTCGAACAGTCATCTCGGGATCAGTCTGGCCGCTATGGTGCATGTGGCCGCGGCGACGCCGCACCTGACCTACGCTTGCGACACCCACTGGCCGTGGAAGACGGCCGACGTCATCGCCCCGGGTGCGCTGGAGTTCGTCGACGGTGCGGTCGCGGTGCCCGGCGAACCGGGGCTCGGAGTCGAACTCGACCCCGACGCGCTGGCGCGGGCCCATGAAGCCTATGTCCGAAGTGGACAGACCAAACGGGATGACGTGACCTATATGCGGAAGTTCGTCGGAAACTTCGAACCGAACACGGCGCGGTGGTGACGGGGTGAAGGTCACCGGATACGCCTACCCCTGGGACGTCGTCGACGACCCGGGGTTCGTCGAGCGCGTACGGGAACTCGGCGTCGACGAGGTCGCCGTCGCCGTGTCGTACCACAGCGCCCGCGCGGCGACGCCCTGGTCGGCCGAGCGCACCTCGGTCGTCGCTCGCCACGCGGCGCTGTACCGGCCGGTGCGCGAGGAGGCCTGGGGTGAGCTGCGGCCCGCCGAACCGGACTGGGTCGAAAGCCGCGACAGCGCGGGCGACGCCGTCCGGTCGTTGAACGAAGCGGGTATCCCGGCGGCGGCGTGGATCGTGCTGACCCACAATTCCCAGCTGGGCACGGAGTTCCCCGATTTCACCGTGCGCAACTGCTTCGGCGAGCGGTACCCATGGGCGCTGTGCCCGGGGCAGCCGGAGGTCCGCGAGTACGCGGCGAACATGACCGCCGAGAGTCTCGCGGGGCTCGACTTCGCTTCGGTCATCCTGGAGGCGTGTGGCCCGCTCGGTGCCATCCACCAGCATCAGCACGAGAAGACCGACGGTGTCTGGTCGCCCGCGGTGGCGCGACTGCTGTCGGTCTGCTGCTGCGACGCCTGCCTGGAGTCCTGGGCCGCGGCAGGCAAGGATCCGGCGAAGGCGCTGGACAAGCTGCGTGCCGAGGTCCGGCGGCTGATCGACGGCGGTGACCTCCGTGCCACCGAGGACAAGATCCTGCCCACCCTGCGGCAGGTCCTGCTCGACACGCGGCAAAAGGCGACGGACGCGCTCCGGCGTGATGTGCTCGCGAAGATCCCGGCCGGGCCGCGGATCGTGCTCCACGGCGCGATGGACCCGTGGGTCACCGGCGCGCTGCCGGGGCTGACGCCGTCGGTCCCCGAAGACGTCGACGCGGTGGTGCTGCAGAACTGGGTACCCGGGCAAGCCAGCCGGGAGTCCGTCGCGACGGCGCGGGCGAAACTGCCGCGCAAGGTCGCCGTCGGCAGCTACGTCACCGCGGTGGCGGCGAGCCCGGTGCCCGACATCGAGGCCTACACCACCGAACTCCGCAAGGCAGGCGCCACCGAACTGCACCTGTACCACCTCGGCCTCGCAGGCCCGGGGCGCTGGGCGGATCTCATCGCCGCCGTCAGCGCCGCACAAGAACTCTAGGAGAAGTAGGAAATCATGAGCCAGGCAACAGATCCCGCCACGCTCGAACAGATCCTCGCGGCCGCCACCGCGGCGGCAGGCACGGCGGCGGCCGCGACCCCAGCCCAGCGAGCCGAATGGCTGAACGCGGCCGCGGCCGCCCTCGACGCCTCCGCCGACGAGCTGATCGCGCTGGCCAACCAGGAGACGCACCTCCCGGTTTCCCCGCGACTGCAGGGCGAACTGAAGCGCACCACGTTCCAGCTGCGCCTGTTCGGCGAGGTGCTGGCCGACGGTGCGTTCCTCGGCGCCACCGTCGACCACGCGGACGCCGCGTGGCCGATGGGGCCGCGTCCGGACATCCGCCGTCTGCTCACGCCGATCGGGCCGGTGCTGGTTTTCGCCGCCAGTAACTTCCCGTTCGCCTTCAGCGTCGCGGGCGGTGACACCGCGTCGGCACTCGCCGCCGGATGCCCGGTCGTGCTCAAGGCGCACTCCGGGCACCCGGAGTTGTCCGCCCGCACCGGTGAGGTCCTGCGTGAGGCGCTGGTCAAGGCCGGTGCGCCGGACGGGATCTTCGCGGTCATCTACGGCCAGCAGAACGGGGTGGCCGCGTTGAAGGACCCGCGGATCCAGGCGGCGTCGTTCACCGGTTCGGTGCCGGGTGGGCGCGCGCTGTTCGACATCGCGACCTCGCGGCCGTCGCCCATCCCGTTCTACGGCGAACTCGGCAGCGTCAACCCCGTCGTCGTCACGCCCTCGGCGATCGAGGCGCGTGGCGAGGCGATCGCGAAGGGTTACGCGGGGTCGTTCACCCTCGGTGCCGGGCAGTTCTGCACCAAGCCGGGGCTGCTGTTCCTCCCCGACGGCCACGGGCTCGAAGACACCCTGCGCGAGGCCGTCTCGACGATCGCGGCGCAGCCGATGCTCAACGAGCGCATCGCGGCCGGATTCGCCGACGGGCTGGCGAAGCTGCGGGACGTGGCGGGTGTCGAGGTGCTGTCCGAGTCCGGTGGTACGGAGGGGATCTCGCACGGCGCGACCCTGCTCGCCACCACCGCCAAGGACTTCCTGGCCGACGCCGGCACGGTCCGCGAGGAGTGCTTCGGCCCGGCGTCGCTGATCGTCACCTACACCAACCGGGCCGAGCTGATCAGCCTGCTCCAGGTGATGGAACCCGGGCTCACCGCGACCATCCAGGGCGAAGAGTCCGATGTGGACTGGATCCGCCCGGTCCTCCCGTCGCTGACCCGGGTCGCGGGCCGTCTGCTGTGGAACGACTGGCCGACCGGTGTCACGGTCACCTGGGCGCAGGAACACGGTGGCCCTTACCCGGCGACCACCGCGCCGACCAGCACTTCGGTCGGCACCGCCGCGATCGAGCGGTTCCTGCGGCCGATCGCCTGGCAGGGCTTCCCCGACGCGCTGCTGCCGGAACCGTTGCGGGAGAACAACCCGTGGGGCTTGCCACGCAGGACCGACGGGAAACGCTAGAAGCTCGTGAGTGATTTGGGTCGTTCTATGGGGGGTAAGGCAAAGGTGGCGAGTCTGGTCTCAGGCTTGTTGATGAAGGAATTGGGCGCTCGACGTCCCAATCGCTTCGTCAACGCGTACCCGGAGCCAGGTTTCACCGACATCGGGAACCCTTGATGCGCGAGCAGGTCACTCACGAGGCCCCACCTCACGCCGCCGCCCCTAGTTGCTGTCATTCGACCCCTTGGGAGGCCCCGTCATGCCCGGATTCGGTTATGTCGACCGGAGAACCGCCCTGCGTGGAGGCGCGGCCGCGGCCGCTTCGGTCGCGCTCACGACCGCGATCGCCCGGCCCTCGTTCGCCCAGTCCGCGGTTCCGGCGGAGGCCGCGGCCATCGTCACCGGCTACCGCGAACTGCAGACCGGGATCAACCGGCCGTCGGCGGAACGCGCCACCGCGCTGGCGAACCTCGACAGGGTCGCGAAGGCCTACTACGACAGCATGACGGTCGGCGATGGTCCTTTGTGGAAGGACCTCCCTCTCGGCCCGGGCAGTGAGTTCACGACGTCGATGTACGCCCGGCTTCGCGCGATCGCGGTCAACTGGGGCACCCCTGGCGGCGCGCTGGCGGGTGACGCGGCCGTGCTCGGCCGGATCGAAGCGGCGCTGGAACTTTTGTACATCAGCGATCAGTACAGCGAGAAGACCGCCGAGATCGGCAACTGGTACACCTACGAAATCGGCATCCCGCTCTACCTGCTGCACATTCTGTCCACGGTGGCCGGTGAGCTGACCAAGGACGAACTCGCCAAGTACCTGAAGCCGGTGCTGAAGTTCTCCGGTGATCCGAACCTGCGCACGAACAACCCGACGGTCGTCGAGACCGGCGCCAACCGCGCGGACAAGTCGACGATCTCCATCGTCTCCGGCGCGATGCTCGGCGACACCGAACGGATCAGACGCGGTGTCGGGGCGTTCACCGACGTCGAAGGCGGGGGAGTGGCGAGTGTCATCGCCAAGCTGCATCGCGCGGCGGGCGACGGATTCCACACCGACGGCTCGTTCATCCAGCACGATTCGGTGCCGTATCCCGGGCACTACGGGATCGTCCTGCTCACCGCCGTCGCGTCCGCCATCCACGTCACCAAGGGCACCGAGTTCGAACTGCCCGTCGATGTTCGCGAGGCGGCGTACGCACTGGTTTCGGACACGTTCGCGCCGTTCGTCCACGCGGGCGCGCTGATGGAGTCGGTCCGCGGCCGGTTCCTTTCCCGGCAAGGGGAATCCGCGCA
Organism: Amycolatopsis sp. cmx-11-51; assembly: GCF_047608665.1. Taxonomy (NCBI): domain Bacteria; kingdom Bacillati; phylum Actinomycetota; class Actinomycetes; order Pseudonocardiales; family Pseudonocardiaceae; genus Amycolatopsis; species Amycolatopsis sp. cmx-11-51. The sequence goes on along the minus strand of NZ_JADNQO010000019.1, from coordinate 71,029 downwards.
CGACATCGGGCATCAGGTCACCGGCGCGGTCGTCCTGCTGGCGCGGTCGGCGAGCGGGAAACGCAAGGAGGAACTCGGCGGGCTCGCCGCGAAGTGGATCACCGAGGACACCTTCGCGCCATATCTCGAAATCCCCGACCCCGAGCGGTTCGCGCCGGGCCCGGACCTCGTCGCCGTCCCCGGCATCGAGTTCGCGCAGGAGTTGCTGGCGACCAAGATCCGGCCGACGCCCACCGTCGCGACGCATCGCGTGTTCGGCCAGCAGGACCGGATGGTGCACATCACCGAGGGCTGGTCGGCCTCGCTCGGCGTCGCCTCGACACGGATCTCGCGGTACGAGTCGGTCAACGCGATGAACCTGCACGGCTGGTACACCGGCGACGGTTCGCTGTACCTGTTCCTGCCCAAGGCCAAGGGGCACTTCACCGACGCCTACTGGCCGACCGTGGATCCGCTGCTGCTGCCGGGCACGACCACCAAGGCCGGTCCGACCCCGGCACTGGAGCAAGTACCGCTCACCACCAAGGATCATTGCGGCGGCGTCCGCTGGGACGCGAGGCACGGCGCGCACGCCCTCGACTTCGTCTCGCAAGACGGCACGCTGACGGCGAAGAAGTCGTGGTTCTTCACGCCGTCGGGGGTGGTCTGCCTCGGCGCCGGGATCACCGACGCGTCGGGCGAGCGGATCCGCACCACGATTGAAAATCGCAACCTCGGCGAGCACGGCTCGGGTGCCCTGCTCGCCGACGGCCGCTTGGTCACCGGGTCGGAGTCGTTGCGGCGCAAGCGATGGCTGCACCTGGAGAAGGTCGGTGGGTACGTCCTGCTCGACGCCTCCGACGTGACCGCGCTGCGCGAGGACCGGACAGGGACCTGGCGCGACGTCGACAAGGGCGCCAACACCAAGGGCACCACGGTGCCCTACACCCGGCGTTACCAGAAGCTGGTGATCGAGCACGGGGCCAAGCCTTCAGGGGCGAGCTACGCCTACGCCGTCCTGCTCACCGCGTCGGTGCTGGAGACGATCGCCTCGGCTTGGGCGTGGCGGGTGCGGTCCAACACCGTGACCGTGCAGGCCATCCGGCTCTGGGACGCGACGCTGCTGGCGAACTTCTTCGCCGCGGGCTCGGTCGACGAGGTGTCGGTGTCCGGTCCGGCGTCGGTGGCGCTGGGACGGGGGAGCAACGGCCGGCAGCTGGCCGTTACGGACCCGACGCAGCGGCAGGACGTCATCAAGGTGACGGTGCGGCGCAAGACCGTCGAGGTGCCGGTGAAGGGCACCTTCGGGGCTACGCAGGTGGTCTCACTAGCCCGCTGACCCTGCTGAGCATGTCGCGAAAGCCATTTCGGGACGTCAGATGTCCCGAAAGTGGCTTTCGCGACGCTCGAATCGGACCCTTTAGGACACGATCTGTCCTAAAGGGTCCATACGGTTGCCCCATGACTGACATCGAGCAGTTCCGCATCGACATCCCGCAGTCCGATCTGGACGACCTGGCCGACAGGCTGGCCCGCACCCGCTGGCCGTCGGCGCTGCCCGGTGCCGAGTGGAGCCGAGGCGTCCCCGTCTCCTACCTCAAGGATCTGGCCGAGTACTGGCGAGACGGCTACGACTGGCGCGGGTTGGAGAAGCGGCTCAACGAGTTCCCGCAGTACACCACCGAAATCGACGGCCAGCGCGTGCATTTCCTGCACGTCCGCTCGCCCGAACCGGACGCGATCCCGCTGATCATGACGCACAGCTGGCCGAACTCGATCGCCGAATTCCTGAACGTCGTCGGCCCGCTGACCGACCCGCGAGCCCACGGCCTCGACCCTTCGCGGGCGTTCCACGTCGTCGCGCCGTCGTTACCCGGCTTCGGGTTTTCGACGTTCCCTGAACCAGCCGACGAGCGGCCGTGGGACATCGCGCGGGTGGCGCGGACCTGGGCGGATTTGATGAGCCGTCTCGGCTATGAACGTTATGGCGCACACGGGAACGACGCCGGCGCGTTGGTGACGCCGTGTCTGGCGGTACACGCGCCCGAGCACGTCATCGGCTCGCACATCACGTCCGGACTCGGGATCCCGATGGGCGATCCGGCCGACTTCGAGGGCCTCAGCGATCAAGAGCTGGCGACCCTGCAGGATCTCGCGGCGCGCTTCGCGGGCGGCAGCGGGTACGCACCGTACCTGACGAACAGGCCGCAGACGCTGAGCTTCGGTTTCCTCGATTCGCCGGTCGCGCAACTGGCTTACCTGGTCGAACGGTTCAAGGAGTTCGACGGCTGGCCCGACGGTGCCGGGCCTGCCGAACCGATCGACCGCGACCTCCTGCTCACCAACGCGACTTTGTACTGGCTGACCGCGACCGGCGGCACCGCGCTGTGGCCGTACTACGAGGGCGCGGCCGCGATGCCGATCGATCAGACGGTGGTGCCGACCGGCGTCTCGCACGGCGGACCGTCCGTCCTGCGCAAGATCGCCTCCCGCAAGAACGACATCGTGCGCTGGGCGGATCACGAGAGTCCCAGTCACATGGTCGCGATGGCCGTCCCGGACGACGTGGTCACCGAGCTCCGGGAATTCTTCGGGGAACTCCGGCGGTGATGTCGAGGGGTGGTCATCGGCTCCGACTCGGGGACAAAGCTTAGAGTCGAAGTGACCCTGTGGAGGACCTGATGACCACCTCGTTCGAGACCGTGACCTCGGCCGACGGCACCTCGATCGCCCTCGACCGTACCGGGGAAGGCACGCCGGTGGTCCTGGTCGGCGGCGCGTTCAACGACCGGACGACCGTCGCCGGGCTCGCCGCGACGCTGGCCCCGGACTTCACCGTGCTGGTCTACGACCGGCGTGGGCGGGGCGGCAGCGGGGCGGGGGCGGTCTATTCGGTGGAACGCGAGGTCGAGGATCTCGCCGCGGTGATCGACCACGTGGGCGGCTCGGCGGCGGTGTTCGGGCATTCGTCGGGTGCCGTGCTGGGGCTGGAAGCCGCAGCCAGGGGTGTCACGATGACCAGCCTCGCCGTGTACGAGCCGCCGTACGTCGTCGACGACAGCCGTCCGAAGCCCGCCGCTGACCTCTTCGACCGGGTCCGGACGCTGATCGCCGACGGCGACCGCGGCGCCGCGGTGGAACTCTTCCTGGTCGAGGGGACGGCCACCCCGGCCGAGATCGTCAAAGGTATGCGGGACGAACCGTTCTGGGCCTGGTTCACCGGCCTCGCGCACACGCTGCCTTATGACCTCGCCCTGTGCGGCCCCGGCAACGGGCTGCCCGCCGACAAGCTGGCCAAGATCTCCGTGCCGACGCTGGTCATGGACGGCGGGGAGAGCGACGCCTGGATGCGGGCCGGTGCCCGCGCCGTCGCCGAAACGATCCCCGGTGCCCGGCACGTCACCGTCGAGGGCCAGGATCACGGCGTCCTTCGCCAGCCGGACGTCCTGCGCGGGCTGCTCACCGAGTTCCTCAGGTGACGACTTTCAGCGGCTCGGCTGGCGGGCCCATCGCGGCATAGAGGTCCCGTGCGGCGCGGGCTTGCCCGATCCCGGCCAGTGCGCGGGCCTCCTGGAGCCGGTAGCCGATCCGCCTCGCCGTTTCGAGCGCGAGGTGATGCTGCCCGAGCCCCGTCGACGACGTCTCGCCGAGCGCTAGGCAGGCGGTGCCCAGGCTGTTGGCCGCCATGGCCAGCAACAGCTCACACGGGGCGCGGGCCGCCATCCCGGGTGTCGCGAAAGCCACTTTCGCGACCTCTGATGTCCCGAAAGTGGCTTTCGCGACACGGCCACGGACCGAAACCGCGATCAACCGCACCCGGAAACCGGCAGGTACCTAAGACGTCCTCGGCGCTAACGCGACTTACCACGCACGAGGCGGGTCCTACGGTTTGCGGCCGACCCCGGCGTACGGGAGTGCGTTGATCGCCGGGTCCTCGGACATGTCCCCGGCGCCCTGGGGTTTCCACATCGCGCAGCCGACGACGCCGGGTTCGACGACGTCGAAGCCGTCGAAGAACGACAGCACCTGGTCGTGGGTCCGGGGAATGGGGTCGTTCCGTGTGCCCTTGTACGCCTCGATGGCCTCGTCGAGCCTGCTCGAGTCCGCGTCGGCGGCGACGTGCGAGAGGGCGAGGAAGCTGCCGGGGGCGATCCGTTCCCGGTAGCGGGACAGAATCGCGTGCGGCTCCCACGAATCCGGCACGAAATGCAGCAGCAGCAACATGAACAAGCCGACCGGCTGGTCGAGGTCCAGCAGCTCCTGCACCTCCGGACTAGTGAGGATGTCGTTGGCGTCGCGCAGGTCGGCCTGGATCGCCGCGCACCGGTCGTTGTCGCGCAGCAGGAGTTTCGCGTGTGCCACCGCGACCGATTCACGGTCGACGTAGACCACCCGGCAGGACGGGTCGGCCTGCTGGACGATCTCGTGCAGGTTGCCGACGGTCGGGATGCCGGAGCCGATGTCGAGGAACTGCCGCACGCCGGCTTCGACCATGTACAGGGCGGCACGGCGAAGGAACGCGCGGTTGAGCCGGGCCGCGTCACGGACCCCGGGCATGATCTTCAATACCTGATCACCCAGGTCGCGGTCGGCCTGGAAGTTGTGGTCGCCGTCGAGCCAGTAATCGTAGACCCGTGCGGGATTCGGCACGCTCGTGTCGACCTCGGGGGGCACCCAGCTCAGGTTGGAAGTCACCGTCGTCGCCACCGTTCGGTTGGGATTCCGTTGGGGCACAGGAGTCTAGCGGGAGCCACGGCCGGGGTCGCCATCGTCCGATCGTGTGGATGTGCGGTGGCGGAACCCCATCCGCCGCCCGGCGGTCCTAAAGTGACCGGGTTCACCGTCCAGGCACCGGGAGACGAGCACGATGGCACCACCTCCGGACGTCCCCGTCGCGCCAGGCCGGTGGCCGCTGCTCGGCCACACCGTGCCGATGCTCCGTGACCCGCTGAAACTGTTGTCGGAGTTGGGATCGCACGGCGACGTCGTCCGCCTCGACTTCGGCCCGATGCCGGTTTACCTGGTCACCACGCCGGAATTGGCCTGGCGGCTGCTCGCCGTCGACGCGGGGAAGTTCGACAAAGGCATTGTGTTCGACAAAATGCGGCCGTTGTTCGGCGATGGGCTCGCGACTTCCAACGGCGTATTCAACCAGCGGCAACGGCGGATGATGCTGCCCGCTTTCCAGCGAAGCCGTATCGCGCTCTACGCCGAGACGACGATGACGAAGCTCGCTGTAGAGCTTGCCGACTCGTGGAAACCGGGCGAGGTGGTGGAATTCGACCAACGGACGCAGAATCTCGCGCTGACCATCTCCGGGCGCACGTTGTTCTCCACCGAACTCGGCGGCGACGCGCTCGCCGAAATCCAGCGGTCGATCCCGATCATGCTGAAGTACGTCATGGTCAGGGCCTTCTCGCCGAAGTTCGTGGAACGGCTGCCGATCCCGGCGAACCGGGAGTTCGACGCCGCGGCCGCACGCCTGAGGCGGGTCATCGGCGACGCCGTCCTCAAGGCCCGTGAGAAGGGCGGCGATCAGGGAGACCTGTTGTCGATGTTGTTGCTGGCCAAGGACGACGAGACCGGCGAGTCGATGACCGACCGGCAGGTGGAGGACGAGGTCATCACGATCCTCACCACCGGCGCGGAGACCACCGCCGTCGCACTGGCGTGGTTCTTCCACGAGATCGGGCAGCGGCCGGACATCGAGCGCCGGTTCCACGCCGAGGTCGACGACGTGCTGGCGGGCGGTCCCGCGCGGTTCGAACACCTGCCGCGCCTGGTCTACACGCAGCGGATCATCAACGAGGTCGTCCGCCGGACCCCGCCGGTGATCCTCATGCGACGCGCGCGGGAAGACGTCGAACTCGGCGGGGTGCGCATTCCAGCCGGTACCGAGGTCGCGGTCAGTCAGCACACGCTGCACCGCGATCCGCGCTGGTTCCCCGAACCCGGCCGTTTCGACCCGGACCGCTGGGAGCCGGAGCGGGCCGCCGCGGTGCCGAAGGGCGCGTTCATCCCGTTCGGCGCCGGGCCCCGGCTGTGCCCTGGCCACCAGTTCGCTCCCACGGAGATCGCCTTGGTCGCGGCGACGATCGGCGCGCGCTGGCGGCTGGTGCCGGTACCGGGGGTCAAGGTCTATCCCAAGCTCAAAGCGACGATGCAGCCCAATCGGTTGCCGATGACCGCGCTGCCGAGAACAGCGGGCTGACGGTGAGCATCCGACTACCAGGTGTAGGGTTCGTGCTCCTTCCGCGCGTTCCGATTCCGGAGAGGGTTCTGTGAGAATGCCGCTCAAACTGGCCACGGCGGTGGCCGCCTGCTGCGCGCTCCTCGGTGGTTTCCTGGTCGCCGCCCCGGCCGCGGCCGTCGAGATCCACTGTTCCGACCTGGACCTGCCGGTCACCGGCCCGCTCGGCGAACCCGCCACGGTGCACGGCCGGTTCTGCCTGCCTGACGGCCCGGCGCCCACAGCGGTCCAGCTGCTGGTGCACGGCGGCACCTACACCAGTGCCTACTGGGACCTGCCCCATGACCCGGATCGTTACTCGTACCAGCGCGACATGGCCAAGCACGGCTACGCGACCTTCGCCGCGGATCAGCTCGGTTCGGGCGGGAGCAGCAAGCCGTTCAGCCTTCCGCTCCTGCTGCCGGTACTGGCGCGATCGATGCATCAGGTGGTCGGCCACCTGCGGGCGGGACGGGTCGGCGGCACGCCGTTCCAGAAGGTCGTGATCGTCGGGCATTCGATCGGCTCGGGCATCGTCGCGGCCGAGGCGTCGACGTACCAGGACGTCGACGGCGTGATCCTCTCCGGCATGACGCACTTGCCGTCGGCGCCCGCCTTGACCCTCGGTGTGCTGTTCGGCCTGCAGCCCGCTTTCGCGGACGACCGGCTTGGTTCGCTCGGCAGCGATCCGCTCTATTTCACGACGAAACCGGGAGCGCGCGCCGGACTGTTCTACGCGACGGAAAACACCGACCCGGGTGTCATCGCGGCCGATGAAGCGACCAAGGATCAGGTTTCGGTCCCGGGAATGGGAACCGTCGCCGTGTTCGGCATCGTACTGCCCGCGACAAAAGCGATCCGCGTGCCGGTTTTCCAGGCGGTCGGGGAGAAGGACATCCTGTTCTGCGGCCTGTTCGCGCTCCGGAACTGTTCGAGCGGAGCGACGCTGCGCCCGGCGGAAGCGCCGTACTATCGTCCCGAGGCCGAACTTTCCACGTATGTTCTGCCCGGTGCCGGACATTCGTTGGCGCTGCACCGCAACGCGTCCCAGTACCGGGACGCCACCCGCGGTTGGCTGAGGGATCAGGTCGGTGTTGCAGTACCGTAGGGTTACCACCCGATCGGGTGGCCGATAAACCGTGAGTACCGACAGAGAATCGTGGAGGATGTTTCTCCACCACGGAATGCGAAAACGACCCCAGGACCGGCAGACGTGACCGCCCCATTTCCGGACGGCGACGAGTACCCGGCATCGCCGGACGCCCAGAAGAGAACTGCGTCCTCCTCCTCACCGAAGAGGAAGAATGCCGCGCCGACGCGGGCCACGCTGGCCCGCAAGTGGGCCTACCTGGTCACCGGTACGGCGTATCTTCCATATACCCACGCTCAGATCGAAGAGCATTTCGCCGCTCTGCTGGACGAGGTGTTCGCGGCGGTGCTGAGTGACGACGCCGAGCCCGCGCAGGCCACCGAGGCCGGCGCGCGGCTCGTCGCGCTCAGGTGCGTCGGGCCGGACAGCCTGCGTCGCACGATGGAGGTACTCGGCAAGGGGCTCTTGAACGAACCGGAGTTGCGGAGCGTGAAGTCGCTCCCCGAACGGGCGTTGCAGGTGCTGGGTGCGCTCGCTTCCGGCTACGGCGAGGCCTTGCGTGAGAGCATCCAGACGCAGCAGGAAGACTTGAGCCGCACGCTGGTCACCCTCGAACGCGAGACCCGGCGTGAACTGGTGCTCACCCAGGCGCGCTTCGAGCAGTTGTTCACCGGTTCGAAGACCGGGGTGGCCGTCACCAGGGTGGACGGCCGCGTCCAGCGAGTGAACCCGGCGTTCGCCGAAATGCTGCACCGGCCCGTCTCGGACCTGACCGGGCTCAACCTCTACGACCTGGTCCACCGGGAAGACGCCGACGGCCTGCGTGAGGGCTACCGGAAGCTGCTGGAAGGCAAGACCCAGCGGCTCGAACTGTCGCGAAGACTCGTCGCCGAAGACGAGGAACCGGCATGGGCCGGTTTCACCGGTGCGGTGATCCGCGACCCGGCGGGTGAGGCCCAGCAGCTGATCACACTCGTCGACGGAGACACCGACGTCTCCTTGCTCCAGCGGCAGTTGAGCCGCCAAGCCCTGCATGATCCGCTGACCGGCCTGCCGAACCGGCAGTTCTTCGGTACCCGCCTGGAGCGGGCGCTGCGGCACGCCGACCCGGCCTTCGGTGTCACGGTCTACCACCTCGATCTCGACGGATTCTCCCTGATCGCGGGCGGGCTAGGCCAGAAACAGAGCGACGAGCTGCTGAAGAACGTCGCCGCGAAGCTGCGGGCAGTCGTGGGCGGCGAGGACGCGCTCGTCGCCAGGATCGGCGGAGACGAGTTCGGCATCCTCATCCAGAACACCGCCACCAGCCCGGACGTCGCCACCGTCGTCGGCATGATCAACCAGGAACTGGCCGAACCGGTCTACCTCGAAGGCGGGATCGGGGTCGCGGTCTCCGCCTGTGTCGGGGTCGTGCACCGGCCACCGAGGGACATCGCGCCGAACGAGCTGCTGCGCGTCTCCGACATGACACTGCGCCGGGCGCAGTCCAACGGCTACCGGCAGTGGACGCTGTCCGATTCGGCCCTCGACATCAGGGAACGGCACGAGTTCAGCCTGGCCGTCTCCATGGCGGGTGCCTGGGAGATCGGCGAGATCGAGATCCACTTCCGGCCGCTGACCTGGCTGGCGGACAGCACGCCCGCGGGTATCGAGGCGAGACTCGAGTGGAACCATCCCCGTCACGGCCGGATCGGTCATGACACCTGCGTCCGCTTCGCCGACGAGACCGGTCTCATCGTGCCGCTCGGCGAATGGCTCATCCGCACCGCGTGCGAGGAGGCGGACGACAGGCTCCCGATGGTCGTGGGACTGACCCCGCACCAGGCCGCGGATCCGGATCTCGTCGGCTCGGTACGGCAGGTGCTCACCGCGACCGGTCTCGGGCCGTCACGACTGCGGCTGGGTTTCCCGGCAGGCGCCGTGCTCGCCGAACTCGGGGAGACCGTCGACAACCTGCACCTCCTCGCCGAGATCGGGGTGGACGCGGAACTGCAGGACTTCGGCGTCTCCGGTGACGTCGTCTGTCTCGTGGACGTGCCCGTGCAGACGGTCAGGATCGCTCCCCGGCTGGCCGAGCGGCGGACGGAACCCTTGGCCGAACGCTCGCTGCGGAACCTCATCGAGACCGCGACCATCGCGGGCGTGACGGTGATCGCGGACGGGATCGACTCGACCGGCGACGCCGGGTGGTGGCAGAACGCCGGTGCCCACATCGGAGCAGGCCGGTACTTCGGTTAGGCCATCTGCCGCAGCGGCCCGGGCGTAAGTTACCGGAGGGTTGACGTGCGCGGGCGGATTGGGCAACATCCCAGGTCCTCACACCGCACCTCGGAGGCATGCACATGCAGGTAGGCCCGAGGCGTGGACGGCGTTTCGACGCGCCCGTCGTCGTCTTGAGCCTGTTGCTGGTGATCGCGCTCGGCGCCTGGTGGGGTGTCGACTATCTGCGGGCCCGGTTGGCCGGCAACGGTTGTGACACGCTGACGCCGGTCGAGATCACCGCCGCGCCCGACGTGGCGCCGGTGCTCACGCGGCTCGCGGCGACCGTGCCGCAAGACGAATGCTTCAGTGTCGACGTGACCGCGAGCGAGTCGGCCAAGACCGCCGACCTGCTCGGGACCACCACCTCCGGCGGGCCCGACGTCTGGGTTCCCGAGTCGAGCACGATGTTGTCGCAGGCCAGGGACGCCGGCGCGTGGAACCTGCCGGAATCCGGTCAGTCGGTGGCGAATTCCCCGGTGGTGCTGGGGCTTCCCGACGAGACCGCGCGAAGTTTCGGCTGGCCGGGGAAAACCCTCACCTGGCAAGAGATTCTCGACGGTTCCCCGGTCGGGATGCCGGATCCGGCCCGCGATCCGCTGGGCATCGCCACGCTGCTCGGCCTGCGGAAGCTGACCGAGAAGGCGCCCGATCCGGCCGCGGCCTTCACCGCCGTCATGCGGAAGCTGAATCCGGCCCCCGGCCAGTTCCCGGCCGCCTTCCCATCGACCGAACAGTCCGTGCTCGCCCGGAATTCGGTGGCGGCGTATCCGGGAGTCCCGGTGCAGGGGTTCGACTATCCGTATGTCGTGCTGCCCAAGGCTTCGGAGGCGTCGAGGACCGCGGCGGAACGCTTTCTGCGGCTGTTGCTCGACCCGCTCGCCGCCGCGACCTTCGCCGACGCGGGATTCCGTGCGCCCACCGGGCAGTTCGCCGTCCCGCGGGCACAGGACAGCCGAACCGATCCGGCACCGCATCCACCGGGCGCCCCGCCGTCGGCGGATTTGTACGCCGCGTTGCAGGCCTGGGCGGGGACGAACCTGAGCGCCCGGGTCCAGGTGCTGCTCGACGTCTCCGGTTCGATGGCCGCCGCCGTGCCGGGTGCGGGGAAGAGCCGGATGGAACTCACCCTGCAGGCCGCGACGCAGGGACTCGGGCTGTTCAAGCAGACCACGGAACTGGGTCTGTGGTTGTTCTCGACCAAAATGGACGGTGACAAGGACCACCGTGTCCTGCTGCCGATGCGGACGATCGCCGAGCAGAAGACCTCCGGTGGTGTCGAGCAACTGCAGGCGGTGCGACCGAAACCCGGTGGGGCGACCGGTCTCTACGACTCGATCCTCGCCGCGTACCAGAACGCCAGGCAGAACTGGAAACCCGGCCGGATCAACCTCGTCGTCGTCCTCACCGACGGGCGCAACGAGGACAGCGACACGATCGGGCTGCCAAGGTTGCTGGAAGAGCTGGGCAAGCTCCAGGACCCACGGAAACCGTTGCCCGTCATCGGGATCGGCATCGGACCGGACATCGACGCGGCCGAGCTGCGGCAGGTTTCCACCGCCACCGGCGGGGAATCGTTCACCACCCCCGATCCGCGGAAGATCTCCGACGTCTTCTACCAGGCGCTGAGCAAGATCATGTGCCAGCCGCCGACCTGCAAGAATTGAGGCAAGACGTGGTTGTCCGGGGGGTAAGACCTTCGCTGGTCACGCTCGCGGCGTTCGTCGCCGGTGTCGTCCCGTTCGTTTTGCACGCGTGGGCCGCGCTGCGCGGCAGCCTCGCGCAAGACGACTTCGTCATCACTTACCACGCCGCGAAGGCAGGACCCTTCGAGTTCGGCTACTTCTTCCAGGACTACCATGGCCATCTCGCGCCAGGCGGCTTCCTGCTCGCCGACCTGCTGACCGCTTGGGCACCGTTGGACTTCGCCGTGCTGATGGCGCCGGTCCTGATGATGCAGGCGGCCTCCTCGGTTCTGTTGTGGACGGTCCTGGTGCGCTGTTTCGGGCGCCGCTGGGGAATTCTCGTCCCGTTCACGATGTTCACGACGTCGACCTTGCTGCTCGTTCCGACGTTGTGGTGGGCGTACGCGATCCAGCTCGCGCCGGTGCTGCTGGCTGCCACGGCCGCCCTGCACGCGCACGTCCGGTATCTCGCCGACGGCGGACGCTGGGCGATCGCCACCGTGGCCTGGACCGTCTTCGGGCTCGCCTTCTACGAAAAGGCGGTGTTCATCCCGGTGCTGGTCGCCGGCCTCACCGTGCTGCTCGGGGTTTCCCTGCGACGGCACCTCGTGCTGTGGGGTTCTTTCGCCGCTCTGCTCGCCGGCTACGCCGCCGTTTTCCTGGCCCTGACCACGAGCCAGGTCGGGCACGGCGGTGGTCCGGTCACCGTCGGCACGGTCGCGGACATGACGGGGCGGATGCTCGGCGACACCCTGGTGCCGGGGATGGCGGGCGGGCCTTGGTCGGGACCCGGCCCCGGTGCGACGTTCGCCGCTTCCCCTTTCGTGGTGAGAATTCTGCTGCTGCTCTTGGCGGTCGCCGTCCTCGTCGTGGGGGTGCGCACCGGTGGCCTTCGGGCGAAGAAGGCGTGGCTCTTGCTGGGCCTGGTGTTCGTGGCGGACATCGGGCTTTCCGCGGCCACCCGGCTCACCGAGGTCGGCCCGGAACTGGGCAGCGATCCCCGCTATGTCGCCGACCTGGCGCTCGTCGTCGCGCTGTGTGCCGCTTTCGCCTTCCTGGAACCGAAACCTTTCGATCGCGGGCCGGATCCCGCGCCGTCGACAGCGAAACGCCCGCTCGCCTTGGTGTTGTGCCTCGCCTTGATCGCGAGTTCCGCCGTGGGTTTCTCCCGGCTGGCACCGGGATTGCGGTTCGAGCACTCACGGGAGTTCCTCGCCAACGCGCGGGTCTCGATCGAACGGGACCCCGATCTCGTCCTGTACGACACGACGGTGCCGAACGACATCTTGCACGCCTGGTTCGGCGAGAACGCCCGCACTTCCCGGGTCGTGGGCCTGATCCCGGGCGTCCTGTTCGACCAGCCGACTAGCCGGATGTCCCTTTTGGACGACTTGGGTATCGCGCGGGCGATCACCGGCGTGAAACCCGTTTCCCGTGGCCTGCCCGGCCCGGTGGCGGGCTGTGGGTACACCGTCGGCGAGCACCTGGTCCGGGTTCCGTTGGACACACCCGTTCTCGGCCGCTACCTGCTGCGGATTGACTACTTCACCTCCGATGGGGGCGAAGGATTCGTGGACCGCGACGGAGTGCGCGTCCCGGTGTGGTTCCAGCCCGGCCTGCACACGATGTACCTGCCGATCGAGGGCCTGTTCGACAAGGTCGGTTTCCAGTTGTCCGCCAAGGGCGCTCCCGTCTGCCTCGCGAAGGTCGACGTCGGCGGGCCGCTGACTTAGCGGTTGCCATCGGAAGTCTTCCGGGGGGCTCGACCGCCCAGCGGAAACCTGGATCCGCCGAATACTCCCGAAAAAATTCCGATGGCAACCACTCAATAAGGGTCGTACGGGCTGTCGTGGCCGAAGATCTTCGCCACGGGCGTCAAACGCAGCCGCAACAGGATCTTGATCCCGACATTGCGCACGAACCACGGCAACTGGGCGACCACGCGCAGGCGGTCCTTCATCGACGGCGGCGTGAGCCGGAGCCTGGCCATCGACGTCGCGCGGTCGAGGTAGGTGTAGCGCCGTCCGAAAAGGACTTTCGCGATCGTGCCCAGGGTGACACCGATCGAGGAGAAGCAGTCGTGGACCAGGATTTCCCCACCGTCGGACAGGTTCGTCGACCAGCGCAGGTCGTCGGTGTAGGTCCAGTAGTCGTGCTTGCCGTCGATGTAGAGCAACTGGATCGGCCGGTCCCAGCGCGGCCGGAATTTCGTGCTGTACTCCGCCACCAGTTCCACGACGTCTTCGACGCCCGCTTTGCGGAGGTTCGCCTCGAACCGTTGGCGGGTCGGCGATCCGCCGAAGAGCCGTCCGTCGACGAACGGATCGACGGCGACCACCCTGGCACCGACCGTGCGGGCCGCGGTGGCGAGCACGATCGTCGAACGGCCCTGGTGGCTGCCGATTTCGACGATCAGATCGCCCTTGTCCAGGCGGCGGGCCGCGTTCCACAAGACGAGGCCTTGATCCCGCGTCATCCAGCCTTTGACGGGCTCGGCGAGCGACCACGACTCTTCGAAACCGTCTGTCATAGGCGCATAGTAGCCACGTTTCCGCCTAGTATCTACCGGATGGTAACCCCCGGCACGCTGGTGAAGAAGCCGAGCACGTGGATCGTGCTGGCGCTGACCGTGCTGTCCTTTTTGCAGCGTCCGGGCAGGACGACGTTCGACACCAAGCTCGACCTCGCCGTGGATCCGCTGGCCTTCCTCGGCCGCGCGCTGCACCTGTGGAATCCCCAGGCGACGGCGGGGGAACTGCAGAACCAGGCGTACGGCTACCTGTTCCCGATGGGGCCGTTCTTCGCGGTGTGCCAAGCCGTCGGGATGCCGGTGTGGATCGCGCAGCGGCTGTGGTGCGCGATCCTGCTCTCGGTCGCGTTCGGGGGCGCCCTGCTGGTCGCTCGTGCGCTGAAAATCGGCAACGAACGGACTCGGCTGATCGGAGCGGTCGGGTACGCCCTGGCGCCCCGGATGGTCACCGAAATCGGTTCGCTGTCCTCGGAAATGCTGCCAGCCGTCCTGCTGCCATGGGTACTGCTGCCGCTGATCCTCGCCGACCGGATCGGTTCGCCGCGCCGCGCCGCCGGATTGTCCGCGCTCGCCGTGCTGTGCATGGGTGGGGTCAACGGCGCGATGGTCGTGATGGCGCTCGTGCTGCCAGGGTTGTGGCTGCTGACCCGGAAATGGCGGAGCACGCACGTCGCGCTGGTCATCTGGTGGTTCGTCTTCGTCGTCGGCGTGGTGCTGTGGTGGATCCTGCCGCTGGTACTGCTCGGCCAGTACAGCCTGCCGTTCCTGGACTACATCGAATCCGCGACGAACACCACGGCGCCGATGTCGTTGTTCGAGGTGCTTCGCGGGACGAACCAGTGGGTGGCCTACGTCGTGCAGGGCACGCCGTGGTGGCCGTCGGGCTGGGCGCTGATCGACAATCCCGTGCTGATGGCGGCCACCGGGCTGGTGGCCGCGGTCGGGCTGTTCGGCCTCGCGCGGCGTGGGTTGCCCGAACGGCGGTTCCTGATGCTCGGCGTCTTGACCGGGTTGACGCTGCTGACCGTCGGCTACGTCGGCACGCTCGACAGTCCGCTCGCGGAGCCCGTGCGTCATCTGCTCGACGGTCCGCTCGCGCCGCTGCGCAACGTGCACAAATTCGAGCCGGTGCTGCGACTGCCGTTGATGCTGGCGTTCGTTTACGGCATCACAAGTCAAGGCATCACGAGCGCCGTGCCTTCGCTGCGGCGGAATCTGCGGCCCGCGCTCGGCGCGTTACTGGTCGTGGTGATGGCCGCGCCGGTATGGCTGCTGACCTTGCGGCCCGGTCCGGGCTGGGACGAGGTGCCGGGGTACTGGTACGAAGCGATGGGCTACGTCGCCAAGACCGACCCGAACGCGCGGACGTTGCTGCTGCCCGCGACCGGTTTCGGCGAGTACGACTGGGGTCGCACCGTGGACGAACCGGCGCAGGCCATCGCGGACAGTCCGTGGGCCGTGCGCAACCAGGTCCCGCTGGGCTCGGAGGGCAACACCCGCCTGATGGACTCGGTCGACGCGGCCCTCACCGACGGCAGAGGGGATCCCGGGCTCGCCGCTTTGCTCGCGCGGTCGGGCTACCGGTTCCTGATGCTGCGCGGGGACATCGACCGCGCCAAGGTCGGCGCCCCCGACTTCACGACACTGCGCGCCGGGCTGGCGGGGTCGCCGGGGATCGGGAAGGCGGCCGGCTTCGGACCGCTGGAGATCTACGAAGTGCAACGGCCGGTGCCGCTCGTCACCGCGACGTCCGCGAAGGACGTTCCGACGGTGAGCGGCGGACCGGAGAACCTGCTGCCGCTGATGAACTCCGGGCAGCTCGATCCCGGCACGCCGACGGTCCTGACCGGGGACGGCGGTTCGCCGACCGGACCGAGGCTGGTCACCGACGGGCTGCGTCGCGCCGAACGCAATGTCGGCGGCGTGCGGGACAATCTGAGCCAGACACTCACGGCCGGGGAATCGCCGCGACAGCAACGAGCCGCGCTGGACGTCCTGCCGTTTCCGGGGGAGCAGCACCAGACCGTGGCCGCGTACCGGGGGATCCGTTCGGTCAGCGCGTCGACGGCGGCGTCGTTCGCGGACGCTTTCGGCGGCTCGGATCCGAGCCATCAGCCGTTCGCCGCGCTGGACGGGGATCCGCGGACCGCTTGGCATTCCTCGACCTTCACCGGTCCGATCGGGGAATGGCTCGAAGTGGAACTGGACACCCCGAGGCTGGTGAACACGGTCGAGCTCGCGATGGTCGACGACATCCGCGTCGGCTGGCCGCCGACCCGGATCCGGATCACCACGGACAACGGTTCCGTCGATCACCAGGTCGTCCGCGGCGAAGGGACGCACACTTATCCCGCTCCGGCGGGGGTGACGCGCAAGGTGCGGATCACGTTGCTGTCGCTCGTGGTCGGCAGGCAGGACGGCAACGTCGGCATCTCGGACCTGAAGATCCCCGGTGCCGAACCACAACGCGCGCTCGAAGTCCCCGCCGACCTCCCCGCAGGCACGGCACCGGGCTTCGCGTTCACGCGGGGCCAGCAACCGAGGTACGCGTGTGTGCCGGACGACGGGCACGCCCGCTGTGACGCCAACGCGGGCCGCGACGGTGAAGAACCGGACGGGATCCGGCGGCTGTTCTCGACGACGTCGCAGAGTGCCTACGAGTTCGGCGGCACCGTGCTGCCCGCCGGTGGCGGCCGGGTTCCGGTGGCCTTGCCCGGCGTTCAGGTGAGCGGAACCTCGCAGCTGGGTGGCGATCCCGCGGCGGGCGCGTTCGCCGCGCTGGACGGGAATCCCGCGACCGCGTGGCAGCCCGACGTCACCGACCTGCGGCCGACGTTGACACTGGACTGGCCTGAGTCGAAGACGATCTCCGGAATCCGCGTCGCCGCCGATCCTGGTGGGACGGCTCGGGCGCCCGCGCGGCTGGAGCTGACGACGCCGACGTCGAGCCGCTCCGTCGAACTCGACGCTTCCGGCGCGGCGACGTTCCCACCCTTGGACACTTCACAGCTGAAGATCGCGTTCGCCGGCCTGGACGACGACCAGCGGACCCGGAACTCGCTGGGGATCGGGAGTTTGTCCCTGACCGGTGTGGAGCTTCCCGCGCCCTCCGCCGAGTTTTCCCTGCCTTGCGGGTCGGGCCCGAACGTCCACCTGGACGGCCTCGACTACGACACGTCCGTGCGCGGCACCCTCGCCGATTTCGCCGCGCACCGGCCACTGACCCTTTCCGCGTGTCCTGATTCGGCGGGCGGCGTGGAGCTGGCCTCGGGCGGACACGAACTGCGGACCGAACGGTCCGAGTCCTTTGTGGTCCAGGACCTGTGGCTCAAACCCGTCGGACAGGCTTCTGGAGCCGTCGGGCACCGGGCCGTCTCCGTGGACACCTGGGACGCGACCTCCCGGACGGTCACCGTGGCAGGCGGCGATGAGTCCATTTTGGCCGTTCCGGAGAACGCCAACGCGGGCTGGACCGCGTCTCTGAACGGGACTCCGCTGGTGAAGACGCGCGTCGACGGCTGGCAGCAGGCGTGGATCCTGCCCGCCGGCTCCGGCGGTGTCGTGCGGCTCGAATTCACCCCGGACTGGAAATACCGCTCCGGCCTGCTGATCGGCGCCATCGCGATCCTGGCCGTGCTGGCAGGCGTGCTGTGGCCGGTCCGCCGCCGACGCGTCTCTGTCGAGGCGGGAACCGGTGTGGCCGTCCCGGTGGTGCTCATCGGCCTGCTGGCCGTCCTCGGCGGCATGCTGCCGATCGTGCTGCTGATCGCCGTCTTGCTGGCACGTCAGTTCAGTGAACGGGCTCCGCGGTATCTCGCTTTCGGCGGGATGGTCGTGGGAACGCTCGCCGCGGTGGTGGGGCGGCTGCTGGGGCACGGGCAGGAGTGGGCGTACGGGCCGGTGACCCAGGCCGCGCTGCTGCTGGCGGCCGCGGCGACGGTGGCGATGTGTGTGCCTTGGTTCGCGGGGCGGGAAGGCGAGCGTGTGGAAGGAGCTGTGTGGAAATAGGGACACTCAACGTCCCTTTTTCCACACAGCCTGACGTGAGAGGACCGGTCACGATCGAGAGCATCGGGTTTCTGTCGGTGGCCCGCCCGATGCTGAGTGGGTGCGAAGAGGGGAATGGGCACAGCAGCCACTGTTGACGGGCGGCCCGGCCGTGGTCGGAGTCAAGTCGCTCGAGCAATTGGGCGTGCCCAGAAGAACGATCTGGCGCCGGTGCGAGCGCGGCGGCGTCTGGCGGATGTTGCTGCCTGGGGTGGTGCTGCTCGGAAACGGCGAGCCGACCGACGAGCAGCGCATCGAGGCCGCCCTGCTTCATGCGCATGAAGGTTCGGTGCTCACCGGCGTGCACGCGCTCAGACGATACGGTCTGTGTAACCTTCCGGTGATCGAAGAGGTCCACGTTCTCGTTCCGGCTGAACGCGCGATCGCCAGTACCGGGTTCGTCCACATCGAACGAACCCGGCGACTGCCCTCGCCTCGGATCAGGGCCGGTGTCCCGACCGCTCCGGTCTTCCGCGCGGTGATCGACGCGGCACGCCGAGCAGCTGATCAGGACGTGGCCGTGGCGATGGCGGCCGAAGCCGTCCAGCGACAGTTCTGTCCGCCGTGGGCGTTGGCCGAAGAACTCGACCGGCAACACCGTGCGGAAACGAGGGCCTTGCGTCCCAGCCTCGAGCCGATCTTGGGCGGCGCGCATTCGGTCGCCGAGGCCGACGCATGGAAGCTGTGGGCGCGTTCAGGGGTGCCCGAGTTCCAGTGGAATGTGAAGGTCTTGGACGCAGAGGGCCGGTTCGTGGCGAAGCCGGACGGTTGGTGCGATGAAGTGGGACTCGCCTGGGAAATCGATTCCCGCGGTTGTCACTCCGAGGGCGACCACTTCCGTGCGACTCTCGCGCGTAACGCTCGCTACGCCGCGGCTGGGATCGTCGTGCTCCAGACATTGCCGTCGCGGCTTCGGACCGAACCGGACGCGGTCCTGGCCGAACTCGTGGCGGCGCACAGCAGTGCCCAGCGACGGCCGCGACCCGAGGTGCACCTCGGGTGAGTCGAGTGTCACCAATCAAGCACGCCGCGACCGCCACTCCAGTACAGCACCGGAAAGCGCCAGAGCCCCAGCACAGCAAGCGGCGACCGTCACCACCTGAGTAGCTGACGAGTGCGGCCAAGTGGTCACCAGAACCGTCTCCACCAGCACGGTCGTCCACATCAGCACGGTCACCCGCCGGTCGCCGGCGGCGAGGCGGGAGAACAGCAGGATCTGCACCAGCGCGAGCATCGAGCCGGCGAGGGCGAACGGCCAGACCGGCATGGTGCTGGCGGCGTAGCCGGGGCCGCCGATGAACGACAGCAGGCGTGGTCCGAAGCCGAAGGACACGAAAAGGACGACGGCGTCGAGGGCGGCGCAGACGGCGAGGGCGGCGGGCAGGATGCGGCGCCGGTCGTCGACGTTCGCGAACCGGGGGAGGACCAGGACACCGACGGCTTGAGGGAGCCAGTAGGCGATTTTCGTGACGATCGCGCCGAGCGCGTATTCGCCCGCCTCGTTCGCGGGGAGGGTGTGGCGGGCCAGTACCAGGTCGAGGTTCACCAGCAGGACCAGTGCCAGCATCGCCTGCGCCGCGTGCAGGACGTCGCCCGCGTGCCAGCCCGCTTTCCGCGGCCGCTGCCGTCCACAGAGGAGCCAGCCGCAGAAGATCACCAGGTACGAGCCGATCGCCGTCCCGGCCAGCGCCCCGGTGGCGTCGCCGCCGATCACGAGTCCGATCAGCGATCCGCCGACCTTGCCCGCGCCTTCGAGTGACATGAGCCCGGCCAGCCGCGCGAACCGGCCGCTGCCCTGCAACAGACCGTGGAAGAGGCCGAGCAGGGTCAGCGGGCCGAGGGTGACGGCGAGCAGCAGCGCGGGCACCACGGAATCCAGGTGCAGCACGAAGACCAGCACCGGCGCCAGGAGCAGGCCGATGGCCGCGACGATGGCGCTCGTGGTGAGGCCGAGCGCCAGGAGCGTCCCGCTGTCTTGCGGTTTGCGGGCGACGCGCAGCGCTACGACGGTCTGCAGGCCCATCGCGGGTACGACGCCGATCACCAGTACCGCCAGCAGCGAACTCAGCTCACCGAACGCGCTCGGCGCCAGCAGACGGGCGGCGACGATGCTCAAGGCGTAGGCACCGGCGTTGTTACCGGCCAGCGCGAGCGAGACGAGGATCGCCGCGACACGCTTGTCGGTGGGGGCATGGTCGCCCTCGACGTCTACGCTCAAGAGCGCTCCTATTACCGGCGAGTAATCGAGCGACCATAACCGCGATCGAGGCGGAAAGGAAAGGCCGTTGGGCGCACGTGGCGAACGTCTGGTCCTGGCCGCGGTGTCGGCGGGGCTGGCGTTGCTGGTGTTCCTGCCGGTACTCGGACGCGGCTTCGTCCTGAGCTACGACATGGTGTTCGCGCCGCGTCAGTCCCTGGTCCCGGACGCGCTGGGCCTCGGGTCCTCGCTCCCGCGCTCGGTCCCTGCCGACACGGTGATCGCGCTCGCGACCGCGGTCGTTCCCGGTGACCTCGTTCAGCAGGCCATGCTCCTGCTGTCGCTCTTCCTCGCGGCGTACGGTGCGGCGCGGTTGGTGCCGACGGAGCAACTCGGTACGCGGATCGTCGCCGCCACCGGTTATGCGTGGACAGCCTACTTCGCGGAGCGGCTGTTCATCGGGCATTGGCCGCTCCTGCTCACCTACGCCTGCCTCCCGTGGATCGCGCGCGCCGCGCTTTCCCTGCGCGAAAGCGAACCGAAAGCGCTCGCGCGCCTGGTGCTCGCCTGCGTCCCCGCGGTGCTCACGCCGCCTGGTGGAGTACTGGCCGCAGTCACCGCGATCGTACTGGCCGGACCTCGAAAACTCGGCCGCACCCTCGGTCTCGCCGTCGTGCTCGACCTGCCGTGGCTCGTGCCGACGCTCACCCGCGATGGCGGCTCGCTGTCCGACCCCGCCGGGGTGGCCGCGTTCAGCGCCCGTGCGGAAAGCTGGGGCCCGGCGATCCTGAGTGTGCTCGGCCTCGGCGGTATCTGGAACGGCGACGTCGTCCCCGGCAGCCGGGGTGCGCCGATGGCCCCGGTGCTGATCCTCGTCACGGTCGCCGTGGCCTTGGCCGGGCTCCGCCCCTTGGCACGAAGGTGGGGGACACCGCCGGCGAGAGCGTTGCTGTCGCTGGGAGTTCTCGGTGTCGTGCTCGCCGCGCTGGCGACGCTGCCGTTCGGCGAACCCGTGCTGTCCTGGGCGATGGGACACGTTCCCGGTGCGGGATTGCTGCGGGACGCGCAGAAATGGGTCGTGTGGTGGGCACTGCCCGTCGCGCTCGGGTTCGCGCTCGCGGTCGAAGCGGCCACCGCGCGTCTGCGGACCGAGCCTGCCAGGGTGGCGCTCGTCGCGGCCGCCGCGCTCTTTCCTTTGCTCACCATGCCCGACCTCGCCTGGGGCGGCTGGGGAAAGATCGAAGCCGTGCGCTACCCGGAGGACTGGAACGCCGTCCACCGCGTGCTCGCGGACGATGACCGGCCCGGCGACGTCGTCGCGCTGCCGCTGTCCACGTTCCGCAGCTTCGCCTGGAACGGCCATCGGACACAGCTGGACCCGGCGCCTCGGGCGCTGCCGGAAACCGTCCTCGTCGACGACACATTACGAGTCGGCGCCGAGGAGATCTCCGGCGAAGACTCCAGAATGGACCGTGTCCGCGCCGCGAAGTCGCCCGAGGATCTGTCATCGGCGGGAATCGGCTGGATCCTGGTCGAACACGGGACGCCGGGGCAGCTCGACCCGCGGTTGCTGATCGGCGCGGAACCGGTGTGGTCCGGTGACTGGCTCACGCTTTACCGCACTCCCGGTGAACCCGTCGTGACCGAGACGAGATCACCGTTCCCCGTGGTGCTGGCAAACGGAGTAGCGCTGCTATCGATCGTCGCCGCACTGTTGTGCCTTAAGTTACCGGTGCGTACATTGAGCCGACGCAGGAATTCCCTGCTGCGGAAGGAGTAGGTCTTGGGCACCCTCATCGGCGCGGCCGCCGCCGTCATCATCGGGCTCGCAACGGCCGCAGGGGGGAGTTACGCGCTGACGAACTCCGCCGATCCGGACGCCGCACCCCAGGTGCAGGCGAAGATCAAGGAGCAGTTCAACCCGAACACGGGCCCCGAGAACGTTATTTACGGCAAACGCTGAGCCGGTGTCCCAGCTCGCCTCCGACCACGCGCAGCGCGTCGTCGGGCTTTACGGCGACCCCACCGTTTCCTGGAGCATTCTCCTGGAAGCGAAGCTGTCTTCGGTACTGACACCGGAAAAAGCCCGGATGCGGCTGGCGGTCGCGGCCGAGGAGCGGCCGTGGCTCGGAGCCGCCCCCGAGGTCGAAGCCGTTCCCGGGAACGAACTTCCGGCGACTCGCGATCGCTTCGCCGAGGCGCCGTACGAACGCGGCGCGCCGTTGCTCCGCGTCGCGGCCGGCACTGACGAACCCGTCGTGCTGATCGCCGCGCACCACGGCGCGCTCGATGGTCTCGGCCTGCTCGCCGTCCTCGGCCTCCTCCTCGACGTCCCGATCTCGTCCGCCGCCAAAGGGATCGGCACGCGGACGGCGGATCGTTCCTTTCTCACCTCGGCCTTCCAGCGGCTCGCCGAAGCGCTTTTCACTCCTCCGGCAAGGATCACGCCGGAACGGGCTGGAAGTGGGGTAGGGGACGTGTTCAGCGCCAGGAATCTCCCTCGCGCACGGCTCGGGTCCTCGGCTCTCGCGGCGGCCGCCGCCAACCTGACCGAGACATGGAACGCCCGGCGCGGCAAGAAAACCGCGCGAGTGGTGGCGGCGGTTGGCGCATCCTGGCGAGGCGGCGCCGTGCCGGAACCCGAGCACGACAGCGCGTTCTTCCGCTTGCGGCTCGGCCGGAATCCGGTCGCGGCCGACGTCGGCGCGCTACTGGCCACGCAACCGCCGGAACCCGACTTTCCCGCGCGCAGCAGCAGGATCGCCCGGCTGGGAACCCGCCTGCTCGCGAGCAGGCTCGGGTCCACCTACCTGGTTTCCAACCTCGGCGTCGTGTCGGCGGCGGACGCGGTCGCCTCGATCGCGTTCTATCCCGCCGCCAGCGGCCGCTCAGGCGTGGCGTTCGGCGCGGTGACCGTCGGGGGTACGAGCACCGTCACCGTGCGCGCACGCCGCAAGGACTTCGACGACGCCGCCGCGGCCGGGCTGGCCGACGGGATCGTGGAAGCCTTGCGGCGTCAGGACCCTGGGATGGGGGATGGCCACCCCGGCCACGTCGCGCACGAGTGATTCGAAGCGGCCCACGCTGTGGTCCCAGTCGAACAGTCCCGCCCAGGTGACGCCCGCCTCGCCCATCTCGCTCCGGCGCGACAGGTCGGCGAGCAGGCCTTCCACCTGCGTGGTGAAATCGTGGAAGTCCTCGGCGAGCAGCCCGGTCTTGCCCTCCACAATGGATTCGGCCACCCCACCCGCCGCCCGGTAGGCCACCGACGGCACGCCGTGCGCGGCGGCTTCCATGATGACGATTCCCCAGCCCTCCTTGACCGACGGGCACAGGTGCAGCCAGGACCGTTCCAGGATCTCGTGTTTCTCGCCCTCGTTCACCCAGCCGTGCAAGTGGACACGGTCTTCGACGCCACGGTCACGGGCGTGTTCGCGCAGGACTTCCTCCCACGGCCCCTGTCCGACCACTTCGAGCCGCAGGGTCGGCCAGCGCCGCGCCAGTTCGGCGACGACGTCGATGGCGTGCTCGATCCGCTTGTGCGGCACCAGCCTGCTGACCGCGACCAGCGTCGGCTCGGCCGCCCGGACGGCCTTGCCGCGCGGGGGAGTGTCCAAACCGTTGGGTACCACGGTGATCCGTGACCCTTCGATGCCGAGGCCGGCGAGTTCGCCCTTGGTGATCTCGGAAACCGTGACGTAGCGGCAGTGCCGGAACAGCCACGGCGCCAGCCTGGACTCGATCCACCAGCCGATCCGGCCCAAGGTCTCGCCGAGCGCGCTGATCCACTGTTCACGGTGGACGTGGTGCACCAGCACGAGAACCGGGCAGCCCGCCACCAGCCTGGCGAAGAACGGCATCCCGTTCTGCACGTCGACGACGAGGTCGGCGTGTGCCTTCCGGATCGCCCGGAGCGCGTGGACGTAGACGCCGAACTTGTTGCCCCGGCGGCGGTAGCGGACACCGTCGCGCCATTCCCCGGCGTTCGCGCCCGGATAGGCGGCGCACTGGATTTCGACCCGGTACCCCGCCTTGGCGAGCCCCTCGGCCATCCGCTCGACGTAGCGCTCCGAGCCACCGCCTTCCGGATGCCCGGTGTCGCGCCAGTTGACGAGCAGCACACGTGGCCGATCCATCGTGGTTCTCCCAACCTGTTAGCGACAATGCTAGGTTACCGGTGCGTACACGGTAGATGAATCATTCCCGGAAAGCGATGGTTCGATGGTCGGTAATCGGTCGGTGACTCCTGCGACGATGCCGCATCGCGCCACTTTGCGCAGATCGGTGACGTTGTTCCGTACTTTTCTCACCGAACAGACGGATCCGGACGGGTTCTACTCGGTGCTCGCCGAGGACTCCGTCCGTCAATTGGCGCGGCACACTCCGTTGAACGGCCGGATCGTCGTCGACGTCGGCGGTGGACCCGGCTATTTCTCCGACGCGTTCCGTGCCGCCGGTGCCACCTACCTCGGCATAGATCCCGATGTCGGCGAGCTGACGGCGCGGGGCGAGGCCGGTGAGAACATGGTCCGCGGCAGCGGGACGAAACTACCGGTACGCACCGGATCCGTGGATGTCTGCTATTCGTCGAACGTCCTCGAACACGTTTCCGAACCCGAGGTCATGCTGGCCGAGATGTGCCGGGTGACCAAACCCGGCGGAACGGTTTTCGCCTCGTTCACGCCGTGGTATTCGCCGTGGGGAGGTCACGAGACGGCGCCGTGGCATTACCTCGGTGGTTCCTACGCTCGGCGGCGTTATCTCGAAAAGAACGGGAAGGAGCCGAAGAACAAATTCGGTGAGAGTCTTTTCGCCTTCTCGGTCGGCGCGGCCATCCGGTGGGGGAAGGCCACGCCGCTCGCCGATCTCCAGGAGGTCTATCCGCGCTACCATCCCTCCTGGGCCACCTGGATCGCGCGTGTTCCCGGCGTCCGGGAGGTCGCGTCCTGGAACCTGGTTATGGTGCTGCGCAAGCGCTGATTGCCAGTGCTAGTGCCGTGAGGGCGTGGGGCGCCGCTTCGCCAGCAGGAAGACGCCGAGCGCGAGGAAGGCCGCGCCGCCGATCCCGAACACGATCGGCCCGGTGCTCCCGATGAAGTCCAGTTTGCCCTTGTTCTCGCCGACCTGCTTGACCATCGTGTCGACGGTCGCGTCGGTGAAGGTCAGCTTGCCGTCGAAGACGACCGTGGGCGTGGGGTTCGCGGCGGAGCGCAGTTCCTGGTGTGATCGCTGCTCCTGTTTGACCTGGATCCCGGTCACCGGCTCGATCCAGCTGGTGATGGTGCCCTGGTAGAACTGGCCTGCCTCGACGGAGTCGCCGGCGGCGCCGATGAGCGAGCCCGGCACCTTCTTCGTCGCGATCTTCGTGTCGGGGATCTCCTGGACGAACTTGTAGACCTCGACGCCCTTGATGTCTTCGACGCCCTTGAACCGGGCCTGGACCGCGCGGCCGGTGTTGTCGTCGTAGACCTGGTAGTCCTTCTGCTCGGTGTCGAAGGGGAACTTGAAGTTCAGGCCGGGCTGCGGCCTGTACTCCTGGATCTCCTTGGGCTTCTCGCCCTCCTTCTCGGGCTTCTCCTCGAGCTTGGTGACGAAGCTGCTCTTGTCCGAGCACTTCGCCTCCTGGTCGCCGCCCGGCGGCACGTAACCCTCCGCGGTGCGGCGGTCGAAGCAGACCTGCCGTTTGCTCGCGTTGACCACGGTCTCGTCACTGGTGTCGACGACCGAGACGGCCAGGAGCCAGACGGCGACGTCCGTGCCCTCCTGCATCTCCGGCGGCGCGAAGTTCGCCACCACGTGTGCGGTCGCCTTCAGCTTGGCGTCGTCGCGGATCTCGGTGACGGTCTTGCCGTTCTCGGTCTTCACCGCGAGAACCTTGGACGCGGTGCCTTCGAGGACCGACGTCGATTCCTGGTTCAGTGGCACTTTGGCGAGTTCGGGTTTCACATAGGTCGGCAGCAACACCGCGCCGGCGACGGCGAAAACCCCTAGTGCCAAGAAGATCAGGCTCAACGCACGTCGCAACGGTCCTCCTGGTGAAGCCAGCTACATTACCCATCGGTAATCAGTCGCCAGATAGTGGCTCGCGGACCGGCCAGCGTCAAAGGTGTGACCGATGGTCATAGGTACGCCGTAGGGCCGAAAGGCGGTATGGATACCACCATTCGGCGTAAGCAGCCAAATATGTTTATTCCCGGGAACAACGTGAGCCGGACCACCATCGGACGACTTCCGGTGCGTGGAAAGGACTTTTGTGCCGCAGGACCCGAACGATCCCCGCGCGCTGGACATCGGCGCGTACTCGGACTCCATCACCGACGTCGAACTCCGCGACGCTGTCGCCGACGTCGCCGCATTACTTTCGTTGCACGGCAACGTGATCCGCGATCTTGACGCCAGGAGATCACGGTGGCGTCCCGGACGGCGCTCTCCGCATCCGGACATCGTCCTGTCCGCCGCCGGACGCCGTCCACAGTGGATGAGATCCGCGAAGCCCGAGGTGACCCTGCCGGTCGCCACGACCTCGCGCGGCCGGACGCTCGCCGTGCGGCTCACCGCGCGGCCCGGTCTGGGGCACACGTTGCTGGACCTCGCGAGGATCATCGACGCCGACATGACCCCGTGATTCGACGCGGAACACGCGAGATCGCGCGAAGCTAGGGTTTGCCGTCCGCCAGGCGGACCGCCTCCAGTGCGACGTAGAGTTCGCCGATGTCGACCGGGTCGGACAGGTCGCGCCTGGTCAGCTCCTGCACCCGGCGGAGCCGGTACCGGACCGTGTTCGGGTGGACGATCAGCCGGTCCGCGGCCTCCTTGGCCGAGCCGTGCCCGGCGAACCACGCGACGAGCGTGTCGAGAAGGACCTGCCGTTCGGCCTTGGGCAGCACCAGGATGCCGGTGAGCACCGAGCGCACGACGTCCCGTGACATCGCGGGAGCGCTCGCGACCAGGGTGGTGACGGGGGAGTCGCCGAAGACGGCGACACCGGCGGTGCCGGTGGCCAGCGAACGGCGGGCGACCCTGGCCCGGTGCACCGCGTCCGGTAGCTCGAGGAATCCGTTGAAGGGCCTGCTCATCCCCACCGCGAGTGGCAGGGTGCCCAGTACGTCGCGCAGCCGCCGGACGTCCTCGACCCGGTCGATCACGACCAGTCCGATCTCGGCGCCCGGCCGCCAGGCCGACTTCCAGCGCCGCGCCCGCAGCAGCGCTTCGACGCCGGGACGTTCCTTCGGCGCGACGGCTTCGGTCACGACGGCGACGAACGTGCCCGCCGCCGGGAGATCGAGTTCCTTCGCGGCGTTCTCGAGTTCCGCCTGGGTGGCGAACCGGCCCTGCAGCAGGCCGTCGAGCAGCGCGAGCTTCTCGTGGGAGAGTTCGGCGGCGACCTCGCTGTACGCGGTGGTCAGCGCGTCGGAGTAGAGGTCGATGGTCTTCCATACTCCTGCGTTGATCTCCACCGTGCGCGCGGGGTTGATGAAGCCGGGCCCCGCCAGTTCCAGCAGGCGCTCGTAGACGAAGATCCCACCGATCCGGAACGCGCGGAGCACCGACGGCAGGGGGATACCCTGCCGGGCCTGCGCCAGCCCGGTCTTGCGGGCCGCGTCGAGCGGGAGACCCCGCCCCTCGACCAGCGCGGTCAGCGCTCGTTCGAGATTCGCCCGGCAGACCTGGCGCAACTCGTCCGGCGCGGTGCTGTCGACCTGGTGATAGAACTCGTCCTCGTCGCTGAGCAACTGGGCAAGGCGGTCGCTGAACTCGGGCAGCCGGGTGAGCATCGCCTGCATGAGCACACGCTGCTCCCGGGGTGCGGGAGTAGCGAGAGCGTCGGTGCCCATCCGTCAACTCTAACCCGTGCGCGTGGCCGCTTTTTATCACGATGCGACGAAAGGGCGGTTTCCGGTGCTGAGCGCGTCTGACAAGAAGGAACGCCGCCGGACGGAGACCCCGTCGTCCGGCGGCGCTTTCCCCCGGTTCGAATGATCAGTGGTTGATCTTGAACCACGGCTGCGACCAGCCGAGATAGGTGTAGTTCCACTTGCTCTTGATCTGCGCGATCGTGGTCTCGGTGAAGCTGCCGGGGCCGTTGATGTCGTTCGACAAGAACTTGCCGCCCCCGATGGAGATCATCGTGTGCCCGGTGCCGCCGTTGCTGAAGAAGGCGAGCCCGCCCGCGGGAACCTGGGTGTCACCGGGGTGCTTGTACGAACCCGGGAGCTGCGTCCAGTGCACGTAGGCCGTTTCCGAACCGCTCGCGGTCCAGCCGTAGGCCCACGAGTTGATCCGGTCGCACCAGCGGTAGTAGTCGGGGTCGTTGTGGGTGTGCACGTGCGCCTTCGCCCACGCGACGGCTTCGGCGCAGGTCCTCGGGTTGCCGGTACCGGCGGTGGAGCAGGAGAGGGTGCTGCCGGCGCAGTCCGGGGCGACCCGGCCGTCCGAACCGGTGTGGACGTAGGCGTCGCTGATGTAGCCGCCCTTCGACGGCACGTAGTCCCAGATGTCGGTGGTGCCGTACTTCCCGGTCACCGTCGAGCCGTTCGTCTGGCAGTCGATCGTGACGGCGGAGCCGCTCGCGACCGTGCCGACCGCACTCCCGCCCGTGCTCGGGGTCGACCGGACGGTCACCGCCACGCCGGAGTCGGTGTTCACCGTGCCCGTCGCCGCCAGCGCCTCGTTCGCGCCACCGAGCATGATCGCCCCGGCCAGCGCGATCGTCGCCATGGAGCCTCTGGCGATCCTCGATCGGATCTTCATCTCTGTCCTCCAGTGGTTTCCCCAGATAGACGGACAGGATGCAGGACGCTCGTACAAGCGGCGTACAAGAAGCGATCGTCCGAAGTGGACGGTTCTATGCCGGGACGAGCGCCGGTTCGGCGACCCTTCCGATGATCGGGACATCGGTCGTGTACCGGGCGTTCCGTTCGGTGAGCAGGACACGTAACCGCGCCAGCGCGCGAAACTGGGCCGCGCGGACCGCTCCGGCGCTCGGCAGGCCGAGTCGTTCGGCCGTCTCCTCGGCCGAAAGGCCGAACACGAACCGGAGGGCGAGCACCTGCCGGTGCGGCATCGGCAACCTGGCCAGCAGGATCCCGGCCTGCATCCGGTGCTCCAGCCGTTCGATGTCGTCCGGGTCGCGGCGGGCCCAGAGGGTCAGGCCGTCGCCGATCTCCGGGACGCAGGCGACCGGTTCGCGGGCGCGGCGCCGGTAGAGGTCGGCCACCTTGTGCCCGGCGATACCGAGGACGAACGCGAGGAACCGGTCCGGGCGGTACCGGTAGCGTGGCAAGGCGATCAGGACCGCCTGCAACACCTCCTGCGCGCAGTCCTCGGCGTCGCAGGCACCCGTTCCGGTGCTCCCGAGCCTCGCGGCGCAGTAGCGGAACACGTGCGGGGAAAGGAAACGGGCCAGTTCCCGGACCGCGTCCGGATCACCGGCGACGGCCGCCCGGACCAGTCTGCTGTCCGGGTTGGGCAGCCGCCCCGCCGTCGCGGCGGCACGGGAGTCCGCGGGTACCGTCGATGGCGTTACCTCGTCCAAGTCAGCACTCCTGGTTCGGGAAACTTTCCGCCAAGGTGCGCCCGTCATCGGGGACTGGGACTTCGTGCGCGGTTGTCCAGCTTGCCGTGCCGCGCAAGGGATGTCCACACGTTCGGCGGGAAGTCATCCGAACCGCTCAATGTCTACTGTGGACGTTGAGGCTGCGAGCCTTCGAGGCAGGAGAGCACCGGAGGATAGGCGGTGGTGTCGGTGCTGAGGAAATCCGAGGTCCAGACCAGGCAGTGCGCGAGTACCCGGATCCGCTGGTCGAGGTCGGCGTTCTCGCAGGCCGCGCCGATCTGGTCGGCGCAGGTGGCCCGGTCGTCGCGGACGCTGGCGGCGATGGCTCGGACGATCGCGGCCACCCCCGGGTCGAGTTTGTCGGGCCGGACCGTCGCGCCCGCGGGGTCCCGCAAGCGCAGCGTGAACGGTTCACGGATTCGCAGTGAACGACGGCGATCCTTGGCGGCCAAGGAGAAGGTGTCGACGAGCCGTCCGACGACGTCGTCGAGCGCTGGTCCCCGCCGTCCGGAGGAGGCGATGGACACGAGTGCGGCGGCGAGTCGGTCGGCTTCACCGGATCTCGTGAGTGACAGGAGATCGCGGGCCACGGTGTGCGCGTGTCTGGGACTGGCTTTCATGTCGGGCCCCTCGCTTGGTCGTGCCGACAACCAATACCCCGCAGGGGGAGAGCTAAACACAAATGGATGCCGGATTGGGGCGGATGGCGGTACTGGTCATGTCATTCGGCTCAGAGCTGAAGGGCCCTTTCCCCGCATGTCACGCGGGAAAAGGGCCCTTCACCGCGTCACATGCGGCGAAGGGCCCCTTCGGCCTAGCGCGCCAGCAGTTCTCGCAGCGCCTTCACCACCTCCGACGGCGATTCCTCGGCCATGAAGTGGCCCGACGTGACCGTCCGATGGTCCAGATCCGTCGCCCACGCCCGCCAGAGTGCGACGGCGTCGTAGCCGAGCGCGGCACCCCAGTCCTGCTGGAGCACGGTGAGCGGCATCGCGAGCCGGTTACCCGCTTCACGATCCGCTGTGTCGTGTTCGACGTCGATGCCCGCCGACGCGCGATAGTCGGCGACGATCGAGGTCACCGCCCTCCGTGACGCCTCCAGGTACGCGGCACGGACGTCGGCGGGGATCGCGTCGCCACGCTGCGTCCAGGCGTCGAGGAAGTGCCCGAAGAACGCGTCGGGCGCGGCGCCGATCAGCTGTTCGGGCAGTCCGGGCGGTTGGGCCATCAGGAAGAGGTGGAAGCCGACCGCGGCGCGGGTGCCGTGCAGCACATCCCACATGTCGAGGGTCGGCAGCACGTCGAGGATCGCGAGGTGGCTCACGTGGTCCGGGTGGTCGAGCCCGGCCCGCAGGGCCACCAGCGCGCCCCGGTCGTGCCCGGCGAGGGCGAACCGGTCGTGGCCGAACGCCTTCGCGACGGCGACGACGTCGGCCGCCATCGTGCGCTTCGAGTAGGTCTCGCCGGTGTCCACGGGCTTGTCGCTTTCGCCGTATCCTCGCAGGTCAGGGCAAAGGACGGTGTGGTCCGCCGCCAGCTCGGCCGCCACGTGCCGCCACATGAGGTGGGTCTCGGGGAAACCGTGCAGCAGCACGATCGGGCTGCCGGTCCCGGTGACGGCGACGTCGAGTGAGACGCCGTCCGCCACGGGCACGCGCTGGTAGTCGAATCCGGTGATGCGCATGGGTACCTTCCTGGTCGTTCGCTGTCACGGCCAGCGTCCCCGGCCCGAATCAGCACCCGGTCAGCGACGACCGGGCGGCCGGGGCACGATGATCACCGTCGGTGAGCCAGGAGGTGGCGATGCGGTTCGGGGTGCTCGGTCCGCTCGTGGCCGAGGACACGCGGGGTGACGTCGGGCTCAAGGGACCACGCCACCGCGCGGTGCTGGCCAGGCTGCTGATCGCGCGAGGCCGGGTCGTACCGGTGGAACGCCTAATCGACGACCTGTGGGAGCGTCCGCCGGAGGGCGCTGTCGGCGCCGTCCAGACGTTCGTCGGTGCCCTGCGCCGGGCCTTGGAGCCGGATCGCGCGCCCCGTGAGCCCGCGCGGCTGCTCGTCACGGTCGCCCGGGGCTATGCCCTGCGCGCGGACTCCGTCGATGCCTGGGATTTCGAGGCCGCCGTCACATCGGCCCGCGAACTCGTCGATAGTCGGCAGGCGAGGACCGCACTGTCGCGAGTGGACACCGCGCTCGCGCTGTGGCGCGGGCCCGCGTATGCCGAGTTCGCCGAGGAGGGCTGGGCGCGGGGCGAGGTCTTCCGGCTGGCCGAACTCCGGCTGCTGGCGTGGGAACTCCGTGCTGAAGCCCTCCTCGCGCTCGGGCGGGCGGCCGAGGCGATCCCTGAGCTGGAATCGCGAGTGCGCGAACATCCGTCGCGGGAGAACGGTTCCCGGCTGCTGGCCTTGGCGCTCTACCGCTCCGGACGGCAGGGTGACGCGCTGGCGGTGTTGCGGACCACGCGCGAGCTGCTCGCCGACGAACTCGGCGTCGATCCGGGCGTGGCCCTGCGTGACCTGGAAGCCGACATCCTGGCGCAGGCACCCCGGCTGGAACCGTCCGTGCCCGAGACCGTCGAGCGGCCACTGGTCGGCCGCGACCCGGAGCTGACCCGGCTGACGGAGGCCGCTTCCAGCGGGAGGTCGCGGCTGGTGCTCGTCTCGGGCGACGCCGGGGTGGGGAAGACCGCGCTCGCCGAGGCGTTGTCCGCCCGCCTCGCCGCGCAGGGCTGGACCACGGCCTGGGGGAGCGACCCCGACGACGAGGGCCTGCCGCCCGCCTACGCGTGGAGCCGGATCCTGGCCTCGCTCGCCGACGCCGGATACGGCGCCCCGCCGGCGGCGGACCCGGTCACCGAAGACCCGATGGCCGCGCGCTGGCGATGGCATCGGGCTGTCGCGTCCTACCTGACCGGTGCCGCGCCTCTCCTGCTCGTCCTCGACGACCTGCACTGGGCGGGTGAGGAGACGTTGGCATTGCTCACCTCGGTGCTCGCCGAACCGGTGGTGATCGTCGCGACCTATCGCGGCACCGACCCGTCCGCGCGCCTGACGGACTTCCTCGGCCGGGCCGCTCGCGCCGAACCGGTGCGCGTCCACCTCGGTGGCCTGCCCGAGACCGCGGTCGCCGACCTGGTCCGCGTCACGACCGGGCAGGACGTCGACCCGGAAACCGCCGCGGTCATCCACCGGCGCAGCGGCGGGAACGCCTTCTTCGTCCGCGAACTCGCCCGGCTGCTGGCCGCCGAGGGCCCGGCCGCGCTGGACACGGTGCCGCCGGGAGTCCGCGACGTCGTCCGGCATCGGGTGGAGGTACTCCCGGACGAGGTTCGCGGCGTCGTGCGCCGGGCCGCGGTGATCGGCACGGACGTCGATCTGGGCCTGCTCGAAGCCCTGGCGGGGGAAACGGCGCTCGACGCGGCCGAAAGCGCGGTCCGGCACGGATTCCTGACCGAGCGGGCACCGCGCCGGTTCCGGTTCGCGCACGCTCTCGTGCGGGACACGCTCTACCACGATCTCTCTCGTTCGCGCCGTGCCCGCGAGCACGGCGCGATCGCTGAAGCGCTGGAAAGCCTGCGCCCGGACGACGTCGACGCGCTGGCGCACCATTTCGTGCTGTCCGAGGAGCACTCCGACCGAGCCGCGCACTATGCGCAGGCGGCCGCGGAAAGGGCGGAAAGCCGTTTCGCGCAGGCGGAAGCAGCGAGACTCTGGGACGCCGCGCTCACCGCGTACGACCGATCCGGCGACGGAGACGCGGAGAAGAGGCTGGAGCTGATCATGGGCAAGGCCCGCGCGTCAGCTGTGTCCGGCGGCCTCGGCCATGCCCGGCGGCATCGGGCCGAAGCGCTGGAGCTGGCGGAAAGGCTGGACGATCCGCTCGTGACCGCGCGAGTGATCGGCGCCTTCGACGTCCCCGCCGTCTGGACCGAAAGCGACGACCCGGAGCTGGCTTCCCGGATCGCGGACGCCGTCGAACGGACCCTCGCCGCGTTGCCCGCCGAACGGACGGCCGAGCGATGCCGCCTGCTGGCCACGCTCGCCGTCGAACTGCGGAACGCGGGCGGGCAACGGGCTCGCGACGCGGCGCGGGAAGCCGAGGCGCTCGCACGACGGCTCGACGACCCCGCGTTGCTGGCGTTCGCGCTCAACGCCCGGTTCCTGCAGTCCTTCGACCGGGCGGGGCTGGCACCCCGGCGGGCCGAGATCGGCGCGGAACTGGTCGACCTCGCGTCGCGGCACCGGCTGGTGACGTTCGAGATCCTCGGGCACCTCGTGCTCATGCAGGCGAAGAGCGCGCTCGCGGACTTCGCGGCCGCGGACCGGCACGCCGCGTCGGCGGACGAACTCGGGAAGAAGTACGACGCTCCGCTGGTCGGCGTCTTCACCCAGTGGTACCGCGCGACGCGGACCGC
Organism: Amycolatopsis sp. cmx-11-51; assembly: GCF_047608665.1. Taxonomy (NCBI): domain Bacteria; kingdom Bacillati; phylum Actinomycetota; class Actinomycetes; order Pseudonocardiales; family Pseudonocardiaceae; genus Amycolatopsis; species Amycolatopsis sp. cmx-11-51. The sequence continues at coordinate 37,042 of NZ_JADNQO010000019.1, read as the reverse complement.
GATGACCGGCCCAGGCGGGGAAGCCGCCTATCGCACCGCGGCGTCGGGGCTCGCCGGCACGGCCATGTCCGGAGTGGACAAGGGAATCCTCGCCCTCGCCTCGCACTGTGACCGGATCCAGCGAGGCTTGCCGCCCGACGCGGGTGAAACGCGTTACGGCGCTTACGAAAGCTGGTGCCGCCCGGTTCTCCCGATTCCGGACTCGCCCCGGGATCTGCTGTACGAGGCCCGCACCTGCCTGCACGCCGTCGTCGCGATCGAATTCGGCGACCGGCCGGTGATGGAACGGCTCTACACCGAACTCCTGCCCGCCGACGGCGAGATCGCCGGGGCCGGGAGCGGGATGGTCACCCTTCGCCCGGTCGCCCGCTACCTCGGTGATCTCGCCACCGCTCTGGGCCGTTACGAAGCGGCCGCCGCGCACTACCGGCAGGCGCACGCCATCGCGATGAAGGCCGGTTCACCGCACTGGGGTTAGCTCAGGGGCGGTTGTGTCGCGAAAGTGGCTTTCGCGACACCCCGGACCCACACCCCCGCACTAGCTCACTCCCGCATCGCGCGGCGGATCTCGGCAAGCTTGTCCTTGGCGGCCTTGTCGCGGTCGGCGATCTTCTTGTCCAGCGAGGCCACGTCTTCCTTGCCGCCGAGGCCGGCGAGTTCGGTCGAACCCAGCGAGGTCGTGTACCGCTGCTCGATCCGGTCCCGCACGTGGTCGAACGACGGCACCCCCGATTCGCTGTAGTCCGGGTCCGGAACCTCGACCGGAGGGGTCGGGGACTCTTCGACGATTTCGGCGTCGAGGATTTCCGGCTTCTTCTCCGGACTGTTCTCACTCATGGTCACTCCGTCCTTGCCGCCAGGGCACGGCTTCGGTCATCAAACCGAGCATGCCCGAAACCAGGCGCATCTGCTCGACCGTGCGGATGTCGGCCTCGACCAGCCGCGGAGAGCAGACCACGATCGCGAGCGCCTGCGCCCGCGAGAGAGCCACGTTGAGCCGGTTGCGGGAGAGCAGGAAGTCCAGTCCGCGCGGCAGGTCGATCGCCGAGGAGGAGGTCATCGTGGTGATCACCACCGGCGCTTCCTGCCCCTGGAACCGGTCCACCGTGCCCACCCGCACGCCGGGATGCCCGGCCTGGTCCAGTGCGCGGGCCACGACGCGGGCCTGCAGGTTGTACGGCGCCACGACCAGGATGTCCTCGTCACCGAGCGGCCGGGGCTCACCGTGATCGGTCCAGGAACGGCCGTGGAGATCGGCGACGAGAGTGGTGACCGCCTCGGCCTCCTCGACCGAACGCGTCGTGTTCCCGTGGTGGTCGACTTCGGCCAGGTACAGGCCCGCCTCGACGCCTTCGATCGCCCGTTCGGCCGCCGTGGGGTGCGAGTGCAGGCGGCCCGCGTAGGACAGCCGCGAGACCGGCGCGCAGACGGCCGGGTGCATCCGGCGGGTCTCGTCGAGGAAGTAGCCGAGTTCGGCCGGGATGATGTCGGCCTCGCCGATCAGATGTCCCAGCGCGGACGCCTCGGCGCCCGCGGGATGCGTGCCTTGCACGACCTGTGGCAACTGCTGCGGATCGCCCAGCAGCAGGAGGTTCTTGGCGCACATCGACACCGCGAGCGCGTCGGCGAGGGCGAACTGGCCCGCCTCGTCGATGATCAGCAGGTCGAACGGTTCTTCGCGGATCGCGGCGTTCGCGAACGTCCAAGCGGTCCCGCCGACCAGATGGCCGGTGTCGTGCTCCTCGCGCCATTTCACCAGCGCGGGATTGGTCTTCGGCTGTTCCCACGGCGCGGCCGGATCCGGGGTCCGTTTGGCACGTTTGGCGCACGGCAGGTCCGGCGCGTTCTTCAGTGCGGCGGACAGCACGTTCTCCACGGCCTTGTGGCTGGTCGAGGTGACAGCGACCGTCTTGCCCGCGCGCACGAGCTTCGCGATCAGCCTGCCGGCCAGGTAGGTCTTGCCCGCTCCGGGCGGCCCTTGGACGGCAAGGGCGGAGCCGTCCAGCTTCTCGACCGCGTCGATCACGGTGGTCACCAGGTCGGAGCCCGGTTCGGGCAGGGTCTGGTCGTCGCGCAGCCGGGGCGTCGTGCGCCGGAGCAGGTCGACGCCGGGGTGAGCGGGCAGTACCGGCAGTGCGTCGACGACGAGGCGGGCGAGGTCCGCGACCGCGTCGTCCTTGGGGGAGGGCCGGACCGGGCTGCCGGGCAGCACCGCCACCGGCCGGTCGGCGGTGGTCTCATCGGGCGGGCAGCTTTCCTCGAGGGTCAGTTCGACGGCGGTGGCCGAGACGACCTTGGCGTCCCGTGCGGCTGCGCCGTAGCGCAGGCGGACGTCGTCGCCGGGAGCGAAGGGATGCGGCCGGTCCGGGTCGCAGCGAAGCGTCAGTGACCGCTTCGCCTTGCGGACCCGGCCCGAAGGCGGCACCCATTCCCCGGCTTCCATGGCCACCGGGACGGTGCAGGCGTTGTCGGTCTCCAGATCACCGAGCGGGGCGGCGAGCTGGCGGAAGTACTCCCACCACGCCGGATTCGTCTCGCGGCGGTGATAGCCGACGGACGCGGCCAGCAGCGCGCGAGCGCGGTCCTCGCCGGTGAACTCGGCCGGATCGTCGGGAAGACCGTCCAACAGTGGATCGACCAGGGCGGCCAGTTGCGCGGCGCGTTCCGCGCGCTTCTGCGCGGCGACGTCCTCTTCTGTCTCGCGGAGCAGAGCGTCCACATCGGACTCCTCCGGCGGCTCGGCGAGCGCGATCCCTTTCTCCGCGCGGATCTGGTGGAGGAACTCGAACAGCCGCAGGGTGGAGACGCAGTCGTATTCGTTGTAGTCGCTGATCCCGCGCAGCACTTCGTCCGCGTGCTCGGTCTCGCCGGAGGCGGTGAGCGTCAGGTATTCCTCGTAGGCCTCGATGCTCGAAACCGCCGTCTTCACGTCGCCGTCGCGGGCCCCGGGCATGTAGAGCGGTTCGAGGTACTTGATGGAGTACGACCGCTGCGAGACCCGGAGTGCCTTACGCACCACGGCATACAGGTCTACGAGTCCGCCGCTGCGCAGCAGGTGGTCGACGGCGTCCTCGCGGGTCCCGTGCACCGCGGCGAGCCGCTTGATCGCGGTGACCTCGTACGGGGCGTAGTGGTAGACGTGTGAACCGGGATGTTCCGTGAGCCTCGCGGACGCGAAGTCGACGAACTCTTCGAAGGCCCGCTTTTCCTGCGACCGGTTGTGCGCCCAGAACGGCGTGAACTTCATGGTGTCTTCGGCGGTCACCGCGCCGAAGAGGTATTCGAGCCCCTCGCCTGCCAGCGCGTACGGATCGCCTTCCATGTCGAAGAAGACGTCGCCGGGCGCCGGTGGCGGTAGCTCCGCCAGCGCGCCGGGATCGATGATCTCGTAGGCGATCTCGCCGGTGGCGTCCTGGCGGACCTGGATCGCGGCCTGCGCGCGCAAGGTGGTGAACGACGTCACCGAGATGTCGCGAGGCCGGTCTTCCGGTGTCGCCTTCGCGAGATTGTCGATGGTGTCCAGTCCGGCGGCGACGAGTTTGCGCCGCTGGTCACCGCGCATCCCCGCCACCAGCGAAAGATCGCGATCGGCCTCGCGGGCGCTCGCGCAATGCGCGGCGTAGGAGCAGCCGCCGCAAGCGGGCCGTTCGTCGGCCCACAGCGGGGCCGGCAGGGCGGGCGGCCGGTTCCGCAGCCGGGCGCGGAGCCGGTCCACCAGCGGGAGGAAGTCGTCGACGCGGAACGAACGGGTGCTGTGATCGCCGAGCAGCAGGTGCATCTGCGGACCAGCGGGCCAGCCCGCCCGGCGCAGGGCGTCGGCGTACGCGGTCAGCTGGACCACCGCCGCGGGCTTCGCGTGCCTGGCCAGCTTCGTGTCGTACACCTCGTAGCGGCCTTCGTCGTCCCGCATCAGGAAGTCGGCCCGGCCGGAGAACTCGCCGTCGTGGAAAACGGCTTGGTAAATCACCGGAGCGCCGGCTCGTAACGCCTCTTCAGTGGCCTTCGCGGCGACGACCGGGTCTCGTTCGTCGATCTCGACGACCGCGCTCTTCTCGCCGCGCAGCTTGTCCAACGTCGCGGCCTCGTGCGCGCGCCCGTGGGTGACCGCCAGCTGGTCCGGCCCGGAGCCCGGCCGCGGCGCCCCGGGGAGGTCGGCGGCCAGCGCCTGGTTCAGGACGCTGCGGTGCTCGCATTCGAGCAGGTCGGCGAGATCGGACGGGGTGTACATCGCCCGGGAGTCTGACATGGACTCCCGCGCGGACGGCCCCGGCACGCCGGAGTCAGCCGGAGGTGTGGTCGAACTTCAGGTGCGTGGTGATCCGGTAGCGGTCGCCCCGGTAGATCGAGCGGGTGTACTCGATCACGCGGCCACCGGGGTCGCGGGTGGTGCGTTCGAACAGCAGTGCGGGGGAGTGCTGCGGAACGCCGAGCAGGCCGGATTCGTCGGCGTCGGTGACGGTCGGTTCGGTGATCTGCACGGCCGTCGACGGCCGGACCTCGTACCGCGTCCGGAGCAGTTCGTAGAACGAGCCCGACTCGAAGTCGGCGCGCGTGATGTCCGGCACGATCTCGCGCGGCACGAGGATCCGCTCGATCGCCATCGGCGCCTCTTCGACGATCCGGAGGCGGGTGACGGCCACCAGCGGGCGGCTGGGGGAGACCTCGAGCCGTTTGCCGAGCCGCGCCCCCGCGGGCGTGATCTGGAAGTCGACGACCTTGCTCGTCCAGTGGCCCTCGGCCGGCGGGGCGAACTGGTCGCCGCCGGTGGTGGGCAAGAGATCCTGGGAGATCTTGCGTGGCGCGGTGAACGTGCCGCGGCCGTGCTCGCGGACGACGAGGCCGTCTCGCGCGAGTTCGTCGATCGCGGCTCGCAGGGTGGGGCGCGAGACACCGATCTGGGTGCTCAGCGTGCGTTCCGAAGGCAGGACTTCGCCCGGTTGCCACCGCTCGATGAGCTTGCGCAGCCGCTCCTTGACCTCTGTCCGCCGCATGACCACAGCCTACCCAGTGGTCGTCACGAATTGGCTGGTGGACAAGTTGTCTAGACCTATTGACTTTACCGCTGACCGGCGGGACCTTGAGAGAAGCTGACCACTGGTAAAGGAGAGCGCGATGTCGAACTCAGGGAAGTTCCGTTTCGCCGCCGTCGCCGCGTTGTCGGTCGCCGCACTCGGGCTCGCACCGGGTACCGCGAGCGGGGCGGCCGCGTGTGGGGCCCTGTTCGACGACTTCCACTACGCGTCGCACACCGACGGGCTCCTCTCGCAGCACGGCTGGCAGGTGCGCTCCGGTGGTGGCGGCCCCGGCGTCGCGGGTGCGCGGTGGGCTCCCGAAGGCATCACCTTCCCGACGTCCGGCGGGGACAAGGTCCTGCAGCTGGCCTCGGCCACCGACGGCACGCCCGCTGGCACCACGCAGACCGAGATCCTGCAGCCCGGCCGACGGTTCTTCGAAGGAACCTACGCGGCACGGATCCGGTTCTCGGACGCGCCGGCGTCCGGCCCCGACGGCGACCGGATCAACCAGACCTTCTTCACGATCAGCCCGCTGCGCTACGACAACGACCCGATCTACAGCGAGCTGGACTTCTCGGAATACCTGCCGAACGGCGGATGGGGCGAGGCGGGGCCGGTCAACTTCCAGACCAGCTGGCACACCTACACGCCGGACCCCTGGTACGCCGAGAACAAGAGCAGCGCTCAGCGACGCAGCATCGACGGCTGGCATTCCGTCGCCGCGACCGTGTCCGACGGGCACGTCCGGTACTACATCGACGGCACGCTGGTCGCCGACCACGATCGCGGTGGGCCGTTCGACGTGTACCCGCGGCAGGACATGTCCCTGAACTTCAACCAGTGGTTCATCGACCTCACCCGGCACAGCGGCGGCACGAGCACCTATCTCGAGCAGGTGGACTGGGTCTACTACGCGAAAAACGAGGTCCTCACGCCTCAGTCGGCCGCCGAACGCGCCGCGTCGTACCGATCTTCGGGTGTGCGGTTCGCCGACGATCTCAGTGGCTGTTAGATGTGAGCCGGGGTGCTGCGGGAGCGAGGAGTGCGGTGGACGAGCAGAATCGGCTGGCGGAACGGTTCGAGGAGCACCGGACGAGGCTGCGTGCGGTGGCCTACCGGATGCTGGGCTCGGCCAGTGAGGCCGAAGACGCCGTCCAGGACACCTGGCTGCGGCTCAACCGCACTGACGCCGGGGAGATCGAGAACCTCGGCGGCTGGCTGACCACGGTGGTGGCGCGGGTGTGCTTGAACGTGTTGCGCTCACGCGACCACCGGCGGGAAGAGCCGCTCGACGCCGCGTCGTCCGAGCCCGTCGACCCTTCGGTCGATCCCGCCGCCGACGCCGTGCTCGCCGACTCGATCGGACTGGCGATGCTCGTGGTCCTGGACACCTTGGCCCCCGCCGAACGGCTCGCGTTCGTGCTGCACGACATGTTCGCGGTCCCGTTCGACGAGATCGCCCCGCTGATCGACCGCACCCCGGCCGCCGCCCGGCAACTCGCGAGCCGCGCCCGGCGCCGCGTCCAGGGCCGCTCCACCGCCGCGGAACCAGACCTCGCGCGACGGCGCCAGGTCGTCGACGCCTACCTGGCCGCCGCCCGGGGCGGGGACTTCGAAGCGCTCCTCGAACTGCTCCACCCCGACGTCGTCCTCCGCGCCGACAGAGCGGCAGGCCCCTCGCGCACACCGGTCTTCCTGCAAGGCGCTTCTGTCGTGGCCCGCGGCGCCGCGGCCGCCTCGGTGCGGGCGCGGACCACGCAACTCGCGCTGGTGAACGGTGGCGTCGGCCTCGTGATGGCCGACGAGGGACGTCCTTCGGTGGTGCTCGCGTTCTCGTTCATGGACGGGAAGATCACCGAGATCGACGTCATCGCGGACCGGGAACGGTTGCAGGGGCTGGATTTGGTGATCCTGGAAAGCTGACCTCGGCCCCGGTTGCGGTTCGATCGCGACGGGTATCGACGAATCTGTCGCTCCGGTGAGGTGTTGACGGTTACTTGCCCGAGGGGACGTTCGGAAATGTCCGGCGCCATGCTGTGAAGGAGCCGCCGTCTTATCGGGAGGCTTATCAGCGGGACCGGGTCCTTTGTTCTTCCGCGTTCCGGCGGCTCGCCGGTGTCGCGCAGATGGGCCGAGGACTCGTGCAGCACTTGCGCGATATCGGGCATCCGCCGTTTGGTCACATCGCGTTGAACGCGGTCCTCGAGCTTCCGCGTCTCAAGCCCTGCGACTCGTGCAAGACCACGGCCTTGTGGACCGACCGTGGTTACGGCGACAAGTGGGGGCGGGATGACCCCGAAGACTGCTTCCGGGCAGGGTTGGCCCCGTTGCGTGGCTTGTCTGTCGATCGGAAGCGCATAGTCAAGCACGGGATCCGCAGATTGAAGAATCACAACGGTTTCGACGAGTTCGGTGACCGTCTTCAGTCGCAGTGCTGGGGCACCGCAGAAATCGTGTTCGGATGAACATGATCACCAGTGATCATCTCGCCAGGTTCGTGCAGGCGGCCCGGGTCATCGACGAAGCCCCTACGTGAAAATTGATCTGGAAAGTCAATGCCGGGTCGCGGCGCTGAAAGAGCTCACGTGGTTCTACGTGATCGAAAGGCCACCGCCGGGATCATCGGCTCAGACTTCGATCGGTTGATCACGTGCCTGGGGAAGTCGCCAAACAGCCCGGAGACCTCCCTTCAGCTTCGAGAAGAACAAAGAGGCCCGATGCGCTCGGGCCGTCACCGACTACGTCTGCCTGCTCGCCGAGGCGCAGGCCGTCGATCTCGGGAAGCGGCTGGCGGGGCGGTCGCAGAGTTCGATGTTCGGTACCTGGTTCAGGCATCGCGCTGTCGGTGCCGCCCTCCGGGCACGCCGAAGGGCCCGTCGCCGGTGTGGTGGCGGGCTCCTCGGGTTCAGCTGTGATGCGTGTTGCGCCTGGGCTTCTGTAGTGGATCCAGGTACTGCGGCGGAACGAACTCCGGTCGGCCATTGGCTGCCATGCGGACTTTCCAGCCGGATTGTCCGTGGATGACCATGTGGTGGTAGCGGCAGAGCAGGCACAGGTTGTTCAGGTCGGTGTCGCCGAGTTGGCCCCACGGCAAGATGTGGTGGGCTTCGCAGTGTTTCGGTTGTCGCCGACATCCAGGGAAAATGCAGCCGTGGTCGCGGAGGTTGAGTGCTCGGCGTTGTCCGGGAGTGACGGTGCGGGTGGCGCGGCCGATGTCGAGGGGTTCGCTTTCGGAGCCGAGGACGGCGGGGATGATTTTGGCGTCGCAGGCGAGCATGCGGGCGTGGCGGGCGGTGATCCGGGTGACTCCGTCCACGCAGGCTGCTCCGAGCAATGATGACAGCGTCTCCAGTGGGATGGTGACGACGGCGGTGGTGCGGTCCCCGGAGAGGGTGGGGGCTTTGTCGTTGGTCATGGCGTAGTGGATGGCGTCGAAAAGGGCGTCGCCGTGGCGTTCGGCGGGGGTGCGCGGGTCGCGGTTGCCGTCGTCGTCGACGGGTCTTCGCTGTCCCCAGGTTTCGAACAGGGCGTTCGCTCGCGCCCCGAACTCGGGGTCCAGCAGGCCATTCAATCGCCACCAGCCGTCGTCACGTTTGCGGAGGAACACTTCGCGCGAGGGTGGTTTGAGGTCTTCGTCTTTCGGTTCGTTCCCGTCGGGGTCGAGGTGGGCCAAAAGATCCGCGCCGGCGCTGGTGATTTCCTGTGGTCCGGCTCTCCGGGCAAGGTCTACCAAGATCTGTTCCGCGCCGGAGCGACCCTTCGCCGGGATCTCGGCGGGGATCTTTTTCAGGACTGCGAGGAGTGGGTCCAGTTGCTGGTGGCCGAGGTCGCCCTCGGCCGCGGCGGCGCCCGCGATCGGCGCGAACGCGGGCGCGGGGGTGCCATCCAGGTTCCGGCCGTCGTTCACCGCGATCGCCCGCGCCACCGTCTTCCGCGCTTCCTCGGGCGTGATGCGGGCGGTTTCGGCGAACCAGCCCGCGGTGGAGCCGTACCCGAACAACTCCATCGGGCCCCGGGCTTCGATCTCCACCAGGAACTGCCCGACCTCCGCGAAGGCCTGCCGTGCCAACGACATCCGCTCGACCACACCGTGCGCGAGTTCCTGCGCACCGGCACGCCACAACTCCTGTGGCGGTTCGAGGGTTCGTCTGCTGGACACCCCTCAAGAATACCATTTGTCGAACATATATTCGACCAACGAAAGCTGTGTCGATGGTGGACTGGATCTTTTCTATTCTGCTGCGCGGCTCTCGGGCGAGAGTTGGTGAAGGCCTCCTTCGCTACTCTCAGGGTAGGGAAGGAGGCCTTCACGACGTCGAGATCTCAGGGGTTCGGAAGTACTTCTTGAAGTCCCGCGAACTCGACCCCGAATCACTAACGACTTAGCCTTCGAAAAGGCCTAAGGTGATCCGGACACCGCAGTCACCCGGGAGGCACGCATGTCGTTGTTGGCCCAGCTGAGCACCTCGATCACCACGGGCGCGATCGAGGTCGTCGACCTCACCGCCCCGTTGAGCGCGAGCACGCCGATCCTCCGGTTGCCGGAGCCGTTCGCGAACACGATCCCGTTCGGCCTGGAGGAGATCAGCCGGTACGACGAACGCGGGCCGCGCTGGTACTGGAACAACATCCACACCGGCGAGCACACCGGAACCCATCTCGACGTCCCGGTGCACTGGGTGTCGGGAAAGGACGGCCACGACGTCTCCGAGGTGCCGTTGCGGACGCTGGTCGCCCCGGCGGTGGTGCTCGACGCGTCGGCGCGTGCGGCCGAAGATCCGGACTACCTGTTGTCCGTCGACGACATCCTCGCGTGGGAGCGCGAGAACGGGCCGCTTCCCGACGGCGGCTGGCTGCTTTACCGCACGGGGTGGGACGCCCGATCGCACGATCAGGAGGCCTTCCTCAACAACGACGAGAACGGCCCGCATTCGCCGGGCGTCTCGGCGGAGTGTGCCCGCTGGCTCGCGGAAGAGGCGCCGATCACCGGGTTCGGCGTGGAGACGGTGGGCACCGACGCGGGGCAGTCGCTGGCACTCGAACCGGCCTTTCCTTGCCATGAACTCCTTCTGGGCGCGGGAAAACACGGCTTGACCCAGCTGCGGAACCTGGCGAGCCTGCCGCCCACCGGGTCCTTGCTGGTCGTCAGTCCGCTGCCGATCGTCGGCGGTTCTGGGAGTCCTGCCAGGGTCTACGCGCTGGTGGAACGGGCGTGAACGTCGCGGAACTGGTCGGCCGCACCCTCGCGGAACTCGGGGTGGGAGCCGCGTTCGGGGTCGTGGGCAGCGGTAACTTCGAGGCCACCAACGGGTTGCGGTCCGGCGGAGTGCGGTTCGTCGCCGCGCGGCACGAGGGCGGCGCGGCGAGTATGGCCGACGCCTACGCGCGGATGAGCGGCCGGATGCCGGTGCTGAGTCTCCACCAGGGTGTCGGGCTGACCAACGCGCTCACCGGGATCACCGAGGCGGCCAAGAGCCGGACACCGATGATCGTCCTGACCGCCGACACCGCGGCGTCGGCGGTGCTGTCGAACTTCCGGATCGACCAGGACGCGCTCGGAACCGCCGTCGGCGCCGTATCGGAACGCGTTCACAGCGCGGCGACCGCGGTCGCCGACACCGTCCGCGCTTACCGGACGGCCTGGCAGCAACGCCGGACCGTCCTGCTCAACCTCCCGCTCGACGTCCAGGCCCAGGAAGCACCCGAAGCGGTCCTCCCGGTACCGGGAATCGCCGGCCCGGCGCCGATCCGGCCGAACTTCGAGGCGGTCGCGAAACTGGCCGACCTTCTCGCCGAAGCGCGGCGACCGGTGTTCATCGCCGGTCGTGGTGCGCGGGCGGGCGCGGCACCGCTCCGGCAGCTCGCGGAGGTCTCCGGTGCGCTGCTGGCGACTTCGGCGGTGGCACACGGCCTTTTCCCTGACGATCCCTTCTCGATCGGGATCGCGGGCGGCTTTTCGTCACCGCAGGCGGCGGACCTCATCGGTGACGCCGATCTCGTGATCGGCTGGGGCTGCGCGCTGAACATGTGGACCACCCGGCACGGCACGCTCCTCGGCCCGAAAGCCCGCCTGGTCCAGGTCGACGTCGAGCAGGCCGCGCTCGGCGCCCACCGGCGGATCGACCTCGGTGTCGTCGGTGACGTCGGCAGCACCGCCACCGACGTCCACGCGGAACTCGAAAAGCGTGGCCACAGCGCCGGGAGACAGCGAGTCCCCGCGGGAATACGATGGAACGACGTGCCGTATGACGACCTATCCGGCGACGGACGGATCGACCCGCGCACACTCAGCCGCCGCCTCGACGAGATCCTGCCCGCCGAACGCGTGCTCTCGATCGACTCCGGCAACTTCATGGGCTACCCGAGCGCGTACCTGTCCGTCCCCGATGAGAACGGCTTCTGTTTCACCCAAGCGTTCCAATGCGTCGGGCTCGGCCTCGGGACGGCGATCGGCGCGGCGCTCGCCAGGCCGGACAGGTTACCGGTGCTCGGCGTCGGCGACGGCGGGTTCCTCATGGCCATCTCCGAACTGGAAACCGCCGTACGGCTGGGGGTCCCGCTCGTGGTCATTGTTTACAACGACGCCGCGTACGGCGCGGAAATCCACCACTTCGGCAACGCGGACATGACCACGGTCAGGTTCCCCGATACCGACATCGCGGCGATCGGACGCGGTTTCGGCTGCGACGGCGTCACCGTGCGGTCGGTCGAGGACCTCGCCGGAGTCACGGAATGGCTCGGCGGGCCACGGGACGCGCCGCTCGTCATCGACGCCAAGATCGCCGACGACGGCGGCTCGTGGTGGCTCGCCGAAGCCTTCCGCCACTGAGTGTCCTGCACCCCGGAGCTAGACGCCCCAGTCCGGCCGCAACGGCATCCCCGAGTCCCCGTCCGGACCGACCTTCACCCCGAGCACCTGGTGCAGTTCGATCTCCCGCCGCTCGAACGCGAGGCGGCACGCGGCCATGTACAGTGCCCAGACCCGGCTCCGCCCGGCGCCCGCTTCGGCGACGGCCTCGTCCCAGTTCGCGTCGAGGTTGGCGCACCACGCGCCGAGGGTGGTGGCGTAGTGCTCGCGGAGGTTCTCCGAGTGCCGCACCTCGAGCCCGCTGTCGTGCATCGCGGTGGCGATCTCCCCGACGGACTCCAGTTCGCCGTCGGGGAACACGTACCGGTCGATGAACCCGCGCGAACGGTGCGGCACGGAGGTGTCCGGGTTGGTGATGCAGTGGTTCAGCAGGCGTCCGTGCGGCTTCAGCTTCCCGGCGAGGAAACGGAAGTACGACGGCAGGTTCCGTGCGCCGATGTGTTCGGTGAGCCCGATCGACGACACCGCGTCGAAGTCCGTTTCGGTGACGTCGCGGTAGTCGAGGTGCCGCACCTCGGCGCGGTCCGCGAGCCCCTTGGTGACGATGTCCTTCTGCGCCCATTGCGCCTGCTCGCGGGAGAGGGTGACGCCCAGCGCCTCGACGCCGTAGTGCGCGACGGCGTGCTCGACCATCCCGCCCCAGCCACAGCCGACGTCCAGCAGCCGCATCCCCGGTTTGAGGTCCAGTTTCCGGCACACCAGGTCGAACTTGTGCGCCTGTGCCTCTTCCAGTGACGATTCGGCGGACAGATAGGCGGCGCAGGTGTAGGCCATCGAAGGACCCAGCACCAGTTCGTAGAACCGGTTCGAGACGTCGTAGTGGTTCGCGATCGCGTTGCTGTCCCGCGCCTTGGAGTGCCGCAATCCGTCGAGGCCGCGCTTGAGACGGCTCGGCAGTTCTTCGGTGGGCGGCGGGACGCGACGCAGGTGGGTGCGGCCGAGTTTGCGCAGCAGCCACAAGCGGTCCGCGGAGCTGAGCTGGTCGACCTGGGCCACCAGCGCGCGCAGCGCCGAGTAGAGGTCGCCGTCCACGTCGAGCGCGCCGGCGACGTAGGCACGCGCGAGCCCGAGGTCGCCCGGGGACGACATCAGGTACGTCAGCGCCAGCGGCGACCGCACCTGGATCGACACCGGTGCGTCGGCCGGGCCGCTCGTACTGCCGTCGTAGGCGGTGATGGACACGTCGGCGCTCGGGCCGAGCAAACGCTCGAAGATCTTCCCGACGGTCGTCGTCTCAGCCATGTTCGTCTCTCTTCTTCCCAGCCCGGGTCACCGCCGCCGCACGCATTTCGCGTACAGGTCGAGCAAGCGGCCGTCCGGGTCGTAGGTCGTCTTCAGTTTCCGGTAGGCATCACCGTTGTACAGCCGCCAGAACTCATCTTCGGCATAGAAACTGTCGGAGTACAGCGATTTCCGCCCGCCGAGTCGGGTGACTTCGGCCTCGATCAGCCGATTGTGGGTGTCCGGTCCCTCGCCGGGGTCCAGCGGGACCGCGGACCAGAACCCGAAGTTGACGTACAGCGTTTCGGGGTCCATTTCGTACAGCGGCGAGTTCACGCCACCCGGCCGCTGCTTCAGCGGGCAGATCCACACCGGGCTGATCGGGATCTCGCGGCGGAAGAAGTCCAGGAACTCCGCGGCGCGCGACAGCGGCACCTCGATGTCCTGGACGATGGTCTCTTCCGGTGGGAGCCGGCGCAGCTTGAGGAGTTTCGCGGCGACCCCGAAGCGGCGGTCGAGCGCCACCAGCTTCCAGTAGACCGAGGACCGCAGCAGTTTCCTGCCCAGCAGCAGCCGGGGGAGCCTGCTCTGGACGCCGAACGCGCGCGAGCACCAGAACCAGTCCGTGTCCCAGCGCCACAGGTAGTCCCGGACGCTCAGGTGGTCGGTCTCGCGTTCGCGGATCGACTTGTAGTAGATGTCGAGCCAGGTGTAGTCACTGGTCGCGGGCGCGGAGGTGGTGAACGTGCCCAGTGTCAGGTACTGCTCACCCGGACCGAAGACCGTTCCGTCGACGAAGTCGGCCGACCCGTCGCGACAGGCCTCGCCGAGCGCCGCGAAGTACTCCTCGGTGTCGTCGTAACGGACGTGGTCGAGCCGCACGTACGGCTTCACCGGCTCCAGTTCGATCTTCAGCCGCAGCGCGTAGCCGAGCGTCCCGTACGAGTTCGGGAAGCCGTGGAACAGGTCGCTGTGCTCGTTGTCCGGCCGGGCGACCACGATCCGGCCGTCGCCGGTGAGCAACTCCATCTCCAGCACCGACTCGTGCACGAGGCCGTTGCGGAACGACGACGACTCGATGCCGAGGCCGGTGACCGCGCCGCCGAGCGTGATCGTCTTGAGCTGCGGTACGACCAGCGGCATCAGTCCGTGGGGAAGGGTCGCGTCCACGAGTTGCTCGTAGGTGACCATGCCTTCGACGTCGGCCGTGCGCGCCAGCGGATCGACGTCGAGCACGTGCGTGAACCCCGAGACGTCCAACCCCGGCGTGCTGGTCGCCGTCCGCGCCCGGAAGAGGTTCGACGTCCGTTTCGCGAGCCGGATCGTGCCGTGCAGCCCGGCCAGCTGCGCCCGGAGCGCTTCCGCGCGTGCTTCGTGTTCGGCGAACCGCACCAGCCGCGCCGTCGCTCGGATACCGCCCTCGCCGCTAGTCATTTCTGATCGCCATCAGCACATCGTGCCCGACGAAACCGCCGCGCGCAGCCTTTATTCCCTACCTCAGCCGCTGCAGTGGGACAGCGTCCGCCATGGCGGTGAAGCCCTTGTCTCCGGGGTGGAGGTGATCGCCGGAGTCGTACTCGGGTTCGATCCGCCGCGGATCGGCGGGATCGCGGATCACCGCGTCGAAGTCGATGTAGGAGTCGAACAGCCTGCTGGTCCGGATGAACCGGTTGACCGCCTGCCGGGTCTCCTCGAGCTGAGGCGTGTACGAACCCCAGCCTTTCCACGGTGTGATCGTCGCACCGAGCACCCGCAGGCCGCGGTCGTGCGCCCTCGTCGCGATCTGTTTCAGTGCCGAGATGATCTTGCCAGGGTCGGCCTGGTGCGGCGTCTGCTGGATGTCGTTGATGCCCTCGAACACGATCGCCGTCCGCGCGCCGGACTGGCTCAGCACGTCCCGGTCGAGCCGTGCCAGCGCGTTGACGCCGTAGTTGCCGCCGTCGAGCAGGAGCCGGTTCCCGCTGATCCCGGCGTTGAGCACCCCCATGCGCGCGTTGATCTTGTCGGCGAGCTGGTCGGGCCAGCGCAGGTTGGCGCCCCAGGTCGAGACGGCGCCGTCGGTGATCGAGTCGCCGATCGCGACGACGCTGCCCCGCAGCCCCGGCCCCCGGACGTCCACTCCGGACACGTAGTGCCACACCGTGGTCTTCTCCGGGAACGCCGCCGCGGACTCGTCGGCGGCTTTGTCGCCGTCACGGGTGAAGTACGAGTTCTGCATCGTGAGCGGGTGGTAGGTGACCGGCCCGGACGGCGTCGGGGTGTACGTGGTCACCAGGAGGTCGCCGTCCCTCGGCACGGTCAGTGCCGCGCCGTCGCTGAGGACGTCGGCGCCCGGCGGCACGGTGATCTCGCGATCGCCGCCGAAGGTCAGCGTGCGCATCGTGCCGGGGACCGCCTGCGCGGTGTCCGGGCCCGCGGCGACCGCGACGGTCACCTTGCCGAACAGCACCGGCGTCCGGCCGAAGGCGTTGGACAGCCGCACGCGTGCCTCGCGCCCGCCGGCGCTGGTGTGCACGATGTTGCGGATCGAGAAGTTCGGGTAGCCGTTGTCGGTCCCGGCGACCCCGGCCGCGGGCGCGGCCGCCCAGGTGCCCACCCACTCGCTCGTGGTGGCGCTCTCCGCTGGACTCGCGGGAGCCGCCGCGGCGGCTCCCGGTACGACACCCAGCAGCAGGATCGCCGCCACCAGCAAGCGTTTTCCGCGGTTCGGTCGCATGTCGGTCACGCTCCACCCAGTTGGCTCCCTTCATCGTCGGGGAATCACCGACGGCCGGTCAATGCGCAGGACAGGACAGGTTTCTGTCGGGGGCACGACCTAAGGTGACCGTATGACGCCTGCCGCTCTCGAGAAGCTCTGCCTCGGCTTCCCCGGTGCCCGCGCCGAGTTCCCGTTCGACGAGCATTCCAGTGTGTTCAAGGTCGCGGGAAAGATGTTCGCGCTCAGCGCGCTCAAGGCGAAGCCCCTGCGGATCAGCCTCAAATGCGAGCCTGATCTGGCGGTCCGGTTGCGAGCCGAGCATCCGGCGATCATTCCCGGCTACCACCTGAACAAGCAGCACTGGAACACCGTCGAACTGGACGGTTCGCTGACCGACGACTTCGTCCGGGAGATGCTCGAGGACTCCTACGACCTCGTTGTCGCGGGCTTGCCGAAACGGGAGCGGGAGAAGCTGCGGTGGGTCGGCTTCGGCCAGGAGTGAGCGCCCCGCGTTTCATCCGGATTTCATCGGCTCGTGCTCGCCCCGCCTCCTACCGTGGGCGGAGACGGGTGCCGCCCGCCGCACGATGACGCGCCTCCCGGCACTTCCTAGGCTGATGCCCGTGCTGGTGATCTTGCGGGACCGATTCCGGGCACGGGTACAGGTCAGTCTCACCCGGGCCGGACTGACCCTGCCGTGGTGGGGGGCGTTGTGCGCGAGCGCGGTGAGCTTCGTGTTCACCGCGGTCGCGCTGGTGCAACGGGACGCCCTGCTGCCGCCGGAGCCGATCGCGCTGGCCGGGCTGCTGGTGATCGCGCCTTCGGTGATCTGGACGATCACCCACTGGATCATGCCGTGGGTGCGGATGACCGCACTGATCGTCGCGGCCTCGGTCCTGCTCCTCGAGCCGGTGCTCCCGGATTTCGCGCCGTTGCTGCTGCTGGTCGCGGCCACCGAAGCGGCCAGTGTCCTGCGGACGAAGACGGGGATCACCATCGTCACCGTCGCGGGTGAGCTGGTACTGGTCGTGGCGGGGATCTGGGGCGGACTGGTCGGCGGCCCGGTGTACATGGTCGCGATCCTGCTCGGCCTCAGCGGCGGTCTCATGGTCCGCTGGTACACCCGGGTGCTGGACGCCGAACGAGTCAACCGTGACGCGTCCCGTGACAAGGCGCTGCTGGCCGAGCGCCAGCGGATCGCGCGTGAGGTGCACGACGTCGTCGGCCATTCGCTCAGCATCACGCTGCTGCACTTGACCGGTGCCAGGCGTGCCCTGCAGCAGGACCGCGACGTCGATGAGGCGATCGAAGCGCTCACCGAAGCCGAGCAGGTGGGGCGTGCCGCGATGGCCGACATCCGCCGCACGGTCGGCTTGCTCGCCGACACCCCGTCGGGCAGCACCCCGCTGCCGGGCGTGGAGGACATCGCGACGCTGGTGGAACGCACCAGGGTCGCCGGACTGGCGGTGCGCTATACACAGGAAGGCGACCTCGGCCGGGTAGGCGCCTCGGACGGATTGGGTCTCTACCGGATCGTGCAGGAATCACTTGTCAACGTCGTCAAGCACGCCCCCGGCGCGACCGCGGAGGTCCGGCTGAACGCCGGCCGGTCGGGCGCGAAGCTCATCGTCAGCAACACCCTCCCCGCGACCGTCCGGCGTTCGTCCGAGGACGGATCGGGACTGGCGGGGATGGCCGTTCGCGCGGCTCAGCTCGGCGCCGACCTCAGCGCCGGGCCCAGCGGAAAGCAGTGGGTCGTGGAAGTCACCGTGCCGGGAGTCAAGCCGTGACCGCCGCCGTGGAGATCCGGGTGCTCCTGGTCGACGACCAGGAGCTGGCCAGGTCCGGGCTGCGGCGCATCCTGCGGCGCCGCGACGGGTTCGTCATCGCGGGAGAATGCGGCGACGGTTCGGAAGTGCCCGCCGCACTGGCCGCGCATGAGGTCGACGTCATCGTGATGGACCTGCGGATGAAGAACGTCGGCGGGGTCGAGGCGACCAGGCGGCTGCGGCGGACCGGCGGTCATCCGGCGGTGCTCGCGCTGACCACCTTCGACGACGACAGCCTGCTGGCCGACGCGCTGCGGGCGGGTGCCGCGGGCTACGTCCTCAAGGATTCCCCCGCCGAAGACCTGATCCGCGCCGTGCGCGCGGTCGCCGACGGCGACGCCTGGCTCGACCCAGGGGTCACCGGCCGCGTGCTCGCCGCGTACCGGCAGGCAGCCGGGAACGGCAGTGGCGGGCGTTCGCCCGACCTGCTGACACCTAGGGAACAAGACGTCCTCCGGGCGATCGGCCGCGGGCTGACCAACGCGGAGATCGCCACCGCCCTCGTGATTTCGGAGGTGACCGTGAAAAGCCACATCGGCCGGATCTTCACGAAACTCCAGCTGCGGGATCGTGCGGCGGCGATCGTCTACGCGTTCGACCACGGGATCGTGGTGCCGGGTTAGTCATGCGAAACGAAGGGGGGATGATGAAGGGGGATGGGGTGTCCGCGGACTCGCGGCTTCGCTTCGAGGTGCTCGGCCCGTTGCGGGCCTGGCGGGGGGAGACACGACTGGACCTCGGTCCGGTCCGGCAACAGGCCGTGCTGGCCGCGCTGCTGCTCCGCCCGGACGTGACCGTCAGCCACTACGAACTCACCGACGGGCTCTGGGAACGGCCACCGGAATCGAACGTGCTGCCGGTATACGTCCGGCGGCTGCGGCAATGCCTGGACACGTCGGGGCGGAAGCCGAAGGACTCGGTGATCGTGTCCGACCGGGGCGGCTACCGGTTCGCCAGCGGCGGCGTGCGGCTGGACGTGGCGCGGCTGGAGGAGGTCGCGGTCGCCGCGGCCGCCGCCGAGGAGGCCGGGGATCTCATCACCGCGGTGGACACCTTCGCCGACGCGCTCCGGCTGTTCCACGGTGAGCCGTTGACGGGGCTGCCCGGCGCGTTCGTCCATGGCGAGCGGCGACGGCTGGAGGAACGCAAACTCCTGCTGCTGGGCCGGAAACTGCGAGCACAGCTGAAACTCGGCCGGTTCGACGAGGTGATCGGCGAGCTGTCGGCGCTGGTGTCCGCCGACCCGCCGAGCGAGCCGCTGGCCGCGCTGCTGATGCGGGCGCTCTACGGCGGCGGGCGGCAGGCGGAGGCGCTGGAGGTGTTCACCGACGTCCGCGAGAGGCTGGTGGAGCAACTCGGTGTCGAGCCGGGTGAGGAACTGCGGCAGGTGCAGGAAGCGGTGCTGCGCGGGGACGACGCGCTGCTCGGCGTCGCTCAGCGCCGGGAGGCGCCGCGCCGGGTCCGCAACGAACTGCCCGCCACGAACGGCGAACTCGTCGGCCGGGACCGGGAACTCGCGTTGCTCGTCGAGGACGGCGATCCGGAGGCGGTCACGGTCGACGCCGTCGACGGCGTTCCCGGTGCGGGGAAGACCACCCTCGCGGTGCGCGCGGCCCACCGGCTCCGTGAGTCCTATCCGGACGGTGCGTTGTTCGTGGACCTGCACGGGTACACCGAAGGCCGCGAGCCGGTGACACCGGAACGCGCACTGCGGCGGTTGCTGCGCGCGGTCGGCGTCGAAGACGGGACGATGCCGGACGATCTCGACGAACTGGCCGCGTCGTGGCGGGCGGCGACCGCGCACCTGAAGTTGCTGCTGGTGCTCGACAACGCCGAGTCCGCCGGGCAGGTGCGTCCCCTGCTGCCGTCCGGGCCGGGCAGCCGGGTGCTGGTGACCAGCCGTCGCCGTCTGTCCGGTTTGGACGCCGACCGCCGTGTTTCCCTTGGCGCGCTAGGTCTTGAAGCCGCGGAACGGCTGCTCAGCCACATCGTGGGGGTGCCGAGGGCCGAAGGCGAGCGGTTCGCCGTACGCGCGTTGGCCGGCTTGTGCGGACGCCTGCCGCTCGCGCTGCGGATCGCGGGTGCCCGGTTGCAGAATCGTCCTATGTGGACGTTCAAGGACCTGGTGGACCGGATGTCGGACGACGAGCGGCGGCTCGGCGAACTGACCGCCGAGGACCGCAGTGTCGAGGTGGCGTTGCGCCTTTCGTACAAGCAGCTGCGGCCCGCCGGGCAACGCGCGTTCGGTGCGCTCGGCCTGTCACCGACCCCCGAATTCGACCGGCTCTCGCTCGCCGCGCTGCTGGACTGCTCGCCAGCCGAGGCCGAGCGTCAGCTGGAAAGCCTGGTCGACGCGAGCCTCGTGCAGGAACCGGCGAGCGGCCGCTATCGGCTGCACGACCTGGTGGCGGTCTACGCGCGACGGCTGGCCGGGCATATGCCCGGCGACGTCGTCGAGGCGGCGCGGAAACGGGTGTACGGGCTGTACCTCGGCGCCGCCCGCCGGGCGAGCGAATGGGGCGTCGCGCGCTTCCCGCTGGAGTCCGGCGGCGGACCGTTCACCGGGCAACGGGACGCTTCCGCCTGGCTGGACGCCGTCGGCGACCTGCCGGAAGTGGTCACCCAAGCGGCCGAAGCAGGGCTGGACGACATCGCGTGCTCGATCGCCGAGGGGCTGGTCGACTACCTCGCGCGCCAGCAGCGATACCACGAATCCCGGACGGCGTTGCAGGTCGCGCTGCCACTGGCCGAACGGGCCGAAGACGAGCGTTTGGTCTCGTCGCTCCGGTTCTGCCTCGGCTACGCCTACGCCATGCAGGGTCAGCTGGACCGGGCGCGCGGCTGGTTCGACGACGCGCTGCGGGCTGGCCAGGCCTGCGGCGACCGCGGGGTGGAGGCGCGGGCGCTGGGCGGGCTCACCATGGCGGACCTGATCGCGGGGCGGCACGACCTCGCGATCCCCGGGATGCGGCGGGTGATGATCATGGCCGACGAGGTGGGGGACCGGTGGCTCGCCGAACGGGCGCTGTCCGCGCTCGGCTATCTCGCCTACCTGAACGGCGAGCACGAGGAGGCGCTCGTCCACCTCGGCCGCGCCCGAGACCTGAGCGAGGAGATCGGCAGTCCCGGGATGCTGGCGAGGGTGCTGTGCCACAGCGGCACCGTCCGGCTCGAAATCGGCAGCTTCGCCGAGGCCGCTCTGGACCTCCGGCGTTCCGTCCAGCTCGCGGAGGAGACCACGGACGGCCTGCTGATCGCGACCAGCCTCGCCCGGCTCGGCGCGGCGGAACTGGAACTCGGGAATCTCGGCGAGGCGTTCGAACTGCAGCGCCGGGCGCTGACGGCGGTCACCGAGGAGACCATCATCGGGATGGAGTCCGAGATCCGCAACCGGCTCGGCCGCACCCATCTCGCCGCGGGCGACCCGGCGGCCGCCAGGGAGCACTTCGAATGGGTGCTCACCACCATCGGACCCGACGGCGATTCCCAGCAGCGCGCCCTCGCCCTGGAAGGCCTGGACCTCACCAGACAGTCGGTACACCGGCGTTGACAATCGTGAAGCGGTGCCCGTCCATACTCGCCCGCCAGCGCGCGAAGTAGGCGTCACCGGCGTCGGTCAGGTGCACCCCGGCACGGACCTCGTGGACGACGCACGCCCAGTCCGCGGCGTCGCACAGCACCAGCTCCCGCGGGGCCCCGCGCTTCCGGAGTACGGACGAGCACAGGGCACCGCGTTTGCTGACGTTGCCGTCGTCGAGGCAGCGACGGAGGTCGTCGACGGCCTGGCCCGCGGTCTCGAACAGCGTCCACCGGTACCGGGGCGACGGGCGGCCGTCGGCCCACGGCATGAAGAACGCCGCCCAGCTCCAGCCCGGTCCGACGACCCCGTCCCGTTCCCCGGGACTCGGCCGGTCGTCCCGGGGCAGCACCATGTTGTACGGGGTCCGGCTCGCCGGGCTCATGAACGTCTCCTCGTGGACCACCGGTCCGCCGATGCGGATCCGTGCCCGGAACCGTAGGGCGACGCCATGAAATCCAGATGAAACGCTTACGGTGCCTCGAAACTGCATCGTCCCGCGCGCGGCGCCACAAGTCCGTGAAGGACTCCTTGAGGGACCCAGAGTCCCTCAAGGAGTCCTTCACGGACTTACAGGTGCGGCCCGCTGACCCGGGTGTCCCGTACGCCCCGGGTTGATCGGCGGACGTTCTGGGTAACCCGATCGTGCGACTTCAGCAGCGAGGCCGCGTGACGGGAAGGGTGGCTCCATGATCAGTATCGCGGAGCATCCGGTGCCGGGAACCTGGGTGTTCGACCTGCGAGCCACGACGCCACGAGCGTTGCCTGACATGCGCGCCTGGGTAGTCAGATGCCTACCCGACCTCGGGGGAGGCCATCGTGACGACGTCCTGCTGGCGGCGACGGAACTCGTCGCCAACGCCTACGTGCACGGTGGGGGCGCACGCCACATCCAGCTGTGGCGCGGCGTCTCGCCGTGCGCGGTCCGTATCGAGGTCGCGGACGTCAGCGTCGAACAACCCCGGGCACGTCTTTCCCAGATCGAGGATCCGCGGGGACGCGGACTGCTCGTCGTCGACGGGGTGGCGGTGCAGTGGGGTGTCCGTCGTGAGCCGGTGCGCGGCGGGAAGACTGTCTGGGCGCACATCCGTTGCGACGGCGGTTGCCCGATCGCCGTCCGGGCCCCGCGTGCTCGTCGGCGGCACCGAACCGGGTAACTGTGTCAGATGACGCAGACAGCCCTCACCCGATGCTGCCAAGGTGGTCCTCGACCAGGCAGGGAAATCCAGGGGAGGGCCCGAAAATGCGGGGAACGAAGACTTTGGTGGCGTTGGCGGTGGCGGCGCTGGGGGCGGCCGTCGCACCGGCGGCTTCAGCGCAAACCGAACCGTCGCTGCGGGTTTACCCCCTCGAGGTCCGGCCCAACGAACTCTTCGGCACGGGCATCGGTGGAGGCTGTGACAGCTATTCCGCGGTGACTTCGCCCGGCTTCACCGGGCCTGTCGAGCTGGTCGCGGTCGGCGGCGACCGGGAAAACCTGTGGGGCAATGGGTATGCCTCCGGCGTGCCGGGGACTTACACCGCGACCGCCACGTGTGACGGGGAGACCCTGACCACACAGTTCACCGTGCTCGACTACGTGGCGCCGTCTTGGGGGCTCGGCCCGAGCGAAGTGGCGCCCGGCGGCGAAATCTCCGGTGGTTCGGATGTGCTTTACGGCTGCCCTGGCGGACCTGAAGGGCCCGCGACCTCGCCGGGGTTCGCCGCGCCCTTGGCATGGACCGTGGGTGGCAACTTCGGCCGGTTCAGCGGTACGACCACCGTCGTCACCACGCCCGGAACCTATACGGCCACCCTGAAGTGCAAGGGTACGCCGATCCCCGGCGAGATCGAGTTCACCGTCGTCGCGCCGTAAAGACACCGAGGGCGGCGATGGCCGCGAAGCCGAGCAACAACCACCTCGCCGAAGAGACCACCGACCATGCGCCCAGGTTGACCAGGAGCCCGGCGACCGCCGCACCGAAAGCGGTCGACATCGTCAGGATCGTGGCGATCGCGACGGCGGCCTTCCCGCCATCACCGTCCGGGGCGGAGGTCATCGCCGCCACGGCCAGATGCGGCATCGCGATGCCGATTCCCGTGCCACCGAAGAAAAGCACGGGCAGCCAAAGGAGAACGACCAGCGGCGGCGGATGTTCGCTCTGCGGCACACCGAGCAGGGCGAACCCCGCGGCGAGGCGGTACTCGTGCGGCGGCCCAGTTCCCGCCACATTCCGATGTCTTGCTCGACGCTCACGCGCTTCTCCTCGCTGTCGATGGGATTGCGCTTCGCATCCTGTCGGCGCGGGGAGGCCCGGTAATCGGATAAATCAGACGTGGATCACGTCACATTCTGGTGCGGCCCTCAATGGCGGTGTGGGCGGCCTCCGTCGACTTCCGGACGACGACTTCCTTGGAATAGCCTTGTTTGGTGAAGACGCCGTCGAGATAGAACGTGCCGTAACCGTGTGCCTGGGTGAACAACTGTTCCATCAGTTCGAGCCCGTCCTGTGGCCGGTCGGCCACGGTCAGGCAGAGCATGACGAACTGGTCGGTCAGGCGGCGGGTCTGTTCGTGCAGGGCCGCGTACTCCGGGCCTTGCAGGCCGTCGGCGTAGATGATGTTCATCCCGGCGCGGCGTTCGATCAGGTATTCCGTGTACGCGCCGGAGGCCGCGGCGAGCGCGGCGACCGGGTCGCTCTCCGCTTCGATGGCGTCGCGCACCCGGTCCGCCAACTGGCAGGCCACGGTGGCGGCGATGGCCGCCATCAGGCTCTCTTTGTCCGCGAAGTGCCGGTAGGGCGCGCCGGGGCTGACCTTCGCCCGGCGGGCGACCTCGGCGACGGAGAACCCGGCGAGTCCCCGTTCGGCGATCAGGTCGAGCGAGACCCGCACGAGTTCGGCGCGGAGGTCGCCGTGGTGGTACTTGCCGCCCATGTCGTGGATCACACCTCCCGGTCGCGGAATAGGTAAGAGGCCTCTTACGCTAGTCGTAAGTGACCTCTTACATGGTTCACAGTATCTCGGAGGGTTTAATGACGACGACCACGCACGCCATCGCCGCGCCGTCCCCGGGCGCCGCTCTGTCGCCGACGACGATCGAGCGCCGCGACCTGCGTCCGGACGACGTGCTGATCGACATCGCGTACGCGGGGATCTGCCACAGCGACATCCATCAGGTCAAGGAGGACTGGGGCAGCGCGATCTTCCCGATGGTGCCAGGACACGAGATCGCCGGCGTCGTCGCCGCGGTCGGGTCCGGTGTCACGAAGTACCAGGTCGGCGACCGCGTCGGGGTCGGCTGCATGGTCGACTCCTGTGGTGAGTGCGAGTACTGCCTCGCGGGCACCGAGCAGTTCTGCGTCAAGGGCAACGTCCAAACTTACAACGGCGTCGGTTTCGACGGCGAGAACACCTATGGCGGCTACAGTCGTCAGGTCGTCGTGAAGGACGCCTTCGTCTGCGGGATCCCGGAAGGGATCGGCCTCGACGTCGCCGCCCCGCTGCTGTGCGCGGGCATCACCACCTACTCCCCGCTGAACCGCTGGGGTGCCGGACCTGGCAAGAAGGTCGCCGTCGTCGGCCTCGGCGGACTCGGGCACATGGCGGTCAAGATCGCGGTCGCCATGGGCGCCGACGTCACCGTGCTCAGTCAGAGCTTGAAGAAGCGAGAGGACGGCCTGAAGCTGGGCGCGAAGGACTACTACGCGACCGGTGACGAGTCGACGTTCCAGACGCTTCGCGGCCGCTTCGACCTGATCCTCAACACCGTTTCGGCGACGCTGCCCATCGACTCCTACCTCGGCATGCTGCGCGTCGGCGGGGCGATGGTGAACGTCGGCGCGCCCGGCGACCCGCTGTCCTACAACGCTTTCTCGCTGCTCGGCGGGAACAAGGTACTCGCCGGTTCGATGATCGGCGGTATCGCCGAGACCCAGGAGATGCTCGACTTCTGCGCCGAGCACGGGATCGGCGCGGAGATCGAGACGATCTCGGCCGACCAGGTGAACGTGGCCTACGACCGGGTCGAAAACAGCGACGTGCGCTACCGGTTCGTCATCGACGCGGCGACCATCGGCGCGTAATAGAAGCCTTCTTCGCTACTTTCAGGGTCAGGGTCCCGGCAAAGTCGCAGCGCTGCTGGGCGTTGAACGTCTTGAACCTCCACACTCGGGTGTGCCGGAGGGGGCATGTCGCTGAACCTTTGTCGATCTACTTTCCCAACCGGTGTGAACCCGCGACGATGCAGGAGTGGGGACACTCAACGTCCCCATCCCTGCATCGTCAGCCTCGCGCAGCGACGGATAGCCGCCTGACCTGCAAGACCTCGACTTTGTCGGGACCTGACTTTAGGCAAGGAGGCCTTCACGACCAGGGGAACGCGTGCGAGGTGACCACGCCACCGTTGTCCTCTCGGAGGGGCAGGGCAAAAGGGTGTTGCTCCACGCGGCACGACACCGCGGGACTGATGTCCCCACTGCGGCATTGGGGACACTGAGCGTCTCCAATGTGGCATTGGGAGCGGCGACCCCTGGATACGACACTTTGCCCTTCCCCTCGATTAAACAGTCCTGCAACTCACGAGCCCGACTCTTGCCGCGTCACATCAGTAGTAGCGGCACCGTGTTCATCGCGGTGTGCGCGGCGATCGGGGCCCACAGGTTGCGGTAGCGGGACCACAGGTAGCCGGTGAACAGGCCGAAGAACCCTTGGAAGGCGACGATCGCGCCCAAGGTCAG
Organism: Amycolatopsis sp. cmx-11-51; assembly: GCF_047608665.1. NCBI lineage: Bacteria > Bacillati > Actinomycetota > Actinomycetes > Pseudonocardiales > Pseudonocardiaceae > Amycolatopsis > Amycolatopsis sp. cmx-11-51. The sequence continues at coordinate 11,116 of NZ_JADNQO010000019.1, read as the reverse complement.
GGGGAGCGCTCCCTGGCCGTGTGTCGGCAGGTGCAGCCACGCGAACAGCAGCGAAGCCAGCAGAATTCCGGGCCAGCGACCGAAAAGCGCCTCCAGACGGGTCTGCAGCATGCCGCGGAAGAAGACCTCTTCGAGCACATTCGCGGTGAAGAAGGTCAGTGTCGCGCCCACCGCGAGAATTACCGGGTCGGGATAGTCCTCGGCGGTGGGCAGCGGCGGCGCGAGCGGTCCCAGCACGGACAGCCAGCCGAAAACGAGCACCGCCGGAATCGGTGCGAGCCATTGCCAAGTTCGGCGAGGTCGCCACGTGAGCCGGAACGGATCCGGTTCCCCGGAGGGCCGCAGGATTCGCAAGAGAACCAGTGGCAGCACCAGGAACACGAGCGGTTTGGCGAGCGCCCAGATGTCGCGTACCAGCGAGTGCTGTCCCGCCGTGGACACCAGGAACAGCGCAAGGGGCCACAAGAAGGCGATGAGCGCCAAGGCCATCGCCTGTCTGCTCAGTCCGCGCCGGTCGGTCACGTGGGGGAGCAGCCGGGGTGCGTGGAGCGGGATCCCGCGGATCAGCAGGATCCCGGCCAGTGCGGGAATCAGGGCACCCGCGAGGGAAAGCCCCTTGTCCGAATCCGCGGACGGCTTGATCGTGTCGTGCCCGGTCGCCAGCAGCAGTGCGGGGGCGGCGGCGAACACCGCGACCCCGACGACAAAAATTCCCCGGGCGGCACCGGAGCGGGAGCCGGTTTTTTCCATCACAGGGAAAGGATCATCGAAGCGGCGCGTGCCCGCGTCATCCTTTCGGACGAGATCAGCCGGCCTGGGTCTTCCCTTCCGCACAGCCCTTCCGGCTCTTGTCCCGAACAGGTTGCGGTGGTCGGGGCGAGCGCGTCTTTCCGAATCGGGTTACGCGATTTCCCGCTCAGGAGAGGACTTCCACGTCTTCGTCGCTTGTTCGAACGGTGATCGGTGGGCCTACGGCCGGAGCTCTTGGGCCTGCCGGATTTCAGCCGACCGCGATGACCTTTTCCAGGCTGCGCATGCACAACGTGAGGGCTTCGTGCTTCGGGGTTTTCTCCTGGACCATCTCCCAGGCGGTGTAGAGCAGGCTCCACAGCAGTTGCTGCACCCATTCCTTCGTCATCGCCGGGTCGACCGACCCTTCGCGATGCCCGCGTTCGATGAGCCCGAGCAGGACGCGGTCGTCTTCGCTCTCTTCTTTCCACTCGGGGCGGGTCATCAGGTCCGGCATCGTGAACAGCAGCTGGAAGACGTCGGCGTGCTCGAAGTACTCCTGACACAGCCTCGCCAGTGCCGCCGGGACCGGTCCGTCGGCGATCCGGGCCCGGTCGGTGCTCTGGGAGATCTTGTCGAGGGCGTCGAGGCTGATGGCGTCGATGAGGTCCGAGCGCTCCGGGAAGTAGCGGTGGACCGTGGTGCGCCCGACGTTCGCGGCCGCCGCGATGTCGGCCAGTGTCGCGCTCGGTTGCTTAGTCAGCTTCTCGATGGCCGCGTCCAGGATCGCGCGCCGGGTCCTCGCCCGGACACCCGTCTCGGTGGCCACACCCTCACTCATGGTCGGTACCGTACCTCGCCCTCCGATATGGAACTCGCTTGACGATTTTAGAACACGCGTGTTCCATTGGGAACCATGGATACTCCACGATTGAAGGTGCTGTGGTCGTTCGCGCGTCCACACAAGGGGGCACTCGCGATCGGCCTGGTACTCGCCCTGCTCGGCTCCGCGACCGGTCTCGCCACGCCCATGGTCACGAAATGGGTGCTCGACTCGCTCGGGTCGTCGGCGTCGCTGGCCGGACCCGTGCTGGCGCTGCTCGGCCTGATGCTGGTGGGCTCGGTGATCTGGCTGACGCAGTGGATTCTGCTCGGCACGGTCGGCGAGCGGGTGGTGCTGAAGGCGCGGGAATCGATGGTGCGGCGGTTCTTCCGCGCGACGATCCCGGCCATCACGAAACGACCGACGGGGGAACTGGTCACTCGCGTCACCTCGGACACGGTGCTGCTGCGTGAGGCGGCGTCGTCCAGCGTGATCGGCCTGATCAACGGTGTGGTGATGCTCATCGGCACCTTGGTGCTGATGAGCGTGCTCGATCCGGTGCTGCTGGCGACCACGGTCGCGGCCGTGGTCGTGGTGGTCGCGCTGTTCGCGTGGCTCATGCCAGCCATCGCGAAGGAGCAGGAGAAGGCGCAGGACCGGGTCGGCAAGCTCGGCGGCGTGCTGGAAGGCGCGCTGCGGGCGATCCGCACGGTGAAGGCCAGCCGTGCGGAAGGCCGTCAATCCGACCGGATCCTGGTCGACGCGGAGGCGGCCGCCGTCCACGGCGTCCGCGCGGTACGGCGGCAGGCCATCGCGTGGGTGGTGGCGTGGTCGGGCATCCAGGGCGCGATCCTGGTCATCCTCGGTCTCGGCGCCTGGCGGGTCGACGCCGGCCTGCTCGAGGTGTCGAGCATGATCGCGTTCCTCCTGTACGCGTTCGCGTTGATGGAGCCGATCACCGAACTGAGCCAGAACATGACCGCGTTGCAGGCGGGGATCGCCGCCGCCGGGCGGATCCGGGAGATGGACGCGCTGGAGGTCGAAGAGGACAAGGCGTCCGCGACACCGGAACCGGCGGGTGATCAGGACGGGCCGGTGCTCGAACTGCGCGGGGTGACCGCGGGCTACGGCGGCGATCCGGCACTGCGTGACGTTTCGCTGAAGATCCCGAGACGCGGGCACACCGCGATCGTCGGGCCGTCCGGCGCGGGCAAGACCACGATGCTGTCGCTGATCATGCGGTTCGTTCAGCCGCAGTCGGGTTCACTGCTGCTGGACGGGCGGGAGTACGCGGACCTGCCGTATGCCTCGGTGCGGACGCGGCTGGCCTACGTCGAGCAGGAGACGCCGATCGTGCCCGGCACGATCCGGGAGAACCTGCTGTTCACCCATCCGGAGGCGACCGAGGAGGAGGTGCTGCGAGCACTCGGCGAAGTCCGGCTGAGCGACAAGATCGCCGCGCTCGAAGACGGCCTGGACACGCCGCTGTCGTCGACGTCGGTGTCCGGCGGGGAACGCCAGCGGATCGCGCTGGCGAGGGCGATCCTGCGTACGCCGGACGTGGTGCTGCTGGACGAGGCGACCGCGCAGGTGGACGGCCGGACCGAGAGCGCGATCCACGACTGCATCCGGCGGCGGGCCCGTGAGGGCGCCGTGGTCACCGTGGCGCACCGGCTGTCGACCGTCATCGACGCGGACACCATCGTGGTGATGGAGGACGGCCGGGTCCGGGCCAGTGGCAGCCACGAGCAGCTGCTCGCCACCGACACGCTGTACCGGGAACTGGTGGAGGCGCTGCGGATCGCGGGGGAGGGTGCCCCGGTCCCCGGCTGATCCGGTCAAGCGGGGATGGCGCGTACTCCCGGCGGCATCTCGCGGTTGACCTCGTCGAGCCGGGAGGCGACGGTCCGGCAGGGTTCGCAGCCCGCCAGATGCGCGGTGATCAGGTTCGCCTGGCGGCCGGGCACCCCGCCGCGGAGCCACGCGCCCATCCGGCGCCGCGCTTCCTGGCAGCACGGCGTTCCCGTTTCGGGGACCTGCGCCTGCAGGAAGGCTTGACGCAGCCCTTCGCGGGCCCGCAGGGCGAGGACGGAGGCGCCGTTGGGGGACACCCCCAGCAGCGGGGCCACCACCTTCGGCGAGTCACCTTCGGCCTCGGTCCGCCACAACACGGTCCGCCATCGGCCGGGCAGCGCGCAGTAGGCGGTCCAGGCCAGGCGGGCGTTCGAGCGGAGGATGAGGAGTTCCTCCGCGCCCGCGGCTCCGGCGGCCACTTCGGTCGCCGGAGCCGTGCCGTACAGCTCGACCCGCTTGCGGTGGTGACTCCATCTGGCCACCAGGTTCCGCATGGTGACCGCGAGATAAGGGCGGAGGTTCTCCCGGGGGCCGCCCCCGGCGCGGATGACGCCCAGGACGCGCACGAAGGCCTCGGCCACGAGGTCGTCCCGTTCGGCGGGCTCGGTGACCCAGCCCGCCGCGAGACGGCGTAGCGGTTCGGCGTGCCGCCGGAACAGCGCTTCGCCGGCGGCGATGTCACCGGCACGGAAGGCGTCGAGCAGCGTCGCGTCCGCTGCGCCCTGCTCGACGTCTTCCCTCATCACCGGTCACCGTAACCCAGCGGGTGGCGGAGCGCTGGTGGTCCGCCGTGCTCACGCTCACCGGCCCAACGCGCGGTACCGCCTGGCCGCCAGCGGCAGGAAGATCGCGGTGAGTACGGCTGGCCATAGCAACGCCAACGTGACCGAATGTGTGCTCGCCCAGTCGGTCGCGCCCCAAGTGGGGTTGCCGAACAGATCCCGGATCGCGGTCGCGGTGGCGGACAGGGGGTTCCACGTGCCGATCGCGCCGAGCCAGCCCGGCATCGTCACCGGCGAGACGAACGCGCTCGAGAGGAAACCCACCGGCCAGACCAGGATCTGCACGGCGACCGCCGACTCCGGCGTCTTCAGTAGCAGGCCGAGGTAGATGCCCACCCAGGTGAAGGCGAACCGCAGCCAGAGCAGCAGGCCGAACGCGGCGAGCGACGGGAGCGGGCCGCGTTCCGGCGCCCAGCCCACCAGCAGCCCGGTCAAGACCATGACGGCGAGACCGGCGACGGCGTTGAGCAGATCGGCCGCGCTGCGTCCGGCGAGGATCCCCGTCGTGGCGACCGGCATGGCGCGGATCCGTTCGGTGACGCCCTTCGCGGCGTCCGTCGTGACGGCCACGACCATGGCCTCCAGTCCGAACAGCATGGTCATCGCGAGCATGCCGGGGATGAGGAAGTCCAGGTAATCCCCGTCGGGGACGGCCATCGCGCCGCCGAAGAGATAGCCGAACATCAGCACCATCAGGACGGGGAAGAGCAACCCGACCAGTATCGAGCCGGGCCGCTGCCGCCAGTGCAGCAGGATCCGGCCGGTGAGCGCGGTGGCGTCGGAAATCGCGGTCAAGACGGCTCCTCGGTGGTGGCGTGCCCGGTGAGGTGCAGGAAGACCTCGTCGAGTGTGGGTTTGCGGGTGACGGTCTCGATCCGATCCGGGCCCACCTTCGCCTTGAGTTCGTCGGGTGTCCCGGCGGCGACGACGCGGCCCGCGTCGATGACGGCGATCCGGTCGGCCAGTTGATCGGCTTCCTCGAGGTACTGGGTGGTCAGCAGCACCGTCGTGCCGGAGCCGACCAGATCCTTGATCGAGGCCCAGACCTCGATGCGGGCGCGCGGATCCAGCCCGGTGGTCGGCTCGTCGAGGAACAGTACCGGTGGCGAGAGGATCAGGCCGGCGGCCAGGTCCAGCCGTCGTCGCATCCCGCCCGAGTACGCGGCGACGGGTTTGCCCGCCGCTTCGGTGAGGTCGAACCGTTCGAGGAGTTCGTCCGCCCGGCGTTTCGCCGCGGCGCCCTTCAGGTGGTGGAGTCTGCCGAACAGCACGAGGTTCTGCCGGCCGGTCAGTATCTCGTCCACCGAGGCGTTCTGCCCGACGAGGCCGATCCGGTAGCGCACCGCCTTGGGGTCCGCGAGCACGTCGTGGCCCGCCACCCACGCCCGGCCACCGTCGGGGAGGAGCAGGGTGCTCAGTATTCGGACGGCGGTGGTCTTCCCCGCCCCGTTGGGGCCGAGCAGACCGCAGACCGTGCCCGCTTCGACGCGAAGGCTGAACCCGTCCAGCGCCACCTTATCCCGGTACCGTTTCCGCAGGTCGACGGCTTCAAGCGCCGCTTCTTCGTATGGCATACGGAATAGAGTAGCACGTACTTCGTACGGGTTACGGAGTAGGTCTTCTATGATGGCGCCATGACGGAGATCAACGGCGGCGATCCGGCGCGCACGATCGCCACGTTGTGGGGCACCCGGAAGCTCCCGCGGCGCGGGCCGAAACACACCTTGACCACCGAGCAGGTCGTCGTCGCGGCGGTCGGACTCGCCGACGGCGACCAGGATCTCGCCACGTTGTCGATGCGCCGGGTCGCCGAATCGCTGGGCGTCGGCACGATGTCGCTCTACACCTACATCGCCTCGCGTGAGGAACTCGTCGAAGCGATGCTCGACCGCGTCTACGGCGAAGCGGTGCGAGAACTCGGCGAGCGCGGCGACCAGGGCTGGGCGGACGGCCTGCGTGAGGTCGCGCGGGTCGATTGGAACCTCTGTTTGAGGCATCCGTGGGTCCTTCAAGTGTTCACCGGGCGACCGTCGCTCGGGCCGCAGACGATCGCCAGATACGAACGCGAACTCGCCGTCATCGACGGCCTCGGGCTCACCGACGTCGAGATGGACTCGGTGATCACGCTGGTGCACGACCACGTCGAGGGGGTGGCCCGCCGTCGGATCGAAGCCGACCGCGCGGTCCGCCGCACCGGAATGGACGACGAACAGTGGTGGGCGAAGGTCGGGCCGTTGCTGGAGGAGGTCTTCGATCCGGCCCGCTTCCCGCTCGCGGCGCGCGTCGGCCAGTCGGCGGGTGAGGAGAACCGCGGGGCCCACAATCCCGAGCACGCCTACGACTTCGGCCTGGCGCGCTTACTCGAAGGCGTGGCCGCGCTTGTGAAGACACGCTAACGAGGGATTTCAGAAACTCGCGATGGACCGCACAGGCCCCGGGGACCAGACTTCGCGCCATGAAGGCATTGGTCAAAGCCGACCGAGCACCAGGGCTTGAACTCACCGACGTGCCGGACCCGGCCGTCGGACCCGGTGACGTCGCCGTCCGCGTGCTGCGCGCGGGTATCTGCGGCACCGATCTGCACATCGACACGTGGGACGACTGGGCGGCGCGCACCATCGCCGCGCCGCTGGTCATCGGGCACGAGTTCGTCGGTGAAGTGGTCGAGATCGGCAAGTCGGTGACCACCGTCAAGGTGGGTGACCTGGTCAGCGGCGAGGGGCACCTGGTCTGCGGAAGCTGCCGCAACTGCAAGGCCGGGCGACGGCACCTGTGCGCCAGGACCAAGGGCCTCGGGGTGCACACCGACGGCGCGTTCGCGCAGTACGCCGTGCTGCCGGAGATGAACGCCTGGGTGCACCGCACCAAGGTCGACCTCGACATCGCGGCGATCTTCGACCCGCTCGGCAACGCCGTGCACACCGCGCTGTCGTTCCCCGTCATCGGCGAGGACGTGCTGGTCACCGGCGCCGGGCCGATCGGCATCATGGCCGCCGCGATCGCGCGCCACGCCGGCGCGCGCAACGTCGTCGTCACCGACGTCAGCGAGCACCGACTGGAACTGGCCCGCAAGGTCGGCGTCGACCTCGCGCTGGACGTCGCGTCGGCGACCATCGCCGACGCGCAGGAACTGCTCGGCATGGCCGAGGGCTTCGATGTCGGCATGGAGATGAGCGGACGGCCCGAGGCGCTGCGCGACATGATCGCGAACATGTCCCACGGCGGCCGCGTCGCGCTGCTCGGCCTGCCCGCCTCCGAGGTCTCGGTGGACATCGCCGCCGTCGTGCTGAAGATGATCCAGCTCAAGGGAATCTACGGCCGCGAGATGTTCGAGACCTGGTATTCGATGTCGGTGCTGCTGCAGGCCGGGCTGGACATCTCGCCGGTGATCACGCACCGGTTCGGGTACCAGGAGCACGCGAAGGCGTTCGCGACGGCCAGGGAAGGTCGTTGCGGCAAGGTCATTCTGGATTGGACGGAGAACTGATGTACGGCGCGATGCGCGACGACCTCAAGGCCGGGCTCGCCGAGATCCGGGAAGCCGGGCTGTACAAGGGTGAGCGGGTGATCCAGGGGCCGCAGCGGGCTTCGGTCAGCGTCGCCGACGGCGAAGTCCTGAACTTCTGCGCCAACAACTACCTCGGCCTCGCCGATCACCCCACGCTGGTCAAGGCCGCGCAAGAGGCGCTGGACCGCTGGGGCTTCGGCATGGCGTCGGTGCGGTTCATCTGCGGGACCCAGCAGCCGCACAAGGAACTCGAGGCGAAGCTCTCGGAGTTCCTCGGCACCGAGGACACGATCCTCTACAGCTCCTGCTTCGACGCCAACGCCGGGCTGTTCGAGACGCTGTTGACCGACCAGGACGTCATCATCTCCGACGAGCTCAACCACGCGTCGATCATCGACGGCGTCCGGCTGTGCAAGGCGAAGCGGATGCGCTACCGCAACCGCGACGTCGCGGACCTGGAGGCGCGGCTCAAGGAGGCGTCCGGCGCGCGTTACCGGATGATCGCCACCGACGGCGTGTTCTCGATGGACGGCTACCTCGCGCCGCTCGACGAGATTTGCGCGCTGGCCGAACGGTACGACGCGCTGGTGATGGTCGACGACTCGCACGCCGTCGGCTTCACCGGCCCGACCGGTCGCGGCACGCCGGAACTGTTCGGCGTGCAGGACAAGGTCGACGTGCTGACCGGCACCCTCGGCAAGGCACTCGGCGGGGCGAGCGGCGGCTACACCTCGGGTCGCGCGGAGATCGTCGAGATACTGCGGCAGCGTTCCCGGCCGTACCTGTTCTCGAACTCGCTCGCGCCATCGATCACCGCCGCCGCGCTCGCCACGCTGGAGCTGCTGGACCAGTCGAGCGAGCTGCTGGGCAAGCTGCGCGCCAACACCGAGCTGTTCCGGCGGCGGATGACCGAGGCGGGGTTCGACCTGCTCCCTGGTGAGCACCCGATCATCCCGGTGATGATCGGCGACGCCGCCAAGGCGGGCAAGCTGGCCGATCTACTGCTCGACCAGGGTATCTACGTGGTCGGTTTCTCGTACCCGGTGGTTCCGCACGGTAAGGCCCGGATCCGGACGCAGATGTCGGCGGCGCATTCGGCCGACGACGTCAACCGTGCGGTGGACGCGTTCGTGACAGCGAGGTCCATGATGGACGAATGATCGATCCGCGACGGCTGCGGGTACTGCGCGCTCTCGCCGACCACGGCACCGTGACGGCGGCGGGCCTGGCGCTGCACCTGACGCCGTCCGCCGTCTCCCAGCAGCTGGCCGCCCTCGAAGCCGAGTGCGGCCAGCAGCTGTTGAGGCGGTGGGGCAGGCGGGTTTCGCTGACCCCCGCGGGTGAATTGATGGTGGTGCACGCGAACGCCGTCGCCGCCGAACTGGAACGGGCGCAGGCAACGCTGGCCGCCCTCGATTCCGGCGTCCAGGGGCAGGTGCGGCTGGCGAGCTTCGCTTCGGCGATCACCATGGTGGTCGCGCCGGCGATCGCCGCACTGCGTGCCGGTTCGCCCGGCGTTTCGGTGCTGGTGCAGGACGTCGAGGGGCACGCGAGCATCACGCTGCTGCTCGACGGCGAGGTCGACCTGGCGATCACCGAGGAGTATCGGCTCTCGCCACGAACGGATGAAAGCAGGCTCACCCGGTTCCCGTTGTACGTGGAGCCGTTCGACGTCGTGCTGCCCACCGCGCACCGGCTGGCCAAATCGTCCGAAGTGGATATCGACGAACTCGCCGACGACTGGATCGCGCCGAAACCGGGAAACCCGTGTCGCGACGTGCTGATGATCGTCTGCGCCAATCCGGGGATCCGGCACGTCTCCGACGATTTCCACGCGATCACCACGCTGGTCGCCGCGGGTGAGGGCGTGGCCTTGGTGCCGCGCAACGCTTTCACCGCCGTGCCCGGCGCGGTCGCCGTCCCGCTGCGCGGCGAGCCGCCGCTGCGCCGCGTGTTCGCCGCGGTCCGGCGGGGGAGCGCGGATCACCCGTTGCTCAAGGCCGTCCTCGCGGAACTGGTCGAAGCGTCGCCGGATCACGCGCATGCGGGCGAGGAGAACCGCCCTTAGGATCTGGGCACCTGCCGTCGAAAGAAAGACAGGGCAAGGATGCTCCAGATCGATGGCCTCACCTGGACCGTCACGATCGGACTGGTGCTCGCGCTACTGGCACTCGACCTCATCATCGCGGCCGCGCGGCCGCACAAGGTCGGCTTCGGGGAAGCGGTGGCCTGGTCGATCGGCTACATCCTGGTCGCGGTGGCGTTCGGTGTCTGGCTGACGCTGGCGCACGGCGGAGACTTCGGGCAGCAGTACTTCGCGGGTTACATCGTGGAGAAGAGCCTGTCGGTCGACAACCTGTTCGTCTTCGTGATCATCATGAGCACCTTCGCGGTACCCGAGGAACACCAGCACAAGGTGCTCACGTTCGGCATCGTCGTCGCGTTGATCATGCGTGCGATCTTCATCGCGCTCGGTGCCACGCTTCTTTCGTTGTTCTCCTTCATGTTCCTGCTTTTCGGCTTGCTGCTGATCTATACCGGGATCCAGCTGTTCCGGCATCGCGACGAGGATCCGGATGTCGAGAACAACGTGGTGGTGCGGACCGCGCGCCGCCTGCTGCCGCTGTCGAAGGAGTACGACGGCGGCAAGCTGTTCACCCGTCTGGAAGGGAAGCGGGTGGGCACGCCGCTGGTGGTCGTGCTGCTCGCGATCGGCGGGATCGACCTGCTGTTCGCGCTGGACTCGATCCCGGCGGTCTTCGGTGTCACCGACGAGCCCTACCTGGTCTTCGCCGCCAACGCCTTCGCTCTGCTGGGCCTGCGCGCGCTGTACTTCCTCGTGAAGGGCCTGCTCGATCGCCTGGTGTACCTGTCGGCGGGGCTCGCGGTGATCCTCGGATTCATCGGGATCAAGCTGATCCTGCACTGGGCCCACGTCGACATCGACGAGAGCGTGCCGGAGATCTCGACGCCGATCAGCCTCGCGGTGATCATCGGCATTCTCGTCGTGGTGACGGTGGCGAGCCTGCTCAAGACCCGCAACGATCCCTCCGCCAAGGCGCATCCTGGCTCATTGCCCTCTTGGTCAGACTGGTGTGAGACACCCCGTGTGAGTGGGGGTTCCTGACCGAGGGCGGGATTGGAGATCCTTATGCATGTGTCCACACCTTCTGACAAGCAGTCCCGGCGTTCCTTCGGCGAGCAGGAGGCCGATCCCGCACCGCGTCCGTCACGGCGGGTGTTCAGCGCGGAATACAAGCTCGCTACGGTCACCGAGTACGAGAACGCACCTGATGGGGAGAAAGGCGCGATCCTGCGCAGGGAAGGTCTCTACTCGTCTCACATCATCGAATGGACACGAGCGCGTGACGCGGGACGTTTGGACGGTGAACTGACCGAGTCGGAGGTGCCGGCGAAACG
>NZ_JADNQO010000018.1:0-132401 GCF_047608665.1 Amycolatopsis sp. cmx-11-51 | reverse complement strand
ATCAAGAACGTGGCCTCCCGGTCCTCCCAACACTCATAAATATTGGGACAACCAGCCTCCTCACACACAGTGTGAAGACCCTCACGCCTGACCAGGCCCTTAAGCTCGGTGAACTCCGGCCCCATCCGCGCACGCGTCTTGATCCACGAAGGCTTCTTCTCGATCGGGGTCTGCGCGTTGCGGACTTCGAGCCGGAGAAGTTTGCGCCCCTCGGGGAGCGCGCTCATCGGTTGAGGCCCTCGTACAGCGGGTGCTTCTTCGCCAGCAGTTCGACCCGGGCGGACAGCGACTGGCGCAGCGCCTCGTCGAAGTCCGGGCGCAGCGCCTCGGCGATGATGTCGCCGACCTCGGCGAAGTCCTCGGCACCGAAGCCACGGGTCGCCAGCGCCGGGGTGCCGATCCGCAGGCCCGAGGTGATCATCGGCGGCCGCGGATCGAACGGGACGGCGTTGCGGTTGACCGTGATGCCGACCGAGTGCAGCCGGTCCTCGGCCTGCTGACCGTCCAAAGTGGAGTTGACCAGATCGACGAGCACCAGGTGCACGTCGGTGCCACCGGTCAGCACCCGGACGCCCGCTTCGGCGCAGTCCGTCCGCGAAAGGCGGTCGGCCAGGATCTTCGCGCCTTCGAGCACACGCTGCTGGCGCTCGCGGAACTCCTCGCTCGCGGCGACCTTCAGCGCGACGGCCTTGGCGGCGATGACGTGCTCCAGCGGACCGCCCTGCTGGCCGGGGAACACCGCCGAGTTGATCTTCTTGGCGAGTTCCTGTCGGCACAGGATGATGCCGCCACGCGGGCCGCCGAGGGTCTTGTGCGTGGTCGTGGTGACGATGTCCGCGTGCGGCACCGGGCTCGGGTGCAGTCCGGCGGCGACGAGACCGGCGAAGTGCGCCATGTCGACCATGACCTTCGCGCCGACCTCGTCGGCGATGCGGCGGAACTCGGCGAAGTCGAGCTGACGCGGGTACGCCGACCAGCCGGCGATGATCAGCTTCGGCTTGTGTTCCTTGGCGAGACGCTCGATCTCCTCGACGTCGACGATCCCGGTCTCTTTGTCGACGTGGTAGGCGACGACGTTGTAGAGCTTGCCGGAAAAGTTGATCTTCATTCCGTGGGTCAGGTGCCCGCCGTGGGCGAGGTCGAGACCGAGGATGGTGTCACCGGGGTTGAGCACGGCGACCATGGCGGCGGCGTTGGCCTGCGCACCCGAGTGCGGCTGGACGTTGGCGTGCTCGGCGCCGAAGAGGGCCTTCGCGCGGTCGATCGCCAGCTGCTCGATGACGTCGACGTGCTCGCAACCACCGTAGTAGCGGCGGCCGGGGTAGCCCTCGGCGTACTTGTTGGTCAGCACGGAACCCTGCGCCTCGAGCACGCTAACCGGGGCGAAGTTCTCCGAAGCGATCATTTCCAGGGTCGACTGCTGCCGGTCGAGTTCGGCGGCGACGGCCGCGGCGACCTCGGGGTCCACTTCGGACAGGGCTGCGTTGAACAAAGAAGTGTCTCCCATTTCAGCTCTCCTGGGTGAGCACGGCGTAGGCCTGGGCATCGAGCAGGGCGGGCACGTCGCCGGACAGACGCACCTTCAGGAGCCATCCTTCGGCGTACGGGTCCGAGTTGATCAACTCGGGGGTGTCCGTTGTGGCCCCGTTCACCTCGACGACCTCGCCGTCCACAGGCGCGTACAGCTCGCTGACGGACTTGGTCGACTCGACCTCGCCGAACACCTCGCCGGCGGAGACGGTGTCACCGACCGAGGGAAGCTGGACGAACACGATGTCACCGAGCGACTCGGCGGCGAAGGCGGTGATGCCCACGGTGGCGACGCCGTCGACGACGTTCAGCCACTCGTGTTCCTTCGTGTACTTCAGGTCCTGGGGGATGCTCATGATGAGAAGGGGCCTTTCAGGCGCGAGAGTAGAAGGGCAGGGCGACGACCTCGACGGGCTCGACGCGGCCCCGGATGTCGACGGAAAGCTCGGTGCCGGGCTCGGAGTGCTCCCGGTCCACGTACGCCATGGCGATCGGGTAGCCCAGGGTCGGCGAGAGGGCACCGCTGGTGACCTCACCGATCTCGGTCTCGCCGGACAGGACTGTGTAGCCGTGGCGCGGGGCGCGGCGGCCGGAGCCCTTGAGCCCGACGCGCACGCGGCGAACGTCCTTTTTGGACAGTTCCTCCAGCGCGGCCTTGCCGACGAAGTCGCCGGGCTTCTCGAACTTGACGACACGGCCGAGACCGGCTTCGAACGGGCTCAACCGGAGGCTGAGTTCGTTGCCGTACAACGGCATTCCGGCTTCGAGGCGCAGTGTGTCACGACAGGCGAGACCCGCCGGGAGCAGGCCGTGCGGCTCCCCGGCCTCGGTGAGGATGCGCCAGACGGCGGGGGCCTCACCGGCCGGGACGTACAGCTCGAAGCCGTCCTCGCCGGTGTAACCGGTGCGGGCGAGCAGGACGTCGTGACCCTTCACGACGGCCGGGACGCTCGCGTAGTACTTGAGCGCGCCGAGGTCGGCGTCGGTGACGGCGCCCAGGATCTCGACGGCCTTCGGGCCCTGGACGGCGATCAGCGCGACGTCCTCGGACTTGTCGTCGACGACGGCGTCGAAGCCGGAAGCCCGCTCTGCCAGCGCTTCGGCGACGACGGAAGCGTTACCCGCGTTGGCAACGACCAGGAACTTCTCGTCGGCGAGGCGGTAGACGACCAGGTCGTCGAGTACGCCGCCTCCTGCATCGCAGATCATCGTGTAGCGCGCCCGGCCCGGCTTGACGCCGGACAGGTTGCCGACCAGCGCGAAGTCGAGGACCTCGGCGGCTTGCCCACCGGTCACCTCGATTTCGGCCATATGGGAGAGGTCGAACAGGCCCGCGGTCTCGCGGACCGCCTTGTGCTCCGCCAGTTCGCTGGAATAGCGGATCGGCATCGACCAGCCCGCGAAGTCGGTGAACAGCGCACCCAGTCCTTTGTGGACCCCGTGCAGGGACGTCTCTTTCGACATCAAGTGCCTCAGTTCTCGTAGGCGTTGAGCGGCGGGCAGGAGCAGACGAGGTTACGGTCCCCGCGCGCACCGTCGATGCGGCGCACCGGGGGCCAGTACTTGGCCTTGCGGTTCACCCCGGCGGGGTACACCGCGAGTTCGCGGTCGTACGGCAGGTCCCAGTCGCCGATCAGGGTTTCCGCGGTGTGCGGAGCGTTGCGCAGCGGGCTGTTGTCCGCGGTCCAACGGCCCCGCGCGACGGCGTCGATCTCCGCGCGGATGGCGATCATCGCCTCGATGAAGCGGTCGATCTCGCCGAGGTCCTCGGATTCGGTCGGCTCGACCATCAGCGTGCCCGCGACCGGGAACGACATGGTCGGGGCGTGGAAGCCGTAATCGATCAGGCGCTTCGCGACGTCGTCCACGGAAACGCCGGTCTCCTTGGTGAGTCCGCGCAGATCGAGGATGCACTCGTGCGCGACCAGGCCGTCCTGGCCGGTGTAGAGCACCGGATAGTGCTGGTTGAGGCGCTTGGCCACGTAGTTCGCGGCGAGAACGGCCGCGCTAGTCGCAAGTGTCAATCCAGCTGCGCCCATCATCCGGACGTACGCCCACGAGATCGGCAGAATCGACGCCGAGCCGTACGGGGCGGCGCTGATCGGGCCGACGCCGGTCGACGGACCGGCCTTCTCCAGCAGCGGGTGGTTCGGCAGGTACGGCGCGAGGTGCGCGCGCACCGCGACCGGGCCGACGCCGGGGCCGCCGCCACCGTGCGGGATGCAGAAGGTCTTGTGCAGGTTCAGGTGCGAGACGTCGCCGCCGAACTCGCCCGGCTTCGCCAGGCCCAGCAGGGCGTTGAGGTTCGCGCCGTCGACGTAGACCTGGCCGCCCGCGTCGTGGACGATCTTGGCCAGCTCGTCGATGCCGTGCTCGTAGACACCGTGTGTGGACGGATAGGTGACCATGATCGCGGAGAGCGTGTCGCGGTTGGCCTCGGCCTTGGCGCGCAGGTCTTCGAGGTCGACGTTGCCCTCGTCGGTGCACTTGACCACGACGACGCGCATCCCGGCCATGACCGCTGAGGCCGCGTTCGTGCCGTGCGCGGACGACGGGATCAGGCAGACCTCGCGTTCCTGCTGACCGTTCGCTTGGTGGTACGCGCGGATCGCGAGCAGTCCGGCGAGTTCGCCCTGGCTACCGGCGTTCGGCTGCAGCGACACCTTGTCGTAGCCGGTGACCTCGGCCAGCCAGCTCGACAGCTGCTCGACCAGGACGTGGTAGCCCTCGGCGTCCTCGACCGGGGCGAACGGGTGGATACCCGCGAACTCACGCCAGCTGATCGGCTCCATCTCGGTGGTGGCGTTGAGCTTCATCGTGCAGGAGCCGAGCGGGATCATGCCGCGGTCGAGCGCGTAGTCCAAGTCGGACAGGCTGCGCAGGTAGCGCAGCATCGCGGTCTCGGAGCGATGGGAGTGGAAGACCTCGTGGGTGAGGTACTCGCTCTCGCGGTGCAGGCCCGCGGGCAGCGCCTGGGCCTCGGTAGCCGCGGTGTCGATACCGAAGGCGTTGAGCACCTTGGCGATGATCGCGGGCGTGGTGACCTCGTCGACGGCGACGCGGACGTGGTCGGCGTCGACCGGGCCGAGGTTGATCCCGTTCTCGCGCGCGACCGCGACGACCGCTTCGGCCTGTCCGGGCATGCGGGCGAGGACGGTGTCGAAGAAGCCCTCGTGGACGACCTCGACGCCCCCGGCGCGCAGGGCGTCCGCCAGACCGCCGGCGAGTTCGTGGACGCGGGTCGCGATGCGCTTGAGGCCGTCCGGACCGTGGTAGACCGCGTACATCGCGGCGAGCACGGCGGGCAGGACCTGCGCGGTGCAGATGTTGGAGGTCGCCTTCTCGCGGCGGATGTGCTGCTCGCGGGTCTGGAGGGCGAGGCGGTACGCGAGGTTGCCGTCGGCGTCGACCGAGACACCGACGAGACGGCCCGGCAGCGAACGCTCGAGCCCGGCGCGGACGGCCATGTACCCGGCGTGCGGGCCGCCATAGCCGAGCGGGACGCCGAAGCGCTGGGTGGAACCGGCGGCGATGTCCGCGCCGAACTCACCTGGCGCGGTGACCAGCGTGAGGGCGAGCAGGTCGGCGGCGACGGTGTACAGCGCTCCGGCGGCCTTCGCGGTCTCGGAGATGGCGGAGTAGAAGCCCGCGCCGCGCAGCACGCCGGAAGCACCGGGGTACTGGACGACGACGCCGAAGAACTCCTCCGGCAGGCCGGTGAGCAGGTCGCGGACCTCGACCTCGATGCCCATCGCCTCGGCGCGGGTGCGCACGACCGCGATGGTCTGCGGCAGACACTCGGCGTCGAGGACGACCTTGTTCGACTTGGACTTCGACACGCGGCGCATCAGCATGACGGCCTCGGCGACGGCGGTGGACTCGTCGAGCAGGGAGGCGTTCGCGGTGGCGAGACCGGCCAGCTCGGAAACCATGGTCTGGAAGTTGAGGAGGGCTTCGAGGCGGCCCTGCGAGATCTCCGGCTGGTAGGGCGTGTACGCCGTGTACCAGGCCGGGTTCTCCAGCACGTTGCGGCGGATGACCGCCGGGGTGACCGTGTCGTGGAAGCCGAGGCCGATCATCTGCGTCATCGGCTTGTTGAGCGCGGCAAGCGCGCGAAGCTCGGCGATGGCGCTCTCTTCGGACGCGGCGGGGGGAAGCTCGAGGTCACGGGTGATCCGGATCGCGGACGGCACGGCGGCCCGCATCAAGGCGTCGAGGCTGCCGTAGCCGACCTCGGCGAGCATCTTGGCCTGCTCGGACTCCGAGGGGCCGATGTGCCGGTCGCCGAAGGACGTACTGGTCAAGGGAGCTCCTTGGGTCAGGCGCCGGATAGACCGGTGCGCTGGGAACTCCCCCTCTGTCATGGCACCTGAGAGTTTCACCGCCCGTGAGGGGACGGCTTTCACCTTGGGTGAGGCGCACTTGCGCGCCTGCTTTCCAGAGTGGCCTCGCGGAAGCGGTAGTGGGTACCTGAGAGATTCCGGGGAGTTTGCTCCTTCGGTGCCCCACCACCTTCGTGGGGGCTCTCCCGCTCCAGCTCAACGGCCCTGTCTGCAGTTGTGCGCACACCGTACCTGGCGCGTTCGACGCGCGTCTACTTCTGGCCGGACACGTCACTTCCCCCGTTCGGCCGGACACCCGTCGTGCCCGGCCGCCGGGTCGTGGCTAGGCGGCGTCTCTCAAAGCGCGCTTTCGGATTTCCGCAGCCGGGCCCCGGCATCCGCTGGTCACCCACTCAGCCAGATCAGCGGCCCACCTCCGCAAAACCGAGGCCTCCGGCCGACAAGAAACGCGCGCGCCTGTCCTCACCCAACCTGCCAACCTCAGTTCGGGAGACACGCTCTAGGCGGTCTCCATCATCATTTCGGCGGTGATGGTGCCGCAGAGCTCGGCGCAGCGCGTCATCATGCCGGCGGCTTCGACGAGTTCCGGGTCGCCGGTCTTGGCGCACTCCTGGGCGCACATGCGCATCATCTGGGAGGCGAGGCCGCACGTCTTCGCGCACATGCGCATCATTTCGAGGTCGGCGATCATGGCCGAACAGCGCATCATCATGTCGGCGCTCATGCGGGACATGTCGGCGCAGGTCACCATCATCATCCCGAGCTTGGCGCCGCCGACCTCCATGCAGCGCGTCATCATCTCCTCGCACCTGACGTGGCACTCGTTGCACAGGTCGATGCAGTCGCGCATGGCGGTGCTCATCTGCCGGGTCATCCTGGGGGCCTCCGCGCTTCTCGGATCGCGAAACCAGGCGGCTCCGCGTCCCAGAACTACCGCGCAGGTCAAGGGTATGCCATCCCAGCCACCGGGACGAGTGACGGCGGCAGGGAGTGAACAGGTCCGTGAAGGCCTCCTTGAGGGACTCTGGGTCCCTCAAGGAGGCCTTCACGGACCTGGGCAAACCTCACAGGGGGGTGACGTAGGCCCCCGCGATGCCGCCGTCCACCAGGAACTGCGAAGCCGTGATGAACGAAGCGTCGTCACTCGCCAGGAACGCGACCGCGCCCGCGATCTCCTCCGGCTCCGCGAACCGGCCGACCGGAACGTGCACCAGCCGCCGCGCGGCCCGCTCGGGGTCCTTCGCGAACAGTTCCTTCAGCAGCGGCGTGTTCACCGGCCCCGGGCACAGCGCGTTGACCCGGATGTTCTCCCGCGCGAACTGCACGCCCAGTTCCCGGCTCATCGCCAGTACCCCGCCCTTGGACGCGGTGTAGGAGATCTGCGACGTCGCCGCGCCCATCACGGCGACGAACGACGCGGTGTTGATGATCGAGCCCTTCCCCCGCCGCTGCATATGCGGCAGCACCGCCTTGCAGCACAGGTACACCGAGGTCAGGTTGACCTTCTGCACCTTCTCCCACGCGTCGATGCCCGTGGTGAGGATCGAGTCGTCCTCGGGCGGGGAGATGCCGGCGTTGTTGAACGCGACGTCGACCGAGCCGAAGGTGTCCACGGTGGTCTGGAACAGGGCCTCGACCTGCTCGGCGTCGGTGACGTCGGCCTGCACGAACAGGCCGCCGACCTCGCCGGCCGCGGCCTTGCCCGCCTCGGCGGAGATGTCGGCGATGACGACCTTCGCGCCCTCGCTCGCCAGCCGCCGAGCGGTGGCAAGACCGATGCCGCTGCTGCCGCCGGTGATGACCGCGACGCGGCCCTCGAAACGCTGCACCATCTAGTCCTCCGTGCTGATGAATACATTCTTGGTCTCGGTGAAGGCGTCGACAGCGTCCGGCCCGAGCTCGCGGCCCAGCCCGGACTGCTTGAACCCGCCGAACGGCGTCCAGTAGCGCACGGACGAGTGCGAGTTCACCGACAGGTTCCCGGCCTCGACACCGCGCGCGACGCGGAAGGCGCGGCCGACGTCACGCGTCCAGATCGAGCCGGACAGGCCGTACTCGGTGTCGTTGGCCATGGTCACCGCGTCCGCCTCCCCGGCGAACGGGATCACCGCGACGACCGGGCCGAAGATCTCGTCCGAGGCCAGCGGATGCCGCAGGTCGGGCGGGGTGACGACGGTCGGCGGGAACCAGTACCCGGGTCCGACGGGAGCGTTGCCCCGGAAGGCGACCGGCGCGGCGTCGTCCACATAGGACGACACCTTCGCGTGGTGCCCGGCCGAGATCAGCGGTCCCATCTCGGTCACCTCCAGGCGAGGATCCCCGACGACGACGCCGTTCACGGCGGGTTCCAGCAGTTCCATGAACCGGTCGTACACGTTCGCCTGCACCAGGATCAGGGATCGCGCGCAGCAGTCCTGCCCGGCGTTGTCGAACACGCCGTACGGCGCCGTGGCCGCGGCCTTCTCCAGGTCGGCGTCGGCGAACACGATGTTCGCGTTCTTGCCGCCGAGTTCCAGCGTCACCCGCTTCACCCGCGCGGCGCAGCCGGCCATGATCTGCTTGCCAACCGCGGTGGAGCCGGTGAACACCACCTTCCGCACCGCCGGGTGGTCCACGAACCGTTGTCCCACCACGGACCCCTTGCCGGGGAGCACCTGGAAGACGTCCTCGGGGATACCCGCCTCGCGGGCGAGCTCACCGAGGCGGATCGCGGTCAGCGGGGTGAGTTCGGCGGGCTTGAGCACGACGGTGTTCCCGGCGGCGAGCGCGGGCGCGAAACCCCAGCCCGCGATGGGCATCGGGAAGTTCCACGGCACGATCACCCCGACCACGCCGAGCGGCTCGTGGAACGTCATGTTCACCCCGCCGGGCACCGGGATCTGCTTGCCGCTCAAGCGTTCCGGTGACGCCGAGTAGTACGTCAGCACGTCGCGGACGTTGCCTGCCTCCCAGCGCGCGTTGCCGATCGTGTGGCCCGCGTTGACGACCTCCAGCTGGGCGAGGTTCTCGATATCGGCGTCGACGGCGTCGGCGAAGCGGCGCAACAGCCGCGCCCGGTCGCCGGGGGCCACCGCCCGCCAGGCGGGGAACGCCGCCTGTGCGCGGGCGATCGCCGCGTCGGTCTCCTCGGCCGAGGTCAGGCCAACCGACCTCACCACCTCTTCGGTGGCGGGGTTGATCACCTCGAACGTGGTCATGCCCGCTCCTTCGCAGCTGTCACCAATGCCTCGAAAAGCCTGATGTCGTCGGGATTCTGTTCGGGATGCCATTGGACGCCGAGCACGAACCCGTCGCCGGGCAGTTCCGCCGCCTCGATGGTCCCGTCGGCGGCCCAGCCGACCGGCACCAGCCCGTCACCGAGCTGGTCGATGGCCTGGTGGTGATAACACGGCACCTTGGTCTCGGTGCCGAGGATCGACGCGGCCCGGCTGCCCTCGGCAAGGGTCACCGTAGTGGTGCCGAAGGTCGCGGGCGCGGGCTGGTGATCCGCACTGTCCAAAGTGTCCGGAAGATGCTGGGCGAGCGTCCCGCCGAGCGCGACGCTGAGCACCTGCAGCCCCCGGCACACGCCGAGCACCGGTTTGCCACTGTCCAAAGCGGACCGCAGCAGGCCGAATTCGAACGCGTCCCGGTTCGGCCGGACGTAGGTCGTCGGACGCTGCTCCTGGCCGTAGCGCGCCGGTTCGATGTCGGCGCCGCCGACCAGCACGAGACCGTCCACGGCGGACACCAGCCTGTCGTGCGCGTCGCTCACCGGCGGCAGCAGCACCGGGATCCCGCCCGCCGCGGCGACGCCGTCCACGTACACACGGTGCAGCAAAGCCGCTTCGGTCTCCCACACCAGGAACTTCGCGGGCTCCAGGTAGCAGGTGAGCCCGATCAAGGGCTCAGAGACGTTCGAAGCCACGGATCCTCTCCCAGTCGGTGACGGCGGCGTCGTACGCGGTGAGTTCGACCTTCGCCGCGTTGAGGTAGTGGTCGACGACCTCGTCCCCGAACGCGGACCTGGCGAGTTCGCTCTGGTCGAGCAGCGCCGCGGCCTCCCGCAACGTCGTCGGCACGGTCGGCTTGTCGGAGCCATAGGCGTTGCCCTGGAACTCCGGCTCCAGCTTGAGTTCGTTCTCGATACCGTGCAACCCGGCGGCGATCAGCGCGGACACCGCGAGATACGGGTTCACGTCGCCGCCGGGAACCCGGTTCTCGGTGCGGAGCGAGTCCCCGTGCCCGACGACGCGGAGCGCGCACGTGCGGTTGTCGGTGCCCCACGCGACCGCCGTCGGCGCGAAGCTGCCGGGGACGAAGCGCTTGTAGGAGTTGATGTTCGGCGCGAGGAAATAGGTCAACTCCCGTAGTCCGGCGAGCTGACCGGCGAGGAAGTGCTCCATCAGCGGCGAGAACCCGCCGGGGCCGTCGCCGGCCAGCACGGCCTCACCCGCGGTGGAGCGCAGGCTGAGGTGGATGTGGCAGGAGTTGCCCTCACGTTCGTCGTACTTCGCCATGAACGTGAGGCTCTTGCCCTCCTGCGCGGCGATCTCCTTGGACCCGGTCTTGTAGACGCTGTGGTTGTCGCAGGTGACCAGGGCCTCGGCGTAGCGGAACGCGATCTCGTGCTGGCCGGGGTTGCACTCGCCCTTGGCCGATTCGACGTACAGCCCGGCGCCGCTCATGTCGTTGCGGATCCGGCGCAGCAGCGGTTCGATCCGCGAGGTACCGAGCATCGAGTAGTCGACGTTGTACTGGTTGGCCGGGCGAAGGCCCTGGTAGCGCTTGTCCCAGGCCGACTCGAAGGTGTCGTCGAAGACGATGAACTCCAGTTCGGTGCCAACGTACGCGCCGAGATCCTGCGCGGCCAGCCGGTCGAGTTGCCCGCGCAGGATCTGCCGGGGCGAGGGGGCCACGGCACCGCCTTGCACCCGTTCGAGGTCGGCGAGGACGAGCGCGGTGCCCTCCTGCCACGGGAGCAGGCGCAGCGTCTCGAAGTCCGGGCGCATGACGAAGTCGCCGTAGCCGGTCTCCCAGGACGACATCTCGTAGCCGTCGACGGTGTTCATGTCGACGTCGACCGCGAGCAGGTAGTTGCACGCTTCGGTGGCGTGCTCGACGACCTCGTTGAGGAAGTATTCGGCGGCGCAGCGTTTGCCCTGCAGCCTGCCCTGCATGTCGGTGATGGCCACCAGCACCGTGTCGACGGTGCCGTCCTCGACCAGTTCCCGGAGCCGATCCAGTGTGAGCATGCCGCGCCTGTTCGCCATCAGCCTCACCTAAAGGTTCGAAGCGGTACCTTTGCGGCTTCTTCCTACCGGGTCAGGCCAACCCGGTCAACTTAGCCAATGGTCTTATTCGTTACCCATTGCGGACTGTAGTTGATCCCTGGGCGGATTGTCTGCGATGCCCGGCTGAGAAGATGCTGTGAATCCCGCCGGACGGGAGGAGATCCGTACCTCCGGAACGTTGTACGGATCAAGAGAGGTGAGAAGGAATGACACAGGCATTCACGCAGCAGACCACGTTCACCGAGCCCCAGGGGCGGGCTCAGCTCCCGACGCTGCCCAGCGGGTGGCCGATCGGCTCCTACGAGTCGTACTCCGATGCGCAGCGTGCGGTCGACCACCTCGCTGGAACCGACTTCCCGATCACGGACGTCACCATTGTCGGTGTCGAACCGATCCTGGTCGAGCGGATCGCCGGGCGGATGGGCTGGCGCAAGGTGCTGACCAGCGCGGCGCTGTCGGGCGCCATATTCGGTATGTTCCTCGGTCTCGTGCTGAGCCTGCTGAACCCGGGCGCCGGACTGGTGCCGATCTTCGTCGGTCTCGTCGGCGGTATCGGGTTCAACCTGCTGTTCGGCGCGCTGGGGTACGCGGCTTCGAAGAACAAGCGCGGGTTCATCTCGCAGAGCCAGCTGGTCGCCCGGCGTTACGACGTCCTGGCCCAGCCGCGCAACGCCGAGAAGGGCCGCGCCCTGCTGGCCGACCTGGCCGCCAGGAGCGCGTTCCTCCACTGAGCCGATCCCCACACGCCTGATCCCACGCGACTCGGCACTTCCCCTGCGGAGGTGCCGAGTCGCGGCATCCTACGGGGTCAGGCGGTGCGAGTCCCGCGGGAAGAGCGCCGCCTGGCGCACGTTGGGCAGCCCGAGCAGCCGGGCCGTCCAGCGTTCGAGACCGAGCGCGAACCCGCCGTGCGGCGGCATGCCGTGTGCGAACACGCCCAGGTAGTCCCGGTACGGCTCGGCGGATTCACCCCGTGCCGCCAGCGCGGCGACGTAGGCGGCGTGCCGATGCAGCCGCTGGCCTCCGGTCACCAGTTCCAGCCCGCGGAAGAGCAGGTCGAAACTGCGGGAGTACGCGGGCCGCTCCGGGTCCGGATGCGTGTAGAACGGCCGCTTCGCCATTGGATAGCCGGTGACGAAGAGGAACTCCGAGCCGTGCGTGCGCAGCGCCCAGTCCGAAAGCAGCCGTTCGTGCGCGGGCGCGAGGTCCGGCTCCCCGCGCGGGTCCTCGCCGGAGAGCCGGGCGATCAGCTCCTGGGCGTCCGCGAAGTGGATCTCCGGAATCTTTTCGGGCACCACGACTCCGGTCTCCGGGACGGCGGCGGCCATGCCCGCGATGGCCTCTCGCAGTACCGTCATCACGTCGTGATGGTCGTCGATGAAGCCGAGTTCGGCGTCGAGGCTCGTGTACTGCGCGAGATGACGAGCCGTGTCGTGCGGTTCGGCGCGGAAGACCGGGCCGACCTCGTAGACCCGCTCGAACACCCCGACCAGCGCCTGTTTGTAGAACTGCGGGGACTGCGCCAAGAACGCCCGCTTGCCGAAGTAGTCGATGCCGAAGACGTTCGCCCCGGATTCCGTGGCCGACGAGACGATCTTGGGCGTATGGGTTTCGGTGAACCCGAGCCCGTCCAGCGCCGACCGGAATCCGGCGACGCTCGCCGCCGCGATCGTGAACACCTCCTTCAGCCGCGGATGCCGCAACGCGAGCGCGGCGTTGTCCAGCACCGTCGGCAACGCCGCGCTCAAGGACGGCCGGTAGAGGTCGAACGGCGGTGGTTTGGCGGGTTCGGAGAGCAGCCCGATCGACGGCTCGGTCACTTCGAGCCCGCCGGGCGCCTGCGGGTTCGCGGTGACGAGGCCTTCGACCTCGACCACGGTCTCCTCGGGTGGGCCACCGGATCCGGCGGCGACGACCTGCGCGAGCCCGGAACGGTCCCGGACCACGACGAAGGTGACGGATTTCAGCTGACGCCGTCGGTGCACCCAACCGGCTATTCGCACACGTTCGCCGACATGCCGGGGCAGGTCGGCGACGAGAACACGCGAGATCATCACAACTCCTGTACGGATATGCGCGACCCCTTGGGAGTGCGGGCGAGAAGGGAACTCGCGGTACCACCGCACTTTCGCCGCCACCCGGGACGAGCGGCGGCCTCGAAGGCCCGTGACGGGGGCCGAACGGCGGGGCATGGGGCGCGGACGCCGTTCCTCCCCGCACTCGGGAGGGTCTTCACCACGGGGCGCGAGGCCGCCTTCCCAGCTACCGGCGGCTCTCTGGGTCTCGCGTGTTTCCCGGGCTACTCGTCTCCGTCAGCGCGTTGCCCCGGAGGTTATGCCTTCCGGGGGCGCCCTCGCATCCGTGTTTCGGCGAAGACCTCACGAAGGTGTCCGGCCCAGCTCCCACCGTCCGGTGATGCCGAGTTTCGTGTAGATCCGCCCGAGGTGCTTCTCGACCGTCTTCGGGGTGACGAACAGCTCCTGCGCGATCTCCCGGTTCGCCCGCCCCGACGCCATCAGATCCGCGACCCGGCGTTCGCTCGCGGTCAGGGAGAACGGACCGGCGACGAGCGTCCGCCGGGGCCGGTCCCCCAGGGCTTCCAGCGCTTGCGCCGCGCGGGTGCGGAGGACGACCGAGCCGCATTCGGTGGCCAGTTCGATGCCGCGGGTGAGCGGAGTGCGCGCGTCGGTGCATCGCCGCGCGACCCGCATCGCCTCACCTAGGTCGACCAGCGAACGCGCGAGCTGCAGCCGGGCAGGCGACGTCTCCAGCACCCCGACCGACTCGGTCAGCAGATCCAGCCGCCGGTCGCCGTCGGCGTGCGCGAGCAACCGCAGCGCGACCCCGATCTCCGTCGCGGTCCCCCATTTCCGCGCGATGACCACCTGCTCGTTGGCCAGTTCGATGGCGTGGCCGGATTCGCCGAGCAGCATCGCGGCCCGTACCGCCGGGACCCGCCACGGAATGGTCGGCGGGTCGACCCCGGCCGCGGCCAGCTCGTCACGCTGCAGGAACGCCTGTGTCCTGGCGAGCACGGGATTCCCGACGGCGAGCGCGATCAGCGCGCGCGGCTCGTGCAGCCACGTCGTCGGCATCATGCGCGGGCCGTCGCCGTGGTCGGCGTCGAATCGCGCCAACACCTCGGCGGCGGCTTCGAGGTCGCCGCGTTCCAGCGCGGCGTAGGCGAGGAAATGGGTCGACGTCGCCCGGAGCGCGATCACCTGGGGCACCGGTTCCTCGGCCACGATGGCGGCGAGCGAGCCTTCGGCTTCGGCCTCCATGAGACTCACGTTGCCGAGCCGCCAGTCAAGGAACAGCGCGGCGTTGGCGACCGTCGCGAATTCGACGGGGCAGCCGTGCGCCCGTACCCGCCGCCGTGCCCGCTCGATCTCCCGCCGCGCCTCGTCGACGCCGTCGGCCGAGATCAGCGCGAGCATCGCCACCACCCAGCCGACCATCGCGTCGAGACTCCCGGTGGCGTCTTCGAAGTAGGCGCCGTTGGCCAGCGCGCGGCAGGCGGTCGCGGCGACCTCGTCCGCGGGCCGGACCTCGTACCTGCCCATCTGCGCGAGCAGGCCGAGCAAGGTGCGCTCGTCGGGCGTGACCCCGCTCAGCCCCGCGTACGCGCTCAGGTGGTCGGACGCCGTCCGGCGGTGGTGCGGCAGGAACGAGCGGATCACCGCGAGCCGCGCTTCGAGATGCATCCTGCCGGGGTCGCGCGGCCCGCCGGGGCGGGCGGCGATCGCCTCCCGGAGTTCCGCGACCGCGTCTTCGGGACCTTCGACGACGGCTGTGGCCGACGCGGCGGCGGCGGCGAGTTCGGCATCGGGGACACCGTCCGCCGCCACCAGAAGTTGTTGCCGCGCTTCGGCGGCCTCGCCGGTGCGGAGCAGCGCGCGGCCGAGTTCGGCCCGCAGCGCGGCGTCGTCCGGAGTCTCGTCCACGGCCCGGCGCAGATGCGCGGCGGCCGTCTCCGGGTCGCCTGCCGCGAGGAGCGCGATCGCGGCCTCGCGCAGGATGCCCGCCGCGTCCGGCAACGCGCCCTTCGGGGCCTGGACGAGGTGAGCGGCGACCCGGCCCGCCGGCGCCTTCGCCGCCCGCAACGCCTTCGCGGCGTCCGTATGCAGTGCCGCGCGGGCGATCGTGCCGAGATCCGTGAGGACGGCCTCCCGCACGACAGGGTGGACGAAGACGAGGTGATCGCCGTCGCCGGTCAGGACGTGGGCCGAGGTCAGCGCCTCGACCGCGGCCGAAAGCCTGGCGGCGTCCAGTTTCGCCAGTGCCCCGGCCCGCCGCGGATCGCCGCCGGGCCCCAGTATCGCGATCGCGCCTGCCAGTGCGACGGCTTCGAAGGGCAGTCTGCCCAGGACGGCCTGGAAAACCGTGCTGGGCCCCAGCCTTCCGACGTGATCCGCCGTCGCGTCGAGGTCCAGCGGCAACCCGAGCACGTCGAGTTCGTCGACGAGAACGCCTGCCAGGAAAGGGTTTCCGCCACTGGCCGCGTGCAGCGAGACGACAACGGCCCAGGCTGGACGGACCCCGCGGGCGGTGACGAGTTCGGCCAGCGCTTCGAGTGAGAGCGGCTTCGGCGACACACGCTCCGCCTGCCGCGAGACACTCAAACGCGCCAGTGGCCCGGTGTTCTCCGCGGGCGGGCGGGTGGCGACGACCACCGTGATCGGCAGGTCGGCGATGCGCCTGGAGAGGTAGACCAGGAACCGCAGCGACGAGTGGTCGGCCCAGTGCGCGTCGTCGACCGTGATCAGCAGCGGTCTGCTGGACGAGAAGTCGACCGTGGCCCACCAGAGCGCGTGCAAGGTCCTTGCCAGCTCAGCCTCGCTCGGATCGTCGAGCGCGCGGAGCACCGCGCCGGAAGGGCCGTCGAGGATCTTCTCGCGATTTTCCCCGCTGTAGCGGGAAAGCGACCGTTCGATCAGCTGGCGGACGACGCCCCAGGCCATCGCGCTTTCGAGCGCGTCACCGACCGACCGCAGCCTGCCGAATCCTCGCGCCTTCGCCAGCGCCCGTGCCTCCCGTACCAGCCGGGTCTTCCCGATGCCGGCGAGGCCTTCGATGACCACGACCCGGCCCTCGCCCGCCAGCGCGGAATCGAGTGCCGCTTCGATCCTTTCGAGTTCGCGATCCCGTTCAAGGATCGGCTCGCCGCCATTCATCCGATGAGACGCTCGATCCGGGCGGGATCGCGTCGCCGTACTCCCGTGACCAAGTGGCGCATTCGAGAATGGTAGCGGTCACGGGGCGGCGCGAAAGGGCTCCAATGGGTCACATTCCGCTGGGTTTCCCCGCGTGAGCCGGTTCCGCGCGCTCCGGAATGTCCGATGATCCGGTTGTCCGGAGTCGTGACTCGCTCGGTCCCGGTGAGGAATGCACGCAGTACGGTGTTACGCGGCAGGATGAAAAGGGGTGGAGGCTGCCCCCGACGACCGCCTCCACCCCGGCCACCTAGCGCGTCGGCTGGGTGGAGCTTGACGGCGGCGGGACGGACGAAGAAGGCGGTATCGGCGCGCCCTTCGGGATCGCCGCGCTGAACGGGACTTCGGTCCGCTCTTGGCAATAGGAGCGGTTTCCGTTGTAGCCGTTGAGGTTTCCGTCGTAGTCCTGGACGCCCCGATCGAGCCGCGGACGCGGGTAGCGGTTGTCGTCGCCGATCTTCCGCTTCTCGCCCGTGCTCTTCTCACAGGCGTAGCGGGTCGTGCTGAGCGGACGGCCGTCCTCGTCGTAGAGGTAGATCTCGGTCAGCGGCTTGCCCTCGCCGTCGAACGCGTAGATGTTCTCCACGTCCTGGCTGCCGTACATCAAGAGCGGATTGCCGTAGCTGTAGTTGCCGTTGTAGGTCGGCGTGTTGCCGTCGTTGTACGAATCGCCTCCGTAGGACCGCTTTGCGATCAAATCGACCGCCGCGCCCGCCCCACCGAGCATGCTGCCGATGACGAACGCCGAGATCGGCACCGCCAGCCACAGCAGCCGCCGGTCGCCCTTCAGCTTCTGGCCAGCCCAGACCACCGCGGCGGCCGCCAGCAGCAAAAACGGCAGCAGCAGCACGGCCTCGGTGTCACGGAGCACGAGCAGCAGGCCGAACACGACCAGCACCGCCGCGCACAGGACCCACCACGCCGGCTTGAGCGAGCGGAAGTAGTTCAGTCCCTTGCTGTTCCGGTTGGCCTGGAACGACGTCGCGATCTCGCGGAGTTTGACCACCTCGGGCAGTTCCGCGATCGGGGCGACGCCGCGCCGGACCACGTAGACGACGCTGATCGCGAATACGGGCGCGACGAAAAGCAGGCTCAGCAACGGTTCCACCCGGATCAACACCGCGGCCGCGAAGCCGAACAACGCGAAACCACCGACCGAGAACACCAGGCCCCAGAACGCGAACCGCGCTCCGCCGATCCCGGTTTTCCCCTTCAGCACGGCGGTCTTGTCTCCCGCGTCGGCCGGACGCGGCGGATAGCCGCCGGACGCCCGCAGTTCGGCGGCATAGCTCTCGGGGCTGCCCAAACGCTCGATCAAGGCGTCGACCTTGGGGTTCTCCCCCAGTTCCGCCTCCATTTCGGCGAGATGGGGCCGGACGTCTTCGAGGATCTCCTCGACTTCGCTCTCGGGAAGGTCGGCGAGCGCGCTCCTGACCCTCGCCAGATACACCCGCACGGCGGTCGGATTCTGCGTGCTCATGCTGCCTCTCCCAACAGGCTGTTCATTGTCGTGGCGAAAGTCCGCCAGGTCTGCCCCGACTCTTCGAGACGCTGGCGGCCCAGATCGTTGAGGCTGTAGTACTTCCGGTGCGGGCCTTCTTCGCTCGGCACCACGTACGACGTCAGCAGGCCTGCTTTGTACAGCCGCCGAAGCGTCCCGTACACCGAGGCGTCGCCCACTTCCTGCAACCCCGCGACCCGGAGTCTTCGAAGCACGTCGTAGCCGTAGCCGTCTTCTCCTCGAAGCACCGCGAGAACGGCGAGGTCGAGCACGCCTTTGAGTAGCTGACTGATCTCCACAGTCGCGTCCTTCCCAGTCTTACGCGACAGAAGGTACCACGCATTGCACAGTAGTGCGCACGGCGGAGGCGACTTGCGCCCGAGGGGAGGTTCATGGGTTACTTAGTCAAGTAATGAACCACCGCACCTGGCACAGGTGCACGAAGACTGGGACGGAGGTGTCGTGCTCGACGAAGGAACACCCCTGTTCGTGCAGATCGCCGAACAGATCGCCGACGACATCGCCGAGGGAAGCCTGGCCGAGGGGGAACGCGTGCCGTCAACCAACGAACTCGCCGCCTTCTACCGGATCAATCCGGCGACGGCGGCCAAGGGCATCAACGTGCTCGCCGACGACGGCCTGCTCGAGAAACGGCGCGGCATCGGCATGTTCGTCGCCGATGGAGCGCGGGAGAAGCTGCTCACCGACCGGCGGAAACGGTTCGCCGAGCAGTACCTCGAGCCGATGCTGGTCGAAGCCAGGCGCCTCGGCATCAACGACGAAACCCTGATCTCGCTCATCCGCGGGAACGGACACCGGAACGGAGGACCCGCCGCATGACGCCGACCATTTCGACCACCGGCCTGACCCGGCGCTACGGCGACCACCTCGCACTCGGCGATGTCTCGGTCGACATCGAAGAAGGCAAGATCACCGGCCTGCTCGGCCGCAACGGCGCGGGCAAGAGCACCTTCCTGCGCATCGTCACGGCGCAGGAGTTCGCCACCGCGGGCACGGTCCGCGTCTTCGGGGAGAGCCCGATGGAGAACGAGCGGGTGCTCCGGCGCATGGTGCTCGTCCGCGAAGACCAGCAGTTCCCGGATTTCAAGGTGCGGCACGCCCTCGCGGCGGCGTCCTGGTTCTACCCGAACTGGGACGCAGAACTGGCCGACACCCTGCTCCGCGACTTCGACCTGCCGCTCAAGCGGCCGATCAAGAAGCTCTCGCGCGGGATGCGCTCGGCGTTGTCGATCACGCTCGGGCTGGCGGCGCGAGCGGAACTCACGCTGCTCGACGAGCCGTACGCGGGCCTCGACGCCGTCGCCCGGCAACTGTTCTACGACCGGTTGCTCGACGACTATTCCAGTCATCCGCGCACGGTGCTGCTCTCCACGCACCTGATCGACGAAGTGGCCGATCTGCTGGAGCACGTCGTGATGATCGACAAGGGCCGCGTCGTCCTCGACGCACCCGCCGACGAACTGCGCGGCTCGGCCGCGACGGTCAGCGGGCCGGCCACGGCGGTGGAGGCCTTCGTCGCCGGCCGCCGGGTGCTGCACCGCCGCAAGATCGGTTCGCGGGCTTCGGTCACCGTCGCCGACGCACTCGACGTCGCCGCGAAGGCACGGGCACAAGCCCTGCACCTGAAGCTGGAACCGTTGTCCCTGCAGCAATTGATGGTGCACACCTCCAACGGACAGATCGCAGAGGAGGCGTCCGCATGAACACCCTGATCACTGTCGCGCGTTATCACCTGGTGGACCGGCTCCAATACCTCGTCCTCCCGGTCGGCGTCACACTCTTCGCGTTCTTGGTGAACCTCACCATCTTCGCGACCTTGCAAGAAGAAAAAGAGAACTACTCCGGCGGCCTGTTCACGCTCTTCGTGTTCATGTTCGTCTGCGGCGCCTTGAGCATGACGAAGTCACTGCCGTTCGGGCTCGCGCTCGGCGTGTCGAGGCGGTCGTATTACCTGGGCACCGTCCTGCTGATCGCCGGATTGTCCGCGCTGTATTCGGTCGGGATCGTCGTGTTCCAGGCGATCGAGGAAGCCACCGGCGGCTGGGGGCTCGAACTCAACTACTTCCGGGTGCCTTGGCTGCTCGACGGCCCCTGGTATCTGACGCTGCTCACTTCGTTCGTGTTGCTGACGCTGATGTTCGTCTACGGCATGTGGTACGGCCTGATCTACCGGCGCGCCGCGGTGCCGGGTGTCGTCGTGTTCGGCGCGGCGCAGGTCCTGGTGCTGCTGGGCATCGTGATGGTGCTCACCTGGACCGACTCCTGGTCGAAGATCGGCACCTTCTTCAGCACGCTGACCGTGGGTGGGGTGACCGGGGTGCTCGCGGTGCTGGTGGCCATCGCCGCCGGCGGCGGGTTCGCCACGATGCGCCGCGTCACGGTCTGAAAGTCCTTCCACACCAAGGAGTTCGTCATGGCCGTGGCTTATGTGGTGCTGGCGTCGATGCTGGCCGCAATCTTCGCCCCGCTGGGGGTGGCGAAGATTCTGCGTCAGTCGTCGGTGATCGCCCGGACCGAGAGGCTCGGCTTCTCCGTCCGGGCGATCCAGGGGATCGGCGCCCTCGAGGTCGCCGGTGCGGTGGGACTGGTGGCCGGGATGTTCTGGGCACCCATCGGCGTCGCCGCGGCGATCGGCCTGGTGGCGTTGCTGATCGGCGCGGCGATCTCGCACCTGCGGGCGGGCGACGGGGCCAAGGAGGTCGTCCCGTCGATCTGGCTCGGCCTGGTCTCGGCGGCCGCCGCCGTCCTCGCGGTCGTGTGATCAGACGGGTAACACACGTGATCAGACGGCGAACTCGCGTGATTAGACGGCGAACTCCTGTGTTACCCGTCTAATCACGTGTGTTATCCATTCAATCACGTGTGTTACCCGTTCAATCACGCGAAATCGGCCTCGCGGGCACGGTCCCGGATCCGTCCGACCACAGTGGACCGTCGCCAAGCGTGCGTGACCTCCACCAGCCACGCCGCTTCGGTGGCGATGTCGGGCTCTTCGAGGTAGGTCGCCGGAACGTCGTCGGGGGCGTACCGGCGGCCCGCCTCGGAGGCGACGAGCGCGGCGGCCAAGGCCGCGGCCTCGATCGTCGCGGGAACACGGGCTGCGGGGATCTTCGCCTTGCGTGCCTCGGCTTCCGCGACCGGCGGGATGTCCGGATCGAAGTACGGGCGCAGCGCGAGATGGCCGTCCCGGATCTCGATGACCCGGCGGTACAAGGCGAATTCGACGCCACCCGGCATACCGGGGCCCGGGTCCAGCGCGATTCCCGGGACGGCCTCGCGCATCGCGGTCCACAACGGTTCGATCCGGCGGTAGGTCCGGTACGTGCCGAGCAGGCGGAACGGGGTCGCCAGCGCCGGACCCCACACGCTGAGCGTCGCGCCCGCCCCGGCGAGGCCGACGCTCAACGCCGCCAGGATCGACGAGAGCGTGTCCTCGCCGGCGTCGACCTCACCGGTGGTGGCGAGGATGTAGATGTCGTCGACGTCCCAGAAGGTCCAGCCCAGCGCGGCGACCCCACCACCGACGAGCAGCCACAGCCCGGTGCGAAGCGGGCCGGGATCGGCATGGCGCGCGAAACGGGCGAAGACGATCGAGAAGGTCAGCAAGCTGATCAGGCCGTACGCGAGGAAAGCGACGTTGTACGCGACGAACCAGCCGAGCCTGCCAGGACCGGCGGCGGTGTGTTCACCGACGCGATAACTGTCGGAGAGCAGGAAGAGCGCGATCTCGGCGGCCACCACGGTCCAGGAAAGCACCACGTGCCAGCCGATCCGCTTGCCCTCCCCCAGTTTCAGCGAATGCGCGAACGCGACCGCGAAGGCCATCGCGCCGATCTTGAGCAAGTCGGCCGCGAGATTGCGAAGACTGCCGATGGGCTCTTCGATGCCGACGGCGTTCTCCATGGCCGGGGTGAGCAGCATGATGCCGCCCGCGATGCACATCCCGAAGGCGCTCAGGAACCACATCCGCCGCAACGGCTGGGTGTGGCGAGCCTGGATCAGTTTGTAACCGAAGCCCGCGAAGGCCACCACGCAGCAGAAGTACGCGATGGTCTCGGTCATGGCAGGCGCCGCTTCCGGCTGCCGAAGAGGTTGTCGACCCTGGCCATCCCACCGGCGAGGTCGCTCCCGCTCTCATCGGTGTGCGCCACTCCGCGCACCGCCGTCCTGGCGACGCGCTGCGCGAGGAGGCTGGCGAGCAGTTCGGCCTCCCGTTCCTCGACGGCGCTGTAGCTCGTGCGGCCGAGAACACGGCGGACGAGTTCGGGCGACAGGTTCGGCATGAGGGTCTTGCTGGCGGCGGCGTCGAGCGCGATGCCGTCGGCGCCCGCGTCCGAACCGACGTGACCGCACAGCAGGTGGCCGACCTCGTGCAGGAGGATATGCCGCCGGTGCAGGGCGGTCGTGTTGGTCGGGTAGAGGATGTAGTCCGCGCGTTCGGTGCTCATCAAGAGCCCGCACGGGCCACTGGAGGGGACGTCGACCTGCATCAACTCGATCGGGCGGCCGCGTTCAGCCGCCAGTTCGGCGGTGAAGGCCTCGGCGTTGAAAGGCTCGGGGAGGCTCACACCGTCGGCGAGGTTCCGGCAGCGTCGCCACAACTCCTTACGGCCGCGGTCCACCTCACACCTCCCTCTTCGGGCCGCCCCGTCCGGATTCTCTGCGGGCGATCGCGTCGATCATGTCGCTGATGGTGTCGAGCCCGTCGGGCGAAAGCGTTACAGCGCGCAGTGCCACGTCGCGGACGCCGGCGTCGCGGAGTGCGCCGAGGAGCGCGAGTTCTTCGCCGATCTTGGCGCTCTGCTCGTCGTCGAAGAAGTACGCCGGCGAGACGCCGAAGAACTGGGCGAGCGCCTCGAGATGGCGTTTCGTCGGGTTGTCGCGGCGCCCCGTGCGCAACTGCCAGAGGTAGGTCGTCGAGAAACTCTCGCCGGTGGCCTCACGGCAGGCCTTGGCGACCTCCTCATGGCTGTACGGCTCACGATCGGGTCTCAGCACGATCTGGAACAGCTTGTCGATCTTTTCGGCGAGCGTCGTCTTGCCGGGCTCGGTCGCGGCCACCATCCCACTCCCTACATGTCGTGCCCGTTCATGCTAGTTGACGCGGTGCCCGCATTCATACACGACAGTTTTCACCTCACGCGCGGGCGTGGCTGACATCGCGGACAGGAGAACGACGAGCGGTTCATGAAGGGATCACGACGGATGGCCGTCCCGCATCGGCCACAGGGCAGGCCTTCCTGGCCGTAGGCGTCGAGCGACCGGTCGAAGTACCCGGACTGGCCGTTGATGTTGACGTAGAGCGCGTCGAACGACGTCCCACCCGCGACGAGCGCGGCGGCCATCACCTCACTGGCGGCGGTGAGCACGGTCCGGCCGTGGGCCGCGGTGAGTTTGTCGGTCGGACGGGCCCAGTGGAGCTTGGACCGCCAGAGGGCTTCGTCGGCGTAGATGTTGCCGATGCCGGAGACAAGGGTCTGGTCGAGCAGAGCGCGTTTGATCTCGGTCCGCCTCGACCGCAGCGCGCGAACGGCCTGATCGAGGTCGAAGCGCGGGTCCATCGGGTCGCGGGCGATATGCGCGATGGTGCTCGGCAGCGCCGTCCCGTCGACCTCGGTGAGTTCCGCGAGCGCGAGACCTCCGAAGGTCCGCTGGTCCACGAAGCGCAACTCCGGCCCGTTGTCGGCGAAGCGGAATCGCACGCGAAGATGCTTCTCGTCAGGTGCCTCTTCGGGCTGGACGAGCATCTGGCCGCTCATGCCGAGGTGGGCGAGCATGGCCTGACCGTCCGACAGATCCAGCCACAGATACTTGCCACGACGGCGCGCGGCGGTGATCTTGATGCCGGAGAGCCGTCCGCTGAAGTCCTCCGCGCCGAGTTCGTGGCGGCGGATCGCGCGGGCATGGAGAACTTCGACCTCGGTGATCGTCCGGCCGGAGACGTGTGCCTCCAGCCCGGCACGGACCACCTCGACCTCGGGGAGTTCGGGCATGCGTCCGATTCTCCCACCGGCCAACGGAAGGTCACGCCCGGCTGTGGGCTTTCGTCGACGGACAGAGGCCGGAGCCGCGAACAGGCCTTCGGTCTCGACCAGCCCGCGGGCTCCGAGCCGCCGGTCGCCGGGATAGCCAGCGAAAACGCCTCCGCCGCCCTCTCACAGGTGACCTGAACGGTCGTGCGAGTGGCGGCGGAGTGCGAGAAACGCTCTTGAGGCGACTCAGGTTGTTTTCGGCGGCTGTTCGATGTCGAGTTCGGCCGAAAGCTGTCGCCAGGCCGTCTCGGCGGCCTTCTGCTCGGCTTCCTTCTTGGTCGTCCCCGAGCCGTAGCCGAGTTCACGCCCGCCGACGAGCACGGTGGCACTGAACTCCTTGCGGTGATCAGGACCGGTGTCCTCGACCTTGTACTCGGGCACGCCAAGCCCTGCCGACGCGGTCAACTCCTGGAGACTGGTCTTCCAGTCCAGGCCGGCACCGCGCAACGGCGCTTCGGCGAGCAGACCGTCGAACAGGTGGTGCACGAGTTTGCGTGCGAGGTCGATGCCGTGCTGCTGGTACGCGGCGCCGATGACGGCTTCGAGCCCGTCGGCGAGGATGCTCGCCTTGTCCCGGCCGCCGGTGAGCTCTTCGCCCTTGCCCAGCAACAGATGCGTACCCAGTCCGCCTTCGCCGAGGCCGCGCGCGACCCTGGCCAGCGCGTGCATGTTGACCACGCTGGCACGGAGCTTCGCGAGCTGACCTTCGGCCAGGTCGGGATGCGTGTTGTAGAGGTGGTCGGTGACGACCAGACCCAGCACCGCGTCCCCGAGAAACTCCAAGCGCTCGTTCGGCGGCAACCCACCGTTCTCATAGGCATAAGAACGGTGGGTCAGCGACAGCGTCAGCAGCTCGGGTTCGATGGTGATCCCGAGCGCCTCGAGCAGTGGTGCGGGGTCAGCGGGTGGTCCACCGGCCGACTTACCCCCCATGTCGTCAGCTGCCGATCAGGCGGGCTCGACGACCTGGCGACCGTTGTGCTGGCCGCAGGCCGGGCACGCGATGTGCTGGAGCTTCGGCTGCTTGCAGGCGCGGTTGGAGCAGGGCACCAGCTGAACCGGAGCCGCCTTCCACTGGCTGCGGCGCGCGCGGGTGTTGGATCGCGACATCTTCCGCTTCGGGACGGCCACGAGTAGATCTCCTTCAGACGGTCTGCCCGCGGTCGCGAGCGAACTTGCTTCTCCGGAACGAGCTGGTGCTCGTCAGGCTTGCTTTCCGGGGCCATCGGCCTGGTCATCGCCCGTTTCGTCACCGAAACGGCTCACCAGTGTGGCCCACCGAGGATCTATCTTCTCATGCCCGTGCCCGGGCTCGAGATCGGCCCACTTGACGCCGCATTCGATGCACAGACCCTGGCAATCCTCGGTGCACAACGGGGCAAGCGGCAGCGCGAGCACCACCGCGTCACGGACCGTCGGCTCGAGATCGATCCGGTCGTCCACCAGACGGGGGATCTCGTCCTCGTCGGTGGTCTCCTCGGTCGCGGAGCCGGGATAGGCGAAGAGTTCGGTCAGGTCGACCTCGACGTCCTCGGTGACCGGGTCGAGGCACCGCGAACAGTGCCCCGTCGCGACGGCGGAAGCCGTGCCGCTGACGAGGACGCCCTCGACGACCGACTCGAGGATCAGGTCGAGTTCCAGGCTGGAGCCGGCGTCGATGGTGATGACGTCGGGCACACCGAGCGCGGACTCGACGGGGATGGCGCGTTGGACGGCCTTGCTCAGGCCGGCGTGGCGGCCGAGCTCGCGGGTGTTGAGCACCCAGGGGCTTCGGTCGTCCAGTTGCGCAGGCCTGGCCTGCGGCGACTTGTTCTCAGACATCGATCACCAGGGTACGCAGGTACCGCCAGCGGTTTACGGTCAGGCTTGGTAGCAGGCCGCGGTGGCGGGCCATGGGGGCAGCGACCCTCTGACACGCCACCTTTGCCCTACCCCTCAAGAGAGGTACCTCCGGTGGATGAGTCGGGATCGCAGTCCTTGAAGGACTCGGAACACTTGGCCGGTCGCCCCAGTAGCCCTGTCAGTCACAACCACGGCGCGTGAAGGTCCCCTCCCCTCGGCTCAGCCGAGGAAACTCGATTCCCACGTACCTGAAGGCCCCTTCCTTGCGCTAGGTACCAGGGTCCCGGCAAAGTCGCGGGGCTGCTGGTCAGCGCTGCTGGCGGCAGTCCAGGCTTGACATTTCTGGTGCCTGCCCAGGGCCGAGTGGGGAGGATTTGGGACGGTGAACGTCCGCAATCTTCCCCACTCGGGCGTGTACCGGAGGGGGCACTTCCCTGAACCTCTGTCAGGCCTGGTAGTCGTAGAGCGACGTACGGCTGTTGCCCGGCAGGTTGACCGGGGACCGCAGGTGGTTGCGCCCGGAGTCGACCGTCCGCAGCGTGGTCGCCAGCAGTTCGGAGAACTCGGCCAGCTTGCCGTCGACGTAGGCGTCGCAGTCGGTTCGCTGCTTGTCGGCCTCGACGTGTGCCTCGTCGACGATGCGGGCCGCCTCGCCGTGGGCGGCCTGGACGACCTCGGTCTGCGAGACGAGCCGGGCCTGTTCGACGCGGCCGTCCTCGATGGCGCGTTCGTAGGCGTCGCGGCCCGCCTGGATCATCCGCTCCGACTCGGCCCGCGAGCGGTCGGTGAGGTTCTGGAACTCGGCCTGGCCGGCGGCGACCATCCGCTCGGCCTCGCCGTGCGCGTCGCTCATCATCTGCTCGGCGCGGGCGCGGGCGTCGGCGAGGATGCGCTCGGCCTCGGCCTGCGCGTCGGCGACCGCGCGGTCCGCCTCGGCGTTGGCCGTCGAGACGGTCTCCGCCGCCTCGGTGCGCGCGGTCTGGATCAGCTGATCACGCTTGTCGAGGACGTCCTGCGCGTCGTCCACCTCGCCCGGCAGGGCGTCGCGGATGTCGTCGAGCAGCTCGAGGGTGTCCCCGCGCGGTACGACGCAACTGGAGGTCATCGGCACGCCGCGGGCTTCCTCCACGATGGTGACGAGCTCGTCGAGCGCCTCGAAAACCCGGTACACGGCACACTCCCTACCTACAGCGATCCCCACATTCCCTGA
Source organism: Amycolatopsis sp. cmx-11-51 (assembly GCF_047608665.1). NCBI lineage: Bacteria > Bacillati > Actinomycetota > Actinomycetes > Pseudonocardiales > Pseudonocardiaceae > Amycolatopsis > Amycolatopsis sp. cmx-11-51. Next base: position 105,436 of record NZ_JADNQO010000018.1, on the reverse strand, counting down.
GCTCAGTTTGCCCTCATCACCGTCGGAAGGGGTGAAAGCGCGCGGTACCGGGCGTGTCCCGCCCGGTACCGCGCGCCATGATCACTTCGGGACGAACGCCGGATCCAGGATCAGCGCCAGCAGCTGCTGGTCGGTCAGGGACGGGCGAACGCGGGCGGCGTCGTCCAGCGTGCCGAGGTCGAAGATGTTGACCGAGCCGCCACCGGGCCGGAAGGCGATCGCGTTGCGGGTGACGGGATTTCTGACCGAGAAGCCTTGGCCGACGATGATGTCGCCTTCCGTCCCGTCCGCCGACTTCGGCGCGGTTTCGGCGATCACGACGAAGTTTCCGTCCGGCTGGGGAAGTTCCACGCACCGCGTCGGCTTACGGTCCGACCCGATACCGTCGGGCCTCTTCCCCAGGTCGCACCGGTCTTCGCGCGGATATCCGTCCTTGGTGCTCGCCGGACCGCTGATCGTGAGGTTGACGCCTCGCGGCCTCCCTTCCTCGTCGGTGTACCTGATTTCCGAGGTCTTCAGGTCCCCGTACCCCACGAAGTTCCTCACTTCGATGTCTTTCGCGCCGACGATCACCTTCGGCACCACGTCCTTCAGGTGCTGGAGATCGTCCTTCGGCACGGGCGGGGCCTGCTGCGACGACGCGGCGGGCGCGAGCCGCTCAGGGCCGCCTCCCGGCGCCACGATGACCACTGCCGCCGCGATCACCGCCAGTGTCGCGGCCCCCGTCGCGACGATCCCTCGCCGGTTCCGGGCCTTCTTCGCCGCCGTCCCGGCGACCTCGTCCGGGTCGAAGCCGAGCGGCGGCTCGGCCAGTTCGATCCCGCGCAGCCTGTTTTCGAGTTCGTCCATCACGCGCTCCTCCCGAAGACAGCCTCGTCGTGCTGTCTCTGCATGGCCGCGCGGAGGGCGTCGAGCCCTCGCGCGGCCTGGCTCCTGACCGTCCCTTCCGAACAGCGCAGCGCGACGGCGACCTCCGCGACCGGGAGATCGGCGCAGTAGCGCAGCACGACGGCGGCGCGCTGTTTCGGTGGAACCTCGGCGAGGGCGCGAAGCAGCGAATCCGAGATCCCGGCGTCAGCCGGGGCTGTGGGCTCTTCGGGGACGACGCCGTCGCGGTTCTCTCTGCTCCGCCACGGTCGCCGCCGCTCATCGAGCCAGCAGCGCATCAGGATCTGCCTCGTGTAGTTGTCGACGGGCCCTTTCCGGCGGACCTTCGGCCAGACCCGGTAGAGCTTCATGAGCGCGGTTTGGACAAGATCCTCCGCGAGATGCCAGTCGCCGCAGAGCAGGTACGCCGTCCGCCTGAGCGGTAGCGCCTTGTCCCTGGCGAACTCCCTGAAGCTCGCATCGTCCCCAGCCCGCATCGTGCCTCCTCATCCGTGTTCCGGTGTAACTCACGGACGGGGAGGCACGGAACGTTGCACGGACGGCTCAGCCGTTGAGATTCACCAGCTTGAAGGTCGCGAAGCGGTCCGGGGTGTAGACGATCTCGCCGCCCTTTCCGGAGATCACGCGGTCGCTCGTGCCGACGGGGAACAGCTGGTAGTAGCCGGCGGCGCACGACGGCAGCACGCCTTCGCGGTTCTCGTAGACCGTGCCGGTCGCGCCGCCGCGGGCCTTGTCCACCACGGACTTCGCGGCGGAGGACAGCGTCGAGTAGCCGACCTTCGTCAGCTTCGAGGTGTCACCGCAGGACGGTGACGGCGCGCCGTTGACGTCGATCACGGAGAAGGACCTGTAATGGTCCCCGGTATAGAAGTACTCCCCGCCGGTCCCGGTCACGATGCGGCGCGTGCCGCGGTTCGAGGAGCCCGGGGTCGGGACGGTGTACTCGTGGTAGTAGCCCGAAGCACACTTAGGGAGAATGTTCTCCCGGTTCGAGAAGACCGTCCCGTCCTTGTCCGGATACGGGTACGGCCCACCTTTCTGGATGAGGTTGTACGTCGTCGTCGCCTCGGCGGGCAGCGAAGACAGCGACGAGTGTTTGAAGCCGGTGAGATCCCCACAGGGGTTTTGCTGGATCGAGACGGAGGCGGCCTGCGCGGCACTGATCCCCCCGAAAAAGGTGACTACCAGAACGAGCAGCGCGGCGGCGATCCGCGATCGTTTGTGGGTCATTTTCGGACCGTAACCCGATCGTGTATTCACCAGGAGGCGTCGAGATGAACTCTTCATCGCCGCTCACCACTGACCGACCAACGGCTTCGGCCGTTCGGGTCAACCTCGTTCGGAGTACTTCTCCCCGAGGCGTTTGAACACCACCGGCGGCACCAGGTGCTCGATGTCGCCACCGAGCGCGGTCACCTCTTTGACCAGCGAGCTCGACACGAACCCGTACTCCGGGTTGTTCGCCATCAACAGCGTTTCGAGCCCGGTCAGCTCGCGGTTCATCTGCGCCATCTGGAGTTCGTAGTCGAAATCGCTGACCGAGCGCAGCCCCTTCGCGACCGCGACGATGTCGTTCTCACGGCAGTAGTCGACCAGAAGTCCCTGCCACGAGTCGACGCGCACGTTCGGCAGCTTCGCGGTGATCTCGCGCAGCATGTCGATCCGCTCCTCGGTGGTGAACAGGCCCTTCTTGCTCTTGTTCACCCCCACCGCGACGACGACCTCGTCGAACAGCTTCGCCGCCCGCTCGATGATGTCGAGATGTCCATTGGTGGCCGGATCGTAGGACCCGGGACAGACCGCACGCCGCATGGCGCGGACGCTACCAAGGAGAAGGCACCCCTGCGCGTTCATCCGTGCGCCGTCTCACACCTGATATTCCGCCCAGTAGAGCGCGGTGTCGCCGTAGCGCTTCGTCCGCATCGGCTCGAAGCCCGGCGGCCAGTCCGGCTCGCCGTCCCGCGCGGCCCGCTCGATCACCACCAGCGCCCCGTCCGCGACCCACTGGCCCGCCAGCGCGGCCATGACCTCTCCCAGGCGGGTGGAATCCACAGCGTACGGAGGATCCGCGAGGACGATGTCGAACATTCCCGGCGCCGGAGCGGCGACGACGGACTCGACGGTCCCGGCACGGACCGTGCCGCCGAGTCCCAGCGCGGCGACGTTCCCCTTGAGCACTTCGACCGCGCGCCGGTCGTGTTCGACGAACAGCGCGCCCGCCGCGCCCCGCGACAGCGCCTCCAGCCCGAGCGCGCCCGAACCGGCGTAGAGGTCGAGGACCTGGGCCCCCCGCAGTTCGCCGGCGACCTCCAACGCGTTGAACAGCGCTTCACGCACGCGTTCCGACGTCGGCCTCGTGCCCTTCGGCGGGACCTTCAGCCGCCTGCCGCCCGCGGTCCCCGCCACGATCCTGGTCATTGGGGCATCGTGCCTCAACGGCTTCCGCCGTGACGTTGGACGGGACTTGGTGAAGCCGCCGCCCAGCTCGCGTAGAGTCGTCCTTCGCCCTCGGAGGCGATAGAAGCGTTTAGGAGCGTTGCGTGTCCGAACCTCGGGTCAGACGGGCCGAGATCGCCATCGAGCAAGCCCATGTGGACACGGTCTACACCAGGCTGGCCGAACTGCGAGCCCAGGCTGAGGCCATGCGTGCCAAGGGCTATGAGATCGGCCATGGCGCCGGGCGTGAAGCGATCTTCGAACAGGCGTCGATGCTGTTCGAGCGCGACATGATGGTTTTCCACGCCAACCAGACCCTCCAGACCCTCGACGCGGAGTACGAGGGCCTGGTGTTCGGCAGGCTCGACCACCTCGACGACGACCACATCTACGTCGGTCGTCTCGGCATCCGCGACGCCGAGTTCGACAACCTCGTCACCGACTGGCGCGCGCCCGCGGCGGCGGCGTTCTACCAGGCGACCGCCGAGGAGCCGATGGACGTCGTCCGGCGCCGGGTGATCCGGTGCTCCGGCCAGAACGTGCTCGACGTCGACGACGACGTCCTGATCGCCGGCGCGGTCCCCGAGAACATGCGGATCGTCGGCGAAGGCGCGCTGATGGCCGCGCTCGGGCGGTCGCGTGGCGAGAAGATGCGGGACATCGTCGCGACCATCCAGAAGGAGCAGGACGAGGTCATCCGGGCACCGTGGCGCGGTGTCACCGAGATCACCGGCGGCCCCGGTACCGGCAAGACCGCGGTCGCGCTGCACCGCGCGGCGTACCTGCTCTACCGCCACCGCCGCCAGCTCGGCGGCGCGGGTGTGCTGGTGATCGGCCCGTCCGGGGTGTTCACCAGCTACATCTCGCGGGTGCTGCCGTCGATGGGTGAGACGAACGTCGAACTGCGCGCGCTCGGCGAGGTCCTCGACGGCCTCGAAGCGACCCGTCAGGACCCGGCCCCGCTGGCGGCGATCAAGGGGTCGCTGCGGATGCGCAAAATCCTGCTGCGCGCGCTGCGGGACGCGCCGGAAGACGCGCCCGAGGACATGAAGATCGTCTACCGCGGCGAGGTGCTGCGGCTGAACGCGCGTGAGCTCGACAAGGTGCGCCGCAAGGTGCACACCGCGGGCGGGCCACCGAACCGGTCGCGGATCCGCGCCGCCGAGCTGCTGCTCGACGCGCTCGCCTCGAAGGCCGAGCAGCACGCGAAGGACGACGGCCGTCAGATCGACAAGGCCGAACTGGTCGCCGAACTCGGCGAGCGCATCGAGTTCCACCGGTTCCTGGTGGTCTGGTGGCCGATCCTGTACCCGGCGCAGATCCTGCGCTGGCTCGGCGCCGAGAAGCGGCTCGCCGTCGCGGCGAAGGGCCTGCTCAACCGCGGTGAGATCAGCATGCTCGCCGCCGACTTCGCCGATCGTTCGCGTGGCTGGACGATCGCGGACATCGCGCTGCTCGACGAGCTGCGCGTCCTGATCGGCCCCCCGCCGAAGCGGCGCAAGGGCAGGCAGAGCATCGAGGTCAACCCGGAGCGCGGTGGTGCCCCGGCCAGGCCCGAGCACTACGACGAGTACTCGCACGTCGTCATCGACGAATCGCAGGACCTCTCGCCGATGCAGTGGCGGATGGTCGGACGGCGCGGCAAGTACGCGAGCTGGACCGTGGTCGGCGACCCGGTGCAGAGCTCGTGGCCGGATCCGGCCGAGGCCGCGATGGCGCGGGACCAGGCCTTCGGGGTCAAGACGACGCGGCGCCGGTTCACCCTGCGCACCAACTACCGGAACTCGGCGGAGATCTTCGATCTGGCCGCGAAGGTCGTCGCCGGGCACGCCGAAGCCGACGAGCTCCCGCGCGCGGTGCGGCAGACCGGCATCACGCCGGAAGTCCGTCCGGTCGAGGCCTCCGGACTGGAGGCGGCGACGCAGGCCGCGGTGAAAGAGCTGATGGGGGCCGTCGAAGGCACCGTCGGCGTGATCACCGCGATGGACCGGGTGCCCGAGGTCGAGGGCTGGCTGGGCGAGCTTTCGGACGAGCGGCTCAAGGTCGTCGGCAGCCTCGACTCCAAGGGCCTCGAGTACGACGCCGTCGTACTGGTGGAACCGAACGACCTCATCACGGAGTCGACCACCGGACGCCGGGTGCTGTACGTCGCTCTCACGCGAGCGACCCAGCAGCTGACCGTGCTGGCTTCGAACCCGGACTGGATCCCCGCCGCCTGACCCCTCGCCGCCGCGTTTCGTCCTCTAGTTGCGGTAGTTGCGATCGCGTACTACCGCAACTAGAGGACTACTTGCGGTAGATAAGCTGAAGGGCTCCTTCAGGGCACTGGTGTATGTCCTGAAGGAGCCCTTCAGACCCCCGGTGAGTGAACGACATCGGGACGCATCGCACGTCCAGGGGTATTTCTAGCGTCTAATCGTTGTTCGGTGTCACGGCGCTTCCACCGAACAACAACGCCGAACAACGAATTGGCGGTGGTCAAGGGCACGGAGGCCGGTACTCGAGCCCAGCCAGGTGTTGCTCCCACTCTGCCGCCGTGATCCGCGGGTAGACGGTCGCGCAGATGCGTTCGGCCGCCCGCTCCGGGCTGGCTTCCCACAACCGCACGCTGCCGTCCGCGACGGAGCCCGCGAGGGTGTGCCCGTCGGGAGCGAACGCCACCGCGTTGACCCGGTCGACATCGTCGGTCAGGGTCGCCGTTTCGCGGACCGCGCCCGGATCGGAGACATCCCATAGTCGCACGGACCGGTCGTAGCTGCCGGTCGCGAAGGTCTTCCCGTCCCCGCTGAACGCCACCGAGATGACGTTGTCGGTGTGCCCGGTGAGCAGTGCGGCCTCGCGAGGCGCCGCCGGGTTCGTCACGTCCCAGAGCCGCGCGGTGCGGTCGGCGCCGCCGGTGGCGGCGAATTCGCCGTCCGGGCTGTAGGCCACCGAGAACACCGTGTCGGTGTGTCCCTTCAGCACCGAAAGCTGCTTCGGCGCCTTCGCCAGGGAGATGTCCCATAACCGCGCGGTGTGGTCCCAGCCACCGGTCAGCAGGGTGCGGCCGTCCGGGCCGAACGCGATCGAATGGACGTCGTCGTCGTGCCCGGTGAGGGTCGCGAGTTCGACGGGTCTCCGGATGTCGGCCACGTCCCACAGCTTCACCGTGTGCCCGCTGCCCGCGGTCGCGAGCGTCCGCCCGTCCGGGCTGAACGCGACCGGGTCGACCTCCTCCTCTGGCCTGGTGAAGACGCCGGCGTCGACCGGTTCACGCGGATCGCTGACGTCGATCAGCCGCATCGTGTGATCCCAGGAGCCCGCCGCGAGTGCCCGGCCGTCCGGGCTGAACGCGAGACCGCAGACACCCTCGCTGAAGCCGGTGACCTTGCTCAGCTCACGCGGGTTGCGGGTGTCGGTGACGTCGACCAGGCGCACCGCGCCGTCCTGACTGCCGGTGGCCAGCAGTTTTCCGTCGGAGCTGAACACCGCCCGGCACGCCGACCTCGCCGGACCGCTGATCGCGGGCCCCGGCAGATCCCACAGCCGCACCGTCTGGTCGTCGCTCGCGGTGACCAGTGTGCGGCCGTCGCGGGAGAACACCGCCCAGACCACCGCCGCGGTGTGCCCGGTGAGCAGGGGTTTCTCGCGTGGCACCTTCGGATCGGTGACGTCCCACAGCCGCGCGTTGCGGTCGAAACCGGTCGTGGCCAGCGTCGTCCCGTCGGGGCTGAACGCCACCGACCGCACGATGGTCCGGTGCGCGGCCATCGTTCCCAGCGGCGACGGCGCCAGCGGGTCGGCGATGGTCCACAGGCGCGCGGTCTGGTCCGCGCTCGCGGTGGCCAGCGTGCGACCGTCCGGGCTGAACGCCGCGGCGTGGACGAGGCCGGTGTGCCCGGTCACCACGCCGAGCGGCTTGGCCGTGCGCGGGTCGGCGACGTCCCACAGCCGCGCGGTCTTGTCGGCGCCGGTCGAAACGAGTGTCCGCCCGTCGGGGGCGTAGGCCAGCCCGTTGATGTTGCCGGTGTGCCCGGTGAGGGTGGCCATGAGCATCGGCCTCGCGAGATCGCGGACGTCGAACAGCCGCACCGCGCCCTCGCCGTCCGCGGTGGCGAGCACCGCCGCCTTCGGGCTGAACGCCACCGCGTTGACCCGGCTCGGATGCGCCCCGACCACCACGCCCGACCCGGGTTTCGCCGGATCGGCGACGTTCCACAGGCGCGCGGTGTCATCCCAGCCCGCCGTCGCGACCGCACCGCCGTCGGCGCTGAACGCCACCGAGTTGACGTTGGCGGTGTGCCCGGACAGCGTGGCCAGTTCGATCGGCCGATGGGGGTCCTTGACATCCCACAACTTGGCCGTCTGGTCCCAGCTCCCGGTCACCAGCACCTGGCCGTCGCCGCGCAGGGCGGTCGAGTTGACGCGGTTCGCGTGCCCGTCGAGGCGGGTCGAATACGGCGACTCGAACATCCCGAGCACACTGCTGCGGGTCTCCGCCCCCGGATCGATGCGGTACGCCGCCAGCGCGAGCTGCGCGGCCAGCGCCGGGTTCGTCTCCCGCATCCCGCCTGCCTGCCCGGCGACCTTCTGCGCGAGCGCGCTGTTGCGCTGGCTGGTCGCGGTCTGTTCGGCCCGGACGGCGTACACCATCGCGGCCGTCGCCAGCACCAGCAGCACGGCCAGCAGCGCGACCAGCTGGCGCAGCCGCCGCGTCCGGCGCCGCGCGACGGCCTGCTCGTGGTTCTCGATGGCCACGCTCGCGTCGAGGAACCGGCGTTCGCGCTGGGAGAGCGCGCTGTCGTGCGCGCTGGCCCATTCCACGGCGATGGCCAGTCGTGCGCCACGGTGGAGCCAGCCGTCGTCGCGGCCGACCGATTCCCACGCGTCGGTCGCCTCGGTGAGCTGGCGGTGCACGCGCAGGCCCTCACGGTCCTCGGCGAGCCACTCGCGCAGGCGCGGCCAGCCGCGGATCAGCGCCTCGTGCGCGATCTCGATGCCGTTGTCGTCGAGGGTGACCAGCCGTGACGACGCCAGCCTGTCCAGCACGACGGCGACGTCCGGGTCGTCGGCGTCCACCTCGTCGCGGGTGATGCGGCGTTTGGTGTCCTCGGTGCCTTCGCCGAGCGCCGTCATCCGCAGGAAGATCTGGTTCGCCAGCCGCTGCTGACGTTCGCTCAGCGCGGTGAAGGTGTGCTCGGAGGTCTGTGCGACCGACCGTTCGATCCCGCCGGTGGACTCGTAGCCGGTGAGGGTGAGGGTGTTGCCGTGGCGGCGGCGCCAGGTCTCCAGCAGTGCGTGCGAGAGCAGCGGCAGCACGCCGGGCTGCCCGGTCGCGTCGGCGACGAGTCGTGAGACCAGCGCGTTCTCGACGCGGTACCCGGCGTCGATCGCCGGTCGCGAGATGGCTTGCCGCAGTTCCTCGGTGCTCATCGGGCCGACGAGGATCTGCGCGTCCTGCATGGCCTCGACCAGTTCGGGATGCCGCGCGCAGTGCGTGTAGAAGTCGGTGCGGATGCCGAGGACTACCCGGGTCCGGCTTTCCGGCTCGGTCGTCGCGGTGATCAGCGCGGACAGGAAGGCCGCCCGCTCGTCGGCGTCCTGGCAGAGTGTGAAGACCTCTTCGAACTGGTCGACGACCAGCACGACGTCGCCCTCGCGGTCGGCGACCAGCTGACGGGCGGCGAGGCCGAGGTTGCGTGGGTGTCCGGTGAACTCGGCGAGCAGCCCGCCGGGCGCGAGCCCGAGCGCGGCGCCGAACTGGACGGCGCACTCCTGCAGCGGCCGGGAACCGGGGGACATCAGCAAGGTGACGGACTTTTCGCCGACGGCGGGCACCAGGCCCGCCCGGAGCAACGACGACTTACCGGAACCGGAGGCGCCCAGAACGGCGAGAAATCGCTGCCCCGAAAGCCTGGTGACGAGTTTCTCGACAAGTCGTTCGCGACCGAAGAATCGGCTCGCGTCATCCGGCCCGAATGCGGTCAACCCGATATAAGGGGCCGATTCCCCATTCGACGGGACAACCGGTGAATCGCTGACTCCAGCGCGCGTCCGCTCGGTCACGTCGTGCCATCGGGCCGCCCACTCCGCCTCGGGCCCGTCACACGCCCGGACGTAGGCCAAGGCCACCGCCAAGCTGGGCATCTTCTTCCCGCCGGCGGCCTCGGACAGGGTGCCCGCGGAATAGTGGGCACGCCTGCCCAGCTCGCGGTACGTCGGGTTTCCGGCTTTCTCCCGCAATCGCCGGAGATCGGCGGCGAACTCCAGCAACGGATCGTCCCCGGGGTCCAAAGGTCGCTCCGGACGCGGCACCCCTTAATCCTTTCTTTGCAGTGGTTTTCCCACGCTCGCATTCGGTGGCAACCGTACCGTGGAAACGGGCAAAGTCAGTCGAGTACGGGCCTTATCACGTCGGTTAATTTCGATCGCCCGACAGGTGTCCTGAGTCACGGGAAGGGATCAGGTGCCCGCCGCGTTGTACGGGCGTGACCTCTTTGCCTGACATCCCGCTGTCCGTGCTCGACCTCTCGCCCGTCGTGGCCGGGGGCGGTGTGGGCGATTCGCTGCGCAACACCCTCGACCTGGCCCGCCGGACCGAGGAACTCGGCTATCACCGGTACTGGCTCGCCGAGCACCACAACATGCCCGGTATCGCGAGCTCCGCGACCGCCGTGATGATCGGCCAGGTCGCGGCGGCCACCGAACGCATCCGGGTCGGCTCCGGCGGGGTCATGCTGCCGAACCACGCGCCGCTGGTGGTGGCCGAACAGTTCGGCACCCTGGAGGCGTTCCACCCCGGCCGGATCGATCTCGGCATCGGCCGCGCCCCCGGCACCGACCAGCGGACGGCGCTGGCGCTGCGCGGCCCCGGCGGGCTCACCGCCGAGAACTTCCCGCAGCAGTTCGCGGAACTGCTGGCCTACTTCGAGCACTCCGACCAGCGCGCGGTCAACGCCGTGACCGCCGAGGGCAACAAGCCGCCGGTGTGGCTGCTCGGGTCGAGCGGCTTCAGCGCTCGGATGGCGGGCGAACTGGGCCTGCCGTTCTCGTTCGCGCACCACTTCAGCGCCGAGAACACACTTCCCGCCGTGGCCATCTACCGCGACGCGTTCAAACCGTCGGACGTCCTGGACGAGCCGTACGTGATGCTCGGCGTGTCCGTGGTGGCCGCCGACACCGACGAGCGGGCCCAGTACCTGGCCGCCCCGAGCGGCCTGACCTTCCTCAGCCTGCGCAAGGGCCGCCCGATCCCGCTGCCGACGCCGGAAGACGCGGCGGCCTACCCGTACACCGACATCGAGCGCGTGTTCATCGAGGACCGGGCTTCGAGCAGCATCATCGGCTCGCCAGAAACGGTCCACAAGGGACTCGAGACGCTGCTGACCGACACGGCCGCGAACGAGCTGATGATCACGACCATGGTGCACGACCAGGCGGACCGGGTGCGGTCGTACGAACTGGTGTCCGACCTGGCGCGCTGAAGCCCTGGCGCTGGCCCAACTGCCCGACACGCTGGTCCGTGAAGGGCTCCTTGAGGGACTCAGGGTCCCTCAAGGAGCCCTTCACGGACCAGTTCAGCCGAGGAATCTCGACCTTCGCGCCACGGCGCCGGTACCGAGTGGGCCGGGTGGTCGTGAGTGGCGATTCGGGGTTAGGGCCAAGAGTGTCTTGGGCATCTACTGCCGGCTGGCCGTGTCGCGAAAGCCACTTTCGGGACATCTGATGTCGCGAAAGTGGCTTTCGCGACACCCGGGTGGGTCGTAGCACGCCCAAGGCATCCCTATCTACTGCGCAAGGCAAGGGGCAGGACCTCTTGGCCGAAGGGCCGATCGAGGACCGCTCGAGAGTCTTGGACCCCCATGAGGGTGTGGCACCCACCGAACACTCGCCCTCAACCAACCCGGCCCCGCCGTCACATCCCCGAACACGAAAGAACCGACAAGACCCACACCCGCCTTTGTCACAAAGGGACAAGAATTCACCGGTTATCAGGACGTGACGTCTTGATCGCACCGAAGTTCTTGTCACCAAGCAGGCACGTGATTAGCGTACCGACCAGTAGCAAACCGCACGGTAACACCCTGTTGCCCCAATTCAACTATTCCGTTCCGCCATTCGGAGCAGAGGAATTGCGCAACCTGGGGTGTATTCGCCGTGCCCGGAAAACTGGAGGGTCGGCGTGGGCGTCCGGACTAACGCACCCTCATTTCCCGGTGCGGGTGCGCTCCGGGAGACCGGCAGGCTCTACTCACTCGCCCTCGACGTCGTCCGCCTGACTTTCCGGCGGCCGTTCCAGGCTCGTGAACTGATCCAGCAGTTCTGGTTCATCGCGAGTGTGTCGATCCTGCCGACGGCGTTGGTCGCGATCCCGTTCGGCGCGGTGATCGCGCTGCACATCGGCTCGCTGACCGCGCAGATCGGCGCGCAGTCCTTCACCGGCGCGGCCAGTGTGCTGGCGATCATCCAGCAGGCCAGCCCGATCGTGACGGCGTTGCTGATCGCGGGTGCAGGCGGGTCGGCGATGTGCGCGGACCTCGGGTCACGCACGATCCGCGAGGAGATCGACGCGATGGAGGTGCTCGGGGTCTCCCCGATCCAGCGCCTGATCGTGCCGAGGGTACTCGCCGCGATGGGGGTGTCGGCATTCCTCAATGGAATGGTCAGCGTGGTCGGCGTCCTCGGCGGCTATTTCTTCAACGTCATCATGCAGAACGGGACACCGGGTGCGTATCTGGCGAGTTTCTCCGCTCTCGCGCAACTGCCGGACCTCTGGATCAGCGAGATCAAGGCGGTCATCTTCGGTTTCGTCGCGGCGATCGTCGCGTCTTATCGCGGGCTCAATCCGAAAGGTGGCCCGAAAGGCGTCGGTGACGCGGTGAACCAATCCGTGGTGATCACGTTCCTGCTCCTGTTCCTGTTGAACCTCGTGCTGACGACGCTTTACCTGCAGCTCGTCCCGGCGAAGGGCAGCTGATGACCACGACGACACCCACCCGCGCGACACGGGTCCGCGAGGCCGTGGACCGCCGGTTCGGTTTCCTGGACACGCTCGGCGACCAGATCCTCTTCTTCCTCAAAGCGCTCGCCTGGGTGCCGCGCGCGATGCACCGCTACCTCCGCGAGATCACCCGTCTGCTGGCCGAAGTGAGCTTCGGCAGCGGCGCGCTCGCGGTCATCGGCGGCACGATCGGCGTGATGATCGGGATGACCGTATTCACCGGCACGGTCGTCGGGCTCCAGGGCTACTCGGCGCTCAACCAGGTCGGCACGTCGGCGTTCGCCGGGTTCGTCTCCGCCTACTTCAACACGCGTGAGATCGCACCGCTCGTCGCGGGCCTCGCCCTGTCGGCGACCGTCGGCTGCGGATTCACCGCGCAGCTGGGCGCGATGCGGATCTCCGAGGAGATCGACGCGCTCGAAGTGATGGGCATCCCCAGTGTCCCGTACCTGGTGACCACCCGGATCATCGCGGGCTTCCTCGCGGTCATCCCGTTGTACGCGATCGGCCTGCTGACCTCGTATCTCGCGTCGCGCCAGATCACCGTCTGGTTCTACGGCCAGTCCGCGGGCACCTACGACCATTACTTCCTGTTGTTCCTGCCACCCGGCGACGTGCTTTGGTCGTTCGGCAAGGTGCTGGTGTTCAGTGTGGTGATCGTGCTCGCCCATTGTTACTACGGCTTTCGCGCGAGCGGCGGCCCCGCGGGGGTGGGCGTGGCGGTCGGCCGCGGGGTGCGGACCGCGATCGTGGCGGTCAGCGTGCTGGACTTCTTCCTCAGCCTCGCGATCTGGGGCGCGACCACGACGGTGCAGGTGGCCGGATGAGCCGGCGTGGGCTGCGCAAAGCCGGGGTCAGGACGGCCGGGGTGTTGTTCCTGGTGGTGATGTCCGCCTTCGTGCTGCTGTCGATCAAGATCTACCAGAAGGATTTCGTCGAATCGGTCCCGGTGACCCTGCGGGCGGACCGGGTCGGCAACCAGTTGCGCGTCGGCGGGCAGGTCAAGGCGCGGGGTGTGGTGGTCGGCGAGATCCGCGACGTCCGCGCGACGACGGCGGGCGCGGAGATCGACCTGGCCATGGAGCCCGGCAAGGTCTCCCAGCTGCCGAAGAACGTGTCCGCGCTCCTCGTGCCGAAGACCTTGTTCGGCGAACGCTACGTGCAACTGTCCATTCCGGATGGATCGACGGCCGAACCCTTGAGCTCGGGTGACGTGATCCCCCAGGACCGCTCGGCCAACGCGATCGAACTCGAGCGGGTCTTCGACAACCTGTTGCCACTGCTCAAAGCGGTGCAGCCGCAGAAACTCGCCACCACGCTGACCACGGTCGCCACCGCGCTGGAAGGCCGCGGCGACCAGATCGGCGACACCCTGGCCACCGCGGCGGACTACCTGAAGAAGTTCAACCCGAACCTCCCGGCGCTGAACGACAACATCCGCGACCTGGCTACGGTTTCGAAGCTATACGGCGACATCGCACCGGATCTCCTCGACGCGTTGAGCGCCTCGGCGGTCACGCTCGACACCGTCGAGGAGAAGCGGGCGGAACTGGCGACGGTGTACCAGCGGGTGACGTCGTCTTCCCAGCACATCACCACGTTCCTCACCAACAACCGCGCCAACATCATCGCCCTCGCCGCCGACAGCCGGGCACCGCTCGAGGTCGCCGCGAAGTACTCCCCGAGTTTCGCCTGCACGCTGGACGCGCTGGCCAAACTGAAGCCCCAGATGGACAAGGTGCTGGGCGAGGGCACCGACGAACCCGGACTGCACGCGGAGATCACCATCAGCCAGCCGCGCGAGAAATACGTGCCCGGCAAGGACGACCCGGTCTACAACGCCACCGGTGAACCGCGCTGCTATCCGTCGAACGGCCTGATGAGCCAGGGAATCGCCGCCGTCGGCAGCGATTCGGTGCCCGGTACGGAAGGTGACCTCGGCTTGGCGAACTCGCCGCAGGAACGGGAACTGATCTCCACCCTGGTCGCGCCGTCGGCCGGTGTCCCGGCCAATCAGGTCCCCGCGTGGGGCAGCGTGCTCGTCGGCCCGCTCTACCGGGGCACGGAGGTGACCCTGCGATGAGGAACTTCGTGAGCCCCCTGATCAAGGGGCTGATCTTCGTCGTCGTCACGACACTGGCCACGGTGCTGCTGGCGGTGTCCATCACGAACACCGGCCTCGGCGACACCAAGACCTACAGCGCCAAATTCCTCGACGCGACTTCGCTGAACGTCGGTGACGACGTCCGGATCTCCGGCGTGCGGGTCGGCCAGATCGAGCAACTCGAGATCGCCGACCACAGCCTGGCCAGGATCAAGTTCACCCTCGACTCCCAGCGCAGGCTGCCCGCCGACGTGACCGCGGTGATCAAGTACCGCAACATGGTCGGTCAGCGCTACATCGCCCTCGAACGCGGCAAGGGCGCAGGCGAACTCCTCGAGCCCGGAGCGGAGATCCCGCTGGAGCGCACGACTCCCGCGCTCGACCTCACGGAACTGTTCAACGGCTTCAAACCGCTGTTCCAGGCGTTGTCCCCGAAGGACGTCAACCAGCTCTCCGGCGAGATCGTCCAGGTGCTGCAAGGCGAAGGCGGCACGGTGGAAAGCCTGCTGGCGCACACGGGTTCGCTGACCACCACCCTCGCCGGTCGCGACAAGGTCATCGGTGACGTGATCACGAATCTGGACACGGTGCTGAAGACCATCAACGGCAAGGGCGACGCACTGTCCACTTTGGTCTCCACGCTGCGGGAGCTGGTGTCCGGCCTCGCCGGAGACCGGACCGAGATCGGGGAAGCGATCTCCGGGATCGCGGACCTCACCACCGCCACGGCCGGTCTGCTCGAACAGGGCAGGAAGCCGCTCAAGGACAGCATCGAAGGTCTCGGCCTGCTCTCCGGTCAGCTGACGACCGACACCGGCAAGGCCGAAGTCGAGCGGGTCCTCACCGTCCTCCCGGGGAAGCTGAACGAATTGGGGCGGATCGGCTCCTACGGATCGTGGATGAACTTCTACCTGTGCTCGGCCGTCCTCCGGAGCACCCCTCCCCGCGGGGTACCGGCGACGGCGGAGAGGTGCACTTCGTGAAACCTTTCAAGGAACGGAACCCGATCGTCATCGGTCTCGTCGGCAGCGTCGTCGCCGCCGGGCTGCTGGCCGCGACGCTCAACTATCAGGACCTCCCGATCATCGGCTCCGGAACCACCTACCAGGCCGAATTCTCCGAGGCGGCCGGGTTGCAGACCGACGACGAGGTCCGGATCGCCGGGATCAAGGTCGGCGAGGTGAGCGACGTCGCACTGGCCGAAGACCATGTGGTGGTCAGCTTCCGGGTCAAGGACGCGTGGGTCGGCGACAAGACCGCCGCCGAGATCAAGATCAAGACCCTGCTTGGCCGGAAGTTCCTCTCGCTGCGCCCCACCGGCGAGACGGTGCAGAACCCGAAGCAGGTCATCCCGCGCACCCGGACCGTGACGCCCTACGACGTCACCGAGGCGTTCAACGGGCTGGCCGACACCGCGGGCGCGATCGACACCGACCAGCTCGCGGAGAGCTTCACCACGCTCAGCGACACGTTCAAGAACTCGCCAGAGCACATCCGGAAAGCACTCGACGGGCTGACGTCGCTGTCGAAGACCGTGTCCTCCAGGGACAACGAACTCGCCAGCCTGCTGTCGAACGCCCACGGTCTCACCACCACGCTCGCGAACTCGAACGACGACTTCGCCAAACTCCTTTCGGACGGCAACCTCCTGCTGACCGAACTGGACAACCGGCGGCAGGCGATCCACGACCTGCTCACCGGCACGAAAGACCTCGCCACCCAGCTTTCGGGCCTGGTGAAGGACAACAAGGACCAGCTCGGCGGCGCGCTCAGCCAGCTCGGAGAGGTGACCGACATCCTGCAGCGGCAGAACGACAATCTCGCCAAGAGCCTCGACCTCGCCGCGCCGTACTTCCGCGTGGTGAACAACTCGCTCGGCAACGGACGCTGGGTGGACGGCTACCTGTGCGGTCTCGTCCCGGAGAATCGGGACCCGTGCACCCCGAAGATGCCGGGAGGTGGCCGATGACCAGCAGATTCGTCACCCTGGCACTCGTGCTGGCGCTGACCGTCGTCGGCGGTCTCTGGTGGATCTTCTCCGGCAGCGGGCTCGACCGCGTCACCGTGTACTTCTCCCGCGCCGTCGGTGTCTACAGTGGATCGGACGTGCGGGTGCTCGGCGTCCGCGTCGGGCAGGTCGAATCGGTTACCCCGGAAGGGGAACAGGTCAAGGTCGTGCTGACCGTCGACGGTTCCACGCCGATCGCCGTCGACTCAGGCGTCCTGGTCGTGGCACCGAGCGTGGTGGCCGACCGGTACGTCCAGTTCACCAAGCTCACCCGCTCCGGGAACCGGCTGGGCGACGGCGCGGTGATCCCCGTCGAACGTACCGGCACGCCGGTGGAACTCGACCAGCTCTACTCCAGCCTCGACACCCTCGCCAAGGCGCTCGGGCCCAAGGGGGCGAACGCCGACGGCGCGCTCTCGGAACTGCTGCGCACCGGCGCGAAGAACCTGCAGGGCAACGGCAAACCGTTCAACGAGTCGGTGCGCAATTTCGCCGACCTCGCCAGGACCCTGTCCGGGAACTCGGAAAGCTTGTTCGCCACCGTCGACGAACTGCAGCGGTTCACCTCGATGCTGGCGACCAACGACCGGAACGTCAGCGAGGTCAACAAGCAGCTCGCGTCGGTCACCGGCACCCTCGCCCGGAACAAGGACGAACTCGCCGGCGCGCTCAAGGGTCTCGGCGGCGCGCTGGCCGAGATCCAGAAGTTCATCCGCGACAATCGTGCGCTGATCAAGTCCAATGTGGACAAGCTCGCGGTGACCACCGGGACACTGGTCGACAAACGCGCCGCGCTGGCCGAAACCCTCGACACGATCCCGCTGGCGGTGACGAACGTGCTCGAGGCCGTCGACCCGAAGACCGGGAAACTGCAGAGCCGCGGCAACCTGCTCGAATACGCCCCGCTCCCGCTGCCTCCCACCGGTGACACCTACGTCGGGGGGCGCTGATGACCGGGAAACGCGCCATCGCCGTGCTCGCCGCCTGCTGCGTCGCGCTCACCGGCTGCTCCGGCGACTTCAAGGGCGTCTACGACCTGCCGCTTCCCGGTGGCGCGGACATCGGCGACCATCCGTACCGGGTGACCGTGCAGTTCGCCGACGTGCTCGACCTGGTCCCGCAGGCCGCGGTAAAGGTGGGCGACGTCCCGGTCGGCCGCGTCGAGACGATCCAGCTCGGCGAAGACGGCTGGACGGCCGAAACCGTCCTGGTGGTCAACGGCGACGTTCTCCTGCCCGCCAACGCCATCGCCCGGCTGCGGCAGTCCAGCCTGCTCGGTGAGAAGTTCATCGAACTCGCGCCGAGCGCGGCGAAAGCCGAAGGCAGACTGGGCGAGGGCGCGACCATCCCCGTCGCGAGCACGAACCGCAACCCCGAGTTCGAGGAGATCTTCGGCGCGCTGTCCCTGCTGCTCAACGGTGGTGGCATCGGCCAGCTGCAGACCATCAACCGCGAACTGTCGAAGGTGATGGACGGCAACGAGGAGGAGATCCGCTCGTTCCTGTCCACTGTGGAGCAGTTGGTGGCCAACCTTGACACGCACCGCACCGACATCACTTCGGCGCTCGACGGGCTCAACCACCTCTCGACGACACTGGCCAACCGGAAGAAGCAGGTCGAAGGCGCGCTCACCGACCTCACCCCTGGTCTGCGGAGCCTCTCCGATCAGCGCACCCAGCTGGTCTCGATGCTGCAGGCGCTGGACCAGCTCTCCGGCGTCGGCGTCGACGTGATCAAGAAGAGCCGCGACGACCTCGTCGCCGATCTGACCGCGCTCGCGCCGATCCTCAAACGGCTGGCCGACGCCGGCGAGAGCCTGCCCCAGTCGCTGGAGATCCTGCCGACGTTCCCGTTCACCGACGCCGTGCGAGAGGGGATCAAGGGCGACTACCTGAACGTCTACGCCTCCCTCATCCCGGGACCGGGCGTCGAACTCCCGCCTCCGGGCGAAGGCGTCCCGCCGGGTCTCCCGACCTTGCCGCTGCCCTCCTCCGGAGGTAGCTGATGCTCACCGCCCGTGTCCGGATCCAGGTGATCGCGTTCGTCATCATCGCGTTGGCCACGACGGCGTTCGTCGGGGCCAGCTACGCGGGGCTCGACCGTCTCTTCGGGGCGAGCGGGTACACCGTGAAACTCGCGCTGACCGACGGGGGCGGCCTGTTCACCAACGGCGAGGTGACCTACCGCGGCGTCGCCGTCGGCCGGGTCGGCGAACTGCGGCTCACCGCCGGTGGCATGGAAGCGGATCTGCTGATCGACGACGACGCGCCGCGGATCCCCGCGAATTCACGGGCGGTCGTGGCGAACCGGTCCGCGGTCGGCGAGCAGTTCGTCGACCTGCAACCGCGGACCGGCGACGGCCCGTTCCTCGCCGAAGGTTCGGTCATCCCGCGTGAGGCGACGAGCGTGCCGCTGCCGGTGCAGCACCTGCTGACCGACCTGGACTCACTGACCGCGTCCGTGCCGACCGAAGACCTGCGGATCGTGGTCGACGAACTCGACAACGCCCTACGTGGTTCCGGCGCGGACCTCCAGGTGCTGCTCGATTCCACCACCGACTTCACCAAGCAGGCCGCGAACCACCTGCCGCAGACGGAGAAACTGCTGACCGACGGCGCGACCGTGCTGAAGACCCAGGTCGACTCGTCGCAGGCGTGGCGGCAGTTCAGCGACAACGCCAAGCAGTTCGCCGAACAGCTGTCCCGTTCGGACGGTGACCTCCGCACCTTGATCGCGACCGCGCCCGAAGCGGCGACCCAGATTTCCGGGCTGCTGCGGGACAACGAACCGGGTCTGCCGATCCTGCTGGCGAACCTGCTCACCACCTCGCAGGTGTTCTCCGCGCGCACCGACGGCCTGCGGCAACTGCTGATCAACACCCCGAAGGCGGTATCGGCGGTCGACGCGTCGGTCGACGACAAGTCCGGGAAGATCGAGCTGGTCCTGACCTTCTTCGACCCGATGCCGTGCACCAAGGGCTACGGGGACACGAAGATCCGCGACAGCAGGGACCTCTCGGCCCTGCCGTTCAACACCGGTGCCGCGTGCACGCTCGAAAAGGGCAACCCGAGTTCGGTCCGCGGTTCGCAGAACGCGCCGAAGGGCGGCGTCCCGCCCGCCGCCGTCCCCGGCGGGTTCGGCGCCGACGGCCAGCCGACGTCCACCAGCCTCGAGGAGATGTTGTGGCTGCGCAACTGAAGATCGCGATCGCCGTGTTCGTCGCGGCCTGCGCGTTCGCGGGATGGGCCGGGTACACCTGGTTCACCGCGACGGGTTCCGAGGCCGTTGCCTACGGGAACTCGCGTGACGAAGCGCTGAAGACCGGACGTGAACTCGTCGCCCGGCTGACCAGCCTCGACCACCATCGGATCGACCAGGGCATCGCCGACTGGCTCGCCGCGTCGACCGGTCCGCTGCGCGATCAGCTCGGCAAGACCGACGACGTGACGAAGCAAACGCTGACCAAGAACGCGACGGTCTCGACGGGCAAGGTGCTCGACGCGGCGATCAGCGAACTGGACGACCACGCGGGAACGGCCAAGCTGCTGGCCTCGGTGGAGATCATGATGGCGCGGGAGGGCGCGGCGCCGACGACGAAGCGCAACCGGTTCGCCGCCGGGATGACCCGGACCGGCGAAGGCTGGAAGCTCAGCGCGCTCGACCAGCTCCCGGTGGGTGCGCGATGACCGCCACGGCCGATACCGACGCGAACGCCGTCACCGAACCCGCCCCCACCCCCGAGCCCGCAGTCGAAACCGCAGTCGAAATCGAGACCGAGGTCGTCACCGAGCAGCCGTCCCGACGGCTGAAAACCTCGCTGATCCTGCTGGTCGCGGCCGCCGTACTGGTGGCGGCGGGAGCCTGGTTCACGCTGGAGGCGAGGTCGATCTCGGCGGCGCCGTCGGCGGCCAACACCGCGCTCACCGATGTCGGCGCGACGGCCGAGGTGAACTCCGCGGTGACGGTGGCGCTCAACAAGGTCTTCTCCTATTCCTACGACCGGACCGACGTCACCGAAAAGGCGGCCGCTTCGGCGCTGAGAGGTAAGGCGCTGGAGTCGTACAACCTGTTGTTCGCCCAAGTCAGGGAAAAGGCTCCGGCGCAGAAACTCGTCCTCACTACCCGCGTCTCCTCATCCGCCGTCCAAGAACTCGACGGCGGCAAAGCACGACTGCTGGTATTCCTCGATCAAGCGGCGACCCGGGCCGACAACAATTCTTCGACGACGGCCGCTGCCCAGCTTTCGGTCACCGCCGAACGCGAAGGCGACGGCTGGGTCATCACCGACCTCATACCCCGGTGACAAACCGGGCATTCCCCCTTTCGTCCGCGTTATAAAACAGGAGAGAAAACGAGGAGAATCCCATGTTCGGTCGAACGCGCCCGAAAACCGCCCGTCGCCGTCTCGGCACGGTCGTCGCGCTCACCTCCGCGATCGCCGTGGCGGGCAGTCTCGCCGCCACCCCCGCCCTCGCGGACGACCCGGTGGAGATCCCGGTGTCCTACACCGTCACCGGGAAGACCGTGGTCAAGAAGACCGGCGGCTCCCTCGACCTTGGCCCCGGCCAGCTCGACGGCGCCCTGGTCATCGACGGTGACAACGTCGGGATCCGAGGCAATCTGTCCTTACCGCCCTCGACAGCGAACATTTCGCTGGTCTCGGGCGTCTTCAAGATCAAGGCCCGAGTGCGGATCGAGCCGACCGGCCCGGTCACCGGCACGCTGGCCAACGGCGATCTGACCACCCGTTCGCAGGCGAACATGCTGATCGACAACATCGTGGTCGGCCTGTTCTGGCCGGTCATCCCGCTCCCGACGGCGCCGAAGGCCTGCAAGACGGTCACCCCGCTCGACCTGACCCTGGTGTCGAAGAACGTGGACCTGTTCGCCGAGACGATTCCCTCGTCGGGTGTGTTCACCATCCCCGAGTTCAAGGACTGCTTCATCAACGACCTCGCGTTGGGCGCGTTGATCTCCGGTCCAGGCAACACGATCAACCTGAACATGAAGTCGAACGTCTAGGCAACCCTCAGGCCCCCTTGCTCGCGCGTAGGTCAGGGTCCCGGCAAAGTCGCGGAGCTGCTGGTCAGCGCTGCTGGTGGTGATCCGGGCTTGGCATCGCTAATGCCTGCAAGGGCCGAGCGGGGAGGATTCAGGTCGTTCAACGTCCGAAATCTTCCCCGCTCGGGCGTGTGCCGGGGGGCAAGTCCCGGAACCTCTGTTGACCCGTCTTTACCTCCACGAGACCCACCCCCTGCGTCCCAGGCGCGCCGTTTGCCTTCACCTGCTGCGCATCGCTTCCGGGATCAAGGTGAGCGTTGTGGTGGCCGCCGTGAAGGGTTCCTTCCCTACTCGCAAGGTAGGAAAGGAGGCCTTCGCGGACCTGCTGGTCAGCACTGCTGGCGGTGATCCGGGCTTGGTATCGCTAGTGCCTGCACGCCCGAGTGGGGAGGATTTCGGACGGTGAACGTCCCAAATCCTCCCCACTCGGGCGTGTGCCGGGGTTCTTGGCGGAGACCTGCCCCTGAACCTTTGTTGACCAAGTTCCGCGACCGGTGTGACCCCGCGACGAAGAGCCGCCTGACCTGCAAGACCTCGACTTCGCCGGGACCCTGACTCTCAAGGTAGGGAAGGGGCTTTCACGGGCCTGCGATCGTCCTTACCACTCACGAGACCCACCTCACCGTGATCAGCAGAACTGCGGCGCGCTCGGATCGACCAGCGCGACGCCGGTGCCGTCACCTGCGGAAACGGCGTAGACCGGGGCACAGGCACCGGAGAACTTCCACATGTCCATCGGCGGTTCCGAGCTGGTGTCCCGGCTCTCCTGCTTCAGGTTGCTACCCCAGGCGAAGACGCTCCCATCGGCCTTCAACGCCACGTTGTGGTTGAAGCCCGCATCGATGGCGACGACGCCCGACTGCGCCTCGGGCGGCACCGAAGCCTGACCGTAAGTGTTGTCACCCCAGGCGATGACGCCGCCGTTCTTCAACGCGATGCTGTGGCGGAACCCGCCCGAGATCGCCGTCACCCCGGAGGTCGCCGCCGCCGGCACGGTGATCTGGCCCTTCACGTTGCTGCCCCACCCGAGCACGCCGCCGTTCTTGAGCGCCAGGCCGTGATCGACACCCGCGGAGATCGCGGTGACCCCCGAGGAAACCGTCGCGGGGACGGCGGTCCGCGACCCCCAGCTCAGCACGCCCCCGTTCTTGAGCGCAAGGTTGAAGTAAGCGCTGGTGGAGATCGCGGTGACCCCTGACTTGGCGGCCGCCGGGACCACGTTCTGGCCGTAGAAGCCGTTGCCCCAGGCGATGACGCCGCCGTTCTTGAGCGCCAGTTCGTGCGCCCAGCCCGCCGCGATCGCCGAGACTCCCGAGGTGGCCGCCGCCGGAACGGTGACCTGGCCGTAGTTGTCGTTGCCCCAGGCGATCACACCGCCGTCCTTGAGGGCCAGATGGGTGAGCCCGCCCGCGGAGACCGCGCTCGCGCCGAACGCCGAGGGAGGAACGGTGCCCTGCCCTTGCTGGTAGTCGTTGCTCCCCCACGGCCGCGGTTCGCCGGTGGGCGCGGCTTGGGCGATGCCGGAAAGGGAAACCGTGGCGATCATTACGGCTATCGTGGTAGTCGTCACGCGCCGTGTCGCGGTTCGTCGATTGACAGAAGCCATGCGGGAAATATTAACCCGGCTCCGCCGATCGGCGGCTTCTTTGTCATCCACGGACAAACTTCATAATCGCATTCAGCGCGCGCTGACAAGAAAGAACGGGTTCCGCACCCACTCCGAAACATGTCGACATGAATCCTTGTTACGTACATAACTCGCGGGTAACCTCGGTTTACCCCACCACCGAGAAAGTCGCTCGAGTCGAGCATAAAAGATCAAAAAAATCGCCGAAAGGCGCATGGGGAAAGCTGCCCGAGACGTAAACTGGATCAAAGGAGATGACAGGTATGTCCCGCAGACTTGGCAAGTTGTCAGCCGGTGCCGCCACCACCGGCATCGTGTTCGGCGCCATCGCCCTGCTCACCGCCGGCACGGCCGCCGCCCTCGCCCCCTACACGACGGGCAAAGTCGCGTACATGTGCAACTTTCCCGCCATCGGCCAGCAGCAACTGGACGTGACGGCCAAGTTCGACGGGCCGGCTTCGGTCGCGTCGGGCGGCACCTTCACGCCGTCGAACATCACGGGTACCGCGACGATCAGCGCCACCATCAACGCGCTGCTCAACAGCGCCAACTACGACGGCGTCCGCGGCAAGGTGAACATGCCGGTCACCGTCACCAACGCCACCCCCGCTTCGGCGACGGTGGCGAACCTCAACGTCCCGACACAGATCAACCCGTACGTGCCGGGACCGCGGACGTTCAACATCGCCCAGGACGCGGGCACCGGTGTTCCCACGTTCACCGCCGGCACGCCCGGCTCCGCGACGGCCTCCCTCGGCACCACGATCAGCGCGCCGCTGGAGTTCCACAAGAAAGACGGTTCCTGGACCGCCTGGAGCTTCAACTGCACGGTGAAGAACACCAACCCGGCACAGAACCGGGCGTTCAGCCCGTCCATCACCATCACCTGATGAACCACCCGTGCGGGGCGGGGACGCCCGCCCCGCACGGTCTTTACCGCCGGTCACGAGAGGAACCCCTATGGGACAGCAGGTTCGCCTGATCCGCCGGGCAGGCGTGGCCTCCGTCATCATGATCAGCGCGGTTTCCACACTCACGGCCGCACCGGCCATGGCCGGCACGTCCTTCGCCACGGGGGCCATCGCCTACATGTGCGGCACTCCGTTCGGCCAGCAACCGCTCGAAGTCAGGATGAACTTCACCGGCCCCGGTTCAGTGGCCGCGGGTGGCACCGTCACCCCGACCGGAATCACCGGGAGCTTCGTCTTCGACGCCACGCTCAACGCCGTGCTCTACGCCTCCAACCGGGACGGCCTTCGCGGGACGGTGACCACACCGATCACCGGGACGAACGTCACTCCGGCTTCGGTGGCCGTGACGAACCTGAGGATTCCCGAACAGGTCCCGCCGTACGTTCCAGGGCCGCGCACGGTCCAATTCGTCCAGGACGCGAGCACCGTCGTTCCCACCTTCGGGACGAGCACACCCGGCCAGGCGGTCATCTCGCTCGGTCCCACGCTCCGCATCGACGCCGATTTTCACCTGAGGGACGGATCGTGGAGCCCCTGGACGGGTAACTGCACCGTGAAGAACACGAACCCGGCACAGAACCGCGCGTTCAGCCCGGCGATCACGATCAACTGACCGTCAGCGTCGGCGCGAGAGGAATCCTTGTGGGACAGCAGGTTCGCCGGGCAGGCATGGTTTCCGTCATCGTGTCCGGCGTGGCCTCCCTGCTCACCACCGGACAGGCCTCGGCCGCCACCTCGCACGCGACCGGAACCGTCGTCCACCTGTGCGGTTTCCCCATGATCGGACAGCAACCGCTCGACATCACGGCGAGGTTCGACAGCCCGGGCCCGGTAGCGGCGGGCGGCACCTTCACCCCGGCGGCGATCGCAGGCACCGCGACCTTCAACGCCATCCACAACGCGACGATCTTCAGCGCCGCCAACTACGACGGCCTCCGCGGCAAGGTGACCGCGCCGCTGACCACGACGAACACCACGCCCGCTTCGGCGACCGTCACCGGACTGGACATGCCCGAGCAGATCACCCCGTACGTGCCAGGGCCTCGCACGGTCGGCTTCACGCAGAACGCGGCCACCATCGTCCCCACTTTCACGGCGGGTGCCCCCGGCGAGGCGACCGTCGCGCTCGGCACCACGTTCAAACTCGAAGTCGATTTCCACAAGAGGGACGGCACCTGGACCCCGTGGACGCTCAACTGTACGGTCAAAAACACCGACCCGGCACAGAACCGCGCGTTCGCCCCGGCGATCCCCGTCGTTTGACGCGAGAGGAAACTCAGATGACGCAGCAGGTTCGCCGGACACTCGGGAGGCTTCCCGTGCTGGCGGGAGTGATCCTGCTCGCGGGCGTGAACGGTGCGCTGGCCTCCTCGGCGGCGACCGATCCGACGGTCCCGCCGAAGGCGCCGCTGCAGGGGGCCTCCCCCGCGCGCCAAACTCTGGCGAACACCTGTGTCTTCCCGGATCCGGTCGGCGCACGTCCGGTCACCATGGACGTCCATGCCACCCTGCCCAAGGTCGTCCAAACCGGAAAGCCGGTGCAAGTCAAGGACTTCTCTCTCACCTTCATTCTCGGCGAGGGAGCACTGGGCGCGCTCACCGAGGTGGCGGGCACGGCGACGATCGAGCTCACGGCAGCCCGCGAGGACAAGAAGTCCCAGATTCCGGTGACCCTCGAGATCCCGGCGACCAAGGTGCCCGCCGCCGGTGAGCTGAAGCTGGTCGCGACGGGCAAGGTTCCCGACATCGTGGCGACCCGCTCCGGCGAACTCCGGCTCACCACGGGCGCGCCGTCCCTCGCGCTGACCGCGGAGCAGGCGGACGCGCCGCCAAAACCGGTCAGCTGCACGCAGGCCCCGGATCAGGACACCAAGCTGGGCAGCGTCACCCTGCTGGAGATGGGCGTCGCGAAACCGAAGACTGACAAACCCGGGCAGAAGGCAGGCGCCGGAGCGCACGCCGCGAACGAAGATCCGCCGCCGGACGCCGTGTTCCCCCTGCAGCCCTTCGAGTCGCAAGGCACGTCGTCGGTGGAGAAACTGGGGGCGTTCGTCCGGCTGACCCCCTCGTTCATCTTCAACGCCTTCTACTATCTCTACCCCGCGCCTCCCCATCGCAGCACCGGCTCCACGATCTTGCCGCCGAGCAAGATGACCTTCCTCGGCTTCGGTTTCGTCCCGATCAACGGGACGATGGAGCTCCTGCCGACCGACTACAAAACCGGCAACACCGTCCTCGACGTCGAGACCATGTTGCATGGGGACACCACGACGACAGCCATCGCACGGATCGAACTCTTCGGGAAACTGAGAGACATCACCATCAACGGCGTCCCCCTCGATGTCGGGGCCAACTGCATGACCAGCGAACCGATCGTGTTGAACCTGCGCGGGCCGAATTGGAACGCGTTCACCGGCGGTGTGCTGCGTACCGATCGGCACGATCCAGACCCCGCCTTCAGGGGCTTCACCCTGCCCAAGTTCTCCGGCTGCGGGGTCAAGGAGGACCTCGACTCCCTGCTGAGCGGAATGGGGTCAGGACCGGGGAACCAGGCGTGCATCGGGGTCAACCAGGTAGGCCTTCCTTGGGAGGCCGAACGCAAGTGCCCGAACACGGACCCGCCGGTGGGGCGCCGCTGACCTGGCTCGCGCGAGTGTCATGAAAGGGGCTTTCAGGACGTTTCGTCCCGAAAGCCCCTTTCTGACACCCAGCTGGCTAGTGTCCCGAGATCCTGCATGCTTGACGTGCGGTACGCGTGATCAGACGGCGATCTCACGTGATTGGACGGCGATCTCACGTGCATGCGTGAGATCGCCGTCCAATCACACGAGATCGCCGTCCAATCATGTGTAAGACTTACAGGACATGGACTACGACCCGCTCGGCGTCCACTGTGGACTCTTGCGCGGCACCGGAAGCACGTCCGGCAACGCGTAACCGGCCGGCGCCGAGGCGGGAGCGACCCCGGCCCGCAGCGCGAGTTCCATCTCGAACCGTGCCCCCGGGTCGCGCAGGTGCTTGCCGAAGGTCGCCTGTAGCTGCCGCATGCGGTATCGCACGGTCTGCGGGTGGACCTGGAGCCGCTCGGCGATGTCGACGACGTTGCCCTGGCTGTCGAGCCAGGCGCGAAGGGTTTCGAGCAGCCGTTCCTGCTGTTTCCCGGTCATCTCGGCGAGCGGGGCGAACAGGCGGTCGCGCAGCTGGCAGGTCAGCGCGGAGTCGGCGTTCACGAGCAGCGTCGCGAGGTGTTCTTCGGCGCGGATCACCCGGCGTGCCGGGATGATCCCGCGTTCGGAAAGGTGCAGGGCGTCGCGCGCCCAGCGCAGCGCGTCGGCGACGGAGTCGAGTGGACGGCACGGGCCGATCGACAGCCGGTAGTCCGGCAGCGCGGCCTGCAGGGTGGTCAGGCGCGCGGCGGAGATCTCGCCGGGTACGAGCAGACGCGGTTCGGCACAGTCGAGTTCGGCGAGGACGTCCGAATCGACCACGTTGTGCCGCCGAGGTCTGACGGTGTCGTTGACCGGGTGCAGCACGACCGGGGTCGCGCGCTCGGGCACCGTCCAGCCGGTCAGCTGCGCGAGTTCCGCGATCGCCTTCGTCGGCGCGGGCGGGGTTTCCAGCACCAGGTGCAGCAGTTTCCGGCGCCAGGTGTCCAACGCGCCCGCCGTACGCGCCTTCGCCTCGAGATACCCGTCGAGCGCGACGGACGCGAGTTCGTCCATGAACGCGAGCATCGTGTCGGCCAGTTGCGACATCACGGCGGACGAAAGCCCGCTGCGGCGGCCGACGCGCATCATGCGCCGCCACGAGACGCGTGCGCCGACGCGATAGGCGGACTGCAGGGTGTCGAGGCTGCGGCCTTCCCGCATCTCGTTCTGCCCGAGCCGATGGTGGACCTCGTGGGACTGTTCCTTCGAGACGGTGGGCTCCGCGATCTGGGCGACGAACAGCGTGATCGCGTACTCGACACCCGCGCGGATCGACTTGCCGTACGGCCCGTCGAGCGGACGCGCGTACGCGGGGATGGTCGCCCGGATCTCGTCGACGATCTCGTTGGCGAGACTGCCCAGTTCCGGCCTCAGGATGTCGGCGAGTTTGCGCGGCAGCGCAGCCGGAGACGGAGTGTGTTCGATTCCGCGCTCCAACGACATCGCAGCTCCTTTGCTCCGCCCAGCGTCCGCGCACCGCACAATCGTCGTGAGGTGACAACGAACACATCGCGCACTAGCTCGTAAATGTGTCACCTTCCGCAGAAGAAACCGATTTCTTGTCACCATCGTGACAAATTCACGGGTCATCCCTGAATTTTGATGACAAGTGCCCGGCAAACGCCTCGCGCGATACGTACGAACGGCCGAAGCGGAGTCAGCCGTGACGGAGCGTCACTGCTTTCCAGTGAGCAAATCCCCGAGGGCTTCGAGCACGGGCTCGAGCACGCGTACCTCGGTGCCCGCGCATTCGGTGATCCCGGCGCCTACGACTTCGAAGCCGCTCAGCCCGCGAAGCATCGCCACCAGACGCTCGATCGTCAAGCCACCGGGCTCCGGGTAGTTCAGGCCGTCGAACTCCCCCGGGTCGAGCACGTCGAGGTCGAGGTGGACGTACACCTTGTCCGCGCCGACCAGTCCGGCGGCGGTGTCGGCGGACTCGACCACCAGGCCCCGGTCGACCACGGCCTGCTCTGCCTCGTCGAAGACCCGCGTCCCGGCGAGGACGACACGACCTGGTTCGACCGGCGGGTTCGCGGCGAAGTCCGGATCACCCTCGCCGAGCAGCGAACGCAGCACCATGCCGTGGAACGCGCCCGACGGCGACGTCGCCGCGGTGTTGAGATCCGCGTGCGCGTCGAACCAGGCGACGCCGAGACCAGGGCCGAAGCGATAGCGCGCGACCCCGATCGGGACGAGTTCGACACCGCAGTCACCGCCGATGGTGAGCACCGGCCCGCCCGGCGCCTCCAGCGCGGCGAGCTGCGCCACCCGGTTCGCTCCGATGAGGACGGCACGGTTGGCGACGCCGTCGACGACCGGCGAGGTCTCGCGGTTCTGCCGGATGTGGTGCACCGGCACGCCAAGGACGTGGCCCGCCAGCTCGGCGAGCGCGACGCAGCCTTCGGGCAACTCCGGCGCACGCTCGGTCAGCGCGCCCTGAAACTGGGGTACGGCGTTGATCAGCACCCGCGACACAGTAGTGCGCCCCAGGAGCCACAGAAACCTCTTGTATCACTGAGCCGGATCCCCACCGGCGGGTCGGGCGGGGCAGGCGAACGGCGGCCGATATCTTGCCGTGATGCAGCGGGTGGTTTTCGATGGTCAGCCCTCAGACGTCGAGCGGGTCGTCGGGAGGACCTCCTACGCCAGGGGCCGCGCCTACGCGCGAAACGGCCACGTGCTCACCATGGCCTGGGATTCGAAGCTCGGCGTCCTCACCGGGCAAGTAAGCGGCAGGGGCGCGGTCTACGAGACCATGGCGGACTTCGGCGACCGACGCGAGACCTTCGAGGCGGGTAGCTGCACCTGCCCGGTCGGCTACAACTGCAAACACGTCGCGGCCCTGGTCCTGACCGCGATCGGCTCCCGCCCGGTTCGAGAAGCCAAGCCGAAGGTCCCCGCCTGGGAGTCGGTGCTGCGGCCGCTGCTCGGCACGGAACCGAAGACCGCGTCCGGCACCATACCGGTGGCACTCGAGCTGACCGTCGTTCCCGGCTCGCGGAACCAGCGCGGCAGGCAGGGGCACACGCCGGCGCGGCTTTTCGCCAAGCTGATGCAGCCGGGTAAGAAAAAGGGCTGGGTCAGTGGCAACCTGGCCTGGCACTCCGTCGGTTACCTCGGCTATCAAGGCCTCGACCCCACGCACGTGCGCATACTCAACGAGCTGTACGCCCTGTATCAGGCCGGAGGCTACGGCTATCAGTCCTATCAAGCCAAAACGATCGACCTGTGCTCGTTCCAGAGCGGGCGGCTCTGGCCGATCCTGGAGGAGGCACGGGCTGCCGGGTTACGCCTGATCCACTCGCACAAACACCTTGGCGACGTCGTCCTCGCCGAGGGCGCCGAGTACTCGTTGGACGCCATCCAGGCCACGGCGTCCGGGTCACTCTCCATCACGCCTGCCCTCACCGTCGGCGGATACCCGGTCGACGCCGTTCCGCTCGGTTTCTTCGGAACCGAAGGCCATGGGCTGCTGTACAACGAACGCGCGGACGCCGAGGCGGAACCCGATCCCACCCGCCGTCCGCTTCGGCTGGCACGGCTCGCCACGCCCGCCCCTCAGGCACTTCAGCAGCTGGTGCTCGCCAACGAGCGGATCGCGATTCCAGCAAAGCAGGTGACCAGGTTCCGCGAAAGCTACTACCCGCGGCTGCGTCATATCGCGCCGATGATCTCCTCCGACGAGTCGTTCGTCCCTCCGGTGATCTCCGATCCGAAACTGAGGCTGAACGCCGCCTACGGGTCGGGGCACTCGGTCGACCTCAGCTGGGAGTGGACCTACACGGTCGGGGACTCCCTGCTGCACGTCCCGTTGAACCAGGCGGAACAATCGGACAGCGGGTACCGCGACCTCGCCAAGGAAACCGAAATCCTGGCCGGGCTCGACCTCGCCTTAATCTCGAACCAGCCGAAAACTTTGCGTGGCAACGAAACCCTCCACTTCACCACGGAATCGCTGCCGCTGCTCGCGGACCGGCCGGAAATCGACGTCGAGATCAGCGGCGACCCCGCCGACTACCGCGAGGTGAGCGACACGCTGTCGATCGGCGTGTCCACCGAAGAGATCCACGGCGAGACAGACTGGTTCGACCTCGGCATCACGATCACCGCCGAGGGCCGCGAGGTCCCGTTCACCGAGGTGTTCCTGGCTCTGGCCGCGGGGCATCCCCATCTGTTGCTGCCGGACGGCGCCTACTTCTCCCTGGAGAAGGCCGAACTGCGGACCTTGCGCACCCTGATCGAAGAAGCGCGCGCCTTGCAGGACTCGCCTGGCGACCCGCTGCGGATCAGCCGGTACCAGGTCGGTCTCTGGGACGAACTGGCCGCGCTCGGCGTCGTCGGCCGCCAGGCGAAGCAGTGGCAGCGCCAGCTCGACGCGCTGCGCTCGGTCGACACCGTCGACGTCGTCGAACCGCCGGACACACTCGACGCGACCCTGCGCCCGTACCAGCTCGATGGGTTCCGCTGGCTGACTTTCCTGTGGAGGTTTCAGCTCGGCGGCATCCTCGCGGACGACATGGGGCTCGGCAAGACACTGCAGTCGCTGGCGCTGATCTGCCACGCCAAGCAGCAGGACCCCGATCTCCCACCGTTCCTGATCATCGCGCCGACCAGCGTCGTGTCGAATTGGGCTGCCGAATCGGCGCGGTTCTCCCCTGGACTGAACGTGGTGGCGATCTCGGACACCGCGCGACGCCGGGGTACGGCCCTCGACGAGATCGCCGAGGGCGCGGACCTCGTCGTCACCTCACATACCTTGTTCCGGCTCGACTTCGACGATTACGCCGCACTGTCCTGGTCGGGGCTGATCATGGACGAAGCGCAGTTCGCCAAGAACCACCACTCGCGGATCTACCAATGCGCGCGAAGGCTGCCGGCACCGGTCAAGCTCGCGATCACCGGCACCCCGATGGAGAACAGCCTGATGGAACTGTGGTCGCTGCTGTCGATCACCGCGCCGGGCCTGTTCCCCCACCCCACGCGGTTCGCCGAGTTCTACGCGCGCCCGATCGAGAGGGACGGCGACACCGACCTGCTCGCCCAGCTGCGACGGCGGATCAAACCGCTGATCACCCGTCGCACCAAGGAACAGGTGCTCACCGATCTGCCCGCGAAACAGGAGCAGATCCTCGAAGTCGAGCTGCCGCCGCGGCACCGCAAGATCTATCAAACGCATTTGCAACGGGAACGGCAGAAGGTGCTCGGCCTGATCGACGACCTCAACCGGAACCGGTTCACCATCCTCCGCTCCTTGACTCTGCTTCGGCGGCTGAGCCTGCACGCCGGGCTGGTGGACGAGAAGCACCGGAATCTCGCCAGTGCCAAGGTCGACGCCCTCCTCGAACAACTCGGCGACGTCGTGGCCGGGGGGCATCGGGCGCTGGTGTTCAGTCAGTTCACCGGGTTCCTCGACATCGTTCGCACCCGGCTGGACGCCGAAGGTGTCGAATACTGCTATCTCGACGGGAAGACGCGGAACCGGGCGTCGGTGCTCAAGAGATTCAAAGAGGGAACGGCGCCGGTGTTCCTGATCAGTCTCAAAGCGGGCGGGGTCGGGCTGAACCTGACCGAGGCGGACTACTGTTTCCTGCTCGACCCGTGGTGGAACCCGGCGACCGAAGCACAGGCCGTGGACCGGACGCATCGCATCGGGCAGACCCGCAACGTGATGGTCTATCGCCTCATCGCCAAGGACACCATCGAAGAAAAGGTGATGGCGCTCAAGGAGAAGAAGGCCGAGCTGTTCGCCGGTGTGATGGACGACGGCAACGCGTTCGGTGGCTCACTCGACGCCGACGACATCCGCGGCCTGTTCGGCTGAGCTGAAGGGGACTTTCCCCTCGTAAGACGCGACGAAGGGGCCCTTCACCGCATCGCATGCGGTGAAGGGCCCCTTCGGCTCACGTCACTCCAGGACCAGCAGCAGGTCTCCGCCTTCGACCTGCTGGACGGCGTTGATCGCGCGCCGCGACACCTTGCCGCCCGTGGAAGCGGTGATCGAGGCCTCCATCTTCATCGCCTCGATGGTCGCGACCGTCGCACCCGCCTCGACCTCGTCGCCCTCGGACACCTGCAGTGTGACCACGCCCGCGAACGGCGCGGCGACCTGCTTCGGATCGGACTTGTCGGCCTTCTCCGTCGCCGGGATGTCCGACGCGATCGAGGTGTCGCGGACCTGGATCGGGCGCAACTGGCCGTTGAGGGTGGACATCACCGTGCGCAGACCGCGCTCGTCGGCCTCGCCGATGGCCTCCAGCTCGATCAGCAGCCGGACACCCTGCTCCAGGTCGACCGAGTACTCCTCGCCAGGGCGCAGCCCGTAGAAGAAGTCCTTCGACGGCAAGACCGAAGTGTCACCATACTGCTCGCGGTGCGCCTCGAAGTCCTTCGTGGGCCCGGGGAACAGCAGCCGGTTCAGCGTCGAACGCCGGTTCTCGGCCAGCCCCTGGCGGTCCTCTTCGGACAGTTCCTGCACCGGCTTCGGCTTCGCGCGGCCTTCGAGGGCCTTGGTGCGGAACGGCTCCGGCCAGCCACCGGGCGGGTCGCCCAGCTCACCGCGCAGGAAGCCGATCACCGAGTCGGGGATGTCGAACTTGTTGGGCTCCGCCTCGAAGTCCTCCGGCGAAACGCCGGCGCCGACGAGGTGCAGCGCGAGGTCACCGACCACTTTGGACGAAGGCGTGACCTTCACCAGATGTCCGAGGATCCGGTCCGCGGCCGCGTACATCGCCTCGATGTCCTCGAACCGCTCGCCGAGGCCGAGCGCGATCGCCTGCGTGCGCAGGTTCGACAGCTGCCCGCCCGGGATCTCGTGGTGGTACACGCGCCCGGTCGGCGACGCGAGACCGGCCTCGAACGGCGCGTAGATCTTGCGCACGCTCTCCCAGTACGGCTCCAAGTCACCGATGGCCTGCAGGTCCAGCCCGGTCGGCCGGTCCGAGTGGTCGGTGGCGGCGACCAGTGCCGACAGCGACGGCTGCGAGGTCGTGCCCGCCATGGAGGCGACGGCGCCGTCGACGGCGTCCGCCCCCGCCTGGATCGCGGCGAGGTAGGTGGCCAGCTGCCCACCGGCCGTGTCGTGCGTGTGGATGTGCACCGGGAGGTCGAACTCCTTGCGCAGCGCGGAAACCAGTCGTGCCGCCGCCGGTGCCCGCAGCAGGCCCGCCATATCCTTGATGGCCAGGACGTGCGCCCCCGCGCCGACGATCTGCTCCGCCAGCTTGAGGTAGTAGTCCAAGGTGTACAGCTTCTCGGCCGGATCCGAAAGGTCCGAGGTGTAGCAGAGCGCCACCTCGGCGACCGCGGAACCGGTCTCGCGGACGGCTTCGATCGCCGGGCGCATCTGCTCCACGTCGTTGAGCGCGTCGAAGATCCGGAAGATGTCGATACCGGTCGCCGTCGCCTCCTCGACGAAGGCGTGGGTCACCTCGGTGGGGTACGGCGTGTAGCCGACGGTGTTGCGGCCTCGCAGCAGCATCTGCAGGCAGATGTTCGGCACCGCTTCCCGCAGCTTCGCCAGCCGCTCCCACGGGTCTTCCGCCAGGAAGCGAAGGGCGACGTCGTAGGTCGCGCCGCCCCAGCACTCCAGCGAAAGCAGCTGCGGCGTGGTCCGCGCGACGACCGGCGCGACGGCGAGCAGGTCCTTCGTCCGCACGCGGGTGGCGAGCAGCGACTGGTGCGCGTCACGGAAGGTGGTGTCGGTGACACCGATGGTCGGCGACTCCCGCAGCCAGCGGGCGAAGCCGTCCGGGCCGAGTTCGGTGAGCTTCTGCTTCGAGCCGGGCGCCGGTTCGAGGTCCTTGGGCAGCTTCGGCAGCTTGACCTGCGGTTCGAGGGTGCGCGGACGCTCGCCGTGCGGCTTGTTGACCGTCGTGTCGGCGAGGTAGGTCAGCAGCCGCGTCCCACGGTCGGCCGAGTGGCGCGCGGTGAGCAGATGCGGGCGCTCCTCGATGAACGAGGTCGTGACGCGGCCTTCGCGGAAGTCCGGGTCGTCGAGGACGGCCTGCAGGAACGGGATGTTCGTGGCCACCCCGCGGATCCGGAACTCGGCGACGGCACGGCGGGCGCGGCCGACGGCGGTCTGGAAGTCACGGCCACGGCAGGTGAGCTTCACCAGCAGCGAGTCGAAGTGCGCGCTGATCTCGGTGCCGGAGAACGCGGTCCCGCCGTCGAGGCGGATACCGGAGCCGCCGGGCGAGCGGTACGCGCTGATCATCCCGGTGTCCGGGCGGAAACCGTTGGCGGGATCCTCGGTGGTGATGCGGCACTGCAGGGCGGCGCCGCGCAGGTACACCTTGTCCTGCGAGAGCCCGAGGTCGTCGAGTGTCTCGCCGGAGGCGATACGCAGCTGCGACTGGACGAGGTCGACATCGGTGACCTCCTCGGTCACCGTGTGCTCGACCTGGATCCGCGGGTTCATCTCGATGAAGACGTGGTTGCCGTCCTTGTCGAGCAGGAACTCGACGGTGCCGGCGTTGCGGTAGCCGATCTGGCGGGCGAACTTCACCGCGTCGGCGCAGATCTGATCCCGCAGTTCGGACGGCAGGTTCGGCGCCGGGGCCAGCTCGATGACCTTCTGGTGCCGTCGCTGGACCGAGCAGTCGCGCTCGAAGAGGTGGATCACGTTGCCCTCGCCGTCGGCGAGGATCTGGACCTCGATGTGGCGGGGCTCGACGACGGCCTTCTCGATGAACACCGTCGGGTCGCCGAAGGCCGACTCGGCCTCGCGCGCGGCGGCCTCGATGGACTCGCGCAGCACCGCCGGGTCACCGACGCGGCGCATCCCGCGTCCGCCACCGCCGGCGACGGCCTTCACGAAGACCGGGAAGCCGATCTTCTCGGCCGCGGCGATCAGCGCGTCGATGTCGGAGGACGGCTCGGAGGAGCCCAGCACCGGAACCCCGGCCTCGCGAGCGGCCTTGACCGCGCGGGCCTTGTTCCCGGTCAGCTCGAGGATGTCCGCGCTCGGCCCGACGAAGGTGATGCCCTCTTCCTCGCACGCGCGCGCGAGGTCCGGGTTCTCGGAGAGGAAGCCGTAGCCGGGGTAGACGGCGTCCGCGCCCGCCTTCTTGGCGGCCGCCACGATCTCCTCGACCGACAGATAGGCCCGCACCGGATGACCGGGTTCGCCGATCTCATAGGCCTCGTCGGCCTTCAGCCGGTGGAGCGAATTGCGGTCTTCGTGCGGGAACACAGCCACCGTGCCCGCGCCGAGCTCGAATCCGGCGCGGAACGCGCGGATGGCGATCTCACCCCGGTTGGCGACCAGTACCTTGCGGAACATGCCGGTCCTTCCCATCTTCGGATCGGTAGGTGGGGCACGTTACCTGCTCGGTCTCGGACGGCGGGAGTTGTTGCCCAGGTGATGGACGTCATCCCCGCCCGAGTTGCGCGCCAGGACTCTGGAGCAACCGGTTCGCCGTGCCCGCGTGGACACCGGTCAGCACGTCGGCCGAAGCGAGGTCCACGAGCACCTTCGTGACGTCCGTCGCCGAGACCGCGGGGTGCAGGGCGCGGTACAGCGCGGCCACCCCGGCGACGTGCGCGGCGGCCGACGAGGTCCCGCTGAGCAGCCTGCCGCCGCTGCCGCCGACGTTGGGTCCCGGCACGTCCACGCCGGGAGCGAACAGGTCGACGACCTGGCCCTGATTCGATGTCGGGTCGATCCGGTCACTCGCGTCGGTCGAGCCGACGGTGAGCGCCTCGGCCACCCTGGCGGGTGAGAACTGCCCCGCGTCGGTGGCCTCGCCGCCCGCCGGAAGGGCGACCGGGACGACCGCCGCGAGCGCGCGGACGGCGGCGTCGAGCCGGTCGTTGGGCGCGCCGCCGATGCCGAGGACGGCGACCGCGGGCTGCCGTGCGTTCTGCGTCACCCAGTCGATACCCGCGATGATCTTGTTCATCGACCCGCCACCCTGCGCGTCGACCACCCGGACCGGGACGATCTGCGCGCCCTTCGCGACGCCGAACGTCCTCGACGCGGCGACGCCCGCCAGGTAGGTGCCGTGGCCGTTGGTGTCGGAGGTGTCCGTGCCGCCGTCGAGGAAGTCCTTACCGGGCTTCACCCGTCCGACGAAGTCCGGATGCGCCGCGTCGACGCCGCTGTCGATCACGTAGACGGTGACGTCCTTGGCGTCGGTCTCGTAGTGATAGAGCTGATCCAGGCCCGTTCGCTGGTCGATCCGGTCCAGCCCCCAGTTCGGCGGGTTCTGCTGGACTTCCGTCGCGGAGGCGGGCTGCGCCAGAAGCACCACGAGGGGCAGCGCGGCCATGACCCGTACCAGTCGAATGATCATGCCTCGGGCCTACGCCTGTCACTCGCGGGTGGCAACCTCAACCTCCGGTCGTCACCCGATCGGTTGGGGCTGGTCGGAGGTGAGGTGTCCACTGACCGTCGATTCCGGGAAGCAGACCAATGCGTCGAAGGCGTTGACGACATCGACGGGGTTGAACATATGCGCGTGACGGATGCTCTGGGGTCCCTCGGTTCCGCGTCGCGCGCGGAGGTCCATCAGCCCAGGCCCCTCGGCTTCGACGCTGCCGTCGGCGGGTGCGTCGAGTTCCTGGCGGTACACGGTGAAACCGAGCCGAGCGGCCGGATCCGGCTTGAGGCCGGTGGTCTCACCTTCGACCGCGGTGAGCGCCAGCGCGAAGTAGTCGTCGCCGAACTCGGCCGCGAGGTGTGTTCCGGCCGAGGGTGAGGTGAGTCCGGGGAACGGCGAGAACGGCACACGCTGCAAGTGTCCGTTGTGGAGCATCACGACGATCTTCGTGTCGTCGCCGTGCAGCCGCCTGATCAGTCGCACGGTTTCGGCAAGGTACGTGTCGCGCGAACCGCTCTGCAGGGCGGGTGCGTCGCCGGACATCATCGCGGCCACCTCGGCGAGGTAGGTGTCGACGCGCAGTGCGCCTTCGGCGTGGTGCTCCGCGACGGCTTGCGCATCGGTGTTCCCGTACACCGGGCGCAACGAGGTGAGATGCGCCTTGAGCCTGGTGAGCGCCGCGGTGGCCCTGTCTTTCGCGACCGCGTCGAGTGCGGCGTACTTGGCCGGGGATTCCGCGCTGCTGACCGACGCGTAACCCGCTGTCGTCTCGATCGCCGCGTCGACAAGGCTCACGGCAGGCTCGTCCACAGTGGACAGATAGGCGCGGACGGCTGCCAGCGATGGCACGGGCGAGCCCGCGGAACTCGGCACGTCGAGGCCGAAGTACCGGACGTCGCCGCGTTCGCGAAGCCAGGTCAGCATTTCGTGCGCCTCGGGCGACTCGCCGAGCGAGAAGGTGAAGCCGTCGCGGCCGATGTCGGTGACGTCTCCAGGAGCGCCGTTCAGCCACTCGTCGACGAGCTTCCCCTCGGCGAAACCGGATTCGAAACCGACCACGCGGAAACCGCGATGCTCGACGAGGTGGCGGAGCAAACGATTGCGCAGGTCCCCGAACTCGTGGAGGTGGTGGTTGTTCTCACCGATGGCGACGATCTTCGCGTCCCCGATGATTTCGGCGATCTTCGCTGGGTCTGACATACTGGCCACACTAACGCAACAGGAGTAGCAATTGGCAACCTCCGGTACCCAGCGGCCCGGTGGCCGGACCGAACGCACGCGCCAGGCCGTTCTGCACGCCACCCTCGAACTGCTGGCCGAACGCGGCTTCAGCGAACTGACCGTGGACGCGGTCGCCGAGCGGTCCGGCGTGCACAAGACGACGGTGTACCGGCGGTGGACGTCATCGGACGGCCTCGTCGCCGCCGCGCTGCAGATGG
Source organism: Amycolatopsis sp. cmx-11-51 (assembly GCF_047608665.1). NCBI lineage: Bacteria > Bacillati > Actinomycetota > Actinomycetes > Pseudonocardiales > Pseudonocardiaceae > Amycolatopsis > Amycolatopsis sp. cmx-11-51. The sequence goes on along the minus strand of NZ_JADNQO010000018.1, from coordinate 66,889 downwards.
GCGCGGAGGATGACTGGAAGGCGCCCGACACCGGATCTCTCGAGGACGATCTGTACGGGGTGGCGGCCGAGGTGGTGCGATACTTCACCGAGCCGGCGCTGAAGGAACTGCCGACGGCGTCGGTACTGGCGGCCTTCCAGTCGCCGCAGGCGGCCGAGGCACTCCACGATTTCTATCAGGACCGGCATGTGCGGATGGCGCCGATCGCGGAGCGGGCCGTCGCGCGGGGCGAGGTCCCTCCCGGCACGGATGGCGACGAGATGATCCGGGCGGTGTGCGGACCGCTGTTCTACCGGCTGTTCTTGTCGCGGGAGGGTGTCACGGTGGCGGACGCCCGGGTCACGGCACGGGCGGTGGCGGTGGCGGCGCGGGAAGGCGCTTTTGTGCCGGGTCCGTGAAGGACTCCTTGAGGGACTCTGGGTCCCTCAAGGAGTCCTTCACGGACCGCGATCCCGTTAGGCCTTCGCCGGCTTTCTGAACGCGGCGAAGCCGGTGACGACGGCGAGCGCCAGCACCGCCCCCAGTGCGATCCACCAGCCCGCACCGGTCACGGACGAACTGCTCGGGAGCGCGTAGGACAGCACGCACACCATGACGAGGCCGCCCCCGGCAACACCGCCGAGGAAGGCGGTCCCGAACGCCGCCGGCCGCAGAAGCGCGCCGAGCACCGTCCCGAGCAGGAGAACCACCGAGACCATGAGGTAGCTCGCGGCCTCGTCGGCGCGACTCGACGAGTAGCCGATCAGCTCGCCCGCCTGGATCGCCAGCCCGGCCATGGTGACGACGGCGAGAACGATGGCGGTCACGGCGAAATTGTCACGAGGTTTGCCCAGTCCGAGCCGGAAACTCCGGTCACGCCGCAGCGCGACCAAGGCGCAGATGGCGGCGATGAGCAGGCACCCGTCGGCGAGCACGAAGACGGCCGAGCCGGACGGGGTCGCCGTGAGCAGCGCCAGCCCGCACAGCGATCCCGGACCGATCATCCGGCGCGTCTTCGGGGCGAGCATCGCGACCGCCACACCGAGAGCGAGCACGACGAGCGGGATCACGGTCCAGCCACCGTCCTCGAAGAAATCCTCCATGCTGCCACCGAGTGTGGACGCGATGACCACCAGGTAGATCGCGGCCACGATCGCGAACCCGCCTGCCACGCGGGTGAACGGATCGGCCTTGGCCCGTGGAACCACGGATCCGGCCTGCCGCACGGGTTCGGGCGGCGGCGGGAGAACGGGAACCGGCGCTGGTTCAGGTTCCGGCGCGGGTGCCGGACGCGTCGCCGGTTCCTGGACGAGCTGCCCCTCGACCCGCACCACCAGTTCCCCGGTCGGCCCGGTCACGGTGATTTGCCCGTCGAACGCCCCGATCTCCAGTAGATCCAGTGAAATGTCGGCTCCGCCGGCGACTTCGGTCACCTGCAGCCAGGCATGCGACGGCGCGAACCGGCAGGCCCGCGCGATCGGCGGTCCCTCCAGCCGGATCCTCGCCACCGGACGCGATCCTCGGACGACTTCACCGAAGCGCACCACGTCGGACTCGGCGCGCACCCGTGCTTCCCGGCGGGCGAGATCGGCGGCCTCGGCGAGGTGCTGGATGTCGGTCTGCGCCATCGTGGTGAGGACTTCGTGGGCTCCGATGGCGACGGAGAGGTTGTCGCTCGCCAGCCGCCGCTGGAGTTCCGTCACCGCGCCGAGGCGGGTGAACATGTTCGGATCCTCGCTCGCCGCGCGCAGATCGGCGGGGACCGGGGCCGGTTTGATCCGGCGGCGCCTGCTCCTGGCCAGATACAGCTCGCCCTGCATCTCGATGTCGCGGCTGGGCGTCTGGTTCGGGTTCCGCTCGCGGACACTGTCGAACAGGTAGTCGTAGAGCTCGCCGAGCGCGATCCAGCCGTCTTCGTCACGGTCCGCGTCGCCCGTCCGGAGACCGTCGACCAGTGCCGAGGTGAACACCGACGGCCGGACGTGGTCGTCGGCGAGGTGATCACCCTCGAAGGCGTACTCGATGGAGTTCGACGCGGTGATCACCGCACGGCCACGGCCGCCGAAACCGCCGCCGGGGAACGCGTCGAGCACGTTGGCCTCACCGGAGGCGCGTACCGCGACCCCTTGGCTGAATGCGCCGCCGTAGCAGCAATCCAGCAGGAGAACGATGCTCCGTGACCGGCTCATCCGCATACAGCGCTGGACGAAGTCGGCGGGAACGGCACTCGACGCCAGCCGCTCCGGCCGGGTGTTGCGCGCGGCGAAGAACAGCTCACCGGACTCGCTTTTCAAGCCGTGACAAGAGAAATGCACCAGCAGGACGTCGTCCGGCGCGCTGTCGGCGAACAGGTCCTCGACCCGGCTCGCGATCACGTGCGCGGTCTCGTCGCGCACCACCTGGACGTCGAACTCGCTGATGTCGCGGTCGGCGAGGACCTCGGCGAGCGCTTCGGCGTCGGCCGCCGGGGACCGAAGCGCGCTCAGCCCGGGGTTGTCGTACTCCCCGTTGGCGATGATCAAGGCCCGCCGCTCGCCGGTCATGACGCCGAATGCCTGCTCACGAAGAGGTCGACAAGCTTGTCCTGGTCGGTGAGGCTCGCTTCGGACAGCTCCAGCACGTCGCCGTCGATCTCCAGCCGGACCGTGCGTTTGACCCGGCCGCCGCGCGAAAGCCATTCCCGCACGGCCGTGACGACCGAGCGCAGACCCTCGGCGGACTGTCCCAGCGTGACCAGCAGTCCGCCCACCGTCGCGACATCGAAGGCGCGCGAGCCGAGCGGCGCCGGACCGGCGGGCAGCGCCTTGACCTCGGCGACCCCGCGATCGATCAGTTCGCTTCGGAGGTACCCGGCGAGCTGATCGACCCGCTCGGCGTCGGCCCCGTCCTCACCGAGCTGAACCCGCACCGCTGACGTCATCCCCAGCCTCCCTCGCGCGCACAGAACGAGGCTGTGCAGAACAAGGAAAGCCCTTGGCCCGTCCGGCTACAAGGTCCGATCGGGCAGAGATGTTCACGTCAGCTTTTTTCCAGATACTCCACACGATCTTCATCGACGACGTCGGCGATCATATGCGCGAGCCCCAGGTAATTCCCCAAAGCCGGATCCTTCTCGACGATTTCCAACGCGCGAGCCCTCGCCTCGGCGATGACGTCCTCGTCCTGCAGGAGCGACAGCAGTTTCAGGGTCGACTTCTTGCCCGACTGCGCGGCACCGAGGATGTCGCCCTCGCGGCGCAGTTCCAGGTCCATTCTGGACAGTTCGAAACCGTCCGTCGTGGACTCGACGGCGGCGAGCCGCTCGCGAGTGGTCGTCCCGTCCAGGGTCTCGGTGACCAGCAGGCACAGCCCCGGCACACTGCCCCGGCCGACCCGGCCACGCAGCTGGTGCAGCTGGCTGATGCCGAACCGGTCGGCGTCCATGATCACCATCGCGGTCGCGTTCGGCACGTTCACACCGACCTCGATCACCGTGGTCGCGACGAGCACGTCCAGGTCACCCTTGGCGAACGCCCGCATCACGGCGTCCTTGTCGTCGGCGTGCATCCGGCCGTGCAGGACCCCGATCTTCAACCCCTTCAACGGTCCTTCGGCCAGCTCGGGTGCCACCTCGAGTACCGCGAGCGCCGGCCGCTTGTCGCCCTTGTCCGACGCCGGTTCGTCGCCGATGCGCGGGCAGACGATGTAGGCCTGGTGCCCCTTGCCGCATTCCTCGCGGACCCGCTGCCACGCCCTGTCCAGCCACGCGGGCCGCTCCGCGACCGGCACGACCGAGGTCGCGATCGGCGACCGGCCGACCGGCATCACGCGCAGGGCGGAGATCTCCAGGTCGCCGTAGACGGTCATCGCGACCGTACGCGGGATGGGCGTCGCCGTCATGACGAGCACGTGCGGGCTGGTCTCGTCGGAGCCGCGGGAGCGCAGCGCGTCCCGCTGCTCCACCCCGAAGCGGTGCTGTTCGTCGACCACGGCCAGGCCGAGGTCGGCGAAGGACACCGTGTCCTGGATCAGCGCGTGGGTGCCGACGATGATCCCGGCCTCGCCGCTGACCGTCTCCAGCAACGCCTTCTTGCGTTCCTTGGCACCCATCGAACCGGTCAGCAGGGTCACCCGGGTCGCGTTGTCCGCGCCGCCGAGTTCACCGGCCTGCCCGAGGTCGCCGAGCATCTCGCGCAACGACCTCGCGTGCTGCGCGGCGAGGACCTCGGTGGGCGCCAGCATCGCCGCCTGCCGCCCGGAATCGACTACCTGCAACATCGCGCGCAGCGCCACCACGGTCTTGCCGGAACCGACCTCGCCCTGCAGCAGCCGGTTCATCGGGTGCTCGGTGGACAGATCCCGGGAGATCTCCTCGCCGATCTCCTGCTGGCCCGAGGTCAGCGCGAACGGGAGCCGCTTGTCGAAGGCGTCGAGGATGCCGCCCTCGGTGTGCGGGCAGGCTTTCGCGGGCCGGGAGACCAGGGAATGCCGTCGCTGCGCGAAGATCAGCTGCACCGCCATGGCTTCGTCCCATTTGAGCCTGCGGCGCGCGGAGTTCAGCGCGTCCCAGCCCGACGGGCGGTGGATGCCACGCAGCGCGCTTTCGAGGTCCGGCAGGCCGTACCGGGCGAGCAGTTCGGTCGGCATCGGGTCCTCGTCGACCTCCAGCACGTCCAGCACCTGCCGCACGCTCTTGGCGATCACCCAGGTCGGGATCCCCTGGGCCGCCGGGTAGACCGGGATGATCTCGGCGAGGAAGTCGTCCAGCGCCTCGGCTTCCCGGTCGGCTTCGAACAGCTCGTACTCGGGGTTCGCCAGCTGCAGGACGTCACGGAAGGCGGTGACCTTGCCCGCGAAGAGTCCGTTCTTGCCGGGCACGAGGTCCTTTTCGCGCCAGGCCTGGTTGAAAAAGGTGCACTGCAGGCGGCGTTTGCCGTCGGTGATCACCATTTCGAGCAGCGTGCCGTTGCGGGCCTTCATCCGGCGCTTGTTGACCCGCTCGATCCGCGCCATCACGGTCGCGTGCTCACCGAGTTCAAGCCCGGCGATGTCGGTGAGCTGGCCGCGTTCGGCGTAGCGGCGAGGGTAGTGGCGCAGCAGGTCGCTGACCGTCTCGATCTTGAGGCCCTTGGCGAGTGCCTTCGCCGTCGCCGCGCCCACGACCAGCTTCAGGTCCGCGCGCAGGTTCGTCATGCGGTCACTCCACCCCCATCAGCAGCACGGCGTCGGGCTGGCCGCCGGCGTAACTCGTCAACTCGATCTCGGGATGTTCCAGGCGGAGCTGATCGGCGACCTCGCCGGGCAGCCGGACCGGCACGTCGACACCGGTCAGCACGGTGACCAGCTCGCCGCCGAGGGCCAGCATCCGGTTCAGCACGCTGACCGCGGCCGCGACCAGGTTCGTCTCCGAGGCGGGCGCGGGCTCGATCAGCACGACCTCGCCGTCCACGAGGCCGACGACGTCGCCGGCCTGCGCCCTGCCCACCCAGGTTAGCGACTCCTCCTGCGCGATCCGCAGCTCACCACGCCTGGTGGCGGCGGCCGCTTCCGCCATCGCGACGACGTCGTCGTTGGTGCGGCGGTCCGGGTCGTGCACGGCCAGCGCGGCCAGCACCTGAACGGGGGAGACGCACGGGATGACGACGACGTCGCGGTCCGCGGCCATCGCGTGGCCCGCCGCCGCGTCGGCGGCCGCCGTCAGCCGCTGGCCGCCGGGGAGGACGGTGACGTGGTGCCCGGCGGCCTCGTTGATCAGGCCCAGCATCTCTTCGACCGTCGGCGAGCCCCCCGGCGGCACGGACAGCACCGCGACACCCTCGGCCCGCAGCAGTTCGGCCAGCTGCCCGCCGTGGACCACGGCGACCACCGAGCGGTCGATACCGCCGCCGACCTCGACCGGCGTGGGCGTGATCAGCGGTTCGACCCGAACTTTCCGGGGGCGGCCCAGCTCGATCCCGGCCTCCAGCGCCGCGCCGATGTCCGCGCAGTGCACGTGGACGGCGAAGCTTCCCGCGCCGTCACCCGCCACGGTGACGCTGTCGCCGAGCCCGCTGAGGGTTTTGCGCAGCGCGGGGAGGCTTTCCTCTTCGACGCCGTCGAGCAGGTACATGACCTCCCACGCCGTCGGTGCCTCGATCGTGTGGTGGTGATGCGCCTCGAGCGGGTGTGCCGGCTCGGTGACGCCGCCGGAGAGCACGCCGGAAAGGGCGTCGAGGACCGCGACCAGGCCGCGGGCACCCGCGTCGACCACCCCGGCCACGGCCAGCACGGGCAGCTGTTTGGGGGTCTCCTCCAGAGCCTCGGCGGCGACACTCGCCGCCGAGGCGGCCACCTCTTCGAGTGACCCGGTCGCGTCGCGGACGGTCGCGGCGACGGTGTGGAGGACGGTCAGGATGGTCCCGGCGACCGGACGGCTCACCGCACCCGTGGCGGCCCTGTCCGCGCACCCGAGCGCCTCCGCGAGCCCAGGTCCGTCGATCTCCCTGGCCGCCGCCGACTCGGCGATCCCGCGCACGACCTGCGACATGATCACGCCGGAGTTGCCCTTGGCCGCGGCGACCGCGCCCCTGGCGAAGACCGCCAGCGCCTCGGCGGCGGTCCTCGGCTCGGCCTCCGCCAGCGCGTCGCGGGCCGCGGTCATGGTGAACAGCAGGTTGGAGCCGGTGTCGGAGTCGGCGACCGGGTAGACGTTGATGCCGTCGATCACCGGCCGCAGCACCGACAGGCTGTGCACACAGGCCGCCGACCAAGCCGACACCGCCGCCACGTCCAGCACCCGCACGCCGTAACCTCCTCGCTGTTCCAGCGAGGGTATCGACCCGGTGCCGGAGGGCTCTGAGCCACTGGTTACTATGGTCGAGTTGCCCAGCGTGCTGGGCACCATTCTTTCGTCCCATATCCAGAGGAGTTCGACGTGGCTGCCGTGTGCGACGTCTGTGGCAAGGGACCGGGCTTTGGCAAGTCGGTCTCGCACTCCCACCGGCGTACCAACCGCCGGTGGAACCCGAACATCCAGACCGTTCACGCCAAGATCGGTCTGTCCCAGCGCAAGCGCCTGAACGCCTGCACCTCGTGCATCAAGGCGGGCAAGGTCGTTCGCGGCTGAGCCGGGGTTTTGGGGAATGGCGGGTGCTCTTCGGAGCACCCGCCATTTTTTATGCCCGTTTAGTCCTCTGGTTGCGGTAGTTGCGCGTGCAAGTACCGCAACTAGAGGACTACTTGCGGGGGGTCGGTCAGGGGAGCTTCCAGTCCACGGGACCGGCGCCCTGGTCGGCGAGCAGCTGGTTCGCCCGGCTGAAGGGACGCGAGCCGAAGAACCCGGCGTGCGCCGAAAGCGGGCTCGGGTGGGCCGACTCGATGCACGGCACCTTCCCCAGCATCGGCTTCAGGTTCCGCGCGTTGCGGCCCCACAGGATCGCCACCATCGGCTCGTCCCGCGCCGCGAGGGCCTTGATGGCCTGCTCGGTGACGTCCTCCCAGCCCTTGCCCTGGTGCGAGTTCGACTTGCCCGGCTGCACCGTCAGCGCCCTGTTGAGCAACAGGACACCCTGGTCGGCCCACGGCGTCAGGTCGCCGTTCGACGGCAACGGATGCCCGAGGTCCTCGCAATACTCCTTGTAGATGTTGATCAGGCTCTTCGGGATCGGCCGGGTGTCCGGCGCCACCGAGAAGCTCAGCCCGACGGCGTGCCCGGGCGTCGGGTACGGGTCCTGGCCGACGATCAGCACCCGGACGTCGTGGAACGGCTGCTGGAAGGCCCGCAGCACATGTTCCCCGGCCGGGAGGTAGGTCCGGCCCGCGCCGATCTCCGCGCGGAGGAACTCTCCCATCGCGGCGACCTGAGGCGCCACCGGTTCGAGGGCTTGCGCCCAGCCTGCTTCGACGATGTCCTGCAGCGGTCGTGCGGTCACGGCGAGCGAGCTTACCCAGGCCGGTCGGGGCCGGTTCTTCCGCCCGCGTTGAGACGCCGGTCACCAGCGAGTGCGCTCTACTCCACGGGTTTCGCGTGATCGGAGAGCGAACTCGCGTGCTTAGACGGCGATCTCGCGTGATTGGAGGGGGAAGACGCTGGTCCAGCCGCCGGAATTCGACCCGGAACCGGGCCGCACGCTCGACATACCCGTCGACGACCATTCCCGCCGTCCTCGACGACAGTTCCGTTCGGCACCACCGATCCCGACGCGATCAGGCAGCCCTCGCCGATCTCGATGTGTCCGTGGTCGCCCCGCAACACCGTCTACGGCCACACCGAAGCGAACGCCGCGATCCGGACGTCGCCGATCACCGTCGCGTCGGGGTGGACGTAGGCGGCCGGGTGGATCGAGGGTTCGAGGTCGCCCAGTGCGTAGACCGGCTTGCGTTCTCCTAGACCAGCGCCTTGCCGAAGCAGATGTTCTCCGGTTCGTCCTTGTAGTACCCGAAACTCGGTATCTCCCGGTAACCCGCCGACCTGTACAGCGCGATGGCCTCCGGCTGCTTGTCACCTGTCTCGAGCACCATGCGCAGCCGTCCGGCCTCGGTGGCAGTCCGCTCCAGGCCGGCGAGGATCGCCCGCGCGATCCCTCGCCCCCGTGCCGAGGCCAGCACGAACATGCGCTTGATCTCGGCGTCGCCGGGCAGCAAGGGGTCGGGCCCGTCATGCGACCGCCAGGCGCCGCACGCGACCGGGGCGTCATCGAGGTACGCGGCCAAGAACAGTCCCCGCGGCGAGGCGAACTGGGCCGGATCCATCGGCGTCGCGTCTTCGCTGCCGTACCGGGCGGCCAGCTCGAGCTGGGCTTCGGCCAGCAGCTTCACCGCGTCGGGGTGGTCATAGGGCAGCACACGAAGGTCCATGAGCGCGAGATTAGCGAGCAGCCGTGCCGCGGGGAAAGCTCGTGCCGTCCGGGATCGGCCCATACGGACGCCGCGTGATCGGCACTGTCGCCGAAGCCGTTCCGCACCTGGGGTTCCGGTCATGTCGACCGAAGCCGGGGCGCCACTGCGCCAGGCCCGCAACCCCCCGCCGCGTTCCGGGCCGCGACCGGCCGGTCCCGCGGCCACGAGGTGATCCGCCGTCGCGGTTTCCTCGCCGTCGCCGGTGACGAGCGCCCGGGACTGCGTGTCCTGATCCAGGAGCCCGACCTCACCGCCGAACCCGCGATGGAGGTGGTCCGGGGGTACGCGGAGACGGACCTGCGGGCGGCCGAACGCGCGGTGATCACGGGCTTCGAGCCCTACCGCGCGCGTGAGGTGTTCCCCACGGCTCTGCTCGGACATCCGGCGGTCGAGGTGTTCGTCGCGCGACTCGACGGCGAAGTCGCCGGGGCGTGCGTCACGGCCGTCTAGAACGGCTTCGGCAGCCATTACTGGGTCGGCACTCCGCAGGCCTTCCGCTCTCGCGGCGTCGGACGGGCGGTGATGCTCGGCTCCCTGGCCAGGCGGCCGGTCACCCTCACCGCCCAGTCGACCTGGTGGGCCGCACGCTGACCCGCGCCTAGCGCCAGTGCTCCCAGCCGCCGCTGTGTCCGTACTGCTTTCCGTCCACCGTCACCCCTGAATCGGGCATGGTCACCACGCCGATCTCGGCCCAGCCCTCCGGCAGGTCGGCGAAGGCGGGGAAGGTGGCCGCGAACGCGTGGTCCTCGCCGCCGGTGAGCACCCACTTCAGCGGGTCGGCGCCGAGCGCGGTACCGACTTCGGTCAGCCTGCTCGACACGTCGAGATCCGCCGTCCGCACGTCGATCCCCACGCCGGAAGCCGAGGCGAGGTGGCCGAGGTCGGACAGGAGCCCATCGGACACGTCGATCATCGACGTCGCGCCGCCGTCGGCCGCGCGGACGCCCGCCTCGTAGTCCGGTTCGGGGCAGCGCTGCGCGTTGACCACGCTGACCGGTGAGCGGAAACCCCGGCCGAGCACGGCGAGCCCGGCGGCCGCCCAGCCGAGCCGTCCGCAGACCGCGACGACGTCGCCGGGGCGGGCGCCGGAGCGCTTCACCGGTTCACGACCGCCGAGGTCACCCAAGGCGGTGACACTGATCACGATCTGATCGGCACGCACCATGTCGCCGCCGACGATCCCGACGCCGGCGCGGTCGGCTTCGGCCCACATGCCCTGCGTGAGTTCGGTGACGAGCGACGTCTCGGTGTCCGGTGGACAGGCGAATCCCATCAGGACGGACGTCGGGCGCGCCCCCATCGCGGCGATGTCGGTCAGGTTCACCGCGACCGCCTTGCGCCCCACCTGTTCCGCACTGGACCAGTCGAGGCGGAAGTGAACACCCTGCACGAGGACGTCGGTGGAGACCACCGTCCGGCCATCGGGGGTGGCCACGACGGCCGCGTCGTCCCCTGGTCCGAGCAGTGTCGTCTCCGGCTGTTTCCGGCCGGACGTCACCGCTTCGATCAGCCGGAACTCACCGGTCCCGGCGACCGTGCTGTCCTTCGGTGACACCCGTCACCTCCACTTTCCCTTGTCCGGACAAATGTCGATCACCGATAGTCGGAAGCCCTAGGTTTTTCCCGGGGCTGGCGATACGTTGCTACAACGTTCCTACCTTGAGCCGACTTTTACGAAGGGGCGCGCCGTGGTCCACGCATACATCCTCATCCAGACCGAGGTCGGCAAAGCCGCCGCGGTCGCCGCGGAGATCTCCACCATCTCCGGTGTCACCAGTTCGGAGGATGTCACCGGCCCGTACGACGTCATCGTCAAGGCCGCGGCCGACAGCGTCGATCAGCTCGGCCAGCTCGTGGTCGCCAAGGTGCAGAACGTGGAGGGCATCACCCGTACGTTGACCTGCCCGGTGGTGAATCTGTAAGAGGTGGTGTAGTGGTCCGGTGGCTGACACGGACACCGGCGCTCCCCCGAAACCACTGCTAATCGCGGCCGCCTGCCTGGCGGTCCTGCTCGTCGCGGGCGTGGCCGTCTTCGGGCTGACCCGCGGCGCGGACTCCGTCGCCCCGGCCGCCGACGGCCCCCTCCCGCTCGTCCCGGTTCCGGCGCCGCAGTCGGGATCCCCGGAATGCGCGAAGCTCGTCGGCGCGCTCCCGCACGAGCTCACGTCGTCCGGGAACACCCTGGTCCGGCGGAAACTGGCCGACCCCGCCCCCGAGGCGACGGTCGGCTGGGGCACCGGTGACCCGGTGGTCCTGCGGTGCGGGCTCGGCAAGCCGCCGGAGCTGACCCAGACCTCGCAACTGCGGACGATCAACGGCGTCCAGTGGCTGCAGGTCGAGGGCGAGGGCACCGCGACGTGGTTCGCGGTGGACCGGCCCGTCTACACGGCGCTCACCGTGCCGGACTCCGCGGGGACGGGACCGCTCCAGACCATTTCGGACGTTCTCGCCGCCAACCTCCCCGCGGTGCCGCTGCGCTTCTGATCGCGGTCAGGGCAGGAGCAAACCCTTCCCGACGTACCGCCGCGCCTCGATGTCGCGGTGCGCGGCGGACGCCTCCGCCAGCGGATACGTCCGGCCGATGATCGGCGTCAGCGTCCCGGCGGCCGCCAGCCGCAGCACTTCCCGCACACGCCGCGGCGTCTCGGGCCAGAACTCCGGGAGCTGCGCCATGTCCACAATGGTCAGCCGGTTCCGGTCTTCGGCACCGATCACGGTCTCCGCGCCACTGGACATGCCGTAGCCGGAGAACCGGCCCCCGTCGGCGAGCAGCGCGACGGCCGACGCGCCGAGGGTTCCGCCGACGCCGTCGAACACCACGTCGAACTCGCCGCCGGTGAGCCGTTCGCTCGCTGAATAGTCGAGGGCTTCGGCGCCGAGTTTCCTCGCGATGGCCGCCTTTTCCTCACCGCGTACCGCCGCGACGACGGTGGCGCCCGCCGCGTGCGCGAGTTGCACCAGCAGACTGCCGAGACCGCCGACGCCCGGCGCAACCAGGATCCGCTCCCCGGCCTGGACCGGGGTCTTCTCCAGCAGCGCCAGCGCGGTGCTGCCGTCGTCGAGCAGGGCGACCGCCTGCTGGGGATCGAGACCCGCCGGGATCGGGAAGGTGTCGTCCGGCAACGCGATGACCGTATCCGCGTATCCCCCGCCGTAGCCGCCGGCCGCGCTGGAGACGACCGACTTGCCAAGCCAGGTCTCGTCGACTCCGGCGCCCACCGCCTCGACGGTGCCCGCCACCGCGCCACCCGGCACGTACGGCGGCTCGATCCCGAACACGGCGGGACCGTCACCCCGCCGGATGAGGGCGTCGAGCCAGCCGACACCGGCCGCCGCCACCGCGACGCGAAGCTCGCCCTCCGCGGGTTCGGGGGTGGGCAGTTCGACCTGTTCGAGAACGCTGGGATCGCCGAATCGGGACACTCTGATGACCTTCATGATCGCAAGGTATGACCTCCAGCAAGGTGGAGGTCAACCGCCGAGGACGGCGAGCAACGGTTTGAGCGAGGAATGGAGCGCTTCCCGCGAGCAACCCGCGTAGCCGATGAGGCTCCCGAACACCGTCGGTGTCCCGGCGAAGTGCCGGGCCAGCCCGTCGAGCCGGATCCCGGCGCGTTCCGCCGCCGCCAACCGCGCCGCTTCCTCGTGAGCCGATCCACAAGGGACGACCAGATGCGCGCCCGCGTCGTCGCCGAGCACCGGGATCCCCGCCGACGTCAGCGCGGCCGAAACCAGCGACCGCCGCTCCGAAAGTTCCCGCCGGAGCCGCCGCAGGTGCCGCCCCAGGTCGCCGTGGCGCGCCAGTTCGGCGAGCACCCGCTGCCCCGCGGGCGACGGGCGCGTTCCGGTCCCTTCGCGGTACTCCAGCACCGCGGCCGCGATCTGTGGCGGCGCGACCATCCAGCCCGCGCCCAGCGCCGGGGTGAGGATCTTGCTCGTGGTCCCGAGATGCGCGACGACGTCGGGGGCGAGCGCGGCCAGCAGCGGCAGCGGCGCGACGTCGAACCGCAGCTCACCGTCGTAATCGTCCTCGATCACCAGCATGCCCTCGGCACGGGCGAGTTCGATCAGTTCGACCCGGCGGGACGCGCTCATCCGGCTGCCGAGCGGATACTGGTGCGCGGGCGAGCAGTACACCGCGCGCACGTCGGGCGGGACGGCGTCCGGGCGCAGGCCCTCCTCGTCGACTTCGGTGGCGACGACCTCCATCCCCGCCCGCCGGAACGCCTGTACTGCGCGCTGGTAGCCCGGCTCCTCGATCGCGACCCGGTCGCCGCGCGAGAGCACCGCGCCCGCGAGTTCGATCACCGCCGCCGTCGTCCCGCCGGTGGCCAGCACGGTTCCGGCGGAAAGGCCGCGGTGGCGCAGCAGGTGCTCGGAAACGGCGTCCCGATAGGCGGGCAGCCCGGCTCTGTCCTCGCGATAGGTCGGACGCGGGTCGGCGGCGGCCCGCCACGCGCGGCGCCAGGCCGACTTCTCGATGCCGTCGGCCCACGGAACGCCAGGGGTGAGGTCGACCAGCGTGAGCGGTGCGGCGGCCACACCCGGCGCGAGTCCTTTCGACGGCCTGTCCGCCGGTGGTGTCGTGGTGACGTAGGTGCCGGAGCCGTGACGGCCCGCGATCCAGCCCTCCGCGTGAAGCTGCTCGTACGCGGCCGACGTCACCGTGCGGCTGACACCGAGCCGGTGCGCGAGGGCCCTGGTCGAGGGCAGCCTGTCGCCGCCGCGCAGATGCCCGTCACCGGCGGCGGCGCGCAACGCGTCGGCCAGCTGGACCGCGAGCGGGACAAGCGAATCGCGGTCGAGACTGACGGGCAGAGCGGTGTCGGACATGCTGTACTCCACGCTCCCGAGAAAGTGGCCTTCTCAAGCATAGGAGAATTGGACGTTATTACAGGCCACTCTCGTGGGTGAGACTGCTCGCATGTCCACCCCGCTCTCTCCCACCGACCGGACCACTCTCGGCCGCAAGAAGAACCGCGCGCTCACCGACCGCTCGGCGCTGTACGCGGTACTCGACGAAGGCCTGATCTGCCATCTCGGCGTCGTGCGCGACGGCGTTCCGCTGGTCGTCCCGACCGGCTACGGCCGCGACGGAAACACGCTCTACCTGCACGGATCCACCGGGGCGAAGAGCATCCGCGACTCCGACGGCGTCGACGTCTGCGTCACGGTGACCCTGCTCGACGGCATCGTCTACGCGCGTTCGGTCAACAACCACTCGATGAACTATCGCAGCGCGGTGATCCTGGGCAAGGCGGCCATGGTCACCGACCGCGAGCGGAAGACGCACGGCCTGCGCGTGCTGACCGACCACCTCGCGCCCGGCTCCTGGGAGCACGCGCGCGATGTCAACGCGAAGGAGTTCGCGTCGGTTTCGGTGCTGGAACTGGACCTCACCGAGGCGTCGGTGAAGATGCGCGGTGAGGGTCCCGACGATCCCGAGGACGAGGTCGCGGCCGATGTCTCGTGGGCGGGGGTGCTGCCGGTGCGGACCGTGTTCGGGGAGCCGGAGCCGTCGGTGGACCTGGTTTCGGAGTGGGTCGTGCCGGACCACGTGAAGGGGCGGGTCGGGTAGGCGCCTTTTGCCAAGTACCTGAAGGCCCCCTTTTCTTGTACCTAGGCGCAGGGTCCCGGCAGAGTCGCAGAGCTGGTCAAGCGGGTCGTGAGTGGCGATTCGGTTTCTGCCCGACCTGTCTTTGCCTACTGGCTGAAAAAGGTGTCATTCTCCCCACTCGACCGAGTTGACCTTGATCAACGGAGGATCGGGGACGTCGAGTGTCCCCCATCCTCCGTTGATCGAGGTCCCTAACCCAAATCGTCACCCCCGACCGAAACGTGACTCAGACGTCAAGCGCGGCCGCCCCCTGGTGTCGCGAAAGCCACTTTCGCGACACCAGAGGTCCCGAAAGTGGCTTTCGCGACACCGAACGGCAATTGCGCGACTTTGCCGGAGCCCTGTACCTAGGGCGCAAGGAAGGGGGCCTCATGTACTTCGAACCGAGGGCGCCGTACTGAGTCGGCCCACCTTGCTGCGGTGACGTGGGAGCGGAACACCCACAACCTCGCCACGCGAAGGACGCTTTCCCCGCATCGGATGCGAGGAAAGTCCCCTTCAGCCCCAGCCAGGACGAAAGGTGCCATGAAGGGCTACGGACGTCGCCGCGGCAGCCGCACGGTGAACGTCGTCGTCCCCGGCGCGCTCGCGACGTCGATCGTGCCGCCGTGCGCGGAGACCAGCGAGAGCACCACCGAAAGCCCGAGCCCGGTCCCGCCGTTGCCGCGCGTGCGGGCGGTGTCGACCCGGAAGAACCGGTCGAAGATCCGTTCCCGCGCTTCCGGCGGGATCCCCGGCCCCGCGTCACTCACCCGCAAGAGGACATCCGAACCCGAGACCGAAGCCGAAAGCGTCACCGCCGTTCCGGGCGGCGTGTGCACCGCGGCGTTGGCGAGCAGGTTGTCCAGCACCTGTCGCAGACGCACCGGATCCGCTTGCAGGACAACATCTTCGGGTAGCGGCTCGATGGTCAGCGGATGCTCCGGGCGGCCGGCGGCGAAGGCCTCCCCCGCGTCGGTGATCAGCTCGGCGAGGTCGACGTCGACCAGCCGCAGCGGCGCTTCGGTTTCCGGCGCGTCGAGGCGCGCGAGGAGCAGGAGGTCGTCGACGAGCACGCTCATCCGCTGGGTCTCTTCGCGGATCTTCGACAGATGCGCCTCGCGTTCGGCGGGTTCGTTCGCCGCCGCGTAGCGGAAAAGCTCGGCGTAGCCACGGATCGACGTCAGCGGGGTGCGCAGTTCGTGTGAGGCGTCGGCGATGAACCGCCGCAGCCGTTCGTTGGCCTCCCGCCGCGCGGCCAACGAGGAATCGAGGTGCGCCAGCATCAGGTTGAACGCCGTCCGCAATTCCTCGACCTCGGCGCCACCGCCGTTGGCCCGCGCGCGCACCGGGAGATCGGCGTTCGTGGTCAGGTCGTGCGACGCGATGTCGTGCGCCGTCCCGGCCATGTCGCTCAGCGGCCGCAGCCCGCGCCGCAGCACCAGCCGTCCCGCGATCACCAGCACCGCCAGCGCCAGCAGGAACGCGACGACCTCGACCATCACCAGCTGGCTCACCGTCCGGTCCAGATCCGCCTGCGGCGCGGCACTGACCAGGACGATGTTCCGGTCGCGCTCGATCGGGCAGGCCCGGACGCGGTAAGTGCCCTTGTCCTCGATGTAGACCGTGCGCAGCACCTCGGTCCGCGTGGCGTCTTCGGCGACCTTTTCGAGCGCCTTCGTATCCGGCGGAAGGGAACCACCCGCTTGCGGCAGCGCGTCGCCGTTCTGCACCGAGAAGACCGCCGAGAACCAGCCGTAGGCCTGCTGCGGTTTCCCGCCGTGTGTGGTGCGCAGCGACGGCACCTGGCTGATCTGGGTCTTGGCGAGTTGTTCGTCGAGCCGGTCGTTCAGGTAGCCCTTCATGATGCCGACCATCACGGTGCCGACGACGGCGAACACGACCAGCGCCAGCACGCCGAGCCCGAGCGCCAGCCGGGTGCCGAGCCTCGACCGGCGCCAGGCGTCGTACCACCGGCGCAGCATCTTCATCTCGCCGCCTGCCGGACGACGTAGCCGACACCGCGCACGGTGTGGATCAGCGGCTCGTGGCCGGCGTCGAGTTTGCGGCGCAGGTGCGAGATGACGAGTTCGACCACATTGGACCGGCCGCCGAAGTCGTACTCCCAGACGTGGTCGAGGATCTGCGCCTTCGTCAGTACCGAGGGCGAACGCCGCATGAGGTAGCGCAGCAGTTCGTACTCGGTCGGCGTCAGCTCGGCGGCGTCGCCGTCACGGGCGACCTCGCGGGTGTCCTCGTTCATGGTCAGGTCACCGACCCGCAGCAGGGCGGCAGGCCTGGCCTGGCTGCCACTGCGCCGAAGAACGGCGCGCAGCCGCGCCATCAGTTCCTCGACGGAGAAAGGTTTGACGAGGTAGTCGTCGCCGCCGCGGGTGAGCCCCGCGACACGGTCCGCGGTCGCGTCCTTCGCGGTGAGGAAGACAACGGGCACCGCGGTCCCGGACTCGCGAAGCCTGTCCAGCACGGTGAACCCGTCTATCCCGGGCAGCATCAGGTCGAGCACGACGATGTCGGGCCCGAACTCGGCGGCCCTGGCGAGCGCGGCCTCACCCGATCCGGCGGTGACGGCCTGCCAGCCCTCGTACCGGGCGACGGTGGCCACCAGGTCGGCGATATGCGGCTCGTCGTCCACCACGAGCAGGCGGACGGGGTTTTCGGTGTGCACAGGGCCCATCCTCCGTGAACCCGCGCGCGAGGGCGAGGCGGGAGCGCACACGACAGGAAGCCGACAGCTTC
This sequence comes from Amycolatopsis sp. cmx-11-51, assembly GCF_047608665.1. NCBI lineage: Bacteria > Bacillati > Actinomycetota > Actinomycetes > Pseudonocardiales > Pseudonocardiaceae > Amycolatopsis > Amycolatopsis sp. cmx-11-51. The sequence continues at coordinate 49,701 of NZ_JADNQO010000018.1, read as the reverse complement.
CGCCGAGAAGGTCACCGCGGTTGAACCGGATCGGAGGGGACCGCGTGTGACCACCATGACGCAGACCGCCGTGAGACCGCGCCCGGCGATCCGTCCCAGGATCGCCGCACGCTCCGGGCTCTTCCTCTTCATCGTGGCCAACGTGGCCGCCGTGACCATGCTCTTCTTCGCCGCCGGGCCGTCGGACAACGTCCTCATCGGCGTCGGCAGGCTCGCCGGGCTGTACGGGGCGCTGACGATGGCGTTCCAGCTGCTGCTGGTCGCCAGGCTGCCGTGGCTCGACCGCCGTCTCGGCATGGACCGGCTCACCGGCTGGCACCGCTGGACCGGGTTCAGCCTGCTGTGGACGCTGCTCGCGCACCTCGTCTTCATTGTCTTCGGCTACGCGCGGGTCGAGGACAACGGCGTGGTGGACGAATTCGTCACGATGGTGACCGAACTGGAGGGAATCCTGCGCGCGGTCGTCGCGTTCGCCCTGATCCTGCTCGTCGGCGCCGTGTCCGCGCGCTTCGCCCGGCGTCGGCTGCCGTACGAGACTTGGCATTTCCTCCACCTCTATATCTATGCCGCGGTCGTACTGGCGTTCAGCCACCAGATCGCGCTGGGCGGATCGTTCGCGTCGTCGCCGGGCGCAGAGGCCTACTGGTGGGCAGTGTGGGGCGTCGCGCTCGGTTCGGTGGTCGCGGGCTGTGTGGTGCTGCCACTGGCGCGGAACCTGCGTCACCGGTTGAAGGTCGTCGCCGTCGTCCCCGAATCCCACGACGTCGTCTCGGTGTACATGACCGGCGAGCACCTCGACAAGATGCCCGCGAAGGCGGGGCAGTTCTTCCTCTGGCGCTTCCTGACCAGGGATCGCTGGTGGCAGGCCAACCCGTTCTCCCTTTCGGCCGCGCCGGACGGCCGGACCCTGCGGCTGACCGCGAAGGCCGCCGGTGACGGCAGCGCGTCGTTGCGGTCGCTGAAGGTCGGCACGAGGGTGTTCGCCAAAGGACCGTACGGCGCGTTCACCACGATGCACCAACGAAAAGCGGACGCGCTGCTGGAGGAGATCTCCGGAGATGTCGTGGTGCTTTACCGCGTCCGTGACGAACGCGACGCCGTCCTGCTGCCGGAGCTGAGAGGGCTGGCACAGGCGCGGGGAGCGGTCGTACATGTCCTCAGTGGACCGTCAAATCCGGCCGGTCCACACGGCCCGGTGCTCGGCGCGCACAGCCTGCGACGGATGGTCCCGGACGTCCGAAACCGGGACGTCTTCGTCTGCGGCCCGCCCGGGATGACCTCGGCGACGCTGCGCGGCCTGCGCGAACTGCGGGTGCCGAACCAGCAGGTCCACGCTGAACGCTTCAGTCTCACCGCCTGAGTCAGGGAGTCCCGATCATGAAGAAGACCATCGTCGCCGCCACGGTCGCCCTCTCGGCCGCCGGTTTCCTTGGCGTGTGGCTGTACGAACCGGGCCCGCTCGGTTCGGAGACCGTGGCCGTCACCGCCCCGAGCTCGTCCATTTCGGACGGTGGCGCTTCCGAAGGTGCGGAGCGCACCGTGGACGGGTCGGTCGAGAGCAACCGGTACGGCACCGTCCAGGTGCAGGTGGTGATCTCGCCCGAGGACAGGATCTCCGAGGTCCGGCTGCGGCGGCCGGCCAGCGGGCGCGGCGTGGCCGCGATCCCCGTGCTCCGGCAGGAGACGCTGACCGCATCGACACCGTCTCAGGGGCGACCTCGACCAGCGAGTCGTACGTCAACTCGCTGCAGGCGGCGCTGGACGCCAGATGAACCGCGTCGAACAGGTGATGGGACTACCGGTCTCGGTCGACGTCCGGGCCGGTGGTGCCCTCGTCGAGCACGCGATCGACGGTGTCTTCGGCTGGCTGCGGGAGGTCGACGCCCGGTTCAGCCGACAGTGAGGTCTGCCGTTACGACCGCGGCGACCTCGCTCCGTCGGAGCTGAGCGACGACCTGCTCGAGGTGCTTTCGCTGTGCGAGCACTACGAACGGCTGTCCGGCGGGGCGTTCACCGCCCGGCTCCCCGGACGGCGGCTCGACCCGAACGCGGTGGTCAAGGGCTGGGCGGTACAGCGCGCGGCGGCACTGTTGCGGGCCGAGGGCCTGGACGTCTTCTGTGTCAACGCCGGTGTGGACGTGATCACCTCCGGCGAACCGGAACCCGGTCGCGCCTGGCGGGTCGGCATCCGGCATCCCGAACGGCCCGACGCGATCTGCGCCGTGGTGGAGTCGTCCGGCGGCGCCGTCGCGACCTCGGCGGAATACGAGCGTGGCGCGCACAGCCTGGACGGCCGGACCGGGCGCCCGGCGACCGGGCTGCTGAGCGTCACGGTCGCCGCCGACGACCTCGTCACAGCGGATTCCCTGGCCACGGTCGCTTTCGCGAGGGGAACCGAGGGAATCGCCTTGGTCGCGTCACAGCCGGGTTGCCAGGTGCTGATCATCGACGCGGAACGACAGGTGCACCGGTCGCCGGGGCTGCGGCTGGTTTAAACCGTTGGCCGGGTTTCGTGGGCTCGGGCAGACTGCGGCTCCATGACCTCTGTCGTACAGAATTTCTTCTTCGATTGCGCCGACGCCTACGAGCTGGGGCGGTTCTGGAGCGGCGTCGTCGGCAAGCCGATGGCCGATGACGACGTGCCCGGCGACCCCGAGGCGATCATCGTGCTGGACAACGGCGTGACCCTGTTCTTCGGGCAGGTTCCCGAACCCAAGACGGTGAAGAACCGGATCCACCTCTGCCTGGAGCCCGACATCCCGCGCGACGAAGAGGTGGAACGCCTGCTGAAGCTGGGCGCCACCCTGCTGCACGACCGGCGCAACCCCGACGGCACCGGCTGGGCCGTGTTGGGCGATCCCGAAGGCAACGAATTCTGCGTACTGCGCAGCGCCGCCGAGAAGGGTGCGACGTCGTGAACGAGTACCTCACCGTCAATCGCGCGAACTGGGACGAACGCGCTCCGGCGCACGCCGCGTCGGCGGATTACGGCTACGAACGGTTCGTGAAGGACCCCGCGCATCTCAGCGGTGTGGTCACCTTCGACCGGCCGCTGCTCGGCGACGTCTCCGGTGCGCGCGGTGTCCACCTGCAGTGCCACATCGGCACGGACACGCTTTCCCTGTCCCGCCTCGGCGCCCGGATGACCGGACTCGACTTTTCCCCACCGGCGCTGGAGATCGCGCGACGGCTCGCCGCCGAGACCGGCGCGGAGATCGATTACCACGAGTCCGATGTGTACAGTGCCGCCGACGTGCTGGGCGCCAGGGAGTTCGACCTGGTCTACACCGGGATCGGCGCGATCTGCTGGCTTCCCGACATCGCCCGCTGGGGACAGGTCGTCGGCTCATTGCTCAAACCGGGCGGACGGCTGCTCATCCGCGACATGCACCCGATGCTGGGAACCCTCGACGAGACGCAGCCGCAGATCACCCCGCGCTACCCGTACTTCGAGCAGGCCGAACCGCTGGTGTTCGACGAGCCGGGGACCTATGTGGACACCGACGTGTCGTTCGAGCAGAACCGGACGCACGAGTGGAACCACGGGCTGGGCGAGATCGTCACGGCGCTGCTCGACGCGGGGCTGACGCTGACGAAGCTGGTGGAGCACGACAGCGTGCCGTGGAACGCGCTGCCCGGGTTCATGAGCCTGGACGCGGCGACGGAGGAATGGCGGCTGGCGAAGGATCCGCAGCGACTGGCGGCGAGTTTCACCATCGAAGCGGTCAAACGCCCCTGAGGCCCCGGTGCTCGCGTTTCGTCCTCTAGTTGCGGTGGTTCGGACTACCAACTACCGCAACTAGAGGACTAAACGCGGCGACAAGTGAAGAATGGACGTATGTCGAGTGAGTTCAGGCGGCCACTTGTCGCCGTCGCCGCCCTGGGCGGCACCATTTCCATGGTTCCCGGCGACGGCGAAGACCACGCGGTCCCCCGGCTCACCGCGGCCGATCTGCTCGGCGACCTCGGCGAGAACCTGGCGATGGACGTCCGCGCGGAGACGCTCGCGGGGATTTCCAGCGCGTCGATGGACTTCGCGACGCTGGTCAAGACCCGCGACTGGGCCGCGCGAGCCGTCGACGAAGGCGCGGAAGGCGTCGTCGTGGTCCAGGGCACCGACACGCTCGAAGAGACCGCGTACTTCTTCGAGCTGACGTGGGCTTCCGAAGCCCCGATCGTGATCACCGGCGCGATGCGCAACCCCAGTCTGCCCAGCGCCGACGGGGCGGGAAACCTGCTCGCGGCGCTGACCGTCGCCGCCGAACCCCGGAGCCGGGGCCGCGGCCCGCTGGTCGCGTTCAACGACGACGTCCACCTAGCCCGCTGGGTCCGGAAGGCGCATTCGAGCCACGTCGAGGCGTTCTCCTCGAACCCCGCCGGACCGCTCGGGCTGCTCGCCGAGGGCGCGGTGCACTATTTCCACCCGGTCGCGGAGCGCCCGCCGGCGCTGTCGCTGGAGAACGCGGACTTCTCCGGACTGGTGCCGATCGTCGAAAGCGGCGTCGAGGACACCGGCGAACTACTGGAGACGCTGGTCAAGGCCGGGGTCAAGGGTGTGGTGCTCGCCGCGAACGGCGCCGGGCACGTTTCGGCCGGGTCCGCCGACGTGGTCGAGCGGGCGTTGCCGGAGGTGCCGATCGTGGTCGCCGGCCGCACCGGCGCCGGGCCGACGTTCCGGGGTACCTATGGCTTCCGCGGTTCGGAGTCGGACCTGATCGCGATGGGCGCGACCATGGCGGGCTGGCTGGACCCGCGCAAATCCCGGCTCCTGCTGCACACCCTGCTCGCCACCGGTGCCTCGCGAGACCGCGTCGAAGCCGAATTCCGCCTGCGCGGTGACCTCACCTAGCCTCATCTACCGCAATTCGTCCTCTAGTTGCGGTAGTTGCGTGTGCAAGGACCGCAACTAGAGGACTAATTGCGGAGAGGGCTAGTCCCGGATCGGGCCCGAGATGGGGTCCAGGTGGTACGGGCGCATGGCGCGGGGCTGGTGCCGGTAGACGTGCACGCTCACGGCGGGGTCCGGGCCCTCGTTGCGCACTTCGTGGATGTAGCCGGGGCCGAAGACGCGCGACTGGCCCGCCGACAGCGAATGCAGTTCCGTCACCGCCCGTCCGTCGGACGCGCGCCGGGCGACGGTCTCGCTCAAGTGCCCGCTGACGACGGTGAACGCGCCCGCGGCGAATTCGTGGTCGTGCAGGTCGGTGTGCTGGCCGGGCAGCCAGCTCATCAGCCAGACCTCCTGCAGTTCGTCGCTGTCGACGAGCGCGGAGAACCGCTCCTCGGGGTCGTAGCGCAGCAGGTGCCGCCAGCGGTCACGATCCGCCGCGAACTCGATCGCGACGCGCACCGGGTGGCGCAGGGCGGGGTTTTCGGGAATGACGAGCGTGTTGTCCGGGACGGCGAACATGAAAGAGTCCTCGCAGAAGGAAGTGGTGTCGAGCTGGGCCGGGGCGGGGTTCACCGACAACAGGAACACGACGCACACGCCACAGCGCCAAGACCCGAGAGGCCCCGCGACACAGTCATCCCACGTGCGAACATGCCCTCAGCGAACCAGTGCGGAGCCCGGCGGTCAACCGATCTCACCCCGTGGACCGTGAGTTCTGCACCTGCCGACCATGCTGGCAGCACGAATCCGCCCTGGTCTGTCTCGTTCGTGCGGTCTTCCTTGCGTTCTCAGGACCACTCGTGCTTTTGCGACCGTCCGAGCAGCTCGGCTCCGGCCTGCCGGGGGTCGACCCCTTCGTGGCACACGCGGTGCATCGCGTCGGTGATGGGCATGTCGACGCCGAGGCTCAGCGCGAGTTCCCGGATCGACGTGCACGACTTGACGCCCTCGGCGACCTGCCCGCCCCCGGCGTCCAGCGCCTGCCGCAAGGTCTCGCCACGGCCCAGCCGCTCACCGAAGGTCCGGTTGCGCGACAACGGCGACGAACATGTCGCCACCAGGTCTCCGACGCCGGCGAGTCCGGCGAAGGTCAGCGGGTCGGCGCCGAGTCTCGCGCCGAGCCGCGCCATCTCGGCCAGCCCGCGGGTGATCAGCGTCGCCATCGTGTTGGTGCCGAGCCCCAGCCCGGCCGCCATCCCGCAGCTCAGCGCGATGACGTTCTTGCACGCGCCGCCCAGTTCGCAGCCGACGACGTCGGTGTTGGTGTACGGCCGGAAGTACTGGTTGAAGCTCGCCCGCTGGATCGCCTTGGCGTTGTCGTGGTCCGTGCACGCGAGCACCGCGGCCGACGGCTGCCCCAGCGCGATCTCCTTCGCGAGGTTCGGCCCGGAAACGACCACGATCTGGCCGTCGTCGACCCGCGCGATCTCGGCGATGACCTCGCTCATCCGCTTGAGGGTGCCCAGTTCGACGCCCTTGGCGAGGCTCACCAGGATCGTCCCGGACGGCAGCAGACCGGACCACTCCGAAAGATTGGTCCGCAGTGTCTGGCTCGGCACCGCGAGGACCACGGCCTGCGCGCCGTCGAGCGCCTCGGCCGGGTCCGCCGTCGCGGTGATCCGCGCGGGCAGCTCGATATCGGGCAAATAGGACGAATTGCGGTGGCGGTCCCGGATCTCCGACGCGACCTCCGGCCGCCGGGCCCAGATGGTCACGTCACGTCCGGCATCGCCGAGCACCTTGGCGAACGCCGTTCCCCACGACCCCGCGCCGAGCACGGTCAGGCGCTGGACCTCGGCGGCGGTTCCGGCCATCAGGCGTCGTCCCCCGGCTTCTTCGCGGGCGGTTCCTCCTGGCGGATTTCCGCGAGCAGGGCGGTGATCTCGGTCATCATCAGCTCGGTGACCTCGCGCAGCTTGGACGCGCCGCGCGTCGACCCGTCCCGGTAGGCGGACAGGTCCATCGGCTCCCCGACCAGATGGGTGATCTTCTTGCGCGGGAACGGCGTGAACTTCTTCGTATAGCCGTTGAAAATGTGGTTCGTGCCCCAGCGGGCGATCGGGATCACCGGCACGTCGGTCTCCAGCGCGAGCCGCGCGGCACCGGTGAAGGGCTTCTTGGGCCAGCCGTCGGGGTCCTTGCTGATCGTCCCCTCGGGATAGATCACGACGACCTTGCCGTCCCGCAGCGCCTGGTGGGCGGCCTTGAGGCTGTCGCCTGCGGCGGCCGAACCACGGGAGACCGGGATCTGGCCCGCGCCGACGAAGATCTTGCCGAAGACCGGCGTCCTGGTCAGCGCCTCCTTGCCGAGGAAACGCGGCACCCGCTTCTGGCGGTGCACGAACACCGCGTCCACCGCCGGGTCCATATGGGACACGTGGTTGAGCAACAGCAGCGCGCCGCCTTCACGGGGGATCCGCTCGGTGTTGCGGTAGACCCGCTTGCCGATGGCCGTCGCCGGGTAGAACAGTGCGGCGGCGATGCCAACCCAGATGCCGCCCTTCTCACGCCGGGCCAAATCGTCCTCCTCGAAGTCACACGTGTCGTCCCAAGCCCTTGATCCTGCCGCGCGCACGCGAGCGCGGTCCAGGGAGGGTCGGGTAAGAAGAGAGATGTGGACAGTGTGGGCATCGACCTGATCGTGCCGATGAAACGCCCGGCGGAGGGCAAGTCGCGGCTTCGCGGCGCGGTCGTGCCCGAGCGGCACCCCGAACTGGTACTGGCGCTGGCCTACGACACGCTGTCGGCGGCGACCTCGGCGGACGGGATCCGCCGGGTGTTGGTGATCGCAGCCGACCCGGCGTCGGTGGCGGATCTCACCGAGCTGGGCGTCGAGATCGTCGCCGAGCCGTCGCGAGGCGGGTTGAACGCGGCACTGCGGCACGGCGAGGAGTTGCTGCGCCGGGACACGCCGTCCGGTCTCGTCGGTGCCCTGCAGGCCGACCTTCCCGCGCTGCGGACCGAAGATCTCACCGCCGCGCTCGCCGAAGCCGCCGGGCATCGGGCATTCGTCGCGGACCGGCAGGGAACGGGCACGACACTGTTGCTCTCGGGGGCGGGCCGTCCGCTGGAACCCCGGTTCGGCGGGGGTTCCGCGCGGGCGCACACCGCGTCCGGTGCGACCCCGCTCACGCTCGCGGGCGGATCGCTCCGCGCCGACGTGGACACCGCGGATGATCTCGCTCACGTCCGCACCCTGGGTGCCGGAAAGCGCACCTCAACGCTGTTGGGGACACCCTGCGTGGTGATGTGACGAGAGTTCACCCCGACGACCCGCGCGCGGTGCACATAATCGGGCCGAGTGGTGAACAATGAAGCCCGTGAGCACAAACGACGGCGGCATCCCGAACTCGGCAAGGAAGCGGAAGACCTCTGCCGCGAAACCGGAACCGGACAACGGCGCGACCAAGCCCGTCAGGGCGAGAAAGACCAGTCCCGCGAAGAGCAACGGCACCCCCCGTGCGACCCGCGGCGGTTCGGCGAGCCGTCCAGCCCAGGAGTTCCACGCGCTACCCACCGCGCCTCCCGCGGTGACGTCCGCGCCCACCGCCGTCGAGACACTGCCCGACGACCGGTACTTCAACCGTGAGCTGTCATGGCAGGACTTCAACGCGCGCGTGCTCGCACTGGCCGAGGACGAATCGCAGCCGCTGCTCGAACGCGGCAAGTTCCTGGCGATCTTCGCGTCCAATTTGGACGAGTTCTACATGGTGCGGGTCGCCGGGCTGAAGCGCCGCGACGAGACGGGCCTCCCGGTCCGCAGCGCGGACGGGCTCACCCCGCGCGAGCAACTGGCGTACATCGCCAAACGCAACCAGGATCTGGTCGAGCGCCACACGAAGGCCTTCGAGCTGCACCTTCGGCCGCAGATGGCCGCCGAAGACATCCACATCGTCGGCTGGAACGACCTCACCGGCGCCGACCAGCTCCGGCTGTCCAACTACTTCAGCGAGCAGATCTTCCCGGTGCTCACACCGCTGGCCGTCGATCCCGCGCACCCGTTCCCCTACATCTCGGGTCTTTCGCTCAACCTCGCGGTCACCGTCCGCGATCCGGAGGGCGGCACCGAGCGGTTCGCGCGTGTCAAGGTGCCGAGCAACGTGCCGCGCCTGATGCGGATCGAGCAGCAGCCGCGAGAGAGCCGCACCGGGACGTTCCTTCCGCTGGAGGAACTGATCTCCGCCCACCTCGGCGAGCTGTTCACCGGCATGGAGGTCACCGAGCACCACGTGTTCCGGGTCACCCGTAACGCGGACTTCGAGGTCGAAGAGGACCGGGACGAGGATCTGCTCCAGGCACTGGAACGGGAACTGGCCCAGCGCCGGTTCGGGCCGCCGGTGCGGCTCGAAGTCGCGCAGGACATGAGCGAGCACATGCTCGAACTGCTGCTGCGCGAACTGGAGGTCGACCCGCGTGACGTCGTCGAGGTCCCGGGTCTGCTGGACCTGACCTGCCTGCACCAGCTTTCCGGTGTCGACCGGAAGGAACTCAAGGACCGTCCTTTCGTGCCCGCCACGCATCCGGCGTTCGGTGAGCGCGAGACGCCGAAGTCGGTGTTCGCGACGCTTCGCGAGGAAGACGTCCTCGTGCACCACCCGTACGACTCGTTCTCCACCAGCGTCCAGCGGTTCATCGAACAGGCCGCCGCGGACGACAAGGTGCTGGCGATCAAGCAGACGCTGTACCGCACCTCCGGCGACTCCCCGATCGTCGACGCGTTGATCGACGCCGCCGAGGCGGGCAAGCAGGTCGTCGCGCTGGTCGAGATCAAGGCGCGGTTCGACGAGCAGGCCAACATCACCTGGGCCCGCACACTGGAACGCGCGGGCGTGCACGTGGTCTACGGGCTCGTCGGGCTGAAGACGCACTGCAAGGTGTCGATGGTGGTGCGCCAGGAGGGTTCGACCATTCGCCGCTACTGCCACATCGGCACCGGCAACTACAACCCGAAGACCGCGCGCCTCTACGAGGATCTCGGCATCCTGACCGCCGACCCGACGATCGGCGCGGACCTGACGGATCTGTTCAACGTGCTTACCGGGTATTCCCGCCAGGACACCTACCGCAACATCCTCACGTCACCGCACGGGATCCGCCGCGGCATCGTGCGCGCGATCGGTGAGGAGATCGAACTCGCCCGCGCCGGCCAGACCGCCGGGATTCGGATCAAGTGCAACTCGCTCGTCGACGAGCAGATCATCGACGCGCTGTACCACGCTTCGCAGGCCGGAGTGCCGGTCGATGTCGTGGTACGCGGCATCTGCGCACTCAAGCCGGGTGTGGAAGGGCTGAGCGAGAACATCCACGTGCGCTCGATCCTCGGCCGTTTCCTGGAGCACTCGCGCATCTTCACCTTCCGCGCGGGCGGCACGCGGTGGATCGGCAGCGCGGACATGATGCACCGCAACCTCGACCGCCGCATCGAGGCGCTGGTGCGGGTCAAGGATCCGAAGCTGACGGCGCAACTGGACTACATCTTCGAATCCGCGTTGCATCCGGCGACCCGGTGCTGGGTGCTGAACTCGACCGGCGAGTGGACACCGTTCCCCGCGACCGGCGACGACGTCCGCGACCACCAGGTCGAACTGGCGAAACGACACGGAGCCGCCGGATGAGCGGGGTCGTGCGGGCGGCCGGGGCCGTCCTCTGGCGTCGGAACGGGGACCGCGTCGAGGTCGCGCTGGTCCACCGGCCGCGCTACGACGATTGGTCGCTGCCGAAGGGAAAACTGGATCCGGGCGAGACCATCGCGCGAGCCGCGGTCCGCGAGATCCAGGAAGAGACCGGGTTCGAGGCAGTGCTCGGCCGGTACCTGTTCCGGACCGAGTACACCGTGGCGGGAGCGCCGAAGACCGTCGACTACTTCTCCGCCCACGTGGCTTCCGGCGCGTTCGCCCCGAACGAGGAGGTCGACGAACTGCGCTGGCTCGACGCGGAGACCGCGGAGAAACTACTGACGCGGCCGGGTGACGTGCGGGTGCTGCGCGAGTTCTCCGCGCTGCCGCCCGAACTCACCACGGTGATCCTGGTGCGGCACGCCAAAGCCGGTAAGCGTGACGAGTGGAACGGCGACGACGACCTGCGGCCGCTGTCGGACGCGGGCCAGCGGCAGGCCGAAGCGCTGCGTTCACTGCTACGGCACTACGGGCCGGGCAGGGTGCTGTCGGCGCCGCGGCTTCGTTGCGTCCAGACGGTGAACGGGCTCGCCGAAGATCTCGAAGTCGAGATCCGGCACGAGCCGCTGCTGTCGGAAGAGGGCTACTGGCCGGACCCGGTACTCGGTGTCGCACGGTTGCTGGCCATCGCGGGCGACGGCGGGACGCCGGTGATCTCCAGCCAGGGCGGTGTGATCCCGGACGTCGTCAGCGCGCTCGCCGATCGCGACGGTGTCGACCTGACCGCCGCGCGTGGCGGTGTGGTGCCTTCGAAGAAGGGCTCGTTCTGGGTGCTGTCGTTCCGGGCGCCGACCGAAGAGGACGGGCCCGTGCTGGTGGCGGCGGACTATTTCGCGTCGCCTCTGCCCACGCCCGCTCCCGCGCATCCCTGAGCTTGATTCGCGCCTTCACGCGCTGGGGGTGGATGTTCCCCATGCCTCATTGGGAACACGGACAGAGCGCCGCCGGGGACGTGAGTGGCAATCAGGATCGCGGTCCGTGAAGGACTCCTTGAGGGACCCAGAGTCCCTCAAGGAGTCCTTCACGGACTCGGAACACTCGGCGGTCGCCTCAGCACCACGGTGGCGTGTGAAGGACCCCTTCACGCGGCTCAGCGAGGAAACTCGACCCCAAGTACCTGAAGGCCCCCTTCATGTATTTCAGGTGGGCATCGCGCGACAGGAGCCACCGGACCAACGCTCACCCCGCGCCGCGTTCCACCAGGCGACTCCCCCACTTGGGTGATGCGTCTCTACTCCAGCCGTGTCCGAGCGAAGCAAAGTCCGAAGTGCTTGTGAGTAGGCGGATCCGCCGCGAAGTGAGTTCAGCCACCGCAACGGGCTTCGTCTCGCGGGGCGTTGTCCAGCGGTAACAGCCCGATGCGGACGATCGTCGCTCCACTGTGGAGGACAATTCTGGAAAAAAGACGATGCGCCATCGGAGTGACCAGGACGCCCGCGCGGTTCTACGAAGAGTGGCACCGTTCCGAAGCGACCCACCGTAGGCACGGCACATTCGCCCACAGACCGCCGCGGATCCGTTCCGGTACCCGTTTTACCCGGACACCCGTTCTCAAGGGCGTTGAGGGGAAAGGAGACGGCCGCGGCGCACTGGTCCCGACTGGCCTCCCGAAAAATGCGGCAGGGCCCCGCGCCGTGCGCGGGGCCCTGCCGTTGGCTCACTCTGGAAGAGGGAGCTTACTTCTTCTTCGCGGCAGCCGAAGTCCGCTTGGCCGGAGCCTTCTTCGCGGGAGCCTTGGCGGCAGTCGCCTTGGCGGCCGGCTTCGCGGCGGCCTTGGTGGCGGTCGCCTTCTTGGCCGTGGTGGCGCGAGTCGTGGCCTTGGCCGCGGTCTTCGGCGCCGCCTTGGTGGCGGTCGTCTTGGCGGCGGCCTTGGTCGCGGTCGCCTTGGCGGCCGGCTTCGCAGCCGTACGCGTGGTGGCGGCCGCGGCGCGGGTCCGCGTGGTGGTGCTACGCGTCGCGGCCGGGCGGCTGGCGGCCGTCCGGGTCGTCGTCGCGCGGGTGGCGGCGGTCCGAGTGGTGGAGGTGCCGGTGGTCGCGCGCTTCGCAGCGGTGGCCTTCGGCAGCTTCTTCGAACCGCTGATGACGTCCTTGAAGGTCGTACCGGCGCGGAAAGCGGGCACGTTGGTCTTCTTGACGCGAACGGTCTCACCGGTGCGCGGGTTCCGCGCGGTGCGGGCGGCGCGGGCGCGCTTCTCGAACACACCGAAACCGGTGATGTTCACCTTCTCGCCCTTGTTGACCGTCCGGATGATGATGTCGACAAGGCCATCAACGGCCTCCGACGCGACCTTTTTGTCGCCCAGGCGCTCCGACAGCGCCTCGATCAGCTGGGCCTTGTTGGCCATTCCAGTCCTCCAAGAAGAACTACTTGTACACGGCCCCGTCGGCCGACTTAGCGCACACGGTATTACCAATGCAGCACAAATTCCAAACGACGCGCGGAAATTTCCCTTGTCTCGGGGGCTGTTCCGCCTCCCGAGGGACCCCTCAGGGGCCTCTCGAGGTGCCGTTCGGTGTGGTTTCGGGGCAGTCGCGCAGACCCTCGTCCGGGGTGCGGATTCCCTGCTCAGCAAGGGAATCCGCCCCCTTCGACGAGCCCTAGAAAGAGGCCGCCGGGAGGGTCACCGGCTTCCAGGAGGGGCGCTGGGACTCGAAAGTGTCGATCTCCTCCGCGTGGCGGAGTGTCAGGGCGATGTCGTCGAGCCCTTCGAGGAGCCGCCAGCGGGTGTAGTCGTCGATCTGGAAGGGCGCGGTGAAGTCCTTGGCTCGTACCGTCTTCGACTCGAGGTCCACCGTGACCTCCGTCCCGGGCTCGTTTTCGAGCAGCTTCCACAGCAGTTCGACGTCGGCCTGCTCGACCTGAGCGGCGACCAGACCCTGCTTGCCGGAGTTACCGCGGAAGATATCCGCGAACCGGGCGGAGATCACGGCACGGAAGCCGTAGTCCATCAGTGCCCACACCGCGTGCTCACGGGAAGAACCGGTGCCGAAGTCCGGGCCCGCGACCAGGACCGACCCGCTTTTGAAGGGCTCTTCGTTGAGGATGAACGACTCGTCGGAGCGCCAGGCGGCGAAGAGCCCGTCCTCGAAGCCGGTGCGGCTCACGCGCTTGAGGTAGACCGCCGGGATGATCTGGTCAGTGTCCACGTTGGACCGGCGCAGCGGGACCCCGACGCCGGTGTGGTGGGTGAACGCGTCCATGGGTGGGAACTCCTTCGCGGATGTCAGCGATGTCAGCGGACGGTGGCGGGCCGCAGGTCTTCGGGGCTGGACAGGGTTCCCCGCACGGCCGTGGCGGCCGCCACGAGCGGGGAGACCAGGTGCGTCCGGCCGCCCTTGCCCTGCCTGCCTTCGAAGTTGCGGTTCGAGGTCGACGCACTGCGCTCGCCCGGCTTGAGCTGGTCCGGGTTCATGCCGAGGCACATCGAGCAGCCCGCCTGACGCCATTCCGCGCCCGCTTCGGTGAAGACCTGGTCCAGCCCTTCGGCTTCGGCCGCCTGGCGGACACGCATCGAGCCGGGGACGACGAGCATCCGGACCGACCCGGCGACCTTGTGCCCGCGCAGGACGTCCGCGGCGGCCCTCAGATCCTCGATACGGCCATTCGTGCACGAGCCGAGGAAGACGGTGTCCACCGCGATCTCGCGCAGCGGTGTGCCCGGCTTCAGGTCCATATAGGACAGGGCCTTCTCAGCGGCGATGCGCTCGTTCTCGTCGCCGATGCGCTCGGGATCGGGCACCTCGGCGCTCAGCGGGAGACCCTGGCCCGGGTTCGTGCCCCAGGTCACGAAAGGCGTGAGCTCCTCCGCGTTCAGGTGCACCTCGGCGTCGAAGACGGCGTCGTCGTCCGTGCGGAGTTCGCGCCAGTTCTCGACGGCGGCGTCCCAGTCGGCGCCCCGCGGAGCGTGCGGACGGCCCTTCAGATACGCGAACGTCGTCTCGTCCGGAGCGATGAGCCCGGCGCGCGCGCCGGCTTCGATGGACATGTTGCACACCGTCATCCGGGCTTCCATCGACAGCTTTTCGATGGCTTCGCCGCGGTATTCGAGGACGTAGCCCTGCCCGCCGCCGGTGCCGATCTTCGCGATCACGGCGAGGATGACGTCCTTCGCCGTGACACCGGGACGCAGTTCGCCGTCGACCGTGATCGCCATCGTCTTGAATGGACGGAGCGGCAGGGTCTGCGTGGCCATCACGTGTTCGACCTCGGAGGTGCCGATCCCGAAGGCCATCGCGCCGAAAGCGCCGTGTGTCGAGGTGTGACTGTCACCGCACACCACGGTCATCCCGGGCTGGGTCAGGCCGAGCTGCGGGCCGATGACGTGCACGATCCCCTGTTCGGCGTCACCCATCGGATGCAGCCGGACGCCGAACTCCTTGCAGTTGTTGCGAAGGGTGTCGACCTGGGTGCGGGACACGGGATCCGCGATCGGCAGCTCGATGTCGATCGTCGGGACGTTGTGATCCTCGGTGGCGATGGTGAGGTCGGGGCGGCGCAGCTTCCGGCCGGCCAGGCGGAGTCCGTCGAACGCCTGCGGGCTGGTGACCTCGTGCAGCAGGTGCAGATCGATGTAGAGCAGGTCGGGCTCGGCCCCCTCGCCGCGCCGCACCAGATGCGACTCCCACACTTTCTCGGCCAGTGTCCGGGGCATTTCCGGCTCCTCACATGCGGTGAAATCGGTACTTCCCACCATCTGGACATCTCAAACTTCGGGAAGATAGTATCGGCTTGTGGGACAGCATAGCGGTATCGGAGTACTCGACAAGGCCGTGGCCGTGCTTCAGGCCGTGGCCGAAGATCCTTGTGGCCTGGCGGAACTGTGCACGCGGACCGGTCTGCCGCGCGCGACGGCGCACCGGCTCGCGGTCGGTCTCGAGGTGCATCGCCTGTTGCGCCGCGGCCCGGACGGACGCTGGCGGCCGGGCACCGCGCTCGCGGAACTGGCGGGCGGTTCGACCGACCCGCTGCTCGACGCGGCGGGTTCGGTGCTGCCGAAATTGCGCGACATCACCGGGGAAAGCGTTCAGCTCTACCGCCGCGACGGCGTCCAGCGCGTCTGCGTTTCGACCGCGGAACCGCCCAGCGGTCTCCGTGACACGGTGCCGATCGGTTCACGGCTGCCGATGACCGCGGGCTCCGGCGCGAAGGTGCTCGCCGCGTGGTCGGATCCGCACACGCAGCGGACGATCCTTTCCGAGGCGGTGTACGGGGAGCGCACACTGCTCGAAGTCCGCCGTCGCGGCTGGGCCCAGAGCGTGGCGGAGCGGGAACCGGGTGTGGCGAGTGTCTCGGCGCCGGTACGGGATTCGACGGGCACCGTGGTCGCCGCGGTGTCGGTTTCCGGGCCCATCGAACGTATAGGGCGTAAGCCGGGGGCCCGCTGGGCCGCGGACCTGCTCGCCGCCGCGGACGCGCTGCAGGAGCGCCTCTGATCTCTCGAAATACGTGAAGGGCCTCTTGCTCACGTCGCGAGCAAGAGGCCCTTCACGTTCTACCGTCCTATCAGAACTCGTCGGCTCGGGTGAGCTCGTGTTCGAAGGCGTCCGCGCGGGTGACGAGGGACGTCAGTGGATGCCCGAACTCGTTCTGCAGGTTCAGGTCGGCCAGCGGGATCGTGTGCTTGAGCAGGGCGACGCCGTCCACGATCGCCGCGCCGCCGACCGAGTCGCCGCCCGCCAGTTCGAGCAGGCGCCGCAGGTCGATCTTGTCCGCCCACCCGACCGGGGACGAGAGTTCGACCCACTCCAACCCGTCGTGGTCCGGCAGATGGTGCAGGGTGACCTGCTGGCCGCGGCCGTCCTCGGTGTCGACCCGGAACCGGAGCCAGTCGCCCCGTTCTTCGAGCACTTCGTACCGTGCCCGGACGAAATTGATCACGCCTGCCCAGATGGACACCCTCGTCACCTCTCGGTTTCGCCGCCTCGTGCGCTGTCGAGCATGGCACATCCGGAGCCGGTCGAGCCCGTGGGATAGCGCGCGCGGTGCGCGCCGCCGTGTCGTCCGCCTGATCACGCGAGTTCGCCCTTCCCGCACAGACGGCTTGTGTGCGTGGACGGACGACTCGCGTGATCAAGTGGACGACACGCGTGATCGGGTGTCCAGGCCGCCACTTTCGCACCGGCGGCACCACCGGTCACGGCGCCGCGTCGGTCACTGCCAGGTGTCGTCCTCCAGCAGTTGCAGCGATCCCGTGTCCGACTCGGCCACCCGGCGGTGGCCGGGCATCGTGAAGCCGTTGCCCTCGGCATCGACCGCCCTGCCGCGGAGTGCCGCCATCACACCGTCGGTGCCCAGCGCGGGCCGCCGATCCTCACCGGACCTTTCGTGGGGATGCTCGGCCGCGCCCGGCCGCACGGCTCCGGCCGCCCCCGACGAATGCTGCTGCGCTCCCGGAGGCATCATGCCGCCACCTGCCGGACTCGCGGCGCCCGCCGGACCGACGGTGCCACCTGGCGTGATCTCCATGGCCGAAGTGGTGGCGCGCTTTCCCATGCCTGCCCGCGGCGCCCCCGGAATCCCGCCGAGCCCGCCGGCGGCGCCGAGCGTCCCCAGCGGCATCGGTGGCAACGAAGCCAGGCCGGTCGGGGGCAGCCCGCCCCCCGAGAGGCCACCCAACGGGGCGCCCGCGAAGTTACCGGGCGCCAAGGCGTTCGGCGCCAGCCCGGCCAGCGTCGGCCCGCTTCCCGCCGACGAGGTGCCCGGAATCGACGCGGGCGGCGGCTGCGAACCGGTCCAGCCGTCGAGAAGACCGGACGAGTCCGGAAGACTCGCCCCGCTCCCACTTCCGAGTGACTCGGTCAGGCTCTGCACCTCGGTGAGCAGGTTCACCGCCGCGTCGGCCGTTTTCACCGCGTCCGCGGCGGAACCGGTGATCTCGGGGAACCCTGGCAGAAGGTCCGCCGGATTCGCGATTCCGGCGGCGGCGCACATCGACAGCATCGCCGTGTCGAAACGGCTGCCCAACGCGCTCAAGCACGCGCCCGCCTTCTGCTGGACCTCGATCGCCAACGGGGCCGTGAAGGGATTGGATATCAGCCCCAAGTACTCCCCGTAGAGGCCCATCACGATCCCCTGTGTCTGAGGAAGGGTGGCGGCCAGCGAAGCCAGCGTCTCGGACACCTTGGAGTCGTCGATCCGCTGACCCCACATCGTCAAGTCGGCGAGTGACTGCTTGGTCTTCTCCTCGAACGCCCGGCCCGCGTCGTCGGTCCAGTCCGGGGCCAGGTTGTTCGCGCGGGTCTGCAACTCCACTTTGGCGTCTTCGACCCAGCCACGCGCCTCCTTCCACATCTTCGACTTCTCGGTGAGGACCGGGACGCAGGCCTGTGTCTGCGTGATGCACCCGACTATGACTTCCATCGGAAGCACGCCATACGGGAACAAGAGAGGCTCCTTAGGTCGTCTGCCGCGAGTCTTCGCCCGCGGCCGTCTTGGTGGGATCCGTGGTGCCGGACTGCGCGTCGCCTGCTCCTGCCACCTGCTTGGCGACGCCGATCACCTTTTCGCCGAGTTCGGCTCCGGAGGTGGCCAGGTCGAGCGCGCTGGTGAGGTCGGCGAGGGAATAGGTCGCGGCCGCCTGCTTGACCTTCGCGCCGTAGGTGACCATGTCCGCGGTGACAAAGCCCAGATAGGCGTTGATCTCGGCGGTGACGGCCACGTCCAGCACCGACAAGAGCGCGCTCTCGACCATCCCGGACAGATTCGCCGGGGTGGCGAGGCCGGTGGTGACCGACGCCGGTATCGGGGGTGCCTTGAGTTGCTGGGAGTACGCGAACATCGAACTGGTGTTGCCGTCGACGAGGTCGGACATGAGCCCCTCCTTCTAGTATCCGGTGCGATATCCCGGTTGATCAGTGGCCGGGTCGACCTGCCACAGGTCTTCGTCGAGCACATGCGCGACGTCGTTCTCGACGGCCGGGCGCCGGCGGGTGACCGGTGGCCGCGGCGGGGCGCCCGCTTTTCCGCGCAAAGCGACCCCGGGATTGCCCTCGGGTTTGCGCGAGCGGACAGCGTTGACGTGTTCGGCGGCTCCCGGCCTGATGTCGCCGCCCGCTCGCCCGCCCGCGCCACCCTGCGGATACATAGGCATCATCCCGGGACTTCCGCCAGCCGTCCCGCCGGCCGCGCCTGACGCCGCGGCGATTCCCGGCAGCCGGTTCGCATACCCCGCGGCACCGGCCAAGGGCGAAGCGATTCCCTGCGCCGGAGGAACAGTGCCACCGGAGCCGATCCCGCCCGCGCCGATCCCGCCCGCGCCAAGGCCACCGCCGGCCCCGCCGCCGCCATCGGCGAGACCGGCGAGACTCGGCAGGCCCAGCGGATCGCCCGCGCCGGGAAGGCCGCTCGGTGCCGGCAGGTCGCCGGGTTTCCAGCCGTCCAGCGGGTTCGGCACGGTCCCCGGTTCGGGAACGTCCACCGATCCGGTCCCACCCGAGCCGAGCAACTGCTCCGCGACCTTTCCGCCGAGATCGACCACCTTGCCCGCGGTGTCGAGCCCCTGCGACGCCAGATCGAGCTGTTCCTGGAGCGTGAGCGGCTTCTGTTCCTCGGGGGTCTCAGGTGTTTCGGCCGGCTCCCGCGGCGGGGTCTCGCCGGGGTCCGGCGCTCCCGTGTCTCCACCGGTGCTGCTCGGATCCCCACCGTTGCCGCCGGTGTCGGCGGCAGGCGAATCCGATGTCAGCTTCGGGACCACCGCGCTGCGCGGGCCGGTCCACGACAGTCCTTTGGCGTCGGGCAGCGCGTTCCCTGACACATCGCGGTAGTGGTTCGCGAGGTTGTCCAGTGCCGCCCCGCCCTTCACGCGGAGATCGTTCTCCAGTGCCTTCTTGTCCTCGTCCTGGACACCTGGCCTTTTCACCAGTTCGAGGTAGTCGCGACGCAGACCGTCCAGGTAGACGAACGTGCGCTCGATGTCGTCGGACAGGGCACGCAGCCGATTGGCCACATTGGACATCGTGATGCCGTGCGAAGGACGGTTCAGTTGTGCTTGGAGGCCGGGCAGCATCGGGAGGACGACCCCGCTCGTCACGGGGATCTGCGCGTCCGGCGTCTGCACCCAGGAACGCAGTGCGTCGATGTCCCGGTTCGCGACCACGCGGAACGCGTCTCCCGCCTGGTCCGGCCAGTGTGAGACGAGGTTTTCCACCTGCTGGTGGAAGGAGCCCACCTTGTCCGTGATCCACGTGGCGGCCTCGTCCCACATGTCGGCCGCCGCGGTGAGCCTCGGGACGTGCGCGCGTTCCGCGCTGATCTTGGTGTACTGCTCGTTGAACGAGAGCAAGGTGTACCCGTAGATACCCTCGAGGACGCCGCCCATACCGGTCTCCTACTTCGCCTGCGGTGCGCCGGGCACCCCTGGTGGGAGCGCCTTCGTCTGGTCGGGAAGCCCGGCCCCGCGATCGTCGCGCCAGCCGTTGAGGAGCACCGCCGCGCCCGCCTGGTCCGCGTCGCGGTAGGCGATCCCGGAGCTCTGGGCGAACTTCCCGTAGGCCGCGATGCCGTACCTGACGTCCTGGACGAACGTCTGAAGTGCCTTGGTCGCATAGGCATCGGCCTGCACGAGCGGCCCGCACTCGGTCAAGCCGTTGCCGCACGAGGCGTCGACGGAACGGCCCATCAGCTTCGGGACGTCCTGCACGATGTTGTTGAAACTCTGGGCGGCCTGCACCATCGCCGCGGTGTCACCGTCGACGTTTTCGTCGGATCCCATGTCCGCTCCTTGCTATTCGTTCCCCGGTTGAAGGCAACCACGCCGGCGACGTGGCGGGCGGGCCGCGACAGGAAGCGGCCACGCGCGCGGTCATTCCTTCGGTGGCAGCCAAGCGATCTGCGTCAGGCTCTTGCCACCGCGACGGTCCACCAGCCAGCCCCGGCCGGGCGGCAGCACCTGCGGGCGCATCCCGCCGAGCAACGGACCCTCGTCGCGGTCGCCGGACATCATCAGGCCGGACGCGCCGACGTCTCGCAGCCTGGCGAGGAACGGCTCGCCGAGGCCGAGGCCCGCACCGCCGCTGCGCCGGGCGAGCACGACGTGCAGGCCGATGTCCGAAGCCTGCGCGATCAACGGGAAGAGCGCGAACAGCGGATGGTCCTTGTGCGTCGCCACCATGTCGTAGTCGTCGACGAGCACGTAGATGTCCGGCCCGGTCCACCAGCCGCGGTTCCGCAGCTGTTCGGTGGTGACGTCCGGTCCAGGCAGGCGGGCGGCCAGCCGTTCGGCCACCTGTGCCAGCAGTTCGGTGCTGTGCGCGTCGTTGACACCCATGCCGATCAGGTGTTCGTCATCGACCTCACCGAGCAGTCCCCGGCGGTGGTCGATGAGCACGATCTGTGCCTCGTCCGGGGTGTACGCCTGGCAGATCCGCCTGGCGAGCACCCGGAGGAAGCCGGTCTTGCCGCTGCGGATGTCCGCCAGCACCAGGAAGTGCGGGTCATCGGCGAAGTCGAGGCGCAGCGGGCCGAGGTCTCGTTCGTGGATGCCGACGGCGAATCCGGCGTCGGGACCGGACAGTTCGTCGGCGGCGGGCAGTTCCGCGTACGGCAGGACTGTCGGCAGCAGCCGAACCGAGGGCGCGGGCTCACCCGGCCAAGCCTTCTCGACGGCGTCCACGAGGGTGGCCACCCCGGCGGCCAGATCCTCGGTGCCGCTCACTCCGTCCACTCGGGGCAGCGCCACCAGCATCTGGTGCCCGGTCATCGCGACACCCCGGCCGGGGGAATCGGGCGGCACGCTCATCGCGGCGCGCCGGTCGATGGCCGAATCGATCGGATCGCCGATCTTCAGCTCGAGCGTGCTGACGAACAGATCCCTGACGTTCATCCGCAGATCGAAGGCACGGGTGGCGCCGGCGATGACGTGGACACCGAAGGCGAGGCCACGCCCGGCGATGTCGTTGACCGTCTCTTCGAGATCCATGAAATCGTTGCGCAGCGTCAGCCAGCCGTCGATGACGAGGAATACGTCGCCGTGGAGGTCTTCGGCGAACCGGCCCTCCGCACGGAGCTTGCGGTAGGTGGCCATCCCGTCGATCCGATGCTGGGCGAAAAGCCGCTCCCGTTGCGCGAGCACCGTCGCCACCTCGGCGACGGTGCGGCGGACCGCGCCCGTGTCGAGGCGGCCGGAAACACCGCCGACGTGGGGCAGGCCCGCGATCGAGGCGAGCGTGCCGCCGCCGAAATCGAGGCAGTAGAACGTGGTCTCCCTCGGCGTGTGGGTGAGCGCGAGGCTCGTGACGAGCGTGCGCAGCGCGGTGCTCTTGCCAGCGCGAGGACCGCCGAGCACCAGCACGTGCCCGGCGCCGCCGGCCAGATCCAGCGTCAACGGATCCCGCCGCTGCTCGAAGGGCCGGTCGACGACGCCGAGCACCGGGCGGAGCGCTCCCGCCGACCCGGCCGACCGGGGAGTCACCCCGCGCTGCGGGTGGATGACCAGCGAGGGCAGCAACTGATCAAGGGTCGGCGACTCGCCGAGCGGCGGCAGCCACACCTGATGGGCCGGGGTTCCCTGTCCTTCCAACCGATCGACCAGGATGTCCAGCAGGGTCTCGCCGGCGGCCTGCTCCGGATCGTCCTCTCGCGCGGGCTCCTCCGCCGGGTCGTCGTCGAGGTCCGGGGCGAGGTAAGCGGTGGTGTACTCGTGCAGCGCGAACGCCTCCGCGGTGGACGCGGACGAACCGGCCCCGGTGCTGCGCTGGTACACGCCGGACACGTAAGCCGAACGGAACCGGTCCATCGGCTCGGTGCCGACCTTGAGGAAGCCGTGGCCAGGAGCCCTCGGCAGTTTGAACGCGTCCGGCACCCCGAGCACCGCGCGACTGTCCATATCGGAAAAGGTGCGCAGCCCGATCCGGTACGACAGGTGGGCTTCGAGACCGCGAAGCCTGCCTTCGTCCAGCCGCTGCGAGGCGAGCAGCAGGTGCACGCCGAGCGACCGGCCGACCCGTCCGATCTGGACGAACATGTCGATGAAGTCGGGCTTGGCCGAAAGCAGTTCCGAGAACTCGTCACAGATCACCAGCAGTGTCGGCACCTCTGGCAACGGCGCGCCCGCCGCTCTCGCCTTCTCGTAGTCACGCAGGGACGAGAAGTTCCCGGCCGCCCGGAGCAGTTCCTGGCGGCGGATCAGCTCACCGTTGATCGCGTCGGTCATCCGGTCGACCAGATGCAGTTCGTCGGCGAGGTTCGTGATCACGGCGCTGGTGTGCGGGAGATTGTCGAGCCGGGTGAAAGTGGCGCCGCCCTTGAAGTCCACCAGTGCGAAGTTCAGCGAGTTCGGCGGATGGGTGACCGCGAGCGCCAGCACGAGAGTGCGCAGCAGCTCCGACTTCCCCGAGCCGGTCGCCCCGATCAGCAGGCCGTGCGGTCCCATCCCGTCCTGGGCGGATTCCTTCAGGTCGATGTCGATCGGCGTGCCGTCTTCCTTGATACCCAGCTTGATCCGGAGCCGGTCCCGGTTTGGCCGGGGCACCCAGGTGTCGACCGGGTCGAATTCGAAGGGATCACCCAGGTCCAGCAGTTCGGCGAGGCCGAGCTCGCTGCTCATCGGTGCGTCGCCGCGCAAACCGGCGGTCAACCGCAGCGGGGCGAGTTGCCTGGCGAGGCCTTCCGCGGCCACCGCGCCGAGCATGTCCGCGTAGCCGAGCCGGGCGGTGCCGTCGACGGTTTCGCTGATCAGGCCGCCGTCCGCGCCGACGTCGAGAAGCACGGTGGTCCGGTCGAAGGCCCTCGGCGGCACGGTGCTCAGGTCCACCACGGTCACGCCTTCGACGCCACCGCCGGTCATCAGGTGGTCGGAACCGGCGACCGCTCCCCCGTCCAGCACCACCACCAGATGCGGACCGGGCACCCGCGTTCCCGCTTCCGGGTCGAACCTCGGGCGCCGGGTCAGTTCCTCTTCGAGCAGCGATTCCAGCGCCGGGATGGTCGCGGCGACCAGGCGCAGCGGCCCGAGCGCGTCGGTGCGCTCCGGATGCAGGGCGTGGGGCAGCCATTTGACCCATTCCCAGTCGTCACGACGATCCTCGCTGACGCACACCGCGACCCGCAGATCGTCAGGGGACTGCATGCCGGCCAGCTGCGCCAGCATCGCGCGCAGGAGGCCCAGCACGCCGTCGCGATCGCCGCGCACGTGGATCCGGCTGAAACCGTTGATCGCGATGGCGATCGGCAGATGGTCGATCGTGGCGTAGGTGGTGACGAACCGGCGCAACGCCAGTGCGGAAAGCGGTTCGAGCTCTTCGAGCGGTTTCGTGTCCGGCGCGACCACGGTGAGCGCGGGCCGCTGCCGTCCCAGGGCGATCCGGGCGACGGCGAAATCCGGGTCTTCCTTGCGCCGCTCCCAAAGCCGGTAGCTGGCGGCGAGCGACCACAGCGAAGCGGGATCCGGGTGCAGGTACTCCATCGCGGCACGCTGTTTGCGGGCCGAGCGACGCAACCGCAACCGGTGCTGGGAAAGGTGGCGAAGATACTTTCGCCTGGCGTAACCCATTTCCCGTTTGCTCGGACCTCCGCCCTGCAGGAAACCCATGGCGACCATGCCGAGCATTCCGACGCCCATCAAGCCGTAGACGACGAAGCGCATGGAACCGCCGATCGAGCCGGAGTACATCAGCAGCATCGCGGCCATCATGGCCACCATCGGCAGCACCATGAAGATCTGCGTCCACTGCCTGGCCGGCGGTGGCGGGATCTCCGGCGGCGGCTGCAGAAGCAGCTCTCCGGCGGGCATGTCCGGCGCCGACCGGCGGGCGGGCCTCTTCACGACGACTGTCGACATACCCCGGATCGTCCGCTGCGACGCGGTCCCGGCGGCGGCGATGGCAGGAAGATGCCGGTCGGCCGAGTGCGGGCGTCACGCCGCCTACCTTCGCTGAGGAAGGACCGTGATCGTCGATCCAGCGAACAGGAAGGAGTGCCCCATGGCGAATTCAGACGTCGATCTCGATCTGGTGGCGGGCCAGCGTGAAGTGTCGTTCATGAACGAGTCCGTCACGCAGATCCAGGACGGCCAGCAGCGGCTGAACGGCATCACCCAGGCGATGGTCGCGCAGAACAGCGGCCGGATGAACATCGCGGCCAACGACGCCTTCGAGCTTCTCGGGACGAAGGTCACCAAGGTGGGCAGCGACTACAACGAGACCGCCGACAACATCCATTACGGCCTGAATGTCCACGGCTCCGCCGATGACCAGGCCGCCGGCGGCTTCAACTACGGGAGGTAGACGAATGGTCATGAACCCCGATCGGGTCACCTGCAATGTGAGCGCCTCGCTCGAGACCGCGGCGGACACTTCGAAGACCGGTGCCGCGGCACGCGACAACACCGATCTCTTGATGCGCCGCGCGCAGGGTTTCAGCCACGAAAGCGCGCAGGGCGAATACGGCCAAGCCGTGCTGGCGAAGAATCTCCAGCACCAGCGGCTCGCCAATGAGCAGTGGGATGGCCACGACAACCTGAGCGGCAGTGTGACCAATGGTGTCCACGGCCTGGTGAACGCGAAGATGAGTTCGATCAACCGCTTGGGCTGAACCTCGTGGGTGAACACCGGAAAGTCCCGGCGGGCCTGGCTCGCCGGGACTTTCTCGTTTCGGGTGACGGCTGGGCGTGGGCGGCGACGCCACGAAGCCCGCTACGCCTGCTCCAGGCGCTTCGGCTCGCGCCGACGTCCTCGCGACCCCCGGCACGACGCTCCGGTTTCGCGTGATCCTGCTTGCTTGACGTTCGGTTCCGCGTGATCAGACGGAGATCTCACGTGACTGGACGGAGATTACGCGTGATCAGACGGAGATCTCGCCGCCCACCGCACCGCCACGGTCACCGCCGCGGGATCAGGAACACCTGCTCGGGCGGTTCCGCCACGCTCGGCTCGGACGGCATGGCGGTCACCCTTCCCGGCCGCCAGCGACGCCGGTTCCCGCGAGGGAGGATCGCCGCCGTCAAGCCGGCGAGGACGAGTGCGCCGATCGCGGCGGCGGTCAGCCATTTCGCCGTCACCCCGGTCTCCTCGATCCGCGCGGCCCGCTCCAGTCCCGCCTTGTCCGGTGGTGGCGGCAGGAAAGCGGGCATCGCCGCGGGTTTCTCCGGATCGAGACCGTCGGTCACCGCACGGTAGGGATCGACCAGTCCCGCGCCGTAGGCGTCGCTGCCGCGTCCACCGCGTGCCGGATCGGCCGTGGCCTTCAGCCGCTGGATCACCTGCGCGGCGGACAACCTCGGCCACGCCGAGCGCACCAGTGCCGCGGTCGCGGCGACGAACGGCGCGGCGAAACTGGTTCCGTCGACCTGGGCGTGGCCGTCCTCCCTGGTCGTGGTCAGCACCTCGGCACCGGGCGCGACGATACCGACGTACGGGCCGATCTGGGACGTGCCCATCCGTGCTCCCGCACGGTCCACCGCGCCGACCCCGAGCACACCGTCGTAGGAGGCCGGGTAGGACGGCAGCCCGGCGGGCGCGTTCTGCTGCGAATTACCCGCCGCCGCGACCACGACCACGTCCCTGGCCACCGCGTGGGCCACCGCCGCCCGGATGGCGGGGAAATCACTGAACCCGGCCAGCGACAGGTTCATCACCCGCGCGCCCTGATCGGCCGCGTAACGGATACCGGCGGCCACCGCGTCCGGGTTGATCCGCAGCGATTCTCCCCGGTCGCTGATGTCCCGGTCGGTGATCCGCACGGGCAGGATCTCCGCGTCCGGCGCGAGACCGTGGAAACCGGTACCGGGCAACGGATCGGCGGCGATGATCCCGGCCACCCCGGTGCCGTGGGACACGCAGTCGAACGCACCGGGCAGCCCTCCTGGCAAGAAGAAGTCACGGCCGGTCCGCACCTTCCCCGGCCTGCGCAGCTGGGGATGGTCGGCGTCGACGCCGGAGTCGACCACCGCGACCAGCACGCCTGCCCCCCGGCCGCGCGACCAGACCCGTCGCGGATCGAGCGCCTGCTGTGCCCAGGGGAGCGTCTGTACGCGTTCGTGGGCGGGCTCGGGATCGTTGCACACCCCCGCTGGAGGAGCCGCGAACGCCGGAACGGCCCCGCCGACCAGGTGTAGCGCGGCCAGCGCACCGGCCGCCGCGAGTGCCGGAAGTCGTCTCATTTCGGCAATCGTCGGGCAGGACACGCCGGATCTCACCGTGGTGGCCGCAACCTGTCACGCCGCCTCGCGGCACCGCCCTTGCGGGAAGACTCGTGCCGGACGGAATCGAGGAGGCACAGTGGGCACCTTCACCGACAGGCGGGCCGGGTACGCGAGGACTGAACAGCGCCTCCGCGACCAGCAGCGACGGATGGCGGAAGTCCGGGCCACCGCCGAATCCGAGGACGAGCTGATCAGCGCGACCGTCGGGGGCCACGGCGAACTGGTGGAACTGCGCCTCGACCCGCGGATCTTCCGCGTCCCCGATTCGGCGGGCCTCGCGCGGGCCATCACGGGCACCATCCATCGCGCGGCGGAACTCGCGCAGGAGGAGGGCTTCGCCATCATCGAAGAACACTTCCCCGCCGAGACCACGGCCGCGACGGCGGATCTGCGCCTCGGCCCCGTGCTGCACGAACTGGACCGGCGGATCGCGGGAGGCGAGCGATGAGCGCGGAAGACACCGTCAGCATGAACGGCGGGAATGTCGTCGACATGCACACCGTCGAGACCGCTCACGAGATGACCGTGATCGACGCCGAAGGAACTCATCTCGAGACGGCCTGGAACGCCATCAAGGGCACGCTGCCGGAGCCAGGGACGTTCGGCCACGGCCTGATCGGTGTCGTGTTCAACAGCCGAACGTCCGATCTGGACGGTTCGGTCCGCGCGGCGGCGGACTCGGTCCCACCCGCCTACCGGAACCTCGCGGCCGCCGGTCAGCAGCTGGTGAAGACCTACCTCGCGCACGACGCCGAGGCCGCGAACTTCATCCTCGTCCAGCTCTCCTGAACGGACTCCGGCGAGTATGGCTGACGGCGACGTCCAACAACCGGACTGCGACCTGTGGGACGCGGTCCGGAAGCTGCTGCCCGCACCCGCCGGCTGGCCGCCCGACAGCGAGTCGCTCGCGACACAGGTGTCCGAGCGATGGGCCAAGGCCAAGGTCGTGTTCGAGGACTCCTTGAAGATCGTCGACGGTGCCGCCGACCGGATCCACCCGGACGGGGGCGGCGGGACCTGGCCGGACGAGGCCGGTGGCTTCATGCGGGGGGTCGTCAAGAGGGCGAACGGCCAGGAAAGATTCGGCCAGATCGCCGGCGCGCTGGACGGGATGGCCAAGGAGTACGACTTCTACTCCAAAATCCTCACCAGCGCCAAGACCGGCGTCAAGAACTACGTCGAAGATCTGAGCTGGCAGTACACCGCGCTCGGTTTCAACATTCCGAAGTACGCGAAGCGCAACCAAGAGGACTTCGCCAGGAACGTGGCGCGAGAAGTCCTCGACATCATGAAAGAGCACGCCGGTTACGTGAAGGACCCGTCCACGCTTCCGCAGCCCGAAGACCCGAGCAACAATTTCTTCGTTGGGCTGTGGGATTCGGTGGTCGACCAGGGCAAGGCGCTCGCGGGATTGTTCGGCCGGGGCGAAGACGGCAGCTGGTCGATGTTCAACTCGCAGGTCGCGTGGGGGCATCTGAACAAACTCCTCGCCAGTCTGGCCGTGTACTCCATGCCGAACGGCCTCGGCAAGGAGATCGACGACAGGCTGTTCAACGGCGTCTTCGGTGATTACCTGGCCGAAGCGGGCAAGGCCTTCGTCGACTACGACAACTGGGACAACGCGCCCCTGCACGCCCTCGGATACACCACCGGCATGGTCGCCGGGCTGCTCGGCCCGACTCGCGGGGTGGGCGCCGCGGTCAAGCTCGCCGGACGCGGTTTGCAGGCACCGAGGGTCATCAAGGTCGGTGACCGCATCGGGAAATTCACCTTGACCCATGGGGCGTTCAAGGTCATCGACAAGATCGGTGAAACCGCGAAGCCCAAGGGCTACAACCTGCATCCCGCCGTCACCCCCGACGTCGCACGCCTGATCCACGACCGTCCTGGCGACCCTCCCGCCACCGGCGGGCGCGGCCCCCACGGCCCCGAGCCCCAAGGACCGGGGCCGACGAAACCGCCGTCCCCGGACGCGCCATCGCCCGAGGGGCGGCCATCCGGCCGTCCACCGCACGACCAGCCACCCACACCGCCGGGCCACGGCGAAAGGCTCCTCGGCGAGAGCCCGCGAGGGACCGAACCGCGGACCCCGCCGGGTGATCAGCACCCCGCGGCCAAAGGCGATGGTGCCGACCCCGTCAAACGGGAGCAGGGACACGAGCGAAGCGAACCTCCTGCCTCCCGCCCCGAAAGGGACCAGTCCCCCGCTCCTTCGGAGTCGCGGCAGGCGCAGTCGCCCCAGCACCTGGCCGAGCACACCCCTCCGCCGCCGTCCGCCGCCGACCACGCGCCGACCACGAGGGCCGAACCCGCGCACAGCGCCAGTGGCCACGAGTCGGGACGTGGTGCCGACGCCGGGCAGAACCGCCCCGCCGAGGTGTCGCAGAACGAGAAAGCGGCTCTGGAGTCACCCGCCGACCGGCCGTCGCATACGGCCACGGGTACGCCACCCACCCGCGCCGAGGTCAGGGAAATCTTCATCGAACGCGAGCTCGCGCGCATGATCCACGGTGAATCCCCCTATCCCCGCCATGTGCAGCGGGCGTGGGTCGAGCACACCATGAACGCCGGACACGGCCAGAGCGCCGAACGTGGGCTGCCCGGCGACGCCGCCGGCCGGGCGCAGGGCGGGAAACACGGTGATCCGGAGGCCGGGGCCGCCCGGAAACCCCCTGGCCGGGTTTCGCTCGAAGACTTCGCGAAGGAGCGCTTTCCGGACGAGTACCGCAAGGCACAGGAGAAAGGCGCAGCCGGACCGCATGAAGACGGCCCGGGAGGCGCCGGGACTCCTGACCGGCCTTCACCAGGGCCACGCCCCTCTGGTCAGGGAGGCGGTGCCGCGCATCCCGAGGCCGCGCGAGGCGGTGTCGCACTCGAAACGCGGCCGATCCACGGTGCGGTCGAGCAGGTCGCCGAAAGGCTCCGCTCGACCGAGAAAGTGCCTGCCGCGGCGAAGGCCTCAGCGGCGGCTCCGGCGGCGGCGCGCGAAATCGCCCCGCCCGAACCGCTGACCGCGCGCCCGATCCCGAACAAGGCGGTCATCCTTCACCCCGACGGCACACCCGAACCCTTGCGGCCCGGCACGGTGGAGATCCAGCCCACGCGCACCGGCGAGCCGGACGGGCCGGTGAATCCCGGCTCGCCGGTGCGCGCCGTCCCCGGCTGGGCGGAACCGCCAAGGGTCGGCTGGGCGGAACCACTCAGGGTCGACTGGCCCGAGCCGTCGAAGATCGGTGAGCCCGTCGCACCGGGTGTCGGCCTGCCCCGGCCGCCGGATGTCGGCTGGCCCACTCGTCCGGCCCCGGACGCGCCCGCGCTCCCCCGGCCCGATCACGCGACCGATCCCGTGCCGCCGGGCGGACCGCGCGAACCGGCGGGGCCGAAAGCGCCTTCTCCCAAGGGTCCTTTGGAGATCCCGGCCAGGCCCACCGTTCCGGCCGTCCCGGACATCCGGGAGTTGCCCAAGGATCCGGAGATCCGGGAACCGCTCAAGGATCCCGAGGTCCCGACGCGACCGGAGGGGTCGAAGATCCACGGGCTGCCGACGGATCCCGAAATCCCCGCCCTGCCAAGGGAACCGGAGATCCGGCCGAGGCTGGAGGAACCGGAGATCCCGGCGGATCCGCTCCAGGCCGCGCGAGAGAGGCCAGACCACCAGTTCCGGCCGTGGGATCACTGGACCGATCCGGGGCGGGTCCACACGCCCTGGCCCGCCGCGGACGGCCTCCAGGACTACCTCACCGGTCTCATGGAGCGAAACGAGGAACGCGCCCGCGCCGAAGCCATCGACGAATGGATCGCGGCGTGGGAGCCCATGGAGCGGGAAAACCTGGAGGAAGCCCACCTGGACAAGGTGGCGTTCGGGGTCGACCCCGGCGAGCACCTGACGCCCGAAGAGCGCGCGAGGGTCGCGGCGATGGACGACTACGCTCCCGAGCTTCGCCAGCTCCGTGCCGCGCTGGATCAGTTGCGGGAGAACGGACATCCACTCTACGACGACATCGTCGAGATGTTTTCCGATCCGCAGAACTCCTTCGACAGGAAACTGTTGATCGCGACCGAGATCTTCATGCCCGCCGGTACGCCCTCACTGGACGAACTTCCGGCACGGGTCGAATCGGCAGCGGCGTCGGCGCGGGCCAGGCTGGAAGAGGCCAGGGAACAGGGGCTGATTTCACCCGCGGAGTTCGAGCGGCGCGCGGCCGCGTGGGACGGTCTCCTCGAACAGGCCGACGGATTGCGCGAGCTGATCGAGGAGACGCGGCGAACCGAGGACGCGCGGCCGGTGATCGGCGGGCTGCGCGCGTTCAGCGAAGCTCTGCGCGAGTACGCCAGGGCATCCGCGGATTCCCCCGTCCCGGCGTGGCGGGAGGTCATCCGGTGGGATCTGCTGGATCCCTATCGCCTGCGGACCCTTCATCCGTCGGGCTCCGCGGACGGCCACTTCGACGTCGTCACCCAGGCGGTCGTGGCGCATTTCTTCGACTTGGTCTTCGGACCGGCGGGGGTGGACTTCGCCCTCAAGGCCCTCGCGAACGCGGTGCCCCTGGACAGAGCGGCGTTGATGCGACGGTTCCCCGGTGTGGACGTCGACGCGGTCTTCGGAGAACAGCTGGGAATCGAGAACAGGCTCGAAGGCTTCTTCGACCACGATTCCGGTACGGGGTTCATCCGGCCACGGCTCGGGATGGCCGAGTTCATCACCGTCGTGGCACACGAGTTCGCGGTGCACGGCCTTCAGCGACCCTCGTCTCTCGTCGTCGAAGGAGCGGCCGCGCGGGCTTGGGCCGACGTCCTGTTCGGCGCCGCCCATGAGTTCCAGGGGCGCAGCGGGGAAATCCTCGTGACCGACGTGCTGCGTGCCGAGGCGGAGAAATCGGTCATCCCCCAGGATTCGCGCCGCGGCGGGTGGGACCGGCCGCGGCTGTCGCCGATGGCACGGGACGTGGACCAGCTGCACCGCGTGATCGAGATCGAGTACGGCGCGCTCCCCTTGACGTACCAGGCCGCGTTGCTGCACCAGCTGCTGGCGATCGGGGTGAGCCACGAACGAGACCTCGCCCGGATTCGCGAAGCGGTGGCGAACGACGACGCGAAGATCCGCAATCCCGTCGCCGACGCGTTCGAAGCCGATCCGCGCGGATTCGCGGCCAGGTATCGCATGCCCGAGCCGCCGGAGGCACCGGAACCACCGCCGTCGTCGCCGGGCCCGTCGGGACAGCCGGATCCGTCCGGGCCGGTGACCCTCGGCGGACAGCCTCCGGAACCGAATGCGCCAGGCGGGACAACGAGTTCCGCCCGGTCCGCCGCCCCCGTGCCGCCGCCCGGCGTGACCGCCGACGTGTGGCAGGCGCTGACCCCGCGCCAGCAACGCGCGCTCGCGGACATCCAGTCCAGGGGACTCAACGCGGCAGGAACCTTGGCGGCCACAGTCGCCCAGGTCGGCAACAAGACGAAGGTCCCCAAGACCAAGAAGCTCCCCAAGCTGCTTCGCGACTTGAGCGCGATGCAGCGCGTCGAGCTGACCGAACGGCTGCAGACCTTCGCGGCCGGATCGGGAATGGCCGCCGATCCCGCCAATCTCCCCGCCGTGCCGACGAAGAACTATCTCAGCCCGTCGGCCGACCTCGCGGGCCCGGCGGAGTTGACGGCCACCGACCAAGAGAACCTGGAGCGGGTCGTCGCGCTCCACCGGGAAATCGGCCGGACCCGGCTGAACCCGCGGCGACGCGCGCTGCTGGAGAACGAGATGCGCGGCCTGCTCGGCGCGCTCGGCCTCGATCCGAACCAGCCGGACTACGTCTACCGGGCGGTCACGCTGGCCGGGCATCCAGCCGGACCGGTGGTGTGGCGGTATCTCCCCGCCTTCAACGATGCAGCCGGCATCGCGACCACCAGGAACAACCTGGCCAATCAGATGCGCACCGGCTTCTTCCCGGTGGCGGCCCCGAGCCTGACCTTCGTGGCCGTCGGCTTCCCGTCCAGCGGTGTCGCGTACGCGGTCACCGGCCTCGTCGCTTCCGTGGTGACCGGGCTCCTCGCCCGCGGCCACGAGATCGGGGACGACGCGGCGGTCGCCGAACGCAAGAAGCACCAGGACGCGCAGCGGCAGTTCGAGAACGCCGTCAAACCCGTCGACCGGTGGCGCGCCCGCAACGCTCGCCTCGGCCTGCCGCCGGACCATGGCCCGGACCTGGCCGCCGAGGAGCGTCCGGAGGGAACCGAGTCCGCCGGTGTCCAGCCGTTGCCGAAGTTCTACCGCCGGTACGGCCTCCCGCCGACGATCGGCACCACGGTGGGCATCATGGCGACCCTGGAGTACGGCCCCGCGCTGGGATTGCACCTGCAGGCGTCGACGTCGTTGGGCATCGGTTTGAGCGGAGCCGCCGCGGCCGTCCTCATGCCGCTCTTCCAGTGGAAGCGCGCGAAAGCCAAGGCGAAGGCCGAGTTGATGGCGGCCGAGCTCAGCATCCGGGCACTGGACGAGAAGGCAGCGCGCGCCGACGAGCGGTTCGACCTCGCGCTGGAACAAGCACTGACCGGTCGCCCGATCCCCGAGCCGGACCGCACGGGCACCGGATCGGCTGCCTCCCGGCCGTCGCTTCCGGTGGCGGCCAGCGCCACCGAATCCGTCGACGGGTTCTCCCAGATCGCGAAAAGAGCACCGACGCCCGGATCCGGCAAACTCGATCCCGACGCCCCGCTGGACCTCAGCCTCCACGCCGCCTTGCTCCTCTACGGCGTGATCCGGGGCTTGGTCACGCTTCCCGCCGTGCTGTTGACCAGCGGACTGGACAACACCGAACTGGTCAACAAGCTGGGCAGAAGCCACGTCGACCGGCAGGCCCTGCACGAGGCGACGCAGGCACTGCTGCAGGTGCCGCGGGCCGAACTGCTGGCCGCGGTGACGGAGGCGCAGCGGAACGCGGAGGCGCAGCGCAAGCCGGGCTTGCTCCGCCGTCTGTTCGGCGCGCGACCCGACCAGGCCACCCCGGCACCGGATCCGGTGGGGGAAACCGGGATCGTGCCCTCGCCACTGCCGTCCAGCAGGCCGGGGTCGGCGTCGGAAGCGGAATACCGCAAGACCACCACCCTCATCGCGGCCATCGGTGGCGCCGTCCCCGCGGTGGGGATCGGCGTGCTCGGGCTCGATCCCGCCTATCTGGTGGCGCTGCTGGTGAGCGCGCTCCTCGGGCCGAAGGTCGGCGAGCACAAATGGCGGCACCGGCAGGTCGAACTGGCCGCCAGGAACAAGAAGGCCGACGCGGACGCGGTGGCGGCCCTCGCCGCGTTCGGCCAGGAGGCCACCGCCTTGACCGAATTCCTCACCACCCGGCTGACCGAGCCGTTCCAGTCGGTGGCGGCCGAGGCGAAGCGGACCGGGCAGTGGGGTGCGCTCGACCTGCTTCTAGGCCTGTTGGAAGGGTTGAACCGGGCCGGGCTTCCGTTGCCCGGCCTCCGGAACGAGGCCGGGACACCCCCGGCTTCGGCACCCTTCGAAGAAGTCGCACCGCTTCGGATCGACGGCGACCAATGGGCGACTCCGGCCGCCCGGGACGCGCTACGTGCCGCGTTGGACGACGTCCGGCGTTCGACCGAGGCGGAACAGGACAGGTTGGCGGGTCCCTGGGCGGCTTGGTCGACACTGGGCAAGCGAGTGACCATGCTGGCCTCGGTTCTCCGGCTGGTCAGCCGGGCCGAGGCGCACCTGGACGGCTACCACCGGTCCGGTGCCGGACCGGTGCAGGTGACGGTCGCCGGCCTGAACCGGGCCGTCCACGACTATCAGCAGAGCGGCCCGCTGCGGCGTGAGCCGGCCGAACAGGTCAAGGCCGCCCGAGAGGCGTTGTCCAAAGTGGACGGCGCGGTGGACCGTTATCTGTCCAGGAGCGACCCCGGACGGCGTCGTCCCCGTGCGAGGGACCTGCGGGCCGCACTCGACGGCGTGGACGAGGCCGTCCGCGACTACCGGCGCCCGAGTGCCCCTGACCGGCGCTCGACCGGCGACGAAGCCGCGGTGCACAAGGCGATCGACCGCTATCAGGACCTGCGGAACCCGAACCGTCACGAGCCGAGGACCGAGGTGATGAGAGCGGCGCTCACCGAGCTGAAGAACGCGATCGCCCACCATCGTGACCAGACCGGCGCGGGATGGCGCAGGCCGGACTCCGCGACCGAAGAGGTCCGGAAGGCTTTGACCGCGCTGAAGGACGCCATCGACCGGCATCAGCAGTTCAGCGCGCCGTTCGGGCACGAACCCGGCGCCCGGAAGGTCAGTGCGGCACTCACCGAGATCGAGCAGACCGTCGACCGCTACCGGCGGCTCAGCGCTCCGCGGTGGCGCGAACCCACCGGCCACGAAGCCAACGTGGCCGAGGCGGCACTCAGCCAGGTGCTCGCCGACCTGAACCGGGCCATTCACCACTACTGGCAGGTGAGTAACCCGGACCGGGCGGCGCCGGCCCATCGCGGCAAGGCGATGAAGGCGGTGGACACGGAGCTGCAGCGGGCGATGTACGCCTGCAAGAAGCTGGATGTCCCGGGGATGCGCGAGGCGCCCATCGGGACGGCTCCGGTGCCCTTGCCGAGGGAGCACGCGCTGAGTACCGGCGAACTCGTCTGGTACGCGCCGTCCGGAATGGCGGTCGGTCCCGCGATGGCGACCCGCAAGGCACACCTGCGCACCATGCTGACGAACCGGCCGGATCCCGCGAGCCCGTACGTGGTGACGCTGCACGACGACGGCGCGCTTCCCAGCCCCGAGGAACTCGCCGAAGTGACCCGGCGAAGCGAGTACTACCCGCCGGGCCGTCCGGTGCGACTGCACTCGTGCGGCTCGGCGTCGTGGGCGCGGCGGTTCGCCGTCGCGCTGGGCGCCCCGGTGGTGGCCCCGCTGGCCGACCTGCACGTACTGGGACGCCGGACCGAACTGCCGGACGGCACCGTGCTGCCGTTCGGGCAAGAAGTCGTCGAGGGTTACGCCGTCGGAGGTGGCTGGGCGGAGTTCCCGCCGGACGGGAAGAACCCGATCGTGCTCCGTTCTCCCGCCGGCTCCCGTCCGATCACCCTCGGCGAACTGGCAGGCGCGAACCCGGTCGCGCTGGGGGACTTCCCGGAACCACAAGGGAATGCCAAACCGCCGGAGCGGCATCCCGCCTACCTCAGGTACCCGGTCTCGCCGGGATCCGGGCACGGGGACGGCTCGGGATTGTTCCGCGCGACACCGCTTCACGCGCTGCCCGCGATGGACGCGGACACCGTGGACGGCCGCTGGAAGGACGCGGTCGCCTTCGTCACGGCGCATTTCCCCCAGCTGCCGGAAACCAATCCCGGCTACTACGCGCCCTGGGCCGACCAGCTCGGTTACCGGACGAACTGCACCAGGTCCGTCGTGCATTACGTACGCCGGTCGCTCGGCGAGGAAACCACCGCACCGCCGGTTCCCATCGCACTCATGAACGAACTGGCCACCCTGGGTTATGTGATGGACCAGCTCGGCGGGAAGTGGGTGGAGATCGACGACGCGAGCTACGACGGCGTCATCTCGGCCATGGTCGCCAGACCACAAGGCGCGCTGGCCGCGGTGAACTTCCTTTACGAGGGCGACAGAGGGACGATCGGCTCGCATGTGGCCCTGGTCGCGCACCACCGGGACGGAGTCGTTTTCCTCGATCCGCTGACCGGCTGGCTGACGTTGCTGGAAGAACGCCCTCTGCAGATCATGCTGCTCCCCTTTCCGGAAGAACGAGGCTGGTAGTGGAAGCGCAGGAAGCGGCCGCGAGGGTCGGGGAATGGCTGGCCGGTGGCGAGCACGCGGTCCGGGTCGATCACGCGAACGTCGTGCGGGTGCCGGAGGGCTGGTTCGTGCCCTACGACACGGTTCGCGCACTGGACGGCGGCGAATGGATCGCTTCGCTGGTACCGAAACCCGCACTGATCGTGTGTGAGGACGGCGAGTTGCGGCGGCCGGACGCCGGACGGGAGGGTACCGGCCCGAGCAGTCCGGTGCCCGTGGCCGGGAGGGACGAGTGGCGGGAGATCCTGGAACCGGAGTTCCGGGAAAGCGGCGTGGCGTACCTCGGCGTCCACTCCGCCGCCGTGATGGCGTGGCGGAAATTCACCCCGGACGGCGCCGCGACCGGCGAGGTCCGGGTCAACCCCGGTTACCGTCCCGGCCCGCGACGGCTGGGCCACCGGCCCATGGACACCCCGCTGGAGCACCTGCTCGGTTACCTGGCCGCCGGACAGCATGACCGCGGGCGCTACCTCGCCGGTCTGCTGTCCTCGGAGGTCCTGCTCCCGGTCGACTTCCGGACCGAACGGCCGCTTCCCTCGCTCCGGCAGGAAGAACCACCTGCGCTGCGGGTGTTCAGCTCACGGAGGAGACTGCCGCCCGGGACGGCGAAATGGGTGCGGGCCGGCGTTCTCTCCCTCCTCTCGGAGTTCCCCGGTGTCGGTTTGTCGATCAATCCCGGCTCGGACCTGCCGGACGTCGTCAGCGCCGCCGAGCTCGCGGCGGCGGTGTCGCGGTGGCCGAAACTGCGGAGTTCCACCCGGGTAGTGGAAGTCTCGCCGGAGTACTCGGAGTCCGTGTCGCGCACCGCCGAGCGGATCAGGGCCGACTTCGGGCTCGCCGGGCCCATCACCGGACTCCCGGAAGCCGCGGCGAAGGCCCGCTCCGCCGGATTCGAGCTGACGGCCCGGGAATGCGAGCGGTTCCTCCTCGGCCGGGCCTGGGAGCAGCGCAACGGCGTCACCCCGGCCGCTTTCGAGTCCCCGCACGACGACCTCACCGGGCACCGGTGGCCGGACGACCTCCGGGCCAACGGGCTCACCGCCGGTCATGACGCGGCGGGCCGGGTCCGGCCGCACGCGGCGACCGGCGGCAAGTTCTTCCGCCGTGACATCGACTCCAGGCACAGCGACGGCGGCGACTTCGCCTGGCACCGCGTCACCGGCGCGTTCGTCGGATCAGCCCTCGGTGAAGCACTCGGCACCGGACTGCCGGGCGTTCTCGAGATCGGCCCGCTCACCCGGCACCTGCTGTTCTGCACCGAAGGCCTGCTGCGGGCACTTCCGGCTCCGTACCGGGGTTCGGTGCCGAGCGGGTTGATGACGATCGGCGTACAGGCCAGGCGGCGCCAGTACACCGGGAACGACGGCTGGCTCTCCCGCGTCCGGGGACCAGGCACGGTCCCGGCGGACGAGCCGGGTGCCGTCGGTTTTCTCGTGCCGGGCATGGTGGCCGCGCTGTGCGGCGGCCGCACGGCCGCGCGCGTCGCGCGTCTGCTGGCCACCGGTGACGGCGCCGACGAGGTGACCGCCGAGGCGGCGTCGGTGGTGGCGAACTTGTTCAGCCACCTGTTCCAGCGAGCCGATCCTCCGCGGGTGGTCGTGCAGCGGCTGCTCGACTCCGGCACGACCTCCGGGCCGGTGGCCGAGGCCCTGGCCACCGCGCTGCGCGCCGGTGCCGGGGAGTCCGGCCGCGGCGCGTTCACGGGGGCGTTCGCCGGAGCCGTCGCCGGGTCGAGGGCAGGGATCCCCGGCCTGCCTCAGGAATGGCTCGACCGGCTCGGGGGGCGTGATCTGGTGGAGACCGTGGCCGGTGACGCGTTCTGGCACTTCTCGGCCCAGCCGCCGTCGGGCGACGGACGTTACGCCGCCGGGTGGGCCGTCCGGTATCCGCGTGATCTCTGAGGGCTCAAAGCGTGTCCGGCAAGGCGAAGTGCCGAAGCACGTCGGAGAGTTGCTCGTACGGGGGACGGCGTCCACCGTTCAAAACGCACCAGACGGCGCTCCGGTCGCCCGAACCGAAGCCCACCACTCGGGCGGCCGGTGCCTGTCCGGCGTGAACCGTCCCGCGCGCGGCGACCATCTCTTGTCCGACAAGGAGTCCGTAGGGCAGGGCGGGACGGCTGGGTTCGCTGGATCGGACACCTCCCCGCCTGCCTGGATGGACGGCGACGAGCATCATCCGCGCGGAGGCGGCGAGCCGCTCGGCGAGGGCATCGGCTTGTTCCGGGCGCAGTGTCCCGACGGCGGGGCCGCTGAGCTTGGTCTCCTCGATCGTCCCGGCGTCCGCGGGCGACACGTGCACCTGCCCCACCACTCCGTGCCCGGCCACGATGACCCGGGTGCGCCCCGGTGCCCGGTTCCGGCAGTGCCAGGTGAGCTCGTCCGCCGACCATGGCCGGGTGACGGGTTCGGCGTTTCCCCAGCCGGTGGGCTCGCGACCGGTGAGCGCCCATAGCGCGGCTTCGGCGTCGGCGCCGAAACGGACCGGTTTCGCGGCCGGATGCACAGTGGTGATCCGCACTTCGAGGTCACCGGAGGTGATCGCGGATTCCGCCGGGGGCGGGGACGGCCGATCAGGGTCGCGGACGAACCGCGTTCCGTTCCATCGCGAAGGAACGCCGTCGAACCCGCGGCGAAAGCGCTCGTCGTCCTCCTGCACGATCCATTCGGCCCCGGCGTCACGGAGCAGCAGTTCCATCGGATAGGTGAGCCCGCTGTGCTCGGGGGTGAGCAGTTGAAGCACCCTCGCGCTCCGAGAGGCGGAACGAGCCGCGTCGATCAGCCAGGAGGAAGCGGGGACCACGCCCCGGGACTGCTCGACGACCAGCGCGTCCGAGGTGGCCCAGTCCGCGGCGGGATGCCCGGTCACCTGCTCGACCACGACAACCCTCCGGTGACGGCCACGAGGGCGTCGGTGAACGCCCTGGCGACGGTCTCCGCCTCCGGATCGTCTTCGGGGGCCCGGCACTCCACCCACCACACCGGATCGGGCACTTCGGCTTCGCCGCCGATGCCGAGCAACCGGTGCACCTCGCCGGGAACCCCGATCAACCGGGTCTCCTCGATGCTCAGCAACAGACGGCCGCCGGGATGGAACAGCTGCACCAACGGGCGGCCGTCCACGGTGGACGCGGTCAGCCCGCCGCACAGCGGCAGGACCGCGCCGACCGCCACGCCCTGGTCCGGCGATTCCGCGCACAGACCGATGATGTCGAAGGTCACGAAGGTCATTAGACGTCCGGTCCGATGGCTGTTCCCGCCACTGGCCGGAACCTGCCGTCAGTAAGGCGCCATCCGGTACCCCGACCCGCGCACCGTATGGATCAGCGGCGGGTCCTTGAGCTTCCGCCGCAGCCGCGCGATCACGACGTCGAGCACGTTCGACGCCGGATCCGCCATCTCGTCCCACGCGTACCGGATCAGCTCCGGGCGGGAGACCGGCCGCCCAGCCGCGGCCATCAGCCGTTCCATGACGAGATACTCCTTGCGGGTCACGGTGAGGAGCACACCCGCCCGCGAGATCTGGTGCCTTCCGGTGTCGAGTTCGACGTCCGCACAGCGCAGCACTACCGCTTGCCCCGCCATGTCGCGGCGGCACAGACTCCGCACCCTCGCCACGAGTTCGGGCATCGCGAACGGTTTGACCAGGTAGTCACCGCCGCCGACGCGCAGCCCGTCGATCCGGTCGGCGACACTGTCGCGCGCGGTGAGGAACAGCACGGGCATCGGCCACCCCACGCCGCGCCGGCCGCGCACGTACGCCAGCGCGTCACCCGAGGGCAGCATCCGGTCGAACACCGCGCAGTCGTAGGCGTTCACCATCAGCGCCTCGTCCGCGGCAGGCAGGTCGGCGGCGGTGTCCACCGCGAACCCGCCACCGCGCAGGGCGAATTCCAGCGCTACCCGTAGGTTCTCGTCGTCTTCGGTCACCAGCACCCGCACGCCTTCACGTTAGCGCTCCGCGGCGACCACCAAGTCGGCCACGTGCAACCCGCGCAGTTCCCCGACGCTCGGCATCCGGCCGAGCAGCCGCAACCGTTGCGACTGCGCCTTGCGCGCGCCCTCGAACAGCCGTCGCGCGTCGCGCGCGTTGCCGAAGTTGACGCCGCCGGAGACCCTTCGGAAGTATTCGAGAAGAACGAGGTCAGCGCTCTGGTCGAGTTCGTAGTCCCCCGCGGCGGCCATCCGGCCGAAAATGGACAGCAGCTCGTCGGGGCTGTAGTTCTCGAACTCGATCGTTTTGCCGAAACGGGACGCGAGGCCCGGGTTGGCGGCCAGGAAGTCGACCATCTCGCCGGTGTACCCGGCCACGATCACCGCCACCTCGTCGCGATGCTCCTCCATCAAGGGGACCAGGGTGTCGATCGCCTCCTGGCCGAAGTCTCCGCCGGACCCGGCGAGCCGCGAGAGTGTGTACGCCTCGTCGATGAAAAGGACGCCGCCCTTGGCTTCCTCGAACACCGTCGCGGTCTTTTCCGCCGTATGGCCGATGTACTGCCCGACGAGATCCCGGCGGGAGACCTCGCGGAACTGACCTCGCGGCAGAATCCCCAGTGCCTTCAGCAGTTTGCCGTAGATCCGCGCGACCGTGGTCTTCCCGGTGCCGGGCGCGCCCGCGAAGATCAGGTGGTGGGCGGCGGCGCCGATCGGCAGCCCCGCCCGGCGCCGCCATTCGTTGACCTGCAACTCGTCGACGAGCGCGCGCACCTCCGCCTTCACCTCGGGCAGGCCGATCATGGCGTCGAGTTCGGCCAGCATCTCGTCGAGTTCGATGTCCCCGGAGGAACCGGGGGCCGCCGGATCCGCCGCGGTGACGATCGCCGTCGCGCTCTCGGCGATCGCGATCCCCGGTTCGGCGGTGTTCACGACCCGGCACGCGGTGACCGAGCCCCCGCAGCCGGACCCGAACACGATCCCGGAACCCCGCACGTCGGTGACCGTGCACCGCTTGAGCTCCGGTGTGCTGTGGTGCGCCACCGCGATGCCCTCGTGGCCGGTGTGCGAGACCACGCAGCGCTCGATGACGGGCCTGGCGTACTGATAGACGTAAAACCCCCGCAGCCCGCAGCCGGTCACGGTGCAGTCGCGGATGACCGGATCGGCGCCGAACCCGATGGTGATCCCGTCACCCGCCACGTCTTCGACGGTCGTGTCCTCGATCCGGCCCGGCGCGCCGTCGACGACGATCCCCTGTTCCGCCGCCGAGATCACGCAGCCTGTCAGGGCGAACGGTGCCGAACCGCGGAGCGCGATCGCCGGCCCGCGACCACCGGAGACGGTGCAGCGGTCCATCGTCAGTTCGGTGTCGTCGGTCACCACGGCGGACGACGTGTCGGCCAGCAGCTCGATCCCGTTCAGGACGAGTGCTCCCCCGGTCGCGCGGAGCACCGGGCGATCGGCGCCGCGGCCGTCGATGATCACGCCCGCGTCCTTCGCCGCGGCCAGGGTCACCCGCAGCCCGGTCAGTTCGACCGTCTCCGCGTAGTCACCGGCCGCGATGGTGATGACGGCGCCGTCGGTCGCTTCCAGCAGGGCCTCGCCGATGGTCGGGTAGGCGCCGGGCCGCCGGGCGACGAGGAGGGCGCGGCCGGGGATCGAAGTGGTCATCAGCCCGCCTTGGCCATCAGCCAGCCGCGATCGGCGGCCTTGGCCCCGGCCTGAAACCGGCTGCGGGCACCGAGCCTGTTCATGATGTCGGCGACCATCCGGCGCACCGTGCGCACCGAGATCCCCAACCGGGCGGCGGCGGATTCGTCCGTCGTCCCGGACACGAGCAGCGTCAGCAGTTCGCGCTCGCGGCACGTCAGCATCGAGGCGTCCTCCTGTTCCGGGAGGTCCAGCGGGACGAGCGGGGCGGCGGCCTGCCAGATCCGCTCGAACAGGCCGACCGTCGCGGTGACGACGCCGGGCAGCCGGAACACCGCGGAACCGGTCGTCCTGCCCTCCGCGGGCAGGACGACCGAGGTCCGGTCGATCACCAGCGCGTCCATCGGGACCTCGGCGTCGGTCCGCACCTCGGCACCGGCACGCGACATCCGGTTGAGCGCGCCGGACATCCGCGCGGAGTCGGGAAAGAGCACCTTGCAGCGCACGCCGGGGCGCACGTTCGCGAGCGCGATCCGCTGGAAGGCGGAGTCCGTTCCCGTGCTCATCACGAGCACCTCCCCGGTCGCTTCCGCGAGCAGTTCGCCCAGCCCCGCCCGGTCACGAGCCGGGCCCGTTCCCATCACCAGGCTGAGCTGGCCGGTCTGCACGGTCATCGCAGGTACCTCCCTCTTCCCCGGCGCGGTGCCGACGACGTCCTGTTCATGCCAGTTACCGCCGTCCGGGCGGACCGGGACGCCCGACGCGTTAGCGTTCAGGGGCACCACGGCCGTCGCGGCGGGCCGGTGGAACTGCATGCGTCTACTTTCGCTGTCCGAACATGAGGTTTTGATGACACGGGTGATGGTCGTCGAAGACGACGAGAATCTGCGGCTCGCGCTGGTCACGCAGCTGCGTGCGGCCGGCTTCGTCGTCGACGAAGCCGGCGACATCGCGACAGCGGACCGGCTGCTGCGCGGAACGCACCACGACTGCGTGGTGCTGGACCGGATGCTGCCCGACGGCGACGCCATCTCCTACGTCCACATGCGACGGCAGCTGGGCTGGCGGGCACCGGTGCTGTTCCTCACCGCCCGCGACGCGCTCGCCGACCGGGTGGCCGGGTTCGAGCACGGCGGCGACGACTACCTCGTGAAGCCGTTCGTGATGGCCGAGCTGACCGAGCGGGTGAGCAACCTGTGCCGCCGGTCCGCGTTCGACCGGCCATCGGTACTGCACCACGAAGACCTGGTGATGGACTGCGCACGGCGCGAGGTGCGCCGGGCCGGTGTGCTGCTCACCTTGACCAACAAGGAGTACGCCGTGCTCGAATACCTGCTGACCAGGGCGGGGCTGCCGGTGCGGCGGGCGGATCTGATCGAGCACTGCTGGGACGAGCAGGCCGATCCGATGTCCAATGTGGTCGATGTGGTGGTGAAGCGGTTGCGCCGCAA
Organism: Amycolatopsis sp. cmx-11-51; assembly: GCF_047608665.1. Classification (NCBI taxonomy): domain Bacteria; kingdom Bacillati; phylum Actinomycetota; class Actinomycetes; order Pseudonocardiales; family Pseudonocardiaceae; genus Amycolatopsis; species Amycolatopsis sp. cmx-11-51. The sequence continues at coordinate 6,167 of NZ_JADNQO010000018.1, read as the reverse complement.
GTTGAAGGAGCCCGAACTGATCCACGCCGTCCGCGGCCTCGGCTACCGGCTGGGCGTCCGATGAACACCCATTCCTCAGCCGATCGGCTGCGCAGGTTGCGCTGGACGCTGACCGCGTTGTTCGTCGTGATGAACACGCTCGGGCTGGTCGTCTTCGCGTGGCTGCTCATCAACGAGGACGGTGACCAGGGGGAGCAACGGATCGACGCCGAACTGACCCAGGTCACGTCGTCGGTCAGCAGGCTGGTCGCCTTCGACGGCACCATCGACTTCGGCTTCGTCAACACCGACGTGCTGAACGACCGCTGCCCGCAGTTCGCGATCCTGCCCGGTGGCGCGCCCTCGTTCCAGGCGCACCTTTCGCGGGCCTCCTGCGTCCCGATGAGCACGCAGTTGCTGAACGGGCTCGCCACCGAAGCGGTACGGACCGGCAAGCTGGTGCAGGGCTACCAAAAGGGAACCGGCGGCGAAGTGGTCAAGGTCCGCGCCGAACCGTTGCGCGACACCGACGGCAAGGCGTTCGCGGCCGTCGTCGCGGTGAAGTCCACCGAGGCCGACGACGCCGCGCACACCCAGTTCACGCTGCTGGTGATCGGCGGCACCGTGCTCCTGATCGCGGTACTGGGTTTCGCGGGCCACCTGCTGTCCGGCCGCTCGATCCGGCCCGCGGCCGCGGCCCTGCAGCAGCAGGAAGTCCTGCTGGCCGAGACCGCGCACGACCTCCGCACCCCGGTCGCCGCCCTGCGCGCGCTCGCCGAAACCGCGATGGCCAACCCCGCCCAGTCCGCGGAACTCCTGCCGCGGACCGTCCGCCTCGCCGCGAGAATGGGCGGGATCATCGACGACCTGCTCGTCCGCGCCCGGCTCGCCGCCGGTGTGGAACAGCTGAGCATCCAGCCGATCTGGCTCGACCAGCTCGTGGTGGGCATCGTCGAGGACACCGCGACCGACGGCGCCGAAGTCACCGTCACCGCCGCGCCCACGAAGGTCGACGCCGATCCCGCGCTGCTGCAACGGGCGATCGGCAACCTTCTCGACAACGCCGTGCGTTACGGGCGCCAACCGGGCGCGGCGAAGGCGTTCGTGCACCTGACCGTCGCCGGCGGCACCGTGACCGTCGCGGACCACGGCCCGGGTATCGACACCACGATGGCGGGCGACGCGTTCGACCGGTTCGCCAGCACCGGCGGGTCGTCCGGGCTCGGGCTGTCCATCGTGCGGTGGGTCGCGCAGGCGCACGGCGGCACGCTCGCGGTGTACAACGCGGATGAGGGCGGCGCGATCTTCGAGCTGAGGCTGCCCGTCAGCGGCTCGTGACCGCCGTCCGGGGTTGGCCGCCGGATCGGCGTGATGGCCGCCGGGGTGCGGGAAGTCCGCACCCGGCGGCCCGGACCGCGTGTCCCCTCAGCCACCCAGTGTCTGGCGCCGGGCCGCCGCCGGATCCAGGCTCGGTCCTTCAGGCAGCCGCGCCACCAGCCCGGCGGGCATCCGCACCGGACGCGCCGACGGGTACCCGAGCATCTTGAGGACATCCGGCGAAGCCAGCGGATACCGCCGCCCCATGTCGGTCACCACGGTCAGCGTCCCGGCCGGGGCCTGCGCCGACGGCATCGCCTCGACGACGATCGCGCTGCCCGGCGGCACGTGGACGCGGTCCGCGAGCGGGGTCCCGGCGGCGGTCCGGCGAGCCGTGGTGGACATCGGATCGGCGGGCGGCAGGGCGGGATCGACGGCCAGTGAAGGGGCCGCGGCGCCATCGCCGAAAGTGGCGCAGACGGTGGCGTCCTGGTCGCGCAGGCGCGCGATGGCCGGACGCGTGGCCGGCGCCGCGCCCGCTTCGGCCCTGATCGGGTCCAGTTGCCGGGACATGGTCGCCAGTGACGGCGGCAGCGGCAAGGTTTTGGGTTCGGCGCCGGGATAGGCGGCGAGCATCTGGGCGCTCGCGCGCTGGACGTCGTACTGCAGTTCGGTGATCGGCCGCAGGGCGTCCCGTTCGGCGAGGTAGTGCTGCCTGCCGCCGCCGGAGGTCTGCACCATCAGCAGCATCCCGTTCCGGATGTCGGTCCGGCCCGGCACCGCGGTGGACACCTCCCCCGCCGCCGCCACCGGCAGCGGGCCGATCGGCGCGCCTTCCGGGAGCACGTCGAGCCACGCCCGGCCGACCCTCGCCCACGGCTCGGCGGTGAGCGCGAGCCCGGTTCCGACGGCTCCGTAGTCATCGATCTTGTGCCGGTGGCCGCGCCACACCAGGAACCGGTCGCCGGTCGACGTCGATTCCACCAGCAAGGCCCCCTCGCCCAGTTCCGCACCGCCGGACGGCGAAGCTCCCGCCAGCAGCACCGACTCCTCGATCCGGCCGCCCGCGAGATCGCTGGCGGGCGCCGAGCACAGCGACCACGAGCCGGTCAGCAGCTTTTTCTTGTCGGGCAGGGCGTCCGGCGCGTCGGCGATGCCGATCCTCGGCCCACGCGGGACTCCGGCGAGCGAGTCGCGGGAAACCCGTTCCGTGGCACGGTGATCGCCGAGCAACAGCAGCGCCGACGTGTAGTTGGCGACGGGGTGCAGCCTGCCGTCCAGGAAGACGTACCTGGTGCCGGTCTCCTTTTCCAGGATGACCGCGGCATCCTTGCGCCAGGCGTTGTTCCCGCCGGGCACGATCATCCCGTACACCCCGACACAGGCCAGCGCCACGATCGCCAGCGCGACACTGGCGAAAGCGGCACCGGAGGGACGGCGGAACGGCGGCTGCTCCGGATCGGTTTCCCTGGTCACCAGCGCGGAAATCGCGCGCTGCACCAGGAATTGGTACGCCTGCAGCTGATCTCGTTTGGACGCCACGGTTTCAGCCCCCCAGTCCGCGCACGTAGCCGTACAGGCCGAGCACCGAGCACGCCACCGGGACGACGGCGATCATCACCAGGATCTCGAAGTACTCGGCGATCCTGCCGAGATACGGATTGGCGGCGCGAGTGCTCAGCACGACGCCGGAGGCGACCACGCTCGCGGCCACCGCCAGGGACAACGGTCCGGCCAGGACGAGCAGCATCGAGCGATCGGCCATGAGTGGCCCCGCGAGCAGGCAGCCGGCGCCGAAGATCCCGGTCACCAGTACCGGCAGCCGCTGCCGCAGGATCGGATACAACCTCGCCCGCACCAGGAAACCGGCCGCGAGCAGGGCGACGAGGATGACCGCCGCTTCACTGTCGCTGCGGATCAGCAGCAGCTGGCAGTACATGACGACGATCGCCGCGCCGCCCAGCATCCCGGTGAGCAGCGCGTCCGCTCTGGCCACGGCGGCGTGCACGAGGGCGAGCGGTGGCTGGGGATCGTCGCGGACGAGGTCCGCGGTCGAGCGCGGCAGCACCGGCATCGGCACCCGGCCGAGCCGCAACGCCAGCGGCGCGAACGTGGTCGAGAGCGCGAGCACGCCACCGCCGATCACGGCCGCCGACCGGTAACCCGCCAAGTCGTCGAAGGTGGCCAGCCAGCCACCGAGCACTCCGAGCAGGCCGATGGTGGCCGCGCCCGCGAACAGTTCGGGCGCGGCGGCCACCCCGAGCCGGCCGACGACGGCCGCGAGCAGCAGGGCCGCGCTCGCCACCAGCAGGTGACCGGCGGACAGCGCGCCGATCGGATCGTCACCAGCCAGCAGCAGACCGCCGCCGGTGAAGGCGAACGGAAGCGCGACAGCGGCGAGAACCGCACCGGCCCCGGCGTCGCGGAGCGCCCGCGCGAGCAGTACGCCCGCGGCCAGCAACAGCGCGGAAACAGCCAGTGCCCAGAACGCGGGGGTCGTCCACGGCGGACCGGCGCGCAGCACCGCGACCAGACCGAACGACAGCGCCACCGCACCGGCCGCCAGCCCGGCCTGCCGCGTGTGCCGCGGTCCCCAGGCCTTGCCGGTGCGGCCGGAACCGGTGGCGATCGCGTCCACGAGGTCGTCGTACTCGGGTTCGGGCCATTCGGCGCGGCGCGGCGTGAGATGGAGGATCTCCCCGTCACGGACCCGGTGCGCGCCCAGCGTCCGGTCCAGATCGAAGGCCGTCCCGTCGGCGCGGCGCAACTGCCAGCCGCCGCCTGCGACCCCGTCGTCGGCCATCCCCTCACCCGCCCGCGCGAGCAGGCCGGGGAGGATTTCGGCGACGGAGGCGTGTTCCGGCAGCGCCATGTCGATGCGCCGGTGCGGAGTGGTGATGGTGACCCTGACCAGGCCGGCAGTCTGCATGGGAAAAGGGTCGGCCAGCGACCGGGCCGCCGGGCCGCCACGGCAGGAACCTGCCGCCGGGAAAGTACGCCGGATCCAGCCTTCTTGCGCGACAATGGACGCATGAGCATCGAGGCAGGCGTCGGCAGACCGAGGCTGCTCGCCCAGGGCCCCATCGCCACCGTGTACGCGGGCCGGGATCCCGCTACGGGCAACGACTTCGCGGTCAAAATGTTCCCCGGCTCCTTCGACCGCGAGACCTCGGCCTGGCTCGAGCGCGAACGCAAAGCGCTGGCAGGCGTGCGGTCGACGCGGTCGGTCCTGCAGATCGACGACGTCACGGCGTATCCCGACGGCCGCTCCGGTCTCCGCCGTGAACTGTGCCAGGGTTCGCTCGCCGGACTCCTGGATTCCGGTATCCGGCTGGGGGTTTCCGACGTGCTCGCCCTCGGCGCCGCGGTCGCGTCGGCGCTCGCCGCGGCGCACGGAGCGGACGTCCTGCACGGCGGGGTGAGCCCGCACAACGTGCTGTACCGCGCGTCCGGCGAGTTCGTGCTCGCCGACTTCGGCGTGGCTCTGCGGCGGCGATTCCCGCGCGACCCGATGTACGCGGTCGAGTACACCGCTCCGGAAACCCTGCGCGACGACACGCTTTCCCCCGCGTCCGACCTTTATGGACTCGGCGCGGTGCTTTACACCGCGTTGACCGGCGCACCGCCCTTCCCCCGGCACACCGGGCAGCAGCCCGGCGAGCGGATCCTGCAGGTGCTGCGGGAACCGGTGGCGCCGATCCAGGACGCGGGCGTCCCGAGGGAACTCTCCGGCACGATCCTCCGGTTGCTGGCCAAGGAGCCGGCCGACCGGCCGCAGGACGTCGCGTCACTGGCGCGGCTGTTCACGAAGCTGCGCCGTCCCGGCGGCGAGGTCGTCACCGGGGAATCCTCTGACGTGTCAGGCGAAGAAGAGGACGTCGACGTCGAGTTCGACGACTTCGCCGAAGTCCACCGGCCCGCCACGCCGGTACCGGCGCTCCTGGCACCGGTCCAGGTGGTGCAGGCGCCGCCGTCGGGCGGGCGCACCCTGATCCGCGAGTTCAGCGGTCCCCTCAAGTCCGGGCGCGGGGTGCACTGGCGGCCCCTCTCGTTGGCGGGCGCGGGAGTGCTCGTCGCCGGGCTGGCCGTGGTGCCGCTGTTCCTCGGTCCGGCGGAGATCGGCGGGCAGGCCGTCCCGATGGCGGCCGCGATCCCGCCGCCGTCACCGGCTTCCGTGCCGGCACCGGACGTCAAGCTGGCCCTCGCGCCGCCGCGGGATCAGAGCGACCACGTGCAGCTGACCTGGACCGCGGAGGGCGAACTGGACTTCGTCGTGGTCATGGCGGGCGAGCGGCTCGAGACGAAACAGCTCGTCGCCCACCGCCGGCGCAGCCTGGACGTCCCGGTCGACCCGGCACGCCGGTACTGCTTCCAGCTGAGGGCGACCGACGGCCGTCACGTCTACACCACCGACCCGATCCCGATCCGCGGCGCCCGCTGCAACCCCTGAGCTGAAGGGGACTTTCCCGCATGTCACGCGGGGCTCGGCAATCCGGATCCGACCCCGTCAACTATCCAGGCGGGTAGCGGCGAGGAATTCGCTTGAGGGACAAAGGCGGCGCGTCCGATGTTCGGTTGAATTGTCCGATGGCTAGTGTTTGACGCCTTCTCAGGTACAAGAAGGCGTGAAGGCCTCCTTCCCTACTTTCAGGGCAGGGCTCCGGCAAAGTCGCGCAATTGCCGTTTCGGTGTCGCGAAAGCCACTTTCGGGACCTCTGGTGTCGCGAAAGTGGCTTTCGCGACACCGGGGGGGTGTCCCTATGGAAGTTGTCAAGCGGCTGATGCCGTGGGGTGTTGGTAGTAGGTCTGGTTGCGGAGCATGGCGTAGAGGACGTCGCAGCGTCGTCGGGCGAGGCAGATGAGGGCGGCGT
>NZ_JADNQO010000017.1:0-139468 GCF_047608665.1 Amycolatopsis sp. cmx-11-51 | reverse complement strand
GAGACCCGGCGCGGCGAACCCGACGATGACGCCGAGGACCACCGCCGCGATCACGGCCAGGTACAGGTAATGCATCTTGTCTCGGCGACGCGGCGCCGCATCGGGCGGTGTAGGCACCTTTGCCTCCGAGCGTGTCATTGTGCGCGTCCGTTCCACGACGCGGCCATGAAGTCCAGTGCCGCGGGCAGTCCGCTGGTCCAGTAGGCCCACTCGTGGGCGCCTTCGCGTGCGATGAAGTGATGGGGCACGGATTTGCGGGTCAGGGCAGTGTGCAGCTCGACGTTGCCGAGGAAGAACTGGTCGTACGAGCCGCAATCGAGGAACCAGGCGGTGCGGGACAGGTCCGCGGTCGCCGACCGGGTGATGGTGTCGAGCAGGTTCCACTGCCGGTAGAGCGGGTTGGTGAGCCGGGCACGGCCCTGCAGATCCGCGCCCCAGGCACGCGCGAAGCGCCAGTTGTACTCGGCGACGGGCAAGGCCTTCATCTCTTCGGCGGTGCGGTGCCCGACGCTGAAGCCGAACGCCGCGGCGAACAGGCCCGGTCTCCGCAGCGCGAACGACAGGGCGCCGAAGCCGCCCATGGACTGGCCGCAAATCCCACGACGCGCCGCACTGCCCCCTGCGCCGTGGGCGCTCTCCACGTAAGGAATGAACTCGTCGAGGAACATGGCGGCGTAGCGGAACGCGCCGTCGGCGTCGTCCATGTAGTAGGTCACGAACTGATCGGTGGAGGGTCTGGTCGTGTCGCGGCGCGCGTCGGGCATCACGACCAGGGTCGGTGGTAGTCGTCTGGCCGCGATCGCCGCGTCGACGATCGCGCGTACCCGGCCGAGCCGCACCCATTCGGCGTGATCCCCGGTGAGACCATGCAACAGGTACAGGACTGGGTAGCTCCGGGCCCCGCCGCGACGGTAGCCAGGCGGCGTATAGAGCGAATACGGCACGTCCGCACCCAGGATCCGGCTCCGCATCCGGAGGGCGACGGTCTCCCCCTTCGCTCCGCCGGTGGCATCGGCACTCGCGTTGCCGAAGAGGGTCGCGGCCGTCGCGGCCGTCGCAGCGCCTAGCACAGTTCGTCGCTGAACCATGTGATGTCCTCATTTCCCGATGTCCGCTCGCACTGGGACGCGAGCCGCCGTAAACATACGCAGTTCGACAATGCCGAACAAGTGTTTCCTCCGAAACCGATTGACTCGGCCTACGATCGAGAGCGAACCGCAACCGATCCGAGAACGTTCGACATTGTCGAACGAGGTTTCTTGGCGGCAAAGGTCCGCTGTGGCAGATTCTTGCCACCCGCCGGGTATGAGGATGCGAGTCGGAAGCCCGGGTTTGCGCAGTCAGGTGACTCAACGAGGAGAAACTTCATGCGAATTCAGCTCATGACCCGGAGGAGCGCTGCCGTCCTGTCGGCGGTTCTGGCCTGTGCCGTGATCGGCGGTACCGCCCACGGTGCGACATCAGCGCCGCAACTCGCCGCCTCGGTGGCCGCGAACGCCTATGAACGCGGCCCCGCACCGACCGAGGAATCGGTTCGTGCCCCGCGAGGCACGTTCGCCGTGGCCTCGGTGACGATCGCGCGTTCACAGGTGACCGGGTTCGGAGGCGGGACGATTTACTACCCGACCGACACCAGTCAAGGCACGTACGGTGGCATCGCCGTCGTCCCGGGGTACACCTCGCCCGAGAGCGCGATCGCGTGGCTGGGACCGCACCTGGCGTCGCGCGGCTTCGTGGTCATGACCATGGCGACGATCAACACCCAGGACCAGCCCACCTCCCGCGGCAATCAGTTGCTCGCCGCGCTGGACTACCTCACCCGGAATTCCCCGACCCAGGTCCGGCAGCGCCTCGACAGCACCCGGCTCGGCGTCATGGGGCATTCCATGGGCGGTGGCGGCACCCTTTACGCGGAATCGGTCCGCAAGACCATCAAGGCCGGCGTCCCACTGGCCCCCTACAACCAGGACAAGACGTGGGAGTCGATCACCACACCCACCCTGCTTCTCGCCGGCACCGCCGACAACGTCGCCGGCATCACGCAGCATGCCCGCCCCATGTACAACAGCATGACCAGCGCTCGTGAGCGCGGTCTGATCAACGTCACCGGCGCCGATCACGGCACCTTCACCAGGGAGCACCCGGTGATCGGCAAGTTCACCGAGGCCTGGATGAAGCGGTTCATCGACAACGACACCCGCTACACCCAGTTCCTGTGCCCCGCCACCACCGGCAATGGTGTCAGCGAATTCCGGGCGACCTGCCCGATGTCCTGACCCACAGACTCCTCATGGGTGGCTGCCCGCCGATCAGGGGGCGGGCAGCCACCAACGTCCACTACGTACGTGGCGATCTCCGTAGCCTTCCGGATATCCGATACCCCCGCGGGGCCTGAAGACTGATGGCTCTCTCTGTCCGGGCAAAACCTCTGCGAGGAGCCATGATCCCCGTCCGAGCCGACCGACGCGGTCGGTATGTCGCGGCCATCGACCAGGGCACGACCTCAAGCCGCTGCATGATCTTCGATCGCCGCGGCGGTATCGTCTCCCTCGCGCGCCGGGAGCACCGCCAGATCTTCCCCCAGCCGGGTTGGGTGGAGTTCGACCCGCGGGAGATCTGGACCTGTGTGGAACAGAGCGTCAAAGAGGCATTGGCCTATGCGGGGATAACGGCTCCCTCGCTCGCCGCTGTCGGTGTCACCAACCAGCGCGAAACAACCGTGGTGTGGGACCGAGCCACCGGGCTCCCGGTGCACAACGCCGTGTCCTGGCAAGACACCAGAACCTCGACCACGATCGAGGCCCTCGCGGCGGAGTCCGATATGGACCGTTTCCGCGAAAGATCAGGTCTCCCGCTGACAACGTATTTCTCCGGACCGAAACTGGCGTGGCTGCTGGCCAACATCCCGGGTCTCGCCGCGCGTGCCGAACAGGGTGACGTGCTGTTCGGCACCATGGACAGCTGGCTGATCTGGAACCTCACCGGCGGACTACACGTCACCGACGTCACCAACGCCAGCCGCACCATGCTGATGAATCTCACCACGCTTGACTGGGATGAGAGCATTCTGCGTGAATTCGGGATTCCCCGAGCCATGCTTCCCGCCATCCGGCCGTCGTCACATCCCTACGGCGTCGCCACCGGTGTCCTCGAGGGCGTGCCCGTCGCGGCCGCACTCGGCGACCAGCACGCCGCCCTGTTCGGCCAGACCGCGTTCTCCCGCGGAGATGTCAAAAGCACGTACGGCACCGGCAGCTTCCTCCTGCTCAATACCGGCAACGAACCGGTGCGATCGGCGCATGGACTCCTGACCACAGTGGCGTTCCAGCTCGATGGCCACCCCGCGTCCTACGCGTTGGAAGGGTCGATCGCGGTCACGGGCGGACTGGTCCAATGGTTCCGCGACACCCTCGGCCTCATCCACACCGCCGCCGAAATCGAAACCCTCGCCGCAACCGTCGCCGACAACGGCGGCTGCTACATCGTCCCCGCCTTCTCCGGCCTGTTCGCCCCGCACTGGAACACCACCGCCCGCGGCGTGATCACCGGCCTCACCAGCTACGTCAAACCCGGCCATCTGGCCCGTGCCGCCCTTGAGGCGACCGCCTGGCAAACCCGCGAGGTCGTCGACGCCATGCGCGCCGATACAGGCACCACCCTCACCGAATTACGCGTCGACGGCGGCATGACCGCCGACAACCTGCTCATGCAACTCCTGGCCGACACCCTCGGCATACCGGTCAGCAGGCCGACCGTCGCTGAGACCACCTGCCTCGGTGCCGCCTACGCCGCCGGCCTCGCGGTCGGCTACTGGGCCGACCTCGCGGTCCTCAGAAGCAACTGGCACAAAGCCGCCGAATGGCACCCCCACCTCGACGAGCAGCTCCGAGAACGCCGCTACCGCAAATGGCGCAAAGCCGTCCGCCGCAGCCTTGACTGGGTCGACGAAGACGACTGACCTCTCTGCCGCCACAGGTCGCACCCGGCAAGTCGCCATCGGAGCCGCCCCCCGACGACACCGTCCACAACAGCCCAAGGAATTCAATGCGCACTGAATCCGCACTCCGCCGCGGCATCGCAGCCGGCCTCCTGGCACCAGTCCTGGCCGGCCTGATCGCCGTTCCCGCCGCAGCCACCCCGGGCGGTGTCCTGCCCAGGGTGACCGGCCCGATCGCCCAGAACAGCCGGTCCCACGCCTTCGGCGCCGCAGCCCACCAGGCCGTGCCGGAAAACCTCGCCGCCAGCGGATACACCGAGGCCGAGTACTTCCTCAGCGGCCGGGCGAACGTCTACACCTGGCCAGCGGGTGCTCCGGCCGCCGTCCGCACCCCGAACGCTCCCTACACCACGCGGCTGCTGGTGCGGAAACCCGCGACAGGCAAGCGATTCAGCGGCAAGGTCGTCGTCGAGATGCTCAATCCTTCCAACCTCTTCGACCTCAACATCGGCTGGGCGATGCTGCGCCGTCAGCTCATTGCCGACGGCGACGCCTGGGTCGGGATCACCATCAAACCCGTGTCCGTCGCCGCGCTCCAGAACTTCGATCCTGTGCGTTACGCGCCGCTCTCCCTGGCCAACCCGCTACCGGTCACCGATCCGGCCAATTGCGCCAACCCGCTCACACTCATTCCCGGTGACAGCTCCCGAGTGACCGAGAACGGCCTGGCGTGGGACATCTACAGCCAAGTCGGCGCTCTCCTACGCGGCAACCGGACCGACAATCCTCTGCGGTACGGAGAACGTCACAACCCGCCGGTCCAACGGCTATACGGGTTCGGCTACTCGCAAACCGGCGGCTACCTCTACAACTACGTCAACGGCATCCAGCCCCTCGTGGTCCGCGCGACCGGACGCCCGCTCTACGACGGCTACCTCGTCGCGGTCGCAGGAGGCTCCTTCGTGGGTGCCGCGCCGATGAACCAATGCGACCCCGCACCACCCATCGGTGACCCCCGCAGGCAGTTCGACCACGCTGGAACACCGATCCTGCATCTGATGTCCCAATCGGACTACCTGCTGGGAATCGACTCCCGTCGCCCCGACAGCGACATGCCCGGCGACCACTACCGCGGTTACGAGATGGCAGGCGCCGGCCACGCCACCCCCGACGAACTGCACGCATCCGCCAAACCCGCCGACATCGTCAAAGCCGGACGGCAAGTGCCGGCCCCCGGCTGTGACCAGGGGCCCCGCAGTCCCTTCCCCAGCCAGATTTTCTTCGACGCCGCGCTACGCAACCTCGACCACTGGGTCACGGGGAAAGCCATCCCGCCTCGCGCCGCCCCCATCACCGTAGACAACGGAACACCGGCCACCGACCGATTCGGCAACGTCATGGGCGGCCTGCGCTCCCCTTACCTCGACGTGCCCACCGCCACGTGGTCGGGAACATCCACCGGCCCCTCCTTCTGCGCCATCGCCGGACATGTCACCCCGCTGCCCGCCGCTACCCTCGCCCAGCTCTACCCCACCCATGACCACTACGTCCGCCAGGTCGCTGCCAGCACCGCCAGGCTGGTCACAGCCCGGTACATCACCCCCGCCGACGGCACACGGCTGATCAGGGAAGCCATCCATGCCCCCGTCCCCGATCGGGGCACGGCCCCGCGTCGGCAACCCCAGCGTTGACACAGCGCGGCGCCACGAGCGGGTTTGTCCTCTCCAGCAGAAAACGCCAGGTCGCGTGTGGCGTCGACTATCCGGTCACGGACCTGTCGTCTGCTTCACGGTGCCGTACGATTCGGCCGCATGTACTGGCTCGCTCGCCGCGCCGACGACACCGGTCAAGTCCGTTCAACCAGCTACTTCGGGCGTGAAGCCGAAGGTGCCGAGGTACGCGGGCTCATCGAGACCGGACGGCTGACCACCCTGACCGGACCGGGAGGAGTCGGCAAAACCCGGTTGGCGATCACGGTGATGCGGCAGACCGCACCGGACTACACGGGCGGCGCGGTGTTCGTCGGTCTGGCCGAACTGCGCGACCCCGCTTTGATCACCAATCTCATCGCCGACCGCCTCGGCCTGCACGACCGGCCCGGCGAGACCACCCTCGACACTGTGCTCGCCCACCTGCGGACTCAGGCGCTTCTGCTCGTGCTGGACAACTGCGAGCACGTGGTCAGCGCGTGCGCCGACGTAGTCGAGGCCGTCCTGCACACCTGTCCGGGCGTCGTCGTGCTGGCCACCGGCAGGCAGTCCCTCGACGTCCCGGGTGAGCGGGTACTGCCGATACCGCCGCTTTCCGTCCCTCCTGAGGCCGGATCCGACGCGCTTGCGGACTTCCCCTCGGTCCAGTTGTTCTTGGACAGGGCGCGGGCGGTGGTGCCCACTCTCCTGGTCGACGACGACACACTCGCCGACGTGGCGCTTCTGTGCCGGCGGCTGGACGGTCTACCGCTCGCCATCGAACTGGCCGCGGCGCGGGTACGCGCACTGTCACCGCGGCAGATCGCCGATCGGCTGGACCGAGGCCTGCCGGTGCTCACCACTGGCCCGCGCACCGCACCGGAGCGACAACACACCCTGCGCGCCACCATCGACTGGAGCTATCGGCTGTGCTCGCCGTCGGAGCAGGCGGTCTGGCGGCAGGTCTCGGTCTTCGCCGGCAGTTTCGAGCTCGCTGCGGCCGAGTTCGTCTGCGCGGGGACTGACGCTCTGAACGTGCTTGATCTGATCGACGGCTTGCTGGGCAAATCCGTGCTCCTGCGCGAGGAACACGGTGACGTCGTGCGGTACCGGCTGCTGGAGACGCTGCGCGAGTACGGTCACGAGTTGCTCGCCGGGTCCGGTGAACTGACCGAGACGATGCGGCGCCACTGTCAGTGGTACGACCGGCTGACCGCGACGGCCGAAGCGGAATGGGTCAGCGCCGCACAGGACGGCTGGGTGAGCAGACTGAATCGAGAGCACGCGAATCTGCGGGCCGCATTGGACTGGGCGCTGCGGCAACCAGGTGAGGCCTTGTCCGCGTTGCGGATCGCCACCCGGCTCGACGAGTACTGGACGCTACGCGGATCGCTCGCCGAAGCCCGCACGTGGCTCGAGCGAGCGCTCGCCAAGACACCTGCCGGCCATCCTGATCGCCCGATGGGTCTGGGAGTCTGCGCGCTGCACGCGTTATGGCAGTTCGACGTCGAGAACGCCGAGACACTGCTGGCCGAGGCGGACACACTGCTGATAGCGACCTCAGCTGAACCAGCACAGACCTTCGTCAAGCATGTACGCGCGCTGGGTGCGATGTTGCAGCGCGACTTCGAGTCGGCGGTCACGTTGTCGGCCGGCACCGCAGCGGCCTTCCGAGCCCAAGGAGATCTTCGCCGCGAATTCCATCCCTTGTTCATCCTCGCCGTAAGCATCTCCGTACTCGGAGACCTGGACCGGGCGCGAGAGGTTGCGGGACGAATGCTCACGCTGACCAAGGCGGCGGGCGAAGCGTACTACCTCAGTATGGCTGAGTACGCCTGCTCGTGCGTCGAGGCGCTCTATGGCGACGCCACAGTCTCCATGGAAGCCTCGCACTCGGGTCTGCGGGCCTCTCTGCGAATCGGCAACCGTTTCGGCGCCGCCCACCACATCGAGATTCTGGCGTGGCTGGCCGCACGGCAGAGCGAACACCTGCGGTCGGCGATCCTCTTCGGCGTCGCCGCCAGGCTCTGGCACCTCGTCGGGTCCTCCGCCGAGGCGGCAGGATCCCTTGCCGTGCCGCATTTCGACCATCTGAACAAGGCCCGCGACGCCCTTGGCGAAGCCCGCTTCGACCGGGCCCGTGCCGCCGGCGCGGTCCTGCCCGAAGACACGGCGATGGCCTACGCGCTCGGAAAGAGCGTGGCACCCGCAGACTTGGGCTTACCGGGCGAATCGCTCACCATCCGCGAACGTGAGATCGCCTTTCTCGTCGGCGCAGGACTGTCCAACCGGGACATCGCCGCGAAACTGGTCATCTCCGTTCGCACGGTGGAAACACACGTGCAGAACATCATGACCAAGTTCGGCGTGAGCAACCGCACCCGGATCGCCACCTGGATAACCTCCACCGAATCCACACCGAACTGAACCGCCCCAGGTTCGGTTGAACTCGTTGTTGGAATCAGGCGACCAGACTGACCAGGCCGCCTGGCTCGTACAGGGTCTCGAACCCGGTCGGTGGCCGGTAGCCACAAGCCTCGTGTAGACGCCGGTCGTTGTACCACTCAGTCCATGCCGCGTCGGCGATCTCGACGTCTTTCCTCTTGTGCCATGACAGCCAGGCGAGAACTTCGTCCTCCGGGCCATGATTACTCACACGAGGAGCCGCCATCAAACCCGGGGCGATTCACACCACCGTGGGATGACCGTCGAAGCCCAACCGGGTGCGTGCCGCGTCCCATCCGACGAGCACGGCGCGTTCCACGTCCGGTGCGAGCGGGATCGCGTCCAGGATGCCGACTACGACGAACCACTGGTCGCCTAGCCACACCTGGGGTTTCGGCTCGCCCGGCCGGAGTTCGGTGATTCCCAGCCTGGTGGCGGCCTTGTCGCCGAGCACGGCGGCGGGGAAGGAACCGGTGGCCTGGTCGAGGAAAGTGCCGGAACCGATCTTCGCGCCGATGACGGGTAGCGGGTCGGTCCGGGCGGCGAGCACGGGCCCCGCCGCGTCCCGGTTCGGCTGGGTTGCGGCATAGCCGAGCAGCGTGTCGTAGATGTGGGCGTCGGTGGCCAGCTCCTGGCCGCGCTCCTGCTGGATGGACCCGGCCGTGCCCTGCACGGACAGCCAGGCGGTCGCGGTGATCGAGCAGATCGCCACCAGGATCGTGCCGCCGAGCAGCCGGATCTTCAGGCTGTGCCGCCACGGGGAATCAGCGGCCATCGGTCATCTTGTATCCGACGCCGTACACGGTCAGCAGGTTAGGTCGGCTTGCGCGGATTGGCCTCGATCTTTTTGCGCAGGTTCATCACGTGCACGTCCACGGTCCGCGCGGTGATGAAACCGTCCACTCCGTACGTCTGTTCGAGCAGCTGCGCACGGCTGAACACCCGCTCGGGGCTGGACGCCAACGTAGCCAAGATCCGGAACTCCACCGGCGTGCAGTCCACCCGCCCGCACCTCGTGCCGAACGGGGTCGAGCACGAGATCGCCGACGCGGATCGGCAGCACGGCAGGCTCCGTGGCCGGCTGCGCACGGCGAAGCAGCGACCGCACCCTCGCCATCAACTCCCGCGGGTCGTACGGCTTGGTAAGGTAGTCGTCGGCGCCGAGGTCGAAGCCGATCAGCTTGTCCTCGCCGGTGGACCTCGCGGTCACCATCAGCACCGGGACGTCCGACTCCCGCCGTAGCACCCGGCACACGTCGAGGCCGCCGAGTAGATGACCGGCGTGCACCGAACCTCAGCGGGCGCGACCGATGTTCCGGTCCGCATCGGAGCCATGGAGCATGAGCGTAGTTTCCTCGATACGGCTGAAGCGCCCGTCGGGCGCGAACTCGCCGAAAACGTAGACCTCCGTGCGTACGGTCGATCCGTCCGTCTTGGTGACCTCGACGGTGTGGCGATCGGCGTAGTGGGCGCCGTCGTACAGCTCGTCATGGACCTCGATAGACCCCGCGGTCACGATCGTGCGCAGGTGGGCGATGTGCTCGACAAACCCCTCGCGGTCAGCCCACTCACCGTCGGTGCGTTGGCGGTAGCCGGGGGTGAAGTGCCGGTTGGTGGCCTCGCACAGGTCGAGATCGCGGGTGAACAACAGGTCGGTGAGGGCGGCACGGATACCGGTCCGGTTCATCGAGATCCTTTCACAGCTACAGTCGATATGCGTGCGCCACGCACGCACTACAGGGAAACTAACACACGATGCGTGCGCGGCGCACGGTATTCTGCAGAGATGCAGAACGAGGCAGGAGGCGAGATCGCCGACGCGCTGGGTGTGTTGCTCAGGCGCGCTACGCGGATCCAGCTGTACAAGACGCTGACCGCCGACGTGGATGAAGCGCTGGACGAACTGACCTACCCAGTCTTGAGCGCGGTGGCCAGGATAGGCCCCCGAAGCGCAGCCGACCTGGCCTCAGAGGTGGGTCTCGATCGCTCCGGCGTCACCCGCCACGCCTCCAGACTGGAACAGGCCGGGCTGCTCTGCCGCGAACCCGACCCCTTCGACCGGCGAGCGACCCTGCTGGTCCTCACCGAGCCCGGTGCACGCGTGGTGGACGAGCTACGCCGCCGTCTGGCCGCTCACATCACCGCAAGCCTCACCACCTGGCCGCCAGGCGAAGCCCAGACGTTCGCCCGCGGTCTGCGCCGGTTCGTCACCGAAGGCCCCTTTACCTGAGCCGTCGAGCAGCCCTCAACGGCTCCGATCTCTACGCGACTTCGTATAGGCGTGGTTCACAGCGCGGTGAGCAGGTACGGACGAAAAGCGGACCTCGGCCAGAACGAATTACTCGAGAACCCTGCTGAACACCTCGGCCACCACATCGTCAGCCTCAATGCTCGAACGAACAAGCTGACGGGCCAGATTCCGAGCAGGCCCCACATGCCGCTCATAGAACTCGCCATACGCAGCGATGTCTCCGTTCCGGACCGCGACGACCAGCCGGGAGTCGCGCACGCGTGCACGCCATTGCCGTACCGCGCCGTCCCCTTCACCAGAGGCGCGGTGAAGGGGACAGCTGGGTCTCCCGACGCCGGCTGGCTCGGGTGGGTTACGCGACCTGCCCCGGGCCGCCTACCGGGATAACGGGATCAGATGGGGGAACAGTCGGGTTTGTCGGTCCAGTCGTTCCCGCACTGGTAGAGGGTGATCGTGGTGGTGTAGCCGTGTCGCGCGCCCAAGATGTTGTACTCGGTGACGTCAACCCGCCTGGCGGTGTAGTGGTCGGTCGGTGTGCCGGTCGCGGTGTCGGTGTAGGGCGGGCGGGTGGTGGTCGGGCTGCTGGTCGGCCCGGTCGGGGTCGTCGTTGCGGTTGGTGTGGGCTCGGTGCCGTCGATATCCCAGAACTTGACCAGGTAGTTGGCCGAGCAGATGTTGACGTCGAGGATGTAGGCCCCGGCGGTGCCGCACTGCGCGACGCCGCTGCCGGGGTCGACCGGGTGGCCGTGTCCCATGCCGGTGATCTCGTACTGCTCGACGGTGTCGCCGTAGACGCGGTGCGGGTAGCCGGCGACCGTGTCACGCACCTCCGGCGTCTGGTCGGTGCCGTTGGCGTTGGTGAACTGCTCGACCAGTTCGTTGGCGTTCATCGGGCGCACCGTGGCGTCAGAGGTGCCATGCCAGATCGAGACCTTCGGACGGGGTTCGGAGTAGGTGAACGCCCCGCGGACCGCGTTGCCCCATTCGGCGGGAGACCGGTTCACGCCGGGGCTCATGCAGCTGTAGGCGGTGGCCACCGAGGTGGCGCAGCCAAAGGGCAAGCCCGCGATCACGCCGCCGCCGGCGAAGACATCGGGGTAGGTGGCGAGCATGACCGCGGTCATCGCGCCGCCCGCGGACAGCCCGCTGACATAGGCGGACGTGGCGCCGTTGTCCTGTTTGGCCTTGTCCACCATCTGCTTGATCGACAGGGCCTCGCCGGAGCCGCGGCGGGTGTCGCCCGGCTCGAACCAGGTGAAGCAGGAGTTGGCGTTGTTCACCGATCGCTGCTGCGGGAACACGACGGTGAACCGGTGCCGGTCGGCCAGTTGCATCCAGCCGGTGCCCGAGGCGTAGCCCGAGGCGTTTTGCGTGCAGCCGTGCATCGCGAGCACGACCGGGCGGCCGGACGGCAGGTTGTCCGGCACGTAGCGGAACATCTGCAGATTCCCCGGGTTGGAACCGAAG
Organism: Amycolatopsis sp. cmx-11-51; assembly: GCF_047608665.1. Lineage (NCBI taxonomy): Bacteria > Bacillati > Actinomycetota > Actinomycetes > Pseudonocardiales > Pseudonocardiaceae > Amycolatopsis > Amycolatopsis sp. cmx-11-51. The sequence goes on along the minus strand of NZ_JADNQO010000017.1, from coordinate 127,680 downwards.
CCCGTGACCTCGCGCAGACTGGCCGCGGCCGCCTGGCGCGGCGTGGCGACAAGGACGATCGCGACGGCCGCCAGCACGGCGAACAAAGCCATGATCACCGCGACAGGCCCACGAATTATGGACAAAGAAGAACGATCCGACATGACGCAACCTCCACATTGAGGCGATCAGGAATCAGGGATGTGTGGAGAGACTAGAAACGTATAAACCGTTTGTCTCTGGTGAATATCACCATTCTTCCCATCGCCCGGGTATGGCGCAGAGCTATGTCGTTCACCCGACACACCAGCCCATGACCGGACGGCCTGTTTCGGCGCGTTGCAGCTGGTCCAGATCGTTGACAGGGCACATGGCACACCTCCAGGATCAGAAAAGTGTGGCGTCGGCACATATCCGAAACCGGGTTCCTCGTGCCTGGAGTGTGACGACCGAATCTCGCCAGACTTCAAGGCGCCGAGGCCACTGTCGACGAAACCTCCGGCGGGGGTGAAGCCATTGCCGAGGGCGCCATGAGGCCGAGGAGGTCCTCGCATCAGATGGCCCTACCAAAGGAACCGGCTCAACCCAAATCAGCACGACTGTGAAAACGGAGACGAAATGGGGTCCAATGACGCCAAACCAAACGTGAACAAAACTCGCGTAACGCGCCATATCGGCGGCCAGCAGTTATGTTGATCTTGAGCCGCCAAGGGGGCTCGAACCCCTGACCTTCTGTTTACAAGTCCCCTCCGCCGCAAGGTCGGCCAGTGCCGCAAAGGGTCAAACTTCGACCATCTGTGCAGGTCAGCGTGGGTCTTGCGGTCCATCCGAGTGCCAGGCTGTATCGGGCCGTGTCGGGCTCTACGTCGGCAACGGAGCCCAATCGGAGACGGCGTGCAGCCGCCTCTCCGCTCCATAGCTGACGGACATAACAATGGGCGGGCACGTACGCCTTGCCGTGCCCGCCCACGGTCCGACCTCGCAGAGGTGTCAGAAGACCCAGTCGTAGTTCGACCAACCTGATTTGACCAGACACCAGCGCCACGCCGGGCTCATCACCGCTGCCGAGTACGCCGATCACTATCGCCAGTTCACGACCTGGCGTAACCGCGCGAGCCGGTTCAACACCGTCTTGCACCAATACCTTGACCTGGCCGCCGATCGCGTCCGCCCAGTCCACCACGACAGCGTCGCGGAATCGTTGCCGTCCGCGCTGCTGGCCCTCGCGATCGCCGTCGACGACCACCGCCAGGCACACGCCGGAGAAGAGTCCCTCGTCGACACCGCCCTCTGGGCTCGCCTGCGGCTGCTCCCCTGGCCCACCGCCGACGACGCCGGCCATCGACTCGTAGACGCGGTGGCCGCCGAACGAGGCCGCCGAACAACCGCCCGGCACCTCAAGAACAGCTCCATCCAGTATCAAGGCTCACACGTGACCGGCGAAAATGTCGACGTCGCCGACCTGCTCCTCGAAATCACCGACAACGCCCAACGGACCTGCGACCGCAGCCAGCTTGTCGAACTGTGGAACCAACGAACCCCGGACCTGCTGGAATCAGACGCCGCGAAGGCCGCAACAAGTAAGCAGAAGGGCTCCTACGCCACCTATCGACTTCGCAGATCGCTCACCTTCCTCGAATCACAAGGAATGATCGACCGGAATCCGGAAGGCGGCAGCACCGAAGTCACCGTGATCAACCGGAGCGCCCTGCTCTCACTACGCCGACAATGGGACACAGCACAATTCCCACTCGGCGACACCGAGCTGTGAAGCGGACTCGTTCGCCCCGATTCGGACGAACCCGTGGCACACTTTGACGGCGCCGGGGCGCCGTTCTGGCTGAGGGTGTGACCGACACGGGACATGCTCAATGGCGGCGTTCACTGCAGGCGGGCGTGAGGTCACCGGTCCTCCTCCACAAGCCCGCGCACGACAGAGGGGCCTGGACTTCCCGCATCGGATCATCCGGAACACCAGCTGGCAACAGCTCGTCCGCGAGGCGCCACCCCAAGTTCTTGCCAACGCACTCGGCATCAGCCCGTCGACCGCGATGTGCGCGCCGAACACGCTGGATCCGATTGGGCTCGCTATGCCGTCTTGTATCCAGCAGAATCGGACAACTCGACACCGTCATTTCACGCGTAACAGAGCGGGAGCACAAACGTGGCCCTGGAGTGGTTCCCCCCAACTGCAACGATCATTGGCGCGATGATCACCGCTGGCTTCGGCGGCTGGCTCGGTGGGCGCCGATCCCAGAAGGAGCTGAAGGCTCAGCACCAATTCGAGCGAACGAAGGCGCTCACCGAGCACGGCAGGGACAAGATTGGCGGAGCCATCTCTGCTCTCCGATTCCTGCATCGCCACAACCAGGAGGCGGCCGACGGCGATCTCCTGGCACCTGATGCTGAAGGCAACGAGATCGGGAAGCGCTACGACTTGCTCGCAGAGGCGATCCCCTACATCGCCGAAGCCCGCACCAGGAAAGACGTAGAGCTCGTGCACTCGATCATCGGTGACGCCTGGATCATGGAGCGCTACAGCAACGCCGGGTCCGCGCCGTGGGTAGTGCCCGAGCAGCCGAAGCGGCGCCCGAAGCCACCTCTTATGGCTTGGGGCGCCGCTTGTCTCGTGCTGCGGTGTCAGGCGCGGGTGGGGGCGAGTAGCGCCGGGCCGCGACCATGAGGCGGAAGGCCAGGGCGAGGCCGACAAGGTAGGAGCCGCCGAGGACGGTCTTGGTGGTGACGCCGGTGAGGTCCTGGTCTTGCGCCGTTTCACAGAGCGGCATCACCTTCCGCATGCGGGAGCTGGATGCCCATCCGATGAAGGTAGGCGCGAAGAGTGGAGGCGGTCGGGCGATGGGCGATCAGCCCGATATAGCCGTCGGGACGGATGACCACAAGCGTGCCTTCGCGTGCACCATAGACACGGAAGAGACGGCGCGTCCGGTCGACCAGCACTGTCGGACCGGCAGCCGTGCCGTAGTCCAGCGCCGGGACAACGGTGTAGGCGTGCAAGTGGTCTTCGAGTCCGCTGATCGCCTGGTAGATCTCTGGGGCGGGCCTGGCGCCGAAGGCGAGGAGGGTGAACTGGGGGCCGCGGAGGATGTCGAATAGCCGTGCCGCAGCGTCGACGGTCTGCACAGGGCCGTCGGGGGCGACATCACCAGCGCGCAGAGAGCTGCGCCGACCGGCGAGGTGGGTGGTCAGCGGGCCGGTTCGGTAGGTGGGGTGGTCGTTGCGGTCGCGGCGTTGCTGCCGGGCGAGGAACGACTTGATGGCGAACCGCACCACCGGACGGACGGCCCGGGGTGGGGTAACCGCTGAGAATCGCCGGTCGCTGTCGGCCAGCACTGCGCGGGCAACCGGCAACCGTTCGTCCTCATAGGTGTCCAGCAAGCTTTCAGCGCAGACGCCTTGAAGGACCAGAGCGAGTTTCCACGCGAGGTTGTAGGCATCCTGGATGCCGGTGTTCATGCCGTGCGCACCGAATGGGCTGTGCACGTGGGCGGCATCACCGGCCAGCAGCACGCGTCCGGCCCGGTAGGTGTCGACCATGCGCAGGTTGTAGCGCCACACCGACAACCAGGTCGGGTCCGCCAGACGGATCTCGCGGCGCCCGGTCCGCTCGATAACCGCGCGCTGGAGCGTCTCGAGCGACGGCTGCGGCCACTGGCCGCTGGGGTCCTGCTGGAGCGAGGCCACGACTTGCCAGGTTTCGGCGTGCGGGGTGGGGCGGGCGACAAGGATGTGGCCGCTGGTCGCCATCCACAGATGTACTGCGTCGCGGTCGGGCAGCCCGTCGATGCGCACGTCGGCGATGAGTGCTCTGGTGTCCTCGTCGGTGGACCCGGAGAACGACAGAGCAAGTGTGCGGCGCACCTGACTGCGTCCGCCGTCGGCCCCAATCAGGTAGCTGGCCCGGACGGGCTCCGTCCCGGCTCCGTCCGTGTTCTTGACGGTGGCGGTCACGCCTTCGCCATCGGCCGTGAAGCCGGTCAGACGGCGGCCGAACTCCACCTTTCCGCCCAGCTCGGCCAGTCGATCGCGCAGGATCGACTCGGTTCGCCACTGGGGCAGCGCCACAGAGTTCGGGTAGGGGCGAGAGGGAGTGGGCGGCGCGGGTGGTACCCGCATGTCGAACAGCAACGGAGTACCGAGGTGAAAGCGGGTCCTTGACTGGATGTCAGCAGCCGCGACGATGCGGCCGGTGATGCCGAGGTCGTCAAAGACCTCCAGGCTGCGCGGCTTGAGGGTGAATCCCCGCGAACCCTCCGTGGGACCGGGGGCCTGTTCGATCACTCGGCATCCGATTCCCCTGCGGGCCAGGTCACAGGCCAGAGTCAATCCGGTCGGCCCGGCCCCCGCAATCAGTACATCAACGTCGTTCATTGCCCCATCCCTCTCCCGGCAGCGCAGGTCATGTCTAGTCGACCTCTGGCCCTCACTCACTCTGACACCTACAATTGGACCTGTCAATTGGTACCTGTCTTCGGAGGATGGACACGATGTCCCTGCGTCACGCCCTTCTCGGCCTGCTGGAAGATGGGCCTGCCAGCGGCTACGACCTGACCGCGCGCTTCGAACGCTCGCTGCAGAAATACGCATGGACCGCCCGGCAGAGCCACATTTATCCAGAGCTGAAGCGCCTCGCCCACAGCGGTTTGATCGCCGTCACCGAGGAAGGCGCGCGCGGACGCCGTACCTACGCGATCACCGACGCGGGCCGCGCGGAGCTGCACGTCTGGCTGCTGTCTTCACCCAGGCCCCGGGCCGTCCGTGACGAACACGTGCTGCGCATGTCCCTGCTGTCCGTACTGGACATCCCGCAGGCGCGCGAATTGGTGCTCCGCCACCTCGAAGAAGCCGACCAGGTGGCGGCCGAACTACGCGTTCTCGCCGATGCCGCCGATACCGAGTCCCATCCTCGTGGTCGTTTGCGGTTCGGCCGGCTGGCCATCGAGTACGGGGTCCACCAGTATCAGGCGCAGCAGCGGTGGGCCCATTGGGCCCTGGAGCAACTCGATCGAGCCGAGGCTGCCGACCCGCACCAGCGCCAACCTTCCGAAACGTGAGCAGATTCGCTGGGCCCCCGCCGCAAAGCCCCCGGCGGCGCAGTGCATCATCCGCAGTAGATGCCGGATTTACTGCGGCGGACCCGCTACCGTGATCACTGCGACCTGCGTCTGTCGGTGTCCGAAGTGGACTGCACGGATGTCCGAAGTCCTGTGCACGCCCAGTGATCCTGATTTAGTCGTTCACAGATTCGCTTCCGCCGTCGCCGTGGATTCACTGGCAGTCCGGCACCGCCCAGCTCCTGCCCCGACTCATCGCCCGCCGCACCCGCGGCCCGCTGTTCCTCACCGACCGCAAGGCCCCGGCCGGAACACCGACGTTGGACGTGTGCCCGGAGACCGGCCGGGCCCGGCTTTCCTGCCGCCGCGCCGAAGAGATCTTCGAGGAAAACACCCGGCTGCTGGCCAACCCTCTCGCCTCACCCGACGACATCGAGGACCTGGACGGCTGGACACTCCACCAGCGCCGCCACAGCGCCCTGATACACGACGCCGAGGACGGCACCGAACACGGTCAAGCGATACGCCCGCGCCGCCACCCCGGACCGAATTCAGCGGGTTCCCAAGTATCGGGCCTGCATGGTCGACCCATACCGGGACCACCTCCGCGCCCGCCGTGAACAAGACCCATCTGCCACCGGCCTGTGTCCCAGCCGCCCGGTGTCCAGCTCTGCAGCGGCCTGCCCAGCACCGCGGGCGGCTCGGCCGCCTTGCCCCGGCCCGTACGCCCACGACGTCACAGCTCTGGACCACCTGGCTGACTACCTCGGCCGAACTGTCCGCCCTGGGTGCGAGCGGGTCACGCCAAGTCGTAGAGCAAGCGGTAGTAGGCGATGCGTTCCGGGTCGGGGGCGATCCCGTACGTGTCGTACAGGATGCCGTCGAAGCCGAGACCGTAGTCCCAGTCGAGGCTCCACGTCGCGACCGCCAGATCGGCCCACCGGTCGGCCACCCCGAGCGAACCCAGGTCGACGTGCGCGGCGAAGGTGCCGTCGTCGTGCAGCAGGGTATTCGGGGTGCAGGCGTCTCCATGGCAGACCACGAGACGGTCGATCGCGGGCGGTTCACCGAGCCGAGCCCTGGCCTCGGCCAGCCCGAGGTGCTGGTGCTCGGGGGACCAGTCGGCCGGGCCCTCGCCGTCGGCGATGCGCTCGTCGGCGCGTACGAGCCGCCGCTCGACGCTCCAGTCGAACGGGCACCGGTCCGCCGGCAGGGTGTCGTGGAGCAGGCGCAGTCCGCGGCCGATCGCGGCCGCCGCAGCAGCAGGCTCGGCCTTCCATCGGGGCTCCACCGCCGACCGGCCGGGGACGGCTGCGGTGATCAGCCACGCGCCCTCGGCATCGATGCCGTGGTCGAGGACCGGTGGGACGCGCGCCCAGCGCTGCGCCCAGGCCAGGCGCTCGGCTTCGCCGGGCAGGTCGATCTCGGGGGTCCCGGCAGCGACCCACTTGACGTATCTGGCGCTGTCGCCCCCGTCCAGGCGGAAGGTCAGGCCGCCGAGCTCGTTGCGCCACACGGGGGTGATGGCGGCGTCACCGGCGAGCGCTGTGACGATGTCGGGGACGGGCACCGGCCCGGCCAGAACCTCGGAAATGACGGGGCGACTGCTCACAAGATCACGATCTTGACAGGGCCGGGCCCTACCGGCCAATCGATTTCCCGAGCGCTGATCGCAGGTGTCAGCGGCGAACGAGCCCAGTGCCGACGGCACGACGGTTGAGCAGCCGGGCGACAGCGGCCAACGCGGCGACCAGATCAAACGCAGACAGACTACGACGCGGTAGGTAGGCGACGCTCGGTGACCATGCGCGGCCAGATACCTCCCCACTAACTGGCCGCCACTGGGGAATCCCAACTGGCCATTGACATCTTGTGGCAGCTTGACTACACCTGCCGTGGTCGTCCCGGACCCGACCGGGGGCGGGTTTCAGTGCGTCCGCTGGAAAAGGAGTTTCCGTAGAGATGTTGCGAAACCCGCGCAGGACCCTGGCCGGGGTTGGTCTTGGCCAGCTCGGCGGGGCGTTCCCTTGGGTGGCGCAGGTTGGCGAGCAGCGGTCGAGTCACTCTGAGTTGGGCGTGCGCGGCCAGCACCAAACTACGTCCACCTGTCGGCGGCCTCAGGCTGCCGTAGCCGGGGCCGAGTCCAGCCGAGAGTCTGCCCAAACAGGCGAAACGTGTGCTCGCGTTATCGAAGCGACGGAGGAACGTCCGTCAGCACGTGGTTGCCAGGATGCCGGGAGTACGTCTGCACATCACCGAACTCGTCAGACAATGGGCCGCCGAACACGAGCAGTGCATCATCGAAGGGCAAGACATCGGCACGGCCGTGTTCCCCGAGGCAAGCCTCGAATACTACCTAACCGCGAGACCTGGTGAAGCCGGACCCCACCGTCAGCACCCACCAGGACGACCCGGTCTTGCCTGCGGTACCGACCCGCGCTCATCTCGATCTCCCTATCAGGCGGGCCGTACCTTCCCTGCGCCGCGGGGACACCCACCTACAGCGTCAGGTACTCCCGGACCTCACCACGTAAGTGCGGGTTCCCGCCGCTGCAGCGGCAGCATCGTTTCTTGCGCACCCGGGGCGGTTGCGCTCCCTATAGAACCAGGCGGAGATGCGGGCGATCTTGGCGAGTTCCGAGCAGTTCGTGAACGCGCCCGGTGGACCAGGCGAGTTCAGCCGCCAGTTTGGTGACGGTGGTGCCGTGGTTTGCGGCTAGCTCGAAGGCTTGTGCGAGCAGGACGGGGTTTTCTCCGGGGTAGCCGGCGATGGGCTCGTCGGCGAACATGCCTTGGTTTCTTAGAGTGTTGAGCCGTTGGTATGCCCTGCTTGCTGTGGGCGCTGAGAATAGGCCCAGCTCGCGGCAGCGGTAGAGCAGAGACCGGATGGAGACTCCCCACTCGATCTGCAGTTTGGCGAGGACGCCGAAGTCGACGCGGACGGGCAGGTCCGGTGCGATGCTCGCGCGCGGCGTGAGGAACTCGGCCGCGAATGCGTCAGCTTCTCGTTCGGTTTGAGTATCGCCCGCGGGGGTGTCTCCGTGCAGGACGAGGTGGCCGAGTTCGTGCGCTGCGCTGAAGCGATACCAGTAGACGTCGTCGGCACGGTCGGGCGTCAGCACGATCAGCGGCCGGGGCAAGCGCGAGGTGGAGAAGGCATCAATGCGTTTGGCTTCGCTGCGTTCGAAGGGCAGCATCGCGACGATTATGCCTCGGGATTCCATGAGCCGGACCAGGTGCGCGATCGGCCCTTGCCCAAGTCCCCAGTGCCGGCGAAGTGCGCGGGCGGCGCCGACAGGATCCAGTGGGACGTCCTCGTTCGTGGTGACCTCGCCGCCGGCGAAGCCAGGCAGGTCCACCAGCGGGAGCTGCACTCGCCTCTCGAGGGCGTGGGTCAGTTCCCATACCTGGGCAGCGAATGCGACGGCGCGGTCTCGCTGAAATAGACGGGTTGAGCGCAGGCTTCGGAAATGGGTCCCGGACGTGTCGAGGGCAGCATGTGGACGACCCGCCGCGAAGAAGTGGACCGGGACGTCGAGCAGATCAGCCAGGCGGATCAGGATGTCGGGCCGCGGGCGGCTGACCCCGGCCTCGTACTGACCGACCGCTGCCGGGCTCACGTGAAGGTTGTCCGCCAGCTCCTTCTTCGTCATCCCCGCCAAGTGCCGGGCCTGGGTGAGCCGCGCCGGATCGAACGCACTGGCCACAACACCCGGGCTGGGCGACGCTGTGAGGCGAGGTTGCAAAAGAAGAAGCTGCGGATCGTCAGTCTTGGTCATCGTCCTGGGCGTGAGGTTCGTCGGGGTGGGGTTCAGTCTGCGGCGGCACACCTAGCTCGTCAGCACCAGGTTGCCGCAAGCCCAACGCGATCTCGGGCTCTTTACCGGAATCGAACCATGAGGTGCCGGTGCCGCGCCCGGCGAGGCTCAGACCGCCAGCGACTCCAGTCGCAGCCAGGGGGAGTGCGGAGTGATCGCCCCACCGCAGCTCGCCTTCCCCGATGTGTTCGGCTTGTCCCCACTCGACATGCAGCACGCCAGCTTCGAGGCTGCAGGCATAGGCGATCACGACCAGCTGGACGCCTTCACCGAGCTGCGGGAAGGACTCATATTCGTCGTGTGCGTCGAGTTCTTCCCATGCCTCATCGAGAAATGGCTCGGTACGTTCGACTTCCGGCGCGTGCGCACCGAACAGCCGCTGCCGCTGCGGCGACACCGGTCGCCCGAGCCGAGCTCGCTCAACAGGCACACCAGCTCGGTCGGCGTAGCGCAAAGGGAAGAAAGCCTGGTCCGCGATGACGACAAGCTGATAGCCGCCGAACTTGGCAACCTTCGCGCCGTCGATGGACAGCAGCTCGCGAACCAGCTCCTCATGCTGGAATTCCCACAGCCCGTTCCCGTAAATCCGCCTGGTTGTCGAACGAGTGGCGTCGTGCCCGTCCCTCGCGCGACCGTGAGCGGTCGCGAGCGCTTGGGGAATCCGCCGGCGCAGAGCGTGGGCGTTCTCGCCGAAAGCGCCATCCGCCCAGTCCCGGGCAACTCGAAGATCCATTGTCACTCCTGCCGCGTCGCCGAGCACACTTCAGCATCCAGCGAAAGTACTCTCAAGCACTTTAGCTGACGACAAGAATTTTTCAGCACTGGAGGTCGGCGTGTCGACGATCAAGCAACCCGAGAGACACCCGTGCGCCTGGGCGCGACCGGCCGACACGCCTTTTGCAACCTGAGGCGGCTGGCCGCCGCCCGGACCGACGTGACGGACTTCAGGTCCAGCCGCCACTCCTCTGCCAAGTTCGCGCAGATAGGACCACTCGGAAGCCCAAGTCACGCAGCTACGATCCAGTCGCGGCCAGCACCCATCCCGACCACGCCGTGAAATTCCTACTGAAGGAAGCGCACCCGAATCCGCAGCTTTCAGCACAGCAGAGCAAACGGAGACGAAACGGAGCCCAATCGGGCCGAGTCAAACATGAACACTAGTCACATTAAGCACCATACCCGCAGGTCAGCGATCATGTTGATCTTGAGCCGCCAAGGGGGCTCGAACCCCTGACCTTCTGTTTACAAGACAGATGCTCTACCAGCTGAGCTATAGCGGCCTCGCCCGGAGTCACCCCCAGGCGAGCCCAGTATATCGGCGCCCGTTCAGCGGTTCGCAGGGTGCACCCACGGTTCCCCCGCCACGGTCCGGAAAGCGTGCGCGAACGTCACGGCGGTCGCCGGGTCGCGGCGGTCGGCGACGTAGTACCAGTTCATCCGGACGGCGTCCGGGGTCACTTCGAGGACGCCGGGGCCGTGCGAGTCGAGTTCCACGAAGCGCACGTGCGGGTTCAGCGCGCGGATGGCGGCCTCGACCTTGAGCGAGCCGGTCCGCGGCGGGACACCGAGTTGCTCGTCGAGGTTGTCGGAGGTGACCGACGGGCAGACGAACTCCACCGCGACGCTCGTCCCGTCGCGGGGTACGTCGTTCGCCCACGACGAGTGGACGTCGCCGGTCAGGAACACCGTGTTGCCCCGCCCCTGCGCGGCGATGGTGTCCAGCACCCGGCGACGGTCCGCGGTGTAGCCGTCCCACTGGTCGGTGTTCACGGTGGTCGGCTGGCCGTCGAGCAGGCCGGCCAGCGCGAGCTTTTCACGCGAAGGCAGGGTGGGCACCTTGATCGGCGTGACCATCACCGAGTTCCCGACGACGTTCCACGACGCCGTGCCCCGCGCGAGACCCTCGAGGAACCACCGCCGCTGGTCGGCGCCGAGGATCGTGCCCTCCGGATCCTCCTCGGGCCCGGGCTGCCGCGTCCGGTATGTCCGCAGGTCCAGCATGGTGAGGTCGGCCAGCCTCCCGAACTTCAGCCGCCGGTACAGCCGGTCGCCGCGATGCCGCACCGGCATCCATTCGAAGTACGCCTGGTGCGCCGCCCGCATCCGGTCGGGCCAGCCGCCCTCGGTCGCCGGATCGTGTGATGGCGATCCACCGGACCAAGCGTTGTCGGCTGCCTCGTGGTCGTCCCAGGTCGCGATGACCGGATGGCGGGCGTGCAACCGCTGGAGGTGGTCGTCGGTCTTGTACATCGCGTGGCGCCGCCGATAGTCCGACAGGGTGACCAACTCGTGAGACGGAACCGAAGGCCGGAGATCACCCGCGGGGTTCGGGTTACCTTCGTAGAGGTAGTCACCCAGGTGAATGAAGGCGTCGAGATCGTCGCGACCGGCCAGATAGCCGTAGGGGGCGAAGTGACCGACAGCCCAGTTCGCACACGACACCACGCCGAACCGCAGCCGTGCGACTTCCTCCTCGTGCGCGGGCGCGGTGCGGGTGCGCCCGGTCTGCGAGACCTTGCCGCGCGACGTGAACCGGTAGTAGTACGCGGTCGACGCGCGCAGCCCACCCGCCGTCACCTTCACCGTGTGGTCGCGTTCGGGCCCGGTCCGGGTGTGACCACGAGCGACGACGTCCACGAAATCTGCGTCGGCGGCCACCTCCCATCGGACGTTCACCGGCGCCCCTTTTCCGGATCCCGGAACAGCCTCGGCCGAAGGCGTGACCCGGGTCCAGAGAAGCACCGAATCGGGCTTGGGGTCACCCGAAGCGACTCCGTGCGCGAAAACCGGGGCCTCCGCCCCGCTAGATGCCCCCGAAAGGGTGAATGTCGCCGCAGTTCCGGCCGCGGTGACACCGGCCGCGCGAAGGAAGGAACGCCTGCTTACAGAGGACGTCATGACATGCAGTGTGCCGCAAACCGGCGAGACCGCGATGATCTTCCTAAGGCGTGGTGTACGCCACTTCGGATTACCTGCAACGGGCAGGGCATCGGCCCCGATGGTCCTCGGGAAAGTCCCTCGAACGAGACCGAGGAGGTGGATCGATCATGAAGATCAACGAGCACACCAAGAGGGCCCAGGGCGGCGAACGCGGTGTCGAAAAGAACCAGGACGAAACACCCGAACGTGGCGAATGGCTGCTGGAAGCGCCGCGGCAACGTGACGGTGAGCGATCGATCCACCAGGCTCGTTCGCACCGGCCGAACCTGCTGCGCCGCCGCGCCTGGCAGATCCTCGAAGCCCCGACGGCCGAGCAGCCCGCCGTCGACGGCGACGAAACGATGGGCCCGAAGCCGCCCGACGACACGACGGTCAACTTCGTCCTGGACCTCGTCCTGCGCATCGGCGAGGTCCAGATGTCGAGCGGCGCCGGCGCCTCCGACGTCACGGCGACGATCATCGCGCTGACCTCCGCGCTCGGCCTCCCGCACTGCGAGGTCGACGTGATCTTCACGTCGATCACGGTCACCTGCCACCGCGGCACCGACATGGCGCCCGTGACGGCGTTGCGCGTGGTCCGCTCGCGCAGCCTCGACTACACGCGGCTCACCCAGACGGAGACCCTGGTCCGCCGGATCGTCCGCGGGAACATCGGCGCCGAGGAGGCGCAGCAGGAACTCCAGCGGATCACGACCGCGCCGCACCCGTACCCCCGTTGGGTGGCCACGGCCGCCTGGGGTGGCCTTGCCGCGTTCATCACCCTGATCCTCGGCGGCAGCATCGACATCGCCCTGGTCGCGCTCGTGATCAGCGCGGTCATCGACCGGCTCGGCCGCTTCCTGAACCGCTTCGCGCTGCCGTTCTTCTTCCAGCAGGTGATCGGCGGCCTGGTCGCGACCCTGTCCGCGATGGCGATAGTCAGCAGCGACCTGCTCACCACGAACAAACCCACGCTGGTCGTCGCGGCGGCGGTCACCGTGCTGCTGTCCGGTCTTTCCACGGTTTCCGCCGTGCAGGACGCCATCACCGGCTATTACGTCACGGCGGCCGGGCGCACGATGGAAACCGCGCTGATGAGTGCCGGGCTGATCGCGGGTGTGGTGCTCGCCCTGAAGATCGCTCTGCTGCTCGGCCTGTCGCTCACGCCGCTGCCCGAGGTCGTCTCCTCGACGCCCCAGCAACTCCCGATCATCATCATCGGCAGCATCGGCGCCTCCGCCTGCTTCGCGCTCGCCTCGTATTCGACGATGCGCGCGATGCTCGTCGCGGGAGCGGCGGGCGCGATCGGCGGCGCGGTGTACGGCGCGCTGATGCTGACCGATTTCGAAGCCGTCAGCTCGTCCGCGATGGCCGCGACGCTGGTGGGCTTCTGCGGCGGCGTGCTCGCCAGGCGGCTCAAGGTGACGCCGCTCGTAGTGGCTGTGTCCGGCATCACGCCCCTCCTTCCCGGTCTCTCCACCTATCGTGGTCTATACCAATTGGGCGTCGAACAGGGTGGGAACATCTCCACACTGATGACCGCGGTCGCGATCGGGCTTGCCCTGGCAGCGGGTGTGGTACTCGGCGAGTACCTGGCGCAGCCGGTGCGCACGGGGCTCGGCAGGCTCGAACGCAAGTTCGCCGGGCCGAGGATGGCGGGCCCGATGGAACCCGCCGAACGACGCTTGGAGTGAACGCGCGACGACCGGCCGTCGCGTGGGCGCGCGATAAGGTTTCCCCTTAGGGCAGCGACCCGCGATTTCAGGGAGCGGCTGGTGGACGAAGTGATGGCTGAGACGGGCAGAACGGCTTCCGCGGACTTCGTCGTGGTGGCGAACCGCCTTCCGGTGGACCTCGAACGGACCACCGACGGGAGCAGGCGCTGGACGGCGAGCCCCGGCGGGCTGGTGTCGGCGCTCGAACCGTTCCTGCGGTCCCGCAAGGGCGCCTGGGTCGGCTGGCCGGGTGTGCCCGACGTCGAGGTCGAGGAGTTCGACGACGACGGCCTGGTCCTGCACCCGGTCTCCCTGACGTCGGACGAGGTCCGCGACTACTACGAGGGCTTCTCGAACGCGACGCTCTGGCCGCTGTACCACGACGTGGTGGCCAGGCCGGTGTTCGACCGGAGCTGGTGGGAGTCCTACGTCCGGGTGAACCGGCGCTTCGCCGAGGCGAGCGCGAAGGTCGCCGCCGAGGGCGCGACCGTGTGGATCCAGGACTACCAGCTGCAACTGGTACCGGCGATGCTCCGCGAACTGCGCCCTGACCTGCGGATCGGGTTCTTCCTGCACATCCCGTTCCCCCCGGTCGAGTTGTTCATGCAGATGCCGTGGCGGACCGAGATCGTCCGCGGCCTGGTCGGGGCCGATCTCGTCGGTTTCCACCGGCCGGGTGGCGCGCAGAACTTCCTCTGGCTGGCGCGGCAGCTGGCCGGGCTCGAATCCAGCCGCGGCGCGGTCGGCATCCGCACCCGCCCCGGCCTGATGCAGGTCGGCGACCGCACGGTGCGGGTCGGCGCGTTCCCGATCTCCATCGACGCCGTCGGCCTCGACAAGCTCTCCAAGACCAAGGGCGTCGCCGAACGCGCCGCCCAGCTGCGGCGTGACCTCGGCAACCCGAAGAAGGTCCTGCTCGGCGTCGACAGGCTCGACTACACCAAGGGCATCGACCTGCGGCTGCAGGCGCTGCACGAGTTGCTGCACGAAGGCCGCGTCCGCCCGGAGGACGTCACGTTCGTCCAGCTGGCCACGCCGAGCCGGGAGCGCGTCGAGCACTACCAGCGGATGCGCGGCGACATCGAGCAGATGGTCGGGCGAATCAACGGTGAATTCGCCCGCGTGGGTCGCCCGGTCGTGCATTATCTGCATCAGTCCGTGAACCGGACCGAACTGGCCGCGTTCTTCTCGGCGGCCGATGTCATGGTGGTCACCCCCCTGCGTGACGGGATGAACCTCGTCTGCAAGGAGTACGTCGCCTGCCGCCACGACCTCGGCGGCGCGCTCGTCCTGTCCGAGTTCGCCGGCGCCGCGGCGGAGCTGACCAGTGCTCTCCTGGTCAACCCCCATGACCTGGACGGGGTGAAGAACGCGTTGGAGACTGCCATTACGCTCGACCCCGCAGAGGGACGCCGTCGTATGCGCGCCATGCGCCGGCAGGTCCTCACGCATGACGTCGACCGCTGGGCGCGCTCGTTCCTTCAAGCGCTCGGTGGAGAACCGACCGACTGACCGTGTCCCCATAACACCACCCCGCCCCGCTTAGTCCCCGAGGAGAAATCGTTGACCGCCGAGGCACTGCCCGCCGAGCTGCGGCGCGCGATTGTCCAGGTCGCGCGCACCCCGCGGCTGCTGGTCGCCTGCGACTACGACGGCACGCTGGCGCCGATCACGGCCAACCCGGACGAAGCCCGGCCGTTGCCCGAATCGGTGGGCGCGCTCAGGTCGCTGGCCGGCCTGCACGAGACGACCACCGCGGTCATCTCCGGCCGTGCGTTGCGTGATCTCGCCACGCTGTCCCGTCTCCCTGCCGAGGTGAACCTGGTCGGCAGCCACGGATCCGAGTTCGATATCGGCTTCATCCACGCGCTCGACGACAAGGCCCGCGAACTGCACAGACGGCTCGAAGCCGAGTTGGAGAACCTGGTGCTCGACGTGCCGGGCGTCTCACTCGAGGTCAAGCCCGCGAGCATCGCGGTGCACGTCCGTCGCGCCGAGCACGAGGCGGGCCGCCGCGTCCTTCGCGATGTCCACAATGGACCTTCGCAGTGGGAGGGCGTGTCCACCACCGACGGCAAGGAGGTCGTCGAGCTCGCGGTCGTCCAGACGGACAAGGGCCGCGCGCTGGACACCCTGCGCCACCAGGTCGGCGCGACGGCGGCGATCTTCCTCGGCGACGA
Organism: Amycolatopsis sp. cmx-11-51; assembly: GCF_047608665.1. Taxonomy (NCBI): domain Bacteria; kingdom Bacillati; phylum Actinomycetota; class Actinomycetes; order Pseudonocardiales; family Pseudonocardiaceae; genus Amycolatopsis; species Amycolatopsis sp. cmx-11-51. The sequence goes on along the minus strand of NZ_JADNQO010000017.1, from coordinate 111,997 downwards.
CGTCACCGACGAGAAGGCGTTCGCGCGGATCTCCGGCCCGGACATCGGTGTGAAGGTCGGCGAGGGCGAAAGCCTCGCGCAGTACCGGGTTCCGGACACCGTCGACGTCGCGATGGCGCTCGCCTTCCTGCTCGAAGAGCGCCGCAACTGGCTCTACGGCGAGCAGGCGCCGCCGATCGAGCGGCTTTCCATGCTGGCCAACGAACGTTCGGTCGCGCTCGTCACGCCGGACGCCCGGCTGACCTGGCTGTGTCACCCTGGCCCCGACGCGCCCGCGATTTTCGCGGATCTGCTCGGCGGCCCCGGTGCCGGGCACTTCTCGATCAAGCCGTACCGCAACGGCCTGCCCCTCGGGCAGCGCTACCTGCCGAACACGATGACGGTCGAGACCCGCTGGTCCCGGCTGCTCGTCACCGACTACATCGAGCCGGAGAGCCCCGCGCACCGCACGGACCTCGTCCGGGTGATCTCGGGCGAGACGGCGGCGGAGATCGTGTTCGCGCCGCGTCCCGAGTTCGGCGGTGTGCCGGTGAAGCTGGTCGCGCAGGGCGACGGGCTGGTGGTGCAGGGCACCTCGGAACCGTTCGCGCTGCGTTCGCCGGGCGTGGAGTGGGAGATCACCTCCGACGGCATGAACGACACCGCGACGGCCTTGGTGACGCCCACGCCCGAGAGCCCGGTGGTGCTCGAACTCCGTTGTGGCACCTCGGATCTCGTCGCACACGAACTGTCCGAAGTGGAGCGGCGGTCCCGCGCGGGCGACTACTGGAGCATTTGGGCGCGGACGCTCAAGCTGCCCAGCGTCCAGACCGACCTCGTCGGCCGCTCGGCGCTGACGTTGCGCGGGCTGGTCAACACCGACACCGGCGGCGTGCTCGCGGCGGCGACGTCGTCGCTGCCGGAGGAGATCGGCGGCGTCCGTAACTGGGACTACCGCTACTGCTGGATCCGCGACGCGGCCATGACCGTGCGCGAACTGGTCCACCTCGGCTCGACCGAGGAGGCCGAAGGCTATCTCCGCTGGCTGCACGGCGTACTGTCCACTTTGGCCGGTCCGGAACGGCTGCACCCGCTGTACACCTTGGCGGGCAGCGTGATCGGCGCCGAGGCGGTCATCGAGTCGCTGCCGGGGTACGCCGGTTCGCGGCCGGTCCGCGTCGGCAACCTGGCGAACCACCAGGTGCAGCTGGACGTCTTCGGCCCGGTCGTCGAACTCGTGCAGACACTGGCGGAGGCGCGCGGCGAACTGCGCGACGAGGACTGGCAGATGGTGCGCGCGATGGCCGAGGCCGTCACGCGGCGCTGGAACGAGCCGGACCACGGCATCTGGGAGGAGCGGCACGTGCCGCGCCACCGGGTGTACTCGCGGGTGATGTGCTGGGTGACCATCGACAGGGCCGTCAAGCTGGGCGAGATCTACGGCCGCCAAGTGCCGGGCGCGTGGCCCTCACTGCGTGACGAGATCGCCGCGGACGTACTGGACAAGGGCTGGAACGAAGAGGTCCAGGCCTTCACCACCGCCTACGACGGCACCGACCTCGACGCCGCGTCGCTGTTCGTCGGGCTGACCGGGCTGATCGATCCGGCCGACCCGCGGTTCCAGTCGACGGTGACCGCGATCGAGGCGGAACTGCGCAGTGGGTCCACTGTGTACCGTTACCGCCGCGACGACGGTCTTCCCGGCGGCGAAGGCGGTTTCCACATCTGCGCGGCTTGGCTCATCGAGGCGTACCTGCTCACCGGGCGGCGCACCGAGGCCGAAGAACTGTTCACGCAGATCGTCGACGCCGCGGGCCCGACCGGCCTGCTGCCCGAGCAGTTCGACCCGATCGCGGAGCGCTCGCTGGGCAACCACCCGCAGGCGTACTCGCACATCGGGCTGATCCGCTGCGCGAACCTGCTCTCCCGCTAGGCGCGCGACGTCCACTGTCGTCTGTGGTAAAGGCCTCCTTTCCGACACCCTGAGGGGTCAGGGTGTCGGAAAGGTCGAGGTCTCGCAGGTCAGGCGTTATTCGTCGCTGTGTAAGGCTGACGATGGAGGAATGGGGACGTCGAGTGTCCCCATTCCTCCATCGCCGCGGATCACACCGGTCACGAAGCTTGATCAACAGAGGTTCAGCGACGTTTCCAACAGCAGCGCCGACCAGCAGCTCTGCGACTTTGCCGGGACCCTGACCTCGCGGTAGCGAAGGCCCTCAGCCCCCACCGCTGTGATCCTTGGTGACGACTTGCACCAATACGTCCGTGAAGGACTCCTTGAGGGACTCTGGGTCCCTCAAGGAGTCCTTCACGGACCACCCACCCCACACAATTCGAAAAGGCGTCCTTTGCCACGTCACCGTGACAAAGGACGCCTTCAGGTACTTGGAGTCGTCGCGCCGGCTGCTGTCCTAGGGGTCGTGGCCTTCGCTTTCTCGGCAGAACGAAAGTCACAGACGAACAGCCGGCGCGACGGGTTTCGGGTGGGTCAGGTACCGCTGATCAGGCGCAGGGCCAGGTCGGAGCTGAATTGACCGGCTTCTACGTTCGGCGCGATCCCGCACTTGCCGTCGGAGTCGCCGGGCACCTTGACCCAGAGCAGCATCTCGGCACCGCCGCCGGTCTGCGAGGGAGTCCCGAGCTTGCGCCCGGCCGGGTTGCACCACTCGGCACCCTTGGGGCCGTTGCCGTTGCGGCTCGTGTCGATCACGAACGGCTTGGTGTAGCCGTACTTGCTCGACAGCGCGGCGCTGACGGCCTTGCCGTAGTTCGCCGAGTCGGTGGTGGTCTTGTAGTTCGACACGTTGATCGCGAGACCGCGGATCGATTTCACCCCGACGGCGTTGAGCCGGTCGGCCATGGTCGCGGCGGGGATCCAGGTCGAGTTGCCGCCGTCCATGTACGCCCAGGTGTTCGGGGCCTTGGTGGCGAACTGCTGACCGGCGAACTTGAGCAGGTCGAGGCGGGTCTGACGTTCACCGGCGGGCAGGCAGTCGAGCTGCGCGAGCGCGTCCGGCTCGATGATGACGACCGCGGGCTTGCCGCCGATGCCATCGGCGAAGTTCGAGATCCAGGTGCGGTACGCCTCCGGGCTGCCCGCGCCGCCACCGGAGTGACCACCGCAGTCACGGCCGGGGATGTTGTAGGCGACCAGGATCGGCAGCTTGTCGGCCACGTCGGCGGCGTAGGTGTAGCCGTCGACGGCCTTCTTGACGTCACCGCTCCAGTTGCCGAACCAGCGCGCGCCCGCCTTGGTGGAGATGGCGGCCTTGATCTTGTCGGCGGTGCTGCCAGGGTGATCCCTCACCCAGACCGCGGGGTTGGAGTTCGGGTCGGTGTAGAAACCATTGGTCTTCTCAAGGGGGTTGCCGTCGGCGGCCTGGGCCGGCGCGGCGATGAGGGCCAGCATTGAGGCGGCCAGCAGACCGAGCGTCTTGATGCGCATGTCGATCATCTTCGAGCACCCGCGTACAAGATTCGTACAACCCGCGTTTCGTCCTCTAGTTGCGACGTTTCGGCGTCGAACCATCGCAAGTAGTCCTCTAGTTGCGGTACTTGCGCGTGCAAGTACCGCATCTAGAGGACGAAACGCGGGAGGAGGGGTCAGGCCGAGTAGCCCTTCGGCGGGATCAGGGTGGCGAGCTGGTTGAAGGTGAGCCAATAGATCTGGTTGCCGCCGAAGTTGGCCGGGTCGGCGATCTTCACCGTCATGTTGCCGCTGTTGTAGCCGATGATCGTGAAGTAGTGGTAGATCGTGTAGTTCGGGTAGCCCGGCGGGTGGTTGTTCGCCGGGGCGACGATGTTCGCGACGATCGCGTAGCCCTTGTCGACGTCGAGGACGATGTCGCGCCACAGGAGGTCGCGCTGCGCCTGGGTCGGCGGGTCGTTCGGCATCTCCTTGGTCTCGTACCAGCCGCCGCCGATGTGGGCGTTGAGGACGCGGGTGACCTGGCCGATCCAGTCGGTGCCGTTGGTGCTGGTCGGGAGCTCGTTCGCGAGTTGCTGCTGGCTCGGCGGGTTGCCGTTCTTCGCCGAGATGGCGATGCGGGTGGCGGCCGGGCCGCACCAATACCCGGTCTGCTGGATCTGGTACTGGATGTTGAGCTCCGCGGCCGCCCTGACCCCTTCGACCTTGGCGGGCGGCGCCATCGACTTCACGAAGTCGGGAGCGGGTACGACGTACTCGTCTTGAGCGACGGCCACCGACGGCGCGGTGATCAGTGCGGACACCGCGAGCGCGGCGACGACCGCTGTCCTGAGTCGACGCATGGTAATCCTTCCCCAGCTTCACTTTTCCTTGGTGAATACTGAACAGAGTCGCCTCTTCGGCGGCTTTTGTCTTGATCTCCACCTGGGCTTTCCCCGATCGGCGTACGACGAAAGTAGGGTCAGATGAACGCTCGGGAGACGATCGGGCAAGAGCGATCGTGCAGGTGATGAAGAACGATCACGGGCAGGCGGGCTCACAGGGGCCGGACCGGCCGGATCTCGGCGGTCCCGACCCCGCGCCCGTCTTCGGCATGCTCTTCGACGCCCACGCGGCCCCGCTGCAGCGCTATCTCGCGCGCCGTGTCGGCACGGAGACCGCGCACGACCTTGCCCACAGGGCGATCACGTAGTTGCGGTCATCCAGGATGAGCAGGTCGTCCCCGCCAAATTCCCGGCACCGCCGCCACCCGAACCTCGTCCTCCATCGACGACTCCGACACCGCCGCGCCGGCCGTCGGCGGCGAATTCACTGGCGTGGCCGCCACCGGGGCACACTGGCCACGCCTGCCATCAAAGCGGCCGTGGTGACCGTGATCAAAGCTCGCGAAAGTACGCTAGATCCTTTTCTCATGCTCCCCTCTTCATTTGTCCGGTATTTCACCGGCCGTGATCCGGCCCGAGTGCCAGTATTCGATGACGATGTCCTTGTCCGGCAAATAGATCCAGACGTCATCGCCGATGTCCATGAGCAGGCCGGCGTTCGCCGCCGCAAGCCGTGCGGGAATGCCGATCGATGGGATTACCACATTTCCCCAGAACACGATGGCTTCGGCGCGAGGATCAGTGTTCCTGACTATGAGTTCACCGAGAACTCGAGCCGCGTCGTCGTAATCATGTTCGACTCGCTGCTCCACGATCCGAGTCACCGACCAGTCCTTCGCGCCAGTTGTGGCCAGGTCGATCGGAAACCGGTTGACACTGACCGAACCGTATTCATTGTCTTCGACAAGAGTCAATTGTCTTACCAAGACTCGCCTGTCTGAGCCTATGGCATCGAACAGCGGCCGCAGGGAATTCGGATGAGTTCCGTAGTGCATATTCACTACCAAATGTTACCACGTAGAACTACTTCGAATTCAGTCCTGATTCTAGTACATTTGATCGCCCATTTCTGACCGGTGCGACCGCTCCCCACCATTACCCTGAAGTGCGACCTCTTCTCGGCATCCCAGTACAGTTGGCGTCGCTTGAACACCCCGTTCACTCTGACCTCGAAACCGCACCTTGATCGACCGTGACCTGAACAAGACGCTCTTACCTTCGTCGACAATCACCGCACTGATTTGTTTCGACGCGGGCAACCCGGTCATCGGTCCTTCGCCACGCCCTCATCGCCGACAGTGACCGGATCGATATCTCCTTATTCGTTTCAAAACAACAGCCACGCCCGGGGCAGAGATATCACCGTACCGCACCTTTCCAAAAGCAGGAACAAGTCCGGTCAAATCATTGGTGAGCCGATGAACTTGGATAGCCACACTATAACAAAGTCAACTTCCCTCTCTTCGTCGGAAAGCGACTTCAAGCAAGCCGAAGTCACGGCGCATGAGCGGCTTACGGCGGACATCGATGTAGCGACTCCCCCAGCTTCGTCTCTCATTCATTTGGAGACGAAGCCAAATTCACACTCAATACATGGCCGACAGCGAAAACCTGAGCAAGAAATTTCAGGTCTCGCATGCTTACGTAGTCTTCAACATCTTGATAAGAGGTTCATCTCGGCAACCCCGTTTACCACGTCTCCGAACTCACCCGAATTGAACTTCTCTCGCGTGGACTTCGCCTGCTCAATCAGATAGTTTCGCAGCTTCGATTACTTTGATCGCCTCGTTGGTATCTCGCCGCGGCGAGATACCCGGTCCTTAAAAACTCCGTGGCCGCGACGGTTCCGCGTCCAGCGCGACTCGCTTGATTTCCGGAACCGCCACCCGGGCAAAGCCCGCAGCTTCGCGCGGTTCGCCGCGGCGGCCTCTCGCGCACCCTGGACTTCTAGCGGGCGTGTTTGGCGGCGTTGAGCGCGCTCGCGACGTCAGCGACCTCCAGCACCCGGATGCCCGGCGGGATCTTGCCGGAGTCCGGCGGCACCAGCGCGTAGGTGAAGCCGAGCCGGGCGGCCTCGGCGAGCCGCCGCCCGATGCCCGGCACCCGCCGGACCTCACCCGAAAGGCCGACCTCGCCCATCGCCACGAGCTTGGGCGAGAGCGCGGTGTCCGTCGCCGACGACATCAGGGCCAGCACCACCGCGAGGTCGATGCCGGGCTCGGTGATCTTCATGCCGCCGACCGTCGCCACGTAGACGTCCTTGTCACCGACCTTGATACCCGCCCGCTTCTCGACCACGGCCAGCACCATCGCGACGCGCGCCGAGTCGAGACCACTCACCGCGCGCCGGGGCTGCGGCGACTGAGTCGCCGAAACCAGCGCCTGTACCTCGCCCAGCAGCGGGCGCTTACCCTCCATGGTCACCGTGACCGCGGTGCCCGCGACCGGCTCGGCGGTGTGGCTCAGGAACAGGCCCGACGGGTCGGGCACGCCGACGATGCCCTCCTCGACCAGTTCGAAGCAGCCGATCTCGTCCGCGGCGCCGAAGCGGTTCTTGATGCCACGCAGCATCCGCAGCGTCGAATGTTTGTCGCCCTCGAACTGCAGGACGACGTCGACCAGGTGCTCCAGCACCCGCGGCCCGGCGACCGAGCCGTCTTTCGTGACGTGGCCGACCAGCACGATCGGCAGCCCGCGCTCCTTGGCCAGCGCGACCAGCCCGGAGGTGACCGCGCGGACCTGGGTGACCCCGCCCGGCGAGCCCTCCACCTGTGGCGAGGCCATGGTCTGGATCGAGTCGACGATCAGCACGCCCGGCTTGACCGCGTCGACGTGGCCGAGGATCGCGGCGAGATCGCTTTCGGCCGCGAGGAACATCTCATCGTGGACGTTGCCGGTGCGCTCGGCGCGCAACCGCACCTGCCCGGCCGACTCCTCGCCGGTGACGTACAGCGCGCGGCCCGCGGTGGCCGCCCACTGATAGGTGACCTCCAGCAGGAGTGTCGACTTGCCGACGCCGGGCTCACCGGCGAGCAGGATGACCGCGCCCGGCACGAAGCCGCCGCCGAGGACGCGGTCCAGTTCGGAGACGCCGGTGGGCTTGGCACGCGCCGTCTCGACGTCGACCTCGCCGATCGGACGCGCCGGGGCGCTGGGCGCGCCGGCGGCGACCCTGGCTACCGCGGGGCGGGCGTCGCCGCGTTCCTCGATCGTTCCCCATGCCTGGCATTCGGGGCAGCGCCCGACCCACTTCGGCGCCTCGTACCCGCATTCACCGCAGCGGTAGGTGCTGCCTTTCTTGACCACCCCGCGAGGCTAGCGGCCACCACCGACAATCCCCGGCAGCGACCGACCTCGCCGGTAGCCGAAGGGGACTTTCCCCGCATCAGATGCAGCGAAGGGGCCCTTCACCGCGTGTGATGCGGTGAAGGGCCCCTTCAGCTCGGCTACGGGAGTTAGTGGCCGCCGCCCTTGGCTTCCTTCTCCGGAGCGGGCGCCCGGCTGCCCGGGTGCGACGGCGCCGCGACCGGCAGGTCCAGCGTGACCGAACCGGAGTTCTTGAAGACGAAGGTGACCTTGATCGTCTGCCCGGCCCACAGCGGCTGCTTCAAGCCCTGCAGCACGACGGTGGCCTTGCCCACCTCGGCGGGCTGCTCCGGGCCAGCGGACGGCGTGACCGTCCCGGCGACGCTCGACGACGGCGCACCGGACTCGCTGCTCGACGGGGCACCCGAGGACGACGGGGCACCCGAGGAGGACGGCGCGGAGGAGGCGGCGCTCGTCGGGGCGACCTCTTTGGTCGACTCGACCGCGCCGGAAGGGCCGATCACGAGCGCGTGGGTCGAGACGACGACCTTGGCGCCGGAGATCTTGGCGTCACCGGTGGCGGCCTCGGAGGAGACCGAGACGAGCTCGTCGTCCTGCTTGCCCTGGTTCACGATGGTCAGCGACAGCGGCACGGCGGCACCGGCCGGGTACGCCTGGCCTTCTTCCGGGAACTGGAGCGCGGCGTTCCGCAGCACAAGATCCTTCGCCTGCGCGTACGTCCCGTTGACCCCGGGCTGCTGCGAGTCGGTCTGGGTGATCTGACCAGCACTGCAGCCGGCGAGCACGAGCGCGGCGCCGAGCGCCAGCACCCCTGCGCCGAACACGCGACGATTCTGCAGCCTCACGTCGGAGTCCTTCCATCTCACGGCCTCTTCACCGCGAAGACTAGCCGGGCGGCGTCGCGGCCGGAGAACCCGGTGCGTGTTGACACGCGACCCAATGCGGTGACGTGCCCAAGATCAACCGTCTACAAAGGAATTGGAAAGCGTTCGCTTCTCACCTGCATGAGCATGGGCGAATTGGGTTTGTCAACCCCCGGGCGGACCACCGTCAGGCCGCTGACCTGCAACGACGATCGCGGGTCGCTAGGTGGGCCTCGTCGGCACGTGCTAAGATGAATTCAGCGAAAGGGGCAGAGGACACATGGTTTTCAAGGTCGGAGAGACCGTCGTCTACCCGCACCACGGTGCCGCACTCATCGAAGCCATCGAGACCCGCGTGATCAAGGGCGAGGAGAAGAAGTACCTCGTCCTCAAAGTCGCGCAAGGGGATCTTACGGTTCGCGTGCCCGCTGACAACGCCGAGATCGTCGGTGTTCGTGATGTCGTCGGGCAAGAAGGACTGGACAAGGTTTTCGACGTTCTGCGTGCTCCGCACACCGAAGAGCCCACTAACTGGTCTCGTCGGTACAAGGCCAACCTCGAGAAGCTCGCCTCTGGCGATGTGAACAAGGTGGCCGAAGTGGTGCGCGACCTCTGGCGGCGAGAGAAGGACCGCGGACTTTCAGCCGGTGAGAAGCGCATGCTGGCGAAGGCGCGGCAAATTCTGGTCAGCGAGCTGGCGCTCGCAGAGGGTACCGACGAGGACAAGGCTGAAGTCCTCCTCGACGAAGTTCTGGAGACCGCGGCAGTCTGAATCGGCGGGTGTCCCACGCCGGGTGAGGCTGCGCGGGAGACCTCTACGATCGTGCACATATGAGCACCGTCCCCATGAGCACGATCGCGTTCGTCACTGCCGTTCAACACCACGCCTCCGACGCGGAGCTCGCTCTCGCGCCGGTCAATGGTGAAGCTCTACTCACGCACACTGTGCGGGGGCTGCTCGCGCTGCCGGATCTCGATCTGGTGGTCGTGGCGGCCCCCGAGCGGTGTGCGTTGTCGTTTTCGGCCGCTCTCCTCGACTTCCCGGAGCGTTGCCGGATGATACCCGGCTCTTCGCTCAAAGACGCTTTCGACACCGTCGAAAAAGAAATCGCCGGGGATCCCGTCTTCCTCGTGCACGACGCTTTGCGCGCCTTCACTCCCGCGGACACGATCCGTGCCGTCACGGACGCGGTCCGTGCGGGCTCACCGTTCGTCGTTCCCGTACTACCGATGGCTGACACGGTCAAAGTGACTGACGCGGCGAAGGTCATCACGGGCACCAAAGACCGCGCGTACCTGCGCACGGCGCAAACCCCGCTCGGCTTCACTCGTGAGACTTTTCTCTCGTATGCCGATAAACCGTCTCTCGACGGCGCGCACACCGTCGCCGGTCACCCCGATGCGATGCGGGTCACCAATACGTTCGAACTGAAACTGGCCGAGGCGATTGCCGTGGCCGGAGAAGAAGAGGAAACCCTCTGATTCACTCGCGCCGCGCCGCTGGTGTGGGCGGACGGGCGCACCCCTCCAAAGATGACCCATAACTCGCCGAGGCTGCCAACACACCGCGCGAACAGGCGAAGAGAAGAGGAAACCCTGTGAGGATCGGCAACGGCGTCGACGTCCACCCCATCGAGGAGGGCCGCGAATGCTGGATCGCCGGTCTCCTCTGGCCCGGCGTCGACGGCTGCGCGGGGCATTCCGACGGCGACGTCGCGGCGCACGCGTTGTGCGACGCGCTACTGTCCGCGGCGGGGCTCGGTGATCTCGGGGCGGTGTTCGGCACCGGCGATCCGCGGTGGGCAGGCAAGCACGGCGTCGAGTTCCTCGCCGAGGCACGGCGACTGGTCGAAGCGGGCGGCTGGACCGTCGGGAACGCGACCGTCCAGATCGTCGGCAACGCGCCGCGCGTCGGGAAGCGCCGTGAAGAGGCGCAGAAAGTGCTGAGCGAGGCTGTCGGCGGGCCGGTGAGCGTCTCCGGGACGACGACCGACGGGCTCGGCCTGACCGGACGCGGCGAGGGCATCGCGGCGTTCGCGACGGCGTTGCTCTTAACCTCGCAGGAATAGGGCGCGCCGGGAGCCTGTTCTCCCCTGTCATGGCAGTCACACTTCCCGAACCGGTCCGAGAACTGGTGGACGGCAAGAACTTCGCGACCGTGGCCACGCTGGACGCCGACGGCGGCCCGCAGACCTCGGTCATCTGGGTGGGCCTCGACGACGGCGATCTGGTCTTCAGCGCCACCGAAGACAGGCTGAAGGTGCGGAACCTCCGTCGAGACCCGCGCGCGAGCGTGTCGATCACCGACGCGGAGAACCCTTACCGGCACACGCAACTGCGCGGCACGGTCACGATCATTCCCGATCCCGAGAAGACCTTGCCGAAGCGGCTGAGCCACAAGTACCTCGGCCAGGACCCGCCGCCGGAAGGCCCGGAAGCCGAGCGAGTGATCGTCCGGCTGCGGGTGGACAGGATCGCCGGGAACGTTCGTTGATTAGGCTCTCGTCATGGGTGTGACCTTCAACGACCAGACCAAGAAACTCCTGGACGGCAACAACTTCCCCGTCCTCGCCACCATCAACGCCGACGGCTCCGCGCAGACGTCCGTGCTGTGGGCGAAGCGGGACGGCGACACGGTGATCTTCGCGACCGTCCGCGGCCGTCTCAAGGAGCGGAACATGGCCAGGGACCCGCGGGTGTCCGTGTCGGTGTTCGACCAGGAGAACCCGTACGACTACGTCGAGATCCGCGGGACCGTGGAAATGACCGACGAGGGCGGGCGCGAGCTGATCAACGAGCTCTCGCACAAGTACCTCGACAAGGACTACCCGGACGAGCCTGCGGAGGTCGTGCGCGTGCTGGTCCGGATCACGCCGACCAAGATCACCGGCAACGCCGCCTGACCCGCGCCATGAACGGTCCGTTCCTTGCGAATTTCGCAAGGAACGGACCGTTCATCTCACACGCGGGGAGAGGTCAAGTCCCACGATCGTGGCTAGTGTGGGACTCGTGACCTATCGCGCTGTGTTGTTCGACTTCTCCGGCACGGTCTTCCGGCTCGAGCAGGATGAGACCTGGCTCGCCGACCTCACCGACCACGAGGGGGAGAGCCTCGACGTCGAGGCCCAGACCGAACTGATGCGTCGGATGACCGCGCCAGTCGGCCAGGTCGTGGACCTCGACGAGGCGCACCTGTACGCCTGGCACCACCGCGACCGCGACCCGGTGCTGCACCGCAAGGTGTACCTCGAGGTCCTGAAGCGGTCCGGGGTCCCGCACGCCGACCAGGCCGTCGCGCTCTACACCCGGCTGATCGATCCCAGCCAGTGGACGCCGTACCCGGACACCGAGGCCGTGCTCAAGGGCGTCTCCGGCAAGGGCGTCCGGGTCGGGGTGCTGAGCAACATCGCCTTCGACATCCGGCCGGCCTTCAGCCGCCGCGGCTGGGACGCCTTCGTCGACGAATTCATCCTGTCCTTCGAGGTCGGGGCCGTGAAACCGGAGCCGGAGATCTTCCGGACGGCCGTCGAACGGCTCGGCGTCGAACCGGCGGAGACGCTGATGGTCGGCGACAGCGAGGAGGCCGACGGTGCCGCACGCGAGGTCGGCTGCGCGTTCGCGCTGGTAGAGCCGCTGCCGACGACCGAGCGCCCGGACGCTCTCCTCCACGCCCTCCGCACCCACAACGTGCTGTAACACGGTCACTGCGACATCGCTCACCCCGACCCCGTACCCTTTTAGGGTGGCACTACACCTCTATGACACCGCGACCCGGAGCGTGCGGGAATTCCACCCCGCCCGTAGCGGAACGGCGTCCATGTACGTGTGTGGTGCCACCGTGCAGGGCATCCCCCACATCGGCCACATCCGCGGCGCGCTGAACTACGACGTCCTGCGCCGCTGGCTCGTCCACAGTGGACTCGATGTGCTGATGGTCCGCAACGTCACCGACATCGACGACAAGATCCTCACCAAGGCCGCCGAAGCGGGTCGTCCCTGGTGGGAGTGGGCGGCCACGCACGAGCGCGCGTTCGAGTCGGCGTACGAGTCGCTGGGCTGCCTGCCCGCTTCGATCTCGCCGCGGGCGACCGGGCACGTCACACAGATGGTCGAGTTGATGCGGCGGCTGATCGACGGCGGGCACGCGTACGCCTCCGGCGGCGACGTGTACTTCTCGGTCAAGGCGTTCGACGGTTACGGCGACCTGTCCGGCCAGAAGCTCGACGAGGTCCAGCAGGGCGAGAGCCTCGCCGAGGGCAAACGCGACCCGCGCGACTTCACCCTGTGGAAGACCGCGAAGCCGGGCGAACCGTCGTGGCCGACGCCGTGGGGCTCCGGGCGTCCCGGCTGGCACCTCGAGTGCTCCGCGATGGCGACGACCTACCTCGGCCCCGAGTTCGACATCCACGGCGGCGGCATCGACCTGGTGTTCCCGCACCACGAGAACGAGCGCGCCCAGTCCAACGCGGCGGGTGACCCGTTCGCGCGGTTCTGGCTGCACAACGCCTGGGTGACCATGGCGGGCGAGAAGATGGCCAAGACGCTGGGCAACACGGTGTCGATCCCGGAGATGCTCAAGAACTACCGGGCACCCGAACTGCGGTACTACCTGGTCCAGCCGCACTACCGGTCGACGGTCGACTACTCCGACGGGGCCGTCGCCGAAGCCGCGCAGGGCTACCGGCGGATCGAGCAGTTCCTCCGGCGTACCGCGGGCGTCGTCGGTGACGTCCACCTCGGCGAGGTCGCGAAAGACTTCGCCGCCGCGCTCGACGACGACCTGGCCACCCCGCAGGCGTTCGCAGTGCTGCACAACACGGTCCGCGACGGTAACGCTGCCCTCGACGCAGCCGACAATTCCAAGGCACTCGAATTCGCCGCCTCCGTGCGCGCGATGACCGACGTGCTCGGCCTCGACCCGCTCTCCGCGCGCTGGTCCGAGGCGGGCGGCAACGAAACGCCCACCCGGCAGGCACTGTCCGATCTCGTGGAAGGGCTGCTCACCGAACGGCAGCAGGCCCGCGCCGAGAAGGACTTCGCCCGTGCGGACGCCGCGCGTGACCGTCTCCAGCAGGCGGGCATCGTGGTGGAGGACACCCCGAACGGTCCACAGTGGACCGTCAAGGAAGTCTGACACTTACTCGCTTTTCTAGCTCAAGGATTCTCACTGATGGCAGGCAACTCCCGGCGCCAGGGCGCTATTCGCAAGCCCGGCACGAAGAAGGGTCAGGTCGTCGGTTCCGGCGGCCAGCGCCGGAAGGGCCTGGAAGGCAAGGGCCCGACCCCCAAGGCCGAGGACCGGCCAGGGCACAAGGCGTACCGCATGGCAGGCGCGCGTGACCGCAAGGAACAGGCACGGCAGAAGAAGGCCGACAAGCCGGAGCTGATCGCCGGCCGCAACCCGGTGGTCGAGGCGCTGCGCGCCGACGTGCCCGCCACCGCGCTGTACGTCGCGCTCAACATCGAGATCGACGACCGCGTCAACGACGCCGTCCGGCTCGCCGGCGACAAGGGCATCTCGATACTGGAGATCCCGCGCGAGGAACTCGACCGCAAGACCAACCGGGCCATGCACCAGGGCCTGGGCCTGCAGGTCCCGCCGTTCGAGTACGCGCACCCCGGTGACCTGATGGCCTCGGCGAAGGACTCGGGCAGCACTCCGCTGTTCGTCGCGCTCGACGGCGTCACCGACCCGCGCAACCTCGGTGCCGTGATCCGCTCGGCCGCCGCGTTCGGCGCGCACGGCGTCCTGCTGCCGGAGCGGCGCAGCGCGGGCATGACCGCGGTCGCGTGGCGGACCTCCGCCGGCACCGCCGCCAAGCTGCCGATCGCCGTCGCGACCAACCTGACCCGCCAGCTGAAGGCGTGGAAGGACGACGGCCTGATGGTCGTCGGCCTCGACGCGGACGGCTCGGTGGACATCGACGAGCTCGACCTCGCGGCGGACCCGCTGGTCATCGTGCTCGGCTCGGAGGGCCGCGGCCTCTCCCGGCTGGTGCGCGAGACCTGCGACGCGACCGTGTCGATCCCGATGGCGGCCGGTGTCGAGTCGCTCAACGCGTCGGTCGCGGCCGGTGTGCTGCTGGCCGAGGTGGCCCGCCGCCGCCGCAGCGCGGGACGTGTCTGACCCCGCACTTCGCGGACACGCAGTTCATCGACATCGGGCGGGGACCTCAGGCTAAGGTCACCAGCGGATAAGGCGTAACCGTTCCTGGGGGACCCCGCACCGATGTCGTTCATTTCGCCACTGTTCCTGTGGTACTTCATGCCGGCGGTACTGCTCGCCGTGCTGGTGTGCCCGCGCAGCTGGCGGAACGGCATCGTCGCCGCGGGCAGCCTGATCTTCTACGCCACCGGCGCCGGACCGTACACGCTGGTGCTGATCGGCTGCATGGTGGTCAACTTCCTGGCCGGGCCCGCGCTGGAGCCGAACGCCTGGGACCTGCAGAACAAGCGGCGCAAGCGGCTGCTGCTCGGGGTCATCGGCCTCAACGTCGGCATGCTGCTGATCTGGAAGTACGCGGGTTTCGCGACCCAGCAGATCGCGGCCGTGACGCACTGGTTCGGCGGCGGCTTCCCGGTGGCCGACCTGGTCATCCCCATCGGCATCTCGTTCTACACGTTCCACCACATCTCGTACGTGGTGGACATCTACCGCGGCGAACGCCGGGCGCTGCGCGACCCGGTGTCGTTCGCCGCGTACATCGCGATGTTCCCGCAGCTGGTGGCCGGGCCGATCGTGCGCTACCGCGAGATCGCCGACCAGCTGCCGCAGCAACGGTCACACCGCCTCGACGACATCGCCGCCGGTTTCCCGCGCTTCGCGCTCGGGCTGTGCAAGAAGACGATCATCGCGGACTCGCTCAGCCCGATGGTGGACGCGTGCTTCAACACCTCACCGGATCAAATGACCTTCGCGATCGCCTGGCTGGGCGCGATCGGCTACACCCTCCAGCTGTTCTTCGACTTCTCCGGATACTCCGACATGGCGATCGGGCTCGGCCGCATGCTCGGCTTCCGGCTACCGGAGAACTTCGCGCGGCCGTACTCGTCGGTGACCATCACCGAGTTCTGGCGGCGCTGGCACATGTCGCTGTCGCGCTGGTTCCGCGACTACGTCTACATCCCGCTGGGCGGCAACCGCACCGGCGCCGGGCACACGTACCGGAACCTGTGCATCGTGTTCGTGCTGACCGGGTTCTGGCACGGCGCGCAGTGGACGTTCGTGATCTGGGGCATCTACCACGGCGCGCTGCTGATCGTGGAACGCGCTTTCGGCTACGACGTCACCCCGAAGACCCGGGCCGCCCGCATCGGCCGCCGCGCGCTGACGCTCGTGCTCGTGGTCTTCGGCTGGGTGTTCTTCCGCGCCGAGGACCTGCCGCACGCGCTCGGCATGATCGGGCACATGGTGCTGCCCGACTTCACCGGCCTCACCGACGTCGTCGAGAGCGCGGTGACCAATCAGCGGCTCATCATCTTGCTGTGCGCGCTGGCGATCGTGTTCCTGCCCGCGCATCCGGTGACCGGGCCGCTGCTGGAGTCCTCGCGGAGCCGCCCGGCGACGGCGCTGCGGATCGGCGTGATGACCGTGGGGCTGGTGTACGCGGCCATCCTGATCGCGACCGGGACGTTCAGCCCGTTCCTGTACTACCAGTTCTAGAGAGGCCGCAGTTCTGATGGAGCACCGAGAATGACCGACCTGGCCACTCAGCCCGGCGTGATCCCCTACGTCGACAACCACGACGGTCCGCGCCGGCTGCTCGTTGTCGAGATATCTCCCTTCAGCGCCAACGCGGTGCGCCACTACGCGCCTTTCACGAGCATCGACGGCAGGCAGTACGTGGTCTCGTGGGGCTCCGTCACGTTCGAGATCCCCGCCGACCGGAACGTGCATGTCAGCGTGCATCTGCAGACCAACTACGCGACCGGGGTGACCTCGACCCCGTTCGCGTCGATCGTCCTGGCCCCGCACCCGGCTCCGGTCCGGCTGGCGACCCAGTTCACGACCAACGCCGAAGGCTCGCTCATGCCGGTCGGCTAGCCTGACTCATGACCGACGACTGGAAACGGGATCGGGTCGGGTCGGCGCTGCGCGGCGAGAACCCGACGGTGCTGCGACGGCTGGACACCGGATTCGCGGTGATCGGCGATACGCAGTTCCTACCGGGCTACTGCGTTCTCCTGACCGACGATCCCGCCGCCTGCCGCTTGACCGAGCTGCCACGCGAACGGCGGCTGGAGTTCCTGTCGGACATGGAGCTGCTCGGCGAAGCGGTCGAAAACGTCTGCAGGCGAAGGGATCCCGGCTTCCGTCGCGTCAACCTGGAGATCCTCGGCAACACGGATCCGTTCCTGCACGCGCACATCTGGCCGCGCTACGGCTGGGAGCCGACGGACCTCGTCGGGCGGCCGGTCTGGCTTTACCCGCGTGAAAACTGGGGTGAGTCTCTGGGTCCTCAGCACGACTCGCTCCGCTTGGAGTTGGCGCGAGAGATCGACAGGCTGCGGGCCGCGTCGAGCACGAGCTGAGAGAATTCCTTGCCACGCGCCATCGGCAGGTAGTGCCCGGCCTTCGGAACGGTGATCAGCCTGCCATCGGCGCAAGCGCCGAGGAAGCGGCGTTCGTGGCGCCGGAAGTGGTCGCGTGAGCCGTTGATCAGCCAGGTCGGGCCCGGATAGGTCGCGAGTTCGGCGAGCACGTCGAACTCGGCGAAGGCCTTGGCGATCTCCGGGATCACCTCGGTCGCGATGCCACCCTCGATCACCGCTTTGGCGAGCTTCGGCGGCAGGACACTCTCGAACAGCCACCGGCTGAGCCGTTCGCCCTGGTCCGGGCGGCGCATGAGCAGGCGGTGCGCGACACGGAACGGCGTCTCCAGCGTCCGCCCGGGCAGATAGGTCGAATCCGCGACGACGAGGCCGGCGACACGATCCGGATGACGTGCCGCGGCGGCGATGGCGACGTAGCCGCCGAGAGAGTGCCCGACGACCAGGGCGGGCTCCTCGATACCGTCGACGACGGCGTCCACCGCATCGTGCAGGGTGAACCGCTCGCCTCGGCGGGTGCCGTGCCCCGGCAGATCGATCGCTCGTGCGGAAGCGCCCGAGTATTCGAGTTGCTCGGCCCAGGCGGCACCGCTGAGCCGGACGCCGTGGACGAAGACGAGGGGGACCATGGATCTACCTCCTGAATGCAACGCACCGTTGCGTTGCAAAGTACTGGCGATCGTCGCACGACGCAACGGTGCGTTGTATTGTCGTCCGGTGAGCACGCGGAACGGTCCCCGCAAGGCCGAGGCGATCTTCGCCGCAACCCTCGAGCTGCTGGCCGAGTACGGCTACGAGAAGCTCGCCATCGAGGCCGTCGCCGCCCGGTCCGGCGTCAACAAGACGACGCTGTACCGGTGGTGGTCGTCCAAGGACGCGCTCCTGGCCGCGGCGCTGCGCGACTCGGAACTCTTCGCGCTCGCCGTCCCGGACACCGGCAGCCTTCGCGGAGATCTTCTCGCCGTGGCAACGCAGATCCACCGGCTGCTGACCTCGGAGCACACCGCGCCGATCGTCACGGCGACACTGACGGCGGCCCCCCGCCGTCCGGAACTCGGCGATGTGTCGCGAAGCTTCTTCGCCGACCGTTCGACTCGAGAAAAGCCGATCTTCGAACGCGCCGCCACCAGGGGCGAACTACGGGCAGGCGCCGACCCGGTCGTGGTGATGGATTTGCTCGCGGGAGCGATCTGGTTCCGGCTACTGCTACGCGGCGGCGAAGCCGGTCCGAAATTCCTCGAAGAAGCCATCGACACCGTACTGGACGGCGCAACGTGAAAATCACCTTGAAGATCGAATCCGAGCGGCTCGAAGACTATCTCGCCGTCGACGAAGTCATCGATCACGATCATCCGCTGATCCGCGAAACGGCTGACGTGCTGTCACCGACCGGCGGCACCGAAGTCGACGTGATTCGTTCGATGTTTCACTTCGTGCGCGACGACATCGCCCATTCGGTGGACGCCGCCGATTCCCGAGTCACTCTTATGGCCTCCGAGGTTCTGCGCGAGCGGGTCGGCCTCTGCTACGCGAAGGCCCATCTGCTGGCCGCTTTGCTTCGCAGCCAGGGTATCCCGGCCGGGTTCTGCTATCAGCGGATCGGCGTCCTGCACGGGCTCAACGGCGTGTACATCGCCGGTCTGGACCGGTGGATCCGGCTCGACCCGAGAGGTAACAAGAACGGCGCGGACGCACACTTTCCTTTCCTGCGAAAGAGTTCGCCGGAAGATGAGCGACTCGCGTGGACCCTGGACCCCACCAGAGGTGAGATCGACTTCCCCACGGTGTACTCCGCGCCCTCTTCGGCCGTTGTCGAAACACTGTCGTCCGCGAAGCCCGGCCCCGCTTGGTACGAAGGGATCCTTCCGCACGCTCCGTGAGCGGTTTTTCCGCGTTTCGGCGAAACCTCGGCCGCGAATAAGGCATAGCCGTGCGTTACGTTCGCTGTTGGTATCTTTCCCCCGAATTTCTTATTTCGGCATGGTCACCAGGCGCGTAGAGTAACTCCCCGCACTCGAACAGATACGCAATGCGTTCGTCCGTTCGGGTGCGGATCAAGGAGGTGACCCCCGTGCCCGCGGACGCCGACCGGCTCCGCCGTACCCCACTGCAAGAGATCTTCTGGACCAGGACGAGCCTGTTGCTCACCGTACTGGTCGTCATCGCGGGCCTCAGCCTGTGGATCTCCAGCATGATGGATCCCGGCGCCGGCAAGACCCTGCTCACTTCACTGGGCACCGGCACCCTGATCTCCGCCGTGGTCGGCTTCGGCCAGACCCTGATCACCGCGGCCGCGTCACAGCGCGCGATGGTGACCCCGGTGATCGAGGAAAGCCGCCGCGCGCTGGAAGCGCTCAGCGCCGAATACCGTTCGCTCAACAAGGAATTCTTTCCCACCCACGTCTTCGAGGCGACCGCCGACCCGGATCCGTTGTTCAACCGGGTCATGACCGAAGACCTCGACGTGGCAAGGCACTACTTCTTCCGCGGCTTCTCCGGCAGGCACGCCGCGGCCCGATTGCTGTTGTCCCGCACGGAAAGGGAGCTTCGCGTGGTCATCGCCGACCCGCGCGACGAGGGGGCCATCAGCGGCAGGGCGCGCTATCTCCTGCGCAGCGAAGAGGCGGGCATGGACTACGAGACGATCCAATCCCGGCTCAACGACGAGATCAGCATCGGCCTGGTCGGGCTGTTCCTGGCCCGCAGCCGCTGCTCGCTGGTGGACATCACCGTCGTAGCCGACCCGCCGCTGGACCGGCTCGAGGTATTCGACGAGAGCGTCTGGGTGACCCTGTACAGCGACATCCGCGGCGCGACCACGCTGTATCCGCGGACACTACGGTTCAGCGAAGGTTCCTTCCTGTACAACAAGGAGCGCTCCGAATTCCTGCGGGTGTCCCAGTCCCGCGCCGGACGGCACTTCCGCATCTCCACCACGACGACGAGGGCGGATTTCCTCGCCCTGTACGAAAAGATCACGGGCTCACCCCTATCCGAACAGAACTTCCTCGAACTGGAAGCGAAATTCCACGCCTTCCGGAAGGAGTTCACCACACTCGCCGAGTTGAACCCCTGACCTCTCGGCGTCACGAATTACTAGAACTGAGGAGCTGAAGTTGCTCACTCGCTTGTCCCCCCTCACCCGGTTGTCCGCGTTGCTCCGCACGACGGACCTGCCGCTGGCGCAGCATTGGCAAGTCGTCGACGAGATCTTCCGGGACTGGACGTCGAGACCCGAGCTGCGCACGGACCTTCGGCAGCACCTGGATTCGCTGAGCCCGGACGAGGCAAGCGCGGTACTCGGCCGATCCCGCGAGACGACCACCCACTTCGCCTGGTGCCTGCTCGATTCCCCGACGGATCCCTTTTCACTCTGGCTCCACGAGTACAAGGCACCGCAAGACTGGCGTGAGGGCTACGCCGATTCCGTGCACAACCACAGATATCACTTCTGCACCACGATCCTCCGTGGCCACTACGTCCACGAGCGTTATTCGACCCTGCGCGACCAGCTCTCCGGATTGATCACATCGGTTCGGTTACGACGTAGCGCACTGTGCCAGGCCGGGTCGGTAGGCGTCATGTACGCGGACGAGTTCCATCGGATTCCCGAAGCCACCGAAGGGACTATGACGTTTTTGGTGAAATCACGCCCGGTAAGCGAGTTCAGTCTTTCCTATGACCCGAAGACCGGAATCGGGCATCGTCACGTTCCGGTGGAGGTCCGATTGGGGGACCTGGCCGACCGTATCTAACTACACACCGCCGTCGAAGCGCATACCATTACTCCACCCGTAAACGGGATCGGAGAGGTGTATGCGCGCGCGAAAGAACACGATTCCTTCCCAGACCATCGACGCCGTCGAGCATCGCGTCCGGCGACTGTGCTGGCGCTATGCGGACAAACTGCAGTTCCACGGCTGGCATCACGTGAGTTTCGTCCGGGCCAAGGCCGCGGGGTTCGCCGAGCACAACGGTGCGGATCGCACCGTCGTGGAGGTGGCGGCACTGGTGCACGACGTGAACTACATCGTGCTCCGGAACTCCCCCGCGGCCGCCGGGCGAGACCTCCGGTTGGGCATCCTGCGGGAGTGCGGCGTCGAGGACGCCGTGGCCCGGTGGATCGACAAGATCATCGACGAGGCCGAGATGGCGACCCGCGGCCGGCACATCTCGCTGGAGGCCCAGGCGTTGAGCGACGCCGACACGCTGTTCAAGGCGCTGCCGGTGACGCCCGTCGTGCTCGCCCACCGCTATCTGCGGGAGAACGGGCTGAGCCTCCGCGAGCTGGCGCACAAGATCGTCGGCGAGCAACGCGATGTCCACGACGGCGGCTACTACTTCTACAACCCGAAGGCCGCTGAGACCTACTCGCGGTGGGCGCTGGCGAACCTTCAGCTGTGGCAATGCATCAAGGAAGCCGTCGACGACCCCAACGTCGTCGAACTCCTCGACGCGGTGCACGCGGTAGATCTCGAAGTGGAGCCCGCCGCCTCCTAACGCTGCCCGTAGCCGCGGAGTTTCTCCACGACGTGCTCGATCTCGGCGGGCGGGAGCAGGTTCGGCGTTCCTGCCGCCCGCGCCGTCAACCAGACCTGGCAGGCCCACTCGAGCTGCTGTGCCCGGCTGTACGCGGAGCCGAGGCTGTCGCCGAAGGTGATCGTGCCGTGATTGGCCAGCAGGCAGCCTCGGCGGCCTTCCATGGCCTCCAGCATGGTTTTGGCGAGCTCTTCGGTGCCGTACGTCGCGTAGGACGCGACGCGGACCGTCGGGCCGATCGAGGCGAGCATGTAGTGGATCGCCGGTACCTCGGTGACGAGGGTGGAGACGGCCGTGGCGTGCACGGAATGCGTGTGCACCACGGCGGAGACCGCCTTGCCGTCCGGATCGGCCGCCTGCCGGTAGACGGCGAGATGCATCGGGAGTTCGCTGGTCGGTTCGAGCGAGCCGTCGACGATCTTGCCGTCGAGGTGGACCACGGGCACGTCTTCCGGCCGCAGCCCGGCGTAGTCGACCCCGGTCGGGGTCACCGCGATCAGCTCGCCCTGCCTCGCGGAGACGTTGCCGGACGTGCCGACCACCAGTCCGCCGGTGGTCATCCGGCGGGCGAATTCGCAGACCGCCAAGCGCTCTTTGGCCAGGATCACCGTCACAACCTCCACGGGAGGCCTCGGATCGCAGGGGCTGGACGACGACGAGCTGTTCGCCGTCGTCCAGCGTCGAGAGATCAGGAAGGGCGTGGGCCGTTGGTCTTGGCGGGAACCGGCTTGGGTGCTTCAGCCGCCTTGGGCGCAGCGGCGGCCGCGGGTGCCTCGGGGGCGGGAGCCAGCAGCTTGATGGCCTCCTGGACGGCGACGTCCGTGGCGGAGAGCCGTTCGGCGACCTTCGACCGGAGTTCCAGCGCGAGCTTCCGGGCCTGCTGAGCCTCGGCCTGCTTGGTCTTCGCGTCGGTGAGGGCCTCCGCGACCTGCTCCTGCTTCGCGGCGATGTCCTCCGCCGAAGACTTCTCCG
Organism: Amycolatopsis sp. cmx-11-51; assembly: GCF_047608665.1. Taxonomy (NCBI): domain Bacteria; kingdom Bacillati; phylum Actinomycetota; class Actinomycetes; order Pseudonocardiales; family Pseudonocardiaceae; genus Amycolatopsis; species Amycolatopsis sp. cmx-11-51. The sequence continues at coordinate 89,456 of NZ_JADNQO010000017.1, read as the reverse complement.
ACTTGGCGATCTTCTCCGCCGAAAGCCGCTCGGCTTCGGCACGCTTGTCCGCCGAGACCCGGTCGGCTTCCGCGATCTTGTCCGCGGCGACCTTCTCCGCCTCCGCGCGACGAGCCGCCGAAGCCTCCTCGGCCTTCTTGTCCGCGGCGGCACGAGTCCGGACGCTCTCCATGTCCAGTTCCTTGCGCTTCTGCGCCGCCTCGGAGTTCAGCCGCTCGCTCTCGGCCTGAGCGTCCTTGGCCGCCTTGTCGCTCGCGCGCTGCGTCTCGTGGGCATACCTGTCCGCCTCGGCGCGGGTCGACTTGGCGTCGGCTTCCGCGGCCGCCTTGAGGTCGGCGATCTCCTCCTCGGCGAGCTGCATCATCATGCGGACGCGTTCGGCCATCGCGCCGGCGCCGGACGGGCTCGCGCTCATCCGCACGAGGGCGGCCTTGGTCTCGTCCAGTTCCTTCTGGGCGTGGCCGAGCGCTTTGGTGAGTTCACCGGCGGTCGCCACGGCCTCGTCGCGGTTGCGCGAGGTCTGCTTGAGTTCGGTCGACAGTTCGGCGAGCCGCTCGTCGACCTGACGCTTGTCGTATCCGCGGACGGAGCCCGCGAACTGGGGCGATTTCGCTGAGGGCGCCTGAGGCGCCGTCTTCTCAGGAGCGACCATGGCGGACACCTTAATGAGCTTGGGCCCGTCGAGTAGTACCGCCAAACGGCTGCACTCGGCGGGCGACCGACCGATCACCTGGCATCCTGCATTGTCGACAGGTCGTAAGCAGGGGGAGGCCCGGTTGGACATCTCGGCGATCCTCGACGACATCAGGGAGCACTGGCACATCTACGCCACGATGCCCTTCATCGCCGCGCTCATCGGCTACATCACGAAACGCGTCGCCATCGAGATGATGTTCCGGCCGCTGGAATTCGTCGGGATCAAACCCTTCCTCGGCTGGCAGGGAGTCATCCCGGCCAACTCTCGCCGGATGGCGACCACCGCCGTCGACCTGCTGACCAAGAACCTCGTCGATCCGCGGGAGATCTTCTCCCGGCTCGATCCCGACGAGGTCGTCAAGGAACTGGAAGAGCCGCTCCTCAAGGCCGTCGAGGACGTCACCCGCGAGGTGATGGAGCAGTACCAGCCCAGATTGTGGGAACTGCTCCCGACGCGGGCGCAGCGGATGCTGGTCGATCAGGTCCGGGCGCAGGCGCCGAAGGTCGTCGCGCGGCTGTTGCGCGAGGTGTCGACGAACATCGACGAGGTCCTCGACGTCAACGAGATGCTGATCAACGCGATGGTCCGGGACAAATCGCTGACCTGCCGCCTGATCAAGGAGGTCGCGACCCCGGAACTCCGCTTCATCGCCCGGTCCGGGATCTGGTTCGGCTTCGTCATCGGCCTGGTCCAGTTCGTCGCTTGGGCGCTGACGAAGCAGCCGTTGATCATGCCGATCTTCGGTTTCGTCACGGGGTTCGTCACGGACTGGCTGGCCCTGAGAATGATCTTCTACCCGCGTGAGCCGCGCCGGTTCCTGTTCTTCAGCTGGCAGGGCATGTTCCAGAAACGCCGCAAGGCGGTCGCCCGCGACTACGGCGCGCTGATCGCGGACGAGGTGCTCACCGTCCGGAACGTGCTGGAGGCCGTGCTCACCGGGCCGAAGTCGGACAAGTTGTTCTCGATGATCAGCCGCGAGGTCCGGCGGACCGTCGACGCGCAGGCGAGCATCGCGAAACCGTTGGTGGCGCTGACCGTCGGCGGCAAGCAGTACCAGGAGATGAAGGTGGCCGCGGCGGAGAAGGTGATCGCGTACCTCCCCGAAACGGTGAAACACGTGGACAGCTACGCCACTGACGCGCTCGACGTCCGCGACACGATCGTCGTGAAGATGCAGCAACTGACCCCGCTCGAGTTCGAAGGGATCCTGCGACCCGCCTTCCAGCAGGACGAAGGGAAGCTGATCGCGGTCGGCGCGGTGATCGGCGGGCTCGTGGGTGAACTTCAGGTCCTGCTCCTCCTCCATTGAGGACAGGCGGCTAGGTTCCCTCTAGCGAGACGCGGGAGGGGCTTCGAGTGGACGCCGTCGTCGCCGATCTGGGCGAGCACTGGCCGGTGTACGTCAGCATGCCGTTCATCGCGGCGCTGATCGGCTACGTCACCAAACGCGTCGCCATCGAGATGATGTTCAAGCCGGTGGAATTCGTCGGTGTCGAACCGTTCCTCGGCTGGCAGGGCGTGCTGCCGGCGAACGCCGAGCGGATGGCGGCCACCGCCACCGAGATGCTGACGAACAATCTCGTCGACCCGAAGGAGATCTTCGCCAGGCTCGACCCGGCCCAGGTGGCGAAGGAGATCGAGCAACCACTGCTGCGGGTCGTCGAGGAAGTCACCCGCGAGGTGATGGAGCAGTACCAGCCGCGACTGTGGGAAGTACTGCCGAACACCGCCCAGCAGCTGCTCCTGAAACGCGTACAGGCCGAGGCGCCACGCGCGATCACGAAGATCATGGGCGAGATCGCGGAGAACATCGAGGACGTCCTCGACCTCAAGCACATGGTCGTGACGAACCTGGTGCGTGACAAGGCGTTGCTGAACCGCCTGATCCGCGACATCTCGCGGCCGGAGATGCGGTTCATCGCGCGGTCGGGGATCGTGTTCGGCTTCTCCCTCGGCTGCGTGCAGTTGCTCGTGTGGGCGCTGACGAAGTCGCCGATCGTGCTACCGCTGTTCGGTATCGCCATCGGCTGGTTCACCGACTGGATCGCCCTGAAGATGATCTTCCTGCCGCGCGAGCCGAAGCGGTTCTTCGGCTTCTACACCTGGCAAGGCGTGTTCCAGAAACGCAAGGACCAGGTGGCCGCCGACTACGGCGACATGATCGCGCGCGAGATCATCACCATCCCGAACCTGCTCGAAGCCGTGCTGAGCGGGCCGAAGTCGGACAAACTGTTCACGATGATCACCCGTGAGGTGCAGCGGACCATCGACACGCAGGCCAGCGTCGTGAAGCCGTTCGTCGCGATGGCCGTCGGGAGCAGGAAGTTCCAGGAGATGAAGCAGACGGCGGCGTCGAAGGCGGCGGCACGGATCCCGGAGACGATCCGGCACGCCGAGGGCTACGCGGTCAACGCGCTCGACGTCCGGAACACCATTGTGGACAGAATGCGGCAGCTCAACCCGCTGGAATTCGAGCAGTTGCTACGCCCGGCGTTCCGGCAGGACGAGTGGAAACTGATCGCCGTCGGCGCCGTCATCGGTGGCCTTGTCGGTGAACTTCAGGTACTTCTGCTGCTTCACTGACGACCAGCCGATACGGTTTCCCATCTTCGGAGAGCAAGCGAGGAGGTCGCATGGACGCCGTCCTCGACGACCTCGCCCGGCACTGGTGGCTGTACGCCGCGATCCCGTTCATCGCCGCGCTGATCGGCTACGTCACCAAACGCGTCGCCATCGAGATGATGTTCAAGCCGCTGGAGTTCGTCGGGATCAAGCCGTTCCTCGGCTGGCAGGGAGTGGTGCCCAGGCACGGCGGGCGGATGGCCGCCGTCGCGACCGAGTTGCTGACGTCGAACCTGCTGGACGTCAAGGAGCTTTTCCGCCGGATCGACCCGGCGATCATCACGCGCGAGATCGAGCAGCCGCTGCTGCGGGCGGTGGACGAGGTCACCCGCGAAGTGCTGGAACGGCACCATCCCAGGCTCTGGGAGATCATGCCGACGATGGCGCAGGAACTGCTGATCAAGCAGGTCCAGGCTTCGACGCCGCGGCTGGTGCGCGAGTTCATGACGGAGATGACCGAGAACCTCGACGAGGTACTCGACTTCCAGCATATGACCGTGCAGCGGCTGACCAGCGACAAGAAGCTGCTCGTCCGGCTGATCCGCGAGACGTCACGGCCGGAGATGGCGTTCATCGCACGCACAGGGATCTACTTCGGCTTCGGACTCGGCGTCGTGCAGGCGTTCGTGTGGGCGCTGACGAAGGAACCTTGGGTACTGCCGATCTTCGGCGGGTGCATCGGGTTGTTCACCGACTGGCTGGCGATCAAGCTGATCTTCGTGCCGCGCGAACCGGTGCGGATCGGCAGGGTGGTCCTGCAGGGCAAGTTCCAGCGGCGGCGGGCCGAGGTCGCGCACCAGTACGGCGAGATGATCGCGAACGAGATCCTCACCGTGCCGAACCTGCTCGACGCCGTCCTGCGCGGGCCGCGCTCGGACCGGCTGTACGCGCTGGTCGAACGGCTGGTGGCGCAGGCCATCGACGAGCAGGTGAGCGTCGCGAAACCGATGGTCGAGATGGCCGTCGGCGGGCAACGGCTGCGCGAGATCAAGCAAGCGGCCGCGCGGAAGGCGCTCGAACACCTGCCGCCGACGATCCGCCACGCCGAGGGCTACCTGACCGAGGCGATGGACGTCGCGAAGATCGTCGAGCGGCGGATGCTCGGGCTGACGCCGCTGGAGTTCGAGGGGCTGTTGCGGCCGGCGTTCCGGCAGGACGAGTGGAAGCTCATCGCCGTCGGCGGGGCCATCGGCTTCCTGGTCGGGGAACTCCAGGTCCTGCTCATGCTCCACTGAGCGCGTTCAGCGGGCTAAACGCGAGCCGGGCCAGGCGGCCGGACCGCGTTTAGCCCGCTAAACGCGCTTTGGGGGCGGTTCTCACGTGCGGGAGACAAGGGGTGATTACGGTGGAGGGGTGGCGTCCGAATCCCAGCAACTGCCAGCCGTCCACGAGGCGTGGCTTCCGCGTGAGCACGCGCTGCACCGTCCCCGCCACGGCGGCAGGCAGCTGACCGCGCTGATCAGCGCGCTGCTGTTCTTCACCACCCCTGCCCTGCTGTGGGTCTTCGGCGTGCGGCCGGGCGAGATCGAGAACCACAAGCTCGCGAGCTTCCCCGGTCTCGACAAGGGCTGGGGTTTCTTCACCGACCTGCCGACCTGGGCCATCGACCAGCTGTCGTTCCGGCCGGGCGCGATCGCCGCCGCCGACGCGATCAGCCGCGGTGTCTTCGGCGAGGATGTCCCGCTCGACCAGCCGCCGCCGCAGCAGCAGGCGGGCCCGATTCCCGCCCCGCCGTCGCCCGTGCCGCCCAAGACCGCGCCCACCCAGGGCCCGACGCCGAACGCCGCGTCCGGTTATCGCCGCGTCGTCCAGGGCCGCGACGGCTGGCTGTACTACGGCTACGACGCCGACGCGAAATGCGATCCGTCCCGGCCGCTGCCGGAAACCATCGCCAAGATCAACGAGTTGCGGCGCGCGGTCGAGCAGTCCGGGAGGCGGTTCGAACTCGTCGTCGCGCCGGACAAGTCGACGATGGTCCCGCAGTTCCTGCCCGACACCTACCCCGGCAAGGACTGCTCGCGTTCGGCCGAGGCGACCACCTGGCACCGCATGCTCAAGGACGCCCGCGCGATCGACCTGCGGCCCGAACTGCGCGCGTCCGAAGGCCGGGTGCAGCGGCCGATCTACCCGTCGAACGACACCCACTGGGCCGACGAAGGCGCCTTGGTGCTGACGCGCGCCATCGCGAACGCGATCAAACCGGGTGTCACGCGGACCTGGGTGAGTGTTCCCGTCGGCCAGTACGACACGGCCGCGGACCTGCCGCCGCTGATCAACAAGCAGGGCACGAAGACGAACACGCTGTACAGCCTCCGCCCGGACGGCGTGGTGGAGCGCGCGGGCGAATCCAACGGCGACATCGACCGGCCGGTGTACCGCACCGCGAGCCCGCTGATCGGGACTGTGGACGAGAAGATCCTGATCTACGGCGACTCGTTCACGAAGGCGTCTTCGCGGTATCTCTCGGGCGCGTTCACGAACCTGACGATGCTGGCGCACTTCACCCAGAAGACGTCACAGGCCGAGGCCGTCGACGCTTTCGTGAACGCGAACGTCGTGGTCCTCGAAACCGTGGAGCGCAGTGTGGCCGGGGGTCAGCTCGCGTTCATCGACCCCGGGTTCCTCGAAGCGGTCAAGAAGGCACTCGCCGAACGCCCGATCCGCTAGCGCAAGGCGGGCCGCGGCGTCGCCGTCGGCTCGACGCGGACCCGCGAAGTACGCCCGCGCAGCCACGCGATGAGGCGGCAGACCAGGTAGATCACGAACGAGATCGTCGTGACGAACGCGCTCACCGGCTTCCCGGGCGCGAGCGAAAGGATGATCCCGCCGAGCGCCGCGATCTCCGCGAACACGATCGAAAGCACGGTCGCCTTCCACGGGCTCGCCGTGACCCGAGCGGCCGCGGCGGCCGGGGTCACCATCAGGGAGACCACGAGCAGCGCGCCGACGATCTGCACGCCAAGCGCGCTCGAAATGCCGACCAGCACCGCGAAGATCAGCGACAACAGCCGGACCGGCACACCGCGCGCCGTCGCGACCGAGGGATCGACCGTGGCGAACAGCAGCGGCCGGTAGATCACCGCGAGCACCACCAGTACGACGACCGACGCGCCGACGAGCAGGTTCAGGTTGGTCGAGTCGATGGTGATGATCTGCCCGACGAGGATGCCGAACTTGTTGGCGCTGCGGCCTTCGTAGAAAGACAGCAGCAGGACGCCCATGCCGAGCCCGAAGGCGAGGATCACGCCGATCACCGAGTCGCGTTCGGACTCGCGGCCACCGAGGATCCCGATCAGCAGGGCGGCGATGACCGCGCCCGCGAGGCCGCCGAATTCGACGCCGACGCCGAGCAGCAGTGCGCCCGCCGCACCGGTGAAGGCCAGCTCGGCGGTGCCGTGCACGGCGAACGACATCCGCCGCATGACGACCAGCGGGCCGAGCACGCCCGCCACCAGCCCGAGGACGGCGGCCGCGAGCAGCGCCGTCCGTACGAAGTCGAGACCGAGAAGTTCGCCGGTGAGGGCGAAGTCGAACATCTTGTCCACGGTGCTAGCAGGCCTGTTCGTCGATATGGTGGGGTTCGTCCTCGCACAGCGAGCTCTGCGCCCCGGCGACGTGGATCTGCCCGCCTACCTTGAGCACCTCGATCCGCGTGCCGTACAGCTCGGACAGCGTCTCCGAGTTCATCACCTCGTCCGGCTTGCCGACCCGGAACTGGCCGTTCACCAGATACAGCATCCGGTCCACATAGGACAGGATCGGGTTGATTTCGTGGGTGACGAACAGGACGGCGGTGTCCGCCGAACGCCGCCGCTCGTCGATCAGTTCGGACACGGCGCGCTGGTGGGCGAGGTCGAGCGAGAGCAACGGCTCGTCGCACAGCAGGACCTCGGGGTCGCCGACGAGCGCCTGCGCGACGCGGAGCCGCTGCTGCTCGCCGCCGGAAAGCCGCCCCACCGGCTGTTTCGCGTACGCCTGGGCGCCGACGGACTCGATCGCCTTCGACACCAGCTGACGTCGTTTCGAAATGCCGAAGAGCCCGGTCCCCCACCGGTGCCCGTCCAGGCCGAGGCCGACCAGGTCCACCCCTCGCATCGTCAGGCCCTCGTCGAGGGCGCGTTGCTGCGGGATGTAGCCGATCCGCCGGTTCTGCCCGCCGGGGCGGCGTCCCGCGATCTCGACCGTGCCCTCGGGCAGTCCCTGCTGACCGAGCAGCACCTTGAGCAGGCTGCTCTTCCCGGAGCCGTTCGGCCCGAGGATCGCGAGGAACTCGCCGGGCTCGACGTCGAGGTCGAGCCCGGACCAGAGGGTCCTGGTGCCGAACGCGAGGCTCGCCCCGCGGACACGGACGCCCGCACGCGCCTCGGCAGGTACGGAGCTCACTACTTGAGTGCTCCCGCCAGCGCGTCCACTGCCTTGGTCATCCATGCAATGTAGTCGGTCACACCCTGGGGAAGCGTTTCGGTGACATCGACGACCGCGATCCCGGCGCTCTTGGCGTCGCCGACGACCTGCTGGGTGACCGGGGTGGTGGTCTGCGCGTTGTTGACCAGCGCCTTGACCTGCTTACCGGAGATCAGCTGCTTGACCTGGTTGAGCGCGGCGGCGGGCACGTCCTGCTCCGCTTCCACGGCCTCGGCGAAGGCGGGCGGAGTCGCGTCAGTGACCTTCGCGCTGTCGAGCAGGTAGTGCGCGACAGGTTCGGTCGCGACGACCCTGCCGCCCGAGGCGCCCAGCCCGGTGACCTTCTTCAGCAGGTCCTGGGTCTTGCCCTTGAACGCGGTCGCGTTGGCGGTGAAAGCGTCTTTCGACGCGGGCTGGATCTCGCCGAGCTTCGCGGCGACCTGGTCGGCGACCTTCTCGACGCCGGGCAGGCTGTACCAGACGTGCTCGTTCTCGTTGCCGGTCGCGGCGATGTCGACGGCGACCAGCTTCTGCGCGCCGGCGGCCTGATCCGCGAGCTTCGAGAAGAACTCGTCATAGCCGCCGCCGTTGGACAGCGTCAGCTTCGCGTTCTTCGCGGCGATGGCGTCGCTCGCGGTGGTCTCGTAGGAGTGCGGGTCGGCCGAGGGATCGTGGATGATCGAGGTGACCTCGACCTTGTCGCCGCCGACGGCGGTCACGACGCTGCCCCAGACGTCGGTCGAGGCGACGACCTTGATCTTCTCGCCGCCGCCCGGGTTCGCGGCGGACGCGTTCTGCGAACCGGAGCCCGTGGACGCCTTGTCACCGGACGCGCAAGCCGTCGCGCCGAGCGCGAGGACGGCCAGGGCCGAGACGGCCGCGAAAACACTCTTAGTACGGCGGGAATTCATTTACTGCACTCCTGCGGATGCCCAGGCCAGGTGTCCCAGGCGCCGGGTAATGGAAACCGTTGTCAGATTCAACTGTACCTCATCCGGCTGACAGTGCCCGCCATCCAGGCGGGAGCTGTACCGAGGGTCACTCTGAATCGAGACCTGCCACACGTCGGGTGATGCTTCTGCAAAACGTTCTGAACCGTTACGGTTTGCGGATGGGCCGTCCTATCCGCACCAGGAGGCAGGCGACACTGGCGTCGTTGGCCGCAGAGCTCGGTGTGTCGAGGACCACCGTCTCCAACGCCTACAACCGACCGGACCAGCTGTCACCTGAGTTGCGCCGACGCGTCCTCGAGACCGCGCGCCGCCTCGGCTACCCGGGCCCGGACCCGGTGGCCCGTTCACTGCGGACGCGCAAGGCGGGCGCTGTCGGTCTTTTACTCACCGAGAACCTCTCCTACGCCTTCCGCGACCCCGCCGCCATCGGCGTACTCGAAGGGCTCGCGCTGGCCTGTGAAGACGCGGGCGTCGGCCTGCACCTGGTCCCGGCGAGCCCGGGCCGTGAGGACGTCGCGGCCGTGCACCGCGCCGGCGTCGACGGTTTCGTCGTCTATTCGGTGCCCGACGACGACCCGCATCTGGGCGCGGTGCTGGAGCGCCCGGTGCCGACGGTGATCGTCGACCAGCCGCGCGTGGACGGCGTCGACCGGGTCGGCCCGGACGACGCGGCCGCGGTCACCGCCATGGCCGGACACCTCATCTCGCTGGGCCACCGGCAGATCGGCGTGCTGTGCATGCGGCTGGCCCGTGAGCGCAACGACGACTTCGTCTCCATCCAGCGGCAGAGCGCCGCGCACTTCCACGTCCAGCGGATCCGGCTCGAGGCGCTGGCCGCCGCGTTCTCGGCGGCGGGCGTCGACTGGGCGACGGTGCCGGTGGTCGAACGCTTCGACCACACCGTGGACGACGGCGCGTCGGCCGCACGCCAGCTGCTCGACGCGTATCCGCAGGTCACCGCCGTGATCTGCACTTCGGACATCCTCGCGCTCGGCGCACTGGCGGAAGCGGAACGCCGTGGGCTGCGGGTGCCGCAGGATCTGACGGTCACCGGTTTCGACGGCATCACCGAGGCCGAACGCTCCGGGCTCACCACGGTCCACCAGCCGGTGCTCGAGAAGGGCAAGGCGGCGGGCAAGCTGCTGCTCAGCTCGGCCGACCGGGTCGGGCCGAAGGTGATCACCCTGCGGACGGAATTGCGGGTCGGCCGCACGTCGGCGCCACCACGAACGGCCGAAGAACGCTGGTTCGGGCCGTGATGTAGCCCGTAAAACGTTGCTCTCACCGAGCGTGTCCGTTCAAAATGGTCACGTGACCTCCATCGACGTACTTCTCAAGCGAAACCAGGAACTGGGCGACGTCACTCCTGGCGACCGCTCGTCCCCGAGGCCATCGCTCCAGGTGTCGATTCTGACCTGCATGGACGCCCGTATCCGGGTGTTCGAGATCTTCGGCCTGCTGCAGGGTGAGTCCCACGTGCTGCGAAACGCCGGCGGCGTCGTCACCGACGACATGATCCGCTCGCTCGCGCTGAGCCAGCGGAAACTGGGCACGCGCGAGGTGCTGATCGTCCAGCACACCGAATGCGGCCTGTCCATGGTCACCGAAGACGACTTCAAGGACGAACTCGAAGAGGCCTCCGGACTGCGTCCGACCTGGGCCGTCGAGGCGTTCCGCGAGGTCGAGAACAGCGTGCGCCGGTCGATGCAGCGGGTGCGGCGCAGCGACTTCCTGCCGCACACCGACACCGTGCGCGGGTTCGTCTACGACGTGAAGACAGGGCAGTTGTCCGAGGTCGCGTGAAGCTGAAGGGGACTTTCCCCGCATGTGATGCGGGGAAAGCGCCCTTCGCCGCGTAAGACGAGGGGAAAGTCCCCTTCAGCTACGTCCTGGGCCCACGTTCGACGCGCGGGCCCACCTTTTAAGCTGGCCGGGTGGGCGTCGACGCGGATGTGCTGATCGAGTGGTTCGGCGAAGTGGGGCGCGACCTGCCCTGGCGTGAGCCGGAGTGCACCGCCTGGGGCGTACTCGTCAGCGAGATCATGTTGCAGCAGACGCCGGTCGCGCGTGTCCAGCCGATCTGGCTCGAGTGGATGGCGCGCTGGCCGGTGCCGTCGGCGCTGGCGGCGTCTTCGCAGGGCGAAGTCGTACGCGCCTGGGGCAAGCTCGGCTACCCGCGGCGCGCGCTGCGGCTGCACGCCGCGGCGACCGTCCTCGCCGCCGAACACGGCGACGTCGTTCCGTCCGATGTGGACACCCTGCTCGCGTTGCCGGGGATCGGCGCGTACACCGCGCGCGCGGTCGCGGCCTTCGCCTACGGCAAGCGGGCACCGGTGGTGGACACCAACGTCCGGCGAGTGGTGGCCAGGGCGGTGCACGGCGCGGGCGACGCCGGGCCGCCGTCGAACACCCGAGACATGGCCGACGTCGAGGCGCTGCTGCCGCGAGAGGACGCGCCCGCCGCGAAGCTCTCGGCGGCGCTGATGGAACTCGGCGCGCTCGTCTGCACCGCCCGGTCGCCGCGCTGCGCGGACTGCCCGATCTACGACGACTGCGCCTGGCAGCACGCGGGCAAACCCGCCTACGCCGGTCCCGCGAAGCAGGTCCAGAAGTTCGCCGGGACCGATCGCCAGGTGCGCGGGCTACTGCTCGACGTCCTGCGCGGCACCGAAGGCCCGGTCGAGAAGGCGCGCCTCGATCTCGTCTGGGACGAATCAGGGCAGCGCGACCGCTGCCTCGACTCCCTGCTGGTCGACGGCTTGCTCGAACAGACCGGGGACGGCCTGTTCGCACTCCCCGGCGAACACTGACGCATTACGACAAAAGTTGGTCAATGGTTGTCATCGGCGCGATGGCGGGTTAGTTTTCCGGCCAACGCGCATGATGGGAGTTACGCCCGTGGCCGACTTCGACCGACGTACCGCGCTCAAGGGCGGCCTGACGGTAAGCGCCGCCGGGCTGCTGGGGACGGCGACGATTTCCGCCGCCGCCGCGGCGCCAGGGGTACCAGAACCACGGATTCACGGAACGGCCGCGTGGAGCGCCCGGCCGCCGAACGGAACGATCGAGGTGCAGAATCACAAGCCGACCTACATCGTCGTGCACCACACCGTCGAGCCTGGCAACGTCACCGACTACACACTCGAACACGCTTTCTGGGCCTCGCGGGCGATCCAGAACTTCCACATGGACACGCGGGGCTGGGTGGACAGCGGCCAGCAGTTCACGAACAGCCGCGGCGGGCACATCACCGAAGGACGGCATCGCAGCCTGGAAGTGCTGCGCAGCGGAACGCGGCATGTGCTGGGCGCGAACGTCGGCAACAACAACAGCACCTGCATCGGGATCGAGAACGAGGGCCTCTACAGCAAGGAAGACGTCACACCCGCGCTCTGGGCCTCGCTGGTGAAGATGGTCGCGTACATCGCTTCGCGGTACGGGATCTCGCCGGAGTTCATCAAGGGACACCGGGACTTCAACTCGACCGAATGCCCGGGGACCGTGCTGTACAACCGGCTTCCGGAACTGCGCACCGAGGTCCGGAAAGTGCTCGGCTCGGCGTCACCGAAGGCGGATCTGCCGGAGTGGCCGCTGCTCAAGCCCGGCGACACCGGACCGCGAGTGCGAACCGCTCAGGAACTCCTGCGGGCACGCGGGTTCGCCGTCCCCACCGACGGCCTGTTCGAAGAGTCCACAAAGGACGCCGTCGCCGCGGTGGCGGCCCGGAACGGACTGGAGCGCGACGCCTGCGGCGCGACCGCGGCGACCGACGAGACCGGGTTCCTCGGCTCCGACGTCTGGCCGCTCATCGTAGGGCCCGGCACCGATCTACGGGCGCTGAAAGCACGACTCGCCGGCTGAACAGCAACGGCAGGAGCACCACGAAGGCCGCGCACCAAGGAAGCAGGGACGTTCCGAGCGGCAGCAGCAACCCGCCGATGAGCGCTCCCCCCGCGACGGCGCCGTTCCAGGCCGCGATCGTGAGCGACTGGGCGGCGTCGGCGGTGGGGCCCGCGATCAGCGCGGTGACGGCCTGGAACGCGGTGGGCGCGCCACCGAACGCCAAGCCCCACAACGCGGCGGCGGTCAACACCAGACCGTGGATGCCGCCGCTGAGTCCCATGAGGACGATGGCCACGCCCGTCATACCCGCGCAGACCACCAGAACGGCACGCGGGTGGTGGTCGAGCATGGTGCCGACCGCGACCAGCCCGCCGACCGTGGCGCAGCCGAACACCAGCAACGCCGCGCCCAGCATCCCCGCCACGTCCATTCCGGCGAGGACGGGGCCGATGTAGGTGTAGGCCACGTTGTGCCCCAACGAGAACAACGCCACCGTCGCCAGCACGGGGCGCATCCCCGGCAGCCGTGACGCGGCCAGTGGCCGGGTGGGCCCCGCCGGCTCCGCGGGTACGGCGGGCACCACGACGAGCACCCACACCAGCAGCGGCACGGTGACCAGCGCCATCGCGGCGAACGCCCAGCGCCAATCGGCCAGTTCGCCGAGCGCGGTACCGGCGGGCACCCCGAGGGCGAACCCGATCGGCGTGCCCGACATGGCAACGGCCAGCGCGCGCCCGGTGAGTCCCGGCGGGGCGAGGCGCATCGCGTGACCGGCCACGAGCGACCACATCACCCCGGTCAGCGCGCCGGAAACGACCCGCGTGGCCAAGATCAGCGGGTACGAGGAAGACATCGCGATCAGCAGGTTGGTCACCAGGAACCCGGCGATCAGCGCCAGGAGCAAGCGTTTGCGCGGCACCCGGAGGGTGAGGGTGGTGAGCGGGATGGCGGTGAGCGCGGTGGTGAGCGCGTAGACCGTCACCAGCTGACCGGTCGCCGACGGGGACACGCCCAGATCCGCGGACATGCCCAGCAGCAACCCGGCGGGCAGCACTTCGGTGAGGCAGCCGAGGAAGACCGTCGTCGTCAGCGCGAGCAGCGCCGGAAGGGGCAGCATGCCTCGACGATCTCTCCGCCGGCGTGGCGCGGGGTAGTCCCGGGCGGGTATGCCGTGGGGTTATCGAGGGGAAGGCAAAGGTGGCGTGCCTGAGGGTCGCTGCCCCCAATGCCACATTGGAGACGCTGAGTGTCCCCAATGTGGCATCGGGGGCACCGGTCTGAGCGGCTCACGCGGACTTGCCACTCACCGACCGTCCCGCCTGACGCTTTCGTGAGCCCCGCACCCCCCGCGTTTCGTCCTCTGGTTGCGGTAGTTGGTGCCACGAACTACCGCAACTAGAGGACAAATTGCGGGAGGGGGTGGGCGGGGGGTGGGAGGTAGCGAAGGTCCCTCGCTACCCCAGCGCGGCAACGCCGGTTGGCCGCTGCCCCCAAAGCCACATTGGGGACGCTCAGGGTCCCCAAAGCCACATTGGGGACACTCGCTTCAGGGCCGAAGGTCTCCCGGGGATCAGTGGCGGGCCCGGATTCTGGTCGCGGTGAGGGTGCGTTACCCACACACCGCAATGCCGTGAAGGACCCCTTCACGCGGATCAGCCACGTGAAAAAGGCCTTAACTACCCGCCGATGTGATCCCTGGTGACGCTGGGAAGACCGTGACGCCGGCACCCCGCCCTGACCCACCACCCGACACGACACCTTCGGTCCAATGACCGTCCTTACCACGCACGAGATAACCCGACGGCATGACCGGCTGGCAGTGCCGCGCGTGGCACGGACGCCCGCACGATGACCGGGCACCCTCCCCCGTAGAGAGAAGGCCCGTTCATGACCGTGCGGATTCGGTGGCAGGAGCCACTGTGCACCGCGTTGCTCGCCACCACGATGATCGGCACCTGCCAGACGTCGGCGGCGGCTCAGCCGGCACCCGGCAGTGACGGGTACGTGCACGTCTCGCCCGACGGCACCGTCCTCGGCGCTGATCCTTACTACCCGAAGGACGGCAACGGCGGTTACGACGTCGACAGGTACTCGCTCGCGCTGGACTACTCGCCGTACTCGGCGCTGTTGAGCGGCAAGGCGACGATCACCGCGACGGCCACCCAAGACCTCAGCCGGTTCGATCTGGACCTGCGCGGCCTCACCGTGCGATCGGTCAGCGTCGACGGGGTCGCCGCGACGTTCCGGCGGGTGGGCGAGCACGAGCTGGTGATCACCCCGAGGACCCCCCTGGCGGAAGGCGTGCGGTTCACCGTGGTGATCGGTTACGACGGGCGGCCGGAGCCGATCGGCACGGCGCGGGGGCGCGTCGGCTGGCTCGCCACTCCCGGCGATTCCGCCGTGGCCACCGGCCAGCCGCGTTCGGCGATGACGTGGTTCCCGGTCAACGGCACCGAAGTCGACAAGGCGACCCTGCGCGTCTCCGTCACCGTACTGGACGAATTTTCCGTGATGGGTAACGGTATTCAGGTTTCGGACGTCTCCGCCGGCGCCGGACGACACACCGTCACCTGGTCGGAGGACACCGCCCTCGCGCCGAGCACGGCGATGCTCGGCATCGGACGCTGGGAGGTCGAGAGGATCGCGCTGCCCGGCGGCCGGACGGCGATCAACGCCTACCACCCGTGCGCCGTCGACAAGCGGAAGATCGGCGGCAAGCTGCCCGAGGTGCTGGAGTTCCTCACCGGGAAGTTCGGTGACTACCCGCAATCCGCAGCGGGTGGGCTGTTCCTCGACCGCGCCCTCGGTTACACGCACGGCGCCCAGACCCGGCCGATGTACGGCCGCGCGGCCACCGTCGCCGATCTGGTGTACGCCACCGCGTACCAATGGTGGGGGGCCGGGGTGAGCGGCAAGATGTGGCGCGACGCGCTGATGCCCGAATCCATCGCACGGTACGCGGTGTGGCTGTGGGACGAGGCCAAGAACGGCGGCGACCTCGATCGGCGGTACCGCGACATGGTGGCCAGGGTGAGCGGGGACGCGGGATTCTGGGCGCCGAAGCTCACCGATCCTGGCAAGGGCACCGAATTCGCGCCGACGGCCAAGGCGGTGCTGATGGTGCACGCGCTGCGCCGTCTGATCGGTGACGACGCGTTCTTCCAGATTATCGCGGGTTTTCCGATGATCAACCCGCAGGGCAACCAGAACTGGCACGACTTCGAACTCTACGTCGCCGCGATGACCCAGCTCGACCTCGGCGAGTTCAATCACGCGTGGCTCGACGGCACGGTACGGCCGCCGGACGAGCACCTCTACCCCGGGCCGTTACGCCCGGCGCGATGAGACCCCCCGCCCGGGCGACGTGACCCTAAAATGGTGAAGTCCGTGAAGGCCTCCTTAAGGGACTCTGGGTCCCTCAAGGAGGCCTTCACGGACTACGGCTTACGGCTTACGGCTTACGGCTCGCGTGAGTCCAGGTATCGGGCGTAAACCGGTGCCGTCCTCGCTTCGGTCCAATACGCTTCGACCACGGCGGCCATCAGTTCCGCCTGCCGTCCCGCCACGAAGGTCTCCCGGTTCCACGCGAGAATATGCCTGCGCGGCAACACATCCCCGCGCAGTGGCCGGGTCACGAGGCCGTGGTTCCGCGGATCGCAGATCGGCTGTGAAAGCCCGATCGCGCCCGCCCGGACCACCAGCAGCGCCACCTGCTGCGAAGTCACCTGATGGGTGATCGACGGGCTGAAACCGTGCTGCGCGCAGGTCTCCGCGAAGTACCTGGTGAACGTGGTCGCCGACGAATCGGACATCATCACCCACGATTCGTCCCGTAGTTCGCTCAGATCGATGATCTCGTTGCTCGCCAACGGATGGAACTCCGGCAGCAGGACGAAGGTCGGCTCGGTCACCACCACCGCGGTGTCCACACTCGCGGGGATTTCGAGCTCGTGTCCCGGATAGTCTTTGACCAGCCCCAATTCCGCGCGCCGCTGTGCCAGCAGCGGCAGCAGCCGCTCGGGATGGTCGTCGTGCACGACCTGAACCTCAGAGACCTCCGGCCACAACCGGGTCACCAGCGACGGCAGGTGCGCGACCAGCGCGCTGGCCACCGCGACCACCCGGACGACGTCGGGCGGGCCGCTGGGGCAGACGCGCTGCTCGATGTCTTCGAGCAGTTTGTCCAGCTGTGGCAGCAAAGCGGCTGTCCGGCGCAACAGCAAATCGCCCATCGGTGTCGGTGTCACGCTGCCCTCGCGCCGGTCGAACAACTGGTAGCCCAGCATGTTCTCCAGCCGTTTGAGTTGCGCGGACACCGCTGGCTGGGTGACGCCGAGCGCGATCGCGGCACGGGAAAGGCTGCCCGTGTCCGCGATCGCCCGAATCACCCGCAGGTGGTGAACATCCAGCTGTACGACGTCGAACTCCTCTGTCACGTACGGGTTTTCGCCCCGTCGGAAGAAGTCATCGCCACGGAAACCGATCCGGCCGTGGTCCGTCTGCCGAGAAGAACATACAGGAGAAAGGCGCCGAATACGGAGTTCACCGTGGGGATTCCCCACGGCAGCCAAATTCCCACCGCGGCCCCGGCGACCCAGCAGATCAGCGCGACGGGAACCCAGGCCGGGCATTCCGGCGGCAACTCCCCGGACGCACGGGTGGCTTCCAGATTTGGCTTCCAGCGCCGGACCACGTAGTACTCGGCGATCACCACCCCCGCCACCGGAGGCGTGAGCACGCCGACCCAGGTCAGGAAGGTGGTGAAGTGATCGAGGATGCCGATCGCCGAGAGCACCGTGCCGAGACCGCCGAGGAACAGGGTCGCGGTGGTGCGGTCGAGCCGCCGGGACAGCAGCACCTGCACGGTGTTCACGAGCCCGAGCGAGGAGGAGTAGAGGTTCCAGTCGTTGATCTTCAGGATCGCGGTGACCAGGATCAGCGTACCGAGCACACCGGACGACGAGGTGATGATCCCGACCACGTCGGAGCTTTTCGCCGCGTGCGCGAGCAGCACCCCGATCAGGCCGATCAGGTACTGGCCGAGGGTGATGCTGACCAGGGTCTGCTTCACGACGTCGGACGCGGTCCGGTTGAACCGGGTCATGTCCGGGGTAATGATCGCGCCCATGATGAACGCGCCCGCCACCAGCGTGGTGCCCTGTGCCAGCGACATCGACGGCCCCGGCGGCGGTTCGGCCATCAGCGCGGGCAGCGAATGGTCGCCGAGCGCGGTGATGATCGAATATCCGGCCAGCGCGAGGAAAGCGGGCACCGTCAGATACGCCGTCCAGGCCATCGCGTGGAAGCCGAACACGACGATCGCGGTGACCAGCGCGCCACCCGCGAGTGCCCACACCCACACCGGCGGGCCGCCCATCAACGCGTGGAGACCGTGGGCGAACACGTCGTTCTGCACGCCGAACCAGCCCGCCAGGCTCAGCGTCATGAGCAGCCCGACCAGCGAGGATCCGCCGGTCCCGAACCCGGTCCAGCGCGCGAGCACCGACGTGGACAGCCCCTCCCGGGTGCCGGCGATGCCCATCAGGATGGTGATGATCTCCAGCAACACCGAACCGATCGTGATGGCCAGTACCGCGTCCCAGAAGGTCATGCCGAAGCCGAGGACGGCGCCGAGCAGGAACTGGTGGAACGAGGACACCTGCCCGAACCGTTGCAGCGCGACGGAAACCCAGGAGTAGCGGCGTTCGGCGGGTACCCGGCGCAGGGAGAAGTCGTCGCGTTCCACGGTCACTCCGCCCGTTCCGGAACAGCCTGCTCCAAGACGACGAAGCCCTGTCCGGGCAGTGGCCGCCAGGAGAGTTCGCCGCGGTAAAGCCGTTCGAGGAACGGGACCCGCTGGTGATAGGCGAACACGGAACTGCCGACCCCGGCCACGGCCACGGTGCCGACGAACATCGGCAGCTCGGCCAGGAAGTACCGGACCGCGCTGCGCAGCTGATCGCGGGTGGGATGTTCACCTTCGGGAAGCCGCCGGTCCAGCACCCAGCCGGTCGCGCCGAGGCACTGCTCGGCGAACTCCGGGTCGGTGGCGAAGCGTTGGTGCGCCTCGGAAAGCAGGCCGAGGTAGGCGCGGTCGGTTTCGAGCACCGAGGCGTCCAGGATCAGGGTGTCCGGATCCGAGGGGCACACCTGCTGCAAGGCGCGGACGATCTTGTTGCGCGTGTAGTTGCCTTGCCGCTGCGCCTTCCGCGCGGCGCGGATCGGGTCGTAACCGAGCGCCTCCATGGTGAACGCGGACGGCCCGTCCGGGACGAAGAAATGAAAACCTCGAAAGGCCGACATGGCCCAGCGGGCGAGATCGGCGATCCGTTCCACCGTGAAATAGCTGTTGAACGGGCTGACGCCGACGCAAACGTGCTCGGCTCGCGCCAGCGGATCGGCGCAATGCTCGGTGAGCGGCAGTGGTCGCAGCAAGACGGCTCCTGATTCGCGGGATATGCGGGGAGAGGCGTTGATCGAACGTAGCCACGGCCCGGGCGGCCCGGGTATTGCCAGCAAATATTGTCATCGGGTTATAGGAAATTACGGATCTCGACTTTCGGAGGTGCCGGTCACGGGCGGAATCGCGGTATACGGGGGCATGGAGATTCAGGTTCGGCATCTTCGCGTGATCTGTGAGATCGCTTCCTCCGGCAGCCTCAACCGTGCCGCAGCCGGCCTGGGGCTCGGGCAGCCCGCGCTCAGCCACCAGTTGCGCCGGATCGAGCGGATGGTCGGCGGTTCGCTGTTCCACCGCGACCAGCAAGGGGTGCGGCCCACCGAACTCGGCTCCCTCATCCTGCGGCGGGCGCGGGCGATCGTGCTCACCTTCGACGAACTGGAGCACGACTTCCACCGTCAGGAACCCGAGACGGGCGAATCGCTCAGAATCGGCTGGAACGACAGCGCCATCACGAGTTCGCTGCTCGACGGGCTGCGCGACCTGCGGCCGGGCGAACCGTTCCGCACCCGGGCGGACACCTCACGCACCCGGCTGCTCGCGCAGGTCGCGAACCGCGGCATCGACCTCGCGCTGATCATGATCTGCGGCGGACGCGGCCTGCCGGTGCCGCCGGAGGTGCGGACCGTGACCCTGGCCAGTGAGCCGTCGTTCGTCGCGGTCCCCGCCGGGCATCCGCTGGCCGACGAGGAGGAGATCGAACTCGCCGAACTGGCCGGGGAGGACTGGATCGTGTCGAACGGGGGCGACGGCTGCCGCGTGGTGTTCCGCGAAATGTGTCTCGCGCACGGTTTCGACCCCCGGATCGCCCACGACGTCGACTTCGACACCGCACGGGAGGACCTGGTCGGCGGCGGGTACGGCGTCGGGCTGGTCCAGCCGACCCGGCCGCCGTCGGATCGCCTGGTCATCCGGCCGCTGGCGGGTGCGCCGATGTGCGTGCGGCACGTGCTCGCCTGGCGCGAAGACGGTCCGTGCGCGACCGGCGTCCGGGAACTCGCCCATGAGGCGACGGCGGGATATTGGCGGCTCGCCGAGCGGACGGCGCCGTACCGGACCTGGCTGCACCGCCACGGCAGGCTGGCCGCCGGATAACCCGGCATGGATGGCGAAGCCTGCCTCGGTTACGAGACCATGCGGCGAGCGGACCTCTACTCACCGCCCCTAGACCTCCACGCCACCTTTCCCTCACCGGCCGGATAACCCTCCGGCATGTCGAGACGGCACTAGAGCGCGTTCCGGAAGACGACCGACGATGGGAATCGTCAATCACGGTTGTCTGAGAAGGGGCGCCATGCTGCCGTTGATCACTCGTACGGAACTGCTCTCCCTGATGGAGGCCGGAACGGTGGTCGTGGTCGACACGATGCCGGTCGCCTATTTCGACAAGGAGCATCTTCCGGAAGCACGCAATATTCCGGGATTCCCGTACGAACAGGCCGCCGAATTCACCGACCGCCTGGCACCGTCGGCGCTTCCGGACAAGGCCGCCGCGATCGTCGTCTATTGCGCGAACACGCCGTGCCGCAACAGTGAATTCGTCGGACGGCGGCTGCTGGAACTCGGGTACACGAACGTCCGCAAGTACCGCGAAGGCATCGAAGACTGGGTCTCCGGCGGATTGCCGACGTGGTCTTCGTCCTGAGTGGACTCACTTGAATCGAAAGGAGTACGTCTTGTCCAAGTTCAAACGGTTCGTCTGCGTGCTGGCCGGTGTGCTGGCGCTTGTCACCGGCGTCGGCTCCGGCGCGGCATCGGCCGCACCGTCGCCAACGGCCGAGAACGTGGTCACGGTGACGTCGGCCAACTACGCCGAAGTCATGAACATCTCGAAGCAGAAGCTGGTCATCATGGACTTCGGCGCGACGTGGTGTCCGCCGTGCCGCCAGATGAAACCGGTGATCGAACGGCTCGCCGCGGAGTACGGCGGCCGGTTCCTGCTCGGCGAGGTCGACGTCGACCAGAGCCGAGACCTGTCGAGCCGGTACAACATCCGCTACCTCCCGACGCTGGTCGGCGTCCGCGACGCCGCCGAACTGCCGTCCTCGCGGAACATCGGCTACCCCGGTGAGGCGCGGTTGCGCGCATGGATCGACGCCCAGCTGGCCAAGGGCTGAGCGTGCGGCTCCGGGACCTACCCGATGACGTCGGAAAGAAAGGCTTCGACGGCACCGAGGTAGGTCTCCGGGGCCTCTTCGTGCACGACGTGCCCGGCGCCCTCGACGACGATGTGACGGCCTAGGCCGCCGGGCACGCGGGCCGCGAGTTCGGCCTGCTGCCCGTGCGGCATCGCCGTCCGCTCACCTTCGATCGCCAGCAGCGGGCATTCGACACGTTCGACGTACTCCCAGAAATCCCGCCGTCCCCATTCCGCCGCGATCTCGTACAGATCGGGAAGCGAGGCGATCAGGTGATAACCGTCTTCCCGTTCCTCGACGCATTCGATGAAGTAGTCGCCGGTTCCCCCGAAGAACTCACGCACGTGGGCCAGTGACCGGAACGGGACCGGCCAGGACTCGAAATAGCCGCGCCAGTCGTCCACGGACCGTCCCCGCTGGTCTGGTGCGAAGTCCTCGCAGACCACGGCGCGGACGAGGCCGGGATACGTGGCCGCGGTGACCCAAGCGTGCAGGCCGCCCATCGAATGTCCGATCAGGACGGCGGGTTCGTCGAAGGTCCGCAGCACCGCGGCCAAGTCGTCGGCGAACCGTTCGGTGCGCCATGGCCCGCCACGTGGACCGCGTCCGTGGCCGCGCGCGTCGAGACCGTGGACACGCCCGTACCGTTCGAGTCGTCCGGCGACCCGCCACCACGTCGTCGCCCTGCCCATCAACCCGTGCAGGAGGACGATCGGCGGCCCTTCGCCGCCGAAAGTGATCAACCCGTCGCGGTGAATCACCACTAAGCTCCCCTCCATGCGCAGCCGTGTCCCCGCCGCCGGCCTGGTTCTGGGGGTCGTCGGCGCCCTGATTATCGGTTGCAGCGTCGATGATGCCCCGGCCACTCCCCCTCCGCCTCCGCCGGCGAACCCGACGCCGGGCGCTTCGGGCGCGGGCGACCCGTATTACCCGATGGACGGGAACGGCGGCTACGACGCGGGCGAATACCAGGTCGGGATCACTTACGACCCCGCGAAGGGGCGACTCGACGGCGACACCACGGTGACCGCGAAAGCGACCCAGGACCTCAACCGGTACAACCTGGACTTACGCGGCTTGACGGTCCAATCCGTCGAAGTGGAGGGAAAACCGGCGAAGTTCGTCCGCGAGGGCGAATTCGAGCTGGTGGTGACCCCCATCGAGCCGATCCGGAACGGGACCACTTTCCGCACGAAGGTCGTCTACGGCGGCGACCCATCGGCGACACCCAAGGCGGGCCGCAACGAAAGCGGCTGGCAGAAGTCGAAGGACGGCGGCGCGTTCATCGTCGGCGAGCCGCATTCGGCGTCGTTCTGGTACCCCGTCAACGAAACCCCACGCGACAAGGCGATGTTCAACCTCACCGCCCGCGTGCCGGACGGCTGGACCGTCATCTCGAACGGACGCGAGATCCAGAAGACCTCGGCGAACGGCTGGTCCACGACGTCCTGGCAGGAACGCACGCCCGTGGCGGCCTATCTGACCACGGTGGCGATCGACAAGTTCACCGTCGACCGGATGTCCCTCCCCGACGGGACTCCGCTGGTCAACGCGTACGCGCCGGGCGCGGAGGACCGGCGAGACGCCGGCAGGCGGCTGCCGGAGATCATCGGCTTCCTGGCCTCGAAGTTCGGGCCGTACCCGGTGGACGCGGCGGGCGGGATCTACCTCGACGAGGACATCCACTTCTCACTGGAGACCCAGACCAGGCCCACCTACGCGAAATGGGCCGACCTGGTCACCGTGGTGCACGAAACCGCACACCAGTGGTTCGGCGATTCGGTGACACTGAATTCGTGGTCCGACATCTGCCTCAACGAATGCCTCGCCTCGTACGCGCAATGGCTGTGGCAAGAGTCGCGGGACGGCCAGAACCTCGATGACCGCTACCGCGCGGCACTCGAGATCATGCGGGGCAGCCCGGATTTCTGGACGTCGAAACTGGTCGACATGGGGGCGGGGCAGGAATTCCACGGCGTGTACGACAAGGGGATCCTGGCCATCCACGCGCTGCGGCGGAAGATCGGCGAAGGGGCGTTCGCGCGGCTGCTGAAGGAGTGGCCGGCGGCCTACCGGAACGCCAACGCGTCCTGGGCGGATTTCGAGGCGTTCACGATCAAGCTCGCGGGGCAGGACCTGCGGCCGTTCTTCGACGCCTGGTTCCACGGCACGGCGATTCCTCCGGACGCCGAACTGCTCCCAGGCACCCTGCGGGGGTAAGCGCCCCCGCAATTAGTCCTCTAGTTGCGGTCTTGGGGGCTTCGGGAGGCTCAGGCACCACGCAATTAGTCCTCTGGTTGCGGTCACCGCGGAGCGGGTAGTCCGGCCGGCGATCGGCTTGAGCCGCATCGACCGCTCGTGCCCGGAGAGCGGCGAAGGACAGAAGGCGGCGTCCACGCAGGTCGACGGCCTGGCCGCCGGGGCACAAGAACGGCGCGCTCTACGACGGTCGCCTGGGTCCCACGCGTCACATCGCGGCGCGAAAGAGTTTCACCGTAGGGTGGCGGTATGGCAGTCGTGAAGATCAACGCGATCGAGGTCCCCGAAGGCGCAGGCCCCGAGCTGGAGAAGAGGTTCGCCGCGCGGTTGCACGCCGTCGACAACCAGCCCGGTTTCCTCGGCTTCGAACTGCTCCGCCCGGTCTCCGGCGAGACGCGCTACTTCGTCTACACGAAGTGGGAGTCCGAAGAGGCATACCAGGCTTGGGCGTCCGGCCCGGCACGCGAGGCGCACGCGGGCGAGCGCGCGAAGCCGGTCTCCAGCGGGGCGAACCTGCTGGAATTCGAGGTCGTCCAGGCTTCGAAGCCGGGTGAGTGAGCTCGAACGAGCCGCGGAACTGATCGACGGCGCCGGCGCGCTGCTCGTCTGCGCCGGTGCCGGGATGGGCGTCGACTCCGGCCTGCCCGATTTCCGGGGCGACCAGGGGTTCTGGAAGGCGTATCCGCCGTACGCGCGGCTGGGCATCAGCTTCGTCGAACTCGCCGACCCGCGGCATTTCGCCGATGACCCCGAGCTGGCCTGGGGTTTCTACGGACACCGGCTCGCGCTGTACCGCGACACCGTCCCGCACGAGGGATTCCGGATCCTGCTGTCCTGGGGAGCGCGGAAACCCGGGGGCACGCGGGCCTTCACGTCCAATGTGGACGGACAGTTCCAGAAGGCAGGCTACCCGCACGTCGCCGAGGCGCACGGGTCCATTCACCATCTCCAGTGCCGCACCCGGTGCACCACCGAGATCTGGGCCGCGGACGACGTCGAGGTCCCCCTCGACGAGGAAACGATGCGCGCGCTGAAACCGCTGCCGTCGTGCCCGCGCTGCGGCGGTCTCGCGCGGCCCAACATCCTGATGTTCGGCGACTACGACTGGCTGGAACGGCGTAGCCAGGCCCAGCTCGACGAGCTGACAGCGTGGCGTCGCGCGCATCGCGACCTCGTGGTGGTGGAACTCGGCGCCGGACAGGCCGTGCCGACGGTGCGGCGCTATTCGGAGCTGGCCAGCGCCGCGACCGGTTCACTCGTCCGCGTCAATCCGCGCGAGCCGCAGATCCGGCACGACCGCGGCGTCTCGCTGGCGAGCGACGGCCTCGAAACCCTCAAGGCGCTGGACGCCCTGCTCGCCTGAGGCACAGATCGCGGTCCGCCGTTTCGGACTGGTTCCACTCGACCGCGATCGCCTGCGGTGACCAGGTCCCGGCCCGAACAGCCGCGTGGGTCCTCATCAGCGGAAAGTCGCTTCAGGGCAGGACGATCTCCGCGTAGACGGCGTCGTGATCACTGCCGGGCGTCTCCAGCACCTTGAAGTCCGCGATGGCCGTCCGCTTGTCCGCCAGCACGTGGTCGATCGGCACCGGCGGCACCATCCCGTTCGTCCAGGTCCCCTGCAGCGCCTTCCCCAGCTGATCGGCCGCGTCGACGTATCCCCTGGTCAGCAGCTCACGGAAGAGTGAATGGTCGAGGCTGGCGTTGAAGTCGCCCGCCAGGATCCGGATGTCGTGCTCCGCGTCGGCGTAGGGCAGGTCCTTGGCCTCGTCGACCCACGTGTGCCTGTCCCACATCGGCGCCGCCGGATGGACCGCGACGACCTCGATCCGGATCCCGTCGCCGAGATCGATGCTCGCACTCGGCTGTTTGTGGTTCGAGTCGCCGCTCAGCTTCAACGGCGTGAGCGGGTACTTCGACACCACCCCGGAGCCGGACGCCCACTCCGCCGGGTGCAGCACGTGGAACGGCAAGATCTTGAACAGCCCGGCGCGTTCCAGCCCGGCGATCGCCTCGGCCGTCATCTCGGTGAGGCTCAGGACGTCGACCTGGTGTTCCTTCACATAGCCGACGATCGTGGCCGGGTCCGCCCGCCCGCCGAGCATATTCGACGCCAGCACGCGGACGTGTTTCCCGCCGAGCGCCTTCTGCTCGTTCGCGAACGCGCGGGGCAGCACCAGCGCGGCGATCGTGAAGGTCAGCACCAGTGCGACCGCCCCTGTCCACCAGCGCCGCGATCCCAGCGCGAGGACGGCGAGCACCAGCGTCGCGATCCCGGCGTACGGCGTCAGCGCGAGCGCCGCGATCGTGTACGTGTTGCCGTCGTACCCCACCAGCCGCAGCACCGTCAGCACCGCGAACGGCACCAGCGCGCCGATCAGCAGCCCGCTGACCAGCTTCCCCCGTGGGCTCACGCGCACCCGGTCTTCGATCACCATGACGTCGAGTATGCCGATCATGCGCGGTGTGACGGCGACCTCCACAACACCTTCACAACCTCCTCACACCGTGCCTACCAGCGCTTATCAGGGATTGCCAGGTTTTGCCAGCGCGCTGTGCGCGGTCTGCCAGCCTGGGAGGGCACCTTTGTCCGCGGGGCGAGATCCACAGGAGGAAACATGACTCACGCGATCAGGGCCGAAGGCCTGGTCAAACACTATGGGGAGACGAAGGCGCTCGACGGGGTCGATCTGGAGGTCCCGTCGGGCAAGGTGGTCGGGGTGCTGGGGCCGAACGGCGCGGGGAAGACGACCGCCGTCCGGATCCTGGCCACCTTGATCCGGCCGGATCGCGGCCACGCGAGCGTCTTCGGCTACGACGTCGTCAAGAACCCGATGCAGGTCCGCGGCATGATCGGGCTGACCGGGCAGTACGCGTCGGTCGACGAGGACCTCTCCGGCACGGAGAACCTCGTGCTGATCGGCAGGCTGCTGGAGTTCTCCAGGGCCGACGCGAAGAAGCGGGCTGCCGATCTGCTGGAGCGGTTCGAGCTGACCGACGCCGCCGGACGCGCGATCAAGACCTACTCGGGCGGGATGCGGCGACGGCTCGACCTCGCCGCGAGCCTTGTCGGCCGTCCGAAGGTGCTCTACCTGGACGAGCCGACCACCGGACTCGACCCGCACGCCCGCAACGAGGTCTGGGCCGTGGTCCGGACGCTGGTCGCGGACGGGACGACGGTGCTGCTCACCACGCAGTACCTGGAGGAGGCCGACCAGCTGGCCGACACGATCACCGTGTTCGACCACGGGCTGGTCGTGGCGAACGGCCGGGCCGACGAGCTCAAGCGGCGGACCGGCGGCCAGACGCTGCAGGTCCGGCCGACCGCGCTCGCCGATCTCGACGCCGTCGAGCGCATCCTGGCCGGACTCACCGGGGTCCGGCCGAACCGGGACAACGACACGGGACTGCTCACCGCGCCCGTCGCCGACCCCGTCCTGCTGTCCACCTTGGTCCGCAAACTGGACGAAGCCGGGATCACCGCGGACGAGCTGGCGCTGCGACTGCCCAGCCTCGACGAGGTCTTCCTCGCACTCACCGGCAAGCGGCCCGAAGAGTCCACAAAGGACACGACTCCGGAAGGGAGCCTGGTATGACGACCATCGCCGCGCCCGCGCAGGCGCGCGTTTCACTGTCCAGCAGCGTCCAGCACGGACTTTCCCTTGCCTGGCGCGGAATCCTGAAGATCCGCAAGAACCCGGAGCAGCTGGCCGACGTCACCATCGCGCCGATCATCTTCCTGGTCATGTTCGTCTACCTGTTCGGTGGCGCGCTCGCCCCGAGCATCGACGACTACCTGCAGATGATCGTGCCCGGCATCATGGTGTTCAACATCCTGCAGGCCAGCATGACCGTCGGGGTCCAGCTCAACACCGACGTCACCAAGGGCGTGTTCGACCGGTTCCGCGCGATGCCGATCGCCAGGTCCGCCCCGCTGATCGGCGCCGTGCTGGCCGACATCGTGCGCTACCTGGTGTGCATCACCGTGCTGATGATCGTCGCGACGATCATGGGCTACCGGATCCAGACCGGCCCGGCGGAGTTCGCGCTGGCCGTGGTGCTGGTCATCGCGTTCGCGCTGGCGTTCTGCTGGGCGTCGGTGTTCGTCGGGATGCTGGTGAAGAGCCCCGGCGCGGTTCAGGGCCTGATGTTCGTGGTGCTCATGCCGCTGACCTTCGGCAGCAACGTGTTCGTGCAGACCGGCACCATGCCCGGCTGGCTGAAGGCGTGGGCGGACATCAGTCCGGTGACGCAGATGTCCGACGTGCTGCGCGGGCTGATGAACGGCGGACCGGTCGCCGGGCCGCTCACCGGCGCGCTGATCTGGATGGCGGCCGCGATCGCGGTCTTCTTCCCGCTCGCCACTTGGGCCTATCGGAAGCGCGTCTGACGGGGGTCAGGGGAACGCGCTTAAGGCCTCCTTCGCTACCTCGAGGGCAGGGTCCCGGCAAAGTCGCAGAGCCGCTGGTCAGGGCTGTTCTTGGTAATCGGGACTTGACATCGCTCGTGCCCGCAAGAGCCGAGCGGGGAGTTCTTGGGCGAGGCATGTCCTCGAACCCCTGTTGATCAAGCTCCGCAACCGGTATAGCCCCGCGGCGTCGACTTTGCCTGGACCCGGACCTTGAAGGCCCGCTTCACGTACTCGCTTCGGAACTCAGCCAGGAGAGCAATTCGGCCCGGGGCAGTCCAGCGTCCTGGCCGAGCAGCGACTCGTAGCGCTCCTCCCCGAAGTGCTCGCGAAGGTCGTCGATCAACACCCGGATCGACGGTTCGCCGAGGTCAAGCTTGCCGCGGAGGAGTTTCGCCGCGCCGACCAGCCGGACAGCGCTCTCGGCCCGTCCCTGCCGGAAGCGGATCAGGGCGAAGATCTCGACGATCCGGCCGAGGTCGGCCATGTCGCCCCGCTCCTTGGTGGACTTCACGACGACGACGGCCGCGCGCTCGGCCTCGTCCAGCTCGCCGGCGGCCAGCGCCACCTCCGTGTCGATGAGCCCGCCGAACTCCTCGCCGAACAGGCCCGGCAGCGGCACCTGGGCCATCCGCGCCCGGAACCGCGCGGCGACCTCGCGTGCCTCGTCCACCCGGCCGGCGCGGCTGAGCAGGTCGGCCTTGCCCACCAGCACCATCACCGCGAGCTGATCGTTGCCCGTGTCGATCGCGTAGCGCTCCGCCTCCCGGATCTCGCGCATCGCCGTGTCGAGGTCACCGGCCCGCGCGTACTCCGTCGCGAGCCGCCAGCGCTGCTGGATCACGTCGTCCTGCGAACCCAGTTCGAGGGCGAGGGCGATCCCTTGCCGGTACAGCGAAATCGCGGCTTCGTGGTCACCGGACATCGAGATGTCGGACGCCTTCATGCCCACCGCCATCGCGGTGCCCCACCGGTCGCCCACGGCCGAGAACCCTTCGAAGGCCCGGTCCCTCGCCTGTCCCGCCCCCTCGGGGTCCCCTTCGTCACCGAGGATGAAACTCTGCGCCCACGAAGCGGCGGCGCGCGCCCACGGGTCCAGGCTCAGCAGCGCCCGCGTCACCTCGCGGTGCGCGAGTTCCTTGTCCTGACAGAAGAACGCGAGCATCGGCAGCCCGAGAGCCAGTCCGGCGAACCGTTCCTGCGCGTTCGTCCGCACGCAGTGGTCGATCAACGCGACGCCCTCTTCCGGATCGCCGATTCCAGGCACCATCGCCATCATCGCGCGGATCGCCCGGAACGCGGCGGCGAAGTCCTCCTCCAGGCGGTCACCGAAAGCGAGCACCTCGGCGACGAACCCCTCCAACCGGTCACTGTCACCTTTGATCAGCCAGTACCAGAAGGAGCCACCGAACAGGCGCGTCGCCATCTCCACGTCGTCCGCGTCGATCGCCTGACGGAGCGCCGTCACGAGGTTGCCGTTCTCGGCGTCGTACCGCGAGATGGCGACGAGCTGGTTCCTCGTCCGCAGCGACGGCTCCAGCCGCTCGGCGAGTTCGGCGTAGTAGCGGTGGTACGCCTTCGCCAGCCTCGCACGCTCTCCCGCCTCGTCGAGGCGCTCCGCCGCGTAAGCCCGGATGGTCTCCAGCATGCGATACCGGGGCTCGCCCTGATCGCCCGCCATGGCGTCCACGATGGACTTCTCGACCAGTGAACCAAGGACGTACAGGGCGTCTTCGGCGGGCAGTCCTTCACCGGCACAGACGCTTTCGACCGCTTCGACCTCGGCACCCGCACCGAAGACCGACAGCCGTCTGGCGAGGACGCGTTCGGCGTCGTCGAGCAGATCCCAGCTCCATTCGACGACGGCACGCAGCGTGCGCTGCCTCGGCAACGCCGTCCGGCTGCCCGAGGTCAGCAGGCGGAACCGGTCGTCGAGGCGCTGCGAGATCTGCGCGACGGTCATCGACCGCAGCCGCGCGGCGGCCAATTCCAGTGCCAGCGGCATCCCGTCCAGCCGTCGGCAGATCTGCGCGACCTCGTCCACAGTGGACTCGTCGAGGACGAAGTCCGGGCGGACGGCCACGGCCCTGTCGACGAACAGCCGGATCGCCCCGGCTTCGGCCGCCTGCGGCACGGTCGGCGTCCCGTCCGGCACGGCGAGCGGGCCGAGCGGGCACAGTGTCTCACCGTCGATGGCCAGCGCCTCGCGGCTCGTCGCGAGGATCCGCAGGGTCGGCACGCGGCGCAGCAGGGTGTTCGCCAGCTCGGCGGCCGCGTCGACCAGATGCTCGCAGTTGTCCAGCACCAGCAGCGCGTCACCGGCGCCGAGCGTCTCCACGGCCCTGGCCAGCGCGTCCACCGGGCGCCGCATCGGGTCGCCGTGCGAGAGGCCGAGGTCCCACAGTTCCAGCGCCGCGAAGACCGCGCCGGGCAGGTCGCCAGGGTCGCGGACGCCGGCGAGCGGCACGAACCAGACACGCCCGCGCGCGTGCGCCGGATGCCGCGTCGCGACCTCGGTGGCCAGCCGCGTCTTCCCGGCGCCGCCGGACCCGACCAGCGTCACCAGCCGAGCGCCGGCGAGGAGTTCGGCGACCAGCTTCAACTCGTCGTCACGGCCGACGAAGCTGGTCAGCCGGACCGGGAGATGGTCGGCGGCCGCGGGTGGCGGGCCGAGTTCGCCGCGCAGCGCGGCGAGGTGGATCTCCTGGAGCTCGGACGAGGGGTCGACGCCAAGCTGGTCGGCCAGCGCAGCCCGGACCTCCTCGTAGACGGCGAGTGCGTCGGACTGCCGGTCCGCCGCGCACAACGCCCGGATCCACAGCCCCGCGAGACGTTCGCGCAGTGGATTCCCCGCGGCCGCCTCCTTGAGGTCCGCCAGGACCCGGTCTTGCCCGCCGAGCCGGATCTCGGCCTCGAAGCGATCTTCGGCGGCTTCGAGACGCAGATCCTCCAGCCGGGTCGCCGGTGCCTGCGCGAAGGGGGCTTCGAGCACGTCGGACAGCGCTTGGCCACGCCAGAGGCCGAGTGCTTCGGCGAGGATCGCGGCCGCACCGGAGTCCCGGCCCGCCGCCAGCTCGGCCCGCCCCTCCGCGGCCAGCCGTTCGAAGCGGTACACGTCGACGTCCTCGCGGGCGACGTCCAGCCGGTAACCGCCAGTGCCCGAGTCGAGGGTGACGCCGTCGGCACGCAGGACCTTGCGCAGCCGCGAGACCAGGGACTGCAGCGCGTTCGCCGCGTCGGCGGGCGGTTCCGCGCCCCAGAGACCGTCGATGAGGACCGTCGCCGGGACACCCCGGCCGGGGTCCAGCGCCAGCCTCGCCAAGAGCATGCGGAGGCGGACACCGCCGATGTCGACCGGGGTGCCGTCTCCGGCCTCCGCTCCGACCGGGCCCAGCAGCGTCACACGCACGACCCCAGCTTTCCAGAACCCGCGAACGGACAGCCCGGCCAGGCCGGGTATCTCAGAGCGCGCTGTCGGACTCCGGACTCCGTTCAGGCGACGGAAGTGGGGATTATCCGGGCACGGAGGAGCTTTCCGGGCGGACGGCCGCGGTCACCGGGCTACGTTCGGGTCCGAAGCGACAGCCGATCGACTGGGAGCGTGAATGAGGTACCGGAGTGCGGCCGTCATCGCCGCCGTCCTGGCCGCGAGTGTCCTCGGCGGTGGGACCGCCCTCGCCGACACCGGCGAACCCGGCGCCGACGGCGCGGGCGACAGCTACTACCCGCAGGACGGCAACGGCGGCTACGACGTCGGCGACTACCACCTGAAAATCGGCTACGAACCGGCCACCAAACAGCTCACCGGCCTGCAGACGATCACCGGCCGGACGACGCAGTCCCTGAGCTCGTTCAACCTCGACCTGCGCGGGCTGACCGTCGACTCGGTCAAGGTCAACGGGCGGAAGGCGGCCTTCACCCGGACCGGTGACCACGAACTGGTGATCACCCCGGCCCGCCCGCTGCGCGGCCACGAGCGGTTCACCGCCGAAATCGCCTACCACGGCGTCCCGCGGCCGATCGAAGATCCGCTGCTCGGCGAGAACGGCTGGCAGTTCGCGAAATCCGGCGGCGCGTTCGTCGCGGGCGAGCCGAAGTCCGCGACGACCTGGTACCCGGTCAACGACACCCCGCGCGACAAGGCGACCTTCCATCTCACGGTCACCGTGCCCTCGGAGTGGGGCGTCATCTCCAACGGCCGCGAGCGGGGGCGGTTCAAGAACGGCGAGAACACCACGTACGTCTGGGCCGAGGAGACCCCGGCCGTGCCGTACATGACGACGGTCGCGATCGACAAATGGGAGTTCGAGCGGACGAAGCTGTCCGACGGCACCCCGGTCGTCAACGCCTATGCCCCCGGCACCCCCGCCGCGACCAAGCAGGCCGAGGCGCGGCTGCCGGAGATCATCGACTTCCTGGCGTCGAGGTTCGGGCGGTACCCGGTGGACGCGGCGGGCGGCATCTTCCTCGCCGAGCCGATCGGGTTCTCGCTGGAGACGCTGAGCAGGCCGATCTACTCGGGCGCGGCGGGCAACATCCCGACGATCGTGCACGAGAACGCCCACCAGTGGTGGGGTGACTCGGTCGCCGTCGACAAGTGGAAGGACGTCTGCCTCAACGAATGCTTCGCCTCCTACGCGGAGTGGATGTGGTCCGAGGCGAAGTCGGGCCAGGACCTCAAGGCGCGCTACCTGACCGCCGTGCAAAAGGCGACGGACCGGTTCTGGGCCGGGAAGCTGTACGACATGGGGCCCGGCAACGAGTTCACCTACGTGTACTCGAAGGGCCCGGCGGCACTGCACGCGCTGAAGAACTACATCGGCGCGGCTCCGTTCGACCGCATCCTGAAGACGTGGCCGTCACTGCACCGCGACGGCAACGCGAGCCTGCCGGAGTTCCAGAGGTTCGCCGAACGCATGGCGCACAAGAACCTCCAAGGCTTCTTCGACGCGTGGTTCTACGGCAACACCAAGCCCGCGCCCGAGTTCCTCTACCCCGGGGACCTCAAGCCGGCGGCCTGACCTCCGTCACACGTTAGGGTGAGAGGCATGACGTCAGTGCTCCTCACCGGTTTCGATCCGTTCGGCGGTGAGCGGGTGAACCCGTCGTGGCAGGCGGTTTCCCTGCTCACCGGCCGTCGGCACGACACGGTGGCCGTCGAACTGCCGTGTGTGTTCTCGCGTTCGCTGGTCACCTTGCGCGACGCGATCGACGAGTACCGGCCTGAACTGGTGATCTGCGTAGGACAGGCGGGTGGCCGGGCAGGCGTCACCCCGGAACGGGTCGCGATCAACCTGATCGACGCGCGTGTCCCGGACAACGCGGGCTCGCAGCCCGTCGACGTCCCGGTGATCCCCGGCGGGCCGAACGCGTACTTCACGACCTTGCCGGTGAAGGCGTGCGTCGCGGGGATCGAGGCCGCGGGACTTCCGGCGTCGGTCTCGCACACGGCCGGGACGTATGTGTGCAACCAGGTCTTCTACGGGCTGATGCACTTGCTGGACAACGACTTTCCCGGCGTCCGGGGCGGTTTCGTGCACGTTCCCTACACGCCGGAACAGGCCGCGCGGACGACGGCGCCGAGCCTCGCCGTGCATCGGGCGGCGGAGGCGCTGGGGATCATCGTCGACACGGCGCTTTCGGTCACCGAGGATCTTTCGACGCCCGCGGGCACCCTGCACTGACTCAGTACAGGTTCTGCCGGTAGTCCACGGAGATCGCGGCACGCATCATCCGCTCGCCCGCCGCCTTCCGCAGGAGCTTCGCGGCGACGCCGGTGGTCTCGTTGAGCTTGACGTGGTCGGTCCAGATCGCGGCGGGTTTGGGTAGTCCTTCCGGGTCGACATGCTGCCCGGCGTCCCAGAGACGGGCATCGCGGACCGTCGCGCTGTGCTTGAGCCGCGCGCGCCACCTCGACCAGCAGCACCGCCTTGGGCGTGCGGCCACGCTCGGCCATCGGCTCGCGCAGCGCGGGATCCGCGCTGACGCTCGCGGTGCCGGTGAGTTCGAGGACGCGGTCGTCGCCGGGCGCGAGGGCCACGATCGCCACGTCCGGCTGTTCGAGGACATTGTGGAACGTGTCGGTGCGGCGGTTGCCGGGCCGGTCGGCGACCGCGACGGTCGTCGGCCCGATCGGCCGGATGACACCGGGCGGG
The DNA here is from genome assembly GCF_047608665.1 of Amycolatopsis sp. cmx-11-51. NCBI lineage: Bacteria > Bacillati > Actinomycetota > Actinomycetes > Pseudonocardiales > Pseudonocardiaceae > Amycolatopsis > Amycolatopsis sp. cmx-11-51. The sequence continues at coordinate 55,517 of NZ_JADNQO010000017.1, read as the reverse complement.
TCGCCCTTGGGACTGGCGTCGGCCTGACCGTCACCGTCCCGTGAGGTGATCACCGCCAGCCTGTCGATGGACTTCATCATCACCGGCAGCTGTCTGCTCCCCACGACCCGCTCCAGTTCGGCCAGGTCACAGATGGCTTCCATGGAGTCATGGCTACCCCGATCAGGGCTTCAGCTGGGCCGTGAAGAAGTCGACCATCTCCTGGGTCGTCCGCGCCGTCCCGTCGCGACGGGTCGAGACGAGCATCGCGCTCACTGGCGCGTCTTCGGTCCCGAAGAGCACGACGCCGCTTCGCTTGCCAACGCCCGCCAGGTAACGCCCGCGCAGGCCGTCGGCCGCCCAGGTGCCCTCCACGGGTTTGCCCTTGGTCATCTGGCGCCGGGCGTCGTCCTCCAAGGCGGTCATCGCGACGCCCTGGTAGTAGTTGATCGCGTTCGACGCCCCCTCGTTCTTGAACACGCAGGTGACCGCCGACGTCGCGCCCATCGCGGCGGCCGCGTCCGGCGCGTCCCGGCAGTCGTCCCGCCTCGGGATGACGGCGGCGATCCGGCGGAGGCAGTCCGTGAACCCCTGCGTGTCCTTCCGGCCCGCCTGGTCGCAGGCCGGTCGCTTTTCCGGTGCCACGGCGACCGGTTCTTCCTTACCGGCGCTGAGCAGGACGATCGTCGTCACGATCGCCGCGAGAGCGAGCACGATGACACCGTACGTCGTGGGCTTCCGCCAATCCCGGCCCGGCGGGGGCTGCGGCGGCGTCCAGCGCGGAGGTTGCGGGCGCCGAGGCGGCTGCTGCTGGACCGACGGCTGCTGCCTTCGCACCGGCGGCGCGACAGGAGCGAAGGCGGGTACGGTCAGCTGGGAGTCCTCGCCACCCGCCGGCACGTGGTGCAACCCGAACGCGACCGCCGTCTCCGGCTGGTCCTGCGTCGTCGGCGTGATCCTGAGCTGATTCGCCAGCAGACTCGCCAGCAACGGCATCCGGCTCGGCCCGCCGACGAGGTAGACGCCGCCGAGGTGGGCCGGGGCGAGCCCGGCGCGGCGGATGGTGGTGGCCAGGAGTTCGGCGCTGCGCAGGAAACTCGGCCGGACGAGCGCCTCGAGCTCCATCCGGCTGACCCGCACGTCCCTGAACGGCTCCGGCATCGGGATCTCGGTCTGCTGGTGCCGGGACAGGCTTTCCTTGGCGTCACGGACGTCCTGCAGCAACGATCGGCGCGTCCGGCGGTCACTGACCGACTGCGGCCGCAGGATCCGTTGCCACTGAGCCGGTTCCGAATGCGACACCTCGCGGCCGATGTGCACCAGCAGCGCCTGGTCGATGTCGAGACTGCCGAGGTCGGGCAAGCCGTCCTCGGCGAGCACGGCGAACCCTTGGGCGCTGACGCCGACGACCGCGCAGTCGAAAGTGCCCGCTCCGAGGTCGTACACCGCGATCGGACCGGGCGGCCGGTGGCCGTGGTCGAGGGAGGCGTAATGCGCGGCGGCGGCGACCGGCTCGGGAATGAGCAGTGTGGTGCCGAATCCGGCCTTGAGCGCGGCGTCGCGGAGGATCTGCTTGCGCTCCGGGCCCCAGCCCGCGGGATGGGAGACGCGTACCTGCGCGGGCGGGCGCTGGAGGAGAAGCTCGGCCTCCTCGCCGACGCGGTGAAGGACGGCGGCGAAGGCGTCGGCGATGGGGAGCGTGACGTCACCGAGCTGAAGGGCGCCCTGGTCGATACGCCGCTTCGGGTTCGCTTCGAACCGGCTCGGATCCAAGCGGGCGCGGCGTTCGGCGTCGCGGCCGACGAAGACGGTGCCGTCCTTGTCGACGTAGATCGCGGACGACATCGTCACCGACCCGTCGATCTCGACGACCTGCGTCCCCCTGCCGTGGATCGAGAGCACCCCGACCGTGCTGGAGGTACCGAAATCGATCGCCAGAACGTCCACCTGACCCCCTCCCGGACCCGATGGCATCGTCTCACGCGAAGATCGGCACCTTACGGCGACGCCTTGCCCGGCTTCGCGTTCTCCAGGGGGCGCAGCACTTCCACACGTGGATGTAGGCCGGTGCTCTCACGAACCGCAGCCGCGCGATCGAAAGCGGCGGTCGGGCGCGTCACCGCCACCCTTCCCTGCTCTATCGGCACCACAACACCGATATGTGAGGTCATCGGATGAGGGGTGTGTGGAAATAGGGACGTTGAGTTTCCCTATTTCCACACACCCCCTTCGGGTCCGGTGGTCACAGGGACTCCTCGCGCGGGACTGTGTGGACTTTGGGTCGTCTAACGTCCCAAAATCCACACAGTGGGGGACGCGGTCCGGCAGCGGGACCGGTCCCGGCACCGCGCCCGAACCCGATCCCACTCCCCCACACAAGTACATGAAGGCCCCCTTCCTGGCGCCAGGCGCAAGGAAGGGGGCCTTCATGTACTACTAGGGCAGAACGCTCCGCCCACCGAGACCTACTCCGCCTCGGCTTCACCGTTCTCTTCGCTCGAGCCGGCGCCGATGCTGACCGGCGGGGCGTCCGGGACCGACGAGGGACGGGCTTCGCCACGGAAGACGAAGTGCGCCTTGTCGTCCTTCTCGCCCTCTTCGTCGTTCCAGCCTTCGACGTCGACCAGGATGATCTGGCCCGCCTGGATCTCGCCGAACAGGATCTTCTCCGACAGCTGGTCCTCGATCTCGCGCTGGATCGTGCGGCGCAGCGGCCGCGCGCCCAGCACCGGGTCGAAGCCGCGCTTCGCCAGCAGCGCCTTGGCCTTGGGCGTGAGCTCGAGCTCCATGTCCTTGGCCTTGAGCTGCTTCTCGACCCGGGCGGCCATCAGATCGACCATCTGGATGATCTGGTCCTTGGTCAGCTGGTGGAAGACGATGATGTCGTCGATCCGGTTCAGGAACTCCGGCCGGAAATGCTTCTTCATCTCCTCGTTGACCTTTTGCTTCATCTTCTCGTACCGGTTCGCGGTGTCCCCGCTCTGGGAGAAACCGAGCGAAACGGACTTGGAGATGTCCGAGGTACCGAGGTTCGAGGTGAAGATGAGCACGGTGTTCTTGAAGTCGACCGTACGACCCTGGCCGTCGGTGAGACGGCCGTCTTCGAGGACCTGCAGGAGCGTGTTGTAGATCTCCTGGTGGGCCTTCTCGATCTCGTCGAACAGCACCACCGAGAACGGCTTGCGCCGCACCTTCTCGGTCAGCTGGCCGCCTTCTTCGTAGCCGACGTAGCCCGGAGGGGCACCGAAGAGCCGCGAAGCGGTGTAGCGGTCGTGGAACTCGCCCATGTCGATCTGGATGAGCGCGTCGTCCTCGCCGAACAGGAACGCCGCGAGCGCCTTGGACAGCTCGGTCTTACCGACACCGGACGGGCCGGCGAAGATGAACGAGCCGGAGGGGCGCTTCGGGTCCTTCAGACCGGCGCGAGTACGGCGGATCGCCTGGGAGACGGCCTTGACCGCGTCCTCCTGGCCGATGATCCGCTTGTGCAGCTCGTCCTCCATGCGGAGCAGACGCGTGGTCTCCTCCTCGGTGAGCTTGAACACCGGGATGCCGGTCCAGTTGGCGAGGACCTCGGCGATCTGCTCCTCGTCGACCTCGGCGACGACGTCGAGGTCGCCGTCCTTCCACTGCTTCTCCCGCTCGCCCTTCTGGCCGAGGAGGGTCTTCTCCTCGTCACGGAGGCGGGCGGCGCGCTCGAAGTCCTGCGCGTCTATCGCGGACTCCTTGTCCCGGCGCACGTCGGCGATCTTCTCGTCGAACTCGCGCAGGTCCGGCGGCGCGGTCATCCGGCGGATGCGCATCCGCGCGCCCGCCTCGTCGATCAGGTCGATGGCCTTGTCCGGCAGGAACCGGTCGTTGATGTAGCGGTCCGCCAGGGTGGCCGCCTGCACCAGCGCGCCGTCGGTGATCGAGACGCGGTGGTGCGCCTCGTACCGGTCGCGGAGACCCTTGAGGATCTCGATCGTGTGCTCGAGCGACGGCTCGCCGACCTGGATCGGCTGGAAACGGCGTTCCAGCGCGGCGTCCTTCTCGATGTACTTGCGGTACTCCTCGAGCGTGGTCGCGCCGATCGTCTGCAGCTCGCCACGGGCCAGCATCGGCTTCAGGATCGACGCGGCGTCGATCGCGCCCTCGGCGGCACCCGCGCCGACGAGCGTGTGCAGCTCGTCGATGAACAGGATGATGTCGCCGCGGGTCTTGATCTCCTTGAGCACCTTCTTGAGGCGCTCTTCGAAGTCACCGCGGTACCGGGAACCGGCGACCAGGGAGCCGAGGTCGAGGGTGTAGAGCTGCTTGTCCTTCAGCGTCTCCGGGACCTCGCCCTTGACGATGTTCTGCGCGAGCCCTTCGACGACGGCGGTCTTGCCGACGCCGGGCTCACCGATCAGGACCGGGTTGTTCTTGGTGCGCCGCGACAGCACCTGCATGACCCGCTCGATCTCTTTACCTCGGCCGATGACCGGGTCGAGCTTGCCTTCGCGGGCCTGCACGGTCAGGTTGCGGCCGAACTGGTCGAGCACCAGCGACGACGACGGGGTGCCTTCACCGCGTCCGGAGCCGGTCTCGGTCGACTCCTTGCCACCCTGGTAGCCCGACAGCAGCTGCAGGACCTGCTGACGCACCCGGTTGAGGTCCGCGCCGAGCTTGACGAGCACCTGTGCGGCGACGCCTTCTCCCTCGCGGATCAGCCCGAGCAGGATGTGCTCGGTGCCGATGTAGTTGTGGCCGAGCTGCAGCGCTTCGCGCAGCGACAGCTCAAGCACCTTCTTGGCCCGCGGAGTGAAGGGGATGTGCCCGCTCGGGGCCTGCTGCCCCTGGCCGATGATCTCCTCGACCTGCTGGCGGACGCCCTCCAGCGCGATGCCCAGCGATTCCAGCGCCTTGGCGGCGACACCTTCACCCTCGTGGATCAGACCCAGGAGGATGTGCTCGGTGCCGATGTAGTTGTGGTTGAGCATCCTGGCTTCTTCTTGGGCCAGGACGACCACCCGCCTCGCGCGGTCGGTGAACCTTTCAAACATGTGCACTCCCTCGACTGCTGCGACGGCGGCCCGTATCCATCGTGCTTTCACCGCGATGGATTCAGCACCGTAAGACCACTCTAGTAGCCAAGCGGTCGCGCTGGCGTACCACTACGGCTGATTGCGGCCCGTTCGCGCCTCGGCCGCTCTCCGGCCGTGCGCTCTTTCATCTTCCGGTTGCCCTGCACCTTTACCTCAAGCCCAACGTGCGAACACGTACTTGGATTCCGCCTGACGCCCCTTGTCCGCTGAGCGCGAACAAGACCGGAGAACAAGGACTGCCCAGTGGATGGACACCCGTCCGGAGTAGTCCCCGACGACAGATAAGGTTAGGCTATCTAACGCGAGGGGACCGGTGTGCGGCATCAGCGGTCCTCTCACGCACTCGCCGCGCCCGAAGACGGGCTCCAAACCTCCCTCTCGAGGATGCCGGAAGAAGCCGGGATCCTCGGAGCCGTGCCGGAGGCCGAGCCGGGCTGGGTCCGCTGTGCCGACCTGCTCGACGAACCGGACCGTCTCGTGCGATGGCGGGAGCGGCTCGGCGGCTGGCTGGCCGAGCGGTATCCGGCGGCGCCCGCGATTCCCGAGCGGACCCCGGCGAGCTGGATCCTGTCCTGGTACCTGCACGTCCCGGCGTTCGCCGGCGCGATGCTGCTGCACCACGAACGCCGCGTCCCGTCGCTGGCGCCGTCCGCGCTGGCCTTCCGGATCGGCGGCGACCGGCCGCACCCCGACTCGGTCGCCGTCCTCGGCGACGGGTTCCACTGCCTGCCGACCGATCCGGGTTCGGCGCATCCGGGAGCCGTCGTCGTCCAGGACGAGCGCACGCTGGCGGCGATCCTCCGCGGCCGCTTCATCGCGCACGCGGACCGGTTCATCGACGTCTACGGGCCGTTGACGCGGCTCGGGCGACGGCAACTGTGGGCGGCCGCCACGGACTCGCTCGACAACGCGCTGTGGTCGGCGGGACAGCTGAAAGGGAACTCCGACGCCGAGGGTGCCGGGGTCGCGGACGCCGCGCTGGTCCTCGAATCGCGATTCCCTCCGCTGACATCGGCGTCGAAGCTGCGACTGGCCACAGGGGCCGATGGACGCCGCGAGTGGACGAGAAACCGCGAAAGCTGCTGTTACTCCTATCTGTTACCCGCGGAATCGGAATGCGGCGGCTGTCCGCGAATCCGTTAAGGAGTCCAGCCGGGATTCCGTCCAGTGGCGCCCAAAGCGCGTTCGAAGATCGTCGCGCCTTCCGCGACAACGACTTCTTCGCCGTACACCTTCATCGCCCGCGCCTGCTCTCCGATCTCCAGCGCGATGGCGTAGACGGCCTCGGCGACTTCAGGGAGGACGGCGAACTCCGCGCCGGTCGCCATGGCGAGGTCCCAGCCGTGGAAGACGAACTCGTCCAGGACCATGTACCCCGCCATCGACGCGGGCATCTGATTGCCGCCGAAGGTGGTCTGCCCCTCCCACGCCGCGGGCGTGCCGAAGACCTCGACGAGCCGCGCGGTCTGCTTCTCCAGCGCGTCGAGCCAGTCGTCTCCGACGAGGCCCGCCTCCGCCTCGCCGGTGGACACCTCGGGCGGCGACGCCTTGCGCCCGGCGGCTTCGAGCCAGGGACCCCAGTAGAGAAGGTGGTTCAGCAACGCGCGGACGTCGTACTCGGCGCACGGGGTGCGCGCGGCGAAGTCGGCCTCGCCGATCCCGCGCAGGATTCCGGCGAATTCCGCGGCGGCGGGAGTGATCAAAGCAGCGTGTTCGGACATACCGCCATGAGTACCCGGGATCGGCCGCGCTGTCTTGAAGAAACGCGACACGGTTAGGTTGAGCGGGTGAGCGGGCACCGGATTCCGGCGGGGGTCGTCAACGCGCGGGAGGCGAGCGCGGCGTTCAGCCTCGTCCGGCACCAGCCCGCGCCGGAACTGCGGCCGTTCGTCGACCACCACTGGGTACTGCGCTGGGATCTGGGCGACCGTCCACCCCATGAACAGGTGGTCCTGCCCAATCTCGCGGTGAACGTCACCTTCTTCGGCGACGCGTCCGGGGCGTCCGGGGCGTCCGGGCCGGGGAAACGACCTTTTCGCTACGTCGTGGCGGGTAGGGACCACGGTATCGGTGTGCGATTCCGGCCAGGGGCTTTCCGGGCATTCCTCACCGGTCCGGTCACGATGATCTCCGGTCGTTCCGTTCCGCTCACCGATCTCTTCACCGGCGCCGTACCGGTGACGGAATCGGTACGCAATGCGACGAACGACTTCGAAATGGTTCGCGCGGCGGAGGAACTGCTCCTCGCGAAACACCCGGCACTCACCGCCGCGGCCCGGACGGCCATCGAAGCGGTGGAAACAATCGCGGCCGAACCGGCCATTACCCGGGTCGGCGAGTTGTCAAGCCGAACGGGCTTGTCTCAGCGAAGTCTGCAACGCCTGTTCGCCGAACATGTCGGCACCGCCCCCAAATGGGCGATTCAGGTATACCGGTTGAACGAAGCGGCGGCACGGATCGCAGCCGAGGAACGGCCGGACTACGCGGAACTGGCGACGGTGCTGGGCTATAGCGACCAAGCGCACCTCATCCGGGATTTCCGCTCCGTGACCGGATGGGTGCCCACGGAGTACGCCCGCTTGAACCGTGTACAAGAACAAGAAAGCCGCCGGGAATAGTTCCCGGCGGCCAGCGAGCCTGAAAGACCTTCAGTTCTTCTTGTGGTAGGCCTCCACGACCTCGGACGGGATACGTCCACGGTCGGAAACCTGGAAGCCGTTCTTGCGGGCCCAGGCGCGAATGGCCTGGTTCTGCTCGCGGTCGACGGTCGCGGGGCGGGCGGCGGCCTTCACGCCGGCGACCGGACGAATGGCGGTGCGCTTACGGCCACCCGCGCGGCGAGCGTGCTCCACATACTGGGCCAGCGCGTCACGAAGCTCTTCCGCGTTTTCCGCGGAAAGGTCGATCTGGTAGCTCACACCGTCCAAACCGAACTCGACGGTCTCTTCCGCCTCTGTGCCGTCGAGGTCGTCGACAAGCGAGACGAGCACCTTCTGTGCCATCTGTTTCCTCCTGCTGGGGGCTTACACGAAAGATCTGGTACGGGGCATGCCCCGGACAGAAGACTTTGTCTAGCGACATTAATACCCGCTACCGAGACATAACGCAAATCTTGTTTACGAGAACGATCGAGGTATCTGTCACGCGGACGGGTTATTCAGGCCGCACGAGCGGGAACAGGATGGTCTCCCGGATACCAAGGCCGGTCAGCGCCATCAGCAACCGGTCGATCCCCATTCCGACACCACCGCTTGGCGGCATTCCGTACTCCAGCGCACGGAGGAAATCCTCATCCAGGTTCATGGCCTCACTATCGCCCTGCGCACCCAGCCGGGCCTGTTCCACCAGACGCTGGCGTTCTACCACGGGATCGACCAGCTCCGAGTATCCGGTGGCGAGTTCGAATCCGCGCACGTACAGATCCCACTTCTCCGCCACCCCCGGCTTGCTGCGATGTTGCCTGGTCAGCGGGGATGTCTCGACCGGAAAATCACGGACAAAAGTAGGTTCGTGAAGATGATCTCCGACGAGGTTTTCCCAAAGTTCTTCGATGAGTTTGCCGTGCCCTAACTTCGGGTCGAGCTCCAGCTCTCGCCCTTCGGCATAGGAACGCAGCTTGTCCACCGATGTCTCGGGAGTGATCTCCTCCGACAACGCCTCGGACAACGACTCGTACATTCCGAGTGTGGTCCACTCGCCGGACAGGTCGTACTCCGAACCGTCGACGAGAGTGACCACCTGGGTGCCGAGAACGTTCTGCGCCGCCTCCTGGATGAGCTGGCGCGTCATCACCGCATTGGAGTCATAGGTCGCATACGCTTCGTAGTACTCGAGCATGGCGAACTCGGGCGAGTGCGACGAGTCGCTGCCCTCGTTCCGGAAGTTCCGGTTGATCTCGAAGACCTTCTCGATACCGCCGACCACGCAACGCTTGAGGTACAGCTCCGGCGCGATCCTCAAGTACAGGTCGAGGTCGAAGGCATTCGAATGCGTGACGAATGGCCGTGCCGCCGCGCCCCCGTGCAGCGTCTGCAGCATCGGGGTCTCGACCTCGAGGAATCCCCGGCCGTGAAACGAGTCACGCAGGGAACGCAGCACACCGGCGCGGGTACGGACCACGTCCCGCGCCTTGGGACGCACGATCAGGTCGACATAACGCTGCCGGATCCGCGTTTCCTCTGCCAGGTCTTTGTGCGCCACGGGCAACGGGCGCAATGCTTTCGACGTGAGGCGCCATGAGTCGGCCAGCACGGAAAGCTCACCGCGCTTGGAGGTGATGACCTCGCCCTCGACGAATACGTGATCACCAAGATCGACATCGGACTTCCACGCCGCGAGCGCGTCTTCACCGACCTTCGCCAGGCTGATCATCGCCTGCAACTCGGTGCCGTCGCCTTCACGAAGACTCGCGAAACACAGTTTGCCGGTATTGCGCAGGAACATGACCCGGCCGGTGATGCCGACGGTCTCGCCGGTGGCCGTGTCGATCGGAAGGCCGGAATGTTTCGCCCGTACTTCGGCCAGTGAGTGCGTCCTGGGCACCTCGACCGGATACGGATCGATACCCTCCGCGATTATCCGGTCGCGCTTGTCCCGGCGCACCCGCATCTGTTCCGGCAGGTCTTCGTCGGGGCTCACGCCCTCGGATGCGGGGATTTCAGTCATGCGCACAGCGTACGAACCCGCTCCTTCCCTACGCCAACCGGATTACCTTTTCCGGGTCCGGCCCAGCCGGTTTTCGCTCCATTAACCTGGCTCGCGTGAACTCATCCACTCCTGGCATCGAACCCGAACTGCACGCACGCCGCGCCGCCTCGTTCGGCGCGAAGGCCGCCGCCTATGCCGCACATCGGCCGGACTATCCGGAGAAGGCACTGGCCTGGGGGCTGGCGGGGGCGAGAACAACCCCGGAACGGGTCCTCGACCTCGGCGCGGGGACCGGCAAGCTCACCGAAGGGCTGCTCGCCCTCGGTCTCGCGGTCACCGCGGTCGAACCGGACGCGAAGATGCTCGAAGAACTCACCAAGGCGTTCCCGGGGGTGACGCCGCTCATCGGGACGGCCGAGAAGATCCCGCTGCCGGACGAATCCGTGGACGCCGTGGTCGTTGGCCAGGCCTTCCACTGGTTCGACCTCGACCGGGCCTATCCGGAGATGGCCAGGGTGCTCAAACCGGGCGGAGTCGTTGCCGCGCTGTGGAACCACGACGATGACGGGTCGGCGGGCTGGCTGGCCGAGTTGAACGCGCTGATCAAGACCTCGGTGAGCAGGCGCTGGCTGAACGATTACGAATCGCTGCCGGAACACGAGGCCCTCGAGCCGTTCGAGAGGGAGACTTTCGGCCACAAACAGCCCAGGACGGCGGAAAGCCTGGTGGAAACGCTCGCCACCCATTCGCACATGCTGGTGGCCTCGGCGGAGGAACGCGAGGCCAAACTTCGCACAGCGCGGGAATTCCTCGACCGGAATCCGGAAACCGCCTCGGGGGAATTCGACCTTCCACTCACCACCATCGTGTTCCGGGCGCGTAAACGATGACGGACTGGATGGCGGCTTTCACCGCGACGTTCGGCGCACCCGCGTCGGCGGGGATCTGGGCCGAGGTGTACGGCGACAGGCGCTGCGGAACCAGGAACTGATCACGCGGCGAGTCCTGCTGATCGCCTCGCGCCGCTCACCAAACCCGTAACTCGCGTGATCAGACGGACATCACGTGAGATGTCCATCTGATCACGCGTGATGCCCGTCTGATCACGCGTGATGCCCGTCTGATCACGAACGCGCGGAGGTGTGGTTGCGCTCGTAGACGAGGCGCAGACCCAGCAGGGTCAGGTCCGGGACGTGCTCGGTGATCGTCTCCGACTCCTCCAGCACCAGAGGCGCCAGGCCACCGGTCGCGATCACCGCGACCGGCTCCATTCCGCCCGGCGAAAGCTCGCGCTTGATCCGCTTCACCAGGCCATCGACCTGACCGGCGAACCCGAAGAGGATGCCGGATTGCAGGCATTCCACGGTGTTCTTCCCGATCACCGACCGCGGCGGCACCAGTTCCACCTTGCGCAGCGCCGCGGCACGGGCGGCCAGCGCGTCGACCGAGATCTCGATGCCGGGCGCGAACGCGCCGCCGAGGAACTCACCCCTCGCGGAAATGGCGTCCACATTGGTCGAAGTCCCGAAATCCACCACCACACAGGCGGTCCTGGGGTGCAGGTGGTGCGCGGCCAGAGTGTTCACCAGCCTGTCCGCGCCCACTTCCTTGGGGTTGTCGACCAGGAGCGGCACCCCCGTGCGCACCCCCGGCTCGATGACGATCTTCGGCAACCTGCCGTAATACCGCGCAAGCATGACCCGCAGTTCCCGTAGTACGGCGGGAACCGTGGACAGCGCGCTGATCCCGGTCACCGCGTCCGCGTGCGCGCCGAGGAGCCCGCGCATGGTGAGCGCGAGCTCGTCGGCGGTGATCCGCGCGTCGGTGCGCATGCGCCAGTCGCCTACGAGCGCCGGTCCGTCATAGAGACCGAGCACGATGTTGGTGTTGCCGACGTCGACCGTGAGCAGCAAGGGCTCAGCTTTCGGCGTGCAGCAGCGCGTCTAGACGGCGGGCGTCGGCGGTTTCGGCGACCGGGAAGGTCATCGTGTCGTCGTCGGCCAGCGTCACGGTGCCGCTGAGCAGTCCGGATCCCTCCGGCGCGTGCCCTGGGTCGGCGCCCTTCTCGACGATCCGGTTGTCCGCGTCGACGAAGATAACCCGCGGCCGGAACGCGGCCGCCTCGGCGTTCTCCATCTGCGCGTACGAAATCAGGATCACCAGGTCCCCGGGGTGCACCAGATGCGCCGCGGCGCCGTTGATGCCGAGCACCCCGCTGCCGCGTTCGCCCGCGATCACGTAGGTCTCGAGCCGCGCACCGTTGGTGACGTCCACAATGGACACCTGTTCGCCCGGCAGCAGATCCGCCGCGTCCATCAGGTCTTCGTCGACGGTCACCGATCCGACGTAGTGGAGATCGGCCTGGGTGACCGTCGCCCGGTGGATCTTCGATTTCAGCATCGTGCGGTACATCGTGGACTCTCCCTATTCCCCTGCGTCCAGCGCGTGTTCCGGATGGTCCGCGGCGACGCCGAGCACCACGCCGACGTTGTCGATCAGCCGGGTACTCCCCACCCTGGCCGCGATCAGCAACCGCGCTTCACCGTCGACGGGCGCGGGCCCGAGGTCGGTTCCCCTCAATTCCAGATAGTCGATCTCGACCGCGGTTCGCGCGGCGAGGGTCTGCCTGGCGGTCGCCAGCACGGCGTCCGCGCCGTCGCGCCCGACGAAGGCACCCGCGGTGAGTGCCGCCGACAACACGACCGCGTCCTCGCGCTGTTCAGGAGTCAGGTAGACGTTGCGCGAGGACAACGCCAGCCCGTCGCGTTCCCTGACCGTCGGGACCCCGATGACCCGGGTGTCGAAGTTCAGGTCCCGCACCATTTTCTTGATCAACACCAGCTGCTGGTAGTCCTTCTCCCCGAAGAAGGCGTAATCCGGCCGCACGATGTTGAGCAGTTTCGCCACCACGGTCAGCACGCCGGCGAAATGCCCCGGCCGCACCGCCCCTTCGAGCTCGTCACCGAGCGCGCCGGGGTGCACCGTGACGGTGGCCCCGTCGGGGTACAGATCCGACGCCTTGGGCAGGAAGCCCAGTTCGACGCCGTCCTCCTTCAGCACTTCGAGGTCCTTGTCCAGCGGACGCGGGTACGCCTCGAAGTCCTCGCCTTCCCCGAACTGCAGGGGGTTCACGAAGATCGACGTCGCGACGACGGTGTTCGGCAGCCGCTTCGCCCGGCGGATCAGCTCACGGTGCCCCGCGTGCAGGGCGCCCATGGTGGGCACCAGCGCGACCTTGCGGCCGACCCCGTGCAGGGCACGCGTCACCTGGCTCACCTGCTCCGGCGGCTGGAAGGTGTGCAGCGTGCCTCGGGCGAATTTGGGTGTGGTCACTGGTTTTGCTGCCCTTCGGCGGGGTCTGCGGGATCTGCGGGATCACTGAGGAGTTCGGTGAGCTCGGCGGCGGCCGAGGCGTCCAAGAGGCCGGCGGCGTCACCGCGCGCCAGCGTGCGCCTGGCCAGCGCGCGATAGCTCGGGGCGATGTCGGGGCCACGTTCGGCCAGCACCGCGAGGTGTTTACGCACGGTGCCGAGATCACCACGGGCCACCGGCCCGGTCAGCGCCCGGTCCCCGTGTCGCAGAACATTATCCAACGCCGCCGACAACAACGGAGCCACCAGGCGTTCGGGCTGGGCGATTCCCGCTTCCCGCAACAGTTCCGCGCAGTCGGCGACCAGTGTCATCAGGTGGTTCGCGCCATGCGCCAACGCCGCGTGATAGAGCGCTCGCGCTTCGTCAGGGACCCGGACGGGCTCCGCGCCCATCTCCACGGTCAGCGCCTCACCGACGTTCCACGCCGCTTCGTCACCCTCTGTGGCAGTGACGCCGACGCTGCAGGTGGCCAGCCTGTCGAGGTCCTCCGCGCGGCCGGTGAAGGTCATCACGGGGTGCAGGGCCAGCGGCAGTGCCCCGGCTTCGGCGGCGGGCGCGAGGACGTCGATGCCGTGCGCCCCGGAAGTGTGCACGACGATCTGCCCCGGCCTCAGTGATCCCGTCGCGACGAAGCCGCGCACCATCCCGGCGAGCGCGTCGTCAGGCAGCGCCAGCAGCACGAGATCGGCGCGGCGGGCGACCTCGTCGGGCGGGAGGAGGGGCACGTCGGGGAGCAGTAGCTCCGCCCGGCGTAGCGAAGCGTTGGAGAGGCCGGAGGCCCCTACGACGGTGTGACCGGCCCTCGCCAATGCGGCGCCGACGACACTGCCGACCCGGCCCGCGGAGACGACTCCCACGGCCAGGCGAGCGGGCCTCGTCATGGCGTGCGCCAGTGGACGCTCATGGTCGAAAACTCCTCAACTCGTTCCAGTCCCGCTCGGCGGTCGCGGGTACCAGACGACCGCGCGAGAGTAACCCTCCAGCCCGCGTCCGAAACGACCCGCGTGACCAGCTTCACCTGACCGAGGTCACCCCCGCGGAGCACCGTCCGCCAGCCTCACCGCATCGGCCCGCGACGTCTTGAGCAGTTGCAGCAGTTCACGCTGCCGTTGTTTGCCCTCGTCGGTGAGCTTGGGGCCACGCCGCAGGAACGCGAGCTCGGTCACGCTGGCCTGGTAGCGGCCGACGGCCTTCGCCGCGTCACGTCCCGACTGCTTCCGCGCCTGTTTCCGCCACGATCGCCGTCCGGACAGGCTGGCCAGCAGCGGCACTTCGGACGGGGCGATCCAGCGCGCGTCGACCATCATCGGCAGCACGGCCGCGACGATCCGCTGCTCGCGGCGCCGCTGCATGACCACCACCGAGAAGACCCCGATGAACAGCGGCACCATGATCAGGAAGTAGACGTTCAGGAAGGTCTTGGCGCCACCGAGCAGCGCGGCGCCGTTCCACAGCGCGTGCAGCAGCACGGCGACGACGTAGCCGCCGATCGGCGCCAGGATCCTCAGCGCGCGGACCTTACTGCTCGCGGCGATGCCGAGCCCGATCCCCGTCATCACGGCGAACAGCGGATGCGTGAACGGCGAGAGCACGCCGCGCAGGAAGAACGCGGCGAGCACGCCGGCGCTCGTGCCGTCGCCGAAACCGTTCTCGGCGAACGCGCGGCCGAAGTAATAGATGTTCTCGGTGAACGCGAACCCGGCCGCGGTGAACCCGGCGTAGACGATGCCGTCCACGACGCCGTCGAACTCGATCGGGCGGCGCCACCACAGCAACAGGATGAAGGCGGCCTTCGCTGCCTCCTCGACCAGCGGCGCGGAGATCAGGCCACTGATCTTCCCGCCGCTCCCGCTGCCGAGCAGCAGGTCACCGACGGCCTCGGCGCCGCTGTTGAGCAGCAGCGCGATGATCGTCGCGACACACGCGCCCCAGACGAACGACAGCAGCAGGAGCTTCGGCGGTTCCGGTTCCCAGCGGTCGACCCACAGGAACGCGGTGACCACCACGGCGACCGGTACGAGCGCCGCGAGCACACCGATCGTCACCGCGGTCAGGCCGACCTTCTCGGTCACCGTGCCGAAAACGAACAACCCGCACAGCGCGACGGCGATCAGCCCGAGTACCGGCAGCAGCACGGTGACCGACCGGGACCGGCGTGCCCGGTCGAGGCCGGGCTCCGGGGAGGAAGGCTCGCTCACAGCGGGTCACCCTACCGTCGGTACGGACTCAATCCTCCGCACGCCGCCTCCGTCGCGGAGTGGACTCGTTCGCGCCGTTGGCGGCGAGGAGGTCCATCACCGAACGGCCGGAAGCGTGGGAGCCCGCGTCGGGGGTCTCCGGACGGCTGTGCGACGACCCGTTGCGGGACGGCGCCTCGTCCTCCGGTTTCGCCCGCCTGCCGCCGTGGCGGCCACCCGAGGACTCGGTGCCCTGCCATGCCGGAGGCTCGCCGTCCGGACGGCGGCGACGGCCGCCACCGGTGGGCTCCGGGACGTTGGGGGCGGGCGTGAGCGAAGCGGAGGAGTCGTCCGCCGCCCGACGACGGCGGCCGCCGGACCGGTTCTGCGTCACACGGAGTTCTTCGGGAAGCGTCGGGTTGACCGCGGGCGGCTCCTCGACCGGCGGACTGTGCCGCGAAGGCGTCTCGGCGGCCGGACGGCGCACCGGTTCGGGCTCCGGCGGCCGCACGGGCTCGGACACGACCGGGATCGACAGCGGGGTCGGGGGTTCCGGGTCGCGACGAGGCTGCGGGTCGGAGGGCTGAGGACGCGGCTGGGGACTGGAGGACTGGGGCTTGGACGGCGGCGCGGGGCGCAGCCGGTCCTGGAAGTCGTCCTTCCTGGGGAACGCGGCGCTCAGATCGGAGACCGGACGCTCCTGTGTCCACGACGGCTTCCACTCGCCGGTGGCCTCCATCGGCTCCGGCGCGGCGGCGGGCTTGTTCGCGGGCGGCGGCGTGCCACCGGCCGGACGAGGCTGGTCGACCGGCTTCATTCCGGGCCGGGTCAGGCCGAGCTCACGGTTCGGCCGGGGGCGGTCCGGTTCGACCTTCTTGACCGGCTTCGCTTGCGCGGCGGGCTTCACCGGCGGCGGCTGCTTGCGGGTCTGCTCCTCCGGCCGCGGCGCGGGAGGACGCTGCACGTTGCCGGCGTCGAGACGATGCTGCAGCGAAGGCTGCTGCGGGCGGCGCTGGGGTTCTTGCTGGGGTTCTTGGCGTGGCGGTTCCGGGCGCTGGGGTTCCGGGCGCTGGGGTTCTTGGCGCTGGGGCTCCGGACGCTGAGGCTGCCGGGCGACGGCGGGCATCGACGGCTGCGAGACCTCGGCGCGCGAGACGCCGGGCATGGACGGGCGCGACACCTCGGCCGGGGTCACCGGCGGCGGGGTCTTGCGTTTGGCGTCGACCCTCGGCATCGGCCGGGAGATCTCGGCGGGCGACATACCGGGGTTGGACATTTCGAGCCGCTCACGACGGGCGGCTTCGGCGGCGAGCGCCTCCGCCGCCTTCGACGCGCGGGCATCGGCCTTGCGCATGCTGCGGCGAGTCGATTCATCGACTGGCTTCGGCCGCGAGACCTGATTGTTCTGGCTGTAACCGTTGGTGCCGTTGACCTGACCGTTCGACGGCTTCCGGCGCGCGGCGGGCGGCGCACCGTTCCGCGCGGCGGCGGGTTCGAGGACGCGGTCGATCATCTCGGTCGGGCGTTCCCGGCCGGGTGCGCGCTCGTCGACGTCGATCGTGGTGCTCTTGGCCGCCATCAGCTGGGGTTTGCCGTTGCCGTTGCCGTTCTCGGGCCCCGCGCTCATCAGCTGCTTGTTGTCGAGGGAGCGCATCCGGGTGGCCTGCGCGGTGAGCGCGACGCGTTCGAGGAGGACCTCGCCGCCGCCGAAGAGCGACTGGAGGCTTTCGCGCAGAGCGCTCACCTCGGCCCTGAGCGCTTCGAGCTCGTCCTGGGAGCGGGTTTCGGCGGCCTGCCGGTTCTCCGCTTCCATCTCCAGCTCGAACTCGCGGCGCGCGGCGATCTCGCGTTCCAGCTCCAGCTCGTAGACGGCCTGCGCCTCGGCGACGGCGTCCTCGCTCTGTGACACGTGCTTGCGGTAGCGGACCGCCAGGAACGCACCGATCAAGGCGGCCCACAGCGCCGCGACGATCCCCAGCCGTAAGTAGCGGAGGTCGTCGGAAAGCACCAATGCGAGAGTCGCGCAGACGGCGAGAACCAAGCCGACGACAAGCCACGGCCTACCCGCAAGGCGGCCGCGCGAGTCGTCACCCTCCCCGGTCATGCCCAACACCGTACCTTCTAGTAATCCGAACGAGACCTAGTCGGTACTTCGAGCGGTGCCTCTCGAGCGTTAACCGGTCGGCTCGGGATCGCGGTCCCGATCACCGCCTTCGGGGGCCCGGCAGCAGTGTTCGAGCCACAAAGCCGCAGCTACCAGCGCCACCGAGCTGACGATCCCGACCGTCGCCGAACGGAGATCGCCGCTCGCCGCGAGGAGTTCGTCACGTCGCGGAAAAAGATACGCGAAAGCCGCCAGCCAGACCCCGGTCATGACGGCTCCGGCGAGTGACGAGGCCTTGGCGAGGGCCACCGATCGGGCGACAGAGATCGCGGCGAGCACCCGGCCCTCTTTGATCCGCGAACGGATGATGAAGGCGAGTACGGTCTCGCAGAGCGCGAGGACGAGCAGGGTGATCCCGGCGAAGAGCGGGAGCGCCGGCATGGATCCGTACGCGACCTGGAAGAGCAGATAGGCCAGGACCAAACCCAGGAGGCCGGCCACCGCCAGCTCACGTGGCCGGGTGAAGTGCATGGTCCAACGCTACCTGGCAAGCTTGACTCTCCACCAACTGGAGAGTCGAGCATGAAGCAGATGGGCACCGCAGCGGTTTTCACCATCGGGGAGCTGGCCAAACGGACCGGCCTTCCGGTGAAGACCATCCGCTTTTACTCCGACGAAGGACTCCTGCCGCCGACCGACCGCACCGGCTCCGGTTACCGCCTCTACGACGCCACCGCGATGGCGCGCCTGGAGCTGGTGCGGACGTTGCGGGAACTCGGGCTGGGTCTCGCGGACGTGGAGCGGGCGCTGACCAGGGAAGCGACCATCGGGGACCTCGCGGTCCAGCACGTCGCGGCCCTGGACGAGCAGATCCGGCGGCTGGAGCTGCGCCGGGCGGTCCTGCGCGCGGTGGCCAAACGGGACTCACCACTGGAGGAGGTCGAACTGATGAACAAACTCGCATCGATGTCGGACGAAGACCGCAAACGCCTGCTCGACGAATTCTGGGCGGACATGGTCGAAGGGCTCGAACTGGATCCGCAGTTCTACGAGCGGATGCGCTCGGCGAAACCGGAACTGCCCGACGACCCGACGCCGGAACAGCTGGAAGCCTGGATCGAGTTCGCCGAACTCGTGCAGGACGACGAGTTCCGCACGTCCATCCGCCGGATGAGCGAATGGCACTCGAAACTCCGGAAAGAAGACGGGGCCGACTTCGGGGAGAAACAGCAGCAGCTGTGGATGGCTTGGAGCGAGAAGGCTTTGGAGGCGCTCGAAGCCGGCCTCGCGCCGGACTCGCCTACGGGCCGGGAACTGGCCGAGACGATCTTTTCGGAGTCTTCGCGGAACGGGCGAGACGCCGGCGACCCGGCTTGGCGGAAGAAGCTGGCCGACGGGATGGCGATCAGCCTGGATCCGCGGGCGGAGCGGTACTGGCTCCTGCTCGGGAAGATGAACGGCTGGCCAGCGTTCCCCTCGCAGATGCCGCAGGCCGAGTGGACCGTCGCCGCCCTGCGCGCCGCGCTGGGATAGCGAGGGACCTTCGCTACCGCCCACCCCCCTCCCGCAATTCGTCCTCTAGTTGCGGTAGTTCGTGGCACCAACTACCGCAACTAGAGGACGAAACGCGGGGTCAGGCGAGGGTGAGGAAAAGGGTGAGGGGGGTCCGGCGCACGGAGGTGACGTCGGAGGCGGGCCGGGCGGCGAGGAGGTCGGCGACGGGGCCGTGGCCGGGGAGCACCGCGGCGGGCTCGATCTCCAGCCACGGGATCAGCACGCTCGCGCGCTCCGGCGTGCCGGGATGAGGGAGCAGCAACTGGGGGTCCTCGGAGCGCACCCCGTCCACGGTCACGACGTCGACATCCAGCGTGCGCGGTCCCCAGCGGACCTCGCGCACGCGCTCCGCCGCCTGTTCCGCGGCCTGCCCGGCGCGCAACCAGTCCCAATGGTCGCGCGCCGCGTCGTCGACGAGGACGACGGCGTTGAGGAAGTCCGGCTGGTCCTCGACACCCCACGCCTTCGTCTCGTAGACCGACGACACCGCGACCACCGCGGGCCGGAAGGCGTCGACGGCCGACTGGAGGAACGCGAGCCGGTCTCCCAGGTTGGAACCGAGCGAGAGCAGCGCCCGGCTCATCGCTCCCGCCGCACCGTGACGGCGACGTCGTCGAAGTTCAGCGGAATCGGCGCGGACGGCTTGTGCACCGTCACCTCGACGGCGGTCAGCCGCTCGTCGCGCAGGACCTCGCCGGCGATCTTCCCGGCGACGCTTTCGATGAGGTCGTACGGTTCGCCCGCCACGATCCCGGCGGCGAGTTCGGCGAGTTCGCCGTAGTGCAGCGTCTTGGCCAGGTCGTCGGACGCGGCGGCCGGACCGAGGTCCAGCCACACGACGATGTCGACGACGAATTCCTGCCCGTCGCGCTTCTCGTGGTCGAAGACCCCGTGCCTGCCGAAGACCCGCAAGCCGGTCAACGTGATCCGGTCAGACAACGGGACTCCCCCTTTGCCAAGCGGCCGCGACGGTCACGGCGTCGATACTCGCGCCGACCTCGTGCACCCGCACACCCCACGCACCCGCCGCGGCGGCGAGTGCGGACACGGCCGCGGTCGCGTTCTCCCGGCCGTCCGGCGGAGCGGGTGTTCCGTCCTTTCCGGACAAAAGGCGTCCGAGGAACCGTTTGCGCGAGGCACCGACGAGAACTGGGAAACCCAGGGACAGGAGGGAATCCAAGCCGTTCAGCAATGCCCAATCGTGCTCCGCGTTCTTCGCGAAACCGAGCCCAGGGTCGAGCACGATCGCGCTCTGCTCGACGCCCGCGGTGACCGCTTCGTCCACTCGGGACAGCAACTCGGAGCGGACTTCCGTGACGACGTCCGCATAGGTCGCCAGCGCGTTCATGTCCTTGCTGTGCCCGCGCCAGTGCATGAGCACCCACGGAACCCCGGTCTCCGCGGCGACCTTCGCCATGTTCGGATCGGCCAGCCCGCCCGAAACATCGTTGATGACCGACGCACCCGCATCGACGGCGGCGAGGGCGACCTCGGCGCGGGTGGTGTCAACGGACATCGCGACACCGTCGGCCGCCAGCGACCGGATCACCGGCATGATCCGGGAAATCTCGGTGTCGGCGTCCACCCGTGACGCACCCGGCCGGGTCGACTCCCCGCCGACGTCGATCAGATCCGCGCCGCACGACCACATCTCGTGCGCGTGCTCCAGCGCCTGCTCGACCCCGAGGTAGCGGCCACCGTCCGAAAAGGAATCGGGGGTGACGTTGAGGACGCCCAGCACCGCGCACCGGCCGGGCTGGGGCAGGGCGGTCATCGACGGCCCTTGATCAGGTCCAGCGCCTCCGCCCGCGAGGACGCCGAAGACTGCAGCAGGCCACGCACTGCCGACGTCGTCGTCCTGGCGCCGGGTTTGCGGATGCCGCGCATGGCCATGCAGAGATGCTCGGCCTCGATCACGACGATCACGCCGCGGGGATTGAGTTTGCGCACAAGCGCGTCCGCGACCTGGGAGGTGATGCGCTCCTGAACCTGCGGGCGCTTGGCGTAGAGATCGACGAGGCGGGCCAGTTTGGACAGGCCGGTGACCTTGCCGTGGCCGTTCGGGATGTAGCCGACGTGGGCGACACCGTGGAATGACAGGAGATGGTGTTCACAGGTCGAAAACATCGGGATGTCCGTCACGAGCACGAGTTCTTCGTGCGCCTCGTCGAACGTGCGGTCCAGTACGTGGTCCGGCTCGGTGTAAAGCCCGGCGAACATTTCCCGGTAAGCGCGAGCGACCCGGGCGGGGGTCTCAAGGAGACCGTCCCGGTCCGGGTCCTCACCACAAGCGAGCAGGAGTTCGCGTACGGCTTTCTCGGCCCGCTCTTGGTCGAAGACCGGGCCCGAGCCGTTATCGCTTGCTGTCGTCCTGTCCGTCGTCACGCCGCTGCTGTCCTTCGTCCTGCTGACCGCCGGGCTGGCCGGGCTCGCCACCGAACCAGTTGTCACGCGGGCGGTCTTCGGCGGGACGCCAGGGCTGGTTCGGCTGGCCGCCCGGCTGGGTCGCCGGGGTCCATCCGGGAGGAGCCCCGTAGTTCGGCGGACCGCCAACGGGTCCACCCTGATAACCGCCTGCCGGACCGCCCGGCTGCTGCCCACCATATGCCTGGGGCCAGTGGCCGGTGCCGTTCGGCCCACCGTTCGGGCGGCCACCGTTGGGGTAGGCGCCCGGCTGCGGCGGAGCGTAGGGATTGGCGTTCGGGTCGGCAGGCGGAACCGGGGCCGCGTACGGCGGGCCACCGGGAAGGTCGCCGCCGCCCTGCACGGTGCCGACCGGGGTCGGCGCCGGCTGCAGCACCGGCTGCTCCTTCTTCTCCTCCGGCGGGGGCCACGGCTCGCCGCGCTCCATCGCCAGCTCGCCGGGGGTCTTGATCGGCGGCTTGTCCGACGGCTTCCGCTCGCCGAACTCGTTGAAGATGGTGATGTGCGGGCGCTTCTCGACGGTCGCGAAGATCCGCTCGAGGTCCTTGCGGGTCAGCGTCTCTTTCTCGAGAAGCTCGATGACCAGCTCGTCCAGCACGTCGCGGTAGGTGCTCAGCACGTGCCACGCCTCGGTGTGCGCGGTCTCGATGAGCTTGCGCACCTCCTCGTCGATCTCGTGCGCGACCTCGAGTGAGTAGTCCGCCTGGCGGCCCGCCGAGCGGCCGAGGAACGGGTCGCCCTGCTCCTGGCCGTACTTGACGGCGCCGAGCCGGGCGCTCATGCCGTATTCGGTGACCATGGCGCGGGCGATCTTGGTCGCCTGCTCGATGTCGGAGGAGGCACCGGTGGTGGGCTCGTGGAAGACGAGCTCCTCCGCCGTCCGGCCGCCCATCGCGAAGACCAGGCGTCCGAGCATCTCCGACCGGGTCATCAACTCCTTGTCGTCCTCCGGGACGAGCAGGGCGTGACCGCCGGTGCGCCCACGCGGCAGGATCGTCAGCTTGTAGACCGGTTCGATGTCCGGCATCGCCCACGCGGCGAGCGCGTGCCCGCCCTCGTGGTAGGCAGTGATCTTCTTCTCCTTCTCGGAGATGATCCGGCTCTTGCGGGCGGGGCCGCCGACGACGCGGTCGACGGACTCCTCCAGCGCCTCGTCGGTGATCACGTGCCCGTTCTGGCGGGCGGTGAGCAGCGCGGCCTCGTTGAGCACGTTCGCCAGGTCGGCGCCGGACATGCCGACGGTCCGCTTGGCGAGGCTGCTCAGGTCGGTGCCCTGCGCGATCGGCTTGCCCTTGGCGTGCACCTCGAGGATCGCCTTACGGCCGCGCATGTCCGGTGCGGACACCGGGATCTGGCGGTCGAACCGGCCTGGACGCAGGAGCGCCGGGTCGAGGATGTCGGGACGGTTGGTCGCGGCGATCAGGATGATGCCGCCGCGCGCGTCGAAGCCGTCCATCTCGACGAGGAGCTGGTTCAGCGTCTGCTCACGTTCGTCGTGGCCGCCGCCGAGGCCGGCGCCGCGCTGGCGGCCGACCGCGTCGATCTCGTCGACGAAGATGATGCAAGGCGCGTTCTGCTTGGCCTGCTCGAACAGGTCGCGGACACGCGAGGCGCCGACACCGACGAACATCTCGACGAAGTCGGAACCGGAGATCGTGTAGAACGGCACACCCGCCTCGCCGGCGACGGCTCGCGCGAGCAGCGTCTTACCGGTACCGGGCGGCCCGTAGAGCAGGACGCCCTTGGGGATCTTCGCGCCGAGTGCCTGGTAGCGCGCCGGATTCTGCAGGAAGTCCTTGATCTCGTACAGCTCTTCGACGGCCTCGTCGGCGCCCGCGACGTCCCCGAAGGTCGTCTTGGGCATGTCCTTGTTGAGCTGCTTGGCCTTCGACTTGCCGAAGTTGAGGACGCGGTTCCCGCCGCCCTGCGCGTTGTTCATCATCCACATCAGCAGGCCCAGCACCAGCGCCAGCGGAATGGCGAAGATCAGGATCTGGGTGAGGACGTTCTGCGTGGTGACCTTGGTGGTGAACTTGACCGGGTTGTCACCGCTCTTGAGGCCGATGAGCTGACCGTAGATGACGCCCGCGACGTTCGACGGGTACTGGGCGATGATCTGGTCGACCTGCTGGCCTTCGACCTCGATCTTCTTGTTCAGCAGCAGCTTGATCTGCTGCTCTTTGTCCTCTTGCGAGGCTTCCTTGACGTTGTTCGCGGTGATCTGCTGGTTCGCGATCGAGATCGGCACCTGGGTGTAGCCACGATCACTGTCGAAGATCGTGTTGTAGGCGAGAAACGCCAGTACCGCCGCGAGAATCCAGAGCACTGGGTTCTTGAGCACGCTCTTCCGGTTCATACGACTCGGCCCTGGTGGCCTCGACCCTTCCTGGTTGGGCGGCTCCTGTGATACCCGCCATCACGATCTTGACGACCCATGGTGCTCCGACACCCGCCCCTCAGGATACCGCCCGCCTGGACGGACGAGGGCGGTGAGCCTCTCGCACGTCAACGGTGGACGCCACGCGAGGGTTCCCGGAGCGTGACCCTAGCGTGTGTCGACCGCCACACCGGCGGCCATTTCGCCCAGTCTCATCCGCAGTGTCTTGACGTCGGCGGGTGAGACGGTGACCCATTCGCGTCCGTCCGGACCGGCCTGTGACGTGCTGAGGTAGCGCCCGCTGACGGTGTCGAACCAGCCGAGGACACGGGACCGCTGTTTGGCGCCGACGTGGGACCGGCTGTTCGCTGCCAGCTGACCGCCACGCAGCCGCGGCTGGCCGGTGAGCTTGCCGAACGCCTCACGCGGGTCCGCGGTGATGCGTTCACTGAGTGAGACGCGGGGCTTCTCTTTGCGACGGGTCTTCGCCGCTTCGGGCTCTTCGCCCTGCTTCGTCGGGCTGACCGCGGCGCGGATCGGCTCGGTCCGGCGGGCGTCGTCGATCGGCAGCGTGACGGACGCCTCGGAGCCGCGCTGTCCCGGTGGGAGCAGGTCGACGACGGCGGTGGGGAGCCCGTCGGCGGGCGCCTCGCGCAGCCAGATGCCGGACTGGTCCTGGATCGCGAGCACCGCGTCGCGGCCGTCGGTGGCGCCGAGGACGGCGATCGTCGGGGCCTGGAACTCGGGGATGTGCAGCGCGTCGATGGTCAACGAGCCCCGGGCGAGGAGGTACAGCCAGTCCTCGATCCTCCGGTCCAGCCTCCCCCTGCCGTCGCGGAGGCCGCGGGCCTTGAGTTCGACGTCGGTGCGGTCGCGCAGCACCCGCCGCTCGGCCTCGGTCGCGCCGTGCGAGCGCAGGCGCAGCGGATACGGCAGGTCGCCGAGCTCGGCGGACTCCCAGAGGAAGTCGAACGCCATCGGCGTGAAGTGTTCCTGGTGCATTGCTCCGTGCCCTCCCGGCACCTTGGCTCGTGCTGCGGGGCCTGTGCGTGGCTGGTCGCTCTGCGTCAAAACGCCCTGGGGTTCACGATAGCGAAGGGGTACGACAGGCGGTGGCCGGATGGCCGAAAGTGCTGGTGACCTGGCCGCTTGGAGTCCGTGAAGGCCTCCTGGAGGGACTCTGGGTCTCTCAAGGAGGCCTTCACGGATCCTTGACCGAGATCTGCCGGCCACGATGGGAAAGCTGCGATGAAGGATGCTCAGCGTGCGACGGAAGCGTCGGCCGCGATCTTCCCCAGCATCTCCGTGAGCCGGTGCCGCAGCGTCGCCGGATCCGCGGGCGCGATGGTGATCCAGTCCCGTCCATCGGAGCCGCGGGTGGCCTGGGTGAAGTACCGGCCCGACTGCGTGTCGAACCAGCTCAGCACCGAAGACCGGCTTCGCGTGCCGTGCCTGCTGCGCGCGTTGGCACCGAACTGGCCGCCTCGCAGCCGCGGCTGGGCCTGGAGCCGGGCCAGTGCCTTGCGGTCCTCATCGGACGTCGCCGTGCCGTCGACCTGCGGCTGGCGGCGCTGGAGGAAGTCCGCGCCCGAAGCGCCGACGAGCCCGTCCAGCGGGAGGGTGATCGACTTCTCGGTGCCGCGCGAGCCCGGCGGCAGCAGGGAGACGATCGCGCTCGCGAGACCGTCCTGGGCGATCGGATGGAAGTGGAAACCGCGCTGGTCCTGCACCGTCAGGAGGCCCTGACCGCCGAGTAGCGACGCGACCGCGAGCAGCGGTTCGGTGTTGGGGTTGTTGAGCTGGACGCAGTCCAGGCTCAGGTCCGGCCGCGCGAGGACGCCGAAGTAGTCCTCGATATGGGGTTCGGGACGCCCGCGATCGTCGGCGAGATGACGCTGGTTCAGCGACTGGAGCGTCCGCTTCCGCAGGGCGTCGCGCTCGTCGACGGTCGCCCCGTGTGAGCGGAGTCGCAGCGGGTACGGCAGCTCTCCGGCGTTCGCGACCTCCCACAGGAAGTCCAGTTCGACCGCGGTGAGCAGGTCACCGTTCGCCATCGTCCGCCCCTAGTGTCTTTGGTGAACCCGCGTCCGCGATCGGCGGGTTCACGCGCTCCGCCGACAGGCTCGCACAAGTCAGCGGGCGCGCGGCCGGATCGGGCCGCGCGCCCGGTGAAAACCGCTCTAGCGATCGTCGTCTTCGGTCCAGGCGCCGATGACCGGCGGCGGGGTCGCCTCGTTGGCGCCGAAGGCGTCGTCCGGGTCGGGCTCGATGAGGAACGACGCGTGCGTGTGCTCCTCTTCCTGCTCCGCCTGCGCGCCGTGGGCGCCCATGCCCATGCCACCGCCCATGCCCTGCATCGGCGGGGTGGCGCCACCACCGATGGTGCCGCTGGAGGACACGAGGCCCTGCTGCGGCACGGCCTGGGACGCGGCGCTCTGCGCGGGGGCGTTGTCGGTCGCCGCGGCGCCGGTGCCGTCGGTGTCCTTGGCGCCGGACTTGTTGCCCTGTCCGAGCGCCTTGGCACCGGCGTAGCCGAGACCGCCGCCGAGTGCGGCCGCGGTGAGCGCCTGGCCGAGCCCGTTGCCGCCGCTCGCCGCCGGGGCGTGCGGGGCGATCGGCGCACCGGCGCCGGACGCGACACCGGCACCAGGGGCGACACCCGAAGCCGGCAGGTTCCCGGTGGCGGGGTTGTAGCCTGCCTGCGAGAACACACCGGAGTCCGGACCGGCGTGGACGACCGGCGCGGGCGAACCACCCTGCGCGCCGCCGTAGCCGTGAGTGCCCGCGAGGACCGGGGCGCCGGAGACGGCGCCGGAGTCGAGACCCCCGCCGCCCACGTTGCCGACGCCGCTGAACGAGGCGCTGTTGTGCGAGGCGGTCGGCTTCATGCCGAGGGATTCGGGGCCGAAGCTCGGGGTCGAGCTGTCGACCTCGCTCATCTCCTTGGTGTAGGCCTCGAGGAACCTGGCCTGCTCCGCCCGCACTTCCTTGTCCTGGTCGGCGAGGGGCTTTTGGTCGGTGATCATGCCGACGGGGCCTGCCGCGAGAGCCTGGCCCATCGCACCCTCGGGGGTGTAGTTGGTCGGCTTCGGCATCAGCTTGACCTTGGTGGCGGCATCGGCCTGCTTCTGCAGCCTGTCCGACATCGTGGTCGCGGCTTCGGAGGCCTGCGAGCCCGAGTTCGCGATGGCGACCAGCGAACCCTGCGCGCTCGCCGCGCCCTGGCCGATCCAGGCGGCGCCCAGTTCGGAGATCGCGGTGTAGAGGTCGTTCGAGGCCTGGTTCAGCTGGGTCCCGTGCGAGCTCCACGACTGGCTGATCGAGGTCGCGGTGCTGGGGTCGTTGCCGAGGTTGGCCTGATTCCACAGGTCCTGGCTGGTCGGGGCGCTCTCCCAGTTCGGCGGGTTCGTGATGGCACGGTCGGCGCCGATGTCGAACCCGTCCGAACGGCCGCGGGCGGACGAGACGATGCCCTCGGCGTGCGAGTTGTCGCCGAGCTGGACCGGGGTGCTGCTGGTGTTGCTCTCGCCGAAAGAGTCGGCGCTGTGCTTCGGTGGCATGGCTTTCTGACTCCCCCTCAGACGTTCCGGAACGGCTCGGCCGCGGTCTGGTCGATCTCGTGGTACCTGGCCATCGCGGTCACGATGCCGGACTCGGCGGCCTCGTACTGCTGGTAAAGGTTCTGGAGTGCGGCCGCGTACGAGTCGCCGCCGCCGTCGGCACGGTTCGCCACCTTCGCGGCGATCGCGTTGCCGACCGGGTTGTTGCCCAGCTTCGGGGCCTGCCCGAGGTCACCGGCGCGGTGCAACAGGGCCTCGACGGCGTCCTTGCCGGTGCGGATCTTGTTCAGGACGGTCTGGGCCGCGTCCGGGTCGATCCCGACCTGACCCTGGGCCGCGGCGTTCTTGAACGCGTTCGCGTCCGCCAAGCTGCTGTTCCCCATCTGAGCTCTCTCCGTTTCCCCCGGGCCAGGCCACGACGGCATCGTGGCAAAGGTCTTCGCATAGGTTAACGCACTTGATCGCAACCTATGACGCGTTCACCGTGCTCAGGGTTCCGCATTTCCGCATCCGCGGGCAAGCGGTTCTCAGGACGTGTAAACGTGCGGATCCAGGGTGCCGATGTAGGGCAGGTCCCGGTACCGCTCCGCGTAGTCGAGGCCGTATCCGACTACGAATTCGTTAGGAATGTCGAACCCGATGTACTTGACCGGTACATCGACCTTGACCGCCTCCGGTTTGCGCAGGAGCGAGACGACCTCGAGCGAGGCCGGGTTGCGGCTGGCGAGGTTCTTCAGCAGCCAGGACAGCGTGAGCCCGGAGTCGACGATGTCCTCGACGATGAGCACGTCGCGGCCGGCGATGTCGCGATCGAGGTCCTTGAGGATCCGCACCACGCCGGACGACGAGGTCGCCGAACCGTAGGAGGAGACCGCCATGAACTCGAGCTGCGAAGGAAGAGGGAGTGCCCTGGCGAAGTCGGTCATGAACATCACCGCGCCCTTGAGCACCCCGACGAGCAGGAGGTCTCCCTGCCCGGAACCGGGGCCGTCGGCCGGGTAGTCCGCGGCTACCTTCGCGGCCAGCTCGGCGATCTTGTCGTTGATCTGCTGCTCGGTGACGAGCACGGAGGCGATCTCGCCTTCGTACACAGGACGATCCCCTCTAGGTGGTGGACTGGGGTACTCCGGCCGGCGCCTGTCGGCGGAGCCGAGGTGTGACGACGAAGGTCACCATACGCGTGAACCCGCTCTGCGATCGCGGTCGCGGGTTCACCCGGCAGACACCGAGAGCCTGCCATGCGCCCGCGCGGCCACCAAGTCGCCGGGTAGCCAAACCCCGCCCTGACCCCGCCAGTTCCCCACCAGCGCGTCGACCGAACGCAGGTGGGCGTCGGTGAGTTCACGGACTCCTGAGTCCAGTAGCCACCTGCGAAGGACACGCCGCCGCAGGGCGGCCGGCTCGGTGGCGAGCACCGCGACGTCGAGCCCTTCCTCGGTGAAGGCACGCAGGTGGACCTCGTCAGCGAGGGTGTCCAACGCCTCGGTGTCCTCGCGCAGTTGAGCCGCCGTGCGGGCGAGCGAGGCCGCTACACCGCCGGACAGCACATCCTCCAGCAGGGGCAGTACTTCCGTGCGCAACCGGACACGGGTGAACCGCGGGTCCTCGTTGTGCGGGTCCTGCCACGGTTCGACGCCGAGCGCCCGGCACGCCTGCCGGGTGGCGGCGCGGGTGACGCCGAGCAGCGGCCGTCCCCACGGCGGGTCGTGCGGCCGCATACCGGCCAGCGAGCGCGGTCCCGAGCCCCGGCCGAGGCCGAGCAGGACGGTTTCGGCCTGGTCGTCGAGGGTGTGGCCGAGGAGGACGAGACTGTGGCCGTCCGGGAGCGCGGAGCGCAGGGCGCGGTACCGGGCCCGGCGGGCCGCGGCTTCCGGTCCGCCGGCGCCTTCGACCTTCACGGTGAGGACTTTCGCGGCGTCGACACCCAGTTCACGAGCGGTGTCCGCCGCCTTCGCCGCGGTTTCCGCGGAACCGTCCTGGAGGCCGTGGTCGACGACGAGCGCCCGCACCTTCAGCCCCGAGCGAGAGCCGACGAACGCCGCCGCTTCGGCCAGCGCGAGCGAATCCGCGCCGCCGGAAACCGCGACACACAGCTCGTCGCGAGGATTCACCGACGTCAGGAAGTCCCGCACGGCCGTCCGTACGGCCGCGATCGCTGGATCCGGCCCGCTCACCCGTGCAGGCGCCGCACCCAGGCCGCCGGATCGGTGATCTCGGCCCGGGTCGGCAGCGTGTTCGGCGACGTCCAGACCGCGTTGAAGCCGTCCATCCCGACAGCCTCGACGACGTGCTTGGTGAACTTCGCGCCTTGTTCGTACTGACGCATCTTCGCGTCCACTCCGAGCAGGCTGCGCAGCACCCGGTCGATCAGCCCGCCGCCCTTGCGCCGTGCGGTGAACCGCGACCGGATCAGCTCGACACTCGGCACGACCTGCGGCCCGACGGCGTCCATCACGAAGTCGGCGTGCCCCTCCAACAGGGTGGAGAGCGCGAGGAGCCGGTCGAAAACCGCGCGTTCGCCCGGCGACTGCAGGAGTTCGGCGAGACCGGCGCCACCCGCCCTGCCCTTGCCGATCTGCTTGATGGTGTCCGGCAGGCGGCCGACCAGATCGCTCAGCCCGTCCGCGTCACGGCCGGCGAGCCCGCCGATCAGGCGCTCGACCTCGTCGGCGAAGTAGTCGCGCAGCCAGGTGACCGCGGTGAACTGCAGCCGGTGGGTGCATTCGTGCAGGCAGACCCACAGCCGGAAATCGTGGCCGGGGACGTCCATCGCGCGCTGGGCGGCGACCACGTTCGGCGCGACGAGCACCAGCTGGCCACGGCGCTCCGGCCCGCCGAACGGGTCGTACTGGCCGAGCACGCGCGAAGCCAGGAACGCGAGCACCAGCCCGGTCTGGACGCCGGCGCCACCGGCAAGCACGGGGCCGAGCGGCCCGCCCTGCGCCTGCGGCAGCGCGCGGCCGGTGAGCGCGTCGAGCCCGGCGGCGGCCGAGCGGACCCAGCCTGGCCTGTCGACGACCTCGGCCGGCAGCAGCGGCAGATCGAGCCCGAGCCCGGTCAGCTCGCGGACGTGCCCCTCCGCCTCGCTGGTCAGTTCCCGTAGCTCGGCGACGGCTTCTTCGGCCTCGTCGCGGTCGACCACCGGGCCGCCGCGCACCAGGAGAGCGCCCGTCGACGCGGCCAGGGACCAGTCGACCATCGAACGTGTCTTGGTCGGCGTTTCCTCAGTCACACTTATGACGCTACCCGCTGAAAGCCCGGATTCCGGCGCGACTTACGCACGCTCCGATTCCGGCCGTTCACGGAAAACTCAGCGGCATCCGCACTTGTGCAGTGTCGCCGCGACCACGTCGAGCGCGGCCCTGCCCTTGTTCTGGTCCGAACCGGACGACATCAGCGCGAACACCAGCATCCGGCCGTCGGTGTCCAGCACCACACCCGCCAGGGTGTTCACCCCCGACAGCGTCCCGGTCTTGCCTCGCACCCAGCCCCGGCCCGCCGCCGAAGCCGGATCGCCATACCGCTTCTCCAGCGTCCCGCTGCCACCCGCGACGGGGAGACCCGCCAGCAGCGGCCGCAGTTTGGCCGTCCTCGAATCCTTGCCGTCGGGCGCCGCCGCGACCGCGAGGATCTCGCTGAGCACCTTCGCCGGGATCTTGTTCTGATCGGACAGTCCGCTGCCGTCGTTGATCTGGACGCCGGTGAGGTCGAATCCGGCCTGCTTGAGCACGTCCGTCGTCGCGGCCGCGCCGCCGGCGAAGGACGCTTCGCCGCCCTTGGCGATCGCGATCTGGCGGGCGAGGACGTCGGCGAGCATGTTGTCCGAAAGCTGCAGCAGCGAGTTGGCGAACTCGGCCAGCGGCTGCGACTTGACCTCGCCGAGCACTTTCGCGTCCTTCGGCGCCGTCGTCGTACCGCCGGCTTGGGCTTCGAGCTTCCCCGCGATCTTCTGGGTCAGCGCGGCGGCCGGGTTCGCGATACGGGGCGCGTGGTCGCTCTTCGGGTCGTTGCGGCCGCCGTCGGCCATCACCGGCAGGACAGCCGCCATGTAGGTGTTCCCGGCGGCGGTGTCCTCCGGGTCCCAGCCCTTCGCGGACGTCGGCCCCTTGAACAGGCTGACGTCCAGCTGGACCTTGGTGATCTTGCCGCCGGTGGCCTTCTTGACCTGGGCGACGAGGTCGTCGACGTGGGCGGCGCCCGGGTACAGCGGCGAATCGGTGCCCAGTGGGAGCGAGGTCAGCGACGGGTCGCCGCCCGCGACCAGGATGGCCGTGCCCGGATCGGCGCCCTGGACGATCTTCGTCGGGATCTGCATCCCGTGGTCCAGTGACAGCAGCGCGGCCGCCACGACGAGGATCTTCGTGGTCGACGCCGGGGTCAGCGGGGTGCCGGAGTTCTTGTCCCAGAGGACGTCCCCGGTCGCCGCGTCCACGACGGTGCCGGTGAGCGTGCCGAGGTCGGCGGAACCGGCGGGCCCCGCCAGCGCGGCGGCGAGGCCGTCCTTCGTCGGCCCGGCGCCGTTGATGTCCGGCCCGTGCAGGACACGGGAGATGCCAGCCGGCTTGGGGATGTCGGCCTTCGGTGCGTTCGGCGCCCAAGGCAGGCCGAGCCGGTTCGACACCTTCGGCATCGCGGAGGCGCCGCCCATCCCGGCGAGCAGCAGGAGGACGACCACGGCCGTGATCACCAGGATCTTGCGTTTGCGCCTCTTCGGCTTCGGCGCGGGCGCGGCCGGGGGCTCCTCGGAGGGCGGTTCGGACTGCTGGACCCCGGCGGTGGCCTCGGTGTCGAAGCGCTCTTCGGTCGGCTCGATACGGACCGGCCGCGCGTGCATGGTCGCGGAAGGGACCGGCGCGGGACGCGGCGGCTCGACCCGGTTCTGCTCGGGACGGCGCGGCCGCTGCTCGCGGGGCGGCTCCTGGTCCAGAAGTTCCTGCCGCGGCTCCGGCCTCGACGGCCCAGCGTCACGCGACGGGGTGGGAGCGCCCCGGTCGAACTGGTCCCAGTCCGGTCCGCCTCCGTGCTGAGGCTGGACGGGTTTGACGAAGACCGTCTTCGGCTCCGGTAGCTCCTCCGCCTTCTCAGGCTCGACCGGCGTCACCGGGGCGAAGGCGGACCACTGCGGAGTGGGGGTCTCCCGGACGTCCGGTTCGTCCTCGACCTCGACGACCGGCTCGAACCAGGAGCCACTTTCAGGTGTGACCTTCGGCACTGACAGCTCTTCGGTCTTACCGTTCGCCGAACCCGACATGGGCAGCCAGACGGTGGCCTCGCCGTCCCCCTTGGTGCCCTTGGGCTCGGCGGATGAGGTGTCCTTGTCGTCCGCCGGCCACCTCGGGTCATCGTTTTCCGGCACGTAACGCTCCTTCATCCACCGTCCGGGGAAGGGGCCAAGCTCACATACGACCACATCGATGCGACCGCCCGAGCCCCCGTGGTCCACACTAGTGAAGACAAGACGATGATTTCGGTGAGCCGTCCGCGACGGCGGGGCGTACCAAAGACGAGAGCAGCGAGGCCGGCGTGGAATTCGACGTCACTATCGAAATCCCCAAGGGGGAGCGCAACAAGTACGAGGTGGACCACAAGACCGGTCGGATCAAGCTCGATCGGACGCTGTTCACCGCCACCCAGTACCCCGCCGACTACGGCTTCATCGACGACACCCTCGGCCAGGACGGCGACCCGCTCGACGTGCTGGTGCTCGTCCAGGAGCCGACCTTCCCGGGCTGCCTGATCCGCTGCCGCGCGATCGGCATGTTCCGGATGACCGATGAGAAGGGCCCGGACGACAAGGTCCTCGCGGTCCCGACGAACGATCCGCGTCTCGAGCACCTGCGCGACATCCACCACCTGAACGAGTTCCACAAGCTCGAGATCCAGCACTTCTTCCAGGTGTACAAGGATCTGGAGCCGGGCAAGAGCGTCGAGGGTTCGAGCTGGGTCGGGCGGACCGAGGCCGAGGCCGAGATCAAGCGTTCGTACGAGCGTGAGACCGACCGGCTGGCCAAAGAGGCCGTCGACGGTCCCGCGGCTCACTAGTCGCTTAGCGAAGACGAAGGGGCCCTTCCCCGCACACGATGCGGTGAAGGGCCCCTTCGTCACGGTTCGCAAGTAGTCGACTACTTGCGAACCGTCCAGAAGTCAGGCCGAGTAGCCCGGGATCGGGAACGGCGCCAGGAATTCGCGGATCTCGGCGGCGATGGTGTCCAAAGCGGCCTGTTCCTCGGCCGCCGCGGCGGTGATCGTGCGGTCGATCCACTCCGCCACCTTGACCTGGTGCTCCGGCTTGAGCCCGCGGGTGGTGATCGCGGAGGTGCCGAGCCGGATGCCGGACGGGTCGAACGGCTTGCGCGGGTCGAACGGCACGGTGTTGTAGTTCAGTTCGATGCCTGCCCGGTCCAGCGCCTGCGCGGCGGGCTTGCCCGGCACGTTCTTGTTCGTCAGATCGATCAGCAGCAGGTGGTTGTCGGTGCCGCCGGACACGAGGTCGTACCCGCGTTCCACCAAAGCCTCCGCCAGCGCCTTGGCGTTGGCCACGATCGCGTGCGCGTAGTCGCGGAACTCCGGCTTCTGAGCCTCGCCCAGCGCGACGGCGATCGCTGCTGTCGTGTGGTTGTGCGGCCCGCCCTGCAGACCGGGGAACACCGCCTTGTCGACGGCCTTCGCGTGGTCGGCGTCGGAAAGGATCATCGCGCCGCGCGGGCCGCGGAGCGTCTTGTGCGTGGTCGTGGTGATGACCTGCGCGTGCCCGACCGGCGACGGGTGCGCGCCACCGGCGACGAGACCGGCGATATGCGCGATGTCGGCGACCAGGACGGCGTCGACCTCGCGGGCGATCTCCGCGAACGCCGGGAAGTCGATGGTGCGCGGGATCGCGGTACCGCCCGCGAAGATCAGCTTCGGCCGGTGCTGCAGCGCGAGTTCACGCACCTGGTCGAGATCGACCCTGCCGGTCTCCTTGCGGACGCCGTAGCGGACCGGCGTGAACCATTTGCCGGTCGCGGACACGCTCCAGCCGTGCGTCAGGTGACCGCCGTCGGGCAGCGCCATGCCGAGCACGGTGTCACCCGGCTGCGCGAAGGCGAGGTACACGGCCAGGTTCGCCGGGGAGCCGGAGTACGGCTGGACGTTGGCGTGGTCGGCGCCGAAGACGGCCTTCGCCCGCTCGATGGCGAGGTTCTCGACCTGGTCGATGAGCTGCTGGCCTTCGTAGTACCGCTTGCCGGCGTAGCCCTCGGAGTACTTGTTGGTGAGGACGGTGCCGGTCGCTTCGAGCACCGCCCGGGAGACGTAGTTCTCGGACGCGATCAGGCGGATCTTGTCGTGCTGGCGCTTCGCCTCTTCCTCGACGAGCTCGGCGATCCGCGGGTCGGCGGCGGCCAGTGCGGACAGTTCTGGCTGGTGTGTCATGGCGTACTCCGGCTCAGGAGTGGCCTGCACCCAGGCGCGCGGTGCCGGCCTGACTTCGCTTCCCGGTGGTGCTCCACCTCAACTGCGCCAGTCGCTGGTGCCCCCGGAGCCTAGTGCACTCCGCCGGAGCGGGACTCGGCGTACGGACGATGCTCGCCGCACCATCGGCGGCTGCACCCCGATGTGCGATCACAGAACGGCCGTGCGCAGACGGCACACCGCTTGATCCGCCGCCAGCCGCCGAACGCGACCAGTTCCGCCAGCCCGGAGGCGCCCGCGACCAGGTCGCCGCAACCGGGCCACGACGCCACATTTACCAGGCGCCAACCGTTTCCGGCCTCGACCAAACGCGGTGCGGCGCCGTTGCCTGCCAGGATCCGGTTGAGCCGGTCGGCGGCCGCGTGTTCGTCCGGCAACGCCTCGGCCACTCCGGCGAGCCGAGAATTCCCTTGCGCGAGTAGCCTTTCCGCGACCTCGAGGGCCGGGTCGAGGTCGCGGAAAGGCGGGACGATCACGTGCTTGCGCGTCACGGTTCTTCGATCGCGACACCCATGGAACGGGCCGTGCCCGCGATCGTGCGCATGGCCGCGCCGAGGTCCCCGGTGTTGAGATCCGGCAGCTTCCGCTCGGCGATCCCCCGCAGCTGGTCCTGGGTGAGTTTTCCCGCGACTTCATGCCCCGGACGGCCGGAACCCTTGCCGCCCACGGCCTTCTTGATGAGGAACGACGTCGGCGGGGTCTTCAGCCGGAGTTCGAAGGAGCGGTCCTCGAACACCGACACGACCACCGGGATGATCTCGCCCCGCTGCGCCGCCGTCGCCGCGTCGTAGGCCTTCTTGACCTCGACGAGGTTCACGCCGGTCTGTCCGAGCGTCTTGCCGAGGACGACCACCGGCGCGCTGCCGGCGGTCAGCTCGAGCGTCGCCTCGTGCGTCTTCTTCTTCGACTTCGGTGCCATACGACCGAAGCTAGGGTCTCCAGCTACTGGAGAGTCAATCGATCGGCTTGATGCCTTCCGCGTGCCGGCGCGCCAGTTCCTGATAGATCGCGGCGTTGTGCTCGACCCACAGCTTCGCGTTGCCGTCGAGCGGGACGTGCTTCTTCGCGGGGCTGCCCATGGCGACGGTCTCGGGCGGGACGATCATCCCCGGCGTCACCGTGGCACCGGCGGCGACCAGGGACTTCGCCCCGATCTGCGCCTTGTCGAGCACGGTCGAGCCGTTCCCGATCAGCGCCTGCTCGCCGATCGTGCAGTCGTGCACGAGGCACTGGTGCCCGACGGTGACGTTCTTGCCGACCTCGGTGACCCCGTCGTTGACGTGGATGACCGAGTTGTCCTGGATGTTGGCGCCTTCACGGATGACGATCTTCCCGAAGTCCGCGCGCAGCACGGCGCCGTACCAGACGGAAGCGCCCTTCTCGACGACGACGTCGCCGATCAGGGTCGCGGTGGGGGCGATCCACGCTT
This sequence comes from Amycolatopsis sp. cmx-11-51, assembly GCF_047608665.1. Lineage (NCBI taxonomy): Bacteria > Bacillati > Actinomycetota > Actinomycetes > Pseudonocardiales > Pseudonocardiaceae > Amycolatopsis > Amycolatopsis sp. cmx-11-51. The sequence goes on along the minus strand of NZ_JADNQO010000017.1, from coordinate 19,376 downwards.
CGGGATCCACCTGGGGACGGTGCCCCTCGAATTCGAACAGCGGCATGCCCGCACCCTATGCGCGGGAGCCGAAGGGGACCATGCCCGCATCTCATGCGACGAAAGGGCCCTTCACCGCGTGAGATGCGGCGAAGGGCCCCTTCAGCTCCAGTCGGTCAGCCGATGGCGGTGTTCAGCAGGAGGTCCACGGCGCGGTCGTTACGCGTGGTCTCCCGGACGATCACCTCGTCGGGCGGGTAGAAGCCGGGGTTCGAACCCCGCGGGTACATCTCGAAGGTGAAGCTCAGGATCTTGTGGGTGCCCCACATCCAGTCGTCGATCGTCCCGTCCGTGATGTACAGGTCGCTCGACTGCTGCGGCGTGTAGCCGTTGGTCGCCGCCAGCTGCCTGCCCAGCTGCTGGAAACGCTGCGCCTCGGCCGCGGTCATACCCGGTGCCGTGTCGTTGTACGTGAAGCCGAACGGCCACAGGACGAGTTCCGAGTAGGTGTGGAAGTCGATGCTCGCCTTGATCTGCTGGACGCCGCCGATCTTGCGCGAGTTCACGAAGTTGGACACCGCCCTGGTTTCCGGGGCGGAGAACGCCGAGGGACCGCGATAGGTCTCGCTGGTCGTCGAGCCCGACGAACCGCCACAGCAGCCCCAGTTGTAGGCCCAGTTGCGGTTGGGGTCGGTGCCGTTGCCCTGCCGGTTCTTGCGCCAGTACTTGTAGCTGCCGCCGGAGATGTCGTACTCCGAGCCGTCCGGGTTGACGTTCGGGATCACGTAGATCTCGGTGCTGTCGACGAACCGCTTGATCGCCGGGTCGGACGCGTAGCCCTGGGTGAACCGGTTCACGATCCGCAGGCACATCTCGGTGGTGAGGTGCTCGCGGGCGTGCTGGTTGCAGGTGAAGAGGACTTCGGGCTCGTTCTCGTCGGTCGCGACGTTGTCGCTGATCTTGAGCATGTTCAGCGCGCGGTTCTGGTACGAGTTGCCGACGCTGCTCAGCCGCGCGATGGACCCGAAGTTCGACTGGGCGTTGCGCAGTTCCGTCGTGACCTCGGCGTAGTTGTGGTAGCCGGAGTCGGACGGCGGGAAGTCGTTGATCGCGTTCGTGCCGACCTTCTCCGAGCGGTCGACGACGCCGCGCTGCTCGACGCGGAAGCCGAGCGAGCGGATCTTCGCCGCGTCGCGCGCTTCGCCGATCACCGTGGTCGTGGAGCCGGAGGTGCCGAGGACGTCGACGCCCAGCCGGGAGATCTGGGTGCGCTGCTGTGCCGTGCCGGTGCCGAAGACCTCGTAGATCTGGACCTGCGCGTCTTCGGCCTGCTGGTCGGCGGTCGCCGGACTCGCGGCGACCGGGATGGTGAACGCCGCGACGGCCGCGATCGCCACGGCCATGCACCGTCTTATGCGCATCGTCGTCTCCTAGCTCTCAGGCAAGGGAAGGGAACCTCACCATGGCCGGAGCGGACAGCCCGAACAATCCGTAACGGTACGGATCTAATGCGTATTTCTAACCGTAGTTCGCGAAACAGAGAGCCTCGATGTCGCCGCGCAATGCGGCGAACGGCCGCCGCCGGACGCGCTGCTGGACGATCGCGCCGAGCAGGTAGGACAGCAGCGCCCGAGCCCGCGCGCGGGGGTCCTCGACGTCGAGCGGCGTGAGCAGTTCCGCGAGCAGTTCGGTGATCGACGTCAGCATGACGTCGATGGCCTGCGGATGCTGCGCGCGGCCCGCGGCGATCCAGTACTCGAACCAGAGGAAGGCCGCGTTCGAGCGGCCGGAGAACTCGGCGAGGAAGGCCTCCAGCGCCGCGAAGAGCCGCTCGTCCGGGTGATCGTGTTTCTCCGAAATTTTGCGCAAATCGGCGGTGAACGTTGTGATGTGCGCCGCCATCGCGCGGTCGATCAGGACGTCGATGTCCGCGAAGTAGTAATGAATCGCACTCTTCGTGAGCGGCCCGGCCTCCGCGATCGCGCGGACGGTGCAACCGGCGAGCCCGTCCCTGGCGAGCACGACACGCGCCGCTTCGACGATCTGCTCCTGTTTTTGCAGCTGATTGGGGGAGAGCCGCGCGCTGCGGCCGGGAACGGCGGTCACGAAGTTCCTTACACCAAGTAGTCAGGACGGGAGCCCTGAATCTTAGGGCAATCGTCCTGACCGGTCACAGCGGGTGAAAAATCGAGGTGGCTAGCGGCCGATCTGTAGCGGACAATGCGCGGCATGGTGACCACAGGGGACAACGGGTTCAGCCCGGCGGCACGCCGGCAGCTGGAAAAGGAACTCGCCGATCTGCGTGCGCAGCGCGACGCGATGGCGCCGCTCGTCGGCGAACAGGAACGAACCGGCGACGCGGCCGACCAGGCGGAGGTGCTGGACCGCGCGGAGGCCGCCGCCTACCTCGACCGGCGCATCGCCGACGTCGCCGCGAAGCTCGAGCACGGCGGCCGCAACAGCAAGGGCTTGCTCCCCGACGGCACCACCGTCACCCTCAGGTTCTCCGACGGCGACGAAGACGAGCTTCACATCGTCACGATCCCGGGCGAGGACGCCGACGCCGCCACGGTCACCTCGGACAGCCCGCTCGGCCTCGCGCTCGTGGGCGCCAAGGAGGGCGACGAGATCAAGTACCGGACGCCGCGCGGCGAGACCAGCGCCACGGTCGTCACCCTGAGGCCGCCCGCCTGACCCTGCTCGCGCGTGAAGGCCCCCTTCCAGGTACATGAAGGGGGCCTTCACTTACCTCGGCGGACGAGCACCGTAAACGGCCGGCCTCCGCCCCCGTCGAACGTGTCGCGAAAGCCACTTTCGCGACGTCTGATGTCCCGAAAGTGGCTTTCGCGACGCCAGGACAGGGGGCTCGTCACGCGCCCGGACGGCAGAGCACCGGGTTCGCCAGTTCGGCGCACGGCCGGTGCCCGTGTGACCGGACGACGTCCTTGCCGACCTGGTTGGTCAGGTACCGCAGGAAGCTCGCGACGAGCGAGTCGGCCTTCGGCTCGCCGAACGTGTACGCGTACTCCGTCTCCCAGAAGGGGTACGCCGCGTGGATCGCGCCCTCCAGGGTCGCCTGATGGCCGTCGATCCGGACCGGCAGCACGTCCTCACGTTTCGTCGCCGCGCCCAGTTCGCTGTAACCGAGCGCGCCCGGCACCCGCGCGATCGCGTCGAGGACGTCGTTCGTGGACGGCTTCGCGCAGCGCACCACACCCGGTTGGGTGCCCGGCGCCTGCTTGAGGCAGTCATCGGAGTTGTCGCCCGGCTCACGCTTTCCGTCCAGGATCCGGACCTCGAACGTCCGCCGCGTGCCGGAGTCGGAATGCCGGTCGACGAGCCGGACCGGCCGGTCCTTGCCGCCGATCTCCTTCCAGTTCGCGATCTTGCCGTCGTAGACGTCGCGGATCTGTGCGAGCGAAAGGTCCTGGACGCCGGCTTCGGAGTTGATCACGAGGGTGAACAGGGAGAACGCGACCGGACGCGGCAGCAGTTGCGGGAAGCCCTCCCCCTTGGCGCCGTCGGAGAACGCCAGCGTTCCGTCGTTCCCGGCCTGGTTCAGGCTGCCGAGCCCTTCCGCGCTTCCCCTGCTGTCGAACGAAAAGGACGCTCCGGGGCACGTCTTCGCGTATGACGCCGTCGCTTCCTTCAGCACCGGCGCGAACGCCGTCGATCCGGTGATCACGAGCTTCCCGGACGCGCAGTCCAGCGGCGGTGGCTTCTCGTCGAAGACCAGCGACCGGGTCAGCTGGAAGATGCTGACCACCACGAGGAAAAGGATCAACGCCATCACCGAACCCGTCGGCCCCGTACGGCTCTTGGTCTCGCGGAGGGTGCCGCCCTTGATCTCGCCGACGACCTGGGGGTCGTCGAAATCGTCGGTCGAGCCGTTCGGGATCCGGTCGAGCACGGCGAGGATCTTGTAGTGCGCGCCGCGGTTCAACGGCACCCTCGGCAGGTCGATCACCCCGACCGGCCGTTCGGGATTCTCGTCGCGTGCGCCGAAACCGGAGTCGTCGCCGAAACATTCGTGCAGATGCGGCGAGCTGAGTTCGGTCACCACCATCCCGGCGACGGTGCGGCCGGGGAATTTCACGCGGACGCCGACACGGTCGTTCTCGTTGACCGCGTAGTCGTCGGTGTCGATGTCGGTGGTGCCGCTGTTCTCGATGCGCAGCAGCACGAACGACGGGTCGACGAGCCGCTCGCCGTTCTCGTGCTGCAACTGCGCCAGCGCGTCGGCGGTCGGCGCGAAGCCACGCTCGGACGCCGTCGGGGTGTCCATCTGCACGCGATAGCCGAGCCGTTTGCGGCCGACCAGCACGAACTCCCACAAGAACGCGGCGGCAGGGACGGCGATCCCGATCACCGCGAGCAGGACGTCCCAGGGAAAGCCTTCCAAGACCAGCCTCCGTCGGTTCGGGGAACCGAACTTAAGGCTCGGCCAGGCCGGGGAAGGCGGACTTCAGCCAGTGTTCACCGGCCGTCCGCGAAGGCGTAGTCGTCGAGGTCGAAGAACCGGCTCGTCACCATCGTTTCCAGCGTCGGCGACGCGCGGAAGGGCACATCCCCGTTCGCGTCGAAGTAGTAGCTGTTGGCGCGCGAACAGCTGTCCTGGAAGAACACCTGGTGCTTGCGGCGGTCCAGCATGCGCTGGAAGTACCGGTCGTTGGCCTCGTTCGTGACCTCCACCCGCGTCGCGCCGGTCTTGCGCGCGTTGCGCAGGCACCGCACGATGTGCGCGGTCTGGGTCTCGATCAGGTTGAAGTACGAGGAACCGTTGTAGCCATACGGCCCGAGAATGGTGAAGTAGTTCGGGAAGCCAGGGACACTCACGCCCTGATAGGCCTGGAACCGGTTCTCCTCCCAGAACTTCTCCAGGTCGGTCCCGCCCGCCCCGCGCACGGGGAAGGCCGGCATGTTGCCCTTCTCGAACACCTTGAACCCGGTCGCCAGCACCAGGACGTCGACCGGATGCACGGTGCCGTCGGCGGTGCGCACGCCGGATTCGGTGATCGCGTCGATGCTCGTGGTCTCCAGCGTGACGTCGTCGCGGTCGAACGTCTGCAGGTACTCGTTGGAGAAGCTCGGGCGCTTGCAGCCCAGGGCATAACGCGGGGTGAGCTTCTTGCGGATCACCGGGTCTTTCACGGCACGGCGCAGGTGCGCGAGCCCGATCCGCTCGCCTGCCCCGGCCGTCGGCAGGAGCTTGTGGAAGTGCGCGGCCAGCGGGAAGGTCAGCTCGACCAGCGTCTGGCTGGCCAGCCGGGACAGCCGTTTCGCCCCGGGCAGCCGTCGCATCGCGAGCCGCACCGGCCCCGGCAGCGCGGCGTCCAGTTTGGGCAGGCACCAGATCGGCGTCCGCTGGAACACCGTCAGATGCCCGGCTTCCGGCGCGATGGACGGGATGACCTGCACGGCCGAAGCCCCGGTCCCGACGACGGCGACGCGTTTCCCGCGCAGGTCGACGGTGTGGTCCCAACGGGCGGTGTGCATGACCGTGCCGCGGAAGTCGGCGAGCCCGTCGATGTCCGGCGGTTTCGGCTGGGTGAGCACGCCGGTGGCACCCACGACGAACCGCGCCGTCATCGACCAGCCGTCGGCGGTTTCGAGGCGCCACAAGTGCGTTTCGTCGTCGAAGGTCGCGGCGACGACCTTCGACCCGAGGCGGGTGCGGCGGCGGATGTCGTACTTGTCGACGCAGAAGTCGGCGTAGGCCTTCAGTTCGCGGCCCGGCGCGTAGACCCGCGACCAGCCGGAGATCTGCTCGAACGAGAACTGATAGCTGAACGACGGGATGTCGACGGCGACACCGGGATAGGTGTTCCAGTGCCACGCGCCGCCGACGCCGTCGCCCTCTTCCAGCATCAGGAAGTCGTCGAAGCCGGCCTTGTGAAGCAGGATCGCGGCGCCGATACCGGAGAAGCCGCCGCCGATGATCGCGATCTCGTGGTCGGGGGTCATCCAGGACTTCCTTCCAGAGCGAAAAACGAACTGGCACCGAGCACGACGACGTCGGCCTGGTGCTCGATGCCTTCAGCGGTGCGGATTCCGTGGGGCGCGAAGGCGTAGACCGGCCAGGTGATGAGCTTGCAGCCAGGCCGCCGCAGCGCCCCGTAGTAGCCGAGGCCCGGCGCCGCACGCCGCGAGCCGAATCGGCGGTCCGGCGTCAGCAGTCTGCGGATCCAGGGGTCTTTCACCTGCCAGCGCAGGAAAACGCGGGCGACGGCGATGCCGAGGACGTCCGGCCCGGGGATTGCCATCGGCACCACCCAGTCCGGTTCCTCCTGGAACACCTTCACCGAACGCGCGGTGGCCGCCACCTCGGGCACGATCTGCGCCGCCTCGCGGCCGGGAGCGACGACGGCGACCCGCTGCCCGGCGAAGTCGTGCCCGAACCATTCGGTGCCGCGCAGGACCTCGCCCCGGAACGCGCCCAACGTCATGACGCGACCGGTTCGTGGGTGATCTCCTCGGTCCACGACTGCGGCTTTCCCAGCAGCCGGGCGGGGATCAGGCGGGTCACCTTCACCATCGGGTCGGCCAGCAGCCGGTGGTAGACGTGCGAGCGGTCGACGATCATCGCCGCCTGCGCCTTGAGCACGTGGTACGCCGGGACGCGCTTGGTGAACTCGCCGCGGCCGCCGATGGTGGAGAACCGCTTCACGGCGTTGTACAGCTTCTTCTCCGGCAACCCCATCGCGACGATGTTGTCCCGCATCTTGTTGATCAGCGGGACGAACACCACGATCAGGCCCAGCACGATCTGGGGTTTGAGCGAGCCGATGGATTCGGTGAGCAGTTTGTGCGTCGGTCCGGCGCCGATCAGTTCCAGCACCTCGAAATCGGCGGTGATATGCCGCGACTCGTCGGAGTTGATGTGCCGGAACACCTGATGGCACACCGGATCGGAGACCTCGTCCAGCAGGAACTTCACCAGCGCGCCGTCCAACGCGCACTCCAGCAGCGGAATGAGGGTGGCCAGCGCCGTCAACGGCAGCGAGTCGCCGTAGTCGTCGAGGACCTTGATGGCCAGCTTGACGTTGATGTTCGGCTCGGGCATCGACCCGTCCTCGTCGAGCATGCCCCAGCGCTTCATCAACGCCAGTTCCGCGTTGGCGTGCTTCTGTTCCTCAGCGTGGAAATATCGATAGATCTCCTGGATCACCGGCGTCGGCGCCTTCTTGGCCAGCGAGGCGAACCCGCGGGCGCCGACGTGCTCGATCCACACGAGGTCGGCCATGAACGGCCGCATCTTGGCGCGCAGTTCGTCGGTCATCGTCTCCGCGCCGGGCGCGTCCCAGTCGATGTCGGCCAGCGACCACTGCTTGTCCTTGATGGTCTGGAGCATCGCGGCGAAGTCGTAGGCCATCACTTCTCCTTTTCGGCTGGCAGGAACCGGCCGAGGAGACCGGTGATCCGCGTGTACGGGACGGGCATGAAACGCTTGGCGTGCCAGAGAAGCTGAGCGTCGGGCTGAGGCACCACGTATAGCCGCCCGCGATCGTGGGCGTCGAGTGTCGTCCGCGCGACGCGTTCCGGCGAGAAGCCGACCAGATCGGAGACCCGCTGCGCGAGGCCGCGCGCTCCGGGGTCGATGAGTTCGCCACCGAAGATGTTGGTACGGACGAAAGTCGGGCACAGCACCGTGACCGCGACGCCGGTGCCGGACAACTCTGCGGCCAGGGTCTCCGACAGACTGACGACCCCGGCCTTGCTCACGTTGTAGGCCGCCATTCTCGGCGCGGCGGTGAAGCCCGCGGCTGAGGCGACGTTGATGACACCGCCCGCCTTCGCCGCCCGCATGGCGGGAACGAAGGTGTGGCAGCCGTGGATCACGCCCCAGAGGTTCACGCCGAGGGTCCGCTGCCAGTCGGACAGCGGGCTCTCCCCCACGAGTTTGCCGCCGGCGCCGATCCCGGCGTTGTTGACGACGAGGTCCGGGTCCCGGCCGAGCCAGGAGCGGGCCTGGCTCGCGAGTTCGGCGACCTCGTCCACAGTGGACACATCGCAGGCGACAGCGACCGCCTCGCCCTTGCTTTTGAGCTCCCCCACGGTCTCCTCGGCGGACGCGAGGTCGATGTCGGCACAGACGACGCGGCTTCCCCGCCGGACGAGTTCCGTCGCGATCGCCTTCCCGATCCCGCTGCCCGCTCCGGTGACGACGGCGTGCGCTCCGTGAGTCCGCTTCGTCACGATGCCTTCCTCAGGGTCGTTGGAAGATTTTCGGTCAGGAACCGGCAGGCCCGCTCCATCGCCGGTGCCGCTTCCGGGATGAACCGGGTCAATGCCTGGAAGACGTGCATCTGGCCGGGGACCACGTCCAGTTCGCAGTCCGCCCCGGTGCGGCGCAGGGCTCTGGCCAGCTCGATGGCGTCGGCAGCGAGCATTTCGAGGCCACCGGCCTGGATGATCGTCGGCGGGAACCCGTTGAGGTCGTCGAAAGCGAACCGCAGCCGCGCGGACGCGAGATCGGCGTCCACTGTGTACAGACCGACCAGCCGAGCGGCCGCGGCGGCGGAGATCATCGGGTCGCGCCGCATGCGTTCCCGCTCGGCGGCCATGGAGAACGTCACGTCGAACAGCGGCGAGAAGAGCGCCAGCGCGGCGGGCGGTTCACGGTTCTCCCTGATCAGCTGCGCGGCGAGGTCGACCGCGAGATGCCCGCCCGCGGAGTCGCCCGCGACGAGGATCCGCCGATACCCCTGGCCGACGAGCCGGTCGTACGCCGCACGGACGTCGTCTGCGGCGCCAGGGAAGCGATGCCGGGGCGCGAGCCGGTACTCGCAGGCGAAGACCGGCAGCCCGGTGCCCGCGGAAACCCGCGTGGTCAGCCCGCGATGCGTGCGGGCCGAGCAGAGCGCGTAGCCACTGCCGTGGAGGTAGAGGACCACGCTGTCGGCGTCGGTCACTTCGGGGCCACGAACCCACTCGCCGTGGACACCGGGCTCGACGCGGCTCCCCTTCAAGGGCGGCGATGCCAGCCACAAACTCGTGGCGATGAAGGCGCGGGAGAACCTGATCCCGGCCCGGTTGGCCGGGATCGCGTTGGCGATCGGCCGCACGAAAGCGGACGTCAGCGCGGCGGCCATGGCAGGTCGCAGGCCATTCTGCGGTCGCATGCCCTCAGAATGAATCCGAGGGCACCTGCTGTCAAGATGGAGAAGTGACCGCGTCCCGCCGCTACAGCGGCAAAACCGCCGACGAGCGCCGAGCCGAACGACGGCTCGCCCTGCTCGGCGCCGCACTGGACATCTGGCAGGAACAGGGCTGGGCGGCGGTCACCATGCGAGGCGTCTGCGCGCGGGCGAACCTGACCGATCGGTACTTCTACGAGAGCTTCGCCAACCGCGACGCGTTGCTCGCCACCGCCTGGGAACAGGTCCGCGACGAGACCCTTCGCATGATCCTCGACGCTGTCGCCTCCCGGATCGAGCAACCCGCCTTGGAACAGCTTCGCGCCGCGCTGGACGTTGTCGTCCATCACGTGCAGGAGGAACCGGCCCGAGCGCAGATCCTGTTCGGCGACCACGCGGGCAGCGCGGTGCTGGAGCAACTACGGCGGCAAACCGTCCAGGAGACCACCGATCTGCTGATCGAACTCGCCCGGCCGCATCTGAAGCCCGACGTGAACGGGCTGGAGTTCCGGGTCAACGTCCTGCTGGGCATCGGGGGCTTCGTCGAGATCATGCTCGCGTGGCGCTCCGGCGCTCTCGACGCCGACGCGGACACGCTCGTCGAGCACCTCACCGGAGTGGGCACTTCGCTGTCACGGATGTTCCTCGCGGACGACACCAACGGGTGAATTTTCGTTTCGGGTTCGAGGCTTGTCCCGGAAACGGGTCAGGGCCCCATCCGGAGTGTCCGAATGGGGCCCTGACCTGCGGAGCCGCCTAGGGGAATCGAACCCCTGACCTATTCATTACGAGTGAATCGCTCTGGCCGACTGAGCTAAGGCGGCAGACATCGGGCTCGCACCCGATGACGATGACCAGTGTAGCGGAGGGGTTGAACGTCACCTTCCGGGGCCACCGTCGTTAGGTCCTATGACGCCGGTCTCAGTCCCCAAGATCGGCCTTCCCCACTGGAGGACCTGTTCATGCGGCGACGACTGCCCCGTGTGCTGGCGCTCCCGGCCGCCGCGGCTCTGCTTCTGCTGACCGCGGCTCCGGCGATCGCCCAGGACATCCCGACCACGCCGATCCCCGATCCGGCCCATCCAGGGCAGCCGCCGATGTCGGCGCCGATCGGCCCGCAGCCGCTCGGGAAGGCGGTGGGTGACGCGGGTGCGGCGCTCGGTGTGCTCCGGCTGCTACCCAACGCGGTGCCGACGAGCGCCATCCTGCCCGGAGCGGACAAGCTGCTGCCGAAGCAGTCCGCGCTCGAAGCCGGGATGGGGCTTTCCAGCGCGCAGGCCAACTCCGAGGCCTACCTGAGCTACGAGAAGTCGATCGCGCAGTCGTCGCCGTTCGGCCTGTCGGCCGCGGGCAACGCGCCGCAGACGCCGGGCAGCCTCGTGCAGACGGCGCTGCCGGACAACCCGAAACCGATCAGCGGCGGCCTCAACGCGCCGAAGAACCCCCTGTTCAACCTCGGCCTGCTGAACGGCGAGGCGCACGCGCGCTGGAGCCCGACGCTCGGGCCGTGCGTCGGCACGATCGCCGACTCGAGCACGTCGATCGCGAACCTCGCGCTGCTGCCGACCATCCCGAACATCCCGGGCGCCGAGCAGCTGACCCAGGCGAGCGAGCAGCTCCAAGCCGGTCTCAAGGGGCTTCCGGGCCCGCTTGCGAATCTGGGCGGGCTCCTTTCGGGAACCAGCGCCAGCAGCGACGGCAAGGGCGCCGTGCTGAGCCTGCCGAACACGCTGTCGTCGCGGTCGACCGTGCGGCTGGTCGACATTCCCGGTACGAAGAACAAGGCCGTCGAATCGACGTCGACCCTGCAGGCGGCCAGTATCGAACTGTTGAAGGGCACACCGCTCGGCCTGACGATCAAGGTCGCCAGCCAGCCGACGCTGCGGGTCACCTCGACCGGCGACAAGAAGACGTCGAAGGTCGAGTACACCGCGCCGGTGCTGCAGATCGTGCGCGGCGACAAGGTGCTGTTCACCCTCGACGCGAACAACCCGACCAAGGACATCCCGGTCGGGATCCCGCTGCCGTCGCTCAAGCAGGTGCCGGGCTTCGAACAGCTGAAGAACGTGCCGGTCATCGGCGGTCTCGCCGAGATGCTGAACGGTGCCACGAAGCAGCTTCCGGGCGGCGAGGCCGGGAACGGGCTCACCCTCGACCTCGGGGTGCTGAAGCTGTCGATCGCCGGGCTGAACCAGAAGTCGAGCGACACGACCTCGCCGTTCAAGGGTTACCAGCTGGGCGCCTCGGCGCGGCTGCTGGATCTGCAGATCCTGCCGACCACCGCGCTGCAGAAGGCGCTGCCGCCGGAGGCCGCGAAGAACCTGCCGTCGTCGCTGGCACAGATCTCGCTCGGCGAGCAGATCGCCCGTGCGCACGCACCGGCCGGCGGCGTCGAATGCGGCACCGTGACCCCGCCGCCCGCGGGCAACAACGGTGGCGCGGCGCCGAAGGGCCCGGTCAAGAACCTGGCCTACACCAACGGCGCGTACGACACGGTGCCGATGTTCTGGGCGGGTACCGCGATGCTGCTGATCGGTGTCGTCCTCGTGGCGGCCATGCCGGGACGGCGGCGGCTTTCGGTGGTTCCTGTCTCTCCGAAGGGCTCGCCGGGCTTCAAGCCTTCGCCGCGGCCGCGCTCGGAGGACTAAACGCGATGAACGGTCCTTTCGCGCCTTGCCCCCGCGTGGGAGGCCCGTTCGTACCGCCTTCAGTCGCGCCTGTAGCTGACGGGGACCTTCGCCGCTTTGCTGCGGTGAAGGTCCCCTTCGCTTCGACCAGGTCGGCCATGTCCCCAATGCCTCATTGGAGACGCTGAGCGTCCCAAACTCGGCATTCGCGCGCGGTCACGATGCTGGCTGAAGGGGACTTTCCCCGCATGCGACGCGGCGAAAGCTCCCTTCACCGCGTCCTATGCGGCGAAGGCTCCCATCACGCCCCACCCGAATCTCCTTCACTTACCCACAGCGCTTGTCCACAACCACCCCAACCTGTGGACAACTCCCGCCACCAGCACTTTTCCGCCCTCCACCCCGGTAGACTGGACTCGGGGTCGCCCCCCTTGGGACGGGCGGGGGGTGGGGTAGGCGCATCAGCCTTGGCGCAGGGTGGTAACCATGGCTTCGACGGCGATCCGCGGTTTCACGTTCAGGTCGATGGCGTCGCGGCATTCCAGCACGGCTTCGAGTCGGCGCAGGATCGAGTCCGGCGCCCAGGCGGAGGCGGCCTGCGCGATTTCCGACGAGTGGTCGGGGTGGTTCAGCGTCGCGCCCGCGCCGCTCGCGGTCACCAGCACGTCCCGATAGAACGCGGCGAGGTCCACCAGCGCGAGGTCGAGGGTGTCCCGCTGGGTTCGGGTCGCGCGTGACTTCTGGCGCTTCTCGAGCTGCTTCACCGCGGCTTCGGCGGCACGTTTCGCGCCCGAGACACCCTTTCCGATGCCGTCACCGCCCATCGCGGTGCGGAGTTCGGACCGTTCGGCCTCGTCGCGGACCTTGCTCTCCTCACCCGCGTCGGCCTCGGCCGCGCTGATCAGCTGATCGGCACAAGTGAACACATCGGACGGACGACGCAGGCCGAGCGGGATCCGCAGCACCGTCGCCCGCCGCTGCCGGGCCGCCTCATCGGTGGCGAGCCGCCGCGCACGGCCGACATGTCCACTCGAGACGGACGCGGCCCACCGCGCGCGTTCGGGATCGATGCCGTCCCGTTCCACGAGCACCCGCGCGATCGCCTCGGCGGGCGGAGTCCGCAGGGTGACCAGGCGGCACCGCGAGCGGATCGTCACCGAGACGTCGTCCGGGTGATCGGACGGCGCGCACAGCAGGAACACCGTGCGTTCCGGCGGCTCCTCGACGGCCTTCAGCAACGCGTTCGACGCGCCTTCGGTCAACCTGTCGGCGTCCTCGATGACCACCACTTGCCACCGCCCGGTGGTCGGGAGGCGAGCGGCGGACTGCACCAGCGAACGCATTTCGGCGACGGAGATCGAAAGGCCTTCCGGCGCGACGAGCTTGACGTCGGCGTGCGTGCCGGCGAGCACGGTGCGACAACCGGGGCATTCGCCGCAACCGAGGCCGGTGCTGCACTGCAACGCCGCCGCGAACACTCTCGCGGCGGTTGAGCGACCCGAACCCGGCGGACCGGTCACCAGCCACGCGTGGGTCATCGCCCCTGGCGCGACAGGCTGGTTCTCGATGATCCGCGCGGCCGCCGTCGACGCCGAAGAAAGGATGCGCGCGGCGGGTTCCTGGCCGACGAGTTGCTTCCAGACACCGATCAGCACAGGGGTTTCCGTCATCTCGCCTCGACCTTTTCCTCCACCGGAGCGAGCCCGGCGAGCCTGCCGACGAGCACCGCGCGAACCGCGGTCCGCACCCGGTCGCTCACTTCGTCCTCGGTACCGTCCGCGTCGACCACCACATACCGGTCCGGGTCCGCGGCGGCCATTTCCGTGAGCAGATGCTGCACCCGCCACTGCGCGTCCAGCGACTCCGACTTCCGCATCACCGTGCCGGGATCGGCGTCGAGCAGGACGGTGATGTCCGGCCGCAGCCGGTTGGTCGCCCAGTCGGCGAGCCCTTCGAGTTCCTGGCTGTCCAACCCGGCGACCGCGGACAGATGCGCCAGCGGCGAGTCCACGAACCGTTCCATCACCACGACGGAACCGGCGTCGAGCGCGGGCTGGATGTCCCGTTCCACGATGTCCGCCCGCACCGCGGCGGCGGCGAGCGCCTGCGCCCGCGCACCGGTCAGCGAAGCGCCGGAGAGCAGCTTCGCGAGCCGCTGGTCGTCCAGGGCCGGGTCGGCGGCCAGCACAACGGGACGCGTCCCCGTGCGCAGCCATTCGGCCAGCCGCGCGGCCTGGGTCTCGGTGTTGATGGCCCGGGTGCCCTCGAGCGCGATCAGCAGCCCGTTGACGCGGCGCGGGCTGCGCCGCAAGGCGTTGCGGAGATCGGCGAGGATCGGCTCGGCACGCCTGTCGTCCATCTGCCGGTAGGCGACGAGGCCCGCGATCAACGCCAGGACACCACCGCCGATCATCACCGGCCGGGTGCCGTCGATCGTGATCGTGCCGCCCCACAAGGTGAGCTCGGTCTGCTGGACCGCGCTGATCAGCACCGGCACCAGCACCGTCGAGCCGAACAGCACGATCTTCATCAACGACTGGTAGATCGCGTTGATCCGGCCGCGGATGTCGTCCTCGATCCGCGAACCGATGATCGTGACACCGGTCAGGAACGCCGTCCCAGCCCACACCCCGACGGCGGCGACCGCGACCAGCGAAACGGCGAGGTGCGGCGACAGCGCGACGACGATGAGACACAGGCCCGCGGCGACGATCGAGATCCCGAACAACCGGTCGTGCGCGAGCCGCCGGGCGAGCTTCGGAGCAACGGCCATCCCGGTGGCGAGCCCGAGGAAGACGGCGAGGACGAGGAGGTTGAACGCCGCGTCACCGCCGAGCAGGCTGGACGAGTACGGCTTGGCCGAACCGATCACCGCGCCACCGGCGGCGAACGCGCCGAACGCGCCGATCATCAGCCCGCGCACCAACGGCGTCGTCCGCACGAAGCGGGCGCCGTCGGAGATCATCTGGCGGAAGCCGAACTTCTCCTCGTCCGCCGCCTTGACCTTGGGTTTCTCGACCGTGTGGACGTTGCGCAGCGAGAGCTCGGGAATCCGGGTGGCGATCACGATCGCGCTGGTCAGGTACAGCAGGCCGGTGATGACGACGGCGACCTTCGCGATGCCGAGCTGGGCATCGCCCTGGAAGAAGTGGAACGTGGTGTTGCTACCGGTGAGCAGGGCGTTCGCCCCGGCCGCGGTGATCACCGCGAGGCCGTAGGTCATCACCATGCCGAGCTGGTTGGCCGTCTCGACCTGGTCCGGGCGGCGCAGCAGGTTCGGCACCGCCGCGTCCTTCGACGGGATCCACATCATCGCGCAGCAGCCGACCAGGAAGTTCCCGGCGAACACCCACCACGGCGTGCCGACGAACGCGATCGACAGCAGGAATCCGCACCGGCCGAGGTCGCAGAGCACCATCACCTTGCGCCGGTCGAACCGGTCGGCGAGCAGCCCCCCCAGCGGGGCGAACAGCAGGCCCGGCAGCAGCGACGTCAGCACGACACCGACGAACGCGAAGTTCTGCGCGGCATAGCTGTCGGTCAGCTTGGTGACCAGACCGGTCAGCGTGAGCAGGTTCAGCCAGTCCGCGACACTGCACAGATAGCTGACACCCCAAAGCCGGCGGAACGGCTTGATCGCCAGCACCCGCCGCGCGCGGTGGATGGTGGAGGCGTCACGGCTCGAAGATCCACCCGTGCCCGCTTCGGGCACTGACTGCACGCCCTCGCTGATACGCCCACCCCACTAGTCACGCGGCGCCGAACAACCCGGGTGTACGCCGAGTCCCCCGACCGTATGGCCAGGGTATCCCGATGGGTGACGTCGAGATGGACGGCCCCGTCCGGCGCTACCGCCGGACGGGTTACCCGAAGATCCCCGCGATGCTGTTGAACAGGCTGGCCAGCAGCTGAATAGCGAGGACCGCGAAGACAATCATGAGCGCGATCGCGATCATCACACCGGTGGTGTTCGACGACGGCTTGCCGAGCCTCGGAAGCTGCATCGAACGCTTGGCTCGCCGGATTTCGACCTCGGCCTCTTCATCGACCTCGACCGGCTCTTCCTGCCTTATCCGGCGAGGCTGACGAAGCAGCTGCGGCGGCCTCGACGGCCACGTGCGCTGCTGGGGCAGGATCCCGATCGGCGTAACGCCTTGCTCACCGACCGTGCTGACGATCCCCACGGGCGGAAGGAGGGCGGACTGCTCACCGCCGGGTGTCCTGGCGGGTTGTTCGTCCGCCAGCATCGCCGCGTTGACCATCCGGCTCACGACTTCGGGGTCGTGCTGGACCGGTCCGGGGATGGGCAGGCGATCGTCCCCGGCCTCGGCCGAGGGGTCCGATGGCGGCACTGTATTGGTCGTGACCAGCCCGGACATCGGGTCGGTGAAGGTGTCGCCTGGAGGATCTGCCTGAGTGCCGTCGCCTTTCACGAACTCGGGGGCATCGAAGAAGGGGGCTTCGCCCTTCCCGCTCATGGTGACCACCTCACTAGGGAATGTCCTCTGCTTCCAGGGTAACCACCTCGGTTCGGCGCACATCCGCCCAATGGGCCAGATAAATGTCACGCGCGGCAAGGCTGATCTTCACATCCTCCAGCAAAGGTTCGAAGAAAGAACGCCGGTACCGGGCATCTGTCGCGGTTGAAGCGGCAAAGTACAAACCGGAGAAAACCGCAAGGAAAAGGGAGACATTGATGAGGGCGGAACTCACCGGGAGGGGGACACCCAGCAGTGTTCCGGGCGCCGATTCACGGCCTGCGAACTCCGTCACGACCTCCGGCCGGAGGATCAGCACCCCGAACACGATGAAGAAGGCGAACACCAGTACCCCGAACGCCACGATCTGCACCGCCTGGGCGAAGAACAGCACCAGGCCGATGTTCAGCCGCTCTGTCTTCGTAAGAGTGGCTTTCGCCGGCACACGACGGCCGGGCGGCGGAGAGTCGTCGTCGAACGGCGTGCCGCGCAGGACGGCCGCCCCGGGTTCCAGGGTCCAGGACATCAGCTCCTTCATCTCGTCGGACAGCATCGACGCCAGGAACACCGCTCCGATCACGACGAGGAAGCCGACCACCAGCCACAACCGTCCCGGGCTCAGGCGTTCCACGGCCTGCCACAGCTCGGCGGTGAAGAAGCTGAACATCACCACCAGCAGGAGCAGCGGCAACGCCCGCGACGCGAGCGTGCCGATGGCCCTGACCTGCGCGACCGCGCTCCGCGCCGCCCAGGTCAGGATCGAGCCGACCCCGATCCGCACCAGCAGCATCAGCACGGCCAGCGCGGCCAGGTTGGTGAGCACGGCGCGCCACAGCGGGTCGCTCCACGGCACCAGTCCGGTGAGCCGCTCGCCGAGCGGCAGCATTGACACCCAGAACCCGATCGTCGCGACCATGACGGCCAGCCGAACCCGGGTGCGGTGCAGCGCCCGGAGCAGCTTCGCCATCAGGCGCCCGCCGACCACCGGCACCACGACCACGGCGAACGTCAACGCCAGTACGCCGAGGACGTAGGCGAGGCCGCTGTCACGCATCCTGGCTTCGAGCACGTCCTGGGGCACGTCGAGGAGCTTCAGCAACCCGGCCAGCAGCAGGTCGAGCAGGCACAGGAAGACCAGTCCCGGCGTCGACCGGCGCAACATGCCCGCGCCGCGCCTTCGCCGGTGGATGACCATCGGCAGCCCTCGCCGCCGGAACCACGCGTCCGCCGCGCGCCGGTCCAGGTCCATCGCCCGCCCTCCCCCGAGTCATCGCATGAATTGCGGCTACGTCCGGCTCAAGTCCACCGCCTCGTGCAGCCAGCCCGCCAGTGCCGGGCGGTCCATTCCACCGAACATCAGCCACCCTTCGGAAGGGGCGGCGTACAACACGAACCTCCCCAGATCGTTGTCGACGATCACGAATCCGTAGTCCGGGTACTCGGCGTTCAGCCCGCCGAAGGCGACCAGATCGAGGATCGCCGTCCCGGTTCGCGGCCTAATCAGTGTGTCGCCGACCAGGCCGACTTCTTCGTCCTGGCCGGGCAGCGGCACACCGTGCTCGTCGATCCGGATGCGCATCGGGGCCACTTCACCTGCCGGGACGTGCGGGAGCCCGCCGAACACGCGGGAGCCCAGTTCGCCGAAGTCGCTCAGGCTGAACGTGGTCCGCCGTCCCGACCGCATCCGCCAGACGACCGCCTGGTGCCCGTCGCCGTAGCAATCGACCCGTACCGCGCGGGGCGCGGACGCGAAGACGCCGGTGAGGACGCCTCGCACCGAACCCCGCAGCATCACGCCGTGCATCTGGATCGCGGCGGGATGGATCTCGCCGTTCTCCATCAGCCCGGCCTCTTCGAGCATCGCCGCCTTGGCTGCGTACCGCTCGGCCTGGGTGACGAGATCCGCCGGCCCGTCGTAGGACGGGCACAGGCGGCGGATCTCGTCGTCGGTGATCTCCGGGTCGTACCCCAGGTACACACTCCGGCGCTCGGGCACCGCGCGCAGCACCGGCTCGGCGGCGCGCTTCATCAGTTCCTTCACCGTCGTCGCCTCACGCATGGTTCTGCACCGCCTTCACGATCCACTGTTCGGCCATCGACCGGCTGGCCGGACCCCAGGTGAGCGTCCAGCTGCCGTCGGCGTCCATCGCCGCGCTGAACTGGTACCGGCCGAGGTCGTTGTCCACCAGGCCGAACGCGCCGTGCGGGTACTCGGCGAGAATCGAGTTCCGCACCGCGAGATCGACCAGGACGGTGCCGTGACGCGGCCGCGAAGCACCCTCACGGATCACCTCGACGGCCTCACGGGCCCCCAGCGGGATCAGCCCGCCCGCGTCCGTCCGGATGCGCACGGTCTCGCCGGGGCCAGTCGGGTGGTCGGGCAGCCCGTCGAACACCCAGCCCGGCAGCGCGCTGAGGAAACCGGACCGCAGCCGCGCTCGCCTGCCGAGCTTGTTCAGCACCGTGGTGTAGTCCTCGTCGCCGAAGAACCGGACCTCCCACGGCTCCGGGCGCGCCGGGAAGACCCCGGTCACCACGCCGCGGATGAACCCGCCGCGCAGCGCGCGATAAAGCCCGACGGCCTCGGGCGTGACCTCACCGCCGGGGGCGAGTCCGATCGCCGCCATTCCGCTGACGAACCGGGTGTACTGCTCCACCTCCTCGGCAAGGGTGAGCCCTGGAGTCGGCTCCTCGTCGGCCAGCACGGGTGGCACGGCGAGTTCCGGATCGTAGAACTCCATCACCGAGGGACGCTCCGGAACCTCGGCGGCCAGCGGGGCGATGACCTCGTCGATGACGTCGAAGACAGCGGTCGTTGAAGTGCTCACCTGACCATTGAACACCCTGGTACCGACAATTTTTAGAACTTTTGTTCGAACGGGCGAGGCCGGTCGGCGAGCGGTCGGTGAGCGGTGTCCGGCCGACGGATTCGCTCGGCTGAGCCAGGCGTCGGACGCGATCCGGCCCGTCGACCACAACGCCGATCATCGGTGCGGCTTCTGGGCGAGCCTTCGTTCCTGACCGACCCCCCCCGTTACCTTCTTCGTGGCTCTTGATCAAGGAGCTGCGGTCGCCAGGCCCGGCATGACTTAGTCCCCCAGTCGAACCCATGATCCGGGGGGTGGTGTCACCGGGTTTGGTGGCATCGAGGGACC